>NZ_CP032551.1:0-1210000 GCF_009734345.1 Pseudidiomarina andamanensis | reverse complement strand
GAATATGGGGGGACCATCCTCCAAGGCTAAATACTCCCAACTGACCGATAGTGAACCAGTACCGTGAGGGAAAGGCGAAAAGAACCCCGGCGAGGGGAGTGAAATAGAACCTGAAACCGTCTACGTACAAGCAGTAGGAGCCCTTCGAGGGTGACTGCGTACCTTTTGTATAATGGGTCAGCGACTTATATTTTGTAGCAAGGTTAACCGTATAGGGGAGCCGTAGGGAAACCGAGTCTTAACTGGGCGTTTTAGTTGCAAGGTATAGACCCGAAACCGGGCGATCTATCCATGAGCAGGTTGAAGATTGAGTAACATCAATTGGAGGACCGAACCCACATCTGTTGAAAAAGATGGGGATGACTTGTGGATCGGAGTGAAAGGCTAATCAAGCCCGGAGATAGCTGGTTCTCCCCGAAATCTATTTAGGTAGAGCCTCGGACGAATACCACTGGGGGTAGAGCACTGTTTGGGCTAGGGGGTCATCCCGACTTACCAACCCCATGCAAACTCCGAATACCAGTGAGTACTATCCGGGAGACACACGGCGGGTGCTAACGTCCGTCGTGAAGAGGGAAACAACCCAGACCGCCAGCTAAGGTCCCAAAGTCATGGCTAAGTGGGAAACGATGTGGGAAGGCTCAGACAGCTAGGAGGTTGGCTTAGAAGCAGCCATCCTTTAAAGAAAGCGTAATAGCTCACTAGTCGAGTCGGCCTGCGCGGAAGATGTAACGGGGCTAAGCCATGCACCGAAGCTGCGGCAGCAACGATGTTGCTGGGTAGGGGAGCGTTCTGTAAGCCGTTGAAGGTGTGTTGAGAAGCATGCTGGAGGTATCAGAAGTGCGAATGCTGACATGAGTAACGATAATGGGGGTGAAAAACCCCCACGCCGGAAGACCAAGGTTTCCTATCCCATGCTAATCAGGGTAGGGTAAGTCGGCCCCTAAGGCGAGGCCGAGAGGCGTAGTCGATGGGAATCAGGTTAATATTCCTGAACCGACATGTACTGCGATGGGGGGACGGAGAAGGCTAGGCAAGCCGGGTGTTGGTTATCCCGGTGAAAGTATGTAGGTTGGTTGCTTAGGAAAATCCGGGCGACTAAGACTGAGATACGAGACGAGCATCCACGGATGCGAAGTTGTTGATGCCCTGCTTCCAGGAAAAGCCTCTAAGCTTCAGGTACATGTTGACCGTACCCGAAACCGACACAGGTGGTCAGGTAGAGAATACTAAGGCGCTTGAGAGAACTCGGGTGAAGGAACTAGGCAAAATAGTACCGTAACTTCGGGAGAAGGTACGCCAGAGCTAGTGAACCCCTTGCGGGGGGAGCTGGAGCTGGCCGCAGTGACCAGGTGGCTGGGACTGTTTATTAAAAACACAGCACTCTGCAAAATCGAAAGATGACGTATAGGGTGTGACACCTGCCCGGTGCCGGAAGGTTAATTGATGGGGTTAGCGTAAGCGAAGCTCTTGATCGAAGCCCCGGTAAACGGCGGCCGTAACTATAACGGTCCTAAGGTAGCGAAATTCCTTGTCGGGTAAGTTCCGACCTGCACGAATGGTGTAACCATGGCCACGCTGTCTCCACCCGAGACTCAGTGAAATTGAAATCGCCGTGAAGATGCGGTGTACCCGCGGCTAGACGGAAAGACCCCGTGAACCTTTACTACAGCTTGGCACTGAACATTGAACCTCCATGTGTAGGATAGGTGGGAGGCTATGAAGCGTTGGCGCTAGTTGACGTGGAGCCATCCTTGAAATACCACCCTTGTATGTTTGATGTTCTAACTTAGGTCCCTTATCGGGATCGAGGACAGTGCCTGGTGGGTAGTTTGACTGGGGCGGTCTCCTCCCAAAGAGTAACGGAGGAGCACGAAGGTTGGCTAAGTACGGTCGGACATCGTACGGTTAGTGTAATGGCACAAGCCAGCTTAACTGCGAGACAGACACGTCGAGCAGGTGCGAAAGCAGGTCATAGTGATCCGGTGGTTCTGAATGGAAGGGCCATCGCTCAACGGATAAAAGGTACTCCGGGGATAACAGGCTGATACCGCCCAAGAGTTCATATCGACGGCGGTGTTTGGCACCTCGATGTCGGCTCATCACATCCTGGGGCTGTAGTCGGTCCCAAGGGTATGGCTGTTCGCCATTTAAAGTGGTACGCGAGCTGGGTTTAGAACGTCGTGAGACAGTTCGGTCCCTATCTGCCGTGGGCGTTTGAGAGTTGAGAGGGGTTGCTCCTAGTACGAGAGGACCGGAGTGAACGAACCTCTGGTGTTCGGGTTGTCACGCCAGTGGCACTGCCCGGTAGCTATGTTCGGAATCGATAACCGCTGAAAGCATCTAAGCGGGAAGCGAGCCTCAAGATAAGCTCTCACTGACATGTAATTGTCCTGAAGGGTTGTTGGAGACTACAACGTTGATAGGCGGGGTGTGGAAGCGTAGTAATGCGTTGAGCTAACCCGTACTAATTGCCCGTGAGGCTTAACCATACAACACCGAAGGTGTTTATGGCTGTGAGCCAAGGCACAAGTTCGAGCTTTTACCAAAGAATGGCTCTGTAGAGTGGTTCATTACCGTATTGAAGAAACAATCAGCGCGTTTATATTGTTTAACAGTTTTGCCTGGCGGCCATAGCGAAGTGGAACCACCTGATCCATTCCGAACTCAGTAGTGAAACGCTTCAGCGCCGATGGTAGTGTGGGGCTTCCCCATGTGAGAGTAGGACACTGCCAGGCTTCAAATACGACGAGACCCCGAGCTAACGCTCGGGGTTTTTTCGTTTAAGAACCCCAAAAAGCGTTATTGGTTAGTCGTTATTGGTTATTCGAAAAAGCCAACCCCACCACGAATAACGAATAACGAGTAACGAATAACGCTGTTCGCGCTTGCTCTACTTCTCGATGGTGTAAAAGATATCACCACCTTGCGCTTCACTACTTGCCGTAGTCTCAATAATAAGCTTCTCAGATAACAAATAGCGCACTAAAAAAGTATTGGTATCTTCAAACAAACCCACGCCATACTTCACATAAAGCTTAGGAGAAAGATACTTCCCAATGTAAAAAGAGGTGTCGTTAGGATTCATTGTTGAGTCAATGCCAAACTCATCAAACCCGAAGGTGTCTTGTAACGATTCACCAATAAAGTCAGTGCCTTTGGAACCGAGTAAAATAAGCGCCTGTAGCTGAAGGTTCTCATTGCCGGCCGTGGCAGCTCCAGATCCACGTCCAAGAATCAAGTAGGATAAGACTTCGCTGTCAGGCATCGCGGGGGTTGAGTACAAACGAAAATCTGGCTCTTGCAGGGTGCCACTTACCTGAGCTCCAACGCGCACATCTTCGGTTGCTAACATGTTTTCTGATGAACGTTCCACACGTAAATCTAATCCAGGGTTATCAATAGGCCCACCGTTGTAGATTAACGATCCGCGGTCAATCTCTAAGCGTTGACCGTAGATTTCATAGAAACCTTTGTTGACCGAGATATTGCCACTGGCCGTTAAAGCACGTGTTGGTGTTTCACGTAGTCGTAAACTACCGCCTAATTCACCTTCAAAGCCAAAGCCAGAAACTTTAATATCGTCACCAAGAGTTACCCGAATATCAGCGTAAATTGGATAGAGCGTTGTTTGCTGTTCTCGTATCGGCTCTCCATTTTTGTAAACCTGAACATCACTAGATGCGGTAACTCCGGTTTCAGCAAGTTCAGGTTGATCAATGCGTATAAATGGAACCTTAACCTCACCGGATACATCAATACGCTCATCAATTAATGTAATTTTAAGATCGGGACTAATATCTATGGTTGCCGTTGGTATTTGAATTGCTCTGAACTGTTCACCTTTAATGTTCAATTCGAGTTCTGGCTTTAACGGTTCTAATAACCCCGCAATACTGATCCAACCTTGACCAGATTGTGCTTGTCCGTCCAACGTAATGCCATTATCAATAGTCGGTGTATCGAAAGCAGCAATTCGTACATCGGTAAGTAGTAAGCCACTTTGAGCGAAGCCTATCTCCTGTGCCGCTAACTCAACTGACCCGGTAATGTCGGGCGCTTGAGTGCTTCCTTTTATATTAATTTGTGCAAGCGCATGCGCATTTTCGTAACGAAGGTCTGGCAGCACCCACTGCAATACGGTCAGATCACGTAACTCCATGATGATATCGCCATTAAGGTCTGCAGCGCCGGTAATTTTACTGACGGTTAAATCACCGATAACTAGGCCTTTATCTTCTTCAAGCTCCGCCGTGATAGAAGTTTCGAGACGGTCTAAGTTTCCTTGCCAATCTATTTGCCAATATTTAAAGCGTGTGGATATCTCTTCATCAAGCGCAAATAAGATGGTACGTTCGCTGCGAAGTGCACCCTCAGTTTCTATCAAGGTCCAAGTGTTAGTATTGTAGCTAATCGTGCTATTTAAACTCGCTAATCCCCAAATTCGTTCGGCGACATCTGACTCTCGGAATCTGTTGAGTAATGCCAAAGGTAGATTTTGGCCTGTAACTTCTGTGGTTTGTATTGAATTAGCAGCGGATGTATCAAGGCATAGGTTAGCCGGTGCACGTCTTGTATTGGCTGTAAAGCATAGAGATGTTACCGATGTTGCGAGTGGCTCTTTTATCGGAATCGAGATTAATCCCTGATCTGTATTCGTCCAGTTTCCAAAATCACGATGATTAAGTGCGATTTCTTTCACTTGTATATTAAGACGCTCAGTCATATTTCCGGATAGAGCGAGTGTAGCCTCTAGGTCACCAGAGAAGTAATCGCTTATAGCTAATGTTGATAAATCAGGCACATTTAAAGATAGAGTTAATGGCGTCGTTTCAGTCATTTCGCCATTTAATTTAATTTTGTTGTCACCCCAGTTAATCACTAAGTTTTCAGCAGACAAACGGTTCTTAGTATAGGTAAGTTCGCCTAGCGCCCGAAACTCTTTGTCGACAATATCACTGGGTTGTTTCAGTACCTGTTCAAGTTGCGCTGTCAGCGAATGAATCGATGCTTTCACTGCAAGTTCTGAAGCCCAATCTATGGTCGATGTAACGTCTGCATTTATCGCATCAGAGGTGATTTTTGCATGTTCAACCGTTAAGTGAGTTGCACTGCCGTCACCGGAAAACTTAACGAACGCCGGCAGTGTGTCATTATAAGTGGCGTCGATATCTAGGTTGTGTTGAAAAGACTCAAGACTACCCTCAATGGTACCAACAACCTTGTTGATGCTAAGTGGCAGACCTATCGCCTCTGTCGGTATCGCTAAATTGCTACTGGTCAATGCACCCCTTAATTCAACCGCACTTAAATTTTCACGGATTGCCAAATAATTATTAACAACACCATTAAATGTGACATCACCTTGCTTATTACCAATACCCGAAAGTACAAAGTTTTTAACTGCTGCTTGCTGATTATCGATGGTCGCTTCGAGTGTCAAAGTTGAGTTATTGAGCCAGCTATACCATGGCGAATCAGTCGGTAAAATAATCGGTAGTAATGGTGCGGTCGAGAGTTTATTAATGGCGATCTCAGCCAACCATGAAGGGGCTTTGGTGAGTGTATCTTTTACTTGCAAGTAGACACTGTGACTATCAGTTTGTGGTGGTACTGTGAACGTCGACAGCGCATCAAGGTTGTTGATAGTTCCACGAATACGGCTTTTACCAGTAACGCCTTCAATCGTTGATTTCGCTATTGGGTTGCTGACTTGCCAAGTTAACTCGAAATTCATCGGATAGTCATGTTGTGTTGTAACCGAACCCGTCATTGAGGTGGTTATCCGCTGATAATCGATAGTGAGTTGTTTGATGCTGACTTTTGAATCACGCCAATCAAAGCGACTATCAATATTGGGTAGTTGGTGGCGAGCATCATTCAAAACTAAGGTGTTCGTATGGGCGCTAAAGTCGTCAACAATAAAGGCAATAGGGAGCTTTATTTGTGGTAATTCGATCGCATCCGATGAGGTAGAAGTCGCATCTGTTGTCGTCATTTCAAAAAGAAACGACCGGCTTTCAATTTTCTTAAATACAATCGCCCGATCTATCAGTTGCGAAGGCTGCCACTCAAGCGTTAATGACTCAATACGCATCTGCCATGGCGCTTTTTGTATCTTGAGATTTGTTAGCGTCAATTGACTGACTAAATTACCGTCTAATGAATCGAATTCTAAATCAATACCAGCTAACCGTGCCGACTGTTCAATGACAAACTGTGAGCCGGTTGAGGTCATGACTAATACAGCAAAAGTGCTGGGTATCAGCACAAATAACGCAATAATTGTCCAAGCTAGATATTTAATAAACTTCATAGATCAGGACCCAGCGTTAAGTGAAGTCGCCAAGGTTTGCTTGGTTCATCTAATGCCATTGCTAAATCAAGTCGGACTGGGCCAATGGGCGAAACCCAACGAAAACCAAACCCTACCGTTTGTTTCAACCGTTCATCCCAGTGCATCATGCTATTCCCGATATCGGTAAATAATGCCACGCGCCAATTCGGCTTGAATGAGTAATCGACCTCAACTGAGCTTGCGGTCATATATTTTCCACCGACGACGACACCATCTGCATTTTCTGGGCCTAATTGTTGATAGGCATAACCTCGGACACTATGATCACCGCCAGCGAAAAATCGCAGAGTTGGGCCAAGCGATTCAAAATTGTCTGCTCGTAACGCGCCAACTTCACTACGAAGCAAAATACGCCATTCTTCATTGATTCGATGAATCCATTTTGCGCCAACTTTAATCGAGGCAAAAGTAGTATCGGCTAGCGCGGTTTCATGAGCACCTTGTAACATGATTGATACCCGATAACCGTCATCGATAATGTTTCGATTCTCGGGTAAATTTGAACTTTCGATCAAGCTCCATTCAATTGATGGAATCAGAAAGCTTGATGATTCAGTCGGTTCGTCACCAAATGCAAAGTCTTCACGTTGATAAGCGAGTTGATAGGTACGGTGCCAGCGATCATAGTGACGAAGATCTTTAAATGATGTGCGATACAGCGTTGAACGTTGTTCTTCGAATGAACGGTCCGTAATTTCGCCATTAAAGCTATATGAATCTCGGGCTGGGTTATTGCCTGGAATAATATAGCTAACAAAACCAGTATTCTGAACTTCAGATAATCGAATAACACTACTTAACCGATGTCCTCGATCATTAACCCAACGCCGATCAAAACCCAATGTAATGCGGGCACCGGTGTCGGTACCATAACCTAAACCAACTTGATATCGGTCTCGTTCATTTGGAGTAAGTGCGACATCTATTGGAACACGATTGTCTTCAGTATTTTGCCACTGAGGTGATACTTCAACTCGATTAAAATAGTCACTACCGGCTAGATCAACCTGCAAGTCTAGTAAGTTCCGTGTGTTAAAAGGCTCGCCAGATCTATATTGAACGAACCTTTCTAGCAACGGGGCGCCAAGAAATGCACAACAAAAGGTTGTATCGCCAAATAAATAACGTTCGCCAGAATCAAATACTAGCGAAACATTAGCAACTTGCTGAGTCGTTTCTACTTTGACGGTGTGTTCTGTAAATGATGCATCATAATAACCTCGCTCTGCTGCTAGATTTCTGAGATTGGCTTTGAATCTCTCATAGGCGACATGATTAAAGACTTGTCCAGAATAAGGCTTTTGTGTCTGAAGTAATTTCTGAAAGGCTGAGTCATTTTGTGCGTTTCCAACGAGTTGAATATCGACACGATCGTAAGTTGTCACCGGCCCAATATCGACGATATAGCGCACGGTCCAAATATCTTCGTTTTCATCAATTTCACTGGTTACATTGGCGTTATAAAAACCAAAAGGCTCTAATGCGTTGCGTATTTCTTGTTCACCGATTCTGGTGAGATATCGAACTCGAAAAATCGAAGGAACGGTTTCACCTTCAAGTGTTTTTAGGCTGAGAAAAATACGTGCGTTTGAAAGCAATTCGCCTTCAATGCCATCAATCTTGATTGCCAATTTGGCATCAGGCGGCTGCCATGTAGTCTGCGAAATGACTGGCAGACTAAACAACATAAGAAAGAGAGCAAGCAATCCTTGCACAACGCGTACACTCATAAAGCAGAAATACCTTTCAGTAAGTGTTTAATAAAATTTAGTATAACACCGCACTTTGCGATAAGTGGTGAAAAATCCCGCAGTCAACAATCTGTAGCGCATAAATCGCTTGCCTGTGCGAGATTGGGCAGTATAATTCAGACCTTGATTGCAGGGGTGTAGTTCCAATTGGTAGAACAGCGGTCTCCAAAACCGACGGTTGGGGGTTCGAATCCCTCCACCCCTGCCATTTCCTTTCAAGATCTTCCTAAAAGAAGGCGTTTGGGCTAGGCTAAGCGCATGACAAAAAATATCTTCAATAAATCTCAAAAAAATGCTCTCGCAGCACTCGGTTTGCCGTTGTGGCAGAAGCGCGCGTATTTGACGGACGCTAATTTGGCAACACCCAATTCGACGACAAAAAGCTTGGATGAGAAGCAGCCCTCAGCGGAGTTATCTCACGGTTACCGTCTAGGTCCGTGGCTTTTATTATTTGCTGAGCGTCTTCCAGTTAATCATCCACAATGGCTGGTTGATTTCGCACTGGCCTTAGGTCAAGCCTCATCTGCGGTTATCGCTGAGGTACCTAGCGCCAGTAAAGAGCAGTGGGATAAAGCTTTTATTGTCACGTTTAACGTCGGAATTCAAGAAACGATTCCGGCAATGGTGAAAGCCAAGCTCTGGAACCAAATTCAACAGAACGCCTCATGATTACCGCAACTTCAATTGTTGAACTAAAGACCTGGATGCCTGAAATAGCTGCAATTGAAACTAAAACAAACCAACTTCCTTGGCCGATAGAGACATTAAAATCGTGTTTTTCGCATGGCTATCAAAATTTTGGGGTGTACAGCAATGAAACTCAGCAGTTATTGGGGTTTATAATTGTTCATCAGCCAATACCGGATGAGTGGACGATTATGAATGTCGTT
Source organism: Pseudidiomarina andamanensis (assembly GCF_009734345.1). Taxonomy (GTDB): domain Bacteria; phylum Pseudomonadota; class Gammaproteobacteria; order Enterobacterales; family Alteromonadaceae; genus Pseudidiomarina; species Pseudidiomarina andamanensis. The sequence goes on along the minus strand of NZ_CP032551.1, from coordinate 1,201,001 downwards.
GTTTCATCAGCGTTTCAGCGACAAGGATTGGGTGAGAAACTCGTTGGCTATGTTTGCGCTCTAGCGGTAGCCAATAATGCGAGTGTATTTCTTGAAGTTCGCGAATCAAACCAACCAGCGATTGATCTCTACACGAAGCTCAGCTTTAAAAATCTTGGGCGTCGCAAGGCGTATTATCCAACGGCATCGGGTGGGCGTGAAGATGCCATTGTTATGCAGCGCTCTACTACTAACGAGGTGTCTGATTAATCAGCAAACGTTGGACAAAATTTGCTTCGAAGTAGCTGCATAAATTGCATTGTGTCAGGGTCATTGATTGAATAATAAATGGTTTGTGCCTGTTTGCGAAACTTCACTAGACCTTGCTCACGCAACACGGCTAAATGTTGAGAGAATGCTGATGGGCTGAGCGGGAAATGCTTATTTAATTCACCGACACTTTTTTCGCCACCAGCAAGATGACACAAAATTTGTAAACGGTGTTCATTGGCGATGGAGCGTAAAAATGCCGCAGCATTTTGTGCTTCACCAGTTTGCATTTCAGCATCCATCAGCATGCTCATAGCGTTTCTCTCTTTATTTCTGCAGCGCTAACTCGCGCTCGGTTTTTAAATTAAATACTTTCTTTAGAAAAATACTGGCAGGACAAAAGCCAGTGAACGATTGTTGGAATAAATTAGCACCAACAAACACAGTTAACCATACCCAACTCGGATGGACCCAAACGGTCAAGGCGACAGATAATAACACCATAAAGCCGGCAAAGGCAGTCAAAGCTTTTTCTACACTCATGAGAACCTCCTTAATTTAGGAACTACTAAAATAATATAGCTCTAATTTTCTATTTCGGAAAGTGATCATGGTCATTAATTTAGTAAAATCTAAATTAACCTCCCCCTTTTGGTGTACTTGGATTCACGCCAATATCGGGGTAAGCTTTACTGCCATACACTAATGTAACGTCTTATGAGTATTGAACAAGCAGAAATTAATTCGATCAAGGCTCTAGCACAAGCGTCGGCAGAACATGCTTATGCACCTTACAGCCAATTCAAAGTTGGCGCAGTTTTGGTGACTGATACGGGCGACGTTGTCCGTGGTTGCAATGTCGAAAATGTCTCCTATGGATTATCGAACTGTGCCGAGCGCACGGCGATATTCACTGCCATTGCGCAAGGTATTAATCCTAAAACAATTAAGCAAGTCGTTATCTACACACCGAGCGATCAAGTCTATTCACCTTGTGGCGCGTGTCGCCAAGTTCTAGCTGAGTTTTTGAGTGCCGATACGCCCGTCATTTCAACTTGTGACAATGGTTTTGAACAATGGACGGTTGCCTCATTATTACCGAATGCTTTCCATTTTGATATCAACGAATATAGAAATAGCAAATGATGACAATGAAAGACGCCGCGCAGCGCGCAATTCAATTGATGGACTTAACCTCTCTGAATAATGACGATTCGGTAGAAACTATTTCGAAGCTGTGTGCGGCTGCAAAAACCGATTTTGGATCGCCTGCTGCAATTTGTGTTTATCCAGAAATGGTTGTGTGGAGCAAACTTGAACTCTCACGACTTGGTCTGAACTCGGTAAAAGTTGCCACCGTAACCAATTTCCCGGAAGGTTCTGAGAATGTTGATAGAGCTCAAGCTGAAACTGAGCGAGCCGTTGCAGCCGGAGCTGACGAAGTTGATGTGGTATTTCCCTATAAAGCACTTATTGGCGGTGATTCGCAAGTTGGCTTTAACTTGGTAAAAGCTTGTAAAGCCGCATGTGCGGAAAAAGCCAAGTTAAAAGTGATTATAGAAAGTGGCGAACTGAAAACAGCTGAGTTGATTCGCCAGGCAAGTGAAATTGCGATTGCTGCTGGAGCTGATTTCATCAAAACATCAACTGGCAAAGTGCCAGTGAATGCAACGTTAGAAGCTACTGAAATAATGCTCAAAGCCATACAAAACAGTGGCGCACAATGCGGGTTTAAGGCTGCCGGCGGTGTTCGTACCGCTGAAGATGCAGCAAAGTATCTCGAGCTTGCAGCATCCATTATGGGGGCGCAGTGGGTCTGTGCAGATAACTTCCGATTTGGTGCGAGCAGCTTACTTGGCAATTTACTTAACACCTTGAGTGACGCCGAAGCAGTGGAAAAGGACGGCTACTAATGTATTTACCGCAAGAAATTATCCGCATTAAACGCGATGGTGGCGTATTAAGCGACGAACAAATTCGATTTTTCGTCAATGGAATTACCACCGGTTCTATTTCAGAAAGCCAAATATCAGCATTGGCAATGGCGGTTTATTTTCAGGGGATGAATGCCGATGAACGCGTGGCTTTGACATTGGCAATGCGTGACTCTGGAACTGTCCTTGATTGGCGGGCAATGAAACTTGATGGGCCAGTGTTAGACAAGCACTCTACCGGTGGTGTCGGCGATGTCGTGAGCTTAATGCTTGGCCCGATTGTTGCTGCCTGCGGCGGTTACGTGCCAATGATTTCCGGCCGAGGTCTTGGTCATACAGGTGGTACACTCGATAAAATGGATTCGATACCAGGTTATCAAACAGTACCGACCCTTGATGAGTTTCGTCGTGTCGTTAAAAGCACCGGTGTTGCGATTATCGGGCAAACCGGTGATCTAGCTCCAGCGGATAAGCGCTTTTATGCTACCCGCGATATTACGGCGACGGTTGAATCTGTCCCCCTTATAACAGCATCAATTCTGTCTAAGAAATTGGCCGCAGGCCTTGAGAGCCTAGTACTTGACGTGAAAGTCGGTAATGGCGCGGTGATGCAGAATGTTGAGCAGGCTACCGAGTTGGCGAATAGTCTCGTGACTGTAGCGAATGGTGCTGGTTTGCCGACATCGGCAATATTGACTGATATGAATGAAGTGTTGGCGAAATCTGCCGGCAACGCAATTGAGGTTCGTGAAGCAATACGATATCTCACTGGCGATTATCAGGCGCCTCGGTTACACGAAGTCACCGTGGCACTTTGCGCGGAAATGCTTGTTCTAGGTGGCCTTGCTGATACCGAAGAGCTTGCTCGTGAAAAGGTTCTCAAAGCCCTCAATAGCGGTGCAGCTGCTGAACGGTTCGCTAAAATGGTGACAGAACTTGGCGGTCCTGGAGATTTACTAAGAAATTATGCCAATCACTTACCATTGGCACCTGTTGCTAAACCTGTATTTTTGCCAACTTCAGGCTATGTTACTCATATCGATACCCGCGCAGTGGGAATGGCGGTCGTCGCACTTGGCGGGGGTAGACAGCGAAGCTCAGATGAACTCGATTTTGGCGTAGGTTTAGATGCGATTGTCGGGCTGAATGACTTTGTTGATCAGCAAGCACCAATCGCTATGCTCTATGCGCGAGACGAAGCTTCGTGGGAAAGTGCAGCTGAACGTTTGCGTCGCGCCGTGACGGTTGCTAATGAAGCAACGGGCGACAATGTTGTCATTCATCAGTACATCCGTAACTAGTCCATTCGCACATCGAATATTCGCCACAAGAGGTTAATTACATGTCCCGTGCCATTATTGTCGTGCTAGATTCATTCGGTATTGGTGCAGCTGCCGATGCTGATAAATTCGGTGATGAAGGTGCGGACACATTCGGCCATATCGCGGCCGAGGCTGCAGCGGGGCGCGCAGACAATGGGCGCTCTGGACCTCTTGAAATACCGAACTTGATTAAATTAGGCTTAGCCGAAGCTTATTATGGTGCGACTGGCGAACAGCCTGCTGGAATTGAGCCTGCAGATGAAATTATCGGAAGTTTTGGTTGGGCGCAGGAGTTGTCGTCGGGGAAAGACACGCCTTCGGGTCATTGGGAAATGGCAGGGGTGCCAGTTTTATTCGACTGGGGATACTTTTTAGAGCCAACCAACTCGTTCCCGCAAGAATTACTCGACAAAATTGTTGAAGAGGCCAATTTGCCGGGGTATTTAGGTAACTGCCATGCCTCAGGAACCACAATTATTGCTGAGCTGGGCGAAGAGCATATGCGCACCGGTAAGCCCATTTTTTATACTTCAGCAGACTCGGTATTTCAAATTGCCTGTCATGAAGAGAGTTTTGGATTAGATAAGCTTTATCAATTGTGCGAGAGCGTACGACGACTACTTGAACCATACAATGTTGGTCGAGTCATCGCACGTCCGTTTGTCGGCGATAAAAGCTCGAATTTCAAACGTACCGGAAATCGACGCGATTATGCGGTGCCACCGCCAGAGTTAACCGTGCTAGACCGATTGGTTAACGATGGTGGTGAAGTAATTAGTATAGGGAAAATAGCCGATATTTTCGCGCATCAAGGAATCACCAAAAAATACAAAGCAACAGGTATTCCGGCTTTGGTTGATGCGACAATTGAACAAATTCAAAAAGCACCGGAACACTCGATAATTTTCACCAACTTAGTTGATTTTGACAGCGATTATGGCCATCGACGTGATGTGAGTGGCTATGCGGCAGCACTTGAGCAATTTGATCAACTGCTACCAGCGCTAATGTCATCTCTGCAACCAGACGACATGTTAATTTTGACTGCCGATCATGGTTGCGACCCGACTTGGCCGGGCACCGATCACACCCGCGAATATGTTCCGGTTCTTGCGTATGGGAGAAATATTGAACCTGGCTCAATGGGCCGACGAGAGAGCTTTGCTGATATTGGTCAATCGATTGCAGCGTGGTTAGGGTTACCATTAATGAATTATGGTCAATCCTTCTTAACTAAGTAGCTAAAACTATGACAACACCTCATATCAACGCACCTGAAGGTGCTTTTGCCGAACTGTGTTTATTGCCCGGCGACCCGTTACGCGCCAAGTTTATTGCGGAGCAATTTTTGGAAAACGCACAGTGTGTTACCGATGTTCGTAACATGTTGGGCTTCACGGGTACCTACAAAGGGCAACCCGTGTCCGTTATGGGTACCGGCATGGGTATTCCATCTTGTTCTATTTACGCCACCGAATTGATCCGCCATTACGGCGTGTCGAAGCTCGTTCGTGTCGGCAGTTGTGGCGCAGTTATGCCAGATATTCAGTTACACGATATTATCTTGGCGCAAGGCGCATGTACCGATTCTGGCGTCAATCGGCAACGCTTCAACAACTTTGACTTCGCCGCCATTGCTGACTTCGAGTTATTGCGTCAAGTAGTGAGTCACGCAGAAAGCACGTCAATAGATGTTCGCGTAGGCAACGTATTTTCGGCTGATTTATTTTATCAGGCAGATCCCGCACTGCGGCAACGATTCCAACAAATGGGCATCTTGGGCGTCGAAATGGAAGCAGCTGGGCTATATGGTGTTGCGGCTGAACACGGTGTTGCAGCCCTGACAGTACTGACGGTTTCGGATCATATTGTTCGAGGCGAGGCATTGAGCTCTGATGAACGCCAATTAGGTTTTCATGCCATGGTTGAATTGGCCCTTGATGCCCTTATTTAATTGTTAAAAAAACAATTAAATCATAAATAAAACTAATTAATACTCCTCTTTCATACTATCAGTAATAGAGGGTTTAACCTAAAAGTGGTAGCCCTCGTTTACTCCTTCATTTCACTCGTAAAAGCCCGTCAATTCGCTAATCTATAGTCATCAAACAAAGACTTCGAATAGGGGTATTACGATGACTAACATGAATAAATTCAAATCAGGCATTTTTGCAGCAGCTTCAATTTTTGCTCTTTTCTCCGCAGGCGCACAAGCCGATGCAGGTGAAGCGGTTTACAAGAAAAATTGTATGGCATGTCACCAGGCCAATGGCCAAGGTATGGCAGCTGTATTCCCTCCTTTGGCGGGTAACTCAAACATTACTGATAAGCCAGCCTACATTGCTGAAACTATCGTGAAAGGTAAGTCAGGGAAAGTCACCGTCAATGGTGCTGAATACAACGGCATGATGCCGCCGATGGCTTATTTGTCAGATGCTGACATTGCTGCGGTAGTTAATTACGTCAACAGAAAATTCGCAAGCGGAAGCAAAGAAGTTTCAGCCGCTGAAGTTAAAGCAGTGCGTTAAGAATTAAATTCAATACATTGGAGTATTATTATGAAAACCTTCATTAAAAGTGCAGTTGCAAGTGCCTTACTCGTCTCTTTTGCAGGCTTACCTGTTATCGCCGAAGCAAACGTACCGTTGAAACATGACAGTGAGTACGTCATTGACGGCAAAATTTACGGTATGCCAAAAGCCAAAATTTATCGTGATGATTACAACGGTCCAGCGGTAGTCGGCGACTATGTGACCATGGTTCCGCATTTAGCTGAACTCGATTACAAAGGTAACAAGGAACACGAAGTTCGTATGGACGTGTTTTCACAGAAAGTTGAAGTAGCGCCGGGTGTTAGCTACAACGCATGGACTTTCGGTGGTAGCGTACCAGGTCCGGTACTTCACGTACGTGAAGGCGACCGCGTGGTGTTCAAAATGAAGAACCGTTCAACTGAAGAAGTTGTGATTACTAAACCATTCAAAGGTGCTTCACCTTACTTTGATCAAATTGCAGCGAACCAATTACAGAAGCATCAACCGGTTGTTGCACCAATGCCACACTCTATGGATTTCCATAGCGGTACTGTCGCAGCGAATGACAAGTGGGCGACTATCGCTCCGGGCGAAACTATCGAATTTGAATGGATTGCGAACTATGCCGGTACTTACATGTATCACTGCGGTACTTCAAGCGTTCTGATGCACACTGCAATGGGTCAATATGGTGCTGTGGTTGTATCGCCAAAAGAAGGTTACCCAACTGATAAAGAAGTTGACCAAGAGTACGTGATTGTTCAATCAGAGATGTACCTTGAGCAAATGGGCGAAGACTATATTTACGACCACTCTGCAGCATTAGCGCGCGACCCAAGTCACGTTGTATTCAACGGTCACGTTTCAGCTTTGAGCGAGAACCCATTGAAGTCTAATGCAGGTGACCGTGTGCGTATTCACTTCTTGAATGCAGGCCCGTCAGGCACTTCAAGCTTCCACGTTATCGGTGCAATTTTCGATAAAGTATGGGCCGAAGGTGACCCACGTAATACTTGGTATGGCATGCAGACTGTGTTGCTTGGTGCGAGTAGCAGTGCAACTGTTGAATTCATTGTTCCAGAAGAAGGTGTTTACAAACTGGTAGACCATGAGTTTGCAGATGCTGAGCGCGGTGCCGCTGGCGCGTTATACGCAGGCCCTCGTAAGAAATAAGTCAACAGGAGTTGATTATGTATAAGTGGCTGAGTGTTTTGAGTATGGTGGTGGCTGCGCAAGCAGCCGCCGAGCCGGTCATCATTCCCGCTGGTGAATATAAGCCTGCGGTACTACTTGATGAAACCGTTGAGGTTGTGGTGATGCCTGCGTTCAAGCTAGATGCAGCACCAGTCACTTATGCGCAATATCTGGAGTTTGTATCGGAAAACGAGAAATGGCAACGCGATAACATTGCCGCGATTTTCCATGACGGAAATTATTTGAAGAGTTGGCCTGGCAATGAAGAACTACCGGCGGGCTTTGAGAGTAAGGCCGTCACACAAGTATCTTGGTTTGCGGCGCGTGCTTACTGTGATGCACAAAGCGGACGCTTACCAACACTCGATGAATGGGAATACGCATCGAATTATTATTTGCAGCAACAAAACTTGAGCGACAAAGAATACGCACAGATGTTGTTTGCACGAAACAGCAACCCAACGGCCTATAGCAAGCAAGACGTGGATGCGAATATCGAACATCTTGAATACATGCACAACCGTGTGAACGAGTGGGTTGAAGATTATCAGTTGTTGCTAACAAATGGTGACAACAATGATTTACTCGCCGGCTCTTGCGGCGACAGCGCAAGATTTATGGCTGATTTTGGTGATGCGAGCTACGCAACGTTTTTTCGGTATCAATCGCGTAGCAACTATCGCCCACAAAGCACAACCAGCACTTTAGGCTTCCGCTGTGCTTACGATATGGAGAAATGATCATGAAAAACTTAATCTTTGCTTTATCCGTCATGCTTTTGGGTTCTGGTGTCGCTGTGGCACAAGATCACAGTCAACATAATCATCATGATCATAAGAATCACACAACGTTCAAGGCTGAACCGGTAAATAAAGAGCATTCTATTTATCATTTAGATGGTGAGTGGCAAGCACATACTGGCGAGTCATTAACGCTAGCAAATTTCCAAGGCCAGCCGGTCGTTATTTCCATGATTTATGGTAGTTGCACCACAGCTTGTCCGGTACTAGTGAACGATGCACGTCGTATTTTTGAGGCTCTGCCAGAAGCCTACAAGCAAGAAGTTAAATTAGTGATGGTCAGTTTTGATGAGGACCGTGACACTCCAGCTGCATTGGCTGAATATGCAAAGAAATACAATTTGGGTGACGACGTTTGGACATTTCTTCATGGTGATGACAACAACATTCGCGCCTTAGCAACGTTGCTAGGCGTTCGTTATCGTAAGCGTTCTGACGGTGATTTTGACCATAGCAACTTGGTTACTGTTCTTGATGTACATGGTCGTGTCGTTGAACGTGTAGAAGGTTTGAATCGACCAGTTGAAGATGCAGTGAATGCACTGGTGAAAATTATTGATGAGAATCATTTGTTGCACCACTAAAACTGCCGACTCTCAATTTGAGTTAATCGTACAAAAGTGCCGCGAATTCGGTTAGAATTCGCGGCACTTTCGTATTTATTGTCTTTATATTGACTTATCCATTAGGAAAAAGAGTTCAGCATGTCAGATCTGGCCAAAGCTATCGCCAAAGAAGTCGCCAAGCGACGTACGTTCGCTATTATCTCGCACCCTGATGCGGGTAAAACGACCATTACTGAAAAAGTATTGTTACACGGACAAAAGCTACAAAAAGCTGGAACTGTGAAAGGCAAGAAATCGGGTCAGCATGCGAAATCTGACTGGATGGAAATGGAAAAAGAGCGGGGGATCTCGGTCACGACATCGGTGATGCAATTCCCGTATCGCAATGCCTTGGTCAACTTGCTTGATACCCCAGGTCACGAAGACTTTTCCGAAGATACCTACCGCACACTAACGGCGGTCGACTCTTGCCTTATGGTGATTGACGGCGCGAAAGGTGTCGAAGACCGCACCATTAAACTCATGGAAGTAACACGTCTGCGTGATACACCAATCATCACCTTTATGAACAAACTCGACCGTGATATCCGCGATCCGTTGGAATTATTGGATGAAGTTGAGAATGTTTTGAATATTATGTGTGCGCCAATTACTTGGCCAATCGGTTCTGGCAAAAACTTTAAGGGGGTCTATCACCTCCTTAATGACGAGGTGATTTTTTACAAAACCGGTCAGGGTCATCGCATTCAAGAGTTGGATGTCATTAAAGGTTTAGATAACCCTGAGCTGGATTCACGCATTGGCGACTTTGCAGACGAATTGCGGATGCAAATTGAATTGGTGAAAGGGGCTTCGAATAGTTTTGACCTTGAGATGTTTTTAGCTGGTGAATTAACGCCTGTCTATTTCGGTACGGCATTAGGTAACTTTGGTGTTGACCATATGCTGGATGGTCTTGTGGATTGGGCGCCAACACCGCTTTCGCGCGAAACCGATGATGGCAAAGCAATTCCGGCAACTCACCCAGATTTTTCTGGCTTCGTTTTCAAAATTCAGGCGAACATGGATCCGAAACACCGCGACCGTGTGGCATTCATGCGTATCGTTTCAGGTAAGTATGAAAAGGGCATGAAGATGCATCAAGTGCGAATTGGTAAAGACGTTCGTATTGCTGATGCGTTAACCTTTTTGGCCGGTGATCGTGAGCAAGTTGAAGAGGCTTATCCTGGCGACATTATTGGTTTACACAACCACGGTACCATTCAAATTGGTGATACCTTTACCGGTGGTGAGCAGTTTAAGTTCAGTGGTATTCCGAACTTTGCGCCGGAGCTTTTCCGTCGTATTCGCTTAAAAGATCCGTTGAAGCAAAAGCAGTTGCTCAAAGGTTTGGTACAGCTGTCCGAAGAAGGTGCAGTACAGGTTTTCCGCCCACTTAGTAACAATGATTTAATTGTTGGCGCTGTGGGTGTGTTGCAGTTTGATGTGGTTGTTCATCGATTGAAGTCCGAATATAACGTCGATGCAGTTTACGAGAGTATCAACGTTGCGACGGCGCGTTGGGTTAGTTGCAGCGATGCAAAGAAACTCGACGATTTTCGCCGTAAAGCAGAATCAAACCTTGCCCTCGATGGTGGTGACAATTTAACTTATATTGCACCGACCATGGTGAATTTGAGTTTGGCTACCGAGCGCTATCCAGATATCGTCTTTAGTCATACGCGGGAGCACTAAACAACAGCCCAATAGGAGGCGTCGTGAAATTATTTGATAGTCACTGTCATATTAATTTTGACGCCTTTCAACACGACCGAAAAGCCGTGATGCAACAAGCTGCGCAGCAGGCTGTAAAGCGACTTTTCGTTCCTGGTGTCACCCGTCAATTAAGCATTGATAAACGCTGGATCAACGATTGTCCGCCGATAGAAATTATCGAAGGATACGGACTGCATCCTTATTTTATTGATCAACACCAAGCCTCCGACATTGAGTGGTTGGCGCAGCAACTAGATAAATTTCCACACGCAGTGGTGGGAGAAATTGGCTTAGATGCCGAGATTAACGATTACAAAAAGCAAGACGAACTATTCGCTGCCCAAGTTGATTTAGCTGTAGCGTTTAAACGCAGTATTGTTTTACACCATCGAAAAACTCAGCCCGAGTTATTTCGAATTTTAAAGCCTGTGCGAAACAAATTACCGGAGGTTCCCGGTGTCATCCATGCCTTTTCCGGAAGTGCCGAGCAAGCCAATGAGTGGACCAAGCTTGGATTTATGTTAGGGGTTGGGGGAACTATCACGTATTCACGAGCCAATAAAACACGTCAAGCTATTCAGCAAGCCGATATACATCATCTCGTGCTTGAAACTGACGCACCAGATATGCCGTTGACTGGATATCAAGGCCAACGCAACGAACCTGCACAGTGCTATAAGGTATTGAAAGAACTCAGTGCATTACGAGAAGAACCGATAGAGCAGCTGGCGGAGGTGATCTGGAACAACACGTGCCGTTTATTTGGCGAATTTACTCGGTAGTCTCAGAAAGCGGGGAACGTCGGTATCGCCAACGATTAAACGTGATCGCCATGAAAATACCGGCTAGTATTGCAAATCCCAATAAAAATTGACCGTAGAAAGCTAGGTACTCATGGGTTTTAACCGGTGCATCAAGTAGTAATGATTCATCAACGGTCAGCGTTAAGTAACCGATAACACGACCGCCATCAATCACTTCCTCTACCAAAATTAATGCTTGCTCAACTTGATCACTCTCGGCTTGTTGAAGCGATGAGGTAATTGATTGACCATAGCGATTTTGGATTTGTGCTGCCGCAATAAACGGTTTAACTTGCAGTTGATTCACCAATTGTTCAAGGTTGTCGGTATCATCTACTGCTATCCAGTGACGAGCTTCGGCTGCTGCTTGTTCTGCAGTCAAACTCATTAATTGATGGCTGTATGATTGAAACTCTTGCAAACTAGTGGTGTGCATGGCACTCCAAAACTGCTCGATGAGCAATATCAACAGTATCGCGAGCCCGAACCGACGCCCTCGCCGATAGACAAGCTTGAATAGACTGTTAACATGAGCAGGGATTTTTATCATGCGGCAAATATACGTTGAATTGCTGGTGCTTAGCAACCTACTTAACATTTAAGGCGAACCTTTCATGCCCGACTTTTCAAAACCTGGCCTTGTTATTTTTGATATGGATTCGACCCTAATTACTATCGAATGTATTGATGAAATAGCGGCACACGCTGGTTGTAAGGACGAAGTGAGCGCTATTACGGAGAGAGCAATGCGAGGTGAGTTGGATTTCGCCCAAAGCTTGCGGGAGCGAGTTGCAGCGTTGACTGGTGTGACGGCACGGCAGATGAACGCCATATTTGAACCCATTCCATTTACACCTGGCGCCGAAAAACTCGTAAACTGGTTGCAGCAGCATCAATGGCAAGTCGGCGTGGTATCTGGTGGTTTTACTTGGTTTACCGATAAGGTACAAGAGCATTTAGGCCTAAACTTTTTTCACGCGAACTCGCTACTGTGGAACGCTGACCGTTTAACTGGCGAAGTTGCTGAACCAATTGTTGATGCGCAAACAAAAGCGGATTGCCTAGTAAACTGGGCAACGGAGTTAGGCATAGAGAATAGTCAAACGATAGCAATAGGTGACGGTGCAAATGATATTCCAATGCTTGAGGCTGCAGGCTTTGGCATTGCATTTTGCGCGAAGCCGGCGCTTCGAAATGTGGCGGACCTGTGTATCGACACTCCCGATTTGTCCGCTGTGATTGATTATTTTGAACAGCGCTAAAGGAAAAATTCAAACGATGGCAAAAACCAAAACCGCATACGTCTGCAATGATTGTGGCGCTGACTTTGTCAGATGGTTAGGGCAGTGCCCTGAGTGCAAAGCGTGGAATACCATTACTGAAGTTCGCTTAGGTAGCGTCAAGTCAAGCGGTGCTGAGCGTCGTGGTTATGCTGGTGCTACGCGAGCAAAAGTGCAGACGCTTAATGAGGTGGACTTAGAAGAGCTACCGCGATTTAGCAGCAGTTTTACTGAGTTTGATCGTGTGCTTGGTGGCGGTATTGTGCCCGGTTCAGCCATACTTATTGGCGGCTCGCCAGGTGCTGGCAAAAGTACATTATTGCTGCAAACCATGTGTCGCTTGGCCGATCAGATGAAAGTTTTGTATATCACCGGTGAAGAATCATTGCAGCAAGTAGCCCTGCGTGCCCAACGTTTATCCTTGCCGACGAATAAACTTCGAATGTTGGCAGAAACTTCCGTTGAAACAATTTGCGATCTCGCAGATCAAGAACAACCGCGGGTGATGGTTATCGATTCAATTCAGGTGATGCATTTAGCTGACATTCAATCTGCGCCAGGCAGTGTTTCACAGGTTCGCGAATGTGCTGCCTATCTCACGCGTTATGCAAAACAAAAGGGTGTTGCGATCATTATGGTTGGTCATGTCACCAAAGATGGTTCGTTAGCAGGCCCTAAGGTATTAGAACACTGTATCGATTGCTCAATATTGCTGGAAGGCGATGCAGATTCACGGTTTAGAACTCTTCGTGGTCATAAAAACCGCTTTGGACCAGCCAATGAACTCGGCGTTTTTGCTATGACAGGGCAAGGCCTCAAAGAAGTCACGAATCCATCGGCAATATTCTTGCAACGTGGTGAGCAACACGGTAGCGGTTCGGTGGTGATGGTCATTTGGGAGGGAACTCGCCCGTTATTGGTTGAGCTGCAAGCACTGGTTGATGTAAGTCAACTTGCCAATCCAAGGCGGGTTGCGGTGGGTATGGAAACCACGCGTTTAGCGATGTTGCTCGCAGTATTACACCGTCACGGCGGCTTGCATATGTCCGATCAAGATGTATTTGTGAACGTCGTTGGTGGCGTGCGTGTGATGGAAACTGGCGCCGATCTCGCGTTATTACTCGCGATTGTTTCTAGCTTTCGAGAAACTGAACTTCCCCGTGATCTTATTGTGTTTGGCGAGGTGGGTTTGTCTGGAGAAATTCGACCGGTACCCAACGGCCAAGCTCGACTCCACGAGGCTGCAAAACATGGCTTTACCAAAGCTATTGTTCCTGTTGCCAATAAACCAAAGGACAAGATAAAGGGAATGGAAGTCATTGGCGTAAAAAGTCTACAAGAAGCACTTGAGGCCACTTAATTGTGCAAGCTAAGTTCACGCGAATGAAAGTTAGTGGCTGTATAACTCTTTTGTTAATCGGACTAACAACAGGCGCAACAGCGGTTGCTCAACGATTAGTATCGCTCAACCCATGCTTCGATGAATGGGTACCACAATGGTTGCCTGCTTCTTGGGAATTCATTCCAAGTACCGCTCATGGAAATCGATTGGAGCGCGTACTTCGCGCTTCACCCGATGTTGTGTTGTACGGAACTTACACGAATTCTCGGTTAGTATCGCAGTTGAGCAAGTCTACGCATGCCGTAATTGTCGAAGAACCGAATACTTGGATGCAATGGCGACTAACGCTGAAAAACCTTGGTGAAGAGCTTAATCTTGAACAATCATTACAAAGTTGGAGCGCACAACAAAACGCTCAATTGGCACGATTGCCGAATTTATCAAAATCTGTTTTAGTGATTATGCCGAATCAATATAGCTGGGGTGGCGAGAGTTTTATTGCAGACATGCTAAGAGCGAATGATATACCCGTCATGGTAGCTTCTGAATCGCATCAACTTGTGCAAATAGATCTAGAGAAATTAGTTGAATTACAGCCAGATCGTGTTGTTCTCGACGGCTTTTCACAGAACTATGCACGTGCCAATGAATGGCTGTGGCACAGCGCTTTACAACCTTGGCTGAGAGAGCGCGACGTGGTGCAAATTCCATCGGCAGTGAGTGGTTGTCCTGCCCAGCGCGCAGCAGACTATGTTGCTCAGGTAGTCATGCCATGATTATCCGAAGCTTTGCTATTCTAGCTTGTGCACTTTTACTAATTCTGTGGCATTTAGGGAGTGGCGGTGACAATTGGTCGTTAATGCCTAGTAATGAATTAGAAACCTTTATTTTATTTGAAATTAGACTACCGCGTTTGCTCTTGGCCTTCTGTAATGGTGTCGCTTTAGGTTTAGCCGGGAGCGTACTGCAGCTATTACTTCGTAACCCTCTGGCTGAGCCGGGCATTACTGGCATTGCTGGTGGCGCGGCTTTGGCTACCGTGGTTACACTTTATTGGGGCGCTGTTGGACCTGTTTCTTGGTGGCTACCGGCAATCGGTTTAGTTGGTGGCATGCTGACGCTAGGATTGTTATGGTTGCTTTCGGGACGGCAACCGCAGGGCATTCGCATCATTTTAGTGGGCGTTGCAATTTCTGCTATTTCAGGCGCTCTGATTGCAGTGGTACTTAACCTGGCACCCAACCCGTTTGCATTCCAAGAGTGGGCATTGTGGCTGATGGGGTCAGTTGCTAATCGTGGCTGGGCTTATGTTTGGTTAATTGCGCCGCTGCTAATCATCAGTATTTTGATACTCATTACCCAGCGTCAGTACATACAAGTACAAATCTTCGATGAACCTACGGTACGAACGTTTGGATTCAATGAATCTTGGTCGAAATTTTTATTGTTATTCGTTACTGCATTACTGGTGTCTGTATCGGTTGTTACCGCCGGCATTATTGGCTTTATTGGGTTGGTGGCACCACATTTGGTGAGGTTGCTAGGAATGAGGCGACCCAATCAACTTATCTACGGCAGCGGATTGATTGGCGGCGTTCTTCTAATTGCGGTTGATGCACTGGTGCAAACAATTAATACTCGAGTTGAACTTCAATTAGGGGTGGTAATCGCTTTAATTGGCGCGCCGTGGTTGTTGTTATTATTACATCGTTCGGGACGAGTCTGATGCTTGAGTTGACTAACCTTTCCCATTCGCACCGGTTAACGAACGTTGACTTTAAGGTACCGTCAGGGCGATTAGTTGGAATCATTGGTGCTAATGGCTCGGGAAAATCGACACTACTATCGATATTAGCGGGAGGGCTGACTAAAGCGAGTGGAGCGGCCGAATGGCGTGGTCATGATCTGTTACGTTGGTCGCCTTTTGAGCAGCGACAACAATTGGCCTATCTCTCACAAAGCAACTTATTTCATGAGCCTATTTGGGTTAAAGACATGCTGCGAACAAGCCAAGTTAATCTCGTTGAAACAGCACAAAATCTTGCTGCTTGGCGTAATGAGAGCGTTGAAGAGTTTCAGCTGCATAGGTTGATGAACCGTCCAATTACGGAATTATCTGGTGGAGAGCAACGACGGGTCATGCTGGCCTGCATCAATGCCATGAATCGACCACTGATTCTGGCTGATGAACCAACGGCGAGCTTAGACTTAAACTATCAATTGTTGGTGATGGAGTGGCTGAAAAGGCTTAGAGTGCAAGGAAAACTAGTTCTTGTTGCACTCCATGATCTCGCGCTTGCTGCGCAATATTGCGATGAATTGATGCTACTTCACGAAGGGAAATTACTTGCCAGTGGTGAACCGAACCAGGTATTAACCGACACTAACCTTGCACTTGCATACAAGGTTAATATCGATTGGATATGTAATAGCAACGGCGTTGCCATGCTTGCTCGTCGTCTTTAATGCTCTTGACGCCACAAATCAGGAAGTTTCGTCGGGCGAGATTGCTCTTTCAGTTGTGAACCACTTAAAGAACGAACCGTATCTTTATCTGATGTTGTTGCAGTTGGTTGGCATTGGCCAAAAGTTATGTGATACGCGGCCGCCTGTAACATCGGATCGTTTTGGTCGCCCCAGTCGCCCACCAATACATCATCGGCGCTACAATTCGGTGCTAAACCGTCATAATAACGACCTTCATCTATGGCGTTTACAGTTTCGAAATTCACCACGAAAGCACGCTTATCGCAAATTAACTCAGGAATCTGTCCAACCGGCTTACCACAGGTAGGTTGGCCAATAACGACGACTTCAACATACGGGTCTAATGAATTGATGATTAACTCAGAGGATGAACAACTCGCACCTGTAGTCAAAATATAAACGCGATTCAAATTGAGTTGCTGAATGCCATCATATAACTGAAATTGCTCGATAAAGTTGGATTCAGAATTATTTGCATTGAACAGATATTTGGTGAATACCTCACCAATTACAGTGTCACCAGCGGCTTGCGTTGATGCTTGGTTAGCATAGCGAGTGAGCCCGCCACCGTTATAGCGAAGGTCAATAACGAGCTCTTCAACGCCAACCAGCTGATCATAAGCGCTATTTAAGTCATCGCCGGTGCGGTTAATGAAACTGTTTAGCACGTAATAGCCAACTTCTTTGCCATCAATCAGAAAACGCTCAGTGGCAAGAACTGTATTAGTTTCGACAATTTCTTTGGTGAGAACATCGGTATAGCTAATGCCATCGACGTCTCGCCAAGTTAATTCAACACTCACACCGGTTTCAGACCCGCCTAATGCCTCTTGGTAGCGATTTTCTTGAATCAGTGTTTGTACCGATTCACCATCGATATGAGTGAGTTCATCGGAACGCTTTATACCCGCAATTTCCGCTGGCGATCCAGCATAGACATAATTGATGAAAATACGGTCGTCGAGCGTTAGTCTCGAGCTGAAACCGAAGCCAGCATATTCAGCATCGACAAAACGGCTTTGGTATTCTTCTTCCGTCAAAATAAAGCTGTATCGATCTTCTGGCACCACCAACGCTTCTAGCAAGTCGTAGATATTGTTGTAGTTATCAGGATTGACGCTGGGCATATCTTCGTTCCACAAGTAATCATCTTGCATATACTCGTAGAAAGTACCGACTTGTCCGCGTGCGCTGCATTGGTCAACAATAGGGCCCACGTTAGCATCACTATCACTTCCACAACCGGCTAACGCCAAGCAACTGGCAAGACTTGTTAAGACGAGTTTGGCGGATGTTTTCATAAGAATAATCTCTATGTTGATAATCGACGTATTCATAAGATGACAGATTTTTAACTAAATCTCCAAGATTTGACTAGTGACGGATGATTTTTATTTTGGCACACTGCCTGCCGAAACGGAGATAAGAGATAACCATATGACCGCAGTAATGATTGATCTTGAAGGCACTGAATTAACCGATGCAGAACGTGAGCTGTTGGCTCATCCTGCCGTTGGTGGGGTGATCTTCTTTAGTCGAAACTTCGAAAGCCAAGAACAACTACTGGAGCTTGTCCGTCAAACTCGCGCTGCGGCTCGCAACCCACTTATCTTAGCAGTTGATCATGAAGGTGGACGGGTGCAACGCTTCCGCGACGGCTTTAGCGCTATTCCGGCAATGGCTGAAATTGGTCGGTATGCCGAGAGTGAATCGCAAGCCCAACACTGGGCGCAAGAATTAGGTTGGTTGATGGCCGCCGAAGTTCTGGCATTAGACATCGATATTAGCTTTGCTCCAGTACTAGATGTAAACGGTATTAGTGAAGTGATTGGCGATCGCGCATTTGCAAGCAAAGCTGAGCAGTTAACGCCAATTGCTCGTGCTTTTATTCGCGGTATGCACCAAGCGGGAATGAAGGCAACTGGTAAACATTTTCCTGGGCACGGCTCTGTGCGCGCCGACTCTCACATTGAAATACCCATTGACGAGCGGAGTTGGGAAGAAATTCTGGCGACCGACTTACCCCCATTCATTGAGCTTGCAAGCTGCCTTGATGCGATTATGCCTGCACATGTTATCTATCCAGCCGTTGATGATAAACCAGCGGGCTTTTCCAGTTATTGGTTACAGGATATTTTGCGTGCGCAACTACAATTCAACGGTATTATTTTTAGCGATGATTTGGGTATGGCTGGCGCCACCGTTGCGGGAACAATGAGTGAGCGAGCTCACGCAGCCTTAGATGCTGGCTGCGATATGGTGCTAGTGTGTAACGATAGAGCTGGTGCAATTGAAGTTATCAATGCCATTGAGCCACGGCTTGAGCAACTGAAGAAAAATGTAGCTCGTTGTTATCAGCAACTCACGAAGCCAGTTGGTATGACGATGAATGTGTTACGGAATCATCCTCGTTGGCACGGTGCTCAAGCTGTTCTTGCCGAAATGCGTGATGCGGCCGGCAAAGCTTAAATCATGATTCGTATTGTAGCGGATCAGTGACTTGATTCGCTGCGAAAGCCTCAAGACGTTCAACGCAGGCACCACATTTACCACAAGCTTTTTCACGACCGTTGTAACATGTCCAAGTTTGGCTGTAGTCAAGATTCATGCGTAAACCGTCTGCTAGTATTTCTGCTTTATTGTTACGTAAGTACGGCACTTCAATTCGAACCGGTTCGTAGTTAGCTATCAGGCTGACCTCATTCATTTTTTCGACAAACTCAGGTCGACAATCTGGGTAAATGGCGTGGTCACCCGAGTGAGCACCATAATAAACTGCTTCTGCGTCTATACTGACGGCGTAGCCAATCGCTAGCGACAACAAAATCATATTCCGGTTTGGAACGACCGTTGACTGCATCGACTCTTCAGCATAATGACCTTCAGGTATATCAATATCAGAGGTTAATGAACTACCAGCTAAAAGACTGTTAATGGCTGTGATATCGACAATTTTATGTGGGATACCCAACTGCTTACATACGCTTGCCGCAGCATCGAGCTCTCTGACGTGGCGCTGTCCGTAGTTGAAACTGAGAGCGTAAACATCATGTCCTTGGCGCACCGCGTGGTTTAATACGGTAAACGAATCCATACCGCCTGAGTAGATAACAACAACTTTTGCCATGTTACGATCCTAATTTGCCTGAAATTACGCTAAAATTCGCTCAATATTGTAACCCAAATTATTTTGTAGATGTTGGAGAATCCTATTAATACTCTCTACCCAATAAATGAAGTGTTCCAAACCATTCAAGGCGAGGGAATTTTCACCGGAGTTCCAGCAATTTTTATCCGTTTACAGGGGTGCCCGGTAGGTTGTCCTTGGTGTGATACTCAGCATACATGGGAGCAACAGCCAAATGATGAAGTTGCGTTGTCTGAGGTGACTGAGAAAACTCAAGCGACTTCGCATTGGGCGAATGCAACAGCAGAGCAACTTGTCGACTTGCTAAAGCAAAAGGGGTATACCGCGAAGCACATTGTGATCACTGGTGGAGAACCCGCAATGTTTGATCTGATTGAGTTGGGCCAAGTGCTTGAGCAGGCGGGTTATCAATTACAAATTGAAACTAGCGGAACGTTTTTGTTGAAAGTCACTGATGCAACTTGGGTTACCGTTTCACCAAAACTCGATATGCCTGGTGGTTATATGGTGCGCCCAGACTGTATGAAAAGAGCCGACGAGATCAAGTACCCAGTCGCGATGCAAAAGCATATTGATCAGTTCGACCGTCTCCTGGCAACTTGTCCACCGCGAGAAGGCGTAAGTATTGCGCTGCAACCAATTAGTCAACGTCCTCGAGCGACAGAACTAGCCATGAAGGTTTGTATTGAACGCAATTGGCGCCTCTCGGTGCAGTTGCATAAGTATCTCAATATTGAATAGGTAAAAGACCTACTAAAAATATCAGTTGCCCACCTGAGTCTACACTGAGTTTCCTAACCACTAGTTGAGAAGGAAACTCAGATGCCAAACCGTAACAAGCTTTCCTATCCACCTTACCCATTGCGTCGTTGCTTAGGGCAGGGCATGACCGAATACATCATCATTGTCGCGCTAATTGCCGTAGCTGCTATTGGTGTTTATTCACTGTTGGGGAAAACCGTTCGCGGACAGGTTGCCGGCATTGCCAGTGAAATTACCGGACAAAGTTCCACTAACCAACTTAATAGTGCCCGTAGCGCAGCTCGCCGTGCCAATACGTTAGGGCGCCAAGATGTCAGCCTAGGCAATTATGATGAAGTCACTGAGTCTGGTAACTAATGTGATGAATGAACGAGGGTACGTCAGTGTTCTTATATTGCCTGCAGTTGCTGGGTTATTGCTGGTCTTGCTACTCATTGTCACACAACAACAGCGGCTTCAGCAGCGGTGGCATTTGCAAAGTGCAGCGGACAATATGGCGTTAAGCGCAGCGACAATTATTGCGAGAGAGTTTAATTTGCTGGCGATTATTAATCGAGCGTTAATCGCCAACCAAGTCACGCAAGGGCAACTATTAGGTTTAGCGAGTTGGTATAGCAACCTAAGCTCGGCCTCCGATCGGCTAGCACTGGTGAGCAGTGTTATCCCCTATGTGAATATCATAACTCGCCAATTGGCAAATGCGGTAGCGCAAGTAGAACAGCCACTAAACTTGGTTTTGACGAGTGCATTAACCATGCAGCGCGTTCTATTTTCAACATTGCAGACTGCGCAGTGGATGATTCGCGCATCGTTCGCCATGATGATTCCGCAAAGTCTCACCGAAGTCGCTCAAGCGCAGAATATTAAGCAACAGACTTGGACGTTGTTGCATAGTCCCGGACTCGTTGAATTCCCTTGGCTCTGGTGGCGTTACTTACCAATTCAGCACGCGTCTCGAGATAATGATTTGCTGTTAGATATGACGCAAAGTAGTCGCGACCCATTTTCAAAAAACCGTAGCTACAAATGGTTTGATGCTGGCGTTATAAAAGCGCAAAAGGCAGGGGGTAGCGAGCTAATCACGGTTAAAAACGGACGTTGGGCGTGGCAAGCAATGGATACTGTAGCACTGCATATCCGACTTCTATTTAAACGCGAAGAAATTCCATGGGGAGAAGGGGCGACCTATCAGACTGGGTCTATCGACCAAGTGACTGAAAGTCAGTTCGGTGAGAGCTCACGTTTAAATCCGCGAGCAACTCAACTCGGATTACTAAAT
Organism: Pseudidiomarina andamanensis; assembly: GCF_009734345.1. Lineage (GTDB taxonomy): Bacteria > Pseudomonadota > Gammaproteobacteria > Enterobacterales > Alteromonadaceae > Pseudidiomarina > Pseudidiomarina andamanensis. Next base: position 1,179,546 of record NZ_CP032551.1, on the reverse strand, counting down.
CAAAAACGCATGGGAGTTACGGATACGCCCAGCTATTTTAACCAAGAACATCTAGCGCCAGACGATTGGCCTTCTGTAATTATCAAATTTAACGATGTGATAGCGAAAGCCGGTGTACGGTTTTCGCGGCCGAAAACAGTTATCCCGCGACGTGATAAACGAATTGAACATGCCAATCTATTCAATGCCTTATGGGAGCCTGAGTTACAGTCGCTGAGTACCACTGAGAAATTTATTTTGAGTCGATTTAGCTGGGACAACCTATGAAAAATATTTCATTCAAAAATGAATATGGGCAAGGAATGATCGAGCTTGTTTTGATTCTTGGTGTTCTTTCAGTAACGCTCTCGATGAGTATTAGCAAGCTGCATGATGCCTTGTATTCACAGCATCAAGAGCTTGATATGTTGCGAAGTGAGATACTTCAGCTTTTCCCAAACAAAGCTTGGCAACGTACACACTCGGATCAATTCAGTCGCAACGTTAGGCCCATATTATCGCCGCTGAACCGTGTTACTGAATTAGAACTTGGCCTAGATAACCTCTTTTTCGTCCGCTCCGATCAATCACCTTATCGATTGGCTCGGTTGATTGATGGCTGGTCGCAAGGAAGCAATGAAGCGCTGATTTCTGCGCCACAGTCGCTAACTCTCAGTCATTATTTAAACCGCGTTGGTTTAACGACAATACTTCATGTTGTTGGCCAGCTACCAATTAGCCGAGAACTGGATAGAGACTCATTAATACTCGGCAAGATAGATGCAGACATTACCCCTTACGAATTGCGCTGTGAGGATCCAGCGTGTCGTTAATAGCTACCTGGCTTATAACCCATGCGAACTTGGTTGCGGTGAATAGCCACGGAGAGCTTTGGGAAATAGAAGATAAACGCGTAGTGAAGCAGCTAGTTGAGCAGTTCTCATGTCAACAGCTCGAGCCACTAAATCAGAACTATTTTTGTCGACTTGAGTTTGATGAGTTTTGGCACCTGCAGAATCTTAATGGATCGTTTTATGCACAATCATTTCGGCTAAATCAACAGCCTCAGCGTTCCCAGAAGACCTGGCTCGGAGAGCGATTGATTGCGCAAGGATTTGATAATTATTTTTTAGAAATTTTTTCATCGGAGCATAAAGCCAGAACGTTGGCGGATGGATTTAGTTTTCGTTTTGGTGCTCGCTTAGTTTCAATGAAGGAAATAGAACATGGACGTTTTCACATTCTCTTGGACAAGCCAGAAACCTCCGTGTTGCTGGTGCAGCAACACAACATTACCCACAGCATACAGATTACAACGCGGACAAAGTCTCGTTGAGTCGCTGATTATTATGTTGATTGCCGCTTTAATTTGGACTGTTCCGGTTACTCCGAAAGGTCACTCCATTGTGACGATGGTAAAGCATCTTCTGCAAACAACCTCCATGCACTTCGAATGGATTTGGGACAACTTCACGCTCAATCCACTGGTTTGGTGAGTTTTTATGACGGCATTAACACCACGTGCAAGGCTTTTGGCGTTGCTCATTTTGAGTTTGGCGCTAAGTCTTGCCAGCTATCAGTTGGTCACGGGCTATGTTGAAGAACAAGCTTCTATTGAAGTGGAAGAGCAACGTGAGGAAGAAATCGGGATTCTCGTCACACAGCGAGATATTTTAGCTGGTGAAATTATTAATGTAGATACATTAGTTATCAGAAGCTTTCCGAAAAGTTTAGTTCAAGATGGTTGGCTACGCCCAGAGGATGCCCCCAGTATTTTCGGATTGGCGTCCAGCCGATTTATTGACCGAGGCGAGCCACTTACAACCGACGCAATTAAACCTTACCAAACGCCGCATTTCTCTTCGCAGTTACGTCCTGGGTTTTATGCAGTGACAAGTTTGGTATCCGTTCATCAGTTGCACAATGGTCTTATCAAAATAGGCGATAGAGTCACTTTGCGGGGAAATGATTTTCAACAGAATAATAAACCTCTAGAGATGGTTAATATTCCGGTAATTGCTATGGACAATTTTGACCATCATACCCAGTTAGAACTTAATCCGTCACAGTTCCTACCAAGCACGATGACCTTCGAATTGACGCCGAGACAAGCTGCAGTGTTCGAGGCGATGAGAATGCAAGATTACTCAGTTTGGCTCCAACATGCTGACACATCTTATACGGCTGCTGAGCAACCACAGCCAATAAAAATACATCGATTTTTTGCTCAAGAGGCCAATGCTAATGCAGTATATTAATTTTGTTTTTGTCATTCTACTGGTGACTTTCACAGGTGCACTTCAGGCCGCTAAAGCGAAGAACATCAATCTAAAAGTTGGCGATATGCAGCTTATATCGCTTGAAGGCGTGACTGATGTTGTTGTCGGTAACGAAGACATTCTCAAAGTTGAGTTACTAGAATCTAATGACCTCGTATTAAAAGGTTTAAAGAGTGGATTTACCGAGCTATTGATACGTTATCAATCTGGTACAAATGAGAAAGTATCAATTGCCATTGCAGCTCTGAAAGATAAGAAAGAACAATTACAAATTAAGTGGTTAAAGCAGAGATATTCAGAACTAAATTTTGAAGATAGCGCTGGCGCTATGGTTGTGACAGGCCAATTGAATAAGAGTGAACTGGCCGCTTTTAACCAAGTTGTAAAAGCGTTTCCTCATTGGTTAGTTCAAGTTGATGAACTACCTGTTGCAGTTGATCAGATGATTGAATTGCAAGTGACCATTCTCGAAGTAAAACGACAAAGTGCACAGCATTTGGGAATAAAATGGCCAAACGCAATAAGCGGTCCAACTATAAGCGATTCTGGAGCGCAGTTGGTTACCTTTCCTATCACCTTGCTCTCAACAGTCAATTTGTTAATACAAAATGGACATGCTCGAATTCTCGCTCAACCTAAACTGATGGCTGCTAGCGGTGGCCAGGCGGATTTCCTTGTAGGAGGGGAGTTTCCGATTCCGCAAGTTGTTGCGCAGGGTGGACAAGATGTTGAGTTCCGTGATTACGGCATTTCGTTGTCAATGTCGCCCCATGACCTGGGAAAAGGACAGATTTCGACTGAGATAAAGGCTCAAATAAGTACGATTGATCCAGCCACCGCCATACAAGGAATACCTGGAATGTTAACGCGGCGGGTTAGTAGTTTGATCACTGCAAAAAGTGGTGAAGCGATCATACTTTCAGGATTATTTAATCAAGAGCAATCGTTGCAAGCAGAGTCGTTTCCATTTCTTCACAATCTTCCAATTATTGGCCAGCTGTTCTCATCACGAGAGTTTCGTAATGCAGAAACGGAATTAATGGTTGTGGTGACACCGATGCTGCAGTCACACCACCGGCAAACGAACCAAGAGCACAAGCATGCTCAAACTCTTATTCAATGGTTTCGCGATGAATCAACGTGCGTGGGGTTAAACGATGTCATTTAATAGCGATCTCGCACGTAAGTACCTTCGTCACACATTACAACGAAGCGAAAAAAACATCGAACGGATGTCCTCTAATGAACTTCAACAGCATGCGATAGTGATACTGGAGAACTATAAGACAGGCCTATCGGCTGACGACGCAAGTCAGCTGTCATTGGTCATAGAGGATATTGTTAATGATTGTATCGGCTTTGGTCCACTCACTGGGTTGCTTCATGATGGCGCTATTTCAGAGATCATGGTCAATGACTTTCAAACAATCTATGTCGAAAAAGAAGGGCAACTTTCGCTATCCTCAGTTGCATTTTCTAGCGAAGAGGAGTTACTGCTCGTTATCGATAGAATTATCACGCCACTGGGACGTCGGTTGGATAGCTCCCAGCCGATGGTTGATGCACGCATGCCTGATGGTTCGCGAGTTAATGCGGTGCTATCACCCATAGCTCTCAGGGGGAGTTGTCTTACAGTTCGAAAGTTTCTCGCTAAACAACTTCAATTTGACGATCTTATTTCTCAAGGTTCACTTTCAACAGAGGCGGCGCTTTATCTGCAAGAAAGTGTCGTGCAGCGCCGCAATATTCTAATTGCCGGCGGAACGGGCACCGGTAAAACCACACTCCTAAATACCTTAGCCAGTGAGATACCTGAACATCAGCGGGTTATCACCATTGAGGATGCTGCAGAATTGCAATTATCGCATCGAAACCTCATTGCTTTGGAGTCCCGCCCACCAAACGCCGAAGGGCAAGGGCGAATAACTATTCGAGATTTGCTGATCAATGCACTACGGATGCGTCCCGATCGCATCATTGTTGGTGAATGTCGAGGTATCGAGGCGATAGACATGTTGCAAGCAATGAATACTGGTCATGAAGGGTCACTAACAACGCTGCATGCAAACAGTGCTCGTGATGCCCTACAACGACTTGAAGTAATGGTTCTCATGGCAGGCTTAGATATTCCATTAACAGCGATCCGTCAGCAGATAGCATCGGCTATCGACATTATTGTCCAAATTCAGCGCACCAGTGAGGGCGCGCGTATTATTAATGAAATTTCAGAGGTGTCAGGAATAGATGCGGATGTACTTCAAATGAATCAAATGTTCATTCGCAAAAATAATCAATGTATGGCTACGGGGGTACTTTCTGAATGGACACTATGACCTCCGTACTCGTGTTCTCTGCGATAATTAGTGTCTATGTCACATTAATAGCTTTGTTGACGAACTTAATTTATCGCTGGCGGAAACCTGCTCAAAAATGGCTCAAAGATAACACTGAGCAGTCGCTTGCGGATTTTCTTATCTACTTACCTGCAAAGCTCTTCTGGGAGCGGCTGACTTATGTTGTTTTACCACTCTTATTGGTGGTCAGCTTGGTATTTTCGGTGTCCATAAGCGTACTGGTTGGGTGCGTGATGATGGTCATCGTGTTGGCGTTGAAGAATTACCTATTGGCTAGACGGCACAGACTGATTACTCAGCAATTACCCGATGCTCTTGATCTTCTTGTCACGGCGATGCAAGCAGGACTGAGCTTTAATGCGGCCCTCGAGCGCAGCGCTTCACAAGTTGCTGTGCCGCTGAAACATGAATGGCTGCTTGTTATTCGGCGAATGCGAACCGGTGAATCTCCTGTAGTCGCGTTGGAGAATTTCTATCAACGCGTTAATACCGAAGCCGTTTTACAGATGTTATTAACCATGCAGCTTGGTATCCAGCATGGTTCTCAACAAGCGGATATTTTACAGCGATTAGCATTAACCCTGCGGCAACAGCAATATGCAATTGAGCGGGTAAAAAGTTTATCTGCGCAAGCGCGATTACAAGGCAAAGTAATGCTCTTCCTACCAATCGGCTTATTTATCGCTCTGCACTTTTTACATCCTGAAAATACCAAGATATTAACGCAAACGACGCTAGGGAATTCGTTGTTGGTGATGAGTGGCGGATTAATGCTTGTTGGTCACTTTTTGATTCGAAAAATTTTAGGTGCTGCCTATGCTAATTGAAGTTTTAGTTTGGGTATCTTTGGTGGCGACCAGTGTCAGCATTGCGGGGCTCTGGTTAAAAATCGTGAGCGTGTGTAATGCCAGTGGACGAATTAAATATCTACTAGAAAAAGCAATCAATAAACTGCCTGACAGTATCAAAATAAACATTATCAGTCGGGCTGAAAATACGGTACCTGAACAAAGTCCGTCGGAATGGTTGCTTTCGTTAATTTTAATTACAGCAAGTATACTTTTCGTTGTCAGTTTACCAATTAGTGGTGTAGCAAAATCAAGCATTATGCTGCCAATAATTATCGCGCTCTTAAGTCACCGAAATAAGAGGCGAAATCACTTACGTAAAGTCTTCAGGCAGTGGCCCAGTGCGCTTGATATGGTTGCCATGCTGATGCAATCCGGGCTGTCATTTCGCGCTTCTCTTCATGCATTACAAAATATACCCAATGACTTATCAGCTGTTGCTGAAATGGCTCGTCTTCATCGTATGCAGCAAAGCGGGTATAGCTTGCAACAAGCCCTAGACGGGTTCTGTAAACGCATTCAACACCCATGGATTAATCTCTTTGTTGGCGCGGTGCTGCAATCTCATCATACCGGAGGTGCGCTTGCAAATACGTTAAAAATACAGGCCAATCAATTTCGACAGCAGCAGTTACTCGAGGCCGAGAAGCGGGCACAAGAAGTGGCAGTGAAACTCATGTTGCCATTAATTTTCTGTTTGTTTCCAGTGACGATGTTACTGATTCTCGGACCAGTTTTTATAGGTTTTACACAAGGAGGAATATCATGAAACAGGGACGTTTCTATCTCAATTCGAACGGGCGTTGTATCTGGCGGGATGTCAAAGTCATGGAGTACTTCCCACAACGGCTCGTTGGCATGCTCTACCTTCGGGTCGCATCACCACAACGCGCATTTTGGTTTCCCCGTTGTAGTTCCATTCATACCTGGGGAATGCGCTTTGCTATTGACGTAATCGGTTTAGATAAACAACTCAAGATTGTCACGGTGATTCGTAATGTTCAACCAGCAAAAGTAATTCGGCTAACAGGTGTGGATTCAATCATCGAATGTGAAGCGGGGTGTCCATTACCGCTGGAAGCGTGGCAAGGCAAGTCACTTCAATTTAGTGCTAGGGAGCCGGTGTATGACTAACTATTTAAGAGTTTCTGTTGGAATAATACTGATGCTCGTTTTGACTGGCTGCAATACTACCCAGAAGGTAAATTTTGCCAATGTTCAGCATCACTATGCCGTCGCAAAAACCGGGTATATTCAAGGTGATTTACACGCTGCGGAAGGTTATTTGTTGAAAGTTGTAAAAGCACAACCGAATCATCAAGAAAGTTGGTGTCTATTAGGACATATTTATTACAGACTAAACATCTATCAAGCAGCTTCAAACGCTTATCAAACGTGTTTATCGTTGCGGCCAGAGCAATCTGCAATCTGGCATAATTTAGCTGCGGTAAGGTTACGTCAAGCCACCGAGTTGTTGATTAAAGGAATGCCTTATTTACAGTCAATAAACGTTGATAAAAAGTTTTCGAATAACTATCAATTACTGCTTGAGGAATTAGCTCGGTTACACGGTGTTGCTGGTTTAAATTTGGAGACAAGAGTTGAGAATTAAACAAACTGGCTTTTTCGTTCCGTTATTCGTAGCAATTGTTCTGATTATAGCAGCGGCGCTGATGCCGCATTCACCGAGTGTTCAAGTTACAGACTTACAAAAGTTGCGTTTTCAACATTCAATGTGGTGGTTCTGGCAACAAGCTGTTGCAGATTATTACCGAAAATTTGATGTATGGCCTGATTCAATTGAAGACTTGGTAAGTACGTATGCAATAGATTCGGCGCCCAGTTATATTTCGGGTTTCGCAGACGCTGAAGGCTTTCGCGTGCGCTGGTCAAATCTGACTGCTGACGAGAAGGCTCTTTTAGCGAACGGGTTAACGCACTCGAAGGTAGAATTTCATGAAGACGGTATCGATGCCATTCTCCGAGCGGAAACGTTATCTGCAGTTGTTGATGGTATATATCGTAATCAGGAAGTTGTTATGGAATCGGATATATCGATGTCTAGTTACGATATAAACCAAGTGCGTGATATTTATTTGACGCAGGTATCTGTTACACAACCAAGTGAGGTAGATCATCTAAGGGCAACTCAGTCGCTGATGCAATGGTTATCAATCGACGCTGTTGTGGGCGTCGACAAAATAGCTCCGATGCGTTGGCAAATTGATGAACTGGACAAACTGATGGCAGAAATAAATTCATTATTCACTAAGCTAGAAGCTCATATGCAACAGCCCCCTGATGGTCCAAGCCCCTATTAGTCTTCGTCTGAATATTGATTGGGCTGGGCGCGCAAATCACGTGTATTTTCAACGCGCTTCAACTCGAGATGAAGCCCAGCTTTTGCTAATAAATGTGCGCTAATTGGTGCGGTCAAAAATAGGAAAATCGTAATCAGTAACTCATGCCATGAAAATGTAGTGGTCACTGAAAAATAAATAATAGACCCTAAAATAACGCCACCAACACCTAACGTAGTGCTTTTGGTTGGAGCATGTAGCCGCGCCATAAAATCAGGTAGTCGAGCGAGGCCTACTGAACCGATAAGAGCGAATAGAGAACCGATTATGATAAGGCTAGAAACTAGCCAGTCAGCCCAGCCGTGGAGTTCTGTCATATTCATTTTTTGCCCTATTCGATAATATCGCCACGAAGTAAAAACTTCGCCGCTGCAACTGTGCCAATAAAGCCTAGCATGGCAATTAATAATGCGGCTTCGAAATAAAAAGCTGTGCCATGCCAGATACCAAACAACACGAGTAACGCCAGTGAATTAATATAAATTGTATCTAAAGCTAGTATACGATCAGGTAAGTCCGGACCGCGAAACAGTCGCCATAGGTTAAGTAGCAAGGCAACGCTAAAGGCAACAAAGGAAAACTGAATGGCGTAAATTAGCATTTAAATATCTCCTTTAAACGCATCTCATAGCGCTGCTTGATCGATGCAATTAGCTTTTCATGATCCTCAACATTAAGAGCGTGGATCATCAGTGCTCGACCATCACGTCGAATTTCTGCGGTAATGGTCCCCGGCGTTAAACTGATGGTGCTAGCAAGTACCGTAATCGGAACTTCACCAACGATATCAAGAGGGTATTCAATTAACGCAGGTTTAATGTGGCGCGATGGCAACAAAATAATTGCCGCAATATTTAAATTGGAGATAAGAATATCAACCAAGAGTAAAAAGAAATATTCGATGGCCTTAAATGGCTTGTGAATGGTTGCCGGAAAGTCTCTACCACGATTGGTGTAGAGAGGAATCGCGATAGAGAGAATTGCACCTAGAACAATGAGACCCGGTGTAACTGTATTTTGCAACAGCAACCAGAATACGAGTAAAAATAAGCTAAGAAATGGAGCAGGTAAAATTTTACTCATGTGAATACCCCTCGCCTAACACCGCTTCAATATATACCGCAGGGTGCATAACATCGTATGCTATTCCGCTAATAAAATTACTGATACTTCCTGCAAAAACAGTCAATCCAACTATCGCTAGTAACAGTAGCCCAATCGCAATGAGTTGGCCGCGAGGGCTCGCAACATCGCCCGGCTTACCATCGAAGGTATGCCAAAACATGCGACTACCTGCTCGCGAGAGCGACACCATCACTAAAAATGTACTACCAAGTACCAAGGGCCACAGCAAAGCTACTTGAGCCCCGGTTCTAGCAGCTTCAAGAATAAATAATTTGCCAATAAAACCTGAGAACGGAGGCATACCGATAATGGCGATCGCTGCAGCAAAAAACATCATCCCTAAAATGGCGTGCTGAGCCATTTTACGACCTTTGACGATGCGAGAAGCTGTTTTACCACGTTGCTTGGCGACCACATCAACTATTAAGAATAAAGCCGCTGTAATAAACGTAGAATGAAGCATGTAGTACATCACAGCTGTAATCGAACGCTCGGAGTTCATACTGAAAGTAGTCAGCATGGTTCCCACTGAAATCACCACGAGATAAGCGATAACTAGACGTAAATCACGACTGCCGATAACACCAATACCGCCAATGGCTAAAGTTCCTAAACCTAACCACCACAGCCAATCGTAACCGAGTAAAGCCGTTGCCCCGGAATCTTCGCCGAAAATAAGCGTAAATACCCGTATAATCGAGTAAATTCCAACTTTAGTCATGATTGCGAATAGCGCAGCCACAGTTCCTGTGGTCATTGCATAAGCCTGTGGTAACCAAAAATACAGTGGTAGTAACGCCGCTTTAAGAGCAAAGACAATTAGCAATAATAGTCCGCCAACACGAGCAATGTGAGCATCATCGGCTTGCAGATTGGCGATTTTTACGGCTAAATCGGCCATGTTCAAGGTGCCGGTAATGCCGTAAATAACGCCAAGCGCAATCAGGAATATTGCTGAACCGGTAAGGTTAAGAAGTACATAATGCAGCGTCGCACGTAATTTTTGTTTACCGCCGCCATGCATCAGCAGTGCATAACTCGAAATCAATAGAATTTCGAAAAATACGAATAGATTGAATAAATCACCGGTTAAGAAAGCTCCCAAGATGCCAAGCAATTGAAACTGAAATAGTGCTTGAAAGTGAGAACCGAGGTTGTCTTCGCCATAACATGCGTACCAAAGCACAGGCAAAGCTAATATCGCTGTTAAAAGAACCATTAGGGCTGACAGTTTGTCGACAACCAAAACGATACCGTAAGGCGCCTGCCAGCTGCCCAGAGCATATACGCTAGGGCCATGCTGTGATTGTATGAGCAGCGTGATGGCAACACCAATTAACGCCACGCAAGAAATAATTCCTATGGCACGGCGGTAGCGCTGAGGTTCTTCGCCCCACGGCAGTAACTGCAGCAGTGCCGCAAGCATTGGTATTAGCAACGGCAAAATAACCAAATGTTGGTGTAGCATTAGCGTTGTGCCTCCCCATCATTTTGGTTTGGTTCATTCACTTCGTCTGTTCCGAGTTCCCCTCGCACACGTACCGCTAAAATAATCGAATAGGCTGTCATCGCAAAACCAATAACAATCGCCGTTAACACTAAGGCTTGCGGCAGCGGGTCAGTATATTCGGCTTGATTACCAATAATTGGCAATTGATTAAGTACCAGTCGACCCGTTGAAAACAGGAATAAATTGACCGCATAGGACAGCATGGTGATGCCAATCACAATAGGGAAAGAGCGACCACGAAGTATCAGATAAATACTGCAGGCGGTGAGAATGCCCACGGTAACTGAATAGAGCGCTTCCATTAATGCTTCTCCTGTCTTGGGCGGTGTCGGGTCGTCATTTGACCAAAGTTCGCTAGTATCATTAAGGTGGCTCCAATTACGGTAAGGTAAACACCTAAATCGAATAGTATTGCTGTAGCGAATTCAAACTCGCCAACAAGTGGCCAATGCACATGGGTGAACCATGAGGTCAAGAAGTTGTGTCCGAAGAACCAACTACCGACGCCGGTAAACAGGGCAATCAGGACGCCAACCGATGCCAGCGTTTGATAGTTATAATTGAAACGATGTTTCACCCAATCCACACCATTTGCCATGTATTGCAAAATCATCGCAGAGGCCGTTATCAAACCAGCGATGAAGCCACCGCCCGGTAGGTTGTGGCCGCGCAAGAAAATATAAAATGAAACCATCAACGCTAGCGGCAATATTGCTTGCGAGACTGTTTGAACAAGCAGTGGATGCTTCACTCGGTGCCATGGTCGTCCATCGACGTCACTAGAAGGCATAAATGGTCGTAAATTATTGAGTAGTTTGTGGATACCCGCTGCGGCTATAGCCAGCACGGTAATTTCACCTAATGTATCAAAACCACGGAAATCGACGAGAATGACGTTGACCACATTCGTGCCGCCACCACCGGATACTGAGTTCTCCAAAAAGAAGTCTGAGATACTGTTCATCGGTCGTGTCAACAGCGCATAGTTTAGCGAACCGACAATACCTCCAACAAATCCGGCTAGTAGGATATCGCGTGCTACCCGACCACCACTAGAAGCCTTAGGTATGCGCTGTGGCATGAAGAACAGCGCTAATATCATCAAGATAATGCTGACGACCTCAACAACGAGTTGTGTTAACGCTAAATCGGGCGCCGAAAAATGGATAAATGTCAGTGATACCATCAAACCAACTACGGAAAGCATCATCAATGAAGTCAAACGTTGGTGATGAAATGCAGCGGTACCTATCGCGGCTAAAATAACGATGAACGCACCGGCTAAACTCACAGCATTCACCGGCATTTGTTCACGAGTACCCGATAATTGTGTGATTTGATAGAGTTCAGGCAATACGAAAATAACGGTAATAATTAACAACGCAGCGATATATCGTTGAAGTGACCCCGTTTCTATTTTATTTAAAAACGAGTCACAGAAGTTTGTGACCGCTTTTACGATTCGAGCGAACACTTCTTTAGCATCGTGATGATCAAACTGGCGGCTAAACGACAATAAATCGTCTCGGTAAACGTAAATTCCGACTCCGCCAATAATTGCTAGTACACTCATTAATAACGCTAGATTGAAACCATGCCAGATTGAGATCGTAATCTCGATTGGGGCAGGGCTCACAACAGTAATTGCAGGTGCGAGTATATCGGCGACAAAGAGCATCGGCGCGATACCCACAGCAATACAAAGCGTTGCCAAGATGATAACCGGCACACGCATCATCAATGGTGGTTCATGTGGTGTTTTCGGTAGATTTTCGGCAACCTTATCGAAGAATACGCCATGCACGAATCGTATCGAATAGGCAACGGAAAGCATGGCTCCGGCAGTGGCTAACACCGGCACTAACCACGATAATCCTCCAAACAAATGCTGCTGATAAGATTCAACAAACAACATTTCTTTGGATAAGAAACCATTGAACAGAGGGATGCCAGCCATTGCTGCAGAAGTGATTAAAGCAAGTACCATTGTATATGGCATATACTTGCGAAGACCACTCAGTTTTCGTAAGTCTCGGCTACCGGTTTCGTGATCGACAATACCAGCAATCATGAATAATCCGGCTTTGAACGTCGCGTGATTCAAAATGTGAAAGAGTGCTGCAAGTAATGCGCCGGCACTGCCAAGGCCAAGTAACATGGTAATCAAACCGAGGTGGCTAATGGTAGAAAACGCCAACAAGCCCTTGAGGTCGGTTTTAAACAACGCAAAATAAGCACCGAAAAGCATCGTGGCAAGACCGGTCAAAGTCACAATGGTGAACCACTCCGGCGTCCCGCCCAATACTGGGTATAGGCGTGCCATTAAAAAAATACCGGCTTTCACCATCGTTGCTGAATGTAAGTACGCACTAACAGGTGTTGGGGCTGCCATTGCGTGCGGTAACCAGAATTGAAATGGAAACTGCGCCGATTTGGTAAATGCACCCAGTAGTACGAGCAATAGGGCTGGTAAGTAGAGTGAGTGTTCACGAATGGTATCTGCGGCAGCAAACACGGCATCGAGCTGATAACTACCAGCGATATTACCAATTAACAGAATGCCAGCGAGTAGTGCAAGCCCACCTGCACCGGTAACCGCAAGCGCCATTCGAGCCCCGCGACGCGCATTGCTTTGATGAAACCAATAGCCGATGAGTAAGAAGCTGGAAATACTGGTGAGCTCCCAGAATAACCACATCAGGATAAGATTATCGGCCGTGACTATACCGAGCATCGAGCCCATAAATAAAAGCAAACATGCAAAAAAACGACCGCTATTATCTTTTTCACTTAAGTAATAATGCGCATAAGTGATAATGAGCAAGCCAATACCGAGAATTAATCCGGCGAACAGCAATGAAAGCCCATCTAAACGAAAACTAAAGCTCAACCCTAAAGCAGGTAACCAATCGACATGAGTAATTGGAACAATCCCTTGCAAGGTTTGGGGAGCTAGAAACAGGAGAAGAAAGAAGCTAATTGCAGTAACCGTCGCGGTCGACAACGTGATGATCCAACGTGGTCGGTTGCTTACCAACAAAGGTAATACCGCACCGACAAACGGCAACATAACAAGTATAGCGAGATTCATTGGAATCCTTATATTGCAAAAAGTTGATCATTCCCAAGGTTTATACGTTTGAATTTACCACTTAGCTCAAGCGGTTGCCAACAGCTTCGAACGTGACATATCGACCGCTTACCTCTTGTCTTGCGTGATCTGAACTCATAAATAAGTAGAGTGATTTGCCTCGACATATACATTCAATATGATAGAATTCTCCGCGTTGTTCTCAGATTGACTCGTTACCAATTGTTTCGGAATGAGCTCCCCAAAAATCAGTGAGCGCAATCAAATAAACTTTTCTTAGTTTATTTCCTACATCGCACTACCATCTCGAAATTTTATCTGTTACAATTCGCCGCCCTTTTTATAAGGGGAAGTCTTTTATTCTCAAAATTTAGGTTCGCATGTTTTGTGGCTTAAATTCGAGGGTAACTGGACAACAGCGACTCGAGAGGGTCTGTTTTTTACATAAAGCGGAGCACTGCAATGATCCAAATGCAAACTACTCTGGAAGTGGCCGATAACAGCGGCGCACGCAGCGTACAATGTATTAAGGTTCTGGGTGGCTCGCACCGCCGTTACGCAAACATTGGCGATATCATCAAAGTTTCTGTTAAAGAAGCGATTCCTCGCGGAAAAGTGAAGAAAGGTGATGTTGTGAATGCGGTGGTCGTTCGCACCAAGAAAGGCGTCCGTCGTCAAGACGGGTCAGTCATCCGTTTTGACCGCAACGCGGCTGTTTTGTTGAACAATAACAAACAACCGATTGGCACTCGTATCTTTGGACCAGTGACTCGTGAATTGCGCTCTGAGCAGTTCATGAAGATTATCTCTCTGGCACCAGAAGTACTGTAAGGAGTCCAGATATGGCGGCAAAAATCAAACGTGATGATGAAGTAGTAGTCCTGGCAGGTAAAGACAAGGGTAAGCGCGGTAAAGTGCTTAAAGTCGATACCGCTTCGAATCGTGTATTCGTTGAAGGCGTAAACATCGTTAAGAAACACCAGAAGCCAAACCCTGCATTGGGCGTAGCGGGCGGTATCGTGGAGCAGGAAGCACCAATCCACGTTTCTAACGTAGCAGTTTACAACCCAGAGACTGGTAAAGCAGATCGTGTTGGTTTCAAGATTGAAGACGGCAAAAAAGTTCGTTTCTTCAAATCTAACAACGCAATCATTTAATTTTTAATTTGGAGTTTTACGATGGCGAAACTGCATGATTTTTACAAAGAATCAGTAGTTCCTGAGCTGCTTAAACAGTTCGGCTACAACAGCGTCATGCAAGTCCCTCGGATTGAAAAAATCACCCTTAACATGGGTGTTGGTGAAGCTCTGGCTGACAAAAAGATTCTCGACAACGCAGTATCTGACCTTGAAGCAATTTCTGGTCAACGTCCGGTACGTACTGTTGCTCGTAAATCTGTCGCTGGCTTCAAAATCCGTGAAGGCTACCCAATTGGCTGTAAAGTGACTCTGCGTGGCGAGCGTATGTGGGACTTTTTGCAACGTTTAATTATGATTGCAATTCCACGTATTCGCGATTTCCGTGGTTTGAACCCGAAATCTTTCGATGGTCGGGGAAATTACAGTATGGGCGTACGTGAGCAGATCATCTTCCCTGAAATCGACTTTGATAAAGTTGATAAGGTTCGTGGTCTTGACATCACTATCACCACTACTGCAGGCACTGATGACGAAGCTCGCGCTTTGCTCGCTGCCTTTAACTTCCCGTTCAAGAAGTAAGGTGTAGAGTTATGGCAAAAGAGTCAATGAAAATGCGTGAGCTGAAGCGTCAAAAGCTAGCAGCTAAATACGCAGAGAAACGCATCGCACTGAAAAATGTGATCAGCGATCCGAATACTTCGGACGAAGAGCGTTGGGAAGCCGTGCTTAAATTGCAAAGTCTTCCTCGTGATTCGAGCCCAAGCCGTCAGCGTAACCGCTGCCGCGTAACGGGCCGCCCACACGGTTTCTTACGTAAGTTCGGCATGAGCCGTATCAAAGTACGTGAGAAAGCGATGCGCGGTGAAATTCCTGGCTTGAAAAAAGCTAGCTGGTAAGCCACGAGTCACGGGAGAAAGCAAATATGAGCATGCAAGATCCAATTGCGGATATGTTCACTCGCATCCGCAACGCTCAGGGTGCTAACAAAGTTGCCGTGCGCATGCCTGCTTCTAAGCAGAAAGTGGCTATTGCCCAAGTTCTGAAAGAAGAAGGTTATATCGCGGACTTCAGCGTATCTGGTGATGTGAAAGCAGAACTAGAAGTTACATTGAAGTACTTTGAAGGTAAGCCTGTTATTGAATCAATTGAGCGCGTAAGTCGCCCTGGTCTGCGTATCTATAAGAAACGCAATGAACTGCCTAAAGTTATGGGTGGTCTAGGTGTCGCAGTTGTCTCTACTTCGAAAGGCCTGATGACTGACCGTGCCGCTCGCAAAGCGGGTCTTGGCGGTGAAGTTATTGGTTACGTAGCTTAACGAGGAGTTAGGAAATGTCACGAGTTGCTAAAGCACCGATTGCCATTCCTGCTGGCGTTGAAGTTACGCTAAATGGCCAGGAAGTAACAATCAAAGGTGCCAAAGGCTCATTGAGCCGTGTAGTTAACGAAGCGGTTGAAGTTGTTAAAGAAGACAACGTTATCCGTACTATCCCACGTGAAGGCGTTGCAAACGCTACTGCGCAAGCAGGTACAGCACGTGCGTTACTACAAAACATGGTGGTTGGTGTTGCGCAGGGTTATGAGAAAAAATTACAGCTAATTGGTGTTGGTTATCGTGCTAACACTGCAGGTTCTAAATTGAACCTAACGCTGGGCTTTTCTCACCCGATTGAGTTCGATATCCCTCAGGGAATCACTATCGAAGTCCCAGCACAAACTGAAGTAGTCGTGAAAGGTGTCGACAAGCAGTTAGTTGGTCAAGTTGCCGCTAACATTCGCGCATTCCGTAAGCCTGAGCCTTATAAAGGTAAAGGTGTGCGTTATGCCGATGAGCAAGTGCGCCGTAAAGAAGCCAAGAAAAAGTAAGGTAAGACGATGGACAAGAAATCAGCTCGCTTACGTCGCGCAACTCGCGCTCGTAAGAAAATGCAAGAGTTGGGTGCTAACCGCCTGGTCGTTCACCGTACACCACGGCATATTTACGCACAGCTTATTGCACCGAACGGTTCTGAAGTACTAGCTTCAGCATCAACTGTTGAGAAAACTATGCGTGAGCAGTTCAAATCTGCTGGTAACGTAGAAGCAGCCAAAGCAGTTGGTAAGCTGATCGCTGAACGGGCGATGGAAAAAGGCGTGAAAAACGTTGCATTCGATCGCAGTGGTTTCCGTTATCACGGTCGTGTCGCCGCTTTGGCTGACGCAGCTCGTGAAGCTGGACTTCAGTTCTAGGAGACGAACATGGCAAATGCAAATGTAGAAGCTCAACAAAGTGACCTGCAAGAAAAGCTGATCACAGTAAACCGTGTAGCGAAAGTAGTTAAAGGTGGTCGCATCTTTAGTTTCACTGCACTGACTGTGGTTGGTGATGGTCAAGGTAAAGTGGGTTTCGGTTATGGTAAAGCTCGCGAAGTTCCAGCTGCTATTCAAAAAGCAATGGAAAAAGCGCGTCGCAACATGGTAACCGTGCAGCTGAAAGGTGATACCTTACAGCACCCTGTTAAAGGCCGTCACTCAGGTTCACAGGTATTTATGCAGCCAGCTTCTGAAGGTACAGGTATCATCGCCGGTGGTGCGATGCGTGCAGTACTCGAAGTTGCCGGTGTACACAACGTGCTGTCAAAAGCATATGGTTCAACCAACCCAATCAACGTTGTTCGTGCCACTATCAAGGCACTTCACGGTATGAAGTCGCCTGAGCAAGTAGCGGCTAAACGTGGATTGAGCGTTGATGAAATTTTGGGGTAGTGAGCAATGGCGAAAAAGACAATCAAAGTAACCCAGACGCGTAGCTCAATCGGTCGTTTACCGAAACATAAAGCTACACTTCGTGGTCTTGGTCTGCGCCGCATTGGTCACACGGTCGAGCTGGAAGATACTCCAGCCGTCCGCGGCATGGTGAACCAAGTCACTTATATGGTAAAGGTGGAGGACTAAGACATGTACTTAAACACTATCTCCCCTGCACCTGGTGCTAAAACCAGCAAAAAGCGTCTCGGCCGTGGTATCGGTTCAGGCCTTGGTAAAACTGGTGGACGTGGTCATAAAGGTCAAACTTCACGCTCTGGCGGCTCTATTAAGCCAGGTTTTGAAGGCGGCCAAATGCCAATCCAACGTCGTTTACCGAAGTTTGGCTTTACTTCACGCAAGGCTATGACCACTGCAGAAGTAAACCTGGCAGAGATCGCGAAAGTTGCTGGTGATACTGTTACTTTAGCTTCATTAAAAGAAGCTGGTGTAATTCGTCACGACGTGTTGACTGTTAAGGTCATCAAGTCAGGCGAAGTAAGCCGTAAAGTAACGGTTCAAGGCATTAAGGTCACCAAAGGCGCCCGCGAAGCTATTGAAGCTGCTGGCGGCAAAATCGAAGGATAGGGCACATGGCTAAACCAGGATTGGAATCTAACAGAGCTCAAGGTGGCACGTCGGAGCTTAAACGTCGACTGCTGTTTGTACTCGGCGCGTTAATCGTGTTCCGTGCGGGCTCCTTTGTGCCGATTCCTGGTATAGATGCCGCTGTGTTGGCGCAATTATTCGATCAGCAAAAAGATACCATCGTTGCCATGTTTAACATGTTCAGCGGTGGTGCTCTTGAACGTGCATCGGTATTTGCTTTAGGTATTATGCCGTACATTTCGGCTTCAATTATTATGCAGTTAGCGAGCGTGATTCATCCACGTCTTGCTGAGCTTAAGAAAGAAGGTGAAAGTGGCCGTCGTAAAATCAGCCAATACACGCGTTGGGGTACATTGATACTCGCAACTTTCCAATCAATTGGTATAGCTACTGGCTTACCGAATCTGATGCCTGGTCTCGTTATTGACCCAAGCTTCGGATTCTACTTCACGGCAATCGTGAGTTTGGTTACTGGTACCATGTTCTTAATGTGGTTAGGTGAACAAATTACCGAACGTGGAATTGGAAACGGTATCTCTATTCTAATCTTCACCGGTATTGTAGCAGGGCTCCCGTCGGCCATTGGCCAAACGGCAGAGCAAGCTCGTCAGGGTGATTTGCATTTATTATTGTTATTGCTAATTGGTGTTATCGTTCTCGCAGTAACTTACTTCGTTGTGTTCGTAGAACGTGGTCAACGTCGTATTGTTGTGAACTATGCAAAGCGTCAGCAGGGCCGTAAGGTGTTTGCAGCGCAGAGCACGCACTTGCCATTAAAAGTGAATATGGCTGGTGTGATTCCACCAATTTTTGCATCAAGCATTATTTTGTTCCCAGGCACCATCGCAACTTGGTTTGGCCAAGGCGAAGGCGCGGTAGCAAACTTCCTACAGGAGTTGTCGTTGACATTGTCACCGGGTCAGCCTCTGTATGTAATGCTTTATGCAGCGGCAATTATTTTCTTCTGTTTCTTCTATACCGCGTTGGTGTTCAACCCACGTGAGACAGCAGATAACTTGAAGAAATCGGGAGCGTTTATCCCTGGTATTCGTCCAGGCGAACAAACCTCACGTTACATTGATAAAGTAATGACTCGTTTGACGCTTGCTGGCGCCTTATACATTACCTTTGTCTGTTTGGTTCCTGAGTTCATGATGATTGCGTGGAACGTACAATTCTATTTTGGTGGTACGTCGCTTTTAATTATCGTAGTTGTTATCATGGACTTTATGGCGCAGGTCCAGACTCATCTGATGTCACATCAGTATGATTCGGTCCTGAAAAAAGCTAACCTTAAAGGCTTCGGCCGTTAAGGTTGGATAATTACGGAGTGTAGCAATGAAAGTTCGTGCTTCCGTGAAGAAAATCTGCCGTAACTGTAAAGTTATCAAGCGCAACGGTGTTGTGCGTGTAATTTGCAGTGACCCTAAGCACAAGCAACGGCAAGGTTAATTCGAAGAAGAAGTCCGCAGTCAAAAATAATTTTTGGCTGCGGCTTTGATATGTTTGCAAATTGGCGACCGGTTGAGTATCCTAACGGGCTTTTCAAATCCGGTCACCCATAAACTATAGGAGACGTGTTAGTGGCCCGTATCGCTGGCATTAACGTTCCTGACAATAAGCATGCAGTCATTGCCTTGACTGCGATTTACGGTATCGGCCGTACTCGTTCAAAAGCTATCTTAGCTTCGATCGAGCTGCCTGAAGATACCAAAATCGGCTCTTTGTCAGAAGAAAAACTAGATGTACTTCGTGAAGCAGTAGCTAAGTTTACTGTTGAAGGCGATCTTCGTCGTGAAGTATCTATGAACATCAAACGCTTGATGGATCTCGGATGTTACCGTGGTCTACGTCATCGTCGTGGCTTGCCTCTACGTGGACAGCGCACTAAAACAAATGCGCGCACCCGTAAAGGTCCGCGTAAACCAATTAAGAAGTAGGGAGTTGAGAAATGGCTAAACAACCAACTCGTACTCGTAAACGCGTTAAAAAGCAAGTCGCAGATGGCATGGCTCACATCCATGCATCTTTCAATAACACCATTGTGACCATCACTGACCGTCAAGGTAACGCGTTAGCATGGGCAACTGCAGGTGGTTCTGGTTTCCGTGGTTCACGTAAATCAACTCCGTTTGCTGCACAGGTTGCTGCTGAGCGCGCAGGTGAAATGGCGAAGGAATATGGTTTGAAAAACCTAGAAGTGTTCGTTAAGGGCCCAGGTCCTGGTCGTGAATCATCGATTCGCGCATTGAACGCTGTAGGTTATCGCATCACGAACATTACTGATGTGACACCTATTCCTCACAACGGTTGTCGTCCGCCTAAGAAACGTCGCGTTTAATAGGCGCTATACGATAGTTGGAGAAAGAACATGGCTAGATATTTGGGTCCAAAACTCAAACTGAGTCGTCGCGAAGGAACAGACTTGTTCCTGAAAAGCGGCGTACGCGCAATCGATTCGAAGTGTAAACTCGAAAGCGCACCGGGTCAGCACGGCGCTCGTCGCGGCCGTTTGTCTGATTACGGTTTGCAGTTACGTGAAAAGCAAAAAGTTCGTCGTATCTACGGCGTACTCGAAAAGCAATTCCGTAACTATTACAAAGAAGCTGCCCGTATTAAGGGCAATACTGGTGAGAACCTGCTGCAATTGCTTGAGCAACGCCTTGATAACGTGGTGTACCGTATGGGCTTCGCGTCAACTCGTGCTGAAGCGCGCCAGTTGGTAAGCCACAAAGCAGTAGTAGTGAATGGTCAGGTAGTTAACATTCCGTCGTTTAAAGTACGTCCGGAAGACGTTGTGTCCGTTCGCGAAAAAGCGAAAAAGCAGGCGCGCATCGCAGCCGCACTGGAACTCGCTGATCAGCGTGAAAAGCCAGTATGGTTGGAAGTAGACAGCACTAAAATGGAAGGTCAGTTCAAACGTCTTCCAGAGCGTGCAGATTTGTCTGCTGAAATTAACGAACAGTTGATCGTAGAGCTTTACTCTAAGTAAAGCTTAAGCATAAAGAGAGGACACAATGCAGGGTTCTGTTACCGAATTCCTAAAGCCAAGGCTAGTCGATATCGAACAAATTAGCCCGACTCACGCTAAAGTGACGTTGGAGCCTCTTGAGCGTGGCTTTGGTCACACGCTGGGCAACGCGTTGCGCCGTATTTTACTTTCGTCTATGCCAGGTGTGGCAGTGACTGAAGTGAAAATTGACGGTGTTCAGCACGAATACAGCAGCAAAGAGGGTGTTCAGGAAGATATCATCGAGATTCTGTTGAACCTGAAAGGTTTGTCAGTAGTCATGGAAGGCAAAGATGAAGCGATTCTGACCTTGAAAAAATCCGGAGCGGGCCCTGTCAAGGCTGGCGATATCACCCATGACGGTGATGTCCAGATCATTAATCCAGATCACCTCATCTGTACTCTTACAGGTGACACTGAGATTGACATGTCAATCAAAGTTGAGCGTGGTCGTGGTTATGTTCCAGCCTCGGCACGTCAGTCTGCTGACGATGAAGAGCGTCCGCTCGGTCTACTTTTAGTTGACGCTTCTTTCAGTCCAGTTGAGCGTATCGCTTACAGTGTAGATTCTGCACGTGTTGAGCAACGCACTGACTTGGACAAACTGGTTATCGATATGGAAACCAATGGTACATTGGATCCAGAAGAAGCGATTCGTCGCGCAGCAACGATTCTTGCTCAACAGCTAGAAGCGTTTGTTGAATTACGTGACATGAGCGAACCAGAAGAGAAAGAAGAGAAGCCGGAATTTGATCCGATTCTGTTACGTCCAGTAGACGATTTGGAATTAACTGTGCGTTCTGCGAACTGTTTGAAAGCAGAAGCTATTCAGTACATTGGTGACTTAGTGCAGCGTACCGAAGTTGAGTTGTTAAAAACTCCTAACTTGGGTAAAAAATCGCTCACCGAAATCAAAGACGTGCTTGCGTCACGTGGTTTGTCTTTAGGCATGCGTCTAGAGAACTGGCCACCAGCAAGCCTCGTTGATCGCGACTAAGTTATCTTTTACAGAGATTTACTGAGAAGGGTATAGGTATGCGCCATCGTAAGAGTGGTCGTCAACTCAACCGCAACAGCAGCCATCGCAAAGCGATGTTCAGCAATATGGCAAGCTCACTGGTTCGTCACGAAGTGATTAAAACCACTTTGCCAAAAGCGAAAGAACTGCGTCGCGTAGTCGAGCCGCTAAT
Source organism: Pseudidiomarina andamanensis (assembly GCF_009734345.1). Classification (GTDB taxonomy): domain Bacteria; phylum Pseudomonadota; class Gammaproteobacteria; order Enterobacterales; family Alteromonadaceae; genus Pseudidiomarina; species Pseudidiomarina andamanensis. Next base: position 1,157,271 of record NZ_CP032551.1, on the reverse strand, counting down.
CACATTAGCGAAGCAAGACAGCGTTGCAAACCGCCGTTTGGCTTTTGCACGTACACGTGACCAAGAAGTTGTTGGTAAGTTGTTCAATGAATTAGGTCCGCGTTATCAAGAGCGCGCTGGTGGTTACACTCGTATTATGAAGTGTGGCTTCCGTGCTGGCGACAATGCACCTATGGCATATGTTGAACTAGTTGACCGTCCAGAAGTAGACGCTACTGCTGCTGAAGAAGTTGCAGTAGAAGAATAAGCGAAGTATTTCGCTAAGAAAAAAGCCGCTCGATGAGCGGCTTTTTTGTTTTCGAATTTGGTTCTATTATTGGTTAATAATAGATTCTAATTCTTGTGATGAAAGATCGTGCCGTGCTGCAATTGCATGTAACTGCTCTTCAGTTAAACCGCCGGCATTGTATGCGCTTCTAAGCAATTTAATTGCACGTTGACGTTCTTGATCCTGAGCGATGTTAGAGTCTTCATCAGTATCTGCTGAGCCTATAATGTCACTAATGGTGTCTGCTAGATAGCCTCCGACAGCTGGGGCAGCGGCTAATACCGCTTGAATGATTGATTCTAATTTACTTACCTCAGCCTCTTTGTTTGCCCGGAGTATTCCATCGGCAGTGTGTGGCTCGGTGGTTACGGCAACGCGTATTACTTCATTTAAGTGAGCTGGATCTATCTCCTCAACTGTACCAACAATTGCCTCTGCATAACTAGGCTCAGTCTCGACAGCGATTCTTACAATTTCTGCAGGATCAGCAACTCGTAAATTTAGTGCTGCAGAGATCACATCACGTGTAAATGCGGGTTCGGCATCTATTGCTGCTTTTATAATGTGACGGTAATGACGTGGATAGCGATCAAATGCCGCATAGAGAATAGGTTCTACATGATGAGGATAATTACTCATCAATACACGAACCGAACGAGTAGATGAAAAATTCCGTTGTTCGTAATAACGAAGCATCCGTGCGTATGTATCTGCGAGTCGTTGGTCTTCGTCATTCAAGACATAAGCGGTAGACTTCGTCGTATCGACGACAGCAGAGTCTGCTGCGTAACTTGCGTAAGTCATAAATACGCTCGCAGCCAATAAAGTTGGTAAAACTTTCATAGGCGCACCCCGATTTAACAATGTGTCTTTTTAGTAATTATTAGTGACGATTTTGAACAATAGCAGTGTTTATAGACAAACAATAGATAAACTTTGTTCAATTTGAGTAAAAATAAACCACTTAGAAAAAAATGCAAAAAAAGATCTTGCACCGTAGGCGGCGATCCTTATAATTCGCCGCCGTTGTCACCGAGTGATGACGCGGGTTCAGAAAGTGATGCAGGTCACAAAAAAAGATCCAAAAGGATCTTGACCTGAACCAAGGATGGCGTAAAATACGCATCCCGCTTCACGAAGAAGCGAACGTTCTTTAACAATATACCAAGCCAAGCAAACTGTGTGGGCACTTACCGGATTCAGGCAGAGAAAGCATCTTCGGATGCAAAAAAGTATCTTCGGATACACCTGACTGATTGGAAAAGTGCTTAACAAATTAAGATTTATTAAGTCATTGATTCAATGGGTCGATTAAACACTTTAAACTGAAGAGTTTGATCATGGCTCAGATTGAACGCTGGCGGCAGGCCTAACACATGCAAGTCGAGCGGCAGCGGGGAGTAGCTTGCTACTTTGCCGGCGAGCGGCGGACGGGTGAGTAATGCTTGGGAACTTGCCTTTAGGAGGGGGATAACCACGGGAAACTGTGGCTAATACCGCATAATGTCTACGGACCAAAGCAGGGGCTCTTCGGACCTTGCACCTAGAGATAGGCCCAAGTGAGATTAGCTAGTTGGTGGGGTAAAGGCCCACCAAGGCGACGATCTCTAGCTGTTCTGAGAGGATGATCAGCCACACTGGGACTGAGACACGGCCCAGACTCCTACGGGAGGCAGCAGTGGGGAATATTGCACAATGGGGGAAACCCTGATGCAGCCATGCCGCGTGTGTGAAGAAGGCCTTCGGGTTGTAAAGCACTTTCAGTGGTGAGGAAGGATGTAAGATTAATACTCTTGCATATTGACGTTAGCCACAGAAGAAGCACCGGCTAACTCCGTGCCAGCAGCCGCGGTAATACGGAGGGTGCAAGCGTTAATCGGAATTACTGGGCGTAAAGCGTACGTAGGCGGCTTGTTAAGCAAGATGTGAAAGCCCCGGGCTCAACCTGGGAATGGCATTTTGAACTGGCAGGCTCGAGTTCTGAAGAGGGTGGTAGAATTTCCTGTGTAGCGGTGAAATGCGTAGATATAGGAAGGAATACCGGTGGCGAAGGCGGCCACCTGGTCAGAAACTGACGCTGAGGTACGAAAGCGTGGGGAGCAAACAGGATTAGATACCCTGGTAGTCCACGCCGTAAACGATGTCAACTAGTTGTTCGTGTCATAAACGATGTGAGTAACGCAGCTAACGCACTAAGTTGACCGCCTGGGGAGTACGGCCGCAAGGTTAAAACTCAAATGAATTGACGGGGGCCCGCACAAGCGGTGGAGCATGTGGTTTAATTCGATGCAACGCGAAGAACCTTACCATCCCTTGACATCCAGTGAATTTTCTAGAGATAGATTAGTGCCTTCGGGAACACTGAGACAGGTGCTGCATGGCTGTCGTCAGCTCGTGTTGTGAGATGTTGGGTTAAGTCCCGCAACGAGCGCAACCCTTATCCTTAGTTGCCAGCACGTAAAGGTGGGAACTCTGGGGAGACTGCCGGTGATAAACCGGAGGAAGGTGGGGACGACGTCAAGTCATCATGGCCCTTACGGGATGGGCTACACACGTGCTACAATGGCGCGTACAATGGGAAGCTAACTCGCGAGAGTGTGCGGATCTCAAAAAGCGCGTCGTAGTCCGGATTGGAGTCTGCAACTCGACTCCATGAAGTCGGAATCGCTAGTAATCGTGGATCAGAATGCCACGGTGAATACGTTCCCGGGCCTTGTACACACCGCCCGTCACACCATGGGAGTGGGCTGCACCAGAAGTAGATAGCTTAACCTTCGGGAGGGCGTTTACCACGGTGTGGTTCATGACTGGGGTGAAGTCGTAACAAGGTAGCCGTAGGGGAACCTGCGGCTGGATCACCTCCTTATGAAAAAGCCTTGAAGAAGTTAAGTGCTCACACAGATTGCCTGGTTTGGTAGAAGTAACGGATAGAAACTGGGTCTGTAGCTCAGCTGGTTAGAGCGCACCCCTGATAAGGGTGAGGTCGGTAGTTCAAGTCTACTCAGACCCACCACTTCTGCGGTTATGCTGCGTTGGAAAGCCACTCACATACTGATGTATGCTTCGCGGCTTCCCGCCTTGCCTAACCTTGAAGTTAGTCTTATCGGTTTGTTGTGTTTGGTTTGGTTGTTGTTTGACGAACAACGAATAACCAATAACGAACAACGAAACGGGGCCATAGCTCAGCTGGGAGAGCGCCTGCCTTGCACGCAGGAGGTCAGCGGTTCGATCCCGCTTGGCTCCACCACTTCCTATCCATTGCGAAGTTAGCGCTAAATCTTACGATTTAGCAGTAACTTTGTGTTACGACGCTCTTTAACAATATGAACAAGCTGATTGTAATAAAGTAATGAAATGCCACTCTACTTGAAACACCATTTTGGTAGAGGCGTATCGAACTTGTGTACAGCATAGAGAACAGCCCATGCGATTCGAATAAACATTTTCGGGTTGTATGGTTAAGTGACTAAGCGTAGACGGTGGATGCCTAGGCAGTTGGAGGCGATGAAGGACGTACTAACTTGCGATAAGCCATGATGAGGCAGTAAGAGCCGTTATAGTCATGGATTTCCGAATGGGGAAACCCACTGAGCTTGCTCAGTATCCTTAGGTGAATACATAGCCTAAGGAAGCGAACCCGGAGAACTGAAACATCTAAGTACCCGGAGGAAAAGAAATCAACCGAGATTTCCCTAGTAGCGGCGAGCGAACGGGAAGTAGCCCTTAAGCAATCATAGTTTTAGTGGAACGAGCTGGAAAGCTTGACGATACAGGGTGATAGTCCCGTACACGACGAAGCAATGATTGTGAAAACGAGTAGGTCGGGACACGTGTTATCTTGACTGAATATGGGGGGACCATCCTCCAAGGCTAAATACTCCCAACTGACCGATAGTGAACCAGTACCGTGAGGGAAAGGCGAAAAGAACCCCGGCGAGGGGAGTGAAATAGAACCTGAAACCGTCTACGTACAAGCAGTAGGAGCACCTTCGTGGTGTGACTGCGTACCTTTTGTATAATGGGTCAGCGACTTATATTTTGTAGCAAGGTTAACCGTATAGGGGAGCCGTAGGGAAACCGAGTCTTAACTGGGCGTTTTAGTTGCAAGGTATAGACCCGAAACCGGGCGATCTATCCATGAGCAGGTTGAAGATTGAGTAACATCAATTGGAGGACCGAACCCACATCTGTTGAAAAAGATGGGGATGACTTGTGGATCGGAGTGAAAGGCTAATCAAGCCCGGAGATAGCTGGTTCTCCCCGAAATCTATTTAGGTAGAGCCTCGGACGAATACCACTGGGGGTAGAGCACTGTTTGGGCTAGGGGGTCATCCCGACTTACCAACCCCATGCAAACTCCGAATACCAGTGAGTACTATCCGGGAGACACACGGCGGGTGCTAACGTCCGTCGTGAAGAGGGAAACAACCCAGACCGCCAGCTAAGGTCCCAAAGTCATGGCTAAGTGGGAAACGATGTGGGAAGGCTCAGACAGCTAGGAGGTTGGCTTAGAAGCAGCCATCCTTTAAAGAAAGCGTAATAGCTCACTAGTCGAGTCGGCCTGCGCGGAAGATGTAACGGGGCTAAGCCATGCACCGAAGCTGCGGCAGCAACGATGTTGCTGGGTAGGGGAGCGTTCTGTAAGCCGTTGAAGGTGTGTTGAGAAGCATGCTGGAGGTATCAGAAGTGCGAATGCTGACATGAGTAACGATAATGGGGGTGAAAAACCCCCACGCCGGAAGACCAAGGTTTCCTATCCCATGCTAATCAGGGTAGGGTAAGTCGGCCCCTAAGGCGAGGCCGAGAGGCGTAGTCGATGGGAATCAGGTTAATATTCCTGAACCGACATGTACTGCGATGGGGGGACGGAGAAGGCTAGGCAAGCCGGGTGTTGGTTATCCCGGTGAAAGTATGTAGGTTGGTTGCTTAGGAAAATCCGGGCGACTAAGACTGAGATACGAGACGAGCATCCACGGATGCGAAGTTGTTGATGCCCTGCTTCCAGGAAAAGCCTCTAAGCTTCAGGTACATGTTGACCGTACCCGAAACCGACACAGGTGGTCAGGTAGAGAATACTAAGGCGCTTGAGAGAACTCGGGTGAAGGAACTAGGCAAAATAGTACCGTAACTTCGGGAGAAGGTACGCCAGAGCTAGTGAACCCCTTGCGGGGGGAGCTGGAGCTGGCCGCAGTGACCAGGTGGCTGGGACTGTTTATTAAAAACACAGCACTCTGCAAAATCGAAAGATGACGTATAGGGTGTGACACCTGCCCGGTGCCGGAAGGTTAATTGATGGGGTTAGCGTAAGCGAAGCTCTTGATCGAAGCCCCGGTAAACGGCGGCCGTAACTATAACGGTCCTAAGGTAGCGAAATTCCTTGTCGGGTAAGTTCCGACCTGCACGAATGGTGTAACCATGGCCACGCTGTCTCCACCCGAGACTCAGTGAAATTGAAATCGCCGTGAAGATGCGGTGTACCCGCGGCTAGACGGAAAGACCCCGTGAACCTTTACTACAGCTTGGCACTGAACATTGAACCTCCATGTGTAGGATAGGTGGGAGGCTATGAAGCGTTGGCGCTAGTTGACGTGGAGCCATCCTTGAAATACCACCCTTGTATGTTTGATGTTCTAACTTAGGTCCCTTATCGGGATCGAGGACAGTGCCTGGTGGGTAGTTTGACTGGGGCGGTCTCCTCCCAAAGAGTAACGGAGGAGCACGAAGGTTGGCTAAGTACGGTCGGACATCGTACGGTTAGTGTAATGGCACAAGCCAGCTTAACTGCGAGACAGACACGTCGAGCAGGTGCGAAAGCAGGTCATAGTGATCCGGTGGTTCTGAATGGAAGGGCCATCGCTCAACGGATAAAAGGTACTCCGGGGATAACAGGCTGATACCGCCCAAGAGTTCATATCGACGGCGGTGTTTGGCACCTCGATGTCGGCTCATCACATCCTGGGGCTGTAGTCGGTCCCAAGGGTATGGCTGTTCGCCATTTAAAGTGGTACGCGAGCTGGGTTTAGAACGTCGTGAGACAGTTCGGTCCCTATCTGCCGTGGGCGTTTGAGAGTTGAGAGGGGTTGCTCCTAGTACGAGAGGACCGGAGTGAACGAACCTCTGGTGTTCGGGTTGTCACGCCAGTGGCACTGCCCGGTAGCTATGTTCGGAATCGATAACCGCTGAAAGCATCTAAGCGGGAAGCGAGCCTCAAGATAAGCTCTCACTGACATGTAATTGTCCTGAAGGGTTGTTGGAGACTACAACGTTGATAGGCGGGGTGTGGAAGCGTAGTAATGCGTTGAGCTAACCCGTACTAATTGCCCGTGAGGCTTAACCATACAACACCGAAGGTGTTTATGGCTGTAAGCCAAGGCACAAGTTCGAGCTTCTATTAAAATACGTTCCTGTAGGGTGCGCATTCATACGAACAATCAGCGCGTTTATATTGTTTAACAGTTTTTGCCTGGCGGCCATAGCGAAGTGGAACCACCTGATCCATTCCGAACTCAGTAGTGAAACGCTTCAGCGCCGATGGTAGTGTGGGGCTTCCCCATGTGAGAGTAGGACACTGCCAGGCTTCAAATACGACGAGACCCCGAGCTAACGCTCGGGGTTTTTTCGTTTAAGAACCCCAAAAAGCGTTATTGGTTAGTCGTTATTGGTTATTCGAAAAAGCCAACCCCACCCACGACTAACGAATAACGAGTAACGAATAACGATTAACGACAAACGAATAACGACCAACGCTCTTCACTCTTCTACCGTTCCTTGCTTTTTAGCCGTATAATCAGCGAATGAATGAAATCAAACGTCATTATAACCTATCTCAACTCCACACCTTTCGACTACCAGCAAAGGCTGAGAGTGTTACCTTTCTTACAAGTTCTGAGCAGGTAGCGCAGATCCCAGCGGACGCTTATGTTATCGGTGGCGGTTCCAATACTATATTCTTATCAGATATAACAAGACCGCTGGTATGCATTCGGATTAAAGGCATCGATGTTAAAGAGGAAGCTCAACACTGGCGAGTGAAGGTGGGTGCAGGCGAGAATTGGCACCAACTGGTGTTGTTTCTGAATAGTAACGGTATAGACGGATTCGAAAATCTTGCGTTGATTCCAGGCACTGTGGGGGCAGCACCTGTACAAAACATAGGTGCTTATGGGCGCGATATTAGTGAATTTATCTACTCGGTTCGGGTGTGGGATCGAAGATCTAAATCGTTAAGCAATTTCTCAAATGAAGATTGTCGGTTTGGTTATCGCGACAGTATTTTCAAACAAAATCCGATGCGTTGGCTAATTCTTGAAGTCGAGTTTTTAATTCCTAAAGCGTGGCAACCAGAGCTTTCATATGGTGAACTAAAGGCATTGGAAGAGCCTATTTCAGCGAAAGATATATTGGATAAAGTGATATCAATTCGCTCGGCAAAACTACCGGACCCGAATGTATTACCAAATGCTGGGAGTTTCTTTAAAAATCCAGTAGTAAGCCAGAAAAAGTTTGAGAGCCTTGCTGCTCGATTTCCGACAATACCCCATTTTAACCTCCCAAATAATGAAGTAAAGCTCGCAGCTGGTTGGTTAATTGATAACCTGAATCTGAAAGGTTTTAGTATTGGCGATGCATCGGTGCACAAGCAACAAGCTTTAGTTTTGGTAAATAACGGTAAGGCAACCGGCGCTGATGTATTGAACTTAGCGCAACATATAAAAATATCCGTATATGACGCCTACGGTATCGAGTTAGAGGCTGAAGTTCGATTACTAGACGAAAAGGGATTAATTTCGCTATGAAGCCACAACGTATAGAACGAATCATACAAGTAATTGAGATATTAAGTGACGGCCAATTTCACTCAGGTGAAGACTTAGGTGTAATCCTAAATGTAAGCCGCACTGCAATTAGTCAGTATATTAAAGATGTGCAGGCTCTAGGCATTGATGTATTCCGTGTTACTGGCAAAGGTTATAAGTTTGCGAGCGAAGTAAAGCTATTAGATTTAGATAAAGTATCCGGATATCTAGAACAGCAAGATGAGGATATTCAGAATATTTATCTTGAGCGCGTGATAGGCTCAACGAATGACTTTATTAAGCATGCCATAAGTGATGATATTAAATCGGGGATGGCGGTTTTTTCTGAAGCACAAACGGAAGGGCGGGGACGCCGCGGGAAACGCTGGGTATCACCTTTTGGTAGTAATTTATATATGAGCATGTATTGGCGTCTTGATGATGGTATGGGCGCCGCTATGGGCTTGAGTCTTGCGCTTGGAACAGTGATTGCAGAATTATTATCAGAGCTAGGCGTTTACGATGTTGAAGTAAAGTGGCCTAACGATGTAATCGTTAACGGGAAGAAGATAGCGGGTATTTTAATTGAGCTAGAAGGGCAAGCGTTGGGTGTCGCGCATGCAATTATTGGTATTGGAATTAATATTCAAATGCCGAGTTGGCTGGCTAACCAGATTGATCAACCCTGGACCGACTTGAGCTCAGTGTTAAATGCGAAATTTGACAGAAATCATATTGCAGCGCTGTTACTTAAAAATTGCCGGAAGGCATTGCGAGAGTATGAAGCTAATGGATTAGAACCGTTTGTAACGCGTTGGCAAAAATTTGATCGGTTAGCTCATAAACCAGTTCGTATTATTATGGGCGATAGAGAGTTGCATGGCATTGCTGAAGGAATAGATGGAAGCGGTGCGTTATTAGTGAAGCGCGATGGAAAACTCGAACGTTTTCACGCAGGAGAGGTAAGTTTACGTTATGGCGCATAAACTGTTAATTGATGCAGGTAATACGCGGGTTAAAGCAGCGTTAATGGATGCAGAAGGCCACTTAGAACCATGGTTGAACGTCGCTTACGAAGAACTTAATCAGCATCCAATACCCGAAGGTATTGCGAGTGTTTGGCTAGCCAGCGTCAGTAGCCAAGAGTGTATTCAGGTCGTTGAAGCATGGCTAGAAAATGCGAATAAATCGGTTGTGAGAGTGGTTACTGAATCAAAGGCTTTTGGCGTAACTAACTCTTATAAAGAATTTAAAAACCTCGGTGTGGATAGATGGTTGGCAATGGTTGGCGCATTTGATGAACAACCCAAAGCGACAGTCATTATTGATGCAGGTACAGCGATCACGGTTGATTGGATCGATCAGACTGGGCAGCATTTAGGCGGTTGGATTGCGCCCGGTGTGCATTTGATGAAACATTCGGTAATCAATCGAGCTCCAGGAGTCTTTGTAGGGCACGAAGGTGATGGTAAAGCGCACCAATTGGGTCAAAACACGCCTGAATGCTTACTGAATGGCTGTGTGAATACTTTTGTGGGGTTGGTACGGCAAGCTATTGCGGTATCAGAAACCGAACTTGATTGGTTTGACTATCGTATTTTATTTAGCGGTGGCTCAATTCCATTACTCCCTGCAGATTTAAAACGTCGTGGAGAAGTTAGAAGCGAGTTGGTACTGCAAGGATTAGCCTGTTACGCGCGTCAGTCATAAAAAAGCACAGCTTCATTGCTGTGCTTTTTTGTTCCAACGATAAGTGCTCAACACATTCGCCTATGAGAGCCGTCCACGGAAGTCTTCGTAGGTAAATTTGCGGATCAAATCAAATTTACCGTCACGACGCAGAATGCCAATGCTAGGATGTTCAACGCCATTAAAGAATGATGTTTTCACCATGGTGTAATGCATCATATCTTCAAAAATAAGCCGATCACCTGGCTGCAGAGGTTCTGCAAAGCTATATAGACCAATAACATCACCAGCTAAGCATGAGTTGCCACCCAACTTATAAGTGTAAGGCAATACACCAGGTTCACGAGCATCGGTGATATTCGGTCGATAAGGCATCTCTAGTACATCCGGCATGTGTGCTGTTGCAGATATATCTAACAATGCAATTAGCCCATCATTTTCAATAATATCAACAACTTCAGCTACCAATGGTCCAGTTTGCCAAGCGACAGCTGAGCCGGGTTCAAGAATAACCTGAATATCGTAGGTTTCTTGAATACGTTTGAGTTGCTTTATCAGATGCTCAACATCATAACCTTTACGAGTCATCAAATGACCACCGCCCAAATTTAGCCACTTCATCTTATGAAGGAGGTGTCCAAACTTCGATTCGACCGCGGCAAGAGTGCGCTCAAGAGCAAATGAATCACACTCACACAAGTTATGAACGTGTAATCCATCGATACCCGTTAGATCAGCGCCTTCTAATTCTGAAGCGCGAATACCTAAGCGCGAACCTGGTGCGCTTGGATCGTATAACTCGGTTTCTGCCTCTTGGTGTTCAGGATTGACGCGTAATCCAGCCGACACACCTGCAGCTAAAGTCTGTTCGCGGTAGCGCTGCCATTGCGACAAACTATTGAATGAAATGTGATGAACAATGGGTAAAAGTTCATCAATATCACTTTGTTTGTACGCTGGAGCATAGGCGTGAACTTCACGACCAAATTCTTCAGCCGCTAAACGAGCTTCCCACACTGAACTCGCAGTGCAGCCTTTCAAATACTGCTTCACTAAAGGAAAGGTACTCCACATCGAGAAGCCCTTTAGTGCCAGAATGATGTCAGCGCCGCTCTCTTGCTGAACGCGCTGCATTAATTGAAGATTATGCTCAAGCGCCGCCTCGTCACAAACGTAACAAGGCGACGGGATTGCCGAGTCTAAAAATGGATTGGTCATGATGTTAGCGCTTAAATGGCGATTCGGTTTCAACGACTTTCCATGGTAGGCCATACTTATTTAGGCGCTCCATAAATTCGTCTGGATCAAATTGTTCCATGTTCCAAACGCCAGGCTTCATCCAGTGACCTTGAAGCATCATTGATGCAGCAATCATCGCAGGAACACCAGTCGTGTAAGAAACAGCTTGAGCACCGACTTCAGCATTACAAACAGCGTGGTCACAATTGTTGTAGATAAAGATAGTTTTCTCTTTACCATCTTTGAGACCGGTCACATAGGTACCAATGCATGTCATACCGGTGTAACCCTCTGCCAAAGAGCCAGGATTAGGTAACACGGCTTTAAGAAATTCGAGCGGCACTATTTTTTGCCCTTGGAATTCAATTGGCTCGATAGAGGTCATGCCGACATTTTCTAATACGCGTAAATGGGTTAGATACTGCTCACCGAAAGTCATCCAGAAGCGTGCACGCTTCAAAGTTGGGAAATGTTTAACTAATGACTCTAACTCTTCATGGAAAAGTAAGTAAGAAGCGCGCACACCAACACCTGGATAGTCGAGGTCTTCGCGAACACTAATTGGATCGGTTTCGTGCCATTCACCGTTCTCCCAGAACTTACCTCGCTGAGTAATTTCGCGGATATTAATTTCTGGGTTAAAGTTGGTTGCGAAGGCTTGACCGTGATCGCCGCCATTACAGTCAACGATATCTAAGTAGTGAACTTCATCGAAATAATGTTTCGCTGCATATGCAGTGAACACGTTGGTCACGCCCGGGTCAAATCCAGCTCCAAGCAAGGCCATAATGCCTTTCTCTTTGAACTTGTCTTGATAAGCCCACTGCCATGAATATTCAAATTTGGCTTCGTCTTTTGGTTCATAATTAGCGGTATCAAGATAATGTACGCCAGTCTCGAGACAAGCATCCATAATTGGTAAATCTTGATATGGCAATGCCACATTTATAACTAAGCTAGGCTGTACTTTACGAATAAGTTCAGCAACTTTGCTAGCTTGGTCAGCATCAACTTGGTAGACGCCAACAACGCGATCTTTTCCAACTTCTTCTTGAAGCTTCTCGCATTTAGAAACAGTTCGGCTAGCGAGATGAATTTCCGAAAAGTACTCCGGTAGCATCGCGCACTTTTTTACAACGACGCCAGCTACGCCGCCCGCACCAATAATTAAAACTCGTGACATGTTAAAAATACCCTTCCGTTGTGGGTGAACACAAAGGCTAAAAGATAGCATAATTTTGCTAACTAAGCATGTTTAGGTAACTATTTTAACAGTGTTTAGCGGGTGAGTTCGAGATATTCACGTGCAATTTGACGCAACTGATTTTGCATCGTTTGTTGGCTGCTGTAGCCGTATTTTTGAGTGAGTCGGGCAAGGTCTTCGGTCACACTTAGTATCTGCCCTGGTAAAGTAACGCTGGAAGCTTTAATTGGATACTTCTTGTCACATACATTCCAGGCGAATTGTGCTTCAGTAAATGGCAAGTTGCCATAAGCGAATCCGACCAGCACAGACCGTGCAATACGGTACATATCCGAATTTACGTTAACATCAACGTGGTTACGCCAATCTAGCTCTGAATTGCAGTAGTGATGCAGTCTTTCGATGAGTTCACGGCTTTCGTGAGTAAGACCGAGCCCGAGAATCGCATTTGGGTAACCACTCGCCATATTTAGCTTGCGGCCAATACGGATGATTTTATACGGACTTTGACGCCAAAATTCTAATACGTCTGGGCTGGCACCAAAACTCGAGCCTAGAGCGTCAATGTGAGCACTCTGCGCAAGTTTCTGCAGTTCATTAAGAAGATCTAGCCCAATCCCTTGGCGACGAACTTTGTCGTGGACAGCTACGCGAGTAACTCGCCACCATTGCCAATTAAGCACTTCAGGTTGTTGTAGGTAAAAAGCCATTGCTTGCGGAAGTATTTGACCATTTAACCGACGTTTTCCAGCTGCAATTGATTGATGCAGCGCTTGCGGCAATTGTCCCTCGACGCTATACCAAATGACGCCAATAATGATGTTTTGGCGTCGAGCTAAAAGTAGCTTTTGTTGCTGGTCATCAAGTAGTAAACGCAAGTCGTTAGGGCTGCTTTGATAATGGGCTTCTAAAAGCAACGTAATAACTTCTTGTAAATCGTACTCGGATAATTCGCTCGCATGGGTATGCAGAAAAGAAACCGGCGATTGCCTATTTGTAAAAACTTTCTGGTCGTCTTGTTGATGGTGAGCCTGCATTAACAATGCCTGATTCAACCAAGATTCCACTTCATCATGAAGTGACCAGCGCAGTGGTTCCTTCAATTCATGTAGCTTGCAAGTGCGCTGCTGCTGTAACCATTCAACAAAACGAATTGCAAAACCGCGGCCGCAACCTTCATAACCATCGACGGTACTAGCGACCGACCATACAGTAAATCGTTGTACGAGTTGTTGTAATACATGCATGGGTATCGCGGCGGCTTCATCGATAATAAGTCGCACACTTTGCGGGGAGTACTCGCTCAATAATTTATCCCAAGGCACGAAGCGAACTGATTTTGCTGCATGCTCAAGTAACGTTGCTGTCGCTGACGGCCGTGGCCCTGTTACCACTAACTCTCGGCCCCGATAGTTGCGTATCCATGCCTGGCAAGCCAAACCTAAAGTTGTGCTTTTCCCACGCCCACGGTCGGCCATGAGAATATGACAGGTACCCGGAAGATCAATCATGCTGTCAATAATCGTCTTTTGTGTCGCGCTGGGTAAGGTTTCGACTCTCGACTGTGGCAGAGTTGATGTTGCTAGTTCTTGCGTCAGCGTCTTCAAATCAGTATTCGGCTGAATGATTTCTACACGTGCGAAATTTATACTCGATGCAAGCAGACGTTTTTTAAAATGCGACGATTGTTCAGGTAGGAAGACAAAAAGTATACCGCCACCGTTTACGGTGCCAGCTAGCGCAGCGAGTGCATCGGCATGAATCACATCTGTAAATTCAAGTAGGACGAAGTCGTTTGATGTACCTAGATAATCTCGATATCGATGCACCGCAATGGCACTGTCTTCGCGATCAGATAGGCATAAAGTTGATGGGAGCTGACGAATAACGGCATTTTTATGAAAGGACTGCCAATCGCTCGGGCCATCAAACAAAAAGACTGCTCGAACGCGAGCAGTCTTTAGGTGATTAGCAATGCGATTTAATCCCATAATTTAAATAATTGAGATTGCAAAGAATTTCGTTAACACGGTGTTGATAAAAACAACGGCTAGTATCAACGGAATAAAGGTTCCAATAGCAAAGCTGACGTACTTCTCCAACCACGAAGTTGCGTATGCTTGATTCCCTTCACTCAATTCAGCGGTTAACTGACTGCGCTTCCAGCGGAATCTAACAAATAAACATATAAGTAAACCGTTAAGCGGCAATATCGTGTCGTAGAAGACATCGTAAATGACATCAAATACCGACTTGTCTGCGCCTGCATAGCTGGTGAAGGCAGTAAACCAAGGCACTAATCCGAATGAGGTTGCGGCAATTAGCGTTAGCACAGTGATTGCGATACCCATAATCAATAACGCTTTCTTGCGCGAGATATCACGTTTTTCCATCAGCGATGAGGTTGGTACTTCAATGATAGATACGAGTGACGTAATTGCTGCCACAAATGCTAATAAGAAGAAAATGGTCGCCGCAATACTCGCCGCAAAATAGCCAACTGATTCAGACAGCGCTAAGAAAATGTTCGGGAAAAATGAGAAAATCATACTTACCGAAGAATCACTCAATGAATCTGGATTGGTGTCTGGATATATCGCAAAAATTGCAGGCAAGGTCATCAAACCAGCAATGAAAGCAACAGCGGTATCAGTAACCGCCACCAGTTTTCCTGAAGTGACAATATCATCACTGCGACGGAAGTAAGAGCCGTAGGTGATTAAAATGCCCATACCGAGTGATAATGAAAAGAATGCTTGGGCCAGAGCCCCGTTAATCACCGAACCATTGATCTGACTGAAATCAGGCACGAGATAAAATTGCACGCCAGCCCATGCGTTGTCTAATGTCAAAACAAAGATCACCAGCAAAATAAGCATTAAGAATAGCGTTGGCATTAAGATTTTAGATGCGCGCTCGATACCTTTGCGAACACCACCAACCAGTATAAAGTTGATGATAATGGTGACACCGACTAAGTACCAAATGAAGTCATAGTCGTTGACAAAATTACCAAAGAAACCTTCGCTTGCCAGTGCATCGAGGTTACCCAGCAGTGATTGTACAAGATAGCCAAAGATCCATACGGTGATGACCATGTAGAAAACAGCGATCATAAATGGCGTTATGGTCGCTAATAAACCAGCTAGACGCCAACGTTTTAAACCTTGTCCAAGTTCTGAATAGGCTTTATAGGGGCTGTGCTGGGCTCTACGTCCTAAGCCCATTTCGGCAAGCATAACTGGCAAACAGATAAAGGCCACAAAAAAAGCGTAAATTAATAAAAATGCGCCACCACCATTTTTGGTCGCAGCAACAGGGAAACCAACGAGATTACCAATCCCCACGGCAGAGCCTGCCGCGGCAAGAATAAAACCAATTTTTGAGCTGAAATGCTCACGAGATGCGCTCATAGCGAGAACCCTTGCTTTTCGTTATTATAATGGTTTGCAAACCGCCCAATCCTAGCGCATGCGCTCATCGCCGGCAAGCAGACCAGACCAACGGCTAAAAATATGCGGTTTTGGTCTGGTCACAGCTCAGTTACGAGAACCAACGCAGCAGTTTTTGTTTAAATGAAGTGTACGGTGGGTACCTAAAGTTGGGGTCAACAGCAAATGGCCTAGTCATGACCGATTTCGTATGGCTAAACGTATCAAAACCAAATTTCCCGTGATAGCGGCCCATGCCACTTGGGCCGACACCACCAAATGGCAGTTCAGGATTAAGCATAAACATCAACGTGTCATTGTTGCACTGATTACCGGCGTGAGTTTGTTCAGTAAGGTGCTGGAGCTGGCGCGCTGAATTGCTAAAACCATAGAGAGCTAGTGGCTTGTCTCGTTCTTGAATGAAATTGATGGCTTCAGCCAAATTCTTAACTTTTAAAACTGGTAGAATAGGACCGAAGATTTCTTCTTGCATGACGCTACTTGCAGGCTCAACATGACACAAGACGGTAGGTTGAATGTAGCGGTCGTCGCCATCAAATTCGCCCCCAAATGCAATTTGGCCATCACCGAGGTACGTTTTCAGTCGATCAAAATGTTGGCGATTCACGATTCGACCATAATCATTCGCATGCTGCGGATCTTCGCCAAAGAAATCCTCACAAGATTGTTTCAGGGCTGCAATGAATTCATCATGTTTCGATTCATCTACTAAAACATAATCAGGCGCAATGCAGGTTTGTCCGGCATTTATCCACTTTCCCCACGCGATGCGTCGGGCTGCAACGGCGATATTGGCATCAGCCAATACCACAGCAGGACTTTTACCGCCAAGCTCTAGGGTGACAGGTGTTAGATGCTCTGCAGCAGCGCGCATCACAATCTTACCCACGCGACCACCGCCGGTGTACATGATGTGATCAAATCGGTGTTGAAGTAATTCGGAAGCTACGTCGGCACCGCCGGTTACAACTTGAACGGCTTCGGCTGCTAAATAATCGGGTAGCAATCGCTCAATAAGTTCTGCCGTTTTCGGCGATAACTCGGATGGTTTCACAATTGCACAATTCCCTGCGGCAAGCGCTGCTATAAGAGGGCTTAGTAATAATTGTAACGGATAGTTCCAAGCCCCAATAATCAGTACCACTCCCAAAGGTTCTGGATGCAGATAACTCTTCCCTGGCCACGCTAACATTGGTTGTCGAACGCGTTGAGGTTTCATCCACTTGTTCAAATGGTGCAGGGTATGTTTGATATCGCTTTTCAGAAAACCGAGTTCAGTGAGCCAACCTTCAGCGGATGATTTACCCAAGTCTTGTTGTAGAGCTTGAAGCAGCTCGCTTTCGTGATCATCAAGCATTTGCTGCAATTGCTGTAGTTGTTGCTTGCGCCAGGCGACAGGACGAGTTAAGCCGCTATTGTAGGTTGTTCGCAACCGTTGTAAGCGTTGTTCGAGTTGTTGTTTCATGCAAAGCCGCCTAGTGTGATATTTTTAGTTTCTTGATACTCAGCCAAACCGTAACGTGATCCTTCACGACCGATACCTGATTCTTTTACGCCGCCAAATGCGTTGTAAGCGTGAGAAATGGCCCCGGCATTAATCCCAAGCATGCCACATTCGAGCTGCTCGCTGACTCGTTGAATACGTGTATAGTCTTGCGCGCAGAAATAGCCTGCCAAACCGAATGGTGTGTCATTGGCGCGTGATATACCTTGCGCCTCATCGGTAAATGTTTGCACCGCAATGACAGGTCCAAATATTTCTTCCTGCGCAATCCGCATAGCCTGAGTTACCTCAGTAAGTAACGTAGGAGCGTAGAATAATTCACCGAGCTCTGTTAATACTTTTCCACCCGTGACAAGCTTAGCGCCGTGTTGCTGCGCATCTTTGAGCAGTTCTTCGACTTTGTCTATCGCATCTTTGTTAATGAGGGGGCCATAGTCCACTTCATCGGCATCACCAGGAGCAACTTTGATCGTTGCCAATGATTTCTCGAGTTCTTCAACGAATGCATCATGTACAGACTCTTGCACTAAGACTCGGTTGGCGCTGATACACGTTTGACCTGCATTTCGGAATTTACACGCAATCAACTCGCGCACAGCAACCTCAATATCGGCATCATCAAAGACAATAAATGGCGCGTTGCCGCCTAATTCAAGAGATACCTTCTTCATGGTTTGCGCGCATTGTTCCATCAGCGCTTTTCCAACTGAGGTAGAACCGGTGAAGGTGAATTTTTTGACACGAGGATGTTGGGTGAAAACTTCACCAACTTCCTTTGCTTGCGTTGTCGGCACAAAATTAATCACGCCATCAGGAATGCCCACTTCGCTGGCAAGCTGCGCTAGTGCTAGCGCCGAGAGTGGTGTGAGTTGTGGCGGCTTCACCACAATGGTACAGCCAGCCGCAAGGGCAGGGGCAACCTTGCGGGTAATCATGGCATTGGGGAAGTTCCACGGCGTGATTGCCGCGCATACACCAACAGGTTGTTTGATAATCCAGCTTCGTTTATCGTTCGAAACAGTCGGTAAAATATCACCATAACAACGTTCTGCTTCACCGGCGAACCAATCAACAAAGCTGGCGCCATATTCAATTTCTCCAATGGCTTCGGCAATTGGTTTGCCCTGCTCAGCACTCATGAGTTCGCCAAGCGCTTGCTTGTTATCGAGCATGCTCTGATACCAGCGGCGTAACAAATCAGCTCGCTGCTTCGGTGTTTTCTCACGCCAGTGACTCAGCGCTTTATGCGCGGCCTCGACTGCTCGCTCAGCCATCGCTGCATCACCGTCAGCTACCTCAGCAAGTGTTTCACCAGTGGCTGGGTTGGTCACCACGAAGCGTTTATCGGTTGGAATCCAATGACCATCTATAAATGCATTGGTTTGGACGAGTGAACGCATGGTATGTGTTGACATGACTACTCCCAATTATTGAATGTATAACTCAGTATTAGGGTAATACGTCAGAACTTCAATGCTAGTTTATCTTGTATTTATTTAACAATTAGCGTATAGTTCGCCGCCTCAGGGTCATTACCGCTATTGATGGGAGCGGACTTACCCCTGAATATGCTGGGGTAAACAGCGCCTAATTTCCTGCCAGAGTGTTCATCGTGTTCTGTAGCTGGGCGTATATCCCCCTTATATATGCAATACAGAAACATGTGAGAAAAATATGTCTGAAGTAATGACTGGCCAATCGTTTGCCGATTTGGCCCTGCCTGCTGTTGTGCTTAAACAGCTAGAAAAAATGAATTTCACCCAACCTACACCAATTCAGTTGCAAGCAATTCCTGCCTTGATTGAAGGCAAGAACGTGCTTGGCGAAGCGCAAACCGGTACCGGTAAGACAGCTGCATTTGGTTTACCAGGTTTATCTGCAATCGATACCAAAGAACGAGCAACCCAAATGTTGGTGGTAGCACCAACGCGCGAACTTGCGATTCAAGTCGCTGAAGCCGTGGCTGAATTCGGTCAGCAAATGCGTGGTCTTGAGGTTGCTACAGTTTATGGTGGTGCAGCTTTTGGTCCACAAATTAAAGCCTTACGTGGTGGCGCTCATGTTGTTGTTGGTACGCCAGGTCGATTACTCGATTTATTGAACAAAGGCGTGTTGAACTTAAGCTCGCTTCGTTTAGCTGTATTAGATGAAGCGGATGAAATGCTGAACATGGGTTTCATTGACGATATCGAAACCATCATGGGTGCGGTACCGAACACTTCACAACGTGCATTATTCTCAGCGACAATGCCGCCGGCAATTCGTAAGTTAGCGAAGACTTTCCTTGTTACCGAAGCTGGTGAGCAACCATTAAATATTCAAATCGCTGCTATTGAAAAAGCGAAGGCGACCATTCGCCAACGCGCATGGTTAGTGCGTGGCTTGAGTAAAATGCAAGCGTTGACGCGCTTGTTAGAAACCTTGGAATATCAGCGCGTGTTGATTTTCGTACGTACACGTTCAGACACCATGGATGTTACTGAGCAGTTGCAAGCATCAGGATTTAAAGCATCACCATTAAGTGGTGACTTGAACCAAGCGCAGCGCGAGCAAACTGTTGCGCAGTTGCGTAGCGGTCGTATCGAAATCTTAGTCGCAACCGATGTTGTCGCTCGTGGTCTTGATGTGCCAGAAATCACGCACGTTGTGAATTATGATTTACCCGGCGATAGTGAATCTTATGTTCACCGAATCGGTCGTACAGGTCGTGCCGGACGTAGTGGTGAAGCTATTTTGTTCTATCGCAACAAAGAAAAACATTTGCTTCGCACATATGAGCGTTTAACCAACGGTACTATCGAGTATTTTGAAGTACCAAATGCGAAAGAATTGAGTGCGCATCGCCAACAGAAGTTGCAAGAGCAAATTGTAACGACGGCTGCTGGTGGTCAATTTAACGAATTGAACGAAATCATTGCGAAAATGCAAGCTGATACTGGTTTGTCAGCAGAGCAAATTGCAGCAGCTTTGTTAGCTCAGCAAAACTCACAGCGTCCGTTGATTGTTGCTGATGATCCGGCGCCTCGTAAATTTGAAGAGCGCACCGAACGTCGCGGTAAACGCGATGCTCGTGATAGCCGCGATAGTCGTGATGGTCGCGAAAAACGCAGCTCTCGAGATCGTCGTGATGCGAACGTTGAATTTGACACTTATCGCATTCAAGTTGGTCGTGAACACGGTGCTCGTCCACAAGATATCGTTGGTGCTATTGCAAATGAAGCTGATATGGATAGCCGTTTTATCGGTCAAATTCAGTTATTTGACGGTCATAGCTTGGTTGAGCTACCAAAAGGCATGCCGACAGCTGTTGTGCGCGTATTACAACGTGCGCGTGTGCGCCAACAGCAGATGGGTCTCGAATTAGCTCCAGGTGAGCAAATTACTCGTCGTCCACGCCCACCAACTGGCGAGCGCCCACCGTTTAAAGGTGCGCAACGTCGTGGTGATAAAGGCGGTCGCGGCAATTCTGGTGAACGTCGCGCTCGTCGCGCACAGTAAAACTTATTGATATCCGGCCTGATGATTCACCCGAATCATCAGGTTGGTGTCATATCCCCAAGCCTGAGCTTTTTTCATTATTTCCTCAAGAACACTTTCTGGCACATTTGGTGTTCGTGAAAGCACCCAAAAATATTCGTAACTATCGCTCGTAATGACCGCTACTGAATAGTCGCCAGCTTCATTTGTTTGCAATTCACTAATATAGTAACCACCATAAAACGGCCAGAAGAACGTTACTTTGTACATTGCAGTGCCGACGGGTTTAGCATGGCCAATGGCTGTTTCCCACTCGCCCAGCTCGATATTGTAGCCACGGTTAGTGACTTCAATGGTACCATCGTTATTGAGTCGATATTCAGCGGTTACACGCTCTAACCCCTCCTCAAAGCTGTGCGGTAAGCGCACAATTTCATACCATTTCCCTAAGTATTTAGTTGCTTCAAATTTTTCAATAACCGGTGCTACCGGCGTTGGGTTACTACTACACCCAAAAACAAAAAAACTGGTTAGCAAGACAATTAAGAATTTGTTCATATGATTTCCTTTTTTCGGTGTCTATCAACGTCCGTTTATAACGAATCAATCTGGTTTAAGTAGCAATGAGCTTGCTCTAGTAACTCTTGCTTAGCTGCTTTATCTTGTTTGTTCCATTGGCTTAAGATTAAGCTCATTCTTGCGTTATTGCTAAGCTGTTCATGATGCGTATCTATAAAGTGCCAATACAGACTGTTAAAAGGGCAAGCACGTTCACCGACGCGTTGGTTTACGTCGTAATGACAATTCTGGCAGTAATTTGACATTTTATTAATGTAGGAGCCACTTGATACATATGGCTTTGTTGCAAGAATGCCGCCATCAGCAAATTGGCTCATGCCGCGCGTGTTGGGCAATTCAACCCACTGTAATGCGTCGATATAAATTCCTAAATACCAAGCGTCTACGTCGTCAGGATTGACGCCAGCAAGCAAGGCAAAGTTGCCGGTCACCATTAAACGTTGAATGTGGTGTGCATAGCTCAATTCAAGAGATTGCTGAATGCTTTTTGCCATGCATTGCATATTTGTTTTACCTGTCCAGTAGTAGCTGGGTAGAGGCGCTTTGTTGTTGAAGAAATTAGTGGTTGAATAGTTCGGCATGTGGTTCCAGTAAATAGCTCGAACAAACTCTCTCCATCCAATAATTTGTCGTACGAACCCTTCAATTTGCGCCATGTTCACGCGAGATGGGTTGGTCTGCCAAAACGAAATCGCTTTCTCTACCACTTCACGTGGACTAAGCATTTTTGTATTCAGTGAAAAAGATAAACGAGCATGAAAGAGTGACCAGTGGTCAGTGTGCATCGCATCTTGATAACGACCAAAGTTCTCTAATAAATTTTCAACGAAGAAGTCGAGTAGCTGTCTCGATTCAAGCCTCGATGTTGGCCAAATGAAGCGCTGCGAATCAATCCTGCCGATTGTTCCAACTTCCTTTTTCTCAAGCATTGTAACGATGTCAGTCACGTCATGTGAAAACAGTAACGGACTCGGGACATCTTGCTTATTTGCGAGTTTGTTGCGATTCTCTTTATCAAAATTCCATTTACCCCCAATAGGTTTATCATTTTCCATGAGATAACCCGTTTGTTGACGAACCCGTCGGTAAAACGATTCCATCAAAAAGCTCTCTTTATCTGGAAACCAATCATTTAATACGCTGCGTTGAGTTAAGAAGTGCTCACTGCCATACCATTTCACTTCGACCGACTGGTGCTCAGCCCAATCTTGTAAATAGTGGTCAACACGATATTCGTCTGGTTGTTGTAGCTGAACTTGTTGAGCTTTCGGAAGAATTTTGAGAAGCAAAGATAAATTCTTGGTGACGCTTTGGAGGTTGTTTGGATCGTCTAATTCAATGTAACAAACTTTGTGCCCAGCGTTGCTTAACGCGTTTGCAAAATTTCGCATCGCGGCAAAAAATCCGACAACTTTCTGGATGTGATGTTGCGTGTAGTCGGTTTCCTCGCGTACTTCCATGAGCACAAAGAGACGATTGTTATCAACCGTTTTGAACCAGCTATGTCCGGCGTTCAGTTGATCACCGAGAACTAGGGCTAAAGTTGCTATTGAATCATCAGGACGGCGATTCAAACTGAATTCGGTGAGTGGTCGGAACGACGATTGAGTGGTCATCTGTTAAATCTACGCTAAGTTATAGGGAATCAATGCTAAATACGTGTTTTAGCATAGCGAGATCACTGAAAATTTGGCATTATGCGTCTATTAAATTAGTTAACCCTCAGGCAGGAACATCATGCAGCCAGTTAATATTATTTGTATCAAATGGGGCAAAAAGTACGGCTCTGATTACGTCAACACATTGTACTCAATGGTCAGCCGCAATATTTCATTGCCATATCGCTTTGTTTGCTTCACTGATGACGCTGAAGGAATTCGCGATGAAGTTGAAGTAAAGCCAATTCCAGAGATTGGGTTTGAAGATTTTGATCAACGCAAGCCATGGACGTTTGCTCACGGTTGGTTGAAGCTAACCTGCTTCGCTGATCCGCTATATGACTTGCAAGGCCCTACGTTATTCCTCGACCTTGATATTGTTATTGTTGGAAGCTTAGACGAGTTTTTTGAGCCTGAAGGTGAATTCTTGGTTATCAAAGAATGGGACAAATCAGACGCAACCGGTAATACCTCGGTATTCCGCTTTAACATCGGTGCACATGTTGATGCCTTAGAGCACCTAAAGGCCGATCCGGTTGGCTCGCGAAAGGATGTCCGCAACGAACAAGAGTTTATAACGCAGTTTGTTGCGCGCCAAGGCAAGTTAAAATATTGGCCAGCGCAATGGTGCCGGAGCTTTAAACGTCATTGTTTGCGGCCATTCCCGTTAAGTTTCTTCCAGCAGCCGCGTATTCCTGAAGGCGCGAAGGTGATCATTTTCCATGGCCGCCCACATCCAGATGATGCACTGGCTGGTCGTAGCGGGAAATGGTACCGCAAGGTACTTCCGACAACTTGGATCAAAGAGTACTGGCGCTAAGCGTTAATGACCGTTTGGTATAGATTGCTCATTCGGCTCCTGACGCCATTGGTATTTATTTACCTGTGGCTTCGCGGAGCGAAGGCTCCAGCCTATCGAAAACGCTGGAGTGAGCGCCTTGCTCTTCATGATTTTCCCCCACAAGCTCGCGATGGCATTGTAATTCACTGTGTTTCGGTTGGTGAAACGGTCGCGGCTAGGGGGCTTATCGAGAGCGTTTTACGGACCTATCCGCACCTTTCGGTGACATTGACATCAATGACACCGACAGCGGCTGAAATGGCGCTGAAACTGTTTGGTGACCGCGTCTTTCATAGTTACCTGCCGATTGATACGCCAGCAGCGATGCAGCGCTTTGTGAGTAAACTTAGCCCTCGCTTGCTGATTGTACTTGAAACCGAAATTTGGCCTTGCTTGCTCGAGCAATGTCAGCTGCGAAACATACCTGTTTTAGTTGTTAACGCACGGATGTCGGAACGTTCTGCAAAAGGCTATCAAAAATATGCTTGGTTGCTTGGACCCATCTGGCAGAGCGTTGATTTTATTGCGGCGCAAACCAAAGGTAGCGCCGAGCGCTTTGCATCACTCCAAGTACCGGCCAATAAACTCGCCGTGCGGGGAAATTTAAAGCACGATTTTCAGGTGAGTGATGACCTACGCCAACAATCCCAAAGCTGGCGTGATGAATTAAACCGCCCGGTACTAGTCGCTGCCAGTACGCATGAAGGAGAAGATGTACAAATTCTTGAAGCGTTTAGCTTGGTATTGGAACCGCACCCAACAGCGCTGTTAATCATCGTTCCGCGTCACCCAGAGCGTTTCGATGCTGTCGCTCGATTGATTGAACAGAAGCAGTTTAACTTTGTGCGCCGAAGTGCAGAGCAAGCAATACAGGCTGCTCATCAAGTTTTTCTTGCTGATTCAATGGGTGAGTTATTGTTGTGGTATGCCGTCGCAGATGCCGCTTTTGTTGGTGGAAGCCTGATTGAGCGAGGCGGGCATAACCCACTAGAGCCAATTGCAACCCAAACGCCAGTTATATCCGGGCCCCACGTATTCAATTTTGATGAAATTTATCAGCGCTTAAAAGCGGTGAACGGTGTTCAGATTGTGACTGATGCGAGAACGTTAGCCGCTGTTTGGAATGAGTGGTTAAGGGATCCCAAGAAAACAGCTGAATATGCTAAGCGTGCATTTGATGAATTTGCTAACGACCAAGGTGCAACCGAAGCTATTTTGAAGGATATCAAACGCTTCCTACCTTTGACGCACGGCACCGAAAACGTAAGGACGATGTCGATGATAAAAACTACGAAGCCGAACAATAACACAGAGATTTGGTATGACCCGTCGGTTCTAGAAGGGTGCACAACGAAACATTTTGAGGCGAATTTTTGGCGGAGCCAGAATAAAATCAAGGGGTCGGCCACCGGGCGTAGCACTGCATTTTTTATTGATGTTGGAGAACATGGATTATTATTGCGACATTATTATCGAGGTGGTTTGGTTGGTAAGTTTAACAAAGATCGCTTCAAGCGGGAACCAATCTCTAGCAGTCGTGCCATGGCGGAGTTTTCGTTGTTGCTTAAACTGCGTGAATTGAAACTACCAGTACCACGACCGGTGGCAGCACGTTTTGTAAAAGCGCCAATATGGGGCTATCGCGCAGATATTCTGGTTGAGGTGATTCCAGGTGCTCAAGACTTATTTAAATTACTATTACAGCGGCCTCTAGTTGCATCAGAGTGGCAACAGGTTGGCAATACAATACGCGAGTTGCATTGTGCTGGGGTTTATCATTCTGATTTAAATTGCCATAACATCATGCTTGATGACAGCAGTAAGTGCTGGATTGTGGATTTTGATAAATGTGGATTTAGAGCAGAAGGTGAATGGCGTGAAGCTAACCTGCGGCGCTTACTACGCTCATTTAATAAAGAGTTAACAAAAGCAAAAGAGACCAATCAAGCATTTCACTTCGATGAAACACGAGATTGGCCACTTTTAGTTGAGGCATATAGCTGAGGTATATGCTTTAAACGTTTGGCCAAGCCAGTAAACGCGAGTCAATTACTCGCGTATCTGTCCAGTACCAGTTACTACAAACTTCTCGGTAGTAAGTGCTTGTAAGCCCATCGGACCGTATGCATGTAGCTTACTGGTAGAAATACCAATCTCAGCACCTAAGCCAAGTTGACCGCCATCGCTGAATCGAGAAGAAGCATTTGCCATAGTCACGGCTGAATCGACTTCACGAATAAAGCGGTCAGCAGCTTCTTTGTTCTCGGTGACGATAACTTCGGTATGACCGCTGCCAAAGTTGTGGATATGATCAAGTGCTTGATCAAAGTCTTTCACGGTTTTCACGGCAATTTCAAGCGCCAAGTACTCTTCACCAAACGCATCGTCGGCAATCACATCTGGATTATCAAAATAGCCAGCTGAAGCACTGTCTGAGTGAATCACAACACCTTTTTCAGCTAACGCTTTTGCAGCAACTGGTAAAAATGTTGGTGCGATATCTTGATGTACGACGAGACCTTCGAGCGCATTACATACGCCAGTACGTTGAGTCTTACCGTTTAATAAGATGTTTAAAGCTTTGTCCAGATCTGCATCTTTGTCGATGTATAAATGACACACGCCTTTATAGTGCTGAATCACCGGAATCTTACTGTTGTCACTAACAAAATGAATTAGGCCTTCGCCACCGCGAGGAATAACCAAATCTACATACTTGTCTTGCTTCAGTAACTCGGTCATCAATTCACGATCAGGCGACGGTACGACAGTAATCACGTCTTCTGGTAAGTCGCTATCACGAAGAGCTTGATGAAGCGCATCAGCAATAGCTTTACTGGTTTCAATGGCTTCTCGGCCGCAGCGTAAGATAACAGCATTACCAGATTTAAAGCATAGAGCGCCAGCATCGGCGGTCACATTTGGACGCGCTTCATAAATCATACAGATAACGCCCAACGGAATGCGCATTTTGTCCACTTGAATACCATTTGGACGCGTTTCAAAATGTTTGCGCTCACCAACCGGATCAGAGAGTCCGATAATCTCTTCGATGGCGCTAGCCATTCCTTCGATGCGCTCGTCATTTAGTTGCAGTCGGTCTAGCATGGCTTCTGATAAGCCTTTTTCTTTTCCGGCTGCCATGTCTTTCTCATTCACTGCCAAAATAGTGCTCTTGGCTGCGCGAATGGCGTCCGCCATGCGTTGCAATACTTGATTTTTGTTTGCTTCTGATAAGTTGGCAACAGCACGGGCAGCAACCGCTGCGCGTTTTGAAATTTGTTCAGCTAACTGAGTACTCATTCGTCCTCCAGTATCATTAAATCGTTACTCTCAATTACTTCAGAGATTGGGCTGTAGCCGTATGCTTCGGCTATATCACTTATTTCTTGCCCTTTTATGTGCATCAATTCGTGTGAGCTATATTGGCAAATGCCTTTACCGATTGCCTCAGCCGTACTTCCGCAACGAATCACCACGGCATCACCGCGATTGAAATCGCCTTGAACATCTACAATACCGCTTGTTGTTAACGACTCGCCGCGGCCAAGTGCTGCTGCAGATTCCTCGTCGATAACCAGTTCACCCTGCGAAATCAAGGTGTGGCGCAACCAGTGTTTTTTATTGCTCATTGGATCTTGCTGGCG
Source organism: Pseudidiomarina andamanensis (assembly GCF_009734345.1). Lineage (GTDB taxonomy): Bacteria > Pseudomonadota > Gammaproteobacteria > Enterobacterales > Alteromonadaceae > Pseudidiomarina > Pseudidiomarina andamanensis. The sequence goes on along the minus strand of NZ_CP032551.1, from coordinate 1,129,917 downwards.
CTTGAACAAAGTGCCCGGGTTGTCACCGCGTAACATGTGCTCGAAGGTTTCGCCTTTCCGACCATTCACGATATACGTATCGATACCGTGAGAGGTCGCTTTTTCAGCCGCCTCAATCTTGGTACGCATGCCGCCTGTCGCAATTTTATTTGTGGTGCCGCCAGCTAGCGCAAAAATTTCCTCAGTGATCTCGTCCACCTCTGGAATTTTTTTCGCATCAGGCTTTACTCGCGGATCAGCATCAAATAATCCGTCAATATCGGAGCAGATGAATAACGCATCAGCGTCAACGAGGGTAGCAACCATTGCCGCGAGATTATCGTTATCACCAACTTTCATTTCATCGGTAGCTAACGCATCGTTCTCATTAACGATAGGTAATACATCGTGTTCTAACAATGTTCGAAGTGTGTTTCGGACACTGACATAACGAGCGCGATCGCGTAAGTCGCCATGCGTCATCAATACTTGAGCACACGGGAAGTCAAAAAAACGCGACCAGTTTGCCATCATGTCGTTTTGTCCAACAGCAGCCATCGCTTTTTTTATCGTCACCGGAAGCTGATCGCCATCAAAGCTGATATGTTTTCTGCCAGCTGCAGCGCTACCCGATGAAACGAGAACAATTTCCTGTCCGCGCTCATGACACTCAATAATAAATCGAGCGATAGCTAATAAGTATTTACTGCTCGTTCCTGTATCGTCTGGTGCAATCAACGCACTGCCTACTTTTAGTACAGCACGGTGCCAGGAAGGCATCTTCATAACTTCTCCCTCTTGAAAAATTCGTATGTAGTCTAACAGATTTGAGGTTGTTTCTCTAGTTGAGAGCGATAAGTGAGAGAAATGCCCACTATATAAGGCATAAGATAAGGAAATAGGGCTTTAAATGACTTGAACTTTACTTTTTTTAAACATTAAAAAACCCCGCAAAGCGGGGTTTTTAGAGATATTTATTTAGCAGGAGGGGTATAGCCTTCAATATCGACTTCTTTACCTTCAAATAAGAATGCTTGCATTTGTTCTTCAAGAAATGCTCGTGCTTGTGGATCCATCAAATTCAGACGTTTCTCGTTGATTAACATAGTTTGTTTCTTTTGCCATTCGGCCCAAGCTTGTTTTGAGATGCTATTAAAGATTTTTTCTCCCAACTCACCAGGGTAAAGCTGGAAATCCAAACCCTCAGCTTCTTTCTTCAGGTATTCACAATGTACGGTACGGCTCATGACAACCTCGTTCGGCTTTAAATTTGATGGTCATTTTACGGTGGGGATGTCAGTTAATGCAAACTTAGCCAAGCTTTAATTGCCTCTAGTTATACACGCAACGTATTAAGATATTTACGAATAGGGGTAGGTAATCCATAGTTATCTAATTGTTCTAAAGGTATTCGTTGGCCAAATTGTTCTGCTGATTCAATAATGACCGTCGCGTCTAGCTTATAGTGAGAAAAAATATGTTTAAAGCTTCCATGAATTGAAGCTGTTTCTAATGGTTCCAATATTTGAGGTAAGCACCATAGTCGAGGCCAAATACCGTCCCCTGAGCGTTGCGTTAAAATGACGCCATCTGTGGTTAGGTCAAGTACGAAGTAGCCACGACGTGTTGGTATTTTTTTCTTCGCTTTCTTCTCGGGCAGAATATCAACGCGACCTGTTGCATAGGCATTACAACTTGTCCTTATGGGACACTGTTGGCAATCCGGTGAACGAGGTGTACAGACAGTTGCACCAAGATCAAGCAGCGCTTGTGCGTAGCGCCGGTTATTAACGGTTGGCGTATACCGCTCTGCGTAGGACCAAATAGTTTTGTTGACCTTTGCTGACGAAATATCGCCTTCAATTCCAAAATAGCGACTAAAGAGACGTTTCACATTGCCATCAACTATCGCTGCTGGTTTATTAAATGCAAACGCCGAAATTGCGCCTGCTGTGTAAGGGCCAACACCGGGAACCTCTCTGAGTTGCTCAGCATTATCTGGCAGTTGCCCATTTAGTTCGTTTACGACAAACTTTGCAGCTTTGTGTAAGTTTCTGGCCCGCGAGTAGTACCCCAGCCCTTGCCATTGGGTCATCACCTCATCTTCAGAAGCTTCAGCCAATGCTACGACAGTCGGGAAATGTTGTAGCCAACGCTCAAAATAAGGGATGACAGTAGTTACCTGAGTTTGCTGCAACATGAGTTCGCTTACTAACACGCGATAAGGCGTAATTTCCTGTTGCCAAGGGAGGTCATTCCGACCATGAACTTTCTGCCATAAAGTTAGAGTTTCGCTGAACTTTAATGTGCTCAATGGCGTAATGATGGCGCTAGAAGTCTTATCAATCATGAATTTTTTGTAAGTTAATGGTTAATAAAGTCGCAAAAAATCTGTAAAGCCCCGTTGGATCAGGCTTTTTTTTCGAATTTGTACTATACTAAAGCCAAGTTAACAAATTGGCCTATGAGAAAACACAAGGAGCATCTCATGAAACGGTTATCAATGGTATCGGCAGCTGTCATTTCTTCATTAATGGCTGCACCAGTTATGGCATTCCAAGGCGACGAGCCGGGTAGCATTTATGTAGGCCCGCGCATTGGTGTGTTCGGCACAGATTCTGATCGTCGGGTTATCGAAAATAACCAACTGCAATCCTTTGGCGGTGGCTTTGATTCAGTGATGGGTGGTTTAGAACTTGGTTATCAATTTACTCCTGAGTGGGGATACCGAGTTTATTATGATTACTTACGTGGTGATCTAGAGACGTCGAGTGATAGCTCTACCGGCAGCGCTTATGGTGTTGATTTAATTTATAACTTCTCATCGAACTTCTATGGTGCTGTAGGTATCAACTCAACTGAGTTCAGTGACATCAACAACCGCTTCTTGCGGGTTGGTGCTGGTTATAAAGAATTCTTAAATGATAATTGGGCGATCTCATTCGAAGGTGCTGTACAACAGAGTGATGGCGACCTTACTGAATTTATGTTGATGACCGGTCTCCGCTATTACTTTGGTGGAACATCTGAATCTACCTATACGAAACCAGAACCGGCACCAGCACCAGCGCCAGCTCCGGCGCCAGTTGCACCCGTTGTTGTTGATTCAGACGGTGATGGCGTAAACGATGATATGGACAAGTGTCCAAACACCCAAGCTGGCTTCAAAGTTGATGCAGATGGCTGTGTTATGTACGCCAACGAAACGGTCACTCGTGAATTGGTTGTAACATTTGCACTGAATTCTGACGAAATTCCTGACTCGCAAAAATCAGATATTCGTGAAACAGCTGAGTTCTTAAAAGAATATCCACAGCTAGACGTGGTTATTGAAGGTCACACTGATGATACCGGCGCGGCAACATACAACCAGCAATTGTCTGAGCGTCGTGCAAAAGCTGTAGGTAATAGCTTAGTGAATGATTTCGGTATCGCTGCTTCTCGTGTAACAACAGAAGGTTACGGTGAGAGCCGTCCGAAATATCCAAACAACTCAGCAGATAATCGCGCGAAGAACCGTCGCATTGAAGCGGTAATGTCTGTAACTAAGCAGGTTCCAGTTAAAGAATAATCTAACCATTATTCAAAAGTTAAAGGCACGCCAAACTTGCGTTTGGCGTGCCTTTTTGCATAATGAGCGCCGCAAAATTAAACTTATTCCATTTAATAATTCGCGCACTACGAAATAGAGGCATCATGAGTTCAGAAAATTTAGAGAAAGCCCAAGCTGAGGGGAAATACATTCGTAAGGTCCGCAGCTTTGTAAAGCGCGAAGGTCGTCTAACCAAAGGGCAGGCAGCTGCTCTTGAACGTAGCTGGCCCATCATGGGATTGACCCACGAGCAAGGACTGCTGAATCTTGAGCAGGTGTTTGGCCGTCAAGCACCAACCGTGTTAGAAATCGGTTTTGGTATGGGGAAATCCTTGGTTGCGATGGCACAAGCAGCGCCAGAAAAGAATTTTATTGGTATTGAAGTGCATCGGCCAGGTGTTGGCTCTTGTTTGATGGATGCAGAAGACGCTGGTTTAACAAATTTACGCGTATATGAACACGATGCCGTCGAAGTTCTTAAAGATAATATCGCAGACTCAAGTCTCGCAACGGTTCAGATTTTCTTTCCAGACCCTTGGCACAAGAAGCGCCACCATAAACGACGTTTAATTCAACCTGAATTTGTCGAATTATTGCGTCGTAAGTTAGCTATTGGTGGTGTGTTGCACTTGGCAACAGATTGGGAAAATTACGCGGAACATATGCTAGAAGTAATGAATGTCGCGCAGCATTGGCGTAATTTGTCAGAAAGTAATACTTATATTCAGCGACCAGCAGAACGACCTCTGACAAAATTCGAACAACGCGGTGAGCGTCTTGGCCATGGCGTTTGGGATTTGAAGTTCGAGCGAGTTGAATAACTCGCTCAAGCTTATACCAATAAATCTAAAACGCTATTGAGGTAACGTCTGCCGAGCTGGGTTGTCTCCCAATAACGCCCGCAATCAACAACCAGGTTTTTCTGTATTGCCTCTTTCAAAAGTTTGTCAGCAACGGCTGCTGATAAACCAGTAAAGTCTTCGAACGCTGCTTTGGGCACTGGCTCGAGTAACCGAAAATAATTCATAAAGAATTCAAAGGGGCGCTCGTTAACTTCAACTACCCATTGGCGGTAACGCAACGGACGCGTTAAATCGAGGTAGCCTTGTGGATGCTTTATTTTCTCGCAACGAATAATTTCGCCAGTTGCTGGCATCGTTATTTTGCTGTGCGCACCGCAACCAATTCCAAGGTAGTCACCGAACATCCAATAGTTACGGTTATGCTTACTTTGGTGTCCTTCTTTTGCGTAAGCACTTACTTCGTATTGTTGGTAACCGGCAGCAATCAGCTTTTCATGTCCGTGTTCTTGAATTGCCCATAACTCATCATCTTCCGGTAACTGTGGAGGTCGACTCGCAAATGCTGTGTTTGGCTCTATCGTTAGTTGGTACCACGATATATGGGGAGGGTTGAGGGCAATAATACCATCCAAATCAGACATTGCATCGTTAAGCGTTTGACCGGGTAAGCCGTGCATCAAATCAAGATTAAAACTTTTCAGCGGCAGAGAGGTAGCATGAGTTGCGGCAGTTATTGCCTGATGCGGATCATGAATTCTGCCTAACGCCTGCAACTGTTCTTCTTGCAGACTCTGAACACCAATTGAAAGCCGAGTGACTCCGGCATCGACGAACCCGGAAAAACGCTCAGTCTCAAAGGTGCCAGGATTCGCTTCTAGGGTAATTTCGCAGTCAGCTTGCAATGGTATCAAAGCGGCGATGCCGTCGATCAGCTGTTTAATACTATTTGCATTAAACAAACTTGGTGTGCCACCGCCAATAAAGATACTCGTAAGTTCGCGGCCCTGAACCCATGATAAATCAGCTCGTAGATCATCAAGCAGCCGAGCCACGTAGATGGTTTCTGGAATATCGTGTTTTAAGGCATGTGAATTGAAATCACAATAGGGACACTTTTGTACGCACCACGGTATATGAACATACAGTGAAAGTGGTAGTCTTAGCTGATTCATAGCGATGCCTGAAGCTGTTCAACCAATTGCCGCAATGCTTTACCACGATGACTAAGCTGTTGCTTCTGTGAGGCACTAAGTTGAGCCGCCGTACAATTGAGTTCCGGTAACCAAAATACGGGATCATAACCAAATCCATGGTCACCATGCTGTGCAGTAGCGATCATGCCATCCCAACGTCCGTGACACACAATAGGAGTTGGGTCATTGGCATGACGCATATAAACCAATACGCAATGGAAGCTCGCTTGACGCTCCGCGTCAGGAATATCTTGCAGTGCAGCGAGTAATTTGTCGATGTTCTCTTGATCGGTGCAGCCAAGTCCGGCATACCGAGCTGAATAAATTCCAGGCGCACCATCTAGGGCGTTAACAGCCAAACCTGAGTCATCTGCTAAAGCTGGTAGTCCAGTTAGTTCGGCTGCATGTCGGGCTTTTAAAATAGCGTTTTCAATAAATGTTAAACCGGTCTCTTCAACCTCGGCGAAGTTCCATTCAGACTGGGGTTTAACTTGCCAACCTAACGGTTGTAGAAGCCCTTCTAATTCGGCAACTTTGCCTTTATTACCTGTCGCTAAGACTAATTCATGCATGAATTTTTCACCCGTATTTTATATTTGCCTGTTATTATACGGGTCAAGGGCATCGTGACCAAGGAGAGAAAATTTGGCCAGCATTACTGGAATCATGCTGTTGATGGGGTCGCTGCTGCTAATTAGTATTCTAGCGGCAGTGGTTTCGAATCGACTCGGCGCACCGCTGCTTCTCACATTTCTTGTGGTTGGCATGCTGGCGGGCGAAGAGGGCGTGCTCGGCATTGAATTTAGTAATCCTGAAGTCGCCTTTTTTATTGGTTCTCTAGCGCTGGTAATCATCCTTTTTGATGGTGGTATGCGAACTCACAAAGAGCGTTTTCGAGTTGCCCTGTGGCCCGCGATTAGCTTAGCAACGGTCGGTGTTGCATTAACCTGTGCGATAACTGCTTCAGGGGTGGTGTGGTTGTTTGATTTACCATGGCCAACAGCACTTCTGATTGGTGCAATTCTTAGCTCAACTGATGCCGCTGCCGTATTTAGTATTTTCCAATCTCAGAATTTGCGCATCAAGCAACGGGTTGCCTCAACGCTTGAAATTGAATCGGGAACTAACGACCCGATGGCGATTATTCTCACCATGACCCTAACTTCAATCATTGCATCAGCTGAGAGCTTCTCATTGGCTTGGATAAGTCTTGACGTTGTTCAACAGGTTGTTATCGGTTATTTGGCAGGTTGGGTAGGTGGTCGAGCTTTTGTTTGGATGGCACAAAAAATCTCCGTACAGTTTTCTTTTTTCCCTTTGTTAGCTGCGGCCTCTGCCGTCGTTATTTTTGCCATGACATCGGGAATTGGCGGCAGTGGTTATTTAGCAGTGTACTTAATGGGATACAAGATTGGTAACTCCCGTTTACCGCAGTTGCCGCATATTTTGCAGGTGCAGGATGGTTTGGCTTGGCTTAGTCAAATCATGATGTTTTTGATATTAGGATTATTAGTTACTCCGTCGCACTTGATGGAACATTGGAGCTTGTCACTGAGCGTTGCCGTGCTGATGATTTTTGTCGCACGCCCACTTGCAGTTTTAGTTAGCCTTATACCGTTTGTGTTTCCATGGCGCGAACAAGTATTTATTAGTTGGGTCGGCTTGCGCGGCGCAGTGCCGATTATTCTTGCTCTTTATCCGTGGTTAACCGGGGTGCCAAATCAAGAGCTCTATTTCGATATTGCTTTCATGGTGGTGATGGTATCACTCATTGTTCAAGGTTGGTCGTTAGCGCCAATGGCGCGCTGGCTGGGGCTTGAAGTGCCAGCTCCCGCAGAGCCAGACCGACGGATGCCGCTAGATCGACTCGGTAGTAAAGATCCGATGGAAGTATGGGTATACCAAATAAGTGAGCGTTCACCAGCATGCGATCACTGTTGGGACGAGCTGCGCTGGAATGTCGATGTCGAGTTTGTCGGTATCATTCGCGAAGGTGAGTGGCTGTTACCCAAAAGTCAGCCTGTTTTACGAGAAGCCGATACAGTGATTGTGGTCGCAAAACTCGAGCATGTGGGCGCAATTAGCCGAGTGCTTTCCGCCGGCGGCAAAACAACTGAACTACAAAGTAGCGAGTTCTTCGGTGACTTTACTTTGCGCGGTGATTTGTTATTAAAAGAGGTTGCGGGTTTCTACCCCGTCGGCAGCCTAGACAGCAAATTGCTCGCTGTGTCACTACATGACTACTTTACGCAGAAATTCCATCGCCGTGTGGTGGTTGGTGATCAATTGCAACTCGGGTTAGTTTTACTGACGGTGCGGGAAGTCACTGATGAAGGTTTTATTCAACAAGTCGGTGTGAAACTGCTGGATGAAAAGGCCAACTAGCACGTTGGCCTTAATAAATATTAATAGCTCTTAGTTAGCCCAAAACTCTTTATGAAATCGCAGTTCTTGCGTCTGTTCACCCTGTTTAATGGTTATAAAAAACCGCAGGGTTTCAAGGTTAGAGAATCGCGTTTGAGCGAGGTAATAAACCGCATCACCTTCAATAACTTCGTTAAATTCTAAGGTTTGTTGTTGACTCAATGGGTTCATGACATAACCTGAAATTTCAACTTGCTGGGCTGGCTTTCCGGGCGCTGTCGCATCTAACACCGAAATGTTCAGCGTGGCTAGAGTTTCGCTACGCGAGAGCTGGTATTGTTTCGCCATTTCAGGGCGTAGCAAGGTTGAATTAAAGGCGTTGTAATGCACTTCCCAAGGGCCTAATCGTTTACTTTGCTCAGCCTTGACATCATTGATACCTACTACAATGAGTACGGCAGTTAAAATGCAGACGAGAACATGTTTCATAACCCCATTCCTATGCCAAAGAGGTTGCTGAGCAATATACGTACAAATTGAATCGCAACAATGAGAACAAGTACCGATAAGTCGAGGCCCCCAATAGGTGGAATAATTCGACGAATTGGCGCCAAGAAAGGCTGCGTGAGTTGCTCAATCATTGCCATCATTGGGTTATAGCCACGATTAAACCAACTCATAATAGCCATAATGATAACTAGCCAAAATAGCAACGAAAGGAACTGGAATACCACAACGGCTAAGCCCATCAGCAACGTATCGCTGAACATTGGTGTCATGCCTGCTGCAATATTGGAAAGCACTAGAATTTTACCAATGCCGACCAAGTAGGCGAGAACAAGGCTCGCAAGATCCCATTGGCCAACCATCGGTAGAAAGCTGCGTAGTGGTTTGACGATTGGATTCGTGACTTTTACGACAAACTGACTCATTGGATTAAAGTAATCAGCTCGCGCAGCCTGCATCCATATGCGCAGCAACACAACTATCAGGAACAAATCAAAGACAATCTCGACCAAAAAGCGTAACGCGTTCATATAGGTTCTCTAAATAAATTATTTAAAACAGTTTAGCCATTTCTTGGTTGCGCTGCACAGCTGCTTTAACTGCTTGGCCTGAAATGTCATCAATATCTGCGGCTTGATAAACCTCGATGCCTTTAGCCGTCGAGCCACCCTTGCTCGTCACTTGTTTACGTAACTCTTCGAGCTCAAGGTCACTGGCAATCGCCATCTCAGCCGCCCCCAAAGCGGTTTGTTGTACCATTTGACGGGCTTTATCACGATCAAACCCAAGTGCGGTTGCTGCCTTTTGTAAACTTGCCATAAATTCAAAGAAGTAGGCAGGTCCGCTACCTGCAACTGCGCCAAGAATATCTAACTCATCTTCGTCAGTTACCCACAATGTTGCGCCTACGCCATCAAATGCTTCGGTGATAAATGCTTTATCGGCTTCTGAGACGCGGTCATCTGCAACCAAACCAGACATGCCTTTACCAACCAATGATGGGGTATTAGGCATGACGCGAATCATGCGAATGTCGTTACCTAAATACTGCCGATATTTTTCAATACGAATGCCAGCAGCGATGGTTACAATTAACTTATCGGAAAGATTAGAAACTTGCTGTTTTAACGCGGCACAAACGTCGGCCATAAGCTGCGGCTTAACTGATAACACAATCACATCCGCTGCATTAGCAACAACTTGGTTGTCTTGACTCGTGTGTACGTTAAGGTTGCTTTTTAATTTCTCGAGTTTTTCTGGGCTAGGATTACTGACATAAATGTTATCGCTGGGATAACCGCTTTTGACCATGCCTCCAACAATGCTTTGAGTCATATTTCCGGCGCCAATAAAGGCGATTTTATGAGGCGAAGTTGTCATGCAGGGTCTCCTGTATTATTTGGTGTATTTGCTCGAGCGCCAAACAATGCTGTGCCAATTCGTATCATGGTTGCTCCAGCAGCAACCGCATAGGGCCAGTCAGCGCTCATACCCATTGATAAGGTATCTACTTGTTTATATTGGGACTGTAACTCTAAAAACAACCGCTGCATGGCGAGGAAGCTGGAAGCTGAATCACTCGGTTCTGCTTGCACCGCCGGTATTGTCATTAAACCGCGCAGCTGCAATTGCGGAAATTCACTGATAACGGCAGCAAGCTCGGCAACATCTTCCGGCGATACACCGGCCTTCGCTTGATCGTCATCAATATTGACCTGAATGAGAACATTTAACGGCGGCATATTCGTTGGACGTTGTTCCGCTAATCGACGTGCGATTTTTGCTCTATCAACACTATGAACCCACGCAAAGTGCTCGGCGATATCTCGGGTTTTGTTCGATTGAATTGGTCCAATAAAATGCCATGTGATGTCGTACTCTGACAATTGCATAATCTTTGCAATTGCTTCTTGAACGTAGTTTTCACCGAAATCGCGTTGCCCAGCATGATACGCAGAGGCAATATCTGTCGAGGGTTTCGTTTTACTTACCGCAATTAATTTCACGCTATTTTGCTCGCGTTCGTGTTGATTGCAGATGCGAGCAATTTCATTACGGACTTCTTTTATGCGTTCAGCTATGCTATTCATCAATTGCTAAAACTCACTTACAAGAGGCTGTTATATGGATATCACTGAGTTACTCAGTTTCGCTGTTAAACATAAATCGTCAGACTTACATTTATCAGCTGATTCGCCTCCTATGATACGGGTAGACGGTGACGTTCGTAAAATAAATATCCCTGCGCTAAGTCACAAGCAGGTGCAAGAGCTGGTGTACGACATCATGAACGACCGCCAGCGTAAAGAATACGAACAAAACTTAGAATGCGATTTCTCGTTTGAAGTTCCTGACTTAGCGCGTTTTCGTGTTAACGCTTTCGTACAAAACCGCGGTGCTGGCGCTGTATTTCGAACCATTCCAAGTGAAGTGCTCACTTTGGAACAGCTGGGTGCGCCGGAGATATTCAAGACTATTTCAGATAATCCGCGTGGCTTGGTGTTAGTTACAGGGCCAACAGGTTCAGGTAAGTCAACAACATTAGCGGCTATGATCGATTACGTTAATGAAAATAAATATCATCATATTTTAACCATCGAAGATCCGATTGAATTTGTTCATAAAAACAAACGCAGCCTGATTAACCAGCGGGAAGTGCATCGTGATACACATAGTTTTAATAACGCACTGCGTTCGGCATTGCGTGAAGATCCTGATGTCATCCTAGTAGGTGAGATGCGTGACCTTGAGACGATTCGTCTGGCAATGACCGCGGCGGAAACTGGTCACCTAGTGTTTGGCACCCTCCACACAACCTCAGCACCAAAAACTATTGACCGTATAGTTGACGTGTTCCCAGGTGACGAAAAACCGATGATTCGTTCGATGCTTTCAGAATCATTGCGTGCGGTTATTTCTCAAACGCTATTGAAGAAAGTCGGTGGTGGTCGTGTTGCGGCGCATGAGATTATGATTGCAACGTCGGCCATCAAAAACTTGATTCGTGAAGATAAGATTGCGCAAATGTATTCATCGATTCAAACTGGTGCGGCGCACGGTATGCAAACGTTAGACCAATGCTTGCAGAACCTATTAAACCAAGGCTTGGTTTCGCGCGCCGATGCTAAGGCGAAAGCAGCGAACAAGGATTCTTTCTAACCATGGTTTTAGATAAACTTTTAAAAATAATGGTGGAACGAAACAGCTCGGATTTATTTATCTCTGCGGGCTTGCCACCAAGTGCCAAAATCAATGGCGAACTGACACCATTGACGGAACAAAGGTTGAGTGACAATGCGGCGCTCGCCATCGTCAAAGAAGCGTTGGGCGATAAACACCTTAAAGAGTTCATGGATGAAAAAGAAGCTAACTTTGCGATATTTCGTGAAGGTATCGGTCGATTTCGGGTAAGTGCGTTTTGGCAACGCCAACGCGCAGGTATGGTTGTTCGTCGAATTGTTACCCAAATACCAACAATAGAAGAACTTAAGCTACCGGAAGTTCTTACTAAGCTGATCATGAACAAGCGCGGACTAATGCTTGTAGTTGGTGCGACAGGTTCAGGTAAGTCGACGACGTTAGCAGCGTTAATTGGATATCGGAATCAAAACTCGAAAGGGCACATCTTAACGATTGAAGATCCAGTCGAATTTGTTCATGACCATGCGAAATCAATGATCACGCAACGTGAGGTTGGCAGTGATACGGAATCGTTTGAAGCTGCTTTGAAAAGCTCATTGCGCCAAGCGCCAGATGTTATACTGGTGGGGGAAATTCGTTCTCAAGAAACCATGGAGTATGCACTCACTTTCGCGGAAACGGGTCACTTGTGTGTCGCAACGCTGCACGCTAACAACGCGAACCAAGCGATTGAGCGGATCATGCACATGGTACCGAAGGAAAAAATCGGTAAATTGATGTTCGATTTGTCATTGAACCTACGCGGCATTGTCGCGCAACAATTGATTCCTACCATTGATGGTGGGCGTGTTGCTGCGATTGAAATCTTATTAAATAGCCCAATTGTTGCGGAAAAAATCGCAACCAATGATATGGGTGAAATTAAAGAGATTATGGCGAAATCGCGCGAGCTTGGCATGCAAACGTTTGACCAAGCGCTGTTTGACCTCTATAAAGCCGGTCGTATTAGCTACGACGAAGCGTTGCGTCATGCCGATGCGCCAAACGATTTGCGCTTGCGAATCAAACTGAGCGGCGATAGCAATGCGAGCGATGATGACAGTGCTTTGCAGGGGGCAACGGTCGATCTCGACTGACTTTGACGAAAATCTGGGGTAAACTGTGCGCCGTTTTTTACACCAGATTTTTGAGGCTTGTCATGCGTGTGCTTGGAATAGAAACATCTTGTGATGAAACCGGTATTGCTATCTATGATACCGAGCATGGCTTATTAGCTCATCAATTGTACTCACAGGTAAAGTTACACGCTGACTATGGCGGTGTGGTGCCAGAGCTGGCGTCACGCGACCATGTTCGAAAAACCCTCCCGCTGATTCAAGCGGCTCTAACCCAAGCTAATTTAGAAGCTCAAGACATTGATGGTGTTGCCTACACCGCCGGACCGGGACTGGTTGGGGCTTTGTTAGTCGGCTCTTGTATTGGGCGCAGCTTAGCCTTTGGTTGGAATGTGCCAGCAATTGCTGTGCATCATATGGAAGGGCATTTGTTAGCCCCGATGTTAGAAGAGAATCCACCTGAGTTTCCGTTCGTTGCATTGTTAGTCTCTGGCGGACACACCCAATTAGTTCAAGTAGACGGTATTGGCAAGTACATGTTGTTGGGTGAGTCAGTTGATGATGCTGCTGGTGAGGCTTTCGATAAGACCGCGAAGTTGATGGGGCTGGATTATCCCGGTGGTCCACGGCTCGCGAAAATGGCTGAGCAAGGGCTACCTAATAAATACAAGTTTCCACGTCCAATGACAGACCGACCAGGCCTCGATTTTTCTTTCAGTGGATTGAAAACATTTGCAGCGAATACGATAGCGAGTACGGATGGTTCGCAGCAACAGCTCGCAGATGTTGCGCGAGCATTTCAGGATGCAGTCGTTGACACACTGGTGATTAAATGTCGTCGCGCACTCGAACAGACTGGCTTGAAGCGACTGGTTATTGCCGGTGGTGTCAGCGCCAATAAGCATTTGCGTGAACAATTGGCAGAGTTTGCGCAGCGTATTGGTGGTGAAGTATTTTTCCCGCGCCCTGAATTTTGTACCGATAACGGTGCGATGATTGCTTTTGCGGGGGCTCAACGTCTGCTAGCAGGTGAACGTACTGACATTAAAGTGAAGACGTTTCCACGTTGGCCGTTAGCTGATTTATCGGAGCCCTGCGGAGCTTAATAGCCTATTTGTTGCGTCGCGTGCGCTGCTCTTGGCCGCTGCGCAAGCGAACAATATTCGATTGATGACGCCACATAATTAGCACCGAAATCATGATAACTGGAACGGTGTACTGCGGCTTGATCCAAAATGCATAAAAAGGCGCTAGGCTCACAGTAACTAATGCGGCCATTGATGAAACACGGCTAATACGAAATACCAGGAGCCATGTAGCAATGAGTAATAACGCCATTTCCCAAGCGACGGGAAACATTGCTCCCAACGCCGTTGCGACAGCCTTACCACCACGAAAGTGAAAATAAAGTGGGAAAATATGTCCAAGGCAGGCCGCGACCGCGATAATGCCGAGATAAAATGGCTCAATCCCTAGGAAATAAGAGCCCCACACCGGAATCATTCCTTTAAGCACGTCAAACCAAAGGGTTAAAGCGGCAGGAATCTTTCCACCGAGGCGATAAACGTTCGTCGCGCCCGGATTATTGGAGCCAGACGTGCGTGGATCAGGTAGACCAAACAGGCGACAGATTAGCACAGCACTGCTAATCGAGCCGAATAAATAGGCTGAAATGATCGCTAGTATTATCAGGGCACCCATAGCTGGCTCACTTTAGTTGCGTCAGTTGCCGTTTGCTTCTGATTCGCTTTCCGTTACTATGCAAACCCATAGCATAAGTGCTTTAGCGTTGAATTTCTATTGATACGGACTCTTGCATGGATAAAGTTTTCATTGAAGGCTTAGTGGTAGATGCTTTTATTGGCGTTTACGACTGGGAACATGAGCAGACACAACCCCTCATCTTAGATTTAGAAATGGATTGGGATAACCGAAAGGCTGCGCTGTCTGAACAGCTTCACGATGCATTGGATTACGATGCACTGAGCCAAGCGATTATTAAACTTATTCAAGAGCGTCCGCGCGCTTTAATTGAGACCGTTGCTGAAGAAATCGCAACTTTGGTGTTAGAACGCTTTCACGCGCCACGGGTGCGAGTAAAGGTAAGCAAGCCACAAGCGGTTGCTGCAGCGCGTCAAACTGCTGTTGAAATTATTAGGCAAGCATAGTGAGCTGGGTTTGGTTTGGAATCGGTAGCAATCGTGACCGAGAACACTATATCAAGGCTGGTGTCAAAGCCTTGCATGATGCGTTCGCGAGCGAACAGCATCCGCTGTATATATCACGTGTGTTTGAAAGTGACTCGGTCGGATTTGCTGGTAGTCGCTTTTACAACTTAGTCGCCTGTGTTGAAACAAATCGATCAATTGATGCGATTCAAGCAGCTTGTAAGGCGATTGAAAAAGCAAATGGCCACGATGGCAGTGCAACTCGATTTAGTCCGAGAACGCTAGATATTGATATGTTGATGTATGATGCGGTGGTTAGCGACACGCCAGTTCAGCTACCGCGTGCAGAAATATTAACGAATGCGTTTGTATTATGGCCTTTAGCCGAATTAAGTCCGACGCTTCGCCACCCTGTGACAGATAGAACATTTACTGAACATTGGTCAAATTATTCTGGTGAACAAAAATTAGAGCCGATATCCTTAGTATTCGACGCGCTACCTTACCTAGTTATTGATGATAAAAATTAGAAGGACATTTGTACTGTGAGCATTTGGGAAGCCATCATTCTTGCCTTGATCCAAGGATTTACCGAGTTTTTGCCGATATCGAGCTCAGCGCATCTGATATTGCCGTCGCAGTTATTTGGTTGGGAAGACCAAGGGCTCGCTTTTGATGTCGCAGTGCACGTCGGTACGCTACTGGCGGTTATGTTGTATTTCCGCAAAGAAGTCGGGCAGTTATTAGTGAATTGGTTCGGGAGCCTACGCGGACAACATAATGCTCATAGTCGACTAGCTTGGTTGATTATTTGGGGAACGGTTCCGGCTGGCCTAGCTGGCTTGCTTGGCAATGACTTGATTGAAAACTTTGCGCGTTCCGCGCTCGTAATTGCAACGAGCACCGTCGCTTTTGGTTTATTGCTTTGGTACGCCGACGCCCGGGCATCGCAACAACACACCATTGAACAGCTATCATTGAAGCAGGTATTGATTATTGGCGCGGCACAAGCGCTCGCGTTGATTCCGGGTACGTCGCGCTCAGGTATTACTATGACAGCAGGGATGATGCTCGGACTCACAAAAACAGACGCAGCTCGATTCAGTTTTTTGCTGTCCATTCCAATTATTATTATGGCCGGTGGCTATCAAGGCTTGAAGTTGGTTCAACAGCCTGAAGCCGTTGCTTGGTCAGCAATTATCCTGGGCGTTGTCACATCCTTCGTTGCTGCCTACGTTTGTATTCACGTATTTTTGCAGGTGATTAGCCGCATGGGGATGCTGCCTTTCGTTATCTATCGATTAGCACTCGGCGCGGTATTATTTGCGTTCTTTTTATAAATTAATGCCAGTTGTGGCGCATTGCCGTTAATCGCTGTGCGCCAACAGCCTCGCCAATAGCTGGGCCTTTCAGCTCCATACCGTTTTGTCGAGCTGTCGTAATCACATCACCAGCTTTTACCTTTTGTGCTTGTGTAAATGCGCGTTGGATGCGCTCAAGATCTGTCTGCGGCATACCTAAGGCTTGCCAAATAACAAACAGCTCTTGCACAACCTGCGGACGACGCCAACCATCAACTTTTCCAATGGCTTGAAACGCCCATGTCGCGTCAATCTGTTGCGCTAGTTGCCAATTGACTTTGCGTGCAGCGATAGCAATATCGCTATATAAGTTGGGTACTTTTAATCGCTCCTGAAGCTGATTAAGTGCTGCGATAGGCAGCCGATAACAACTGAGTGCCCAAGCAATATGACTGTTGAGCTTAGAGCTCAACTGCTGCATTTGAATTTTAAGTTTCTCGATATCAATTGAGTTTTTAAACTCGCTGTACCAAGGCTCAAGTGCGTCGCACGACTTTAATATCTGCCAAAAAACATAGGGTGCACTGGTCGCCATTGCTTTTTCAGTTTCACGCCACACACGCTCTGCCGCGAGAGTTTGAAGTTCACCGCTGAGACTAATTTTACGCATGAGCGTTAACGTTTCGTCGGCGACGATAAAACCATCGTCAGCGAAACGGGCAGCAAAGCGGGCAACACGAAGAACTCGTAAAGGGTCTTCAGCAAATGCCGGCGAAACATGACGCAGTTTTCGACTCTTGAGATCATCGAGACCGCCATAAGGGTCGAACAGCTGTCCATCCTGGCTTTGCGCTATGGCATTAATCGTTAAATCGCGACGAATTAAATCATCGTCTAAGGTGACATCGGGAGCCGCATAGACAGTGAAGCCTGTGTAACCTTGACCTGATTTACGTTCGGTGCGAGCGAGCGCATATTCTTCGCCGGTTTGCGGATGCAGAAATACAGGGAAATCTTTTCCTACTTGTCGGAAACCTTGCGCAAGCATCTCTTCCGGGCGCGCACCAACAACCACGTAGTCACGCTCATGCACGGACTTACCTAAGAGTTGATCACGAACTGCACCACCGACGAGATAAACTTCCACAATTGCTCCTTTTGCTTTTTAATGATGATCGCGAATCACTAGCCCTGATGCAAGCGAGTCGTTACACTGTTTCACACTATAACTATTAATGCAGCGAAGTTGCCATGTATCTTAATTATTTTGGATTGCATACCGCACCATTTTCAATTGCACCCGATCCACAATTTTTATATTTGAGCGAGCGTCATCAAGAAGCGCTGGCGCACCTCAGCTATGGATTGCAGGGCAGCGGCGGGTTTATCTTGCTTACCGGCGAAGTGGGTACCGGTAAAACAACGGTTTCTCGAGCTCTATTGGAACAGCTACCTGAGCAAACTCGCACAGCATTTATTTTGAATCCGATGCTGAATTCAGATGAATTGTTGGCAACTCTGTGTGATGAATTTGGTATTGAATACAATAAAAACCAAGTAACAGCAAAGCAACTAACCGATAAGCTCAGTCAGTTTTTACTTGAGGCTCATGCCCAAAGTCATCAATGCGTCGTGTTAATTGATGAAGCCCAGCATTTACAGCCTCAGGTGCTTGAGCAATTACGGCTGCTAACCAATTTAGAAACGAATCAACACAAACTGTTGCGGGTGATTCTAATCGGTCAACCGGAACTTCAAGATTTACTGCGCCGTCGCGAACTACGTCAACTCGCCCAGCGCATTACTGCTCGTTACCATCTTTTGCCGCTGCAGTTAGCCGATTCCGAGCGGTATATAAACTATCGATTGCAGGTTGCGGGCGCGCAGCGTGGGCTGTTTGATAAAAAGGCTGTCAAAAAAGTACACCTCGCGAGCGAAGGAATTCCGCGGCGTCTCAATTTACTGTGCGATCGCGCCTTGTTAGCAGCTTATAACGAACAGCAATCAGTGGTCACGGTTCGCCACATTCAAACTGCGGTGAAAGAGTTAGATGGATCATCACCTCAACATGAAGGAAAGTCTGGGGCTAGTTGGCTGCAGTTAATCGTCGCTGGTGCTGTCGTCGCCGGGTTAGCCGGTGTGGCGAACTGGTATTGGCGTCAAGCTGAGGTGGTTCAACCCTTCATTGAACCGACGACTTCGCAAGAAAGTGGCATTGAGCTTATGGCAGAAGCTTGGAAGCTTCCAAACCCACCGCGAAATCAAGCTTTTTGTGAGTGGATTCAGTCGTTCGAATTACTGTGTGTGGGCGCGAGTGCGCGTTTGGATCAAATTCTGATTCCTGAGCTACCAGCGCTACTGACCTTGAAGGATGGTGGCTATCAATTTGTGAATAATGAGAATGCCTCCCCCAACGGCGACTGGACTGGTGAATTCGTCATCGTGATTGCGCAACCGCCGGGATACTTTGACGCCGATGTAGAGGCTGAGCAATCACTTTATCAACAGTGGCTAGCCAGACAAATGTTAGAGCACGGCGCCGCTCGACAAGACGATGCTATTGATCAGGTGCGTCATGTGCAGCAACGCGCGGGTGTGAAAGCGACTGGGCAACTGGATGCACTCACGCTTGCGTGGTTGAGCGCGAACGATAATACATCAGGGCCGCGAATAGCGACATCAGATAAATCGGAGGGGCGTTAATGTCATCGGTACTTAAAGCGTTACGCAATCAACAATCGCCGCTGTTGCAGCAACCGGGCGCTATCGCTCTGCAGTCGGCGCAACAGCGCACAGGTGCACTCACCAAAACGTTGATTGTAGTCGCGGTCGTTATTGTTGGTGCTGTTGTTGGATGGCTTATCAGTCAGCAGTTTATCGCAGATGCAGCTCACTCGAAGCTATCAGCACAAGCAACTGAGGTATCGACGACCGAATCCACTCATTATCAAATGGGGTCTGTCGTATCGATTACTCAACCTAATTGGCATATTAAAGAAGAAGCCGAACCTGAGGTTGCCGAGCAACAAGGCGATGAACTAATCAGTTCGGCAGAGCAGCAGGCTGACAATTCAGTGTTGAACGAGAATCAAGCAATTGACCTCAATCAAATTTCGCCTGAAATGCTGAGCGCCTTTGAGAGTGCATTAGGTGAGCAAGGCGAAAATTTGAGTGTAGTACCAGCGTTGTCACAATTAAGCTCAAGCTTTCAGCGTTCAGTTCCAAGTTTCACTTACGATGGACATCAGTATTCATCGCGGGCCAATTCCCGCTGGGTTGAGCTTAGTGGCGTGCGCTTATTCGAAGGTGAGAGCTATCAGGGCTTAACCATTTTAACTATTGCGCCTGCTCATGTCGTGTTGTCAAAGAATGATCAAGCTTTTCAGCAACCCGCCTTAGAAGACTGGACAAAGCCATAACGAATCTGTTATTAAAACACCTGTTTAAATCTACTGTTTGATTTCACCGTGAAATCATCGTCAGCGAAGAGGTGTTGTTATGGCGGATTATCGTGTTCCACGTGAAGATATGCAGTTTATGCTGCAAGACGTTTTCGAAGTTGATAAAGATTGGGCGCAGTTTGGCGAGCTCGCGGAGTTAGATATTGACACCGTTGTTGCAATTATTGATGAAGGTGCAAAGCTCGCGGAGACATTGATAGCGCCGAACGCACGTGCCGCTGACGAAGAAGGCGTGTCATTTGATAATGGTACGGTGACCACTCCAAAAGGTTACAAAGAGAACTTTAAGCAACTTGCAGAAGGCGGGTGGGTCGGCGTTACTGCAAATCCAGAATTTGGCGGCATGGGATTACCAAAAAGCGTATCCGCTCAGTACGAAGAAATGCTATGCGCAGCGGATATTTCATTTTCTTTGTATCCAGGCCTGACGGCTGGCGCGATCATGACCATCGACCAGCACGCTGATGACACCTTAAAAGCAACTTATCTTGAGAAAATGATTGCTGGGCAGTGGACGGGTTCCATGTGTTTAACTGAACCACATGCCGGAACTGATTTAGGTATTATTCGCTCAAAAGCGGTGCCGAATAACGATGGCAGCTTTGCTATTTCGGGCACCAAAATCTTTATCACCGGCGGTGAGCATGATCTAGCCGAAAATATTATCCACTTAGTGCTTGCGAAGTTACCTGATGCGCCGGCGGGCAGTAAAGGTATCAGTTTGTTCTTGGTACCGAAGTTTCTCGTTGATACAGACGGAAACGTTTCTGAGCGTAACGGCGTTAACTGCGGCTCGATTGAACACAAAATGGGAATACATGCTTCAGCTACCTGTGTTCTTAACTTTGATGGCGCTAAGGGCTGGTTAGTCGGTGAGCCTCATAAAGGCCTCCCAGCCATGTTTACTATGATGAACTACGAACGTCTTGGGGTTGGTATTCAAGGCTTAGGAGCGGCTGCACGTTCGTATCAGAATGCTTTAGACTATGCGCAAGACCGTATTCAAGGGCGCGGTGCGAAAGCAACGCGTGAACTTGATAAAGAAGCTGATCCACTCATTGTACACGGTGATGTTCGTCGCATGTTGTTGACCATGAAAGCTTTTGTGGAAGGCGGTCGAGCATTTTCAACCTACGTTGGGCAGCAGCTAGATATTGCAAAATACGCCCAAGAGCCGCAGCAGAAGGCTCGAGCTGAAGCCTTGGTTCAATTACTTACGCCGGTAGCCAAAGCGTTTTTAACCGATACCGGTTTTGAAGCCACAGTGATTGGTCAGCAAGTATTTGGTGGCCACGGATTTATTCGTGAGTGGGGACAAGAGCAGCTAGTTCGAGACGCTCGTATTGCACAAATTTACGAGGGTACTAACGGTATTCAAGCGCTCGATTTACTCGGTCGTAAAGTTGCAGGTTCGCGCGGTGAGCTACTGAAACCATTACTAGAAGATATTCAATCATTATTGGCTGAGCCTCAGGTAGGTTTAGAAAAAGAGTATCAACAACTTGCGGAAGCGACACAGCTCGTTGATAAGGTTACCAGACACGTGCTTGAACGCGTTACTCACGATGAAAACATCATCAATAGCGTCGCCGTTGAGTACTTGAATTTGGTAGGTTATGTGGCATTTGCCTATATGTGGTTACGTATGGCAAAAGTAGCGCAACCATTAGTTGATGATCGCCCGTATTTGGCCAGTAAAGTGAAGACAGCGAAATTCTATATGGCTCGTATCTTACCGCGTATTCACGGCTTGATTGGTGCCATTGAGGACGGCAGTGAAAGTCTTTATGAACACGAAGTGGGCGAATTTTAGTCGCCCACTTTATTGTGTTCTCAATGCAATGTCGTGTTGTCGCTAGTCACCTAGCGACAACAGGGTTGCGTTTCCACCAACCGCAGTAATGTTATTGGTGCGTGTTTTTTCAGTTACAAAGCGTGTTAAGTAGTGTGGACCACCGGCTTTCGGACCAGTACCAGACATACCACGACCACCAAACGGTTGTACGCCAACCACAGCACCAATCTGATTTCGGTTAATGTACACGTTACCCACGTCAATGCGACGTGCGATATCTGCTGCAAAGGTTTCATTGCGGCTATGAATACCGAATGTTAAGCCGAAACCAGTGCCGTTAATGCTATCAATAACTTGGTCAAGCTCGCTCGTTTTGTAGCGAATAACGTGCAAAATTGGACCGAAGTTTTCTTTAACTAGCTGATTAATGCTATCGATTTCAATCGCCGTTGGCGCCACAAAAGTACCGCCATTGGTATACTCCGGCATTGGAGCTCGAGCGATTAAGCGACCTGCTTGTGAAATATCATTGATGTGTTGCTCAAGGTTACTTTTCGCGACACCATCAATAACTGGGCCAACGTCGGTTTCATGCAACATTGGGTCACCCACCTTCAGTTCAGCCATTGCGCCTTTGAGCAAATCAATCACGCGGTCAGCGATATCGTCTTGAACAAACAACACACGAAGTGCTGAACAACGTTGACCGGCACTCTTAAATGCGCTGGCAACGATGTCGGTAACCGCTTGTTCTGGCAGGGCTGTTGAATCGATCAACATCGCATTTTGCCCACCCGTTTCTGCAACCAATGGCACAATTGCACCTGTGCGAGCCGCCAAAGCACGATTAATAGATTGTGCCGTGTACGTTGAGCCGGTAAAGCACACGCCGCCGATATCTTCTTGTGACACCAAGAAACTACCAACTTCAGCACCGCTGCCTGGCATGTAATGTAATACGTCACCCGGAATACCGGCCTCTAATGCCAATTGAACAGCGCGGAAGGCTATTAAACCGGTTTGTTCAGCTGGTTTTGCAATCACGCAGTTACCAGTAACTAAAGCTGCTGCAACTTGTCCCATAAAGATTGCGAGAGGGAAGTTCCAAGGGCTAATACAGATAAAGGTACCGCGGCCTTGCAAGAACAGTTCATTCGTTTCGCCGGTTGGCCCTGGCAATGTCGTGCCGTCGCCCATCAGTTCGCGTGCTTGCTGCGCATAATAGCGGCAGAAGTCCACTGCTTCGCGAACTTCATCGATACCATCTTGTAAGCTCTTACCAGCTTCCATGGTACACAGAGCAATCAGTTCATTACGATTGGCTTCCATCAAATCTGCCAATTTCTCAAGCGCCGATGCTCGCACTTCAACGTCTGTGTCGCGCCAGCGGCGATAAGCTGCATTAGCACTTTGTAATGCTTGCTCAGCTAATGCTTTGTCACCCCAACAAATGGTACCAATTTGCTGACTAGTGTTCTGTGGACTGTGAATAGCAACGCGGTGGTGTGCATCAACTACATCACCATTAACAATCGGGCCACCTTGCCATTGCTTATCACGATATTGATGAACGGCGTTGATAAAATCATCAGCTTGCGAGTGAATGTTCATATTCAATCCTAACGAGTTTTTCCGATCGCTGAAAATCTGCGTCGGTAATGGAATCTTATGGTTTGCGAAATGCTCATGTTTCAGCATGGTACGTAGCGGATGCTCAGTGAGCTCGGCTACCGGCGTTTCAGGGTCCACTAACTTATGTACAAACGATGTATTTGCGCCGTTTTCAAGTAAGCGGCGAACCAAATATGGCAGTAAATCTTTGTGAGCGCCTACTGGTGCATAGATACGAACCGTTACCTTTGGATCTTGCTCAAGTAAGGTGTCGTAGAGATCATCACCCATACCATGCAGACGTTGGAACTCAATGCGACGTTGGTACTTCTTATTCAACTCACGAATAGCAACCACGGTTTGCGCATTGTGGGTTGCAAACTGCGGATAGATTGCGCCATCCGTTGCCGCACTCATTAAATAGTGAGCACAAGCTAGATAAGACACATCGGTATTCGCTTTGCGGGTATAGACTGGATAGCCTTCTAAGCCGTTCACTTGGCATAGCTTAATTTCGGTATCCCAGTATGCACCTTTTACGAGGCGTACTGGAATTTCATCACCGCATTCGCGAGCCAAAGCAGTTACCCAGCACAACACCGGCAAAGCACGCTTCGAATAGGCTTGAACAACTAAACCGAAACGCGGCCACCCTTTACACACGCCGCTGCGATAAACTTTTTCGAATAGCTCGAGTGAGAGTTCTAAGCGATCCATCTCTTCAGCGTCAATGCTGACGCCAACATCGGCTTCTTTCGCAAGCTTCACCAGTTCAGTTAAGCTTGAAGCGAGTTCAGTAAGTACACGTTCGTGGTTGGCCACCTCGTAACGTGGATGTAACGCAGACAGTTTAATTGAAATTGTCGGTCGCGGTGCATTTGGGTTATTGAAGTTCTCTTTTCCAACCACTTTGATTGAGTTGACATAGTCAGCGTGATAACGACGCGCATCGGCCATCGTTAACGCTGCTTCGCCTAGCATGTCGTAAGAATGGGTATAACCTTTATCGCGATTGTTACGGCTGTTTTTGAGCGCCTCTTGAATAGTGCGGCCCAAAACAAATTGCGTTCCCATGATGCGCATAGCTGCATAGGTTGCTTTGCGCACGACAGGCGAACTCAAACGGCGAACCATACGACGGAACACCCCATGCGGCGTTTCCATAGGTTGACCGGTTGGGTTAATCATCGAATTAGTTAAAGCCAAGCCCCACGTGCCGCTATTGACCAGCCAAGAAGCGCTTTGCCCCATGTGTTTCTGCCAGTCACCGCCAGATAAACGATCTTGAATGAGCGCATCGGCTGTCGTTGCGTCTGGAATGCGCAGCAATGCTTCGGCAAGACACATCAAAATAATGCCTTCTTTGGTATCAAGACTGTATTCTTGCAAGAACGCATCAACGCCACCGCCATCAGCACGGTCGCGAACTCTATTTACTAAATCAGTTGCTGCCTGAGTAACCGCATCAAGATTTGAATTTTCTTGAGGCACTAAAGGCAAAAGCTCACGCAAATAAGCATCTTCATCTACTAAGTAGTTGGCAGTTATTGCTTTTTGGAGTCGACCAAGGTCGGCGCCGGTATACTGAGCCGCAAGTACTTCACTCGCTTTGAACATAGCATCTCCTGTTGGACTCAGCCCAAGGCTGGCGGTGACATATTTCGGGCGCCAGTATATGACTTTTTTGGCGCGCGTAAAGCCTAGTCTGATCAGATTTTTTTTAATCTTTAAATCGCGCCCACGGTGCATTTTTTAAACACCGCTGTCAAGCCCATTTAAGTTGACCCGCACAATGAGTACGAGTACCGTATGAAACAAGCAAAATCAACGTGTAAGAGACCACTCGTGAGTCAAGAAATAGAACTAAAGTTACTGGTAGAACCAGCTAAGCGAGATGCGGTTTTGGCATTATGCCAACAACTAGCTAAAGACGCGCAACCGAGCCAACTGGAATTAAGTAATGCGTATTTCGATACGCCAGACCTGCAGTTGCGTCAACACGACATTGGTTTACGTATTCGCCGTCGTGGCGATGAGCGCGAGCAAACCATTAAATTGTCAGGTGAAGTGCTTGGTGGTATGCATTCTCGACCTGAATACAATGTTGTGGTGACACGAGACCAACCCGACTTAACGTTGTTTGAAGAAGATATTTGGCCGGACGAATTCCCGGTGTTTGATGTTCAGCGAGAACTCACCGAAATATTTCGTACCGACTTCACGCGGCATCGTTGGCAAATAACAAGCGGTGATGGCGTTATCGAACTTGTTTTCGATGAAGGGCAGGTTATCGCAAACGATAAAACTCGAGCAATTTGTGAAATTGAACTTGAGGTTCAAGGTGGCGATATTGCTCAAGCTTATAAGCTTGCAAGACGATTTATAACTCGGGTTAACGCCCGCGTTGGTAGTTTAAGTAAAGCTGCTCGCGGTTATTTGTTGGCAGAAAAATCAGTTCTCGAGCCATTTACCCATGCACACTTTGTTCGCCAACAACCGACCGATGATGCCGGCAGCGGTCTTTATCGCGCGCTTGCCTATGCACTGCAATATTGGCAGCACAATGATGCCTGTTTGAACGAACAACCTAGTGTACGTGCGGTGGCTGGTATTACCGATGGTATTCGCTTGTGTAAAGTAGTTCTGCAGCAGTTGGCACTGTTTGAAATTGATGTCAGCGATCATATCGTGCGTCTCGAGCAAATGTTGGGACACCTTGGATGGCTCAGCCGGTATGATGGACTCAACGAATTGACAGCTCAAGACGGAGCGTATCACCGTGCATTAGAGCAAAATCAAAAATTGTATGATGAGATTCTCGAGCAGCAAGAACATGCGGTTCAACTTGAGCTAGTTATTAATTTAAGCAAGCGCGATGATTATCAATTGACCTTATTTGAGCTTGGTGAGCTTTGTGCACAACAACCTCGTCATGAGCAATTAACTCAGCTGCCACTAAAACAGTGGGCAGCGCAGCGGTTAAGGGAAGACTGGCAACAGGTTGTCGAAGCGTTTACCCGTCATGAGGAGATGCGCGCGGATCAGTATTTAAAACTCCTACCGCAGTTACAAAGCTCGCTGCAATTGGGCTACTGTGTTGGTTATTTGTTCGATGCAGATGATCGTGAAAGTTTTCGTGCGCCCTGGCAAGACATGATGCGAGGAATTCGAGAAATCATGGCATTGAAGCTCTTGCGTGAAGCCATCAAAGACACCGATGACATCAACACGGAAAAACTGCTCAGTTGGCAAGAAGTTCAACTTGAGTCACTTCTTTACGCTTTAGAGCGTTCACGCAGAGCAGCTCTGAAACAAGAGCCGTATTGGATACTGTAATTGTGAATGTGCTGACGCGAGTAACGTCAATTAGTGAGTTTGTTGCTCGCGTTATAGAGCAGCAACCCGATGCTATTGAGTGGCACGGTGAGCAAGTTGTTCTGCCTCAACCGAGCGACTATCAACGCAAGTTGAATGCCAGCCTAGCGTGCTGCACAAATGAGACCGAAGCCAATAAAGTGGTGCGGCAGTTACGCCAGCGATGGTACGCCAGCATTGCAGCAGCTGACTTATTGCAACAAATACCGTTAGAAGATGTATTAGCGCACATTACCGCAACGGCTGATGCGTTTATTAGTTGTTCATTAGCATGGCTGTATCCGCGATTTTGCGAACGCTTTGGTAAGCCGCGCGACGAGCATGGCGACGCGCTTCCGCTATTAGTTATAGGTATGGGCAAATTGGGTGGCGGTGAACTCAATTTTTCATCCGATATTGACCTCATATTTTGCTATCCAGAGCAAGGTGAAACAGACCATCCGCGCAAACCTATCGAGAACAGTGTGTTTTTCACCAGACTTGCCCAAGGTTTAGTCAGCATGCTGGATCAAATCACCGTGGATGGACGGGTTTTCCGTGTTGACTTGAGGCTTCGGCCATTCGGTCAATCAGGTCCTGTCGTCGCTAGCTTATCGGCTCTTGAATATTACTATCAAGAACAAGGACGAGATTGGGAACGCTATGCCATGGTGAAGGCCCGAATTATCGGTGCTGATGCAAATTATCAGCAGCAACTTTCAGCCTTACTTCGGCCATTTGTTTATCGACGTTATATCGATTTTTCCGCAATTGATGCATTGCGTAAAATGAAGAGCTTAATAACGCAAGAAACGCGGCGAAAGGGGCTCGAACGTAACATCAAGCTGGGGCCCGGAGGCATTCGTGAAATCGAGTTTATTGCTCAGGCTTTCCAGCTCATACGCGGTGGTCAGCAAAGACAATTACAGACTCAGTCCATTTATCAAGCTTATCAGGCCATCGGCGAACTGGGGCTGCTACCACAGGCGTCAGTTGATGAGCTGCTCGAGTGTTATGGTGTGTTGCGCAAAATGGAGCATGTGCTCCAACAACTCAATGATGAGCAAACGCAAACCTTACCTATCGAAGCGTCATTGCAAGAGCGTATAAGTCTCGCCTATCAACAACCTTGGCACGAAGTAGATGAGTTAATTAAGAGTACTATGGCGAGAGTTCATGAGCACTTCCGTCAAGTTATCGGTGATCCGGATGCTGAGGATGAAGAAGCTGGGGAACTACAACTGCTGTGGCAGGATATGATTGAAGATGACACTGCGGTGGATGTTCTTGTCGATGTAGGGCTTGCAAAGGCCACTGCACAACTCATTTGGCAGCAAGTTAACCAGTTACGCATGGAGGTACGCAAACGCGGTTCAGGCCCTCGCGGACGTAAGGCCATGGCACGCTTAGTACCATTGCTACTCGAACGAATTGTGCAATTCGCTGATTCCGATTCAGTGCTCGAGCGCGTGTTTCAAGTGTTGCGAAAAATTATGACGCGTACCGCCTATGTTGAACTTTTAGTGGAAAACAGTGGCGCACGCGAACAGCTTATTAAGTTGTGCCGGGCAAGCTCGTGGTTGACCCAACAACTTGCTTTGTATCCGTTATTGCTGGACGAGTTGATAGATCCGCAACATCTATATCAATTACCGAAATTGGAAGATTATCCATCATTACTGGACGAGTTCTTATTGCGGCTGCCAGAACAAGATTTGGAAGCGCAAATGGATGCGTTACGTCAGGCTCGTCAAGTATTGCAACTGAAAGTTGCTGCTGCTGATATCAGCGGTGCATTACCACTCATGAAGGTCAGTGATCACTTGAGTTATCTTGCTGAAGCGATTATTGCCAAGGTCGTGCGTTTAGCGTGGTTTCAGCTAGCTGAGAAACACGGCGTACCTCCTGGTCGTGATATCGACAATATGGGGTTTGCCGTGATGGCTTATGGCAAGCTCGGGGGCTTGGAACTCGGGTATGGTTCTGATTTAGACTTAGTATTTATTACCGATTCAGATTATTCAGGCGAAACCGACGGCTCCAAAGTTCTTGAGGTTCAGCAGTTTTATCTGCGTTTAGCACAGCGTATATTGCATTTGTTCACCACCCGAACAGTAGTCGGTACCCTGTACGAAGTTGACATGCGATTGCGACCTTCCGGTAAAGCCGGTTTGCTAGTCTCCCGTTTGGATACGTTTGCTAGTTATCTGCGTGAAGATGCGTGGACGTGGGAGCTACAAGCCTTAGTCCGAGCTCGGCCAGTTTTCGGTAGTCCTGAGTTGTGCCAGAAGTTAATCGACATACGTCAGCAGCAACTATGCCAAACTCGCGATGAAGCAGAGCTGAGAACGCAAGTACTTAGCATGCGAGAAAAAATGCGCGAGCACTTGCAAGCAAAAGTAGAAGGTCAGGAGTTTGACGTTAAGCAGGGCGAGGGCGGTATCACTGATTTGGAATTTTTGGTTCAGTATTTAGTGTTACGTTTCGCTCCAGAACATCCGAAGTTAACTGAGTTTACCGACAATATTCGTATATTAGAAGGGGCAGCGCAGGTCGGATTGATGAGTACCGAAAACGCAGAAGAGTTAATGAAAGCTTATATTTCTGAACGTGAAGTAATTCATCAATTAGCGCTTGATGACCGAGGTAATGTTACGCGGATGAATTTAGAAGAATATCGCCATACTGTTATTGAAGCATGGCGATACTGGCTAACCGATTAACCTTTATAAAGATCTGGGTCGCTTTCGTTCGGTCGTGTTTTAAAGCGTCGGTGTATCCACATGTATTGCTCAGGTTTTTGCTGAATAGCAAACTCAATCATATGGTTTACTCGAGTCACATCATCGACATCGTCTCCAGTTGGGAAATTCTCAAACTCTGGATAAAACGTCATATCGTATCCGCTGCCATCATCACGTCGAAAACAGGTTACCGGTAATACCGCGCAATTTGCATTGCCCGCAAATAATAAAGTGCCGGTAGTGGTGCTGGCCTTCTCCACGGCGAATAATGGTGCAAATACAGTGCGTTTACGACCATAATCCTGATCTGGCAAGTAACCTGCAATTTCACCTTGGTCAAGAGCTTGGAGCATGCTGCGCACGTCGGTGCGCGGAATCAAATATTTATTTGAGCGACCACGGCCTATGGTTTGTAGATACTCCATAACTGCGTTGTTATGCGGCCGATAAAGGCCTACTGCAGGCTTTACAAAACCCTGCAGTCTGGCATGAACCTCTAGACTTAAGAAATGGAATAGCAACAGCAAAACACCTTTGCCGTCCTTTTGAGCGGCATGTAGATGTTCTTCACCGTGAATGTGTAACTTGCGGCGAATACGCCAATCTGGCCACCACCATGCCATCCCGGTTTCGAAAAAGGCGATACCGGTGTTTTGCATGTTCTTCTTAACTAAGGATTCAATGTCATTGGAAGACATATCAGGAAAACATAGCTCAAGATTACGGCGAGCTATGCCAGCGCGGCGAGGAACAAATCGATAAAATAGTCGACCCAAACCTCTACCCATTCCCAACTGCCAACGGTATGGCAGCCAGGAAATGGTGTAGAGAATGCCGACGCTAAGCCACGTTAACCAATATTTCGGTAATAAAAAACGTGGCTCAAAGTGCGGTTTTTCAATTATTTTCATTAATCAAGCTTGCGTTAATGGCTACCAAATCTTGTTCGCTGATCTGACCTGAAGCTTGTCTCAGAGTCAAATACTGACGAATGTATCCATAACGAGCGCTCGATAAGTTACGACGGGCGTTGTACAGGTTGCGGGTACTATTTAGCACGTCAACAATTGTGCGGGTACCAACTTCAAAACCAGTTTGCGTGGCTTTCAATGCGCTCTCAGCTGAAACGACAGCTTGTTCAAATGCACGGATAGTGGCTTGCGAAGCAACGACATCGTAATATGCATTGCGAACTTGTCGTTCAACACTACGACGAACGCCTTCAAGTTCTTGGCTTGATGCAACATAGTTTTCGCGAGCTTGGTCGACTTCAGAAGACGTCCGGAAGCCTGTAAAAAGCGGCACATTCAATGACAAGCCAATCGAGTTTGAATCCATACGTGGCATATTAATTTCGTTGCCGCGTGCCGTTGTGGTGGTATCACGAGTAGAATATGAACCGTTCAACGATACGGTTGGTAAATGACCGTTACGGGCTAAATCAATTTGCTGCTCAGCAATTTCTACTGAGACGCGTTGAACCAACAACTGCAAATTTTTATCTTCAGCTATTTTCACCCATTGCATCGCATCTGCTGGCGCTGGGCTCTCAGGTGAAAACGTGTCAGTATTCAATTGAGCTAATTCTTCATGATATCGACCAGTGATTTCACGCAATGATTCTTGTGCAATCTCAACCGCATTCTTCGCTTGGATTTCAGCTGCTACAGAGGTGTCATACTGAGCTTGCGCTTCGTGTACATCGGTGATTGCAGTTAAACCAACTGAAAAACGTTGTTTGGTTTGCTCAAGTTGACGTGAAATCGCCTTTTTCTCTGCCGTCGCAAACTCAAGGTCGTCTTGACGTTCAAGTACCGTGAAGTAGGCATTCACTACACGAATCATTAATTGCTGACGCACACTTAAGTAATTTACTTCAGCTTGATATGCTTGCTTCTCACTTAATTCAGCGCGATCCCATACGTTCATATCGAACACGGTTTGGCTTAAATTAAGGCCGGCATTCCAACCGCGGTTTTCACTGTCGATCACAATAAAACTTTGTGCAACTGAATCGTAAGTCGCACTCTCTGATTCTGAACGTGAATATCCAGCAGAAAGATTGACTTGTGGCCAAAATGCCGATTTGGTGATGTCGATACCTTTTTGAGCTGCGCGGCGCTGCGCATCAACTTGTTGTAAAGTTGGATCATTTTGCAATGCAAGTTGGAATACTTGTGCAAGGTCGTCGGCGTAGGCGACGCTGGTCGTCGCGCTGAACGTTAAGCCAACTAAAACTGATAGTACGTGCTTTTTCATGGATAGGGTGTCCTAATTATTTGAAAGCATCATCTTGCCAAAAAACTGGCTGCTATTTTACATACACTCGTGAATGTTTACTAGTTTACTTTTAAACGAATTAAAATGCATGGTGCCAGTTGCAACAGAATGGCTTCAAGTGTAACTAATTATGTGCCAAAGATGGTTTTTTTTACAATTGTTGTAAATCAATTTCGCGTTCAGTCGAGTACATAAGACGTTAAACAACGAGAAAAGGTTGCTTGTGCAAAAATTTAATCAAAATGACGTAAAAATTATTGAGAAAACACCAATTCGTGAGGGTTTTCTTAGTGTCTATAAATTGCGATTGCAGCATCGACTATTTGAAGGTGAGTGGTCACCGGTGTTCGAACGTGAGGTCATGGAGCGTGGTCATGCGGTAGTGGTACTGCCCTATGATCCACGCAAAGATGCATTAGTTGTATTGGAACAGTTTCGAGTTGGGGCGCTAGATGATAATGCGTCGCCATGGCTACTCGAGTTTGTTGCAGGAATGTACGATAGTCATGATGAAACAGCCGAACAGGTCGCGCACCGTGAACTTGAAGAAGAAGCTGGCTTGACCACGACGAGCTTACATTACGCGCTTACTTATCTATCCACACCTGGTGGCTGTACCGAAAAAATTTCAATTTATATTGCCCTAGTAGATAGCGATAAAGCTGCGCGACATGCGGGTTTGGCAACAGAAAATGAGGATATTCGCGTACATGTGTTGCCATACGGCGACGTTGTGCAGTTGTTAGAAGCGGGAAAAATTAACAATGCGGCGAGTGTGATTGGGCTACAATGGTTGCAATTACATAAACGTCAATTCGAGGATTTATGACAACTGATGTTATTCGAAAGCGCTATAAGTTTGATCTCGCAGCCCTCCAACGGCTGGCGGCAATCAACTATGCTGCGCTGCGCCCAATGATTGCTGGTGTGAAGCAATCAGGTTCGAAAATCATCAAAGTTGGTCAACAATTACGCTTTGCCGTGACTGTGCTAGAAACGGCGCCGTACACAACCGAAGTAAGAATTGAACAACAGGCATTGTTGAAGCAGTTGCCAGGATTACGAGAAACGCAGATAGATGTGCGTCTTTACCATGACGCTCAGCTTGCTGAAGTAGTCAGAAGCCAAGGTGTTTCTCGACTACAAGCAAGCTACGAGGTTCCAAATCCGAGCATGCATCACGCTGATGAAAAACACCAAGTGAATCACTTTTTACAAGAGTGGTTACAACTTATTCGAGCGAATGGCTATTTCCAGGAGGTTTAAGCCTTGTTGCTGTATTTACACGGATTTGAAAGCTCGCCAGGCAGTTTAAAAATCATTCAAACTCACGACTATTTGAAAAAGCATGGCGTCAGCGCCCATACGCTATATGCGCCGCAACAACCATCACGCATGGCGGATATACGTGCTCTACTTGATGACCTCATCGACAAGCACTCGATCAGTGCGGTAATGGGCAGCTCTCTGGGCGGCTTTTGGACACATTATGTGGTGAGTCAATTGCGCCATCGCCAGCGTCATGTTCGTGGTGTTTTGATAAATCCTGCAGTGCAACCATACAGTTGGATGCCAGAAGAGTTAGTTGAGCGCATTCACCCTTATACCAACGAGCATTATCAACTTGATTATCATGATCGCGAAATTTTGATTGCAGCTGAACAGCAGTTCTCGCAAGATGTGGAGTTGATGGTGCTGCTACAAGCTGGTGACGAACGCTTGGATTATCGGCTCGCCCGAGACTATTATCGAACTCAGCGAATGCTCGTTGAGCAGGGTGGCGATCACAGTTTTGTTGATTTTCCGCGCTACTTGCCAGCTGTGCTTGAGTTTCTCGACGTCCTGTAACAGTATATGGGCATTCCTATAACAACGATTCCGTGCAACACGAGATAAATTAGCGCATGTCAGATTACAAAGCCGATGCGATAGAGGTCCTCAATGGCCTCGAACCGGTCCGTCGCAGACCGGGAATGTACACCGATACCACGCGCCCCAACCACTTAGGCCAAGAAGTTATCGACAATAGTGTTGATGAAGCTTTAGCTGGCCATGCACGCGAAATGGTGGTGACGTTACACCCTGATCAGTCATTAGAAGTGCAAGATGATGGTCGCGGTATGCCCGTTGATGTTCACCCTGAGGAAGGTGTTCCCGGGGTGGAACTGATCATGACCAAGCTTCATGCTGGTGGTAAATTCTCTAATAAAAATTACAAGTTTTCGGGCGGGTTACACGGGGTAGGTATCTCCGTAGTGAACGCGTTATCAACACGAGTTGATGTAACCGTTAAACGTGATGGCCAGGTTTATCAGATGGCCTTTGAGAACGGCGATAAAGTTTCTGAATTGGAAGTGACAGGTACGGTTGGCAAGCGCAATACGGGTACGAATCTGCGATTTTGGCCAGACCCTAAGTATTTTGACTCACCTAAGTTTTCAGTACTTAAATTAACGCATTTACTTCGTGCGAAAGCAGTTTTGTGCCCAGGGTTAAAAATTACCTTTCGCAATCTTGTCGATAATGAAGAGCAAACTTGGTTTTACGAAGATGGTCTGCGCGATTACTTAGTTGAAGCTGTTCGTGAACTGCCGACACTTCCTGAAGAGCCATTTATTGGCGCCTTTGCGGGTAATGACGAAGCCGTTGATTGGGCCGTCACTTGGCTTCCTGAAGGTGGTGAAAGCGTCACTGAAAGCTATGTAAACCTTATCCCTACTCCGCAAGGGGGGACGCACGCGAATGGCTTACGTCAGGGCCTGCTTGATGCTATGCGTGAATTTTGTGAGTTTCGCAACCTGCTGCCGCGTGGCGTAAGACTAACCCCAGAAGATATCTGGGATCGCTGTGCGTATATATTGTCGGTGAAAATGCAAGATCCTCAGTTCGCGGGGCAAACCAAAGAGCGATTGTCGTCACGACAATGTGCAGCATTTGTTTCTGGCGTGGTGAAAGATGCGTTTAGTTTGTGGCTGAACGAGCATACAGAGCAGGCAGAACAGCTTGCTGAATTATGCATTAACAACGCTCAGCGCCGCATGCGTGCCAGCAAAAAAGTGGTACGAAAGAAAGTTACTCAAGGTCCAGCATTGCCCGGTAAATTGACTGATTGTGCGACACAAGATCCAGCGCGTGGTGAACTATTCTTAGTAGAAGGTGACTCGGCTGGTGGCTCGGCAAAGCAAGCGCGCGACCGTGACTTTCAAGCCGTTATGCCATTACGCGGAAAAATTCTAAATACCTGGGAAGTCGAATCCGATCAAATACTCGGCTCACAAGAAATTCACGATATTTCTGTGGCGCTAGGGGTCGACCCTAATTCGGAAGACCTTGAACAGCTCCGTTACGGCAAGGTATGTATACTCGCCGATGCGGATTCGGATGGTTTGCACATTGCCACGTTGTTATGTGCATTGTTCGTGAAACACTTCCGCGCTCTCGTTGATCATGGTCATGTGTATGTCGCTATGCCGCCGTTGTATCGGGTGGACGTGGGTAAAGAGGTATTCTACGCACTCGATGAAGCGGAAAAGCAGGGCATTTTAGACCGCATTGAAGCCGAGAAGAAGAAGGGCAAGGTGAATGTCCAGCGCTTTAAAGGTTTGGGTGAAATGAATCCGCTGCAACTGCGTGAAACCACCATGGATCCGAATACTCGACGCTTGGTACAACTCACCGTTGATGAACCTGAAGCGACCGAAGAGTTAATGGATATGCTACTTGCCAAAAAACGTTCGGGTGACCGTCGCGACTGGTTGGAAAGTAAAGGTAACTTAGTCGACTTGGCCGAGCTTTAAGGAGAATTATTCACATGTCTATGGATGCTTTAGAGCAACTCCCGTTACGCAAGTTTACTGAAGACGCGTACCTCAATTACTCCATGTATGTGATCATGGATCGTGCTCTGCCGCACATTGGCGATGGCTTAAAACCAGTTCAGCGACGCATTATTTATGCAATGTCTGAACTGGGATTATCGGCGCTGGCAAAATACAAGAAGTCAGCACGTACCGTTGGTGACGTATTAGGTAAGTTCCACCCGCATGGCGACAGCGCTTGTTATGAAGCGATGGTGTTGATGGCACAGCCATTTTCGTATCGCTATCCGTTAGTCGATGGGCAGGGGAACTGGGGTTCGCCAGATGACCCGAAGTCGTTTGCAGCGATGCGTTATACCGAAGCTCGTTTATCTCGTTTTAGTGAAGTTTTATTAAGCGAGTTGGGACAAGGAACCGTCGATTGGACACCGAACTTCGATGGCACCATGAAAGAGCCACGCATGCTACCGGCGCGTTTACCTCATATTCTATTAAATGGTGTTACGGGTATCGCAGTTGGTATGGCTACCGACATACCGCCTCATAATGTTCGTGAAGTTGCTCACGCTTGTGCGTTGTTGCTCGAAAAGCCTAGCGCTGATTTGAGTGAAATTATGGAACACCTGCGCGGACCTGACTATCCAACGGACGCTGAGGTTATAACACCACATAACGAGATTGTTAAGATATACGAATCGGGCCGTGGCACGATTCGGATGCGAGCAAAATACCACATGGAAGATGGCGAGGTTGTCATTACAGCGTTGCCACATCAAGCGTCAGGTGCGAAGGTACTTGAGCAAATTGCGGGGCAGATGCAGGCCAAGAAATTGCCTATGGTGACTGATTTACGCGATGAATCGGACCATGAAAATCCAACTCGCTTGGTGATTGTGCCACGCTCAAATCGAATTGATGTTGAGCAAATGATGCAACATTTATTTGCTACAACAGACCTCGAGAAAAACTATCGTGTGAATTTGAACATGTTGGGTCTCGACGGTCGTCCGCAAGTGAAGCCAATTCTCAATGTGCTCAAAGAGTGGTTGGTATTCCGCCAAGACACCGTGACGCGCCGTGTTCAGTATCGTCTAGATAAAATTTTAGCGCGTTTGCACATTTTGGAAGGTTTGCTTATTGCTTATCTGAATATTGACGAGGTGATTGCCATCATTCGTCATGAGGATGAGCCGAAGCCAGTATTGATGTCGCGTTTTGGCTTAACCGATACCCAAGCAGAAGCTATTTTAGAATTGAAATTACGCCATTTAGCCAAACTTGAAGAGTTTAAGCTAAAAGGTGAGCAAGACGAGTTAGAGAAAGAGCGTCAGCAACTTGAGCTTCTGCTTGGTTCCGATCGCCGCATGAAGACCCTTATACGTAAAGAGATTCTTGCTGATGCTGAAAAGTATGGTGATGACCGTCGTTCACCATTGGTTGAGCGCCAAGAAGCAAAAGCGCTAAGCGAACGTGACCTAACCCCAGCCGAGCCAGTTACGGTAGTGCTTTCGAAGAAAGGTTGGGTGCGTGCAGCTAAAGGACATGATGTTGATGGCGCAAACTTAGCCTATAAGTCGGGAGATAACTTCTTAGCGCAAGCAATCGGTAAGAGCAATCAACAAGTGGTATTCCTTGATAGCTCAGGTCGCAGTTACTCGTGTGAAGCGCATGCGTTACCTTCAGCACGGACACAGGGCGAGCCGCTAACTGGGCGCTTTAGTATGGTTGCCGGCGAAACCGTTGACCAAGTACTCATGGCAAAAGATGAACAACGGTATTTGTTAGCATCCGATGCTGGCTATGGCTTTATTTGTAAGTTCGGCGATTTAGTCAGCCGCAATAAGAACGGTAAGGCAATTTTGAATCTGCCAACTGGTGCCAAAATACTTCCGCCTAGCATCGTCACCGATGTTGAAAACGACCTTCTTGCCGTCGTTTCAAATGAAGGTCGAATGTTATTGTTCCCAGTTCGTGATTTACCAGAACTTACAAAAGGTAAGGGTAATAAGATGCTGAGTATTCCTGCTCTGCGCGCACAATCACGTGAGGAATATGTGGTGGCCGCGGCAGTAGTGCCGGCGGATTCAGCAATTACCTTGCTGGCTGGAAAACGAAAATTGACTTTGAAACCGTCTGATTTAGAGCACTATCGCGGTGAGCGCGGTCGTCGTGGTAACAAATTACCACGAGGATTGCAGCGCGTTGATGCAATTACTGTCGAAAATCAAGACTGATCGGACGTTTTTCGACGCCTAACAGGTTATACTAGCGCGCATTAGTGATTAAGGAGACTACATGCTCGCTGTTTTACGTATAGTGCTGTTAGGCGTTTTCATTGTTGTTGGCAGTACGTTGTTATTGCTCATTTGTCTGATACGTCCATTTCATCGAAATAATACGACCCTTGCCGCGCACTGGTATGGTCGCATGCATCGTTTGTTAGGGGTAAAACTTGATATCCGAGTTCCCGACGAACTTACCGACGCGGGTCCTTTTGTTTATATTGCCAATCATCAAAATAGCTACGATATTTTCACTCTAGCGCGCTCAATGCCGCAAAGCACTGTAAGTATTGGTAAAAAGAGTTTGAAGTGGATACCGTTTTTCGGCCAGCTTTATTGGCTTGCTGGAAACATTCTGATTGATCGTAACAACAAAGGTCGCGCGCACGGTACCATTGAACAAGCGGCAGAAGCAATTCGCAAACGTCAGCTTTCTATTCTCTTATTTCCAGAAGGCACGCGCAGCTACGGTCGTGGCTTATTACCATTTAAAACCGGCGCTTTTCGTACAGCAGTGCAAGCGGGAGTCGATATCGTTCCAATCTGTGTATCTAATTTACATGGTCGAATTAAACTGAATCGTTGGAACAATGGTACAGTGATAATTGAAATGCTTAAGCCAGTTAAAACGGCGAGCTACAGCACGGATTCAATTCGCGCATTAGCAGCTCATTGTCACGAACTGATGCAGTCTAAAATTAGTGAACTTGATCACGAATTAGCGCAAGGAAAAACAACGCATGGCTAACGATCTTTCTGAGTTATTGAAGCAAAGCGATGAGACAGTCGCAGCCCTTATTGCGGATGGCGCTGATCCACAGGAAAAATTCCAGATTGAGCATCACTTGGTCAGTGCGGATTTCACCAAACTTGAAAAAGCAGCCGTAGAGCTCGTCAAGGTCGGCTACCATGTTGATGATGCCGATGAATTTGAGTTGGACGATGGTTCTCGATTATTTGCATTTGTTGCCGTGAGTGAGGTAAAACTTGAAGCAGAAGTTTTACAGGCGCAAACCAAAGAAGTAACTAAAATCGCAGACATCGCCGGTGTTGATTACGACGGTTGGGGCACGTATTTCGGTGAAGATGACGAAGAAGAATAGCCGCACTCACATTCGTTTCAAATGTGAGTGCAGCTTAAATTACTAGCTTAAAGTGCGGCTATCTTAGCGCGCTGTTGTTTAAGCTGTTGGAGTGTTTCCTCGGCTTCAGCTTGCTTGGCGCGTTCTTTCTCAATCACATCAGCTGGCGCTTTGCTAACAAAATTTTCATTGCTTAGCTTACGCGTAAACAAATCAAACTCTTTCTGAGCTTTCTCAATCGCTTTATCAAGACGAGCTAGCTCTGCTGCGGTGTCAATCAAGCCTGCCATTGGAATATGAATTTCCATACGACCAACCAAAGCAGTCGCACTCGCTGGCGCTTCGTCGTTAGCACCCAAGAAAGTAACAGACTCAAGTTTTGCTAACGCACTTAAGAAGTTAGTGTTTTGCTCAAGACGCTTACGAGCCACATCATCAGCATTCTTAAATAATACCGGCAATGGCTTGCTTGGTGATAAATTCATTTCACCACGAATGTTTCGCACGGCAACAATCACCTGTTTCAACCATTCCATATCATCACGTGCGGTCGCGAACTGCTGGCTCTGAACTTGCGGATATGGCTGTAGCATGATGGTATCGCCGCTAACGCCAGCAAGTGGCGCAACGCGCTGCCAAATCGCTTCTGTGATGAACGGTAATAACGGATGAAGTAAGCGTAACAACTGCTCTAGCACGGTAATTAACGTGTGACGGGTTCCTCGTAGCTGCTCAGCAGTACCGTTGAATAGAATTGGCTTAGTTAACTCCAAATACCAATCACAGAACTGGTTCCAAGTGAACTCATAAGCAATACCTGCAGCTTGGTCAAATCGGTAATTATCAAGTGCACTGCGGAACTGTTCCACGGTGTCGTTAAACTGCTCAATAATCCACTGGTCAGCAAGTGATAGTTCCATGGCGCCGCCATTGGTACCACAGTCTTGGTCTTCAGTATTCATCAACACGTAACGGCTAGCATTCCAAAGTTTGTTACAGAAGTTACGGTAGCCTTCCAGACGCTTCATATCCCAGTTGATATCACGACCAGTTGAAGCTAATGCGGCTAAAGTGAAGCGCAGTGCATCAGTACCGTGTGCCGAAATTCCCTCTGGAAACTGCTTTTCAGTACGTTTCTTAATTTTTGCTTCAAGCTGCGGCTGCATCATATTCGCAGTACGCTTTTGAACCAACGAATCCAATTCGATACCATCAATCATGTCGAGCGGGTCAAGTACGTTACCTTTTGACTTCGACATTTTTTGACCTTCTTCATCTCGAATAAGGCCGGTGACGTATACCGTTTTAAATGGCACCTGCGGTTTGCTATTTTCATCTTTTAGGAAGTGCATGGTCATCATAATCATGCGAGCAACCCAGAAGAAAATGATATCAAAGCCAGTCACCAACACGTCGGTTGGATGGAAGGTCTTCAAATCATCCGTATTCTCTGGCCAGCCTAGCGTTGAGAATGTCCACAATGCCGATGAGAACCAAGTGTCGAGTACATCGTCGTCTTGACGAAGCGTGGTGTCGCCTAAATTATGTTTTGCTCGAACTTCATCTTCATCACGGCCGACATAGACATTACCTTGTTCGTCATACCAAGCTGGAATGCGGTGTCCCCACCAAAGCTGGCGCGAAATACACCAATCTTGAATGTCGCGCATCCAAGAGAAATACATATTCTCATACTGCTTAGGTACGAATTGAATCTCGCCATCTTCAACCGCTTTAGTCGCGACTTCAGCTAATGGTGCGACACGCACGTACCATTGATCGGTGAGATGAGGCTCAATTGGCACACCACCACGGTCGCCGTATGGAATCTTATTCGTATGTTGCTCCGTTTTATCGAGCAAGCCTTGCGCATCAAAATCGGCAACAATTTTCTTGCGCGCTTCGAAGCGCTCGAGGCCTTGGTAATCAGCAGGGAGTGTGCCGTCGAACCCATCGATTTCCGGTAGCTCTTCGCCGGTTGGGGTATACAACCCAGCTTGTTCTCGAATATGCGCATGGTTGTCTAACACAGCAATCATTGGCAAGTTGTTACGTTTACCAATGTCATAGTCGTTGAAGTCATGTGCTGGAGTAATTTTCACGCAACCGGTACCGAACTCTTGATCTACGTAACTATCTGCAATAATTGGAATTTTGCGTCCAACAATTGGCAATTGCACGTGTTTACCGATGAGGTTTTGATAGCGTTCATCATCTGGGTGCACTGCTACACAAACGTCGCCTAACATAGTTTCAGGGCGTGTTGTAGCGACGACTAAGTAGTTCTTTCCGTCTGCGGTTGTCGCACCGTCAGCGAGAGGGTAGCGCAAATGCCAAATGTGGCCTTGTTGCTCTTTATTCTCGACTTCGAGATCCGAAATCGCTGTTTGTAGTTTCGGATCCCAATTCACCAGACGTTTGCCGCGGTAAATTAGATTTTCTTCGTGTAAACGAACGAACACTTCTTTAACGGCGTTAGATAAACCATCGTCCATGGTGAAGCGTTCGCGATCCCAGTCAACTGAGTCACCGAGGCGGCGCATTTGTGAGGTGATGGTACCACCAGATTGCGCTTTCCAATCCCAAATTTTTTCAATGAAGGCATCGCGTCCAAGCTCTTGGCGGGTAACACCTTGGGCCGCAAGCTGACGTTCAACAACCATCTGGGTTGCAATGCCTGCATGGTCGCTGCCCACTTGCCAAAGTGCATTGTAGCCGTCCATTCGCTTATATCGCGTCAGCGTATCCATAATGGTGTGCTGAAACGCATGTCCCATATGCAAGCTACCAGTGACATTGGGCGGCGGAATCATAATGCAATATGAATCGCCGTGACCTGATGGTTTGAAGTAACCTTGCTCTTCCCAATTTTTATAGAGCGCTTGCTCAATGGCTTGCGGGGAATACGTTTTATCCATAGAAACCTTCACT
The DNA here is from genome assembly GCF_009734345.1 of Pseudidiomarina andamanensis. Lineage (GTDB taxonomy): Bacteria > Pseudomonadota > Gammaproteobacteria > Enterobacterales > Alteromonadaceae > Pseudidiomarina > Pseudidiomarina andamanensis. Next base: position 1,088,396 of record NZ_CP032551.1, on the reverse strand, counting down.
TCGTTCTATTTGGTTGATGAATTTATCTGCTCAGATGCTTTTACGGTTTGTAATTCAACACCTTGATGACGATAAGTCTTGTATCTTTCTCGTGCCGCTTGACGTTCATTTTCTGCGGAAGGAACACGTTCTAAAATAAGCCGTGCGCCTTGCCAATTTGGTATGTCAGCCATCAAATTAACGACTGCAGCAGTGCGCCGTTTTGGAACGTTAGCCTGAGGCCAGCATAACTCAACTGGCGCACCTTGCGCAGGACCCTCGCCGACTAGGTTATGCGGCACAAAGGCATCAGCAGGCGATTGCCATAATGCTTCATCTAACTGCTCAGCAGTCGCTTGGTCAGGGCACCACACGCGCACACTGCGAAACTCACGCCATGCTTGTGCTATACGCTCACAGAAGAACTGCTGTTGTTGTTCTTCGTTGAGTCCATCGAGTACGTAGAATATGCCCTGCGCCATAATGTGCTCAGCTTAATCCTGCTCGCCAGAGGCGGTGCGGTTAATGATGAATTGTGTCAACAGAGCGACAGGTCGGCCGGTCGCGCCTTTTTTGGCGCCACTGCGCCATGCTGTACCAGCGATGTCGAGATGAGCCCAATGATATTTTTTGGTGAAACGAGATAGGAAGCACGCTGCGGTAATGGTACCAGCATCGCGTCCACCGAGGTTCGCCATATCAGCAAACGGGCTATCGAGAGCTTCTTGATATTCGTCCCATAATGGTAAACGCCAGGCACGGTCGCCACTTTGTTCCGATGCGGATAACAGCTCGTGAGCAAGCGGATTATGACTACTCATTAAGCCGCTTGCATGATGCCCAAGCGCAACAATACAGGCACCGGTCAAGGTAGCGATATCAACAACAGCCTCTGGTTCAAAACGCTCAACGTAAGTCAGCGTATCACATAACACGAGGCGACCTTCAGCGTCGGTGTTTAACACTTCAACCGTTTGACCGCTCATGGTCGTCAGCACATCACCTGGACGATAAGCACGACCATCAGGCATGTTTTCACAGCCTGCAATGGCAGCAATTACATTGATTGGTAGCTGTAGCTCCGCAATGGCTTGCATGGCACCTAAAACTGCCGCTGCACCACCCATATCGTATTTCATTTCGTCCATGTTGGCCGCGGGCTTAATGGAAATACCGCCAGCATCAAAGGTTAACCCTTTACCCACAAGCACAATTGGCGCCTGCTCTTTTGCCGCACCTTGATAATGCAATAGACTTAAGACCGATTCATTCTCAGAACCGCGACCTACAGCAAGGTAGGCATTCATACCGAGCTCAGTCATTTCTTGTTCGGTAACCGCATTAAACGATAAGTTATCGTAGTTACCAGCGAGTTCTTCGCAGCGCTCTGCCAAATAACGCGGAGTGCAAATGTTTGGTGGCATATTGGCCACGTCACGACAAATAGACATTCCTTTAGCAACTGCTAAACCATGCGCAATGGCTTTTTCGCTGAGTGGAAGCTCGCGACGTGTAGGAACATTGAAAACTAACTTACGCAGAGGGCGGCGAGGCTCTTCTTTGCGGGTTTTCAACTGATTGAACGTATACAAACCACTTTGTGCTGCTTCAACGGCTTGGCGAACTTTCCAATAAGTATCACGACCTTTTACGTGGAGCTCGCTCAGAAAACAAACTGCCTCCATTGAACCCGTTTCGTTCAAAGTATGGATGGTTTTTTCTATAATTTGTTTATACTGACGTTCATCGAGCTCGCGTTCCTTACCACAACCAACGAGCAATACGCGCTCGCTAAAAATATTAGGAACGTTGTGTAACAGTAGCATTTGGCCTGATTTGCCTTCGAGATCGCCGCGGCGCAATAAGTTACTCAGGTAACCACCGCTGACTTTGTCAAGCTGCTCTGCTACACCGGATAGGCGACGTGGTTCGTATACACCGACCACGACACAGGCAGAACGTTGTTTCTCAGGACTGCCGCTTTTTACGCTGAACTCCATATGTGCTCCCGTTTGCTGCGGTTGACAGTAGATCGCTGTCGTAGAATAATTCTTGTGAAAATGACAAGTTTACTTAAAATTCGCAGCATTTCCAGTAAAAAGCAATGTTAAGAGTGGGTTTCAGTGCGCATATTTCGCTATTTAATACGTGAAACATTCAAGTCTCAAATCGCCGTATTGGTGGTGTTGATGACGATATTTGTGAGTCAGAAGTTTGTTCGCGTATTGGCTGACGCATCAGCGGGTGAAATTCCAAGCAACATTGTTATTCAACTACTTGGGTTAAATCTTCCGGCGCTGGCTGCATTAATCCTTCCTCTAAGCCTGTTTCTCGGTATTTTGTTAGCTCACGGGCGTATCTATGCCGACAACGAAATGACGGTTTTGCATGCTTGTGGTGTCAGTGAGTGGTATGTCACACGTGTAACACTCGCATTATCGGTTGTTCTAGCTATTATCACGGCAGCACTGACCCTATATCTTGTGCCGTGGTCGTTAGAACAAGAGCGTGTAGTGGAAGAAAAGGCCCGAAGCGAGAGCGGGCTGAGTGTCATCATGCCGGGTCGTTTTCAACAAGCAAGTAACCAAAAAGCAGTCATTTATGTGCAAGGGCTGAATGAAAACGGCGATCTTGATGAAGTATTTGTGGCGCAATCATTGCGTGACGAGAATGACCAAGTCATCGGTGGAAGTGTCGTCATGGCTGACCGCGGCAGTGTTATAGCCGCGGAAACTGGGGCACAGACTTTGGTGCTAAATAACGGCATGCGGTATGCACAAAGCTTTATTGAAGGCGAATTTCAAATCATGCAGTTTGACGCCTATCAACTGCAAATTAAGGAGCAGGAAGGCTCAGAATATATTCGTAAATTAGAAGCCTATAGCACCTTAGAATTGATGCAAGAGCGAGATGCAGAGGCTCAGGCTGAACTGCAATGGCGAATTGCAATTCCGTTGGCGATGCCATTATTGACGTTAATTGCCGTTCCGTTGAGTCGGGTGAATCCGCGGCAAGGTAAATTTGCCCGAATGGCTCCCGCTTTATTGATATATCTGGGCTATTTTTTAACGTTGATGGCAGCGCGCTCAGCGCTTGCTGATGGCGTTATTCCGCCAGCCATCGGTTTGTGGTGGATACATATATTGTTGCTCGTATGTGGATTCGTGTTGATTGGTAAAGGGCGGCCTTGGGGGCTAAAAGCAATGGCTAAGCTGAAGAGGTCACGATAATGTTTTCTATTCTTGATCGATATATTGCGCGCTCGGTTCTTGTCACATCGTTACTCAGCTTAGCGGTGCTTAGCGGATTATCGAGCCTAATAAGGTTCGTGGAGCAATTAAAATCGGTGGGTAAAGGCACATATTCAGTAGCTGACGCCGGTTTGTTTGTACTTTACAGTTTGCCCCGCGATATCGAAGTATTTTTTCCGATGGCAGCGCTTTTAGGTGGGCTTATTGGCATGGGCATGCTGGCCAGCAACTCTGAATTGGTCGTGATGCTCGCTGCTGGACGCTCGCGCTTGAATATTGTCGGTTCTGTTATGAAGGCAGCTGTAGTTATGATGCTAGCCGTGATGGCAATGGGGGAGTGGATTGCACCTGAGCTGGAATCACATGGTCGCGAACTTCGCGCTCGTGCCATTTCTGGCGGTAGCCTAATTTCCGCCCAGCAGGGTATTTGGGCGCGAGATGGGCTTAGCTTTGTCAACATAGGTGAAGTTGAGAATACAGGAAGACTTCGTGACGTCACCATTTATAACTTCGATCAAAACAGCGAACTGGAGTCAATTACCCAAGGGCAGTCAGCGATTTATAGTGCGGACCAATGGCGTCTTTTTGATGTCACAAAAACTCAGTATACGCTTGAGCGAATTATACAGTCAGAGCAAGAAGCATTCATGTGGCAATCGTCACTCACACCAGACAAACTTGGCGTGGTTACGGTGAAGCCAGAGTCGCTCTCTATTCGAGGGTTATTAGACTACTTAGACTATTTAGAGACCAATCGACAAGCTGCCGATCGTTATGAATTAGCGCTTTGGCGAAAACTATTAGCGCCGATAACGGTGGCTGTGATGTTGCTTGTGGCCCTGTCATTTATTTTTGGGCCGTTGCGCTCCACGACGATGGGGGCTCGAGTTTTACTTGGCGTCATCACAGGGTTTGGCTTTCACGTTAGCAACGAAATATTTGGCCCAATGGCACAGGTTTATCAACTTCCGCCTGTATTAGGCGCACTGTTACCAAGTTTGTTGTTCGCAACATGGGCTCTGTGGATGATGGGACGCCGCGGCAGTTAAGCGCGGCTTTCTGGGTTTCATTCGTAGCAACAGATTACTCTTATAACTCTTTCCAATAATACAGCTGGTTAGCTTCTTTTGATAAGGTGACTAGCTCAGTGCCGGCGGCGTAATCGTGCCAGGCTCGGCGGTTTTTAAAATCGACTAACACCCATAAGTTCCCAAGCCCCAAAGCGCAAGTCAAAACACGGATAGCCGCTTGCTTCTTGGTTAATCGTTGTCCATTACGTTGTTGAACCTTCAACCGCCAAGCGCGCATGCCAATAGTTTGCCCGCTACGCCACCAGAACCAGCCGAAAAATAAACCCAAAACGGTTAATAGATAAATCCCGTACAGCGGCGTTTGATTTAGCCAGTCGGCGGCGGTAAACGATTCGGTTAGCTCAATCGTGCCGACTCTGTTCAAAATAGCTGGCAATAACATCGCAATACCTGATGCCAACATCAAAATTGCGACTGCTACTAATAAGTCATAAACCATGGCAGCTAGGCGTCGGAGGAATCCAGCACTTGGGAAGCTCGAATGAATTTGCGCAGTCGTTCGAGGCGGCGCTTGGTTGAAATCTTCAGATTTTTCGGTCATGGCTATTTGTCGGTCTCTCAAGTCGTCTAATGGGAGCTATCTTAACCAAAACTCACTCGTGAACACTAATTTTTAAATGAATGTGGTTATGAAATAATCGAACAGACAAATGTTCATTAAAATGTCTTGATTGACTGCAATGGTTCAGTATAATGCGCACCATACTGCAGCTAGCCAAGCTAGCGCAAAAGTCCCCAGTGCCTGGGTGGCGAAATTGGTAGACGCAGCGGATTCAAAATCCGCCGGGATAAAACCCGTGTCGGTTCGAGTCCGACCCTAGGCACCACTTCTTAAAGACGTTATTCGTTACTGGTTATTCGCAAAGACAAAAGCAAAAACGTGTTTCGTTATTCGTGCGCTTTGCTGTTCGTCCGCTTCGCTATTCGATAAACCCAAACACATTCAATTTCGGAATTTCTTTTGCTACAAGGAACTTGCGTTCTTCGGCTTTGGTCTTATCTTTAACGAATAACGAATAACGAATAACGAATAACGAATAACGAATAACGAATAACGAATAACGAATAACGAATAACGAATAACCTGTTATGCTTAGGTTATTCTTTCAATGCAAAAACGCATTGCCAATTTGAGAAACTATGACACTTAAAGAAAACGATACCCCCGAATACGAAGTAGAAATTCCCTCGCGTGAGCAACTGCTAGAAGCCGTAAAAGCTCGCCTCAAACCCATGCGCTTTGAAGAGCTTGTCGAACAATTTCAGCTCAGTGACGAACGTCAACACGTTGGTTTGAAACGTCGGTTGCGCGCAATGGAGAGAGATGGTCAGTTGATTTATACCAAAGCGAATGCTTATGGTTTGCCTGATCGAATGAATTTAATTAAAGGACGAATTATTGGCCACCGTGACGGCTTTGCGTTTTGTCGTCCTGATGAGGGTGGGGCTGATTTGTTCATTCCTCATCATCAAATGTACAACGTTTTGCACGGCGATAAAGTGCTAGTGCAGCAGCAAGGCACGGACAGCAAAGGTCGAGTAGAAGGCCGCGTAGTGCGAGTTATCGAACCACGTCAGGGTGACATTGTTGGGCGCTACTTTGTCGAACATAACATTGGCATGGTCGTGCCAGATGATAGCCGTGTTAGTCAAGATATTCTGATTCCCGAAGGACAAAATGCTGGGGCTCGACATGGTCAAATTGTGGTTGTGGAAATTACCCAACGACCTACGCGCCGCAGCAGCCCGCTGGGTACTATCACGAAAGTACTCGGTGAGCATATGGCGCCGGGTATGGAAATTGAAATTGCCATTCGTGAACATGATATTCCCAATTCTTGGTCAACTGGCGTTGAACAAGAGCTAGCTCGCTTTGGCGAGACGGTTCCGCCGGAAGCTTATGAAGGACGAGTCGATTTACGGGAATTGCCGTTAATTACGATAGACGGTGATGATTCTCGTGATTTTGATGATGCAGTCTGCGCTGAACCTGTTGGTGACGGCTGGCGCTTATGGGTGGCTATTGCGGATGTCAGCTATTACGTGCGACCGAACACTGCGTTAGATAAAGACGCTTTAGAGCGCGGCAACTCGGTTTATTTCCCGAACTTTGTGGTGCCGATGCTGCCAGAAAAACTCTCCAATGGCTTGTGTTCATTGAACCCTGATGTTGATCGGTTATGTATGGTGGCCGAGATGGAGATCAACGGGCGTGGTAAGCTACAAAAATCCAAGTTTTATCCGGCTGTAATGAAATCACATGCTCGACTCACGTATACCAAGGTTGCATCCATTTTGGAGGGTGATCCGAAGCTGCGTGCTGAGTATGACCACGTAATGAGTAATATTGAGCATTTGCACGGCTTGTTTAAGGTACTTAAAAAAGCGCGTCAACAACGAGCAGCGATAGAATTTGAAACATTAGAAACGCGTTTTATTTTCAATGCCCAACGGAAAATAGAGTCGATAGAGCCCGTGCGTCGAAATGTTGCTCATACAATTATCGAAGAATGTATGATCATGGCGAACGTTGCCACTGCTCGACTGATTGAAGGCCATGAAGAGGCCGGTGCGCTGTTTCGAGTACATGAGCCACCATCAACTGAGCGATTAAGTGCATTTCGGAGCTTTTTAGCTGAACTAGGAATTATCATGAAAGGGTCAGATGACCCTAGCCCGCGCGACTATACCGAAGTGCTGCAACAAGTTGCAGAGCGTCCCGATGCCGAGCTTATTCAAACGATGTTACTGCGCTCAATGCAGCAAGCTGTTTATAGTCCAGACAATGCTGGGCATTTTGGTTTAGCGCTAGACGAGTATGCGCATTTCACCTCGCCGATTCGTCGTTATCCTGATTTGATTTTACATCGCGCAATTAAAGCCTTGTTGAAGAAGCAACAAGGGCCAACGCCAGCGCTCGAAGGCGCATGGATGTATCCAGATGAACAACTTGATGAACTTGGTGCGCACTGTTCAATGACAGAACGTCGAGCCGATGATGCAACGCGTCAAGTCGATGAATGGCTCAAGTGTGAATATATGCAAGATCACATTGGTTCAGAGTTTGGTGGCGTGATTGCCGCAGTGACTAATTTTGGGCTATTTGTACGCATTGATGACATGCAAATTGATGGTTTGGTGCACATTAGTAATCTTTCCAACGACTATTATCAGTTTGATGGCGAAAAGCAGATGCTGATTGGTGAAAATAGTCGAATTGTCTATCGATTAGGTGATAAAGTCCGCATCCGTGTGAAATCGGTCGATTTGGACGAACGTAAAATCGATTTAGATTTGTTGGCGGCGGAAAGCCCAATGGGTAAAAATCGTATGCCAGAAGGGCATCGCCCGAGCACCCGTGGAGAGCGCAATAAGCCGCCTGCCAATAGTAAGAAGCACAAAAAACAAGCGACCAAAGCGCGAATTAAATCGAAGCGAAAAGCGACGGAAGCTGCGCGCAAAGGCAAAAAGCCGAAAAACAAAAAAGTAAGAAAGTGAGTTAATAATTATCATGAGTAAGAAAGTCACTATATTTGGTATGCATTCGGTGCGCGCTTTGTTAGAGCAACATCCGGAGCGTTTGGTTGAAGTGTTTGCAACCCGCGAGCGTCAGGATAAACCGCTGCAGCTTTTAGTCAGTCAAGCTCAGCGATTAGGGTTGCGGGTTCAATTTGTACCGAAAGCGACGCTCGATAAGAAATCTGAAGGTGGCAATCACCAAGGCATCGCAATTACGGCATTAGAAGCACCACAAATGACCGAAAATGATTTGGATAGTTTGTGTGAGAAAGCTGGCGGTAAAGCCCTTTTCTTGGTGCTAGATGGCGTGACGGACCCGCATAACCTCGGCGCATGCTTGCGTACCGCAGACGCTTCTGGCGTGACCGCTGTGATTGTTCCGAAAGACAAATCCGCTTCGATTACACCAGTTGTGCGAAAAGTCGCAAGTGGTGCAGCTGAGACTGTGCCGTTTGTGCAAGTGACGAACTTGGCGCGAACCTTACGACAGTTGCAAGACAGACAGGTTTGGGTAATTGGTACCGCAGGAGAAGCGACGCAAGAACTGTACGCTGTTGATTTGAAAGGTCCTGTTGCCATTGTGATGGGAGCTGAAGGTGATGGTATGCGTCGATTAACCCGCGAAACCTGTGATGAATTGATTAAAATTCCTTTGTTGGGCACCGTGAGTAGTTTGAATGTGTCAGTAGCGACTGGGGTTTGTTTATACGAGGCTGTGCGACAACGTCATGGCGTTTAAACGGAGCTGGCGACCGCTCATTTTAGCGGGGTTAATCGTGGTCATGTTAGCACTGGCCTGGCTACCTGTGGGTAACCTTGATCCTGGGCAACGCTCGAACAAACCATTTTTGTATGTGACCTACCAAATTCCGGAAAATTCGAATAATCAACAGCTCAAAGACGTTCTATTTGATGTGCGGCAGCGAATTGAGAGTCGTCACGAATGGCGGCTGTTAGAGCAGCAAGCGAGTTATGGTTGGCAGTTAAACGTTAGTGTTACGCACGGAGAATTGCTGCAGATTAATGGCCAGCTCATGGCGCCCGCCGAGAGCGGATCAGCCACATCGGTACAGCGATTCAAAGTACAGGGGAAAATGGAAACCTTTGGTGCTTTGCCAGAACAGTACGTCAAAATATTAATTGAGCTTGTTGAAAACGGCCATAAAGCGCAATCAAGCTTGTGATTGTGGGCTTAATAGGCTAAAATCCCGCCGCTTAAATCAGTCTGAAGTATTTTATTCATTTAAAAAGCGTTCCTTGCTGCTGAGGGTGTGACTGAGCCAGTCAGTAGCTATGAACCATAAGGAGCAGAAATGCGTCATTATGAAATCGTATTCATGGTCCATCCAGACCAGAGCGAGCAAGTACCTGGCATGATCGAGCGTTACAGCGAGACCATCAAATCAGGTAACGGCACCATTGATCGTTTAGAAGACTGGGGCCGTCGTCAGTTGGCATACCCAATCAACAAGTTGCACAAAGCACACTATGTGTTGATGAACATCGAAGCGACTGCTGAAGTTGTTGAAGAGTTGGAAACAGCTTTCCGCTACAACGATGCGGTATTACGCAGCATGATCATGCGCAAGAAAGAAGCAGTAACTGAAGCTTCTCCATTGAGCAAGAAAGACGAGCCGCGTAAGAGCGAAAGCCGTAACGAAGAGCAAGACGACAGCGAAGCGGCATAAGCTGTAACTCACTGTGTCTACTATTGTGGAGTCTGTGCAAAATAACTATTGCCTGAGCGGCGAGATTATCAAACCGCCTCAATTGACGCACAGTCCGGCTGGCATTAGCCATTTACGATTTGTCTTAGAACATATCTCTGAACAAATTGAAGCCGGTCTCCCACGTCGCAGTTATGTCAGAATTACTGTGGTATTAAGTGGCGAGAAAGCACCGCAATGGGCAAACGAATTAAAGGTTGGAACTGCAGTACAAGTCAGTGGTTTTTTGAATCGAATAGAAGATATAAACGGTATTGGCAAATTAGTACTACACGCCCAGCAACTTGTGAAGATTTGAGGAGACCATCATGGCTCGTTTTTTCCGTCGCCGTAAATTCTGCCGTTTTAAGGCTGAAGGCGTTAAAGAAATTGATTATAAAGATATCGCTACTCTGAAAAACTATATCACTGAGAGTGGCAAAATCGTTCCTAGCCGCATCACTGGCACTTCTGCGAAGTACCAGCGTCAGTTGGCGCGTGCAATTAAACGTGCACGTTACTTGTCGTTGCTGCCTTACACTGATTCACATCAGTAAGCCGGCATCGCGAACGATCTCAGAAACTCAGAGGTAGCGTACAATGGAAATCATTCTATTAGACAAAATCGCCAACTTAGGTAGCTTGGGTGACCAAGTTTCAGTTAAGTCTGGCTATGCACGTAACTTTTTGTTCCCACAAGGTAAAGCAGTTCCTGCTACCGAAGCGAACATTAAAGTATTTGAAGAGCGTCGTGCTGAACTTGAAGCTAAATTGGCTGAAGAGTTAGCGGCAGCGCAAGCTCGTGCAGAAAAAATCAATGCACTTGACCCTGTTGTAATCGGCTCTAAAGCTGGTGACGAGGGTAAATTGTTTGGTTCAATCGGTACTCGCGACATCGCGGACGCAGTAACTGCTGCTGGCGTTGAGGTAGTGAAAGCTGAAGTATTATTACCAAACGGTACTTTGCGTGAAGTTGGTGAATACGACATCGAGTTGCACTTGCACTCAGACGTATTCGCAACTGTGAAGTTGCAGGTTGTTGCTGCTGACTAATTGAGTCGCAGTCATCAATTTAATAAAGCTGTCCACACGGGCAGCTTTTTTTTTGGAATTTTTTCAGCTGGTGTAAACCATGGTGTGGTTCGTTACGACATACTAGATACGAACAATAACAACTCGCTGTAATAACTGACTTCAAGGACTAACAGTGACAGCCCAGATTCTTACAACAGTGCAGTTTGATGATCCTGACACCGCTCTTGTAAAGCGAGCCGGAAAAGGTGATTTGCAAGCGTTTCGGGAAATTTACGAGCGTCATCACCGAAGAGTTTACGGTTTAGTGTTGCGCTTAGCTGCCGATCACGACGCCGCACAGGATGTGACGCAAGAGGTATTTATTCAGCTGTGGAAGAACCTCGAGCGTTTCCGCGGCGAGAGCAAGTTCAGTACCTGGCTGCATACAGTAGCCACGCGTGTGGCCATAACCGAGTTACGTAAGCAGACGAAACGTCTTAACAAACTGCAATTGATTGGTGATGATCAAAACCAATATGAACAGCAGTTAGTGCAAGAAGATAGTGCTGATTTAGGCGAACTTGATACGTTGATAAAAAGGCTGCCGTTGCAAATGCGCTGGGTTTTCGTATTGCATTGTATTGAAGGTATGCGTCATGAAGACGTTGCTGATGAATTAGGTATTGCAGTCGGTACCAGCAAAGCACAGGTGCACCGTGCACGAACATTATTAGAGGAGTGGCTAAATTATGACAACGCATGATAACCGAGCTCAAAAGCTTGATGCGCTTATTCAAAAAGCCATTGATGAGAATCGTGATGTCTCACCACCGCGTGATCTGTGGCGAGGAATTGAGGCGAATATCAGTCGGAGTCAGGTCACTTTAAAACGTCAACCTAACAACTACTGGCTTTGGTTTTCAAGTGCTGCAGCTTCCATATTTGTGATAGCAGGGATTACCTTGAGCTTGTCGTTGAACCCGGTTAGTACGTCCGTCAATGGACAACAACTTGAGTTGTTAACGATGGTGACGCAACAGCATCAGCAGCAGCGCCAAGTACTTCTAGCGAACTATGAAGATGCCGGCTTGCAACCAACTTTTTCAGAGCTGCAATCAGAACTTGAGCAGTTGCGAAGCGCTGCAGTTAAAGTGACTGAGCAGTTACGTCTTGACCCGGATAATAGTGAGTTGTGGCAGTTTTTACAGTGGCTGCACCAACAAGAACTCGATTTATTGAAAGTAATGTATCAACAACCACGCACCTATCAACAGGTGTAATAGGAGTATAACCATGAAAGTATTAAACATGTTGATTGGCGCCGTTGTGATAGCGCTATCGTTTGCTGCTCAGGCTCAAGGTGAGCGTATCGATCAAAAGCTTGATATTCCAGCAAATGCACGAGTCGTCATTGATACAATGCGCGGCAATGTAGATATTCGAGGCACCTCGAATAAGGTGGCACACGTGACTGGGCGCTTGGACAAACACGCAGAGAAATTTGTGTTTGAACTTAATGGCGATACGCTGACGATTAAGGTCGAAATGCCGAAGCGCGGTAACTATAACGATAATGATGGCAACGAATTAACGATTACGTTACCGGAAACAGCGCGAGTTGAAGCACGCGGCGTATCTGTTGATTTTAAAGTTACCAATTTTAAAGCTGCGGTAACCACCAACACCGTCAGTGGTGATGTGAAGGCATCAAAACTTACTGGTAACATTCAATTGGAATCGGTTAGCGGTGATATCGATGCGAAGGAACTTGCCGGGGAATTGGCTTTGAGAAGCGTTAGTGGTGATGTGACAGACCATGGCAGTGATAGCTCACGCGCGAGTTATTCAAGCGTTAGTGGTGACGTGGCAGTAAAAACGAACGCTAGCGTTGTGCGTGTTGAGGCGGTTTCTGGTGACATTGAGTTGACATTACAGCGCATCGATTCACTTCATGTGAATAGCGTTAGCGGCGATGTGGATGCTAGCTTAGAGATGGCTCGCGAAGGCCGTATTAATGTGGAAAGCGTCAGTGGTGAAGTTAATATGATGTTTAAAGGTTCGATTGACGCAGACATTGACGCCAAAACCAGTGCTGGTGGTGCTATCCATAATCATTTGACGCAGCAGCAAGCGGAAGAGTCAGCTTTTGGTATTGGCCAACGCCTGAGCTTGCAACTTGGTGAGCGCAGCGGTTCAATGAACTTCCGTACAGTTAGTGGTGATATCGTTCTTAAAAAGTAATTTATTGAACTGAGATAAAGCGAATCAGCAAATTTATGCTGATTCGCTTTCTTACTGAGGCATCATTTTGTATAGTTTCGCTTGGTCAATTCTAAATAGTTCATTGGGACATTCATGGCAGACAAGCGCAGCGATAAGCAATCACGGCAAGGACAGCACAAAGCAAAAGATGCCAAACTAGATGCAATAAAAACGCCTCCCCATTCTATTGAAGCAGAGCAATCGGTGCTGGGCGGCTTGATGCTGGATAACCAAGCCTGGGATACCATCGCGGGTGAATTGATTGCGGATGACTTTTATCATCGCGGGCATCGCCTGATTTATCGTGCCATGCACCACTTGGCAGAACGTACCCAACCGATTGATTTGGTTACCGTATCGGAAGTATTAGAAACATCTGGTGAATTGCAAGATGTTGGTGGCTTCGCTTACTTAGGTGAAATTGCCAAGAATACGCCGAGTGCAGCGAATATCAGAGCCTATGCGCAAATTGTGCGTGAGCGCGCGGTATTAAGAGAGATGATTGCCGTTGCCAATGAAATTGCAGAGTCAGGTTTTGACACCCAAAACCGCACTTCAAGCGAATTGCTCGATCTTGCTGAAAGTAAGGTCTTCCAAATTGCGGAAAAACGCACGAACGAGAATGAAGGTCCACAGCCTATTTCGCCGATTCTGCAGAAAACCATCGATAGAATTGACGAGCTCAGCCGTAGCAAAAATCATAATGGTATTACCGGTGCTTCTACCGGCTTTTACGATCTCGATCAGATGACTGCAGGTTTGCAACCGTCAGATCTCATCATTGTCGCAGCGCGACCATCCATGGGTAAAACAACGTTTGCAATGAACTTGGCGGAGAACATTGCGATGCGCTCTGAAAAACCGGTTCTTGTATTTAGTTTAGAGATGCCGTCGGAACAGATCATGATGCGTATGCTGGCATCTCTGAGTCATGTGGATCAAACTCGAATTCGTACGGGCCGACTTGAAGAAGATGAGTGGTCGCGAATTGCTTCGACAATCAATATTCTCAAAGATAAAAATAATATCTACATTGACGATTCGTCAGGCCTTACGCCAACCGAGGTGCGTTCGCGTGCGCGACGTGTCTATCGTGAGAGTGGTGGACTTTCGATGATCATGGTCGATTATCTTCAGTTAATGACGGTGCCAGGTATGGCAGAGAACCGAACGCTCGAAATTGCTGAAATATCGCGCTCATTAAAAGCGTTGGCGAAAGAATTGGAAGTACCCGTTGTAGCTCTGTCGCAGCTGAACCGGTCATTGGAGCAACGCACCAACAAACGCCCAGTTAACTCTGACTTACGTGAATCAGGCTCAATTGAGCAGGATGCCGACGTGATTATGTTTATCTATCGTGATGAAGTTTATCATCCGGAAAGTGAAGAAAAAGGCGTAGCCGAAGTGATTATTGGTAAGCAGCGTAATGGTCCAATTGGTAGCGTGAAGCTGAAATTCCAAGGACATTACTCACGATTTGATAACTTAGCGAAAATTGATATGCCAGACGGGCCTGATTACTAGGCCCGTTTGTTTCATTAACGGCAGTCTTTGCAGAGCCCATGCGCTTCAATGGTTTGCGAAGCAACTAAGAAACCTTGTCCCTCAGCTTGCTTTTTCAATGCATCATAAACGCCATCTGACTGAATTTCTTGAACTGATCCACAACGCTCACAAATGAGCATTTGTACTGGATGCTGGTGGTCGAAATGGCTACAGAGTACGTAGCTATTTGAAGAAGTAATTTTGTGAACGAAACCCTGCTCTTGTAGGAAGTCTAAGGCGCGATAAATAGTGGGGGGCTTGGCATTGGGTACCGCTGCTTTGAGTTTATCAAGCAGGTCATAAGCACCAATAGCACCCTCTTGTTCAGCAAGGATCTCAAAAACTTCGCGGCGAGCCGGCGTTAAGCGGGCGCCACGTTGTTCACATAGTTTTTCGGCCTTGTTGACGAGGCGCTGGGTTTCTTGTGTGTTCATGAGCAGCAGTTTATCATCGGTTTCATCAGGCGCAAAGCGCCATCTATCAGTGACTTGAAAGGAAAACAAATGAAAACAATAAAAGCATTTTGCTGGTTGGCGTTTTTCGTACTATTTAGTACGACTCTATGGGCATCTGATGACCCATCAATTGAACAGCTGCAATACCAACTAAACCGTGGTGAAGTTACCAGTGTTGTTTTAGTTGAGCGTTACTTAGATAGAATTGCTCGACACAACCGCGATGGTGCTGAACTCCAAGCGGTTTTGTCAGTTCAGGAGCGCGAGCAATTATTGCAGCTTGCCAAGCAGCTAGATGCTGAACGTGAAGCAGGGAACGTTCGTAGTTCGATGCACGGTATTCCAGTGCTACTGAAAGATAATATTGATACCGCTGACGGGCTACCAAATACCGCTGGTTCCTACTTATTACGTGATCATATGCCACCTGACGATGCCTTTATAGTAGCCAAGTTGCGCGAAGCGGGCGCTATTATTTTGGGTAAAGCCAACTTGAGTGAATGGGCGAACTTTCGTTCTACGAACTCGTCCTCAGGGTGGAGTAGCTTAGGTGGTTTGGTTAAGAACCCATATGATCAATCGCGCACCGCTTGTGGCTCGAGCTCGGGTTCAGCTGCTGCCGTCAGCGCAAACTTTATTCCAGTTGCAGTTGGTACAGAAACGGACGGCAGCCTTGTTTGTCCCGCTGCAATTAACGGGATTGTAACTATCAAACCAACAGTTGGCTTACTCAGTCGCGATGGCATTATTCCAATCTCCGCGAGTCAGGATACGGCAGGCCCAATGGCGCGCAGCGTCGCAGATGCGGTGCACCTGATGATGGCGATGCAAGGACACGATAAGAATGATGGCGCTAGCTATAAAGACACAACCAATTATGTTGAGCATTTGAAAACCGACGGCTTGAAAGGCAAGCGAATTGGCGTGATGCGCGAGCTGGCAGGTTACAACACCGAACTAGACCAAGTGTTTAATCGTCGGATTGAAGAGCTAAAAGCGGCTGGTGCAATTATTGTCGATGACCTTAAGTTCCCAAATGGACGTAATTGGGGGAGCGATGAATATACCGTTTTGTTGTATGAATTCGCCCATGGCATGCGTGAGTATTTTAAACAGAGTCCGCATCCTCAGTTCAGTTCACTGGAAGACCTTATTGCTGCAAACAAGGAGAATGCCGGTGTCACCATGAAGTGGTTTGGGCAAGAGTTATTTGAAATGTCTGTTGCTCGTCAAACTGACGAAGAGGCCTATAAAAAGGCAAAGGCTGATGCAAAACGCAAAGCTGGTGAAGAAGGAATTGATGCTATATTGAAAGCGCATCAGTTAGATTTATTAATTGCGCCGACGACATCACCAGCTTGGAAAATCGATCTTATTAATGGTGATCATTTCACTGGTTCAGCAAGTGGTGCTGCAGCAGTGGCTGGCTATCCTCACATTACCGTACCAATGGGATTCGTTCAGCACATGCCGGTTGGCTTGAGCTTTTTCGGCACCGCACGTAGTGAAGGTATATTGATTGAAGCCGCGCATTCTTTTGAAATGATGACTCAGGCGCGCCGTGCTCCTGTTGTGGCTAGCCCTCACTAGTAGAGAGTGGTAGAATCGCGCGCTCGAATTGAACCAGCAGTGAAGAAGTAGAATGACTTATTATGAAGCCGACAAGTTGATTGCTATTGCGCCGATGCTCGATTGGACTGATCGGCATTGTCGGTACTTCCATCGGTTATTAACGCAAAAGTCAGTGCTTTACACTGAAATGGTGACGACGGGCGCGATTATTCACGGGAAAATGGACTTTTTGCAGTTTAATCCTGAAGAGCAACCTGTGGTTCTTCAGCTTGGTGGTAGTGATCCTGCCGCCATGGCTGAATGCACAGTGCGTGCTGCCGAGCGTGGCTATCAAGAAGTAAACATTAATGTTGGCTGTCCGTCAGATCGGGTGCAAAACGGTAGTTTCGGCGCTTGTTTAATGGCTGAGCCGGAAACCGTTGCGGCGTGTGTTAAAGCAATGCGCGAAGCCGCACCAAATACCATTGTTTCCGTCAAAACTCGACTCGGCATTGATGAACACGATAGTGACGAATATCTCCAAGCGTTTATGGAGCCAGTCATGGATGCCGGTTGTCAGCATTTTACTCTCCATGCCCGCAATGCTTGGTTAAAAGGGCTGAGCCCGAAGCAAAACCGTGACGTGCCACCACTTCGCTACGATCGTGTGTATCGTATGAAAGAGCGTTACCCACATCTGCACATATCGATTAATGGCGGTATAAAAAGTGTCGCCGAAATCAATGAACACCTTCAGCATGTCGATGGTGTGATGATTGGCCGCGAAGCCTATCAAAACCCCTATCTGTTGAGTGAGTTTGATGGCTTATTAGGATACCATCACCACGTGGATGTCGAGTCGGTTATCGAAACAATGATTGCCTACACTGATCGACATGTTGAGCAAGGCGGCCGACCTTGGCACGTATTGCGACACATGATTGGGCTGTTTCAAGGCGGGCCAGGTGCTAAAAAGTGGCGACAAGTTCTCAGTCAGCAAGGCCCACAAGCAAGTGCAGCTCGGCCTGTTTTAGAGGCTGCATACCATGAAGTCACATCGGCACGTGCGCTTTTTGCCGAAAAATTGGCTAATTTCACAACTGAAGCGAGTTAGGTTTCTCTAGCATTTATTAACTAGGTACGTTAATTCTTAAATTTGTTTTTAGTCGTAACTCGTTGATATTCAAACAATAAAATAAAATTCTCGTAATTAAATTAAAAGTTGGCACAACCTTTGCTTATCTCCTAGCGACTAAATAATTAGTCCATTAACACTAACTAGGAGATTACCCATGAAAACCACAATCACTTCAATCGTAGTTGCTTCTGCTCTTTTATTCGGTTCAGCTCAAGCACAAGAAAAACAAACCGACAGTAATTTAGAATTGTCTCTGAAAGAAAGTATTTCGCAAGAAGTAAGCAATACGCGTCAACAAGTTAAATCTGAAAACCAACTTGAGTTGATGCAATATTTTGCTGAAGTAAAACTCGCATTAAATCCATCTCGCATGTTGACCAACGTTGCTGAAGTTGCCGTTGAATTAATTACTGGTAACGAGGAATAACAGCATGTGGATGCAGTCCAGTTTACTTGTCGTGATGATGGCAGCACCAGTATTGGGTACAGTGGTTGCTGGTGCGGTCGTCATCGCTTCTACTGCGATGAGCGTCGACAAATCCGAGTGAATGCAACATAAACATATGGTAGGCTGATTTTCACCGTTAATTCTTATAATAAGAGGAAGTTGCTGCGTGAATAAGCCACTTATGTTGGGTTTGGTTGGCGCCCTAAGTCTAACAACTGTTGCCACAGCGCAAGAGTATACAGCTAGTGACAAAGCGCATGAAATTGCGCAAAAGAATTTAATTATTGATACACACATTGATGTGCCATATCGCCTGAATAAAGACTGGGAAGACGTCACTCGCGCAACAGAACGTGGTGACTTTGATTACCCTCGCGCAAAGCAGGGCGGCTTGAACGTTCCGTTTATGTCGATTTATATTCCAGCGCAGCTAGAACAAACACCAGGTGCTAGCTACCAGTTAGCGCATCAGCTTATTGATAGTATGGAAGCGTTGGCTTGGCGTGCGCCGCAAAAATTTGCTATGGCGTACAGTGTCGATCAAGTGATGCAGCAGCAAGAGCGCGGTGTTATTTCCATAGCCCTTGGGATGGAAAATGGCTCGCCGATTGAAGGTGACTTAAAAAATCTCCACGAATTCTATAATCGTGGCATCCGCTACATCACTTTAGCGCACAGTCAGTCGAACCACATTTCAGACTCGTCATATGATATTCGCCGTCAGTGGAATGGTTTAAGCCCATTTGGCAAAGAACTAGTTAAAGAAATGAACAACGTTGGTGTGATGATTGATATTTCACACGTGTCGGACGAAGCGTTCTGGCAAGCCGTCGAGTTATCAGAAGTTCCAGTTATCGCATCACATTCATCGCTACGTAAATATACGCCAGGCTTTGAACGTAATATGAGTGATGAGATGATCAAAGGCCTCGCCAAAAATGGTGGCGTTATCATGATCAACTTCGGTTCATCGTTCGTGACTCAGCAGGCAAACCGGTACGGCGATATCGTTCGTAAGCAAATTGCTGCGATTAATGAGCAATATGGCGAAGGTAGCGAGGAAGCTGAAAAACGCATCGCTGAAGTTCGCGCCAAAAACCCATTCCCGTTCGCTACACTTGAAGAAGTGTTGAACCATATTGACCATGTGAAGAATCTTGTTGGTATTGATTACATCGGTATTGGCTCGGATTATGATGGTGTAGGTGATTCATTGCCGGTTGGCTTAAAAGACGTTTCAACATATCCGAATTTAGTTCAAGGTCTTCTTGATCGTGGTTACAGCGAAGAAGAGATCGAGAAGATTCTGTATAAAAACTTAGTGCGTGTATGGCGCGAAGTAGAAACCTACGCCGCCAACCACTAAAAGAGTTATTCGTTATTCGTTACTCGTCATTCGAAAAAGCGAAAAACCAAAAGCGTTAAATCCGGAAATCTCCGTCTCACTCCGTGAGCGGAGATTTTTCTTTTCCACGAATAACCAATAACGAATAACCAATAACAGCGTTGCTTTTCCGCTACAAAAGTGTATAATTCGCGGCCACAGTTGATGAACTCCTTGGAGCTCTCACAGCTGTGTTAGGTTGCCACAGCAGTCCCGATAGGGGATTGAATGGATTTTTCGTTGAAAATGCCACGCCCGGTATGCTGCCAGGGTGTCGGTTTTTTTCTGTGCTCTTTTTTAAATGCTCTTTAATTGAGGCTTTGATTTTTTATGGCTAATCAAAGAATTCGGATTCGCTTGAAAGCGTTCGATCATCGTCTGATTGACCAGTCGACTGCAGAAATCGTTGAGACTGCAAAACGCACTGGTGCTCAGGTACGTGGTCCAATCCCACTACCTACACGCAAAGAACGTTTCACCGTGTTGATTTCTCCACACGTGAACAAAGATGCGCGTGACCAGTACGAGATCCGTACCCACAAGCGTTTGATCGACATCATGGACCCAACTGACAAGACTGTAGACGCATTGATGCGTTTAGACCTTGCAGCGGGTGTTGATGTACAGATCAGCCTGGGCTAAGCGGGCAGTAATAGGATTACACACGAGAGGTTTTAACAATGGCTATTGGTCTAGTCGGTCGTAAAGTAGGAATGACTCGCGTCTTCCAAGAAGACGGCGCTTCTGTACCTGTTACTGTGATCGAAGTGACAGCAAACCGTGTGACTCAGGTTAAATCTGAGGAAACTGACGGTTATCGCGCGCTTCAAGTGACTACAGGTACTAAAAAAGCAAACCGCGTTACTAAACCACTTGCTGGTCACTTCGCGAAAGCGGGTGTTGAAGCAGGTCGCGGTCTCTGGGAATTCCGCCTAGAGAACGGTGAAGGTGAAGATTTTGCAGTAGGTTCTGAAATCACTGTTGAGATTTTTGCAGACACCAAACAAGTAGACGTTACCGGTACCTCTAAAGGTAAAGGTTTCCAAGGTGCTGTTAAGCGCTGGAATTTCCGTACTCAGGACGCTACCCATGGTAACTCGTTGTCGCATCGTGCGCCGGGTTCTATCGGTCAAAACCAGTCTCCTGGTCGGGTATTCAAAGGCAAGAAGATGGCAGGTCAAATGGGTAACAAGCAAGTAACTGTACAAACGCTTGACGTTGTACGTGTTGACGCAGAGCGTGGCTTGTTGCTGATTCGCGGTGCTGTCCCTGGTGCTATTGGTGGCGATGTAATCGTCAAGCCAGCAGTCAAGGCTAAGGCGTAACGTCTGAGGAGAATGGTGATGGAATTAACATTAAAAGACGCAAAAGGCGCTCTTGAAGTTTCCGAAGCTACCTTTGGACGTGAGTTCAACGAAGCTCTGATTCATCAGGTAGTCGTTGCTTATGCTGCAGGCGCTCGTCAGGGCACCAAGGCACAAAAGACGCGTTCTGAAGTATCTGGCGGTGGCAAAAAGCCATGGCGTCAGAAGGGTACTGGCCGTGCTCGCGCAGGTACTATCCGTAGCCCAATTTGGCGCTCTGGTGGTACTACGTTTGCAGCGAAACCACGCAGCCACGACCAAAAAGTAAACAAGAAAATGTACCGCGGTGCTATGAAAAGCATCTTGTCTGAACTTGTTCGTCAAGATCGTTTAATCGTGGTAGAGAAGTTTGGTGTTGAATCACCAAAAACTAAAGCATTAGCAGCTCAACTGAAGTCAATGGATTTGAACGACGTTCTTATCGTGACTAAAGAAGTTGACGAGAACTTGTTCTTAGCCGCACGCAACTTGCACAAAGTTGACGTTCGCGACGTTCAAGGTCTTGACCCTGTTAGCTTGATTGCTTTTGAAAAAGTTTTGATGACTGCTGACGCAGTGAAGCAAATCGAGGAGGTATTATCATGATGCGCGAAGAACGTTTGCTGACTGTAATTCTGGCTCCTCACGTTTCTGAAAAGTCTACTGTGACTGCAGAAACTGCTAACACTGTCGTGTTCAAAGTAGCGAAAGACGCAACTAAACCACAAATTAAAGCAGCGGTAGAAAAGCTGTTTGAAGTTGAGGTTGATAGCGTTCGCACTGTGAACGTAAAAGGCAAAACCAAACGTACCGGCGCTCGCTTTGGTAAGCGTAGTGACTGGAAAAAAGCGTATGTCACCCTGAAAGAAGGTGCGGACATCGACTTCGTCGGCGGCGCTGAGTAACAGGAGGAATTCACATGGCATTAGTTAAGTGTAAGCCTACGTCTCCAGGTCGTCGCCACGTAGTTAAAGTGGTTAACGAAGACCTGTACAAAGGTAAGCCTTACGCCCCGTTGTTGGATAAAAACAACAAGAAAGGCGGTCGTAACAACAATGGTCGCATTACTGTTCGTCACATCGGCGGTGGTCACAAGCATCACTACCGTATGGTCGACTTTAAACGCGACAAAGACGGTATCCCAGCGAAAGTTGAGCGTTTGGAATATGATCCAAACCGTTCAGCGAACATCGCTTTGGTTCTGTATGCAGACGGTGAGCGTCGCTACATTCTTGCTCCAAAAGGCATGAAAGCTGGTGACCAAATCGTATCTGGTTCAGATGCACCGATTAAAAGCGGTAACGCACTTCCACTGCGTAACATTCCAGTGGGTTCAGTGATTCACGCTATCGAAATGAAGCCTGGTAAAGGTGCTCAGTTGGCGCGTTCAGCTGGTGCGTCAGTACAGCTTCTAGCTCGCGATGGCGCGTACGTAACTGTACGTTTGCGTTCTGGCGAAATGCGCCGCATTCAGTCGGATTGCCGTGCAACCATCGGTGAAGTAGGTAACGCAGAGCACATGCTGCGTCAATTGGGTAAAGCTGGTGCACAACGCTGGCGTGGTGTTCGTCCTACCGTTCGTGGTGTGGCGATGAACCCAGTTGATCACCCACACGGTGGTGGTGAAGGTCGTACTTCTGGTGGCCGTCATCCGGTTACTCCATGGGGTACTCCGACTAAGGGTTATAAGACCCGTAAGAACAAGCGTACTGATAAGTTCATCGTACGTCGTCGCAACAAATAAGAGTTGAGGATTAGACATGCCACGTTCTCTTAAAAAAGGTCCATTTATCGACCTTCACCTACTGAATAAGGTGGAGAAAGCGTTGGAAGCCGGGGACAAAAAGCCAATTAAAACTTGGTCCCGTCGTTCAATGATTATCCCTGATATGATCGGCTTAACTATCGCTGTTCATAACGGTCGCCAGCACGTGCCAGTTTTCGTTTCTGACGAAATGATTGGTCACAAGCTTGGTGAATTCGCACCAACCCGCACTTATCGTGGCCACGCCGCTGATAAGAAAGCGAAGAAACGCTAAGGGAGACATAAGATGGAAGCTATTGCTATTCACAAGTTTGCCAAGCTTTCTGCGCAGAAGGGCCGTTTGGTAGCGGATCAGATTCGCGGTTTACCAGTAGCGAAAGCTCTGGATATTCTGAACTACAGCCCTAAAGACGCAGCTGTGCTGCTGAAAAAGGTGTTGGAGTCAGCTATCGCGAATGCTGAACACAACGAAGGTGCCGACATCGACGAGTTAAAAGTTGCTAAAGTAATGGTAGACGAAGGTCCAACCATGAAACGCATCAAGCCTCGTGCGAAAGGTCGTGCTGATCGTATCTTTAAGCGTACCAGCCACATTACTGTGGTTGTATCAGATAGCTAGGAGATAAATTATGGGTCAGAAAGTACATCCTAATGGTATTCGCCTAGGTATCACCAAACCATGGAATTCAACCTGGTTCGCGAATACGAAAGATTTTGCTGATAACCTGCACAGCGATCACTTAGTTCGCAAGATGTTGAACAAGCAACTGGCTAACGCGTCAGTTTCACGTATCGTCATCGAGCGTCCAGCTAAGAGCATCCGCGTGACTATCCACACTGCACGTCCAGGTGTTGTGATTGGTAAGAAAGGCGAAGACGTTGAGAAATTGCGTCAAGCAGTTTCTAAACTGACTGGTGTTCCTGCGCAAATCAACATCTCAGAAGTGCGCAAGCCTGAGCTTGATTCACAACTGGTTGCTGAAAACATCGCTGGCCAGCTAGAGCGCCGTGTTATGTTCCGTCGTGCAATGAAGCGCGCGGTACAAAACGCCATGCGTCTTGGCGCCAAAGGTATCAAAGTTGAAGTTAGCGGCCGTTTAGGCGGCGCGGAAATCGCACGTACCGAATGGTACCGCGAAGGTCGTGTTCCATTGCACACATTGCGTGCGGACATCGACTACTCAACCGCTGAAGCTAACACCACTTACGGTATCATTGGTATCAAAGTATGGATCTTCAAAGGCGAAGTTCTTGGCGGTATGCCAGTTGCTGAAGAAAAGCCAGCAGCTCCAGCAAAACGCCCTAAAGGCCGTAAGTAAGGAGATACGATATGTTACAACCAAAGCGTACTAAATTCCGTAAGGTACACAAGGGCCGTAACCGCGGTCTGGCGCAAGCAGGTAACAAAGTCAGCTTCGGTACTTTCGGTTTGAAATCGGTTGAGCGTGGTCGTATGACTGCTCGCCAAATCGAAGCGGCTCGTCGTGCCATGACGCGTCACGTGAAACGTCAAGGTAAAATTTGGATCCGCGTTTTCCCTGACAAGCCAATCACTCAGAAGCCTCTTGAAGTGCGTATGGGTAAAGGTAAAGGTAGCGTGGAATACTGGGTAGCTCAAATTCAGCCAGGTCGTGTCCTGTATGAAATGGACGGTGTTTCGGAAGAGTTGGCGCGTGAAGCGTTTGACCTTGCGGCACGTAAGCTGCCATTCAAAACCACCTTTGTGACTCGGACGGTGATGTAATGAAAGCGAACGAACTGAAAGAAAAAACCGTTGAGCAGCTGAACGAAGAGTTGTTAGGTTTGCGTCGTGAGCAGTTTAATCTGCGCATGCAAGCAGCCACTGGTCAGCTGAATCAAACTCACATGTTGAAGCAAGTGCGTCGTGATATCGCACGTGTGAAAACTATCTTGAATCAGAAGGCAGGTGCGTAATGACTGAAGAAAAACGTGTACGTACTGTGCAAGGTCGTGTTACCAGCGACAAGATGGATAAGTCTATCACTGTTGCTGTAACTCGCCGTGTAAAACACCCGGTATATGGTAAGTACATTACCCGTACCACTAAGTTGCACGCACATGATGAAAACAACGAATGTAAAGCTGGCGATACCGTGATTATTCGCGAAACTCGTCCAGTATCTAAGACCAAGTCTTGGGCACTTGTTGAGATTGTAGAGCGCGCTGAAGTAATCTAATCGATTACCTCACAACGTGAATGATAAACGGCCACCCTCGGGTGGCCGTTTTTTATTGCGCAGGAAATCTCCTCAAACAACGCTATAATTATCGAAAGTTTCTCAATTCAAGCAAGGACATAGAATGAAAGATACTACCGCTCCTGCAAGACTCAACCCCCCAGTATTTTATAGTGCCGCCGGTTTAATCATCGTGATTTTATTATTTGCAGCGATTGTTCCTGACACGGCTAATACATGGTTTCAAGGTATTCAGGCAGCGATTATTGAGAATGGCAGCTGGTTTTATGTGCTATCTGTCGCGATCATTCTTATCAGCGTGCTCTATCTCGGCTTTTCTAAAATGGGTGCGATTAAACTCGGTCCTGATCACTCCGAACCTGATTATTCCAAAATAACCTGGTTCTCAATGTTGTTTTCCGCTGGCATGGGTATCGGTTTAATGTTTTTTGGCGTTGCAGAGCCAGTGATGCATTTTTTAGCGCCGCCGGTGGCAGAAGCTGGTAGCGTTGAAGCTGCTCGCGAAGCGATGAAGATTACATTCTTCCATTGGGGTCTGCATGCATGGGCAATTTATGCGATTGTCGCATTAATTCTAGCATTCTTTGCATATCGTCATGGTTTACCGCTGACACTTCGGTCTGCGCTTTACCCAATGATAGGCGATAGAATTTACGGCCCAATTGGTCATGTAGTTGATGTATTTGCAGTTATCGGAACGGTATTCGGTGTCGCGACTTCGTTAGGTTATGGCGTCACCCAGATTAACGCCGGTATTAACTATCTTTTCGACATTCCAGTTTCCGACACCGTTCAAGTTATTCTAATTATTGGGGTGACCCTGCTGGCGGTAATTTCAGTGACCACCGGCTTAGATAAAGGCATTCGACGGTTGTCTGAGCTGAATATGATTTTGGCTGTACTGTTGTTGGTATTCGTATTGTTACTTGGCCCAACAGTGTTTTTGTTACAAGCCTTTGTACAGAATACAGGATCGTATGTATCGGAGCTCGTTAATAATACTTTCAACCTGTTTGCTTATGAAAAAACGGATTGGATAGGTGGTTGGACAGTCTTTTACTGGGGTTGGTGGTTAAGTTGGGCACCGTTTGTAGGCTTATTCATCGCGCGTGTTTCACGCGGACGTACCATTCGGGAGTTTGTGTTGGGGGTACTGTTAGTGCCAGCCGGCTTTACGCTGATGTGGATGACGTTCTTCGGTAATTCAGCCATTGATATGATTTTGAATAAAGGCGTGACGTCACTTGGCGAGATGGTTGAGAACGATGTTTCAATTGCTCTATTTGCGTTTTTAGAACAGTTCCCGTGGAGTGGTTTTCTGAGCGTAGTCGCCACACTTATGGTGGTGGTGTTTTTTGTCACATCATCGGATTCCGGCTCAATGGTTGTTGATATGCTTTGCTCAAATGGCCGCGATGATACGCCCGCGTGGCAACGTATATTTTGGGCTAGTGGTGAAGGTATCGTAGCGATTATTTTGCTCTTAGCCGGTGGCTTGGGGGCATTACAGACAATGACAATTGCCAGCGCCTTACCGTTTACGATCATCCTTCTTATTGCCACTTATGGATTGATCCAAGCCTTACGTGTAGACGTTCATAAAAAAGATACGCTACAGAACAGCTATTTAACTGCGTCATCACAGAGCAACAAGAATTGGCGTGAACGCTTGCACAACATTATCGACTTTCCGAGCAAGTCAGTGGGTCAGCGTTTCTTATTGCAAGTTGTTGAGCCGGCATTTAAAGATGTTGCTGAAGAAATGGAAGCAAGTGGGCTAACCGTTGTATTGCAAGTTGACGATAAGAACCTTAAGACATTTCGCGTCATTCATGGTGACGAAATCGATTTTATTTATCAAGTTGAACTTGCCTCACATATCCAGCCAGCATTTATCTATGCCGAAGGGGAGCAAGTAGATGCCCCTGAAGAACAGAAATACTATCGCGCTGAAGTTCACCTACGTGAGGGCGGCCAAGATTACGATATTTTAGGTTGGTCACGTGATGCTGTGATTGGTGACATCATCGACCATTACCACAAACATATGCATTTCTTGCATGTTTTGCGTTAAGGAATTGACTATGAAACGGAAACTGTTAACCGTAGCAATAGCGACTTTGATCACCGCACCCAGCGCGTTTGGTCAGTCTAATGAGTTGACGAGTACTGAGGGATTGCAGCAGTTACTTGAACAAATCGAGCAGTTGAAACAACGTGTTGTCGATTTAGAGCAACGCGTAGCCTCGCAGCAGCAGGAGCAGCAAGATCAAGCGCAACAATCTGACCAACAAGAAGAATTTGCGCCGCGGCGTGAGGTAAGAAGCTCAGCCTTAGCAGCAAGAGTGGAGCGTTTAGAAGAGGATGTGCAAGAGGCTCAAAATGCACCAATACAAATAGGTGGTGCAGTACGGGCTCAGTACGTATGGGAAGATTATAATGACCCGCTGAAAGATCGCGGTGGCGATTTTGACTTTGATCTGGTTCGAATTGACTACAATGGCGAAATTGGTGATGTGATTTTGTCAGCTCAATATCGATGGTTCCAGTATATGGATGTGGTGCAACATGCATGGGTTGGTTACAACTTCACCGAGAATTGGCAAGGGCAGTTAGGGGTAACTAAAGTCCCATTCGGTAACACGCCGTATAACTCAAACAGCTACTTTTTTAGCTCAAACTTTTACGTTGGTTTAGAAGATGACCACGATATGGGTGCGAAAATGCGTTATCGCGATGCCGACTGGGATTTTGATATCGCATTCTTTAAATCTGATGAGCTAGGTGGTGCGGATGGTTTAGCGTCCAACAAATCGGATCGCTATGCTTATGATGCCGTTGGCATTCGATTCGCGGATGAAGGTTTGTATGATGATCCAACCGCGCTCGCTGCCGAAACTAATAGTTGGGCGTTGCGTGGCGTTCGAAAATGGTCATTTGATGACATTCGCTCTGCGGAATTTGGCGCATCCGTGCAATGGGGTGACATGAATGATGGCGTCGATAATGTTGGCGAACGCATGGCGTGGGCAATACATGGTTTGTATAACTACGACCGTTGGACATTCATGGGGCAAGTTACGCAATACGATTACGACATGGAAGCTCCGAATAGAGGTATTGTCGTCGGTGCATACAATTACTTTGATACCATTCCAACGAAAGCAACGTTGTACTCGGCAAACATTGCGTACAGCCTTCCAGTGAAATGGGGGCCGGTGACCAATCTAACGTTTTACAATGATTTCAGTTTAATGACCGATAAGCGCTTTTATTCCGAAGATACATTGATGAACGTGCTAGGCGTTGCGGTTTCTGCTGGTGGTTTGTACACCTATTTTGATTTGGTGACAGCACGTAATCAGCCGTTTGTGGGAGGCTCTATGAGCGGCAATGCTACGGATACAAACACGCGTTTCAACATTAATATAGGCTATTATTTTTAAGTAAAAATGAGTACAGTGGCCTTATTCAAACAGTTGTTTAAGTTGAGGTCACTGTGACTACAAAATACCAGCATTTATTTCAGCCTCTCGATCTAGGCTTTACACAACTCAAGAACCGCGTGTTGATGGGCTCGATGCACACCGGACTTGAAGAAGAGAAAAATGGCTTTGATAAACTCGCCGCCTTTTATGCAGAACGTGCAAAAGGCGGTGTTGGCCTGATTGTGACTGGCGGTATTAGTCCTAACCTTCGTGGTCGTGTGAGTCCTTTTGGCAGTGAACTGAGCAAGCCTTGGCATGTGGCAAAACACCGCAAAGTCACCGATGCTGTGCACGCGGAAGGCGGTAAAATTTGTATGCAAATTTTGCATACTGGTCGCTACGCTTACCATCCTTTCTCAGTAGCGCCGAGTAAAATCAAGGCACCAATCAACCCATTCGCTCCAAAAGCGATGAGTGAGCGACAAATTCAAACCACCATTCGTCATTTTGCGCGCGCCGCTAAGCTCGCACAAAAAGCTGGCTATGATGGTGTTGAAGTGATGGGTTTCTGAGGGCTACTTAATCAACCAATTCATTTGTCCTCGAACCAACAAGCGAACCGATCGCTGGGGTGGCTCGTTTGAAAACCGCAGCCGCTTCGCGATTGAAATTATTAAAGCCATTCGCGAAGCTGTGGGACAAGAATTTATCATTGTTTATCGTTTATCAATGCTCGATTTGGTGCCTGATGGTAATACCTATGACGAAGTGATTGCTTTGGGTAAAGCGGTTGAGCAGGCCGGTGTTACCATTATTAATAGCGGAATCGGCTGGCATGAAGCTCGAGTGCCAACCATTGTGACCTCAGTACCGCGTGCTGCATTTAGTTGGATTACGGCAAAAGTTCGACAAGAGCTATCTATTCCGGTCGTTGCCGTCAACCGCATCAACACGCCTGAAGTTGCGGAGAAAATCTTAGCTGATGGCGAAGCTGATATGGTATCGATGGCGCGCCCTTTGCTTGCCGACCCGCATTTTGTTGCAAAAGCCAATCGCAATGAAGCGGACAAAATTAATACCTGTATCGCTTGTAACCAGGCCTGTCTTGACCACGTTTTTGAAAATAAGCGGGCAAGCTGTTTGGTCAATCCGCAAGCCTGTTATGAAAGTGAGTTAGTCTTTACTCCAGTTGCAAAAGCCAAGCGTATTGCCGTTGTCGGAGCTGGTCCTGCCGGGCTTGAATTCGCTTGCCGCGCGTCAGAACGCGGACACCATGTCGATTTATTCGACGGCGCAAGCGACATCGGTGGTCAATTTAACTATGCCAAGCAGATTCCGGGCAAAGAAGAATTCCACGAAACCATTCGTTACTTTAAAAATCGATTGGTCGATACCGGTGTCAACGTTCACTTAAATTCACGTCAAACAGCCGATGCTTTGAGCTCAGGCGGCTATGACGACGTGGTGTTGGCGACCGGTGTGGTGCCACGTGAATTAGATATTCCTGGCATCAACGGCAGCAATGTTCTTGGTTACCTTGATGTATTGCGAGATCACAAACCAGTCGGTCATAAAGTTGCTTTAATTGGCGCCGGTGGCATTGGCTTTGATGTCGCGGAATACCTCACCACTGAGCATTCGCCGACATTAAATGTGCGAGAATGGTCACAAGTATGGGGTGTTGATGAAAGCTACGAGCACCGTGGTGGATTAATGCCGCAAGCGGCTGAACATAGCCCACGCGAAGTGTGGTTGCTGCAGCGCAAGACTTCGAAGGTTGGTGCTGGATTAGGTAAAACATCGGGTTGGGTACATCGTGCTACGTTGAAGAAGAAAGGCGTGGAAATGGTTGCTGGCGTTACTTATAAAAAAGTGACCGACGAAGGCTTGTGGATTGAAATTGACGACAAAGAGCAATTACTTGCGGTTGATACTATTGTGGTTTGTGCTGGCCAGGTGCCGCAGCGTGAGTTGCATAACGCATTACAAGAAAAGGGTGTATCGGTTCATTTAATTGGCGGCGCAGATGTTGCTGCTGAACTTGATGCCAAACGCGCAATTCGTCAAGGAGCTGAGCTTGCAGCAAGCATCTGATGTGACATGTCGCTATGACTTACATTGTCATAGTTATTATTCTGATGGCGCATTAAGCCCCGCAGAATTGGTTCAGCGTGCTTGCGAACAAGGCGTCACACATTTGGCGTTAACCGATCATGACTCGGTAGGCGGTGTTACCGAAGCCCAGGAGTTTATTAAACAACACCAATTGCCGCTGGAGCTAATTGTTGGCACAGAAATCACCTGCTCGTGGGAAGGTTTCGAAATTCATTTGGTGGCGCTGAATTTTGATGCCGAAGCGCCAACTATGAAGCAACTATTGGAGCAGCAACAACAATGCCGCCGCAATCGCTACGAAGCAATGATCGCGAAGCTTCACAAAGCAGGTATTGAGGTGCAGCCTCCCATGGCGCAAGCGATGACGATGCCAACGCGCAAACACCTCGCCGATGCCATGGTTGAAGGTGGTTGGGTGAGTTCTTTTGAAGCGGCATTCCGACGTTATTTAGGAAAGGGCCAGCAAGCTTATGTCGCGACGCAGTGGGTGACACTTGCCGATGCGGTGGCCGCGGTTACTGCTGCTGGCGGCGTGACGGTGATTGCACATCCTCATGCTTATCAGTTGAGTAATAAATGGTTACGACGCCTGTTAACCGAAGCTAAACAAGTTGGCGTAACTGGCGTCGAAGTTGCTATCGGCACGCAATCACCAGGTCAGCGCGAAGCATTAGCGACGTTTGCTGAAGAAATTGGTCTTGCAGCCTCTGTTGGCTCTGATTTTCATTATCCGGCACGCTGGCGTGAGTTAGGTAAAAATCTTTGTTTACCAGAGCGCTGTGTGCCAATATGGACACTGTGGTAAACAATATAAATAGGCTGTGTTAAAGCAACCGTAATGAGACAAATTTAATTATTATGAGCCAATACCTTAGTGTACACCCAGAAAACCCGCAGAAGCGCCTGATGCAACAGGCCGCTGAAATTATTTTGCAGGGTGGTGTGGTGGTTTATCCAACCGATTCGGGCTATGCCATAGGTTGCCGTATTGGTGACAAAAACGCCATGGAACGCATTTGTCGCATTCGAAATATTGATAAAGACCATCATTTCACACTGATGTGCCGTGATTTGTCGGAGCTATCTACCTACGCACGGGTTGATAACCAAGCGTTTCGGTTGCTTAAAAACAACACACCGGGCGCTTATACGTTTATTTTGAAAGGTACCAAAGAAGTACCTAAACGCTTGCTGAATCCGAAACGAAAAACTATCGGTATTCGGGTGTCGGATGACCCAATTGTAATGGCATTACTTGAAGCGTTGGGTGAACCATTGATGTCGACGAGTTTAATTCTCGACGATAATGAATTTGCTGAGTCTGATCCTTATGAGATTCGCGATCGACTAGACCAACAAGTTGAGCTGATCATTGATGGTGAGCATCGTGGAGAAGAGCCAACCACTGTGATTGACTTGGCCGATGATGTTGTCAAAGTAGTTCGGGAAGGTGCCGGCGATACTTCGCCATTTGTGGATGCATAAACTGCGATGAGCAACGCCGACATAACCATCGCTCAACAACAATCGTTACCGCTCGGTTTTGTGCGCGGTGAGCCTGTCATTGAAAAACCTGAAGATCTCTATATTCCGCCGGATGCGCTTGAGTTAATACTCGAAAGCTTTTCCGGACCAATGGACTTGTTACTCTATTTAATTCGCCGTCAAAAACTCGATATTGTCGACCTACCAATACTGCCAATTACGAAGCAGTACATGGAATACGTCGACATGATGAAAGATTTGAAATTAGAATTAGCAGCTGATTATTTGGTGATGGCAGCGATGCTGGCTGAAATTAAAAGCCGAATGTTGTTACCGCGGCCGCCAACTGACGATGAAGACGAACACGATCCAAGAGCCGAGCTCGTTCGACGTTTACAAGAGTACGAAGCCATTCGCCAAGGTGCTGAACACCTCGATGGGATGCCGCAAACTGGTCGTGACAACTTTGTAGCGCATGCACAGACGGATGCGCAAGAGCTCATTGAACAACAGTTGCCTGAAGTCACGCTGGCAGAAATTGCGGTTGCGTTTAGTCAGGCTTTGGCTCAGGCCAAATTACAGAATCATCATCAAGTGCAGCGTGAAAAGCTTTCAACCCGTGAGCGAATGAGCCGTATTTTAGATTTATTACAGACCAAGAAGCGGCTTCGATTAAGTGATATTTTTGAACCCCAAGAGGGACGCGCTGGGGTTGTCGTGAGTTTTCTCGCTATTTTAGAGCTCGTGAAAGAAGCGTTGGTAGAAGTAATCCAGGTTGATGCGTTTAGCGAGATTCATGTGACAAATCGAGAACAAGTTTATGCAGATTCAACAACTTAAACAGGCTATTGAAGCATTGTTATTTGTCGCTGAGTCACCCTTGAGTGAGCAGCAACTTGCGGATCATTTTGCCACTGAAAACGTGACGAAAAAACAACTTAAAGAAGTGCTGCGAGAATTGCAAAATGATTACCAAGAGCGCGGTGTGCAACTTATTTTAGTTGCCTCAGGATACAGATTTCAGACGCGCGCAGAATTGGGTGGTATAATAAGCCGTTTGTGGCAAGAAAAGCCGCCGCGCTATTCACAGGCACTACTAGAAACACTGGCATTAATTGCCTATCGTCAGCCGATAACTCGTGGCGATATTGAAGAAATTCGTGGGGTTAGTGTCAGCTCTAACATTATGAAAACCTTGCAAGAGCGGGGGTGGATTAAAGTAGTTGGACATCGTGAAGTACCCGGGCGCCCGCAGCTATACGCCACAACCAATGAATTTTTAGATTATTTTAGCTTACACGATTTATCTGAATTACCTGCAATTCCGGAACCTCCCGAGCGAGGCAGCAATGCCGGGCAGACCGCTCAGATTAAACTTGAGATAACCGCTGAGACAGCGACAAATACAGAGTAATATCCACCATGAGTGAAAAACTGCAAAAAGTACTAGCCCGATCTGGTCATGGCTCACGCCGTGAGCTGGAATCGATAATTGCTGCTGGGCGCGTGAGCGTCAATGGTCAGGTTGCCACCTTAGGCGAGCGAATTGATACCAACGCGATTGTGCGCATTGATGGTCGTGAAGTAAATATTAAACAGCCAGAAGATGTTGTCTGTCGTGTATTGATGTACCACAAGCCGGAAGGTGAGCTGTGCACACGGCGTGACCCCGAAGGTCGTCCAACGGTTTATGACCGGTTACCGCGCATGCAAGGTGCGCGTTGGGTGGCTGTTGGCCGATTAGATGTAAACACCTCGGGTTTACTCCTATTTACCACCGATGGTGAGTTAGCCAATCGACTGATGCATCCGGGCCATGAAATTGAACGCGAATATTCAGTTCGCGTGTTTGGCGAAGTCACCGATGCCATGATGCGTAAATTGAAGCAAGGCGTGCAATTGGAGGATGGTCCTGCTGCGTTTAAAGAAATCAAACGCGGTGGTGGCGAAGGGATGAACCAATGGTTTCGCGTGGTATTAACCGAAGGACGCAACCGCGAAGTGCGCCGTTTGTGGGAATCACAAGGTGTGCAGGTCAGCCGATTAATTCGTGTGCGCTACGGTAATATTAAATTAGAACAAGGGTTGCCTCAAAGTGGTTGGGGTGAGCTATCACTGAAAGATATTAATTATCTTCGTGACTTGGTTGAGTTACCGGAAGAAACACGCACGTTTATTGACCCGCGCCAAGGTGAATCACGTCAGAAGCGCTATTCACGTGCGCGTCGAATCAATGCGCAAAAGCTGCAACAGCGTACTCCCGGAGCGAAGGTTGAAGAAGCCGCGCCAGAGCAACGCAAAGCGCCGCGGAAAAACTCGCGGAGAGATCAACAAAGAGAGCCGCAAAGAGAACTGCAAAGAGAACCACGCAATCCACGTGGTAAAACGCCATCAAAAGGTAAACCATCGTCGCGGTCGAACGCTGATAAAAAACGTAAGCCTAGTGGACGTCAACGAACACGCTCATGAGCCTGTTAGCTGATTGGGAACTAAATGGGCCACTGCTTACGCTGTGGCCTTTTCGTAACGATGTGTGGCGCGATAACGGAGAGCCTGCACAGCGTCAGTTGCTTCAATTCGCAGAACTCATTCAGCCGTATCAAAACCTTTTGATTGGTGTTCATCCCGATAAATACGATTCAGTCCGGCAACGTATTTCAAAAGAATTCTCTCTTATTCCACTTAGCTATGATGATGCGTGGCCACGAGATATTGGGCCGCTTTGGGTTCGCAATGAGAAGCAAACGCCGATTGCACATGGTTTTAGGTTTTCCGCCTGGCACGGTCTCTATCCAAATTTCCATGATGACCAATTATTTGCCGAACGTTTAGCTCATCATTTAGGCGCTATTTATCGCGCTCATGATTTAGTATTTGAGGGCGGTGCAATAAGCACTGATGGGGCTGGTACAGCTGTTGTTCACAGCGTTAGCGTTACTCGAAATAATCCAACTTGGTCAGAAGTAGAAATTGAGGCCTATTTAAAGGCTGAACTTCAATTAAGTAACCTATATTGGTTATATTTCGCTCATCCAGCCGATGAAACCGGCGGCCATGCCGATAATCAAGTGCAGTTTTTAGACGCTAATACCATCGTGGTTAGTCTACCAAATTCAGCATCATCATTAGCCGAAGATTATGCTAGTCAATTAAATCAAGTGCGTCGTTGGACAAACACAAGCGGTGCACCGTACAAAGTGATTGTGCTGCCTCAACCGGAAGTTATTACGCCTATTGCAAGTGAATATCACAGTATTCGCGAGCAAGCAGGCGTGCTGCCACGAGGTAAGGCGCCTTTGCTAGCAAGTTACGTGAACTTTGTGCGGGCGGGGAAGATTGTCTTGGTACCGCAATTTGGTCTTGATACTGATGCTGAAGCTTTATTAATTCTGCGACGCGCAGCACCAGACCTTACCGTTATTGGTGCTGCCGCCGATGAATTTATAAAAGCGGGTGGGGCATTACATTGTATGACGTTGCCCACACCTTAATCACGTAGGCGATAGGTCACGCTGACTTGTGCCCGTATTTCATTTTTTCCGGGTAAGCTAACATCAGCCGCTTCTTGGTGTACGCGCATCATGGCTTGCTGACTTACTGCTGGCGCATAGCTACTCTCTTGAATAGAAATAACCTGCCCAACTGTACTTCCAGTTGCATTCGCCATTTTGATAGCTTTCTGATGTGCATGTTCGACAGCTGTTGCAAGTAATTGCTGATAAATTTGGTCGGTTTCACTGATGATGAACTCAACGTTCATAATGTACGTTGCGCCTGCCTGTAGGGCTTGGTCGACGATACTATCGTATTGCGCAAGGTCTCGCAGCGTGACTTGAATTTGACGCATAGCCGTATAGCCACGAGATACACGCTTACCATCCTCGTAATCATATGCCGGACTAGCACTTACTTTGTATGAGGTGATGTCGGCATCGTCTATTTGCTGCTCGCGAAGAAATGCTATGATTGATGCCGAAACTTGATCAATTTGCTGCTTGATTTCTGCAAGTTCTGCGCCGTCTCGATTCACGCTGATGGTTAACTTGGCTTGATCAGGAGCAACTAACGACTCGGCGTGGCCAGTAACACTTATAGAGCGTGTCATTTCAGAGCTAGCCGGTTGACAGCCTGTAAGAATGGCACTGAATAAAATTAAGATAATTGCGTGGCGAAATAACATAGTGCCTCCAAATACGGTTGATTAAAAATCAAAATGACAGCTGATAACGAAACTCAACAAGCAGAAGAAACACTCGTCCGTTTGCTGGCGCGTCGTGAACATAGTGCGCGAGAGCTAAAACAAAAGTTAAAACAACGAGGTTTCGACCATCAAACGATTGAAATGGTTCTGACCAAAGCGCAAGAAAACGGCTGGCAATCGGATCGACGTTTTGCACAAGTATGGGTTCGGGCATGCATCGCAAAGGGCGATGGCGTGCGAAAAATAATGGCTCATGCGCCACAAAAAGGCCTTTCGAGCGAATTAATCGAAGATATTTTGCAGGCTGAGCAGCCAAACTGGAATCATGCATGCTATGAGCGCTTAATTAAAAAATTTGGTGAAACGCCACCGCAAGACCAGAAACAACGCGATAAAATAGTTCGTCACCTAATGCAGCGCGGTTATAGTTTCAGTGAGATAAAACAGGCGCTTGATCGTCAAGCAAACGCTGATGCAGACTAGTTTACCCGTTTCTTTCGTGGTAGCATTTCGCCTTATATTTTAGTCCATTTTTTACCCAAAACGTCGTAGGAAGTAGTCCATGCATATGACCAGTGCGGAAATTCGTGAAGCGTTTCTCGCGTTCTTCGCTACCAAGGGCCATCATCGCGTCCCTTCAGCATCATTAATCCCAGGTAACGACCCAACGTTGTTATTCACCAACGCCGGAATGGTGCCTTTCAAAGACGTATTTTTGGGTGATGAACACCGCGACTACACGCGTGCAACTTCATCGCAACGTTGCTTACGCGCTGGCGGCAAGCACAACGACCTCGAAAATGTTGGCTACACCGCGCGTCATCACACCTTTTTTGAAATGTTAGGTAACTTCAGTTTTGGTGATTACTTCAAACGCGAAGCTATTCAATATGCATGGCAATTTCTTACCGAAGAGTTAAAGCTCCCAAAAGAAAAACTTTGGGTAACCGTCTTTACTGAAGACGATGAAGCATACGATATCTGGGCGAAAGAGATTGGTGTTCCTACCGATCGCATCTCGCGTATCGGAGCCAAAGATAACTTTTGGGCGATGGGTGATACCGGTCCTTGTGGGCCATGTTCAGAAATTTTCTATGATCACGGTGAAGACGTCTGGGGTGGACCGCCGGGAACGCCTGAAGAAGATGGCGACCGTTATATCGAAATTTGGAACTTGGTATTCATGCAATACAACCGGCAAGTTGACGGTACGTTATTGCCATTACCAAAACCTTCGGTTGATACAGGAATGGGGCTTGAGCGCATTGCAGCAGTGCTTCAGCACGTTCATAGCAACTATGAAATTGATCTGTTCCAAGCCCTTATTGGCGACGCTGCGAAGATTATTGGTACGGATGACTTAAACAATAAATCATTACGCGTTATTGCTGATCACATTCGCTCATGCAGTTTCTTAATTGCAGACGGAGTGCAGCCGTCGAATGAAGGTCGCGGTTATGTTCTGCGTCGTATCATTCGCCGCGCGGTGCGTCACGGAAGCATGTTGGGCGCCAAAGGTACCTTCTTCTATAAGCTCGTGGCTAGTTTAGTCGCGCAAATGGGTGAGGCTTATCCTGAACTACGTGAAAAGCAAAAAGTAATCGAACAAGCATTGCAGCGCGAAGAAGAGCAATTTGGTAAAACCCTCGAACGCGGACTTAATATCTTGAACGAAGCGTTGGAGTCCCTCGAAGGCACAGTATTACCAGGTGAACTGGTCTTTAAACTTTATGATACCTATGGTTTTCCGATGGACTTAACCGCTGATATGGCGCGTGAGAAGGGCTTGACCATTGATGAAGACGGCTTCAACGAAGCCATGGAAGCGCAACGCCAACGCGCCCAGCAGGCATCTAATTTTGGCGTTGACTACAATCAACGCCTGAAGTCGACTCAGAAGTCAGAGTTTTCTGGCTATACCGAAACAGTCGACGAAAGCGAAATTGTTGAAATGTTTATTGATGGTGAGTCAGTCAACGAGCTTGCCGCTGGTAGCAAGGGGATTATCGTGCTATCGCGCACACCTTTCTATGCTGAAAGCGGTGGTCAAATCGGTGATACCGGAAAGCTAGTTGCAAATGGTGGCGAGTTCACCGTTGAAGATACCCAATACATTGGTAAAGCGATTGCTCATCATGGTCAAGCCTCAATGGCTCTGAAGATTGGTGATAAAGTTACAGCTCATGTGGATGCGGAACGACGTCAAGCAGTGAAACGTAATCACTCGGCAACTCACTTATTGCATGCCGCGCTGCGTAACTTGCTTGGTGAGCATGTGACGCAAAAAGGCTCGCTTGTCACAGCGGAACGTTTACGATTTGATTTTTCTCATTTTGAAGCGGTATCACCACAACAGCTCGACGCTATTGAGCGCCAAGTGAATGAGGAAATATTTAAGAACCACACTGTTAAAGCAGCAGTCATGCCAATTGAACAGGCCAAGCAACAAGGTGCTATGGCATTGTTTGGTGAAAAGTATGATGACGATGTTCGCGTGTTGACTATGGGCGATTTTTCCATGGAGCTCTGTGGCGGAACGCACGTTACGCAAACGGGTGATATTGGTATGTTCCGGATTGCATCGGAAGCTGGTATTGCCTCCGGTGTACGTCGAATTGAAGCGGTTACTGGTGCCGGAGCAGTCCAGTTTACGCTGCAGCAACAACACCAGTTACGTCAAGCAGCGGGTATGCTGAAGACCGATGTGATGCATGTGAGTGAGCGATTACATCAGCACATTGATCGTAGTCGTCAGCTTGAGCGTACTATAGATGAATTGAATCAGAAAATGGCTTCACAAGCAGGTTCCGATTTAGTTGATAGTGCGCTTGATATTAATGGCGTGAAAGTTGTTCTTGCTGAAGTATCAAATGTTGAATCCAAGGCTCTTCGTGGCATGGTTGATGATTTGAAAAACCAACTACAATCTGGGGTTGTTGTGCTTGGATTGGCGGGAGAAGGAAAAGTTAGTCTTATCGTTGGTGTGACGAAAGATTTGACTGATCGCATTAAGGCTGGTGAAGTCGTGAATGTCGCAGCTGCTGAAGTAGGTGGTAAAGGTGGCGGACGGCCTGACTTAGCTCAAGCAGGTGGGACAAATATTGAAAATTTATCTCGTGCGCTTGTGGTAGCTAAAGAGAAAATTGAAGCACTATTGCGATAAGTTGTACGACATCACAGATGGCTTAAGTATAAATGTGGGTGTGTTAGATTTGGTTACTTGCTAAAATAAGCACCCCATTTGATTTGCGCATATTAAATATGCGATGAGCTAGTGAATCTTATAACAATTGTGATATATTCAATAGGGCAGTAAAATTAGACAGGCTGACAGTGCGGTAATGTTCTATACTGAACCGTATGGAAAACAGAAGTAGGGAAGGAGTAGGCTAATGTTGATCTTAACCCGCAGAGTGGGTGAGACCTTGATGATAGGTGATGAGGTCACAGTCACTGTATTGGGTGTAAAAGGGAATCAGGTGCGAATTGGGGTAAACGCACCGAAAGACGTCTCTGTTCACCGAGAAGAAATATATATGCGTATTCAAGCTGAGCATCAAGACGGCGAGAAAACGGATAAAGAATAAGATTTGCGTAAGAAAGCTGACTTTAGAAAGGTCAGCTTTTTGCGTTTAGAGCGTTCCTTCAGGAATGTGAATTCGCGTGAAAATAACCCGTTGTGTTGGATTTTTCATCCAGATGCTTAAAAATCCCACAAACGAACAGCGTTTTCCAAAAAATCGTTTGACATATTTGTCAACATCGCTAGAATTCAACGCCACAAGTAAGCGGTGAGGTGGCCGAGAGGCTGAAGGCGCTCCCCTGCTAAGGGAGTATAGGGTTTGTAGCTCTATCGAGGGTTCGAATCCCTCCCTCACCGCCATTTGTCAACAACGCACTCGTAGCTCAATTGGATAGAGTACTCGGCTACGAACCGAGCGGTTGGAGGTTCAAGTCCTCCCGAGTGCGCCATTTGTTGACAGTCAAAATTGATATGCGCACTCGTAGCTCAACTGGATAGAGTACTCGGCTACGAACCGAGCGGTTGGAGGTTCGAGTCCTCCCGAGTGCGCCACTTCCTTAAAACCAAGAGCGTTAATCGTTAATCGTTATTCGTTGTTGGTTATTCGAAAAATCAAACACACCCCCCAAAAGCGTTTATCGTTATTCGATCGCTTCGCTTGTCGTTATTCGTTAAAACAAAAACACTAACGTGAATAACGAATAACGAATAACGAATAACGAATAACGAATAACGAATAACGAATAACGAATAACGTCTATCTCTCTCACTTATATTGTCTATTTTTTTGCTAAACCCTGCCTGTAAATAAATTGTGTTATCCTGAGTTTCAATTAGGATTAAAACAATAAACTCAACAGAAGCAGGCGTTGCATGACGAATCTCATCTCTGAAGCTTTCATGATCATGGTGACCGGAATGGTCACTGTTTTTGTGTTTTTGACGCTTTTAATTGGTGCGATGGCCCTTTTACGCGTTATCGCAGGTAAAGTGGAATTAGAGTCACAAACCCAATCATCTGATGAACAGCAGCCAAGCACAATGCAGCTTGCTGCTATCTCAGCAGCTATTCACCAATACCGTCGCAACCGTCGTTCGTAAAAGTAAGGAGCGCTTTCATGACAAAACCTTTGAAGTTGACTGAATTAGTATTACGTGACGCCCATCAATCATTACTTGCGACTCGCATGCGTCTTGATGACATGTTACCAATTGCAGCAAAGCTCGATGAGATGGGCTATTGGTCAATGGAGTCTTGGGGCGGTGCAACCTTTGATGCGTGTATACGCTATTTAGGTGAAGACCCTTGGGAGCGCATTCGTGAATTAAAGAATGCAATGCCAAAAACGCCTCAGCAGATGTTGTTGCGCGGGCAAAACCTATTGGGCTATCGACATTATGCCGATGATGTTGTGCGTCGTTTCGTTGAACGAGCAAAAGAGAATGGCGTTGATGTTTTTCGTATCTTTGATGCGATGAACGATGTTCGCAATTTAGAAACGGCAATTAAAGCAACAAAAGAAGTTGACGGTCATGCCCAAGGCACGATGTCTTATACGGTTAGTCCGGTACATACGCTCGATAAATGGTTGGAAATGGCCAAGGAGTTAGAAGCACTTGGCTGCGATTCGTTGTGTATCAAAGATATGGCTGGTCTATTGCGGCCAGAGCCTGCTTTCGAGTTGATTTCGGCTTTGAAAAAAACGGTGAATATTCCAATTGCAATGCAATGTCACGCAACAACGGGTTTAAGTACGGCAACTTACCAGAAGGCAATTGATGCTGGTATCGATATGTTGGATACCGCCATCTCTTCGATGAGTATGACTTACGGTCACTCAGCGACAGAAACGATTGTGGCGATGACTGAAGGTACAGCACGAGATACCGGTCTCGACCTTGAAGAGCTTACTGATATTGCAAGTTACTTCCGTGAAGTTCGCAAAAAGTATGCGAAGTTCGAAGGATCTTTGAAGGGTGTTGATGCCCGGATATTAGTCGCGCAAGTACCTGGTGGCATGCTAACTAACATGGAAAACCAATTACGCGAGCAAGGTGCGACCGACAAGTTTGATGAAGTTCTTGAAGAGATCCCGCGAGTTCGCGAAGACTTGGGTTTTATTCCGCTAGTAACCCCGACATCACAAATTGTCGGAACTCAGGCTGTTTTGAACGTACTGAGTGGCGAGCGTTATAAGTCTATTTCTAAAGAGACCCGAGGCGTGTTGCGCGGTGAGTATGGTGCAACCGCTGCGCCAGTAAATAAAGAGTTGCAACAACGTGTGTTAGACGGTGACAAGCCGATTGAGTGTCGCCCGGCCGATCTGATTGATGATGAGATGGATAAACTAACACAAGAGCTGAAGGAAAAAGCGAAGGCGGATGGCATTCAGTTAGCAACAAATGAAGTCGATGACGTTTTAACTTATGCGTTGTTCCCGCAAATCGGATTGAAGTTTCTACAGAACCGCGGCAATCCAGATGCATTCGAACCTGTTCCAAATGCTGAAGATACTGTTGCGGAAGCTAATTCACCATCTGCAAATAGCTCGAACAGCTCAGGAACAACCGAAGTGTATGACGTTCGAGTCGATGGTAAGACATTTACCGTTGAAGTGGCTCCGTCTGGGCAGATTGTGGCCGCTTCTGCAGCGCAACCTAAGACTGATGCGCCTGCACCGCAAGCCGCTGGTAGTAGAGAGGTGAAAGCTCCTCTCGCAGGTAATGTTTTCAAAATTCAGGTGAAGCAAGGCCAACAAATTAAGGCCGGTGACGTTTTAATTATTCTCGAAGCCATGAAAATGGAAACTGATATTAAAGCTGAACATGATGGTACGGTGGCAACGCTGGTTACCAAAGAAGGTGACAGCGTGAATGTCGGTGATGTTTTGCTGACTTTGGAGTAACACATGGACCGTTTAATGACGTTGTGGGAAAGCACAGCGATTGCAGCATTCACTTGGGGTGCTGCGATCATGATGTTGGTTGGCGCACTGTTACTCTATTTAGCGATTCACAAGAAATTCGAGCCGCTATTATTATTGCCAATTGGCTTTGGTGCTATTCTGGCAAACATTCCTCAGGCCGGATTCACTGAGCCTGGCGGGTTGTTGTATTACATCTATTACGTTGGTATTGAGACCGGTGTATTTCCGTTACTGATTTTTATGGGTGTTGGTGCCATGACCGATTTCGGTCCGTTGTTGGCTAACCCAAGAACCTTATTGCTCGGCGCGGCCGCGCAATTCGGTATTTTTGCGACGCTGCTTGGTGCGATTGCTCTCAACGGTCTGCCGGGGTTTGATTTTACGCTGGCGGATGCATCGGCAATTGCTATTATTGGCGGTGCTGATGGACCCACAGCAATTTTTCTAGCCTCACGGTTGAGTCCCGATTTACTCGGTGCGATAGCTGTGGCGGCTTATTCATATATGGCACTGGTACCGATTATTCAGCCGCCGATTATGAGGCTGTTGACCACAGAAGCCGAACGCAAAATTCAGATGGAGCAACTACGGCCAGTTGCTCGTCGTGAGAAAATCTTGTTCCCATTAGCTGTTCTTTTTCTCACGCTATTGTTCTTACCAACGGCAACGCCTCTCGTTGGCATGTTTTGTTTAGGTAACTTGATGCGTGAAGCTGGTGTAGTCGATAGATTAAGTAAAACAGCACAAAATGAACTCATTAATATTGTGACGATATTTCTTGGGCTCGCGGTTGGTTCGAAGTTGTCTGCTGAAGAGTTTCTATCGCTACAAACGCTCGGTATTCTAGCTCTTGGTGCTGTCGCATTTGGTATTGGGACGGCTTCAGGTGTTCTGATGGCCAAATTGATGAGTAAGGTGAGCAAACAACCGATTAATCCTCTCATTGGCGCTGCCGGCGTGTCTGCCGTACCGATGGCGGCTCGCGTGGTGAACAA
The DNA here is from genome assembly GCF_009734345.1 of Pseudidiomarina andamanensis. GTDB lineage: Bacteria > Pseudomonadota > Gammaproteobacteria > Enterobacterales > Alteromonadaceae > Pseudidiomarina > Pseudidiomarina andamanensis. The sequence continues at coordinate 1,045,052 of NZ_CP032551.1, read as the reverse complement.
AGTAGGTTTGGAAGCGAACCCTCAAAATTTCTTGCTCATGCATGCAATGGGACCAAACGTAGCAGGTGTTCTAGGGAGCGCGGTTGCTGCGGGTATTTTGCTAGCTTTGGTAGGTTAAAGACAAACGGGAAGGGGGTTACCTTCCCGTTATCCATAACATCAATGTGTAAAAAATAGCGATGAATGCGCTAAAAACCGCAATATAAACGAAGCCCTTTAGGCCTTCCCGCAACGTCCAACCATGTAATCTCAAATAAACGAACCAAGCCACGCTTAAAATCAATGGTATTAAAAATAAAAATCGAGTCATGACTGTTTTCCTGAATTTTGCTGGCGTTGCTGCCACAGAACGAGATCGGCAACAGCCTGTCGTGCTTGCTCGAGTAACGGGTCGAGGCGAGTAATATTATCGGCAACTTCATTGACCGCACCTGCCGACATGCTCTGTTCTAGTGTAGCGGCTACTTTCGATAGTTTCGTCAATCCTAAGTTGGCTGAGGCGCCTTTCAATGAATGGAAAAATCGCTTTGCTTGGTCGTGCTGGCCTTTCGATAAAAACTCGACGACTTGCTGAGGTGCTTGATGATAGTCATTGTAAAGTCGTTCTACGAGCGTTTGATACAGCGAGAGGTTGTGGCCAAGTCGCTCCATGGCACCATTGAAGTCAATGCCATTTTGATTCGGATAAGAAATTTGTTCACTGGTGTTGACCGGGGGTTTTGATTTTTCAGAAGTTTGTTCGTCATTCATGTAATGACCGCGAACACACCACTTTTCTAGGGCGCCAAGCAGCGTTTCTTCATCGATAGGTTTGCTAATATGATCCTGCATTCCGGCCGCAAGCGAGCGTTCAATGTCTTCATCACTGCTGTTTGCCGTCATGGCTATAATTGGTAATTGCTGATAGGAGAAGAAACCTCGAATTTTTTCTGCCGCAGTTAAACCATCCATCACTGGCATTTGGATATCCATAAATACCAAGGCGTATGATTTTGCTGTGACCATGGTCACAGCTTCTTCGCCGTTGCGGGCAACATCAACAATCAGGCCTGCTTGTTGCAGCATCTCTTTTGCAATCATTTGGTTAATATCATTATCTTCAACCAACAAAACTGGCGCACTACATATTTCTTCAAGGCGGGTCGGCCTAGCCGTTACCGATGTTTGCTCCGAAATGGCTAACGCCGAGCATAAGACTCGCAGTAATGCTGAGCTGGTATAAGGTTTAACAATGTATTCTGCAACACCAATCTGACGCGCTTGTTCAATCATATCTTTTGCGTGATAGTTGGTAGCGAGAATTAGGCGTGGCGGCTTTGTCTCTGCGGACAATAACTCCTGACAAAATTCTAAACCACTCATGCCAGGTAGTTGCCAATCGACAATTACGGCATCGAAATCATGTTGTTCCAGCAGCTGAATTGCTTCTTCGGCAGTTCGACAACTTAAGACATTCACGGAATAACTACGAAGTAACTCGGTAAGCATCTCCCGCGTTGTTAAGTTGTCCTCAATCGCCAGTACAGATTTTTGCTGTAATCGATTGATGAGTGAAGCGCGCCCCGAATCATCTTGATTCTTTTGTAACGGAAAGCGCATTTCCAAAAAAAATGTGGAGCCTTGACCTAATGTGCTGATGACACCAAGGCCATGTTGATTCATTAATTTGACGATGCGTTGGCTAATCGCTAAACCTAGCCCAGTCCCCCCGAAACGCCTCGTAGTGGAGGCATCCGCTTGGGTAAATGCATTGAATAATCGCGCACGTTGCGCTTCGTCCATGCCTATGCCGGTGTCGGTTACTGACAACCGCAGATAGACGTTATCAGAATCGATATCAAGTAAGGTTGCGGCAACGACGATTTCACCGTCTTCTGTGAACTTTACCGCGTTACTCACTAAGTTGACTAACACTTGGTTCAGCCGCAGCGGATCGCCAATGAGGCGTGTTGGGATATTGGTTGGTAAATTAATGATGAACTCTAAGTTCTTGTCGTATGCTCGATAGGCGAACATGTCGGCCAAATTAGCTAATACTTCCTCTAGGTCGAACGGAATGGCTTCAATAGACAGTTTACCAGCTTCAATTTTAGCGAAATCGAGCAAATCATTCACGATACCAAGCAAGATTCGAGATGAGCTTTCAATCGAGCGCAAATAGCTCCGCTGTTGGTCATCTAAATCAGTTTTCAAGCTTAATTGCGTCATCCCAAGAATGGCATTGATGGGGGTACGAATTTCGTGGCTGACATTCGCTAAAAATTCGCTTTTCGCTTGGTTGGCTGCTGCGACAGCCTGTAATTCACGTTCTCGTTCGGCAATTGACGCGGGGTCTGACGAAGGGACAGGCGCTTCGCTGCGCACTGGATTGCGGCGTAGGTGTTTAGTTAGCCACTGTTTTATCTTTCCTGATACACGCATCAACTGCCTCAAATCAACACTTATCTGTTAACGATGTCTTATCATGCCACGCGAGCCCAGCACTGCCAATGTTTAACAGGCACCAACTAACATAGACTAACCGTTTATAAACCAGTAATATTTCGCCATAACTTTTAGCTCGATGATACAAGGCAGGATATATTTTGCAGTCACAATTTGCCGAACTGTTGGCGACACTCGCCAAACCCGAGCACGTTCAAGCCTTACGAGGTATTCAGCGTGGCGTCGAACGCGAAACTTTGCGCATTACCGAACAGGGTAAATTAGCTACCAGTCCACATCCCAAGGCACTTGGATCAGCGCTTAAACATCCGCTTATCACGACTGATTATGCTGAGACACTCATGGAGTTTATTACACCAGTCGCTAGCGATATTGCAGTTACTCTCGAGCAGTTGTCAGATATTCACAAAGTCACTTATCAAGAGTTAGGTGATGAGCTGTTGTGGCCGCTGAGCATGCCGTGTTTTGTTGGCTCAGCTGAGGATATTGTGATTGCGCAGTATGGTAGTTCACATACCGGAAAAATGAAGACCTTATATCGCAAAGGTCTGACGTATCGATATGGCGGTGGCATGCAGATAATTGCCGGCGTTCACTTTAATTTTAGTCTTTCGGATGAGCTCTTAGCGCTACTCGCGCAGCATGAAAACGAGCCATTTAATCAGGACTTTGTTTCAGCAAAATATTTCCATTTAATTCGTAATTATAAACGTGTTTGTTGGATGATCCCTTACCTATTTGGCGCATCACCGGCTATTTGTAAGTCGTTTTTGCAACACACGGAAGACAACATTGAATTCTCATCAATGGGTAAGGGGACGGTTTATCGCCCATACGGAACGTCATTGCGAATGAGTGACCTAGGGTATACCAACAAAGAGCAGGCCGATCTCAGAATTACCTACAATACATTGGAAGAGTATGTGAGTGGCTTGCGCCGTGCGATTACAAAGGAATCGACAAGATTTAGCAAAATAGGCGTTAAAGTAGACGGTGAGTATCGCCAGCTAAATAATAATATTCTACAAATCGAAAACGAGTTTTATTCAGCAATCCGACCGAAACGCGTTGCTCGTTCCGGTGAAACGCCGACGCAGGCTCTTGAGCGCGGTGGTGTCGAATACATTGAGGTTCGCGCATTAGATGTGAACCCGTTTAGTCCGGTAGGCATTACCGAAGAGCAAATTCGGTTCTTAGATTTGCTCTTAATGTACTGTGCTATCTCGCCAAGTAAGCCGATGAGCTGGGATGAACAAGTTATTGCCGATAAGAATTTTAATCGGGTCGTTATGGATGGGCGAAATCCTCGCTTGACCCTGAATGATAATAATTATGAGCGTCCTATTTCGGATTGGTTGGAAGATGTTTTTGCCGACCTACAACAAATTGCAAAAGTGATGGATGCTGCTCATGGAGGCAACACATATAGCGATACGGTGACACAACAGTATCGTTGTGTCTTGAATCCAGAGTTGACACTATCGGGTCAGTTTTTATCGTATTTGCTCGATAACCAGATGGATAATAGTGAATTTGGTATGCAACTTGCCCGCAAATATAAGCAGCAACTGAGTGACCAACCGTTAATGTATTTTTCGGAGTCTGAGTTCGAGCGCTTGCGTGATGCGTCACTGACCGCTCAAACCGAGCTAGAACAACAAGACGCTAACACCAGTTTTGATGAGTTTTTAGAGGAGTATTTCCGCCGTGCTGCGTGTCAGTCGCCGGATTGTTAAACAATGAAGGTTCAGTTTACCGTTATTCTTACAGCACTGATTTTAACTGGGTGCGCCTCGGCGCCGCCTGAAGAGCCGGAGAATCTGTGTCGAATATTTGAAGAAAAACGTGATTGGTATGATGCTGCATCTGATATGCGCGATAAGTGGGGCGTGCCGATTCAGGTTCCCATGGCCATGATGTATCAAGAGAGTTCGTTCAAACACGATGCGGTGCCGCCACGAGATTATATTCTCTGGATTATTCCTTGGGGGCGAGTCAGCAGTGCTTATGGGTATTCACAAGCCAAGACAGCGACCTGGGATGACTATGTTCGTGAAACTGGAAATTCATGGTCATCGCGCGATGATTTTGAAGACGCCATCGATTTTATGGGCTGGTTTATCTCAAAAAGCCAAACAATTAACGGTGTTTCTAAGTGGGATGCCTACGCTCAGTATTTGAATTATCACGAGGGCTGGGGCGGTTACCAACGTCAAACCTACCGTCAAAAACGTTGGTTAATGCGAACTGCTGAACGCGTAAAAGCGAGAGCAAGCCGCTATGGCGCACAATTGCGCCAATGCGAAGACGAGTTAAAACGCGGATGGTTGTGGCGCTTATTGTTCTAATAAGCGCTATTTCTCAGGCAAGAAGCGAACGAGTTTAACGAGGTTGTCGCTACTTTCGATAACTTCCATTGCATACCCATTAATTCTCAGGCACAGCGCTTGCTGTGGAATATCACCCAGAGTTTCAATGATCAGGCCACTCACTGTTTTTGGCCCATCTGTTGGTAACTCCCAATTCATTTCTTTATTTAAATCGCGGATGTTTGCAACGCCTTCAACCAGTACTGAACCGTCGGGCTGAATCTGGGTGGTTTCGCTAGGAGCTGGCGTAATACTTGTTGTAAAGTCGCCAACAATTTCTTCAAGAATATCTTCAAGCGTCACTAATCCTTGAATATCACCATACTCATCGACAACAAGTCCAATACGTTCTTTGTTGCGTTGAAATTTGAGTAGCTGAACGTTTAACGGTGTCCCTTCAGGGATATAGTAAATATCGCGTGCCGCACGGACGATCTCAGATTTGTCTAAATCAGAATTATTCTTTGTCATAATCTGCATGATGTCGCGGGCATGCAGAAATCCAACAGCGTCATCAATTTCGTTACGATACAACAAAATACGCGTGTATTGAGCTTGGCTGAGCTGCTTGATAATTGATTTCACATCATCTTGTACATCAATACCGGAGATTTCAGCGCGCGGAATCATCACATCTTCAACCGTCACCTTTTCCAAATCAAGAATACTCAGTAGCATTTCTTGGTGACTTGACGGAATCATTGAATTTGCTTCATTAACAACGGTACGCAGCTCTTCCGAACTTAGTGCATCTTGTCCTGCAGACCCATTTGGGTTGATACCAAGTAATCGCATGAAACCGTTGGTAATGAAGTTTACCGTCGCGACCAATGGGTACATGATGCGCAGCAAAGGCTTCAAGATGATGGAGCTTGGAAATGCAATGCGCTCAGGGTGCAGTGCAGCAATTGTTTTTGGTGTGACTTCAGCAAAAATTAATACAATAAGTGTTAACCCGAACGTCGCAATAACGATACCTGCATCGCCAAACCAGCGTAAACAAATAATGGTCGCAATTGCAGATGCGGCGATATTAACGAGGTTATTGCCTATCAGAATGAGGCCGATCAAGCGATCGGGCCGATCGAGTAAATATTGGACGCGACTGGCTCCGGCATTACCTTGTTGCGCAAGATGTCTGAGTCGATAGCGATTGACTGACATCATTCCAGTTTCCGAACCAGAAAAGTAGGCCGAAAGCAGCAATAAAACCCCAAGAATGATAAGTAGGGTCGAGGTGGATATCTCGTCCAAAAAAAATTCCTATAACTTAAAACTGAACGACTAATTTAGCCAGCTAGGCTAACAAGTCAAGCACTTCGATAGCATTTAAGCGGTTAACTACAGCGAAAGTATAATATCTTTCACGAATCGACTGCCAAAGTAAGCTAATGACAGAATCACGCTAGCAATGACACTGGTTGTTACTAATGCTTTACCGCGTGCTCGTTTTACTTGATGCATGAATAGCACGATGGCATACAAAACAAAGGCAACAAGGCTGAGAATAGTTTTATGTGCCTGCCCCTGAGCGAACATGTCATTTAAGAAAACAAAACCACTGACAATCGCGATAGCAAGAAGCACCGTACCAGCGCTTAATAAGCGGAAGAAATAGCGCTCAACCGTCATCAATGGTGGTAAGTAGCCGGTTAAGGCCTGTGAACGATGATGTTTTAATACATAGTTTAAGTAGAGCAGCTGTACGGCATATAACGTGGCAAGCATTAAGACGGCGTAAGCTAGAAGTGACAACAAAATATGTACCACTAAACCGTTGGCTTCACTGAGTTGTGCGCCCCAGTTGACGGGACTAACGACCATTAAAATGACACTGACGGCTGCAAAAACATAAATAATTGGGCTCAATAATAACCCACCAGCACGACGGTTACGCAGTAGCGTTAAGCTTGCAAGTAACAGCGCGACAGTACTTAGACTAGTGGTAATATTTAAGTGGTCAAAATGATCGGTTCTTAAATATCCCCAGAGCACCGCTAGGTGTGAAACGATGGCGAGTAAAGGCACGACTAACAATGTCCACGAAGCAGGTTTCGCCTGCACTAAATTCCGCCACAATAAAATGGCTGAAAGTAGGTAAAACACAACACTTAGTAATAGCAACATAGTCATGGTGGTGATCATTTCACTGTGTATGAATGTGACAATTCCTCAAGTATATGCATTGTCGATGCTAAACCCAATAGGATCAGGAAACTTTGCTTGATTTACGATATACTCGCCGCCATATCCTCAAAATAGCCAATATATAATCGCCAACAGAGAGTGAGCAGATTCGCATGTTTGAGAACTTAAGCGAACGATTGTCGCAATCGTTGAAAAACATTACCGGTCGGGGCCGACTGACTGAAGACAATATCAAAGACACACTGCGCGAAGTGCGTATGGCGTTATTGGAAGCCGACGTTGCGTTACCCGTAGTGCGTGAGTTTGTGAGTCGTGTCAAAGAGCAAGCGCTTGGTGTAGAGGTGAACAAGAGCCTCACACCTGGCCAAGTGTTCTTGAAAATTGTTCAAAAAGAACTCGAACATGCCATGGGCGATGGTAACGTTCCGATTAATTTAGCGGCGCAGCCACCAGCGGTCATTTTAATGGCTGGTTTACAAGGTGCTGGTAAAACTACCAGTGTTGGTAAGCTTGCTCGTTTCTTACGCGAAAAACAGAAGAAGAAAGTTCTGGTTGTGAGCGCGGACGTCTATCGCCCTGCAGCAATTAAGCAGCTAGAAACTCTCGCAGCGGAAGTAGAAGTTGAATTTTTCCCGTCAAGCACAGATCAGAAGCCCGTAGCGATAGCGCAAGGTGCTATTGATCACGCACGTAAGAAATTCTTCGACGTGGTGTTAGTGGATACTGCGGGTCGTACTGCGATTGATGAAGCCATGATGGCTGAAATTCAAGCATTGCACCAGGCGATTAACCCGGTAGAAACATTATTCGTTGTTGACGCGATGACAGGTCAAGATGCCGCGAATACCGCAAAAGCATTCAGTGAAGCATTGCCGTTAACGGGCGTCATCTTGACGAAAACCGATGGTGATGCGCGCGGTGGTGCTGCGTTATCAATTCGACATATCACCGGTAAGCCAATTAAATTCTTGGGTGTTGGTGAGAAAAACACAGCGTTAGAGCCGTTTTATCCCGATCGCATCGCATCGCGCATTTTGGGTATGGGTGATGTGCTATCGCTGATTGATGAGCTGGAAACCAAAGTTGATCGAAGCAAAGCCGAGAAAGTCGCGAAGAAGGTCATGAAGGAAGGAAAATTCTCGCTTGAGGATTTCCGCGACCAATTAGCACAGATGCGTGACATGGGCGGCATGATGGGGCTTATGGACAAACTTCCGGGCATGGGCAAGATGTCCGCTCAGGTGAAAGGTCAGCTAGACGACAAGATGACCGTTCGTATGGAAGCAATTATTAATTCAATGACTCCCAAAGAGCGTGAATTCCCTGATTTAATCAAAGGCTCACGTAAACGTCGTATCGCTGCTGGTTCTGGTACACAAGTTCAAGACGTGAACAAATTGCTGAAGCAATTTATGCAAATGCAAAAAATGATGAAAAAAATGAAAGGCGGCGGCATGGCGAAGATGATGCGCAGCCTTGGCGGAATGGGTGGTAAATTGCCGCCAGGAATGTTCCCGAAAGGCTAGTAAAAACTTGCATTCGGACTAAATTTCGGGTAAATTCCACGACCTCTTCGACCCCGGTCGGAGACTTTTTATTTACTTAACATTAGAAACTGTATCGAGGAACGTAATGGTAACCATTCGTTTACAACGTGGTGGCGCTAAAAAACGCCCATTCTACCAAATGGTAGTTACTGACAGTCGCAATGCCCGCGACGGTCGTTTTATTGAGAACGTAGGCTTCTTCAACCCGGTCGCTCGTGGCCAGGAAGAAAAACTGCGCGTTGACTTAGATCGTGTTGATCACTGGGTATCTAACGGTGCATCACTGTCTGAGCGTGTAGCGAAGCTTGTCAAAGACGCGCGTAGCGCAGCTTAATGATTTAAATCCGTATTATAGGTGGCTATGAATACTCCTGCTGAAACCGTCGTCGTTGGTCAATTAGGCGCAGTGTATGGCGTAAAAGGCTGGATTAAAGTTCAAAGTTATACCGATGATCCGGAAGCCATTTTTGAATACAGCCCTTGGCAAATAATTAAGCAAGGTAAAACTCAACCGGTTCAAGTCGAAGAATGGCGTCGACACAATAAAGGACTGATTGCGAAGTTAGCTGGCGTTGAAGATCGTGACCAAGCCCATGTATTAACAGGCGCGGAAATCATCATTGATGTTGAGCTACTACCTGAATTGCCAGAGGATGAATTTTACTGGCGCGATTTGATTGGTATGGCCGTGGTAAATACTGACGGTTATAACATGGGAGTCGTTGACCAGATTATGGCCACAGCATCGAATGATGTGATGGTGGTGAAAGCGAATAGCAATGATGCATTTGGTCGCTCAGAGCGTTTGATTCCGTTTATTCAGAGTCAATATGTGCAAGAAGTCGACAAAGAAAACAAACGCATTGTTGTGGATTGGCCGTCGGACTTTTAATGACTGCAAAATTACAGGTTGGGGTTATTAGCCTCTTTCCTGAGATGTTTCAGGCCATTACCGATAACGGTGTGACTGGTCGGGCAGTTCGTGATGGGGTGTTGGATATCCAGCTGATTAACCCTCGCGATTTTACCCACGATCGGCATCGCACTGTTGATGACCGCCCTTATGGCGGAGGTCCGGGAATGTTGATGATGGTGCAGCCGCTCACTGATGCGATTGCAGCAGCTAAACAACAGTTAGGCGCCAATACCAAGGTGATTTATATGTCACCGCAAGGTCGCAAGCTTGATCACGCTGGCGCTCATGAATTAGCGCAGCATGACAAGTTCATCATAATCGCCGGTCGCTATGAAGGCATTGATGAGCGAGTGATTACTCGTCACGTTGATGAAGAATGGTCGATTGGAGATTACGTGTTAAGTGGTGGCGAACTGCCAGCCATGGTGATGATTGACACGGTAGCACGATTGATTCCTGGTGTTCTAGGACATCAAGATTCAGCTAGCGAAGACTCATTTGCCGATGGCTTATTAGATTGCCCACACTATACACGCCCAGAAGTTTTAGATGGTGAGGCGGTTCCCGCTGTGTTGTTAAGCGGAAACCATGAAAATATACGCAAGTGGCGTTTGCAGCAATCTCTTGGGAGAACTTGGTTGCGACGCCCTGAATTGTTAAAACACCTAGCTCTGACTGACGAGCAGAGGCAGTTATTGGATGCGTTCATCCAACAACATCAAGATGCTTCTGATACAGGTTCGGGCAGTTAATCTAGGCAAGTGAGGCTATCATGGCAAAAGTAAACCAAAATTTGATCAAAGCGATCGAAGATGAGCAATTGAAAAGCGACCTTCCAGCGTACGCGCCGGGTGATACAGTGGTCGTTAATGTTAAGGTAACCGAAGGTAACCGTGAGCGTATTCAGGCATTTGAAGGCGTGGTTATCGCAAAACGTAATCGTGGCTTACACAGCGCTGTGACTGTTCGTAAAATCTCGAACGGCGAAGGCGTTGAGCGTACTTTCCAAGTACACAGCCCAATTGTAGACAGCATTGTTGTGAAGCGTAAAGGTGCAGTACGTCGTGCTAAGCTTTACTATCTTCGTGAGCGTTCAGGTAAATCTGCGCGTATCCGCGAGAAGTTGTCTTAATAAGCATCAAGCTTATTCGAAAAAACCCGCCGCTGGCGGGTTTTTTTATGGTACAAATGCGTTAATAACACCAAACTGCCCTGTGGAGTTGAGGACATGTCGAATTCGAAGCACGAACAACAACAACTGGAAGCGTTGCGTCAACAAATTGACGATACCGACAGTGAGTTGGTGCGATTGTTATTGCAGCGACGTCAACTCGCCAGTCAGGTCGGTGTAGTAAAGCGCAAATTAGGTCAGCCTTTGTTCGTGCCTGAGCGCGAAGCCGCTATGCTTGCCAATCGCCGTGAGCAAGCACAGCAAATGGGCTTGTCGCCAGAGTTGATTGAAGATGTATTACGTCGAGTTATTCGAGAATCGTACCAACAACAGCAAGCGGCCGATGTTCATTTGGAAAGAAAGTCAGTAGTGATTGTTGGCGGCGCTGGTGCATTAGGGCGGCTATTTGTAAGGTTGTTTGAATCGGCAGGAGCAACGGTCAATATCATTGAGAAAGATAACTGGGAGATGGCTGAGGTTTATTGCGCTCAGGCTGATCTCGTACTAATTGCGGTTCCGGTTATTGCCACCGTTGATGTTATTGCTGAATTGCCGGTGTTGCCACCCAGTTGCGTGCTTGCCGATGTAACCAGTATCAAAGAAAAGCCGTTAGCGGCAATGATGGCGAAACATAGTGGCCCTGTACTTGGGTTGCATCCTATGTTCGGCCCTCAACAAGTAACCCTCGCAAAGCAACTGATGGTGGCTTGTCACGGTCGTGATGAAGAAAATTACCAGTGGCTGTTACAAAGCATTGAACGCTGGGGTGCGCAGATTAAATTTATTGATGCTGCTGAGCACGATCAAGCCATGTCTTTCGTGCAAGTACTGCGCCATTTATCAACGTTTGTTTATGGTGCGCACTTAGCACAAGAGCAAGTGGACGTGCAGCAACTTCTTGATTTGAGCTCACCAATTTATCGACTCGAATTAATGATGGTAGGTCGATTGTTCGCTCAGGACGCTAATCTCTATGCAGACATCATTTTATCAGAGCCGCGGAATTTCATGATGTTACGCCGATATGTCCGCCTTTTTGAACAGCTACTAACAGATCTGGAAAATGGTGAAAAATCGCAATTTACCGACCGTTTTGAGCATGTTCGTGATTATTTCGGTGATTTTGCTGGCAAGTTTTTGACAGAGAGTCAGCGCCTACTCGACGTCGCTGGCGATGCGAAGCAAGTCAGCTAGCTGCTTTGGGCTTACCGGTTTATGTAAGAACGTATTGATGCCTGCGGCAGTACAACGTTGCGCAAAATCATCGTGTTGATGACCCGTGATCATGGCCGCTTGTGGCGCGTCATCGCCGAGTTTGGTCACGATTTCGCAGTACACATCAATTCCGTTAATATCTGGCAATTCGTGATCAAGCAACACCAATACTGGGCGTTCTTCAATCGCCAAGTGTATGGCTTCCTTCCCAGTCTCGGCGGTAAGTACTTCAACCGGATACTGTTGTACCATCGCTCGTAAAACTTCGAGTGAAATATAATCGTCGTCAACAATTAATACTTTATTCGCTGAATGACTCATCGTTGTAACCTATACTGGCAAAAGAATAATACCGTATTGAACAGAAGGAACGCTGAAAATGCAACGAGTAAAAATTTGGGATAGTTTTGTTCGGTTAAGCCATTGGTTGATGGTCATTCTTGTTGTACTCATGTGGTACACCGCAGAAGAGGGGCTCATGGAGCGCCATCTGCAGCTTGCTGGCATACTAGGTGCGTTAGTCATTACGCGAATTCTATGGGGTTTTTGGGGGAGTGAGTCGGCTCGATTTAAGCGTTTTATCAAAGGCCCTAAAGTTGTTGCGGAGCATTTAAAAGACTTCAAGGCGGGACAATATCAACCTTCGAACACCCATAATGCAGCTGGCGGCTGGGCAGTTTTAGCATTGTTGCTTTTACTACTTGTGCAGTTTGGTACTGGATTGTTTGCTAGCGATGACATTTTCTTCTCAGGCCCCTTAGCGAGTAGCGTGGGTAGTGACCTTAGCGAAGTTGCGGGTGAAGTTCATGAAACTATTTTTAATGTTCTTGCCGCTGTCGTGATCTTGCATGTCGTTGCCATTCTTCTTTACCGAGTACGTGGCATTAATCTTATCAGTGCTATGGTGCATGGCTATCGCGACGGCGTGGCGGCACCGAAGTTAGTGTCGGGGCTGATTGGAATAATCGCAGCAGCGCTTATCGCTGCTGCGTTGTTCTTCTGGATTAATTAGTCTTTGTATTGATCATGGCAGCCCTTGCAATTACGAGCGGCTGTCATGAATGCCTCACGAATAGCCCCTTGCTCGCCGGCAGCAGCAGCTTGTTGTAGAGCTTTTGCGTCTTGTTGAAGCTTTTCAGCGCGCTCAACAAAATCCTCCCAATTATCCCAAATGGCGGGTAAAGCATCGGTATTATTCCCCGGCATTGCGCCTTCTTGGCTGAAACCAATCCAAGGAATACTCGTCAGCGCAGCAAAATCATTTGCGCGTTCAGCAAAGATAGTTCCGTCGAATTCAATATCACCTTTCACCATATCACCCATGACAGCAAAGTTATTTTGCATGATCGATAAAGCTTTTTGACGATATTCAACGGCTTTGTCGGCGTCATTAAACGCATGTTGAGCGAAAGCGCTTGCTGATACAGTTAGTGCCACAATACTTAAGAAACTTCCTGCTACCTTGATCATAGAGTTCATGTTGTTCTCCTTATTGTGTTGTTTAACGACTGCAATACGCTTTTCATCCTTAAATGGATTGCGCAAAGTGATCGTTCCCCATTAATGTGGCTATGATAACCGTAAAAATCATAAAAGGGGAACCAGATGAACGGGACTAAGCATCTCAGTAAACTGGCACTGTCAGTTTGCGCAGCACTGCCATTAGTGGCTGCGGCTTCGCAAACAACACCAGTGCGCGGTTTACATGATAATTCGTCAACATATATAGCATTACAGAATGCAACGATTGTGACGGAACCAGGTAAAAAACTCGAAAATGCGACTTTAGTTATCAATAATGGCAAGGTTGTAGCTGTTGCACGTAATAACCGTGCACCTGAAGGCGCTCGGGTAATTGATGTCAGTGGACACACAATCTACCCAGGCTTTATTGACGCCTACAGTAATTACGGTGTTCCGGCTGTCGAAAAGCCAGATCGTCCTCCATACCGCAGTGCTACGCCGCAATACAATAACAAGCGTGAAGGTGGTAATGCAGCAAATGATGCAATTCACTCACAAGTGGATTGGGTAGACAAATTTGCAACCGATAGCAAAGCAGCGAAAGACTACATTAATCAAGGCTTCACTTCGGTTCAAAGCGCCAGGTTAGATGGTATTTTCCAAGGTCAGGCCGTAACGGTTTCTTTGGCTGATACAATTGCGAATAATGCAGTTTATAACCCTCGCGCACGTCACTTCGGTTCTTTTGATAAAGGTTCTTCGTTGCAACAATATCCATCATCGTTGATGGGCTCTATTGCGCTTATTCGCCAAACACTCTCTGATGCGAATTGGTATGAGCAGGCTTACGGTAAAGATGCTTACAACATGCCGGTTGAATACAACGCGGCGTTAGCTGAACTGGCGAATATTGAAAGTGATGGCGTAGTCTTCAAAATTTCTGATGATCGTTCGTTATTACGTGCGAATGATGTTTTTTCTCAATTTAACGTACCAGTAACATACTTAGGCTCAGGCTATGAGTATGCACGTTTAGATGCGATCAAGAACACCAAGTCACCAATTATTCTGCCGTTGAATTTCCCTGCTGCACCTGAAGTAAAAGGTGTTGATGACCATTTGGATGTGAGCCTCGCTGATTTGCGACATTGGGAACGAGCTCCGGGTAACGCGGCAGCGCTTGCTCAAGCCGATATTGATTTTTCATTTACCTTACACGAGTTGAAGAAAGCCGATGATTTTTGGCCGAATCTTCGTCGTGCCGTTCAGCATGGCTTAGATGCTGATAAAGCACTTGCGGCTTTGACAACTGTCCCAGCGAAAATAGCTGGAGTAAGTGATAAAGCAGGTAAATTGGCACCAGGTTACATGGCTGACTTTGTCATTGCTGAAGGCGATTTATTCACCAACGGCACCATTAAGTCAGTATGGCTGCAAGGTAACGAGGTTGAATTAACACCGCTGCATCAAGCGAACTTTGCCGGAACCTTAGCGGTTACCGTTGCAAATGAACAAGCTGAATTGGTATTGAAATCTGGTAAATCAATCTCAGGCGAATTCAATAGCAATAAGATTCGTGATGCAAAACGTAGCGACTCAGCAGTTGAGTTTGTGGTTGATGCGAACTTTGCTGGTTTAGATGGAGCGTGGCGTATGCGTCTTGAGCAGGCTTCAGCCGATGGCTTTACTGGCGTTGCTATTGCCCCAGATGGCCGCGAGCTCCCGCTAACAGCAAGTCGTACAGCAACTGATGAAAAGCAGTCAGATAACGGGGCAACTACAGCAGCTGAGTACGTCAGTAAGGTGACTTTCCCGAATGTTGCTTATGGTTTGGATGGTTTACCTGAACGTCAAAATATTCATATCAAGAATGCGACAGTGTGGACAGCCGATGAAGCAGGTGTATTAGAAAACACAGATGTGCTGATTCGTGATGGTGAGTTCTATCGAATCGGCAAAGATCTAAATACCCCATCGGGCTACACCGTTATTGATGGTACCGGTAAGCACGTCACCCCAGGTATTATCGATGAGCACTCACATATTGCCATTGAAGGTGGTGTGAACGAAGGCTCAGAGGCGATTACTTCGGAAGTGCGTATTGGCGACGTTGTGAATCCGGACGATATTCATATCTATCGCTCGCTTGCCGGCGGTACCACAATGGCACAGTTGTTACACGGCTCGGCGAACCCAATTGGTGGTCAAGCTCAGGTCATCAAACTGCGTTGGGGTGCTGATGCGAACACACTTAAATTTGATGCAGCTCCACCAAGCATTAAATTTGCGTTAGGTGAGAACGTTAAGCAGAGTAACTGGGGTACTACCTTTACTGTGCGTTACCCACAAACTCGCATGGGTGTGGAAGCGGTGATGCGAGACGGTTTCACGGCAGCTCGCGAATATAAACAACGTATGGATGCTTACGAGAAATTGAGCCGCAGCGAAAAAGCGAAAACCGCTCCGCCACGCCCTGATTATCGTTTGCAAACGTTGCTTGAAATTCTGCGTAGTGAACGTTTTGTTCATGCTCACTCATATGTGCAATCAGAAATTCTCATGCTCATTCGTTTAGCTGAGGAGTTTGGATTTACCCTGACTACGTTCACTCATATTTTGGAAGGCTACAAAGTTGCCTCTGAAATGGCGAAACATGGTGCTGGTGGTTCAACATTCGCTGATTGGTGGGCGTTCAAATTCGAAGTTTACGATGCGATTCCGCAAAATGCATGCTTAATGTCAGAGAAAGGTGTGTTGACCAGTATCAACTCCGATAGTAATGACTTACAACGTCGCTTGAATACTGAAGCTGCGAAGTCAGTGACCTACTGTGGTATGTCGGAGCATGAAGCTTTGCAAATGATTACTTTGAATCCAGCGAAGCAACTTAAGATTGACCAATACGTTGGTAGCATTAAGGAAGGCAAACATGCTGACTTTGTTATCTGGAACGGTCATCCTTTAAGTGCTTACTCATCCGTTGAAGAAACGTGGATTAATGCTCGGAAATACTTTGACCGCGAACGAGATATGCAGTTACGCGCTCAGTTAGAAACCGAGAAGCAACAGTTGATTCAGAAGCTATTACGTAGCCCTGAAAGTGCGCGAAATGGTAATGGCGACGGTTACAAAAAACCTCAGCCAACCTGGCATTGTGAAGACAACCATGATGTATGGAGTGATCAATTCACCAGTCATAGCGAACATCAACATGTGCACGCACATCAAGGAGAGCAACTATGAAAAAGTTATTAACAGCCGTTGTTGCTGCAAGTTTGAGTGCGGCTGCAGTCGCTCATGACATGGTTCCTGGTAAAACTCAGGAACAGCCAATATTGCTGCAGGGCGGAACACTCAATACGGTCACGAACGGTGTGATGACGGATACTGATTTATTGTTCGAAAATGGCAAAATTACAGCCATTGGCGCGAATTTATCGGTACCGGAGAATGCCCGTGTTATTGACGTCTCTGGCAAGCAAGTTTATCCGGGCATTGTCGCATTAGACACCACTTTAGGTTTGATTGAGTTGGCGGCAGTTCGTGCAACCAACGATATGAGTGAAGTTGGTGATATTACGCCAGAAGTCAGCGGTCATACCGCATACAACCCGGATTCAGAAGTTATTCCAACGGTTCGCTACAACGGTATTACCCATGCAGAGATTGTGCCACAACGCAATCTTATAGCGGGTCGTTCTAGCTTGTTGCAAACCGATGGCTGGACGTTTGAAGATGCTGCTGAAGCACTCAATGTCGGTGTTCACGTTAACTGGCCGCGGGTAGGTATTAATACATCGTGGTGGGAACGTCGCTCACCTGAAGAACAACGCAAAGCCAATGCCGCTGACTTGAAAAAACTAGAAGCAGCATTTGTTGATGCGAAAGCTTATTACGACGCAAAACAAGCGAATAAACTTAACGGTACCGATGTACGCTGGGAAGCGATGACCGGTTTGTTTGACGGTACGAGTAAGCTATTTGTGCATGCGCACGATAAGCGTCAGATGGAACAAGCGATGGAGTTTGCTTCAGAGTGGGGCTTTGAGTTGGTTCTTGTAGGCGCTCGTGACGCTTGGCGTATTGCCGATAAGTTGGCTACGCAAGATATCTCAGTCGTCTACGGCGAACCGTACGGCTTACCTACGCGTCATGACGAAGCGTACGATCAAGCATACTCTACTCCAGCAGTTCTTGCTGCAGCAGGCGTTGATTTTGCTATTGCCTATTCAACAGGCTTCTGGGACATTCGCAACCTTGCGTTTGCTGCGGGTAATGCGGTCGCATTTGGGCTTGATAAACAACAAGCGCTCGCCGCAATTACCTTAAAGCCAGCAGAAGTTATGGGCGTGGCAGATAAAATTGGCTCACTTGAAGTTGGCAAGAATGCATCGCTGTTCGTTTCAGATGGTGATGTGATGGATCAATTAGGTCAGAAAGTTCGTTTGATGTTCATTGACGGTGCTGAAGTTGACCTTAACAATCGTCATAACCAGCTGTATCAGAAATATCGTCAAAAGCCTTAAAAGAAGTCTTGTTTAATAAGACATGTGAAAAAGCCAGACAATGTTCTGGCTTTTTTTGTCTTTTCGCAAAAGTATAAAAAGTAAGTATTGTGTTAGCGAGCGGTAATTGGCAGTATTTACATAACGCTATCTTAAAAGGAAGAAACGATGCCATTACACCGCCAATTTGCCAATGACGGTAAAGAGCTCATTATCGCCATCAAAGGAAAGTTTGACTTCGGGCTGGTTCAGGAATTTCGTCAAGCCTACAGCAATGTTGGTGACCAGCAACCAACCGTATTTATCGATTTACGTGAAACAGAATACCTGGATAGTTCAGCGCTCGGGATGCTTCTTAATATGCGTAAGTCGCTCGGGAAATCAGTGAAAGGTATTCATATCATCAATTGTCGGCCTGAAGTTAGAAGCATTTTGGATATTTCGCGTTTCGATAAATTATTTGTCATTGAATAACTATGAACAGTTTTTATGAGCCAGCAGCTCAGCCGATACAGGTGTCTGTTGTTCATGATGGCTCGGATCTATCGCGCGACGTCATTGCACAGTCAAGTTTACTTCCAAATGTGGTTGTTAAAGCTTGCCTCGTGGAAGAGGTGGCGGCATCGTCAGTAGAGAATGACAATAATCTGTTCATTGTTGTGGTGGGAGAGGGCTGCGACACTGAGCGAGTTCATCACCTACTACAGTTAAACACCTTTCAAAGTATGGTTATTACCGATAGCCCAATCCTTTTCCAGCAGTTTGGAACGATGACAACCGATGCTTTATTGTGGCCGCTGGCATCAAACTTTCTAAAACAACGCCTCGAATATCTATGCGAGTTACAGGCAGCACATAATCAGCTGGATGGGCTCAGGCAATCGCTGGCTTGGCACAAAGCTCGCGTTGATCGTGAACATCAGTTGGTTGAGCATATTTTCCAAAACGCATTGAGCCGCAATTATCTCGAATTTGAACATGTGAATACCTATTTGACGCCGGTATCAAAATTCAACGGCGATTTGTGTCTCATAGCGCCGGGTCCGTTAGGCAATATTTATATGTTAATGGCGGATTTTACGGGGCATGGTTTGGCACCTGCGACTGGTGCATTACCGCTGTCGCAGGCGTTTTTTGCAATGTCTGATCGCGGTGTTTCGGTTGCCGAAATGGTAACCGAGTTCAATTACCGTATGAGCCGACTTTTACCCGATGATATGTTTTGTGCGGCAATTCTCATGGAGCTATCGGCTAACGGCGAGCGAGTCACCTATTGGAACGGTGGGATGCCGGCAGCATTGCTGTTTAATGAACAAGGTGAGATTCTCAAAAGACTCACCCCGGCACACATGGCGCTTGGCGTTGTTGATGATGATGAGTTTGATAGCCGTGTGGCGACGTTTAGAGCACCCAAAGGCAGCTCAATTGCGTTGTTTACTGATGGCGTAACCGAATTACTAGGCCATCAGCATAAATTTTTAGGCTCTGAAGCCCTCGAAATGCTGTTATCAAAGTATCCACGTACGGAAGATTTTGCCGAACTCGTCGATGAGCTTGAACGTTTTCGTGGTGAGACCCCGTTACATGATGACTTGTCGCTTGCCATTCTAAGTTGTCAGCCAACAGGCTTGGGCGAGGCCAAACCCGAACCAGACCAATTTGGTCTCCCGTTTATTTTTGAATCTGTTTTGCGTCCTGAACATCTCACGACAATAGACCCAGTTGCGCATATTCTCTCCGCACTGAGTCAGTTGCCACATCTTCGTCGGCATCGAACGACCATTTATTTGTTCTTGGCCGAAGCGTTTAACAATGCGCTTGAGCATGGTCTATTGGAACTTACTTCTACAATGAAGCAAGATCCGGAAGGTTTTGCTGAGTACTATCGCCTTCGATTAGAGCGTTTACATGCTTTACAGCATGGCGAAATACGTATTCGAGTTCAATTTGAGCCCAGCTCAAAGGAGTTAACAGTCAGCGTTTCTGATAATGGTCGAGGAACAGCAGATGTTGCTGTAGCTTCTAACTTAGTGGAGAAAACTCATGGGCGTGGGTTAGAGCTGTTACGGCAAATGACAACCGATTTACAGTGGGATTCAGAAACACGAACGGTATCTTTCAAATACGTACTCTAGCGTTAACCGCCGGCTAACTTTACTTTGAACTCATGTTGTTCTAACCACAATTTTGCTTTTTCACGTTGATCACCTTGCAACTCGATGGTGCCATCTTTCACCGCACCACCAACGCCGCAAGTTTTACGTAACTGAGAGGCATAGTCAGCCAGTAAACTTGGTTGCTGCGGAAGATCAAATAAAACGGTTACACCTTTCCCTTTACGGCCTTTTGTTTGCCGTTGAATACGAACGATTTGTGATTTATCGATTGTTGCTGACGCGTCATCGTTGGCGTTTTCAGCGGGCGCATCGGTTTGTTGGAAACCGAGTTTTTGAAGTTGTTCTTGTAAACTGCTCACAATTTCCTCAAATTCAACTTGGAATAAATAGGTTAGGTGTTATATATTTTTGGCATAAGTATTTTTAACTTGCCACCAACGAGCTATGCCATGAAGTTGCAGCAACTGCGTTACATTGTCGAAGTATTAAATCATAATCTGAATGTTTCAGCGACTGCTGATAGCTTGTATACCTCTCAGCCAGGAATAAGTAAACAGGTTCGAATGCTTGAAGATGAGTTAGGTGTACAAATATTCGAGCGAAGTGGAAAGCATTTGACTCAAGTGACACCGGCCGGTGAGGAAGTGATTGCCATAGCACGTCAAATACTATCGCAAGTTGAAGCTATTCGTGCTGTGGCAGGCGAGTTCACTCAACCTGATCAGGGCAAACTCAATATCGCGACGACGCATACACAAGCGCGATATGCGTTGCCAAACATGATTAAAAGCTTTATGCAGCGTTATCCAAATGTCAGTTTACACATGCATCAAGGCTCACCTGAGCAAATTAGCGAAGCTGCTGCTAAAGGTAAAGCTGACTTCGCCATAGCAACTGAGGCGTTGCACTTGTATCAAGATTTGATCATGTTGCCGTGTTATCACTGGAATCGCTCGATCATCACCCCTGCCGATCATCCCTTGGGTAAACTCAAAGAGGTGACTATCACCGATCTTGGGGATTATCCCATTGTAACTTATGTTCATGGGTTTACTGGGCGCTCCGAGCTAGATCGTGCTTTTAACGAGGCGGGAATTAAGCCAAATGTCGTGTTTACAGCAACTGATGCAGACGTCATCAAAACCTATGTACGTATGGGGTTGGGCATTGGTGTGGTCGCAAGTATGGCGGTAGATTCGAAAAACGATGCAGACTTAATAAACATTCCTGCAGCTCATTTGTTTGCGCCGAGCACCACCAAAATAGGGTTCCGTAAAGGGACGTTTCTGCGTAGTTATATGTATGACTTTCTTGAGGGCTTTGCGCCCCATTTGCATCGCACATTAGTTGAACAAGCGATGATGAAAAAGTCCCAAGATGAAATTGATCGGATGTTTCGAGATGTTGAACTGCCCACCTTGTGAGTGAGCAGTTCAGTTTGAACCGCGGGCTAACACTCGATAATATTGACTGCCAAACCGCCGCGAGCGGTTTCTTTGTATTTGGTTTTCATATCATTTCCGGTATCCCACATGGTTTTAATAACTTTATCTAACGAAACCTTGTGGTCTCCACTTCCGCGTAGGGCAAGACGAGCAGCATTAATCGCTTTGATTGAGCCCATGGCGTTGCGTTCAATACATGGTACTTGAACCAAACCGCCAACTGGGTCACAAGTTAGGCCAAGGTTATGCTCCATACCGATTTCCGCAGCGTTTTCTACGGCACTAACACCGCCACCCATCAGTTCAGCTAAGGCACCTGCAGCCATTGAACAAGCCACACCTACCTCGCCCTGACAACCAACTTCTGCACCAGAAATCGAGGCATTCTTTTTATATAAAATGCCAATCGCAGCGGATGTTAGTAAGAACCGGACAACGGTTTCTTCATCTAACGGAGCAATAAATTTATCGGCGTATTTCATTACCGCAGGGATAATACCGGCAGCGCCATTAGTCGGCGCAGTGACGACGCGTCCGCCGGCAGCATTTTCTTCGTTTACTGCGAGTGCAAATAGATCGACCCAGTCCATCGTTTGCATCGGGTCGGCAGACTTTTCGTTTTTCAATCGCTGGTACAAGCCCGGTGCACGACGACGCACTTTTAAACCACCAGGAAGAATTCCTTCGGTACGAATACCGCGGTCGATACATTCGTCCATTGTCTTCCAGATATGCATCAAATTTTTACGAATTTCGTCTTCGCTACGAAAAACTTTTTCGTTAGCTAACATAAGCGAACTAATTCGCAAGCCATGCTCATGACAATGCTTGAGTAGCTCATCGCAACTATCAAACGGATAGGGGATAGGCTTCGAAGATTGCTCAATCGCTTCTTCTAAAGTGTCTTCAAAATCGGCATCACGTACAATAAAACCACCGCCAATTGAATAATAAAGGTCTTTATAAACGACTTCGTTATTCTTGTAGAGGCGCAATTCCATCGCATTCGCGTGACGCGGCATGGTTTTTCGACGGTGGAAAACTATGGCTCCTTCACGAGGAAACTTGATTTCATGTTGCCCCAGCAACGCAAGGGTTTGCGTTTCTTCGGTGCGTTTTAGAAAGTCATCAACGGTTGTTGTATCGACGGTTTCCGGTTGCTCACCCGCAAGTCCAAGAATAACTGCCTTACCCGTTCCATGTCCTTTTCCGGTTTGCCCTAATGAGCCGAACAACTCAACCACAATACCGTCAATATCTGTCAATCCAATAGCCTTATCAGCTGCCAATAGAAATTCATATGCGGCGCGCATTGGGCCCACGGTATGCGAGCTTGAAGGACCGATGCCAACTTTGTAGATATCAAACACACTGATCATAAATTAACTATGCTTCCATTAGTCGTTTAAAGGGCGATAAATAAGTTGCCGCTCAGGATACACGTGATCAGCTAGTTCACGCAAAATTCCAGCGGTAGCGCCCCAGATGTTTCTTTGCTGATACGGAATAAAGTATACCTGATCGTATATGAAACGCCTTAATCGGTATACAAAATGTTTGTTTTGATGAAGGACTTCGCGCAGTGGCACCGTAAAGATTTCGGCAACTTCGCGATGATCGCGTTCTAACGGCTGACTTGGATTAATGAGCACGACATAAGGCCGAATCAGGAAGTTACTGATGACCGGATAGTCATGTAGTTGACCAACCAGCGTCACATCTTCTGGTAATAATCCAATTTCCTCTTGGGCTTCACGCACGGCTGTTGCGTATAAATCAGGGTCATGCGGTTCTTGGCGTCCACCTGGGAAGCTAATTTGGCCAGCATGATGACGCAGCTGCGCGCTACGTTGTGTCAAAATGACATGTAATTCGCCGTTTTGTTCAAATAGAGGTACTAACACTGCTGCTGGGCGCAAGCGCTTAATCAACGGGCGTTGAATTAACGGTGCAGGGTGGAGTTGAAAGCGGCGCAAGAACTCATCGCGTGTCATGACGATTGTGGTCCGAATTGCTGCGTAAGTACAGGCGTAATACGTGCGACTTTATCGAATGTTTC
Source organism: Pseudidiomarina andamanensis (assembly GCF_009734345.1). Lineage (GTDB taxonomy): Bacteria > Pseudomonadota > Gammaproteobacteria > Enterobacterales > Alteromonadaceae > Pseudidiomarina > Pseudidiomarina andamanensis. The sequence continues at coordinate 1,021,651 of NZ_CP032551.1, read as the reverse complement.
TTGATATTCACTAGCGCAATCTGAATCAGCAACAAGACCTCCGCCGGCCCAACAGTGCAGAGCACCTTGTTGATCGGCTGAGCGAGTCGCCACTAAAGTACGAATAGCAATGCTTGTATCTGCGCGACCGTGCTGTGAGAAGTATCCAAAACTCCCGCAATAAAAGCTGCGGCGGTGTGGCTCAAGTTCATCAATAATTTCCATGGCACGAATTTTAGGTGCGCCTGTAATTGAACCCCCTGGAAAGCAAGCCGCAAATAATTGAATGTTTTGAGTGGTTGAGCTTAGTTTTCCGGTAACGGTACTCACTAAATGATGAACCGCTGGATACGATTCAATCGCAAATAGTTTGGGTACTTTCACTGAGCGAGGCAGACAGAGCCGGCTCAAATCATTTCTCAACAAGTCGACGATCATGACGTTTTCGGCACGATCTTTACTTGAGTGCTGCAATTCGTCGGCTAACTGACGATCTTTTTGAGCATTGGCTGCACGTGGGCGAGTTCCTTTGATCGGTTTGGTTTCAACATTTCCAAGTTCGTCAATGGCAAGAAAACGCTCTGGAGACAGCGATAGTAATGATCCCTGCTCAAGCTGCATAAATGCTGAGAAAGGCGCATTGTTGTGCTCACGGAGCAGTTCATAAGCCTGCCAGGTGTCGCCCTCGTAGAGGCTGGTAAAACGTTGGGCGAGATTAATTTGATAGCAATCACCAGCGCGTAAGTAACTTTGAACACGGGCAAAATTATCGGCGTAATCGACCGCTGACATATTGCTCTGCCAAGAAGTCAGCAATTGAAATGGAACTTGGTTTGGTTTAGCTACTGAAGGCGATAACCAGAATTCTTTTAATGTCTCGAGTTCTTCTTGTGGAGCTAGAAGCCAGGTTTTCCCAGTTTTTCGATCTCGCATTAATGCTTGCGTGTAGAGTCCAACACAAAGCTCGGGAAGTTCGATGTCTGCGTGCGCTGCGGTTGGTAACGTTTCTAATGCTCGCCCCGCGTCATAGCTCCAAGCGCCGGCTAATCCTCCTTGAAACGGTAACCGAGGTGGCCCTTGATAGTTAGGCAATGTTTGTAAAGCGCGTTCAAGTACTCTTGGCCAATTTTTACTCTTAGTCACAACAAGTTGTGGTTGGCGAAAGATAAAATCCCATTGCCCCGCCGCATGCTCACAGCTATCAAGAAATAGCGCCATAGGCTCATCTTTACAACGACAAAAAAGCGCCGAAAAAGAGTCGGTAATAGGTAATTGAACTGCGTATAAGGGCACAACATTTACTCCGTTGCTACAATGCGTAAAAGCATATCATATTCTACCCTGCGGAAGTGCCATCGAAACTAGTCAGCCAGCCGACAAAACGCTATGATAGCGTCAACTTTACGTTACCCCTTGAAATTCGAACCAAGCTAAGTTCCGAGGTATTCATGGCTACAATTCGTCAGGCAGATTTTATCGAGAGCATTGCTGATGCTCTACAGTACATTTCGTACTATCACCCATTGGATTTTGTTCAAGCGCTTGAAAAGGCTTATCACCGTGAGCAAAGCGAAGCCGCTAAGAATGCGATTGCGCAAGTGCTAACGAACTCACGTATGTCGGCGCAAGGGCATCGCCCAATTTGTCAGGACACGGGTATTGTGACCTGCTTTGTGAAAGTAGGGATGGGCGTGCAGTGGGATAAGACTGATCTAACTGTGCAACAGATGGTCGACGAGGGGACGCGCCGCGCTTACACCAATCCAGAAAATCCGCTACGAGCGTCGATTGTTGCTGACCCAGCTGGCGCTCGCAAGAACACTGGCGATAACACCCCAGCAGTTGTGCATATCGATATGGTACCGGGCGACAATGTCGAGGTGATGATTGCAGCCAAAGGCGGTGGTTCTGAGAATAAATCAAAGATGGTGATGCTAAATCCAAGCGATAACATTGCTGATTGGGTTGTTGAAACCATGCCTAAACTAGGCGCAGGCTGGTGTCCACCGGGAATGATTGGTTTAGGCATTGGTGGTACTGCGGAAAAATCTGCTGTATTGGCCAAAGAAGCCTTGATGGATCCTGTCGATATTCAAGAACTATTGGATCGCGGAGCTCAAAACGCTGAAGAAGAATTGCGTCTAGAGATTTATCATCGCGTGAACAAATTGGGCATTGGCGCGCAAGGCTTAGGTGGTGTTACCACCGTGATGGACGTGAAAATTAAAACAGCACCAACACATGCCGCATCAAAGCCAGTCACGTTGATTCCAAACTGTGCAGCTACTCGCCATGCACATTTTGTACTCGATGGTTCGGGCCCAGCAGATCTGCAGCCTCCGAAACTCGAAGATTGGCCAGATATTACATTTGAGTTGGGTGACGATGCGCGTCGAGTGAATTTAGACACAGTGACGCAAGCGGATATCGAGACATGGAAAACCGGCGAAACAGTTCTGTTATCAGGCAAAATGCTAACCGGTCGCGATGCGGCGCATAAGCGTATTAAAGATATGCTCGATCGTGGTGAAGATCTGCCGGTAGATTTTACCAATAAGTTCATTTACTACGTGGGCCCAGTTGATCCTGTTGGCGATGAAGTTGTTGGCCCTGCAGGCCCAACAACAGCAACGCGCATGGATAAATTTACCGATTTGATGCTCGATAAAACTGGCATCTTAGGCATGATCGGTAAAGCCGAACGTGGTCCAGCAACGGTTGAAAGCATTAAGCAACATAAAGCGGTTTATCTGATGGCCGTTGGCGGTGCTGCTTATCTTGTTGCGAAAGCCATCAAGAAGGCACGCGTTGTGGCGTTTGAAGATCTCGGTATGGAAGCCATCTACGAGTTTGAAGTAGAGGACATGCCTGTCACTGTTGCGGTCGATAGTACCGGTGAGAATGCGCATGAAACTGGTCCTGCTATCTGGCGTGTAAAACTGGAAGCGGCTGATGCTTAATCTTGAGCTATGGCAACTCGTTACAGCCGTCGCAACGGCTGCAATAATTGTTGGGCTTGTGGTGTGGTTAATTCTCGCCCCGCGGAATAAATCGCTGCAACAGGAAGCGTTGCAACAGCAGAGCTTCCTTGAAAACCAACTGCAACAGTTGCGTGAGCAAAATCAACAGCTTCAAGCGGGCTTTGAGCAGCGGCTCGCGCAGCGCGAACAGCAACTTCAGCAAGTTCAGCAGCAACGGAGCGATTTACAAGCTGAATTAGCCGGTGTTCGGGCTGATTTAAGTGCAAAATTGCAAGGCGCTGAAGAGAAGCAGAAGTTGTTGGAAGCGAGTGAGGAGCGTTTGAAGAAAGAGTTCGAACGCTTAGCGCAGCAAATTTTCGAACAAAAATCAGAGCGCCTACAAGCGAGCAGTAAACAAACGCTTGAAACCACACTAGCGCCATTTAAACAGCAGCTTGAAGCATTCAAAACTCAGGTGACTCAGCAATACACTGAAGAGTTGAAACAGCGTTCGGAACTGACTGCGCAGGTGAATTCGTTACGCGATTTGAACAAGCAAATGGCGGCGGAAGCAGAGGCTTTAACTCGCGCACTTAAGGGCGATACCAAAGCTCAGGGTACGTGGGGTGAAGTTGTGCTCGAGCGAATTTTAAAGCAGTCGGGTTTAACCGAAGGCAACGAGTACCACACCCAGTCGCATCATAAAGATGACGACGGCAAAACCTTCAAGCCAGACGTGGTTGTTCACCTGCCGAATGACAAAGATGTGGTGATTGATTCGAAGGTGTCATTAGTTGCCTATGAACGCTACTTTAATAGCGATAATGACACGGAACGTGACCAAGCACTGACTGAGCATGTCAACTCGCTGCGCAGTCATATCAAAGGTTTGGGTAAAAAGAATTATCAGCAACTCGACGGCGTGCGTACCCTTGATTATGTGTTGATGTTTATTCCGATTGAGCCAGCGTTCTTACTTGCGGTTGACCGTGATCCTGAACTCATTCGATTGGCCTTAGATAACAACATTATGCTTGTGAGCCCAACCAACCTTCTCGTTGCTTTGCGCACAGTGAATAATATTTGGCAGTACGAGTATCAAAATCAAAATGCGCAAGTCATCGCCACGGAAGCAGCAAAACTTTACGACAAGTTTGTTGGTTTTATCGAAGATATGCAGAAAATTGGTAATGCCATTGATAGCGTACGTAAGCACTACGATGGCGCCATGAATAAGCTGTCATCGGGGCGCGGTAACCTAGTTGGACGTGTTGAAAACTTCCGTAAACTCGGGGTTCAAACATCGAAGCAGATTGATAATAAACTGCTTAATGATGACAATACAGAGGACGCCGACAAAGACTAAAGTAGGCGCACAATTTAATTGTGCGCTACTTCAATAATTTCAATACGCTGCTGACCTCTTGGACTGTCCCAATCAATCTGCTGTCCTTCCGATAAACCAAGAATAGCAGCGCCTATTGGTGCGAAGACCGAGATTCCGCCATCGATTTGGTTAACTTCAGAAGGTAAGCACAACACTTTGGTAAAGGTTGCAGCAGTTGCGATAATCTTAAAGGTAACCTGACTACCAAGCGCGACAACATTTTCTGGCAATGCATCATTCGAGACAACGTTTGCTCGAGCGAGCTCCCCTTCTAATTCATCTGCACAGTCTGGTAAAGGCTTCGTTGATGCCAGCAATGTCTCAATTTGACCCAAATCTTTTTTCGTAATCGTAATTTCTGGTGGTTGATTCATGTCACATACTCTCTTAATTGATTTAGTCATCGCGTAGATACCAGCAAGCACTAGGCTTAACAGGTTGTGTAGAACGATTAACTTTAGGTTTTAATACTGAACGTTTTTGAGATTCAGCCATGCGCGCCGGACGTATCCGATTACGCCCGGCTTAGATAGGTAAGGTAAGTGTTGTTACGGTATGTTGTGCGTTGTGTTGCACAAGATAAAGGTTCATGTTTTTCCTCGAAGCAATATCATTCAATCATAGTGTCAGGAAAAATAAAGGCAAGTAAAAAAGCCTCATACCGCAAAAGGTGACGAGGCTTTCAAAACAACGAGTCACAGTGTCACTTAGCGTTGCACCGTACCCCATAAGTCGTATTCATCGGCGTGTTCAATCAATACATCGACTCGGTCACCGGGTTGCACGTTAAATTCGCCATTTAAATAGACTAAGCCATCAATTTCAGGTGCATCGGCATAGCTGCGACCAATAGCGCCTTCTTCATCCACTTCATCAATTAATACGCTCAGTGTGCGGCCAATCTTGGCCTGTAGGCGTGCGGCACTAATTTCTTGCTGAACTTCCATAAATCGCGCATAGCGTTGCTGTTTCACTTCTTCTGGAACCGGGTCAGGCAATTCGTTGGCCTTAGCACCTTCAACATCGGAGTAGGTGAAACAACCAACGCGATCAAGCTGCGCATCACGTAAAAATTGTAATAGCTCTTCAAACTCTTCTTCAGTTTCACTAGGGAAACCAACAATGAAGGTACTGCGAATGGTTAAATCCGGACAAATTTCACGCCATTTGCGAATGCGCTCTAATGTGCGATCAGCTGAGCCTGGGCGCTTCATCAGTTTGAGAATGCGTTTATTGGCATGCTGCAATGGAATATCTAAGTAGGGGAGTAATTTACCCTCTGCCATTAATGGAATCACGTCATCCACACTTGGGTACGGGTAAACGTAATGTAGACGAACCCAAACTCCGAGTTGTCCAAGCGCTTCGCACAGCGCAAGCATGCTCGTTTTAACCGGTTGACCTTCCCAAAACCCAGTTTTGTGTTTCACATCAACGCCATAAGCACTGGTATCTTGTGAAATGACTAGTAATTCTTTCACGCCGGCATTCGCAAGACGCTGTGCTTCGCTTAATACATCACCGATAGGTCGACTGACAAGATCGCCGCGCATGCTTGGAATGATGCAGAACGTGCAGCGGTGGTTACAGCCCTCAGAGATCTTTAAGTAGGCAAAATGACGCGGTGTAAGTTTCACACCGGTTTCAGGAACGAGGTTCTCAAAAGGGATTTTCGTTGGTTTTGGTACGTACTGATGTACGTGCCCCATGACTTCTTCATAGGCATGAGGGCCGGTAATAGCCAAGACGTTCGGGTGTACTTCTCGAATTTCATCGTCCTTTGCGCCAAGGCAGCCAGTGACAATCACTTTGCCATTTTCGTTGAGTGCTTCACCAATCGCATCGAGTGATTCTTGTACGGCAGAATCGATAAAGCCACAAGTGTTCACAATAACCATATCGGCGTTGTTGTAGCTGTTTACAATGTCGTAGCCTTCGGTACGAAGTTGGGTAAGAATTCGTTCAGAATCGACGAGGTTTTTCGGGCAGCCTAAGCTGACGAAGCCAATCCGCGCAGCTGAGTCATTAGTCACGGCGGCAGGCTGGAATTTTTCAACGGTCATGATGCGCTCAATTAGTTACAGATAAAATAAACAAGCGCAATTATATCACGCTTATTTTATCTCATGCTAATTGGCACTGTTGATTGCATTTTTTAGCCACAGCTCTTGAGCTTGAATAAAATTGGCGTTGTTTTGAACTTTAGGAATGACTTCATTGATTCGCCTGACGGTTTCGTCACCCCAAGCATTTTTGGTACAAGCGACCGCACCAACAATAATGTCATTCATTAATTGTGTTACCGGCAAAAATGCGAGAGATCGCCCTTCGGTTTCTTCGTAATAGCGTTTCACCATCGGATAATCAATAGTAAAATCGAGACGATTGCTTAAGATCATCGACATCATGCTGGTGTTGGCAGTATCGCCAGAAATATCTGTGTGTTGAGAAGTGCCAAGTAGGTATTTTTCAAGCAAGGGTTGCAGCTTGCCGTATAGTCGACCGACAGGTTGGCCAAATCGATACCGTTGATCTTGCAGCATCAGTTCTAAATCAAGCGGATTGCCATATTTTTTCGTTAACTCTGGCACAAGTTCAGGACGGGTGATGATGCCATGCGTTGGGTAAGTATGGGTAGGCTTCGAAAAGGCGATCAACTCTTGCTCTTCATCTCGATGAATCATGCATGGAAAACAGATATTCTTTTCTCGCTCCCACAGCATACCAATTCGCATTTGCGGTAAATATTCCACTTTTTGATTCGTTTCGGGCATTGCTTGGGTGAATGCGTCAACGAGCGCATCGCAAAGCCCTTGCTGTGCGTAAGGGCCAGAAGCGATGTGAAAGGGTGGCGAAATATTCGCTGCCCACACAATCTCGTGAGGATCTGCATTCGAGCTGTGACTCCAGCTGGTCAGCAAAATCATTAAACTGTAAACAATGCCTCGATGAATCATAATCATGTGCAATTATCAGATGTAAACTTTAAAAAAATGATAATCATGTTAAAGAATGATTGCTAGATCTATTCATCGCAGATTGAATGTGATCTACCCACATTGCGGTCGCACCGCATACTGCTAAGGGTATCATCACTAAGTTTACTAGCGGAATACTTGCCAATACGGCAACAATACAACCGAACGATAAACTCTTTCCAGAGCGACGCCATAATTCGTGACGCATGGTTCGGAACGGAATTTTGTGGTTATCAAATGGGTAGTCGGCATATTGAATGGTCATCATCCAACCACTAAAAAGAAACCATAGAATCTGACCAATAATCGGGACAAATAAAAGTAATAAACCGAACCCAAGAATACGGGGAATGAAATAAATAATCTTTTGAAGCTCGCGTCCGATAATTCGTGGAATATCTCGAACCATCCCAGCCACACCGCCGTCAATTGGGCCTTTGCCAGTTAATCTAATCTCGACTTGTTCAGCTAAAAGACTGTTAAAGGGCGAGGCGATGATATTGGCCACGCTGGTAAAAGTCAGTGCAAAAATCAGCACAATTCCAATCACAATCAATGGCCACAAAAGTACCTCTAACCAATATAAGTAACCTGGCAACCAGGCCATAAGCTTCTCAACACCAATCGTTGTGTAATGGAACGTAGCGTAAATAGCGACACTAAATAGAACGATATTAATAGTAAGTGGTATTAATACGTAACGGCGTAGTCCCTTTTGGAAGGCAAGCTCAAAGCCTCTCTGTATGTAGCTACCGCCAAACTCACTGTAAACGTGCATAGCTTCCCCGTATATTGAATTTAAGTAATAACATGACTCAATGCTTGCTTTTTGTGTGCAGCGAGCGCAGTGAGACAATTATAACTTGTCTCAACGTTACTAATTTCTTGAAACTGTAAGCATTAGTTAATCATTCTAGAACGTGTAAAGCTATTACAAAATTATCGATTATCTGCTAATGTCGAAACCATATAAAAACACGGGATGTTTCCTCTTTTTGGTAGCGAACTGACAACGATTATAAATGCGCCTAAAACACATTAAACTGGTTGGTTTCAAATCGTTTGTAGACCCCACCAAGGTTCCATTTCCACATCAAATGACGTGTGTTGTTGGACCCAACGGCTGCGGTAAATCAAACGTAATAGATGCGGTACGCTGGGTTCTTGGTGAGAGCTCGGCGAAAAACCTGCGTGGTGATGCCATGACGGATGTCATATTTAATGGCTCCAGTTCGCGTAAACCTGTATCTCAAGCCAGTGTCGAACTCGTCTTTGATAACAGCTCTGGACGTATTCAAGGCGAATACGCTAACTACGCCGAAATTTCGGTTAAACGCTTAGTTACTCGCGATGGTCGTTCCGATTACTTTCTGAACAACAGTAAATGCCGACGTCGGGACATCACTGATTTATTTTTAGGTACCGGTCTTGGGCCTCGCAGTTATGCCATTATTGAACAAGGCATGATTTCTCGTCTAATTGAGTCAAAACCGCAAGAACTTCGTATTTTCATCGAAGAAGCTGCAGGTATATCAAAATATAAAGAACGCCGCCGCGAAACCGAAAATCGCATGCAGCACACTCGCGATAACCTTGATCGTTTGAATGACGTGCGCGATGAGCTTGGAACTCAACTTGATAAGCTGCAACGCCAAGCTGCAGCAGCTAGACGGTATAAAGACCTAAAAGCGCAAGAACGAAAATACAAAGCCGAATTGCAAGCGCTACGTTGGTTAGCACAAGAGCAACAAGCCGAACAAATTCGCAGCTCAATTCGCGAGCAAGAAACCGAACTTGAGCGTTGGTTGGCGGAGCAACGTGGTAGTGAACGTGGAACTATTGAGTTACGCGAACTAGCCGAAGAAACCAAACAAAAACTGGATGCTATTCAGCAGCAGTTCTATCAACTCGGTAATGATATCACGCGCCATGAACATGAATTGCAAGCGGTTCGCCAGCAGCAGCAACAACGCGAGCAACGCCGCCATCAATTGCAAGCGGAACTGACTCAACTTGAACAGACCTTGCAGGATGACAAGGCCCAGTGGCAGGAACTTGAACAGCAACGTGAGTTGCTCACGCCGGAATTAGAGATTGCTGAGCAACAGTTGCAAGAAGCCCAAGTGCGACTTGAAACCGAAGAGCAGGCTTGGATGCAATGGCAAGATGATTATCAGCGCCACCTGAATGAGCTTCAACAACATCGCGATCAGCAACAACAGGTTCAGTTACAGCAACAACGCGCTGAACACCAAATTCAACACCATCAAGATGAGTTGCAGCGGGTGCGCCAAGAACTGGACGAGCTTCAGCGCGAATTTGCAAACCTTTCTGACTCACAGTTACAACAACAATTAGATGATTTGTCAGCCGCTCGCGCGCAGTTGCAGGAACAGTTAAAGGCGACAGACTCACAATTGACCGAGGCTTTGACTGAAACTGAGGAACTGCAAGTGCAGCGTGAGCAATTGCAAAGCCAGCAACAGCAGTTACTGGGACAACAGCGTTCTCTAGAGCATTTATTGCAGGCTGCACAAGCTGAAAACTGGCCACAGGCGGTAAGTCAATGGTTACAGGAGCAGGGCATCGAACCACTAGGTCAAGTGCGAGAGCTACTTCAAGTGAACGACACTTGGCAGTTAGCTACTGAGCAAGTGGTTTCCGGTTGGCTAGATGCTTGGGTGCTGGAAGAACGCCCACAGCATTGGCCCCAGCATTTAGGTGCAAAACTCGTCATCCTGCAAAAGCATCAAATCACGCAAGATAGTATGGCGATGCAACTAAGTGGGCCACTGCGTCAGTGGCCGCTACTCAATCAGATAACCTGTCGTTCAGATGCTCAATTGGCGAATGAGGACTCTTCGGTCACGGCGATTAATCAGGAGGGTCAGTGCTGGTCTGCCGGTGGCTATCAAGCGCCGCAAGTTGCTGCTGAGAATAGCCAAATTGCGCAGCAACAAGAGTTGCAGTCTGTCATGAGCGAGCTGCAGAGCCTTGAGCAGAAACTAGCACTCATTAACGACGCTTTAAGCGAGAAGAAATTAACAAGTGTTGAGTTGCAACAGCGCCGCGAACAACAGCGAGAACATTTAAGTGATGTGCAAGGGCAGTATTTAAGCTGTTCGGAAAAGCTGCAATGGCAACAACAGCAACTGACTGCGCTTGCAGGCAAGCAACAAGGACTTGAAGATCGCCAAATTTCGCTGCAAGAACAGCTTGAAACGCTGCAAATTGAACATCAAGAGTTATCCGAACACTATGCGTTATTGCAGTCACAGCAGCAAGACGGCGAGGACGGAGATTGGCAAGAACGTCGTGCTCAGTTGCAAGCTTCTCGCCAACAAGCGCAAACCGCATTAGGTCAGGTTCAAAAGGCACATCAAGATTGTGTGCTTCAGATACAACAGATTGAATCGCAACGGCAACACTTGCAGACGTTGGTTAGTCGAGTCGAAAGTCAGCAACGGCAAGCGCAAGAGCAGCTAACGATGATAGACGAGCCTGATATTGATAGTCAGGAACAACTAGAAGTGCTGGCATTGCAACTCGAAGAGCTGATTCAGCGGCGCGAACAAGTTGATGAGGAGCGCCGAGAATGGGCGAACAAGTTAAGCGAACAAGAGGCTCAAATTCGAGAAATTAGTTCCGGTGCACAAGGCGTACAGGGGCAAATTGAGAAAGTTCGCGTTAAACTTCAAAGTAGCCAGATGGAGCTTGCGGCACTGCAAGAACGTACTCGAAATGTGTTAGCTGTGCTGCAAGAAATGCAACAGCCGCTGAAACCAGTTCTTGAGCAATTATCAGAAGAAGCCAATGAGAAGGCATGGCACGCAGAGCTGGAACGCTTGCAGAATGCGATTCAGCGCCTCGGCGCTATCAATTTGGCAGCGATTGAAGAAGCAGAAGTTTTGGCGGAGCGAAAAGAATATCTTGATCAGCAACATGAGGATCTTTCGTCGTCGCTAGAGACGTTAGAAACCGCCATTCGTAAAATTGATAAAGAAACTCGACAACGGTTTCGGACAACTTATGATGCCGTAAATAGTGGACTTCAGGAGCTCTTTCCAAAAGTGTTTGGCGGTGGCAGTGCATATCTTGAACTAACTGATGATGATTTACTCGAAACTGGGGTTACCATCATGGCACGACCACCGGGTAAGAAAAACAGTACAATTCACCTGCTTTCTGGTGGTGAAAAAGCATTAACAGCTTTATCATTAGTTTTTGCGATTTTCCGATTGAATCCAGCGCCGTTTTGTTTACTTGATGAAGTGGATGCGCCGTTGGATGATGCTAACGTTGGACGTTTCTGTCGACTTGTCGAAGAAATGTCCGCAACAGTTCAGTTTATTTATATCAGCCATAATAAAGTAGCGATGGAGATGGCGTCGCATCTGGCTGGAGTTACCATGCAAGAAGCCGGCGTCTCGCGGCTAGTCGCAGTGGATATTGACGAAGCCGTGGCGCTCACCGAAGCGTCCTAATATAAAAACGAATAAGCAAGTGAGTAGCATGTTATGAGTACGATGCAGATTGTGTTTAGTATCATCGGATTAGTGCTAATTGCCGCAATTGTGGGGCATGGCGTGTGGACAATTCGTCGCAATGAAAAGCTTCAACGTGAGCGTGCAGCTGCTGTCGAACAAAAGCGACAACGTGCTAGCTCAGGTGATTTTGATGATGACGGTATAGGTGAAGTGCGCGTAGTTAAGCGTTCAAATAACGCAACTGAACAACCACGTGCTGATGATACACCGAAGCAGCCTGCCGCAGCGTCGAAGACCAACGTTGAACGCCCGCAACCGGTTACTCCGACTATTCGCGCTACTGATGATGAAGCCGAACTCGACTTACCGGAAGTGAGTGTGGAAGCTGAGGAAATAAAAGCTCGCGCAGCGAAGTCTGAACCAAAGCCGGAAACTGCGTCCAAAGCGGCGTCAAAAGCTGCCTCGAAAGCCTATGATAAAGCCGATGAAGCACCGCAACCTGCTCAACAAAGCATGGATTTGCCGTTGGAACGCAATGACGATGAACCAATCATTACTGAAGAGCCTGAAGAGGTTATCGTATTGCATGTAACAGGTAACATAGAAGGTGCTATTTTATTGCAACAAATGACAGAGCTTGGCTTTAAATTCGGCGATTTTGATATTTTCCACCGCCATGTTGATACTGCCGGCAATGGTCCCGTACTTTTTAGTTTAGCTAACATGTTTAATCCCGGTAGTTTCAATATCGATGCTATTGAAACGTTTCACACTGAAGGCGTCGCCTTGTTCTTAGCGTTACCAATAAAAAGTAATTCGTTGCAGGCATTTAATATGATGCACAATGCGGCGGTAAAACTCGCTGCTGCAGTAGGGCGAGGGCAAGTTCTCGATGAGCACCGTAATCCACTCACGCGTCAAGCTGTACAACATATTCATCAGCGTATTCGTGAGTTCGAACGTAAACGATTAATTAAGCAAAACTAATCATGACCAAAGATTTATTTGATGAAACGCCCAGCGCACCACAGGAACTAGCGAAGCGGGCGGCCTATTTGCGTGAGCTATTAACTCGTTATAATTGCGAGTATTACGAACTAGATGAACCTTCAGTGCCTGATGCGGAGTACGATCGGCTATTCCGCGAACTCCAACAATTAGAGCAAGAATATCCAGATTTAATGCATGCCGATTCACCAACTCAAAAAGTCGGCGGACAAGCGATTGATGCGTTCACGCAAGTAGCACATGAAGCGCCAATGCTTAGTCTTGATAATGCTTTTTCGGATGAAGAATTTGATGCCTTTGCCAAGCGAGTAGCTGAGCGTCTGGACAGCGCTCAAGATATTGCCTTTTGCTGTGAACCTAAATTAGATGGCGCCGCTGTTAGCATTCTTTATGAAAACGGTGCATTAATTCGTGCGGCAACGCGCGGCGATGGGCAAACAGGGGAAGATATCACCGCCAATGTTCGTACTATTCGTAATGTGCCGTTACAGCTGCAAGGTGACTATCCTCAACGCTTAGAAGTGCGAGGCGAAGTATTCATGCCTACCCATGCATTTGAACAGTATAACCAGAAAGCAGCAGCTGCAGGCGAGAAAACCTTTGCGAACCCACGTAATGCTGCTGCCGGTAGCTTACGCCAATTAGATAGTCGTATTACTGCACGTCGGCCGCTGCATTTTTATGCCTACAGTATGGGTGTGGTGAGTGACGATGCCGCTCTTGAATCAACGCACTTTGACCGGTTAAAGCAATTGCAGAGTTGGGGCTTACCCATCAGCGAAGAAGTAAAAGTTGTTGAACAAGCATCCGATTGTCACGCGTATTATCAGGACATATTGCAACGTCGGGAGCAATTACGCTACGAAATTGATGGCATTGTGCTCAAAGTGAACGCCATCGCTTTACAGAACGATTTGGGCTTTGTTTCTCGTGCACCGCGTTGGGCGATAGCGTGGAAATTCCCAGCTCAAGAAGAATTAACCGTGATTCGCGGTGTCGATTTTCAAGTTGGTCGTACCGGCGCAATTACTCCCGTTGCTCGCTTAGAGCCAGTAGCGGTGGGCGGTGTAACGGTTTCTAACGCGACATTACACAATGCCGACGAAATAGAACGTCTGGATATTCGAATTGGTGATACGGTCATTATTCGACGTGCGGGAGATGTTATTCCGCAAGTCGTACAGGTTGTTCATGAACGTCGTCCTAATAACGCTGAATTGATTGAGTTCCCGCATCAGTGTCCGGTTTGTGATTCTCATATCGAGCGTGCTGAGGGTGAGGCGGTAGCACGCTGCACAGGCGGGCTTATATGTGCCGCGCAACGTCGTGAAGCACTCAAGCACTTTGCGTCGCGCAAAGCGATGGATATTGATGGGTTGGGTGATAAGTTAATAGAACAACTGGTTGAGCGAGACTGGGTTAAGTCGCCAGCAGATCTTTTTCGATTGCATGTACGAGAACTTGCTCACCTTCCTCGTATGGGCGAGAAATCAGCGGAGAAAATTGTTGCCGCTATCGCCGCAAGTAAACAAACCACATTGCCGCGGTTTTTATATGCGCTTGGCATTCGTGAAGTTGGCGAAGCCACAGCCGCAAATCTAGCGAGCCACTTTACTGAATTATCGATTATTTCAGCTGCTACTCTTGACGACTTGGAACAGGTGAACGATGTAGGTTCAGTGGTCGCTAGTCATATTTATCAATTTTTCCGTGAGCCACACAATCAGCAGGTAATTGATGATTTGTTGGCGTTAGGTATTAGTTGGCCGGCGGTCGAGAAACTCGCGGAAAGTGAAGCAACTCTCGCCGGAAATACTTACGTGTTAACAGGTACGTTAACAGAGATGACCCGTGATGAGGCAAAGCAAGCGTTACAAGCTAAAGGCGCCAAGGTTTCTGGCAGTGTGTCAGCGAAAACAACCGCGGTTATTGCCGGAGATAATGCAGGCTCGAAACTAGCAAAAGCAGAACAACTTGGCGTGACAATATTGAGTGAGGCCGACCTTATCGACCTCCTCAAGTAGTCATTAAGACTGCGTATTGAGTCGGGTCACGTCAACATAAAGTTTGAGTTGCTGACCCGGCTGCAAGTAATTACTTCTACTAATTTGATTCCACTTTTCAATATCGGCAATAGTGACATTGAAGCGCGAAGCAATGCGTGCCAGTGAATCACCTGAGCGCACTTTGTAGTTCAGGCTACGTACAACGCCAGACGGTTTTTCTGACTGCGGCAACCACACCACTAGCTTTCTACCCGGGCGTAATGGGTCAGTCGGAGCCATGCCATTCCAACTCGCTAATTTACGTAAGTTGACGTTGTATTCACGACTAATATCCCAAAGGGTGTCGCCGCGCACAACTTCGTGTTCTACCTTAAAGGCGCCTCGAGATTCTGACTGTTTCGTCACTAATCGTTGCTCTGCCGACAGGCTGTAATCATCTAGATCACGGGTAGCGATCGGCACTAATAAGTGGTCGCCAGCGCGAATGATATGACCGGAAATATTGTTTGCCTGCTGAATCGCTTTTGCCGTTGTATGATATTGCTTCGCGATAACTAACAAGCTTTCACCCGATTTCACTTTATGACGAGTCCATTGAACAAGGTCTTTGCTATCGGCATTAGCTAACCAAGTTTGCAATTTCTCGGCGTGTTCAATAGGTAGTAACAAGCGGTGCGGACCCACCGGATCAGTTGCCCAGCGATTATAGGCTGAGTTGTAATGGTGCAAGGTATCTAAATCGAGCTCAGCCATTTCTGCGGCTTTCGCTAAATCGATCTGGCTTTGCGCTTCGACAATGGCTAAATAGGGCTTATTGTCGATAGGTAGCCAGTGTTGTGCGTAGTCGTCATAATTTTTTAAAATATCAGCCAATGCCAACAGTTTCGGGACATAGGCTCTTGTTTCGCGTGGCAAATCAAGTGACCAAAAATCAGTTGGTTTGCCAGCTCGCTTATTCTTACGAATAGCATTCGCCACGCGACCTTCGCCAGAGTTATATGCCGCAAGAGCGTGCAACCAATCACCGTCGAAACGTTTCTGAAGGGCATCGAGATAATCAAGCGCTGCATGGGTAGCAGCATAAACATCACGGCGGCCGTCGTACCACCAATTGATTTCTAAGCCATAATGGCGCGCAGTTCCTGGAATAAACTGCCAAACGCCGGCTGCGCGCCCATGCGAGTAGGCAAATGGATCAAAAGCACTCTCTACAATTGGCAGAAGCGCTAATTCGAGAGGCATATTTCGCCGCTCAATTTCGTCAACAATTAAGTACATGAAAGGTTGGGCACGTTTAGCAACTCGCTCCATATAGGTTGGGTGCTTCAGGTACCAATTACGCTGGCTGACAAGGCGCGGAACCTCAGGTGCTTCAAACGTCAGCTGGCGCTTAATACGAAACCATAAATCAGCTTCTTGTTGTGGCGTTAGCTCAACTTCAACAGGTTCACTGACAATTTCTTCAGGCTCAAGCGAATGGGGTTTCGCTTCAGCGACCGGCGTAGCAACAGGTTCCTCTGGAACCGTCTTTACACTAACGTCGGTGTCAGCGGAGTCGCTTTGCCACGGTAATACCGAACAACCGCTAAGTAAGCCAGAGGAAATTGCTATCGCTAACCATTTTTTCATGTACATCATTCCAAAACTCTAATTTGCAGGCAGTTTACGGGATTAGAACTGGTCTTTCCACTGTCGTAATCGTGCGAATTCATCAGCATTAGCGGCCCGCAAAAATGGATTTATTTGTTTTTCTAAGCCAATCGTGCTCGGCAACGTCTTTAAACCGTGTTCACGAAGTGCCTTAACTTGAGTACTATACTGATGTATGTCCTGATTTTCAGGTTCTGCGGCTAGCGCAAACTCTAAGTTAGCCGCAGTATACTCATGAGCACAATAGACGTTGGTAGACTCAGGTAGTTCAGCTAAGCACTGTAAAGATTTGTGAAACTGTTCTGCAGTTCCTTCAAACATGCGTCCACAACCGGCGGAAAATAAGGTGTCACCGACAAAAGCGTGGCCCGGCGTATAAAAGCAAATGTGATCTAATGTGTGGCCCGGTGTGGTGAAAACAGTATAGGCGCGGTCGTCTCCGTCGACAGAAAATCGTTCGAGATGGCCAAGAGGTATGGTTATACCTTCGATATGGCCACCGCGAGGTCCATAAACCGGTACCTGATAATCACGTAGCAGATCCATCAACCCATTGGTGTGATCCCAGTGATGGTGGGTGATAAAAAACGCCATAATGCCGATGTCATGGCCTTTAAGCCATTGCCTTACGGGTTCAGCTTCGCCTGGGTCAACGATAATCGCATCAGAACCGGCGTATGGCTGAATGGCCCAAATATAGTTATCATCAAAGGCAGGAATAGCAGCTACATGCATGAAATCACCTAGAAGTTAAATGTCTATAAACACTTTATAGGTCGAGATTATAAAGGGGGCAAGCAATGATGTTAATGCCTGCACGTCGGGCAAGTGCTACGGCGGCGCCTACGAGTTGGTCGCAACTGCCCCACGGTGAATGGTTAAAAGAGGAATTAAGTCATGCGTTGGCACCGCATTGCGCAAAGATCTTTGGCTATTATCTAGCGCGGGTTGGCCATTTATCAAAGAGCTTGGAAATGCCTGAATTACGTGTTCGCCATCAGTTTTCTGCGGCAAAAACGGAAGGGGCTGATATCCAAACAGATCTCGAGTATTGGCCCTTTGCTGAAGGTGTGCTTGATGGTGTCATGATGATTGGCCAACTTGAATTTGAGCGAGATCCTCACCAAGTATTAAGAGAAATCAGTCGTAGTTTGATTGCCGATGGTCATTTGATTTTGGCGGGATTTAATCCATTGAGTCCGGCGACAATAACCGGACTGTGGCCGTCGAACATGTCTAAGCCGCCTTGGAGTGGGCGTTATTTTAGCAAAGCACGTATTAATGATTGGCTGTCTCTGTTAAATTTTGAAATAGTTGGCTGTGGTTATGTTGCGCCGACCATGATGATTCCGAAAACAGCATCCGCCAATTTCGGATTGAAACATGTATCGCGGTTCATTCCACAAGTTGGCGCAATGTATTATGTGGTCGCAAGAAAACGAGAATTTCCATTAACAGTTGTTCGAAATAAACAACGAGCCAAACCACCAGTGAACGCATTGCCGCTTGCTAATCGTGTGAAATCGCCTGATGTAGAACCCAAATAGGAGTTATTGATGTTAAGTTCTCAAGAATTATGTGCCCAAGCACGCTCAAATGTATCTGAAATTGATGTTCATGAATTGCAGCAAAAAATAGCTGAAGGAGCACGTGTCATTGACGTTCGTGAACCGGGCGAGTTTGCTGCCGGACATATTCGTCAAGCGGTGAACATGCCGCGTGGCGTATTAGAAATGCAAATTAATCAACATCCTGCAGTGGCTGGCTACGAAGATGCGCTACAGCGAATTGCTGCCGAACCACTTTATTTGATTTGTCGTTCAGGTGGGCGTTCAGCTTTAGCAGCGGAGTCGTTAGTGCGCATGGGATTTGATCAAGCCAAAGTTATTTCCGTTGCAGGGGGTATGCAAGCTTGGGAAGAAGCGAAATACCCGCAAGTGGCCGGTGAGTAATTAATCACTAGGCACAAACCCCGTGTCGTCAAGAAGCGTTGAGCTCTCTGCCGCGGCACGGGCTAATACATCACACCGTTCATTTTGTGGGTGGCCATTGTGGCCTTTTACCCAGTCCCAACGAATTGTGTGACGCGTTGTTGCCGCATCTAAAGCTTGCCATAAATCAGCGTTTTTAACCGGCTTCTTGGCCGAAGTACGCCACCCGTTTTTCTTCCAATTATGAATCCAAGTTTGAATGCCTTGGCGCAAGTACTGACTGTCAGTGGTTAGAATGACATCGCAAGGGCGTTTAAGCGCTTCTAACCCTTTAATTGCGGCAAGCATTTCCATACGGTTATTGGTGGTTAATTTGTATCCAGCTGCGAGTTCTTTTTTGTGCTCACCATATTCAATCACAATGCCGTATCCGCCTGGCCCCGGGTTGCCGAGACATGAGCCGTCAGTATAAATATGTACTTTCTTAGACATGAGAGCGTTACTCGTTATTCGTTAATCGTTGTTAGTTATTCGAGAAACCGAGTCTAGCAGATATGTAGTTTAAAGTGCGTTAGATAATTTTAAATGTATTTACTTGTTCCAGTTCAACAAAACAAGCACACTAACAACGATTAACGATTAACGATTAACGATTAACGATTAACGATTAACGATTAACGAATAACGAATAACGGAATCCCCATGCGACAGATAATTCTCGATACAGAAACTACTGGCTTAGATCCAGCACAAGGCCACCGTATTATCGAAATCGGTGCGGTCGAGGTGATTCGCCGAAAACTTACTGGTCGCACCTTTCATGTCTATATCAATCCGCAACGCGTCGTCGAGCAAGAAGCGATAGAAGTTCACGGTATTACCAATGAGTTTCTAGAGGATAAGCCGGTTTTTGCACAGATAGCCGATGAATTCCTCGCTTTTATTGAAGGCGCTGAGCTTGTTATTCACAATGCGGCGTTTGATGTCGGCTTTATTGACCACGAATTTCGGCTGTTGCGTAACGGCTTTGGCAAGACAACCGATTACTGTACCGTTCTTGATACATTAATGTTGGCTCGCGAAAAGCGGCCGGGTCAGAAGAATAATCTTGACGCATTATGTCGAGCATACGGTATTGATAACTCGAATCGAACCTTTCACGGCGCACTTTTGGATGCGGAATTACTAGCGGATGTTTACCTGTTTATGACAGGGGGGCAGACCAAACTCGAGTTGGCAGCAAAAAACATAAATTCGCAAGGTGCACAAACTAGCGGCTGGACACGAATAGAGAATAAGCCACCGTTGAAAGTCGTGAACGCAACGGCAGAAGAAGAGCAACAACATCAAGCTCGATTGCAGCTTATTCAAAATCATATTTGGTCATAAAAGCTCTACTTTTTGCCAGTTTTGATGGTTTTTCAGGCAAACGAATCAAAAGTTGAAAAAAAAGGTTGACGATAGAATCTGGCGCTCGTAATATTCGCTCCGCATTCAGGGGGACCCATCCGGGAAACTCGGAATCAGGAAAGCGGAGCGGTAGTTCAGTTGGTTAGAATACCGGCCTGTCACGCCGGGGGTCGCGGGTTCGAGTCCCGTCCGCTCCGCCACTTTCCTGAAATTGGTTTCATACCGCTGCGGAGCGGTAGTTCAGTTGGTTAGAATACCGGCCTGTCACGCCGGGGGTCGCGGGTTCGAGTCCCGTCCGCTCCGCCATTTCAAACGATTATCTTGTCTTTATTGGAGTGTCGTGCGATGAGTTTGGCTAACGCCTGCTTGACGTGTGGGGCTTGCTGCGCGTCGTATCGTGTGTCGTTTTATTGGGGCGAAGCTACTGGCGCTCCGGAAGGTTATGTTCCAAGCGAACTGACTGAATCTTTTCATCCCCATCTATTGTGCATGCAAGGCACGAACCAAAAACATCCTCGTTGCGTGGCGCTCGAAGGTGAAGTTGGACAACACGTGAGTTGCTCTATCTACGCTAATCGTCCTAGCCCATGTCGTGAATTTGAGATGTCGGTAAACGGCTCTAACCCTTACTGTGATAAAGCACGGGCAAAATATGGCCTAAGTCAGCTTATTCCTGTGCAAGAAGTAGCCTAGAAGCCAGCAGATTGGGGCAAATTGTTACAATTGTGCCATGAACGGCTCTTGAGCGTTATTGCTAGGAGGGGTACATTAGTACGGTTAAATACAATCACAAGGGAGAATCATTATGCGCAAGAGCCTAATCGCTGTTGCTATTGGCGCGGCATTAACGGTTGCCGCATGTTCAGATAAAGATGCAACTCAGCAAGTAACTGATACGGCACAAACTGAACAGTCGCAGACTCAACAAGCACAGACTGCTGAATTCAATCAAAGTAACCCATTCTATGCAGAGAGCACGCTACCATACAATGCTCCTGACTTTTCAAAAATCAAATTTGAACATTACAAGCCAGCTTTTGAAGCCGGTATGGCGGAGCATGCTGAAGAAATTGAAGCCATCGCGACAAACTCTGAAGCGCCAACGTTTGAAAATACCATTGTTGCAATGGAAAAATCAGGCGCATTGCTAGGCCGAGTCTCTTCAGTGTTTTATAACGTAGCTGGCTCTAACGGCAATGACGATACGCGCGCACTGCAAGGTGAATTAGCACCAAAAATGGCTGCGCACCGTGACAACATTATGCTGAATCCTGAATTGTTTGCGCGCGTGAAGGCTGTTTACGAGAATCGCGATAGTCTTGAAGGTGAAGCACTACGTTTAGTTGAAGATACGTACAAAGGTTTTGTCCGTGCTGGCGCTGAATTAAACGACGAAGCGAAAGCACAAATTCGTGAAATTAATAGCGAAATTTCATCATTAACCACTGAGTTTCAACGTAACCTGATGAATCTTGCAAAAGAGAACATGGTTATTGTTGAAGATAAAGCACAGCTTGCTGGTTTGAGTGATGCAGAAATTAAGCAACTTGCTGACGCTGCTGCAGCGGCGGGTCATGAAGGCAAGTATGTTATTTCTATTACCAACACGACACGTCAGCCAATTCTTTCATCGCTAGAGAATCGTGAATTGCGTCAACGCGTATGGGAAGCTTCAGCATACCGTGGTACTGGTAATACAGAGACTGATAACCGCCCACTCGTGAAGCGTCTTGCCGAATTGCGTGCCGAGAAAGCTCAGCTTTTAGGTTACGATAACTGGGGTAAGTACGTACTTGAAACTAGCATGGCCGGTACACCAGAAGCTGCACAAAAAATGCTTCGTGACCTCGTACCAGCTGTTGTTAGTAACGTTGAAGCGGAAAAAGCCGAAATCCAAGCGATGATTGACGCAGAAGGCGGCGACTTCGAAGTACAGCCTTGGGATTGGGCATACTATGCGGAAAAAGTACGCGCTGAAAAATATGCGCTAGACGCTGAAGAAGTGAAGAAGTACTTTGAATTCAACCGCGTTGTTGAAGACGGTGTATTCTTTGCAATGAACCAGCTTTTCGGTATTACGTTTGATCAGCGTGACGATATTCCGACTTACGGCGACAATATTCGTGTATACGAAGTGAAAGATATCGATGGTGAAACGCTCGGTTTGTTTTACGGCGACTGGTTCACGCGTGATGGTAAGCGCGGTGGCGCGTGGATGAGTTCATTTGTGAGCCAATCGAATTTGCTTGATAAGAAGCCAGTTATCTTGAACAACCAAAACATCAAAAAAGCAGCCGAAGGCCCAACCTTCCTGAGCTTTGATGAAGTTAGTACTATGTTCCATGAAATGGGTCACGGTCTTCACGGTATGTTCTCTGATGTAATGTATCCATCATTGGCTGGTACATCTGTATCGCGTGACTACGTAGAATTCCCGTCAACTTTCCAAGAAGACTGGATGTTGAACGAGAAAGTGTTGAATAACTTTGCGAAA
The DNA here is from genome assembly GCF_009734345.1 of Pseudidiomarina andamanensis. Classification (GTDB taxonomy): domain Bacteria; phylum Pseudomonadota; class Gammaproteobacteria; order Enterobacterales; family Alteromonadaceae; genus Pseudidiomarina; species Pseudidiomarina andamanensis. The sequence goes on along the minus strand of NZ_CP032551.1, from coordinate 999,361 downwards.
CATTATGAAACTGGCGAGCCAATGCCAAAAGAGTTGCTCGACAAGGTGATGGCAGCGAAGAACTTTAACATGGGCTATGACACGCTTGAATATATTGCGTCAGCTCTGTTGGACTTCGAATACCACACGTTAACGCCAGAAGCCGCTGCGAGCATTGAAGATGTAGCAGCTTTTGAAGCCGCAGCGTTAGAGCGAAATGGGGTTGCAGTTGATGCGGTGCCACCGCGCTACAAGTCAACTTTCTTCGCTCACGTATTCGCTGGTGGCTATTCAGCTGGTTACTACGCTTATATGTGGTCTGAAATTTTAGCTGCCGATGCATTCAAATATATGCAAGAGCAGGGTGGCTTGACGTTGGAAAATGGTCAGAAGTTCCGTGAGACCATTCTTTCTCAAGGAAACAGCAAAGACCCAATGCAGCAATACATTGATTTCCGTGGGCAAGAGCCAACCGGTGAAGCGCTTCTTGAGCGTCGCGGCTTAACGGCACCGAAAATCGATTAACATAAATACAAAGTTAAAAAGGGGTAAAGCTTCGGCTTTACCCCTTTTTTTTGTTTATTAAATGGCTGAATACTGTCTATAAGATAATGTTTACACTTGAAAAGTTGATTTTTATCAATAATGAATCATAAATAAAGATGGCCAATTGGTCACATTAATAAAACAACCAGGGAACAATATTATGACAATTTCGAACAAGTCATTTAACTTATCGCTGAGTGCTCTTGCTGTTGCATCACTACTGCCTAGCGTTGCTACGGCACAAGATCAATCAGACAATCAGAATGCTGAAGAGGCGCAAGAACGGATTATTGTTACGGGTTCACGCATCAACCGTACTGACATGGAAACGGCTTCACCGATTGATATTATTTCTCGCGACGACATTGAAGCGTCTGGTTTCTCAAATCTTCAACAAATTCTAGAACGTTCACCGGCTGCCGGTGCAGGAACGTTCTCAACGCGCGGAAATAGCCAAGACTCAACGGCAAACGGTGGCGCAGCGGTTAGTTTGCGTGGTTTCGGTGCCGATGCAACATTAGTGTTAGTCAACGGTCGTCGAGTGAACGTATCAGCCTTCGCTGAGGGCGTCGCTAATTCCTTTGTTGATATTAATACCATTCCAGTATCTGCTATTGAGCGCATTGATATCTTAAAAGATGGTGCGTCAGCGTTATATGGTTCAGATGCGGTGGCTGGTGTGGTTAACGTTATCTTGCGTAAAGATTTCGATGGAATGGAGTTAAGCCTAAGCCATGGTGGTACAACAGGCCCAAGTTATGATGAAACCTCAATGAGCACAGTTTGGGGCACCAGCTCAGGGCGAAATAATACGACAGTTATTTTTGATTATTATCGCAATACGTCAATTATGGGCAGTGAAATGGGGCGCTTCGGCACGGCAAACCAAGCACCATACGGCGGTAATGACTTCCGTTCATCTCGCGGATATCCAGGTAACTTTATCCTCAATGGCGAAGTTGTGATTGATCCGGGTTGTCCTGCAGAAAACACGTTTGGTCAAACGTGTGTGTATGACTACGGTCCATCAACCATGACCTGGCCAGAGGCTGAGCGAGTCGGTGCAATGGTTTTGTCAAACTTTGAAGTGAGTGCGGATGTTGATGCTTACATTGAGTTTGCTGTACAGCACAACACGTCAAAAGCTGGCGGTGCGGCAACACCACTTGACGGTGACGCTGGTTTATATGTACCAGCAGATCATCCAAACAACCCATTTGGCGAATACGTCGATATTAATCGCTATAGAACAGTGGATGCTGGCAACCGTGTTTGGGATATTGAATCCGACACATTGCGTTTCGTAGCGGGATTACGCGGCATGCTCGGCGCTTGGGATTGGGATGTTTCAGCAACCAAAGCACGTAGTCGTGGATTGCAAACAGGAAGCAAAGACCAAGGTTGGGTGCGCACTGACTTCCTGCAAGAAGAAATCAACGCTGGTCGATACAATCCATTTGGCGGTGTGACGAATGATCCAGAAGTGATTGATGCTATTACAACCAGCCTTGTGCGACGTGGTGAATCTCACCTGACTGCCCTAGATGGAAGCATTACTGGTGAATTATTCAAACTCGGTGATAACTTTGTGTCTATGGCTGCTGGTTTTGAATATCGCGAAGAAGATGTTGTTGATACGCCAGATGATCAATTCCAGCGCGGCTTGATTTTTGGTACTGAGTCGGTATCTGCTCAAGCAGAACGTGATCAATGGGCAGCGTATGCCGAGTTTTTAGTGCCGGTTGGCGACGCTGTAGAGGTTAGCTTAGCCGTTCGCCACGATGATTACAGTGACTTTGGTTCAAGTACTAATCCGCAAGGTAAAATTCAATGGTTTGTTAGCGATGACTTTACTTTACGGGCTTCAGCCGGTACCGGTTTCCGTGCCCCCTCGTTGGCACAAATTGGCCTAGGCCCATCGCAAGTATCACAGTTCTTTACTGATACGTATCGCTGTCCAACCCCAGATCCAAGCAATCCTGCTTGTGCCGCAACCGATTACACCATTGTATTTAGCGGTAACCCAGACCTCGAAGCTGAAGAGTCTGAAAGTTGGAATATTGGTGGTGTTTGGCAGATCAATGAGGCATGGGATATCAGTGCTGACTATTGGTCGATTACTCAAGACAATAAAATTGATCGGAACGATTTCGAGTTGGTTTACGAGGCTGAATGTGATGACCAAAACAGCACGATTTGTGTCCGTTTAGACCCGTTACCAGGTCAAGAACTTGGTTCTCTATCAACCTTATACAACAGCTACATCAATATCAGTTCTCAAGAAGCAAGCGGTCTAGACCTCTCCACAAACTACTTGATGTCATTAAGCGACATGGGTGATCTTAAGTTTGCATTAGATTGGACCTACATGACCAAGTTTGAGAAAAATGGCATTGATTATGCAGGTGAGTACAACTATCCAGAACACCGCTGGATTGGTAGTGTCGACTGGAGTCGCGATGCTTGGGGTGCAACCGCAATCGTCACTTACATTGGTGAGTTTGAAGACTATCAATCGCCGCAAGATGTTGAAGCAAGCAAAGCACGTACGGTCGACGCCATGATGCTACTTGATTTGCAAATGCGTTACGACTTTAGCCAAACCACGCGATTAACTTTTGGTGCTAACAACGTGCTAGACGAAGAGCCGCCATTTGCAATTGGTGATGGTGATGGCGACTTATATGGTTATGCATCAAGTGTTCATAATCCACGTGGTGCGTTCTTATATGCCAAGGTGAACTTCAAGTTCTAACATCGTAAAAAACCTTATTGAAAGGAGGACGGAGCTAGCTCTGTCCTCCTTTTTTTGATATATAGGATGGTAAATAATTTGTAATCTATCGAGTACGAGAATGTCCGAGATTCTATTTGCTTCGCAGCCTATCTATGACCGTAACAATGAGATTTATGCACATGAATTATTGTATCGCCATGAAAATGGGATCAGTGCATTTGAAGTTGGAGATAGCGTCGCAACAAGCGAAGTTTTATATAACCTCTGCACTGGGCTGCTCGATTACGTTGAACACGTAAAACTGCCGATATGTGTGAATGTCTCCACTGAGTTTCTCCTTTCTGGGTTGTTTCTTCCTTTAGCTCCTGATCACGTCATTGTTGAGTTAGTTGAACGAATTGAGCCTACCGCAGAGATAATCGATGCAATTAAACGTTGGGTGGATAAGGGCTTTCGTTTTGCGTTAGATGATTTTGAATTTCAAGAAAGTTGGACGCCGCTGCTGGAGTACGCATCCATTATCAAAGTGGATATTGAACGCACGCCGTTTGAAGTTGCGAAACAACGATTCGAAGAACTTAATGATCTGGATGCGTTATGGCTCGCTGAGCGCATCGAAGATGAAGCAACATACGAACAATATAAAGCACTCGGCTTTGATTTGTTTCAGGGCTATTTTCTAGCGCGACCGACACACGTTGAAGGCAAGCGTGTTCCATCTGCGGCTGCGACGCAATTAACTTTAGTGATTAATCAATTATTCAGTGATGAGCCCGAACTGTATGAAATTGTTGCTGCGTTGCAAACTGACCCGGTATTAGTTGTCAATTTGCTGCGCATTGCTAATAGTCCATATTACGGATTAACTCGCAAAATTGAATCTCTCAAAGAAGTTGTTATGTTGCTGGGATTAGAGCCACTGCGTAAATGGGTTTTATTAATCGTCTCGGTAAAAGGTCAAGCGCCAACAAAAACCAAATTAGTTTTAACTCGAGCTTACATGTGCAGTGAACTTGCTCGTAAAAAAGATCCGTTTAATCGACTCTCAGGGCCAGCTTTTTTGGTCGGCCTATTATCGGGATCTGATGTCTTACTTGGCATAGATAAAGATACATTTTTAGAAGACCTACACATTTCTGAAAATGTGCGCGAAGCAGTGCTGCAGCAGACCGGAGAACTCGGGAAGTATTTAACGAAAATACTCGATTTTGAATACGATTTAGCCATGAAAAATGAGCTTGAAGCGCACGGCGATCTATTCGATATCTATCAGCAATGTCACTTCTTAGTTGATGAATTACTGAGTAATGTCGCCATTGACTAATTGCTAAGCGCTAGTGATTACCGGCATATCCTGCTATAATTCGGGCCACTTTTTTCTGTCCTGAACTAATGAATAGGAATCACTATGTCGACTGATAGTTCAAAGATTATTTATACCGAAACTGATGAAGCACCACGTTTAGCAACGTATTCACTGTTGCCGATTATCCGTGCTTTTACTGATGCTGCAGGAGTTTCAGTAGAAACCCGCGATATCTCATTAGCTGGTCGTATTATTGCGAACTTCCCAGAATACTTGAAAGAAGAGCAACGCATTGGCGACGCTCTTGCTGAATTAGGTGAATTGGCGAAGACACCAGAAGCAAACATCATCAAGTTACCGAATATCAGTGCGTCGATTCCGCAGTTAACTGCAGCTATTAAAGAATTACAAGCACAGGGTTACAACCTACCGAATTACCCATTCGAGCCGCAAACCGATGAAGAGCGTGACGTTAAAGCGCGTTATGACAAAATCAAAGGTTCTGCAGTAAACCCAGTTCTTCGTGAAGGTAACTCAGACCGTCGCGCACCAGCGTCAGTCAAGAACTATGCGAAAAAGCATCCGCATCGCATGGGTGCCTGGTCAAAAGACTCACAAACTTACGTTGCCCACATGAGCGACGGTGATTTCTACAGCAGCGAACAATCAACCACGTTTGCACAAGCTGACGATCTTAAAATTGTGCTGAATACACCAGCTGGTCAAACGGTACTGAAAGATTCAGTGAAAGTATTAGCCGGCGAAGTTGTCGATGCGGCGCGTATGAGCGCGGCACAGTTGCGGGCTTTCTTTGCTAAAGAAACCGCTGCAGCCAAAGAGCAGGGCGTATTATTGTCGCTACACTTAAAAGCCACCATGATGAAAGTTTCTGACCCAATCATGTTTGGTCATGCGGTGAAAGTTTATTTCGCTGATGTATTTGCAAAGCATGCTGATTTGTTCAAGGAATTAGGTGTTGATGCGACCAATGGTTTTGGTGATGTATTAGCGAAAATCGCTGAACTGCCAGCAGATCAACGTGCTGAAGTAGAAGCTGATATCCAAGCTGTATATGACCAACAGCCAGAGTTAGCGATGGTGAACTCTGATAAGGGGATCACGAACTTACACGTGCCAAGTGATGTCATCATTGATGCCTCAATGCCAGCGATGATTCGCGATGGCGGTAAGATGTGGAACCGTGCTGGTAAAACTCAAGATACCTTAGCTATGATTCCAGATCGTTGTTACGCAGGTGTGTACCAAGCGACTATCGATTTCTGTAAAGCGCACGGTGCATTTGATCCGTCAACCATGGGTACTGTTCCAAACGTAGGTTTGATGGCGCAGAAAGCCGAAGAGTACGGTTCACACGATAAAACTTTCGAAATTCCAGCTAACGGTACCGTGGTTGTATTAAACCAAGCGGGTGAAACTGTATTTTCCCATGATGTTGAAAAAGGTGATATCTGGCGTATGTGTCAGGTGAAAGACGCGCCAATTCGTGATTGGGTGAAATTAGCGGTAAATCGTTCGCGTCTTAGCGGTATGCCAGCGGTTTTCTGGCTAGATGAAAACCGCGCACACGACGCTGAGCTCATCAAGAAAGTAAATGAGTACTTAAAAGAGCACGATACTGACGGTCTTGATTTACGTATTTTGGCACCAACTGAAGCGACCAAGCACACATTGGCACGCATGAAAGATGGTAAAGATACTATTTCTGTTACCGGTAACGTATTGCGTGACTACTTGACTGATTTGTTCCCAATTCTTGAGTTGGGTACGTCGGCGAAAATGTTGTCAATTGTTCCATTGATGAACGGTGGCGGCTTATTTGAGACGGGTGCCGGCGGTTCTGCTCCAAAACACGTACAGCAGTTTGTTGAAGAGAACTATTTGCGTTGGGATTCACTTGGTGAATTCTTGGCGTTGGCGGCGTCACTTGAGCATTTAGCACAGCGCAACAACAATGACCGTGCGCAAATTCTTGCTGATGCTCTTGATGCGGCAACCGCGAAGTTCTTAGAAAATGACAAATCACCGGCGCGTAAACTCGGCCAAATTGACAACCGTGGTAGTCACTTCTATCTCGGTATGTACTGGGCTGAAGCTCTTGCAGCGCAGAGCAAAGATACTGCACTAGCAGAGCGCTTTGGTAAACTCGCTAAGTTCTTAAACGAGAACGAAGTGAAGATTGTTGAAGAGCTTAACGGTGTACAAGGTCAGCCAGTTGAGATTGGTGGATACTACCAACCAAATGCTGATTTGGTTGATAAAGCGATGCGCCCATCAACGACATTGAACGGTGCTCTAGCTAATCTTTAATTTTATTACCGAGTAAATAAGAAAAGGGCATCTATATTGGATGCCCTTTTTTATTAAGAAATAGGGATATTGCGTTGGTGAGATGTCGTTTTCGATTTATCACGACCGATTGTAATCTTTAACACCCCATTTTTAAATTCTGCCGAAATAGAATTGGATTTCGCATCTTCGGGTAGGTTTAAAACACGTTGGAAGTGACCGTATCGACGCTCAATTGTGTGATAACTTTCGGCTTCTCGAGTTTCTTTTGATCGCTTTTCACCATGTATAACTAAGTGGTCGTTCTGAACTGAAACTTTTAAATCCTTTTGTTCAACACCAGGTAATTCCACACTAATCATATAGCTCTCGGCTGATTCACTGATATCAACTTTAGGTCGAAAAATAAGGTCTGTATTTTTCCAAAAGTCCATTTTGTGTTCGTCAAATAAGCTCGGAACGGTGAAGGTTTTAAAGGTGTCGTTGAGTAACCGATCAATTTCATCGTGAAAACGCGAAAAAGAAGAAGGTGAAGTAGAGCGACTCACCCCCTGTTGTGGTCTATCATTTTCGTGTTTAAACCAGTTCCACGGGGCTAATCGACTTAGGTTAGAATCATTCATTGTCATGATCCTCTAAGTTAAATTTAACTGTGTGCAGAGCACGAAGTTAACTATGGATCTGATTAAAAAATAATCAATGATAGTTATCAAAATTTTTCGCGATAGTGCTAAAATGAGCGCTCAATCTACGAATAAACTGATAAAGGACACCTAATGACTGACGCAGTCGAATATATTCAAAGCCCGTTATGCCAACATTACACGGCTGACGGCTTAACTGTGAGCATTGATATTTATCGTACCGAAGATAGTAATTGGATTCTTGAAATTGTTGATGCGGATAATAATTCGACAGTATGGGAAGATCATTTTGAGACTGATGCAGAAGCATTAGATGAAGCGCTCGATGCATTAAAGCAAGAGGGTATTCATGCGTTTGTCGGAACCTTCGGTTAAGAAGCTGAAGTACATAGATGGGTTAGCGGTGTCATAGCTCTGACGCCGCTAACCATTCAAGTAAACTCTCGCCAATTTTTAAACTTGCTGCACTTATCGCTGCAATCGCTTGACTTGTTTTTTCACCGGCCACAGGAACATGTGCAGTGAAACTTTCACTCTTGATTATCTTTCGCTGTTGCACGTCAATGAGCTGTGCATCATAACGCACCACCGCGATTGAACCCGCACTCGTTTCTTCAATATGTAGTGACTGTAGTCGCCCGGAAAGTTGCCAATCACTATCAAGCCCTTGTTGAGCTGAACTAATATGTTCAAATCGACTGTCTCGCCAAAGTGCATCAAGTAGCCAGCTTTGCCAGAGCGTCGCAATAGACGTACTCCATTTTGCGTTTGGATAGGCCAAGACACTGCCTTGGTCGGTGATGCGAACTATTCGCTCGAGCTGCAAAGCATCAGTAAGCTCGGGTTCGGCGATGCGTATATTCGATAACTGGACGGAATCGCTTGTAGTCACGCGTGCTGGTTGCAACGTATAAAAGTCGATAGGCTTGGCTTCCGGTAACACGCTACACCCTGTTGCAAAGAGCGCAATTCCAGCGGCGAGAGCAAGGTTTTTCAGCATCATGGTTGATATTCCTTCATTTGTTCCGTTTCAAAGCGAGCAGCTATGGCGTTCAAACGCTTCAGGGTAACCTGTAGCTCAAGCAAGGTTGGACCTACCTCCGCAATACCTGACATACCGGCATCAATATTGCCGCGATTTTGCTGCATTAATTCACTGAGTTGCTGGCTTGCATCGGCTAAATTTCCTAGGGTTTCGTCGGCTTTTTCAAAAAGTGGTGCGCTTCTCTCGGTTAATTCACTCTCTAATGACACGAGTGAATCGTTCAGTTGCTTGGTACTGTTTTGAAGGTTATCGAGTACTGATGCGAAATTCTGCGACTGTTCAGCAAGCTCACCACTAAAGGTGTCGACGTTGGTGAGAATAGATTCAATCGCTTGCATATTATCTTCGGAAAACAACCGATTTGCGTTGTTTATCATTTGACTCACACTAACGAACAGCTCTTCTGTATTGAGCCGCAACTGGGTTAATTCAGACGGCTCTGCCACAATTTCTGGCACCCCATTTTGATGGTTGATCGGCTCGCTCTTAGCGACGCTTTGTTCAAGCGCAATGCCACTTGAACCAGTGATGTTTAAAAGCGTTCTCGATGCCTTGGTTGCTTGTGTGATAGGCGTTTCTGCCGTAATGCGAATTCGAGCTCGAACCATACGGGCGTCATTGCTATCTAATCTCAGTTGAGTTACTTCGCCAACATTAATGCCATTAAATTGAACAGGGCTCCCAACGGTTAGCCCTGAAACAGGCTCTTTAAACAATACATCATAATTTTTATAGGCCTGCTCAGAGTCTGATTTGGCTAACCAAAGCGTGAAAGCGAGCCCTGCCAGAAGTAGTGCTAACGTTGCAAGACCAACAATAATATGGTGCGCTTTTGTTTCCATGGATTAGTTCTCCGAGGTAAAACCTGAGTGTTGAACGCGAAGCGGTTTATCGATAATCGCGCGGCCTCGAGGGCCGTGAAAATAGGACTGAATCCACTCATCGTTATGATTCGCCACATTAGCTAGGCTATCGATAGCGATAATACGCTTGTTAGAAAGTACGGCAATGCGATCGCAAATGGCATGGAGTGTATCAAGATCATGGGTGACTAAAACCACTGTTAAACCAAGTGCTTTTGATAGGGTTAAAATGAGTTGATCAAATGCTGCCGCACTTATTGGATCAAGCCCCGCAGTTGGCTCATCAAGAAATAACATATCAGGCTCTCGAATCAAAGCACGAGCCAGCGCAGCACGTTTTATCATGCCGCCCGAGAGTTCGGCCGGATAACGAGCGCCGGCAACTTTATCGAGCCCAACCAACGCAAGCTTCAAACTGGCAAGCTGTAAGGCTCGGGCGCGTGACAACGAGGTGTGCTCAAATAACGGTAATGCCACGTTTTCGACAACTGTCATTGAGGAAAACAGGGCGCCATGTTGGAACAAGACACCAATTTGTTTTGCCGCGAGGTTTATTGAGCCCGCGGCCGGCTTGTTTAATCCGATAGCGGTGCGAAGAAGCACTGACTTGCCAGCGCCTGAACCACCCACCAGTCCTAATATTTCCCCTGAATTCACTTCGAGATGGAGGTTCTCGTGAATAACAGAGCTCCCAAACCGATTGGTAATATTGTCGAGTGTCAAAATCGGTTGCGTCGTCATTACCACTGCATCTCCATGAAAAATAGGGCAGCAATAGCATCGAGTAGAATAACCGCGAACAATGCTTGAACCACACTTGAGGTTGTATGCTCGCCAATAGAGCGCGCGCTATTGGTCACCTTGAAGCCTTCAAGGCAGCCAATAATCGCAATGACAATCGCGAAAAATGGCGCTTTACTGATACCAACCCAAAAATGCCGAATCGGTACTTCATTGAGAATGGATAAATACTGCGTGATAGAGATATCTAAACTCGCAACCGCCACCGCAGCGCCACCGAGCAATCCCGCCAGAATAGAGACAAAACTTAACAGGGGAAGCATCACCAGTAACGCTAAAATACGCGGGATGACCAATAACTCAATCGCATCAAGTTTCTCGACACGCATGGCATCAAGCTCTTCATTGACTTTCATTGCGCCTATTTGAGCGGTAAATGAGCTGGCAGTTCGCCCGGCTAATAGAATCGCCGCCAACAATACGCCAAGCTCACGCATGAATCCAAATGCAACTAAATCGACCGTATAAATAGTCGCACCAAAATCACTTAACACCGTGGCACCTAGAAAGGCGACTACTGCGCCGACTAAAAAGCCCATCAAGGCAACTATCGGTATAGCGGCTAGTCCAGCTTGCTGCATATGGAAAAACCAAGATGTGAAACGCCATCGAGTGATGCGGGGTAGAATTTTTAACGTGGTCAATAAGACGCGACCAATAAAATTCATGAGCACAATAAATTGATAGCTTTGCCAAGAGACCCAAGCGCCGAGATCGGCGATAAAAGCATACCATGGCCTAACTACTTCAGCTGGTTCTGATTGCTGGGTTTGATAAGCACGCAGTAACTGATTAAAAATGTCACGATGGTGCTGCTTTAGCTGTGGTGCTGAATTTAGAAGTGTGGCGAGATGTTTGGGAGAGACCAAGTCGGTGACTAAACTTGCGGTGTTTAAATCAAGTCGCTTAAGGTCGCTGCAATCAAGCAGTACAATCGGCTGTTCAGTATTAAATTGGCGCAACATTTTCTGGATCTTTGAATAATGCTCAAAGCTCCACGAGCCAATTAACTTAAGTGACTGGTTTGAACTATCGTATTCAACAAAGCAAGATTCTGACATTGCGCTCAACTTAGTGATTCGATAAGGAAATACTATAACAACCTTTCAACTTTTAGTCAGTTTTTAGGCATTTTTTACAGGGTTTCGTTAAGGCTACAATCACTACATGACATACACTGATGCATGCGGCACAATAGGCAAATGATGACTAAATACTGTATGAAATAAAGCATGAGCGATGTAAACCAACCGCCTCAATTTATTCACCTGCGCATTCACAGCGATTTCTCAATGATCGATGGGCTAGCGAAGGTAAAACCAATTTGCGAAGCAACCGCAGCAATGGGGATGCCTGCACTGGCGTTGACCGACCAAATGAATATGTGCGGTTTGGTTCGATTCTATCGCACCACGCATGATAAGGGTCTAAAGCCAATCATCGGTTGCGATTTATGGGTGTTGCCAGAAGGCTGGACGACAGACTCCCAAGAAGAGCCATTTCGATTAACCGTACTCGCCATGAACAATGATGGCTATCAGCAACTGACACAATTAATTAGTCGTGGCTATTTGGCCGGACACCGCTGTGGCAAGCCTTGTATCAATCAAGAGTGGCTGGCAGAGTATCATCAAGGACTCATTCTCTTATCTGGTGGCCGAGAGGGCGACATCGGTCGCAAGTTACTTCAAAATCGTCACGCCGAAGCTCAACAATTACTACAGTTTTATCAGCAGTATTTTGCTGATCGTTTTTACCTTGAGTTACAGCGTACTGGGCGTGCCGGTGAAGATGAATATGTTCATGCAGCGGTTGCATTAGCTGCAGAAACCGATACACCGGTAGTGGCAACCAACGAAGTGATGTTTTTGAGGCCCGAAGATTTCACCGCACATGAGGTTCGTGTTGCCGTATCGGACGGTTATACACTAGATGACAAGCGTCGACCGAAGAAATATAGCTCAGAGCAATATTTAAAGAGTGCAGAAGAAATGGCTGAGTTGTTCTCAGACATTCCCGAGGCACTTGCCAATACTGTCGAAATTGCGAAACGGTGCAACGTGACGGTTAAGCTTGATGAGTATGTTCTACCTGAATTTCCGACCGGTGGTATGACACCGGAAGATTTTTTAGTGAAAAAATCACAAGAAGGCCTTGAGCAGCGGTTAGAAGTTTTATTCCCTGATCCGCAACAACGACTCGAATTACGCAAACCGTACGATGAACGTTTGAAGATAGAACTCGATGTAATCAACCAAATGGGGTTCCCGGGCTACTTCTTGATCGTGATGGAATTTATTCAGTGGTCAAAAGATAACAATATTCCGGTGGGGCCAGGACGAGGGTCAGGTGCAGGCTCGTTAGTCGCCTATGCGTTAAAAATTACTGATCTTGATCCACTTGAGCTCGACTTACTTTTCGAGCGATTCTTGAACCCAGAGCGGGTCTCGATGCCCGATTTCGATATCGATTTTTGTATGGACCGGCGTGACGAAGTGATTGACCACGTGGCCGAGTTATATGGACGTGAAGCGGTATCACAGATCATCACCTTTGGTACCATGGCCGCGAAAGCTTCCATTCGAGATGTGGGTCGTGTACTTGGTCACCCCTATGGCTTTGTGGATAAAATTACCAAGTTAGTTCCGGGTGATCCGGGTATGACGCTTGAGAAAGCCTTTGAGGTTGAATCACGACTAGTCGAAATGTACGAACAAGATGATGATGTTCGTGAAATTATCGACATGGCACGTATTCTTGAAGGCGTCACGCGAAATGCCGGTAAACACGCGGGTGGTGTGGTCATTGCACCAGAACGTATCACCGATTTCTCACCGTTGTATTGTGACGAAGAAGGCAAACAACCGGTCACGCAGTTTGATAAGAACGATGTGGAAGCGGCAGGACTGGTGAAGTTCGACTTCTTGGGGCTGCGCACGCTTACAATTATTCAATGGGCATTGGATATGGTTAATGCGAATCGTCAACGCGACGGTCAACCTGCCATTGATATTAACCACATACCACTTGATGATCCGGCTTGTTTTCGGCTATTGAAAAAAGGCGCAACGACTGCAGTATTCCAGTTGGAATCATCGGGCATGAAGCAGCTTATTAAAAAGCTTCTGCCGGATAGTTTTGAAGATATCATCGCATTGGTGGCTCTATTCCGACCAGGCCCTTTGCAATCAGGCATGGTTGATAACTTTATTGACCGTAAGCACGGACGCGAAGCAATATCTTATCCAGACAAAGATTATCAGCATGAATCACTGAAGCCGATTCTTGAGCCGACTTATGGCGTTATTCTCTATCAAGAGCAGGTGATGCAGATTGCTCAGGTTCTTGCAGGCTATTCGCTCGGTGGCGCTGATTTATTGCGACGTGCAATGGGTAAGAAAAAGCCTGAAGAGATGGCGAAGCAACGAGCGGTGTTTGAAGAAGGTGCTCGAAAGAATGGTATTGATGGCGATTTGGCAATCAAGATATTCGACCTGGTAGAAAAATTTGCAGGTTATGGTTTTAACAAATCGCACTCGGCTGCTTATGCTTTGGTTTCTTATCAAACGCTATGGATGAAGACCCATTATCCAGCTGAATTTATGGCCGCCGTGATGTCCGCTGATATGGACAACACCGATAAAATTGTCACCTTGGTTGATGAATGCGAAAACATGGGGCTGAAAGTACTGCCGCCAGATGTGAACGTGGGTCGTTATAAATTTACCGTGGATGAACAGCAGCGAATTGTCTACGGTATTGGCGCCATCAAAGGTGTCGGCGAAGGCCCAATTGAGGCCATTCTGGCGGCTCGCGAAGAAGGTTCATTTACCGATCTCTTTGATTTTTGTTGCCGTGTGGATTTGAAAAAGTTAAATCGCCGCGTACTCGAAAAGTTGATCAAAGCTGGCGCCATGGATTCACTCGGACCGCATCGAGCCACTATTATGGCTACCCTTGAAAAAGCCATGCGTCAGGCGGAACAGCACGCTCGCGCGGAAGCAATTGGGCAAAGTGATTTATTTGGTGTACTCGCTTCAACTGCCGATGATGTTGAAATTGAACATGAGTTTGTGCAAGTGCCGCCATGGCCGGAAGCAATGTGGTTAGAGGGCGAGCGTGAAACTCTTGGGCTATACTTAACGGGGCATCCGGTAAATCGATACCGCAAAGAGCTGAAAAACTATGTGCCATGCGTGCTAGCAGATGTGCGGCCGACGGGGCGCGATCAAACGACAACGGTTGCAGGCCTTGTGGTGGATGTACGCACGATGTTGAATCGGCAGAATCAACGCTGGGCAATTGTTACGTTACATGATAAAACCGCGCGATTTGATGTGCGTTTTTATGCTAAAGATTATGAAAATTATCAACACTTACTCGAAAAAGACCAAATTTTGGTGGTAAAAGGAGAGGTCAGCTTTGATGATTACTCCTCTGCCAATACAATGACGGCTCGAGAGGTGATGACCATTGTCGGCATGCGTGAGCAATATGCCAAAACTTTACGTTTGACAGTGCGTCACGAACAGTTAGAAGGGCAGGGCCTCACTCAATTAAAACAGTTGATTGAGCCTTTTAAACAGGGCACGTGCCCGTTGCACATCCGTTATGTGCGTCCAGATTTAACGGCAGACTATGTGGCGGCCACAGAATGGTATGTGACCCCAACCGATGAATTGATGTATGAGTTGCAGCAACAGCTTGGTCAGCAAGCGGTTGAACTCGAATTTTAATGGCAAATGGGAGCCATAATGAGTCTTAAATTTTTAGATTTTGAACAGCCTATTGCAGAACTTCAGGCGCAAATCGAAGAATTAAAAGCGGTTGGCGCAAAAGGCGATTTTGATATTTCTATTGAAGAGGAAATCGCCAAGCTTCAAGAGAAGCGTGAGCAATTAGTTGAGAAGATCTTTGGCGATTTGGGCGCTTGGCAGGTCGCGCAACTCGCGCGCCATCCGTTGCGTCCTTATACGCTTGATTACATTCAACACATTTTTGAAGACTTTGATGAGTTGGCCGGTGACCGAGCGTTTGCGAACGATGAGGCAATTGTTGGTGGTACCGCGCGTATTGGTGGCAAGCCAGTGATGGTTATCGGTCATCAAAAAGGTCGCGAAACCAAAGAGAAAATTCGCCGTAATTTCGGTATGCCAAAACCAGAGGGTTATCGCAAAGCGTTGCGCTTAATGGAAATGGCGGAGCGATTCAAACTGCCAATTATTACCTTTATCGACACGCCAGGCGCATACCCAGGTATCGGTGCTGAAGAACGTGGTCAATCAGAAGCCATTGCTCGTAACTTGAAAGTGATGGCGCGTTTGAATACGCCGATCATCTGTACTGTTATTGGTGAAGGTGGTTCTGGCGGCGCGCTCGCCATTGGTGTGGGTGACCGTGTAAACATGCTGCAGTACTCAACCTACTCGGTCATTTCACCTGAAGGCTGTGCATCTATTCTGTGGAAGAGTGCCGAGAAAGCACCTTTAGCAGCCGAAGCGATGGGCGTGACAGCGCAACGTTCAAAAGAACTCGGATTGATTGATTCAATTATTGCCGAGCCAATCGGTGGTGCACATCGTGACCATGAAGAAATGGCACGCCGTTTGAAAAAACAACTGCTAGCAGACCTCGATTCATTGGTAAATTTAGATAGTGCCGCTCGTCTTGAGCAGCGATATCAAAAACTGATGTCATTTGGTTATTGTTAACATGGAGTGATGCGCGTTGAATGATGCGACATCGACAAAAGATAGCAAAGGGGACAGCGGTAACGCTGATCCCCTTTATACGTTATTTAAGCAGCGTCTACTCGCCACTAAACTAGAACCGCGCCAGCAAATTATTGTGTGCCTTGGTGGCGGCGCGGATTCACAAACCGTGCTTGATTTAACCGACCAGTTTCGCCATGAGTTTCCGCAATTCAATTATTTGGCAGTGCATTTAGATCATGCATTTCACCCGAGCTCAGGAGCATGGGCTCAAGGGTTAGTAGACGACTGTCAACGGCGTAACTTCCCGATGATCTGTGAACCTCTGCACGTTGCTTCAGGAAGCCGTATCAGCAAAGAAGCTGCGGGACGCGAAGCAAGATATCAGCGCTTAAGCGAAATTGCTGAAGCCGATGCCTTGTTCCTGCTCGGTCAACACCGTAACGATCAAATTGAAACCTTTTTACTGCAGTTGAAGCGTGGCGCCGGGCCCAAGGGTTTAGCGGCAATGGCAATGCATAGTTACAAAGGTGATCAAAGTTGGTTAAGGCCGTTGTTGGATGTCAGTAAGGAAGATATTTATCGCTATGCGCATGCTCACCAGTTGTTCTGGGTTGAAGATGATACGAATTACGACACCAGTATCGAACGCAATTTCTTGCGCCATGAAGTGGTTCCGAAGTTAGAGGAGCGTTGGCCGCATTTTGGTCAAGCGGTGCTGCGAAGTGCGCAGCTGTGTAGCGAAACCCAGCAGTTGATGGAAGAGTTACTTGAAGACCGTGTGAAACCGCATATTGATAGTCATGGCAATTTAGCAACACGTTGGTTGCAACAGGCGAGTGAACAACTACAGCGAGGCGTATTGCGTTATTGGTTACAGACACAACAAGCAGCCATTCCATCCTTTGCCCAGCTTGAACAGCTACGCACGCAAATGTTGTTGACAACAAACGATGCGAACCCGTGTGTTGAATGGGCGAACTGCTCTGTGCAACGCATGACCGCAGATAACAAAGATAGACTTCTTGTTCTTACTAAAAAGTCGCGCTGGCGTGTGTAATTTCAGCCAATTGTTCAAGGGACAACATGGACCAGCGTAAAGCGATTATCTACGCGCTCGCCGCAGTGTTGCTGTGGTCGACAGTCGCAACGGCCTTTAAATTGGCATTGCGTTATTTAACCCCGTTGCAGTTACTCTCGATTGCTGCATTAACGAGCTTACTCACGTTTGCTGCCATTCTCTCAGTTCAACGACGCTGGCGCGAAGTCTGGCAAGTGGGGCGCACGCGTATTGGCTTCTATGCGCTACAAGGCTTTATTAACCCTGCTGCTTATTACTGGGTGCTGTTTGCGGCATATAACCAATTACCGGCGCAGCAAGCTCAAGCCATTAATTACACTTGGGCAATCACCATGTCGCTGCTAGCGGTACCGTTTTTAAACCAAAAGCTTACGGCAAAAGAGCTGTTTGCTATGCTGTTAGCGTATGTTGGCGTTTTTCTGATCGCCACTGGCGGTAATTGGGATTTCGCTCAAACCAACTGGATTGGCATTGGCTTAGCCTTATTCAGTACGTTGTTATGGGCAAGTTATTGGTTGTTGAACACAAAAAATACAGATAAACCGGTGCCAGCCCTGTTTTGGTGCTTTGCTTGGGGCAGCCTTTGGCTTGTGCTCTTCAATTTAATAAATACCAGTGTTGATACACAATCCAGTTACTTTAATGTTCCTTGGCAAGGTATTTGGGCGGGCGTCTATGTTGGTCTGTTTGAAATGGGTATCACGTTCTTCTTGTGGTTAACAGCCATGCGATTAGCGACGAAAACGGCCCAAATATCAACGTTAATTTTTTTGAGCCCATTTATTTCATTGATCTTAATTTATTTTATACTCGGTGAGACCATTCAAATAACCACACTCATTGGCTTATCGCTTATATGTGTTGGTTTATATCGACTCAGGGAGTGACTGTGAATAGCGGATTTACTGATATTCTGCTGTTATTAGCCATAGCTGTTGTATTGGTTTGGGCGTTTCGAAAAGTGAAACTACCAGCAATATTAGCTTACTTAACCGCTGGAATTATCGCGGGCCCTGATGTCATGGCATGGATTGCCGACCCCGACGAATACCACTTTGTTGCTGAACTTGGCATTGTGCTGCTTCTTTTTTCACTTGGTCTCGAGTTTTCACTTCCCAAAATGATTGCGATGCGAAACCAAGTGTTTGGCTTGGGTGCAGGGCAGGTTGTGCTCTGTACCGCTTTATTTGCTTTGCTTGCGGTTTATTTTGTAGACGATTGGGTCAGCGCATTTATTATCGGTTGTACGTTGGCACTTTCGTCAACCGCCGTGGTTATCAAGCAGCTAGGCGAATCATCTCAACTTACCTCAAAGAAAGGGCAAATGACCGTCGCGGTTTTGCTCTTCCAAGACATTGCTGTTGTCCCCATGTTGATCATTATTCCTCTACTTGCATCAAGTAGTGACATTTCGATGTGGGAAAGCCTTGGCTATGCCTTATTGAAAGGAACAGCGGTGGTGTTAGTGCTTATGGCCATTGGCAAGTGGGTGCTACCGCACGTGTTTCGAGAAATTGCAAAGCTAAGAACAGACGAATTATTCGTATTGGCGACCTTGCTCGTTGCGTTAGTTGCTGGTGGTATGACGCACTTGTTTGGCTTATCAATGGCGTTAGGCGCATTTTTAGCCGGCATGATGTTAGGTGAGAGTAAATATAAGCACCAATTGGAAGCAGATATTCGGCCGTTTCGCGACATTTTAATGGGCTTGTTCTTTAGCACGGTTGGTATGCAACTTGATCTTGATGTGTTCATCGCCAATCTCCATTGGATAATAGGAATTGTACTAGGTGTTGGTTTAATTAAGTTGGTCATTGTACGAGTGCTAGCCGGATTCATGGGGGAGCGCAAAGAAGACGCCTGGGGCTCTGGTTTAATGTTATTCCAAATGGGTGAATTCGGTTTTGTATTAGCGTCGCTGGCATTAAGTTTTGAGCTTTTTGATGCAACCACAGCTTCTATTTTGGTTGGTGTTGGTGTGTTTGGTATGGCGCTAACACCACTCATGATTCAGCGCTGCAAATCACTTGTCAGCTATATCATTCGACCAATAACTCAACATGATGAAGACAATTTGCCACATCCTACCGACGAGCATTCCCGTGTATTGATTTTAGGGTTCGGTCGCGTTGGGCAAACCATAGCTCGATTTTTGAATAACGAAGGGATTGATTATTTGGCGATTGATCACGATGCCAAGCGCGTCCAAGAAGCGGTTGCCGGCGGCCAAAAAGTGTTTTTTGGTAATGCTGTTCGTCGCGATATTTTACGAGCAGTGCACGCTGACGAGGCTGAGCTGATCATCATTAGTTTTGCCGATGATGAGCGGGCGCTAGATGTTCTTAAGGCGATACGGAATCTGAATGAACATGCCGAAATTATTGTTCGAAGCCGGGACGATATGCGCCTCAAAGCAATGATGGAAGCTGGTGCTACCCAAGTTGTGCCCGATACGTTAGAAGCAAGCCTCATGTTAGTTTCACAAATTCTAAGCCGCTCTGGTGTGCCCATTCGGAAAATACTTTCCCGACTAGATCATGCGCGTCGCTCACATTATGGCGATATGCACGGATTTTATCCTGGTGAGACGACGGATATGGATCCTGAAAAACTGGATCGTCTCCAATTTCTTCACGCGGTAGCACTACCTAAAAATGCATTTGCGTGTGGCAAAAAACTGATTGATTTAGGGTTAGATGATTTGAATCTTCAAATCAAATCTGTGCGTCGAGGTGAACAAGAGTTCACCGAAGTTCATGGTGATTTTGAACTATTGCAAGATGACATTGTGTTGTTATCTGGAGGTCCTCGCGCAATTGAAGCTGGCGAAAGTTATTTGTTGAACGGTTAAGCGTAATTATTCGGTTTCGTTTACAACTGCTAACACATTGTTACTAACGGCTTTGGTCAGTTTTAGTCATACTATACGCTAAGAAATTTATTTAAGAATTTTAACTTACGGAACTGGGATGTTATGGCCTTTAAGAAACGCGCACTATTACCCCCTCTCATTTTAATTGTCGCAATTCTATTGTTGATTTTAATGACGGCACTACGCCCGAAACCACCGCAGCGAAGCAATGAGCGACCGCCAGTATTGGTAGAGGTGGTCGAAGCAAAGGCTGAAAATATCCGTTTCCAAGTTAAAGGCCAAGGTAACGTTAGACCAAAGCATATGACCAATTTGGTTACCCAAGTCAGTGGTCAAATTATCGAAATATCGGACAACTTTGAAAATGGTGGCTTTTTTAATAAAGGCGATGTGATTGTTCGTATCGACCCTGCTGATTATCGTGTTGCATTGCAAAGTGCTAAAGCATCACTGGCGCAAGCTAAGGCAGCCTTAGCAGAGGAAAGCGCTCGAGCGAAAGTCGCAAAAGACGAGTGGGAATCACTACAAATGGGTGAGATTCCAGCGTTAGGTATTCGTGAGCCTCAGGTCGCTAGTGCGGTTGCTGCTGTTCAGTCAGCTGAAGCGGGCGTTGCGAAAGCACAACGTGATTTAGATAGAACAGTGATTCGTGCTCCTTACGATGGCATTCTGCAGAATAAAAACGTCGATATTGGCCAGTTTGTCACAATGAATACGCAGGTTGGTGCGCTTTACGGCTCAGAAATTGCAGAAGTACGTGTGCCGTTGAGTGACCGTGACTTAGCTTATATTGATCTTCCTGAAGCGAATCATGATGGGGCTTATCCACATGTTGCATTAACCAGTGATGTTGCTGGGGTGAAATATACTTGGCACGGCAAACTCGTTCGTAGCGAAGGTGTACTTGATCAAAATAGCCGCGTGATTTATGGCGTTGTGGAAGTAGAAGACCCGTATAACTTAAAATCAGATCGTCATCCTGTACCTCTACGGTTCGGTCGTTTTGTCGAGTTAGTGATTGACGGCATCGAGGCTCAACAGGTATTCCAAGTGCCGCGCTATGCACTTTCAATTAACAACACGCTTTGGGTTGTTGGTGAGGACCGACGTTTAGAGCAACGTGACGTCAATATCGTACGATCAGAAGCGCAGCATGTTGTCATTAACGAAGGTTTAGATAACGGCGATTTAATCGTTCTAACGCAGTTATCGAATGCGCTACCAAGCATGAAAGTGCGTATTCCGGGCGACCCAATCATCAAGCAGCAAGAAACCAAAGAGCAGCCGGCTGAAGTTGTAGCAGGTAACGACAATGAGTAAGTACGATATCGATCCGAAAAAGGGCATTATTGCTTGGTGGGCCAATAACTCAGTTGCCGCCAACCTATTGATGGCACTGATTATTATTACCGGTATTTTCATGGTGGGGCAGGTGCGTAAGCAAATGTTCCCTGAAATCGAGCTGAATATTATCAGTATTCAGGTACCGTTCCCGGGCGCTGCGCCGCAAGAAGTAGAACAAGGCGTATTAGTTCGAATTGAAGATGCTATTGAAGACGTGAATGGTATTGAGCGGGTTACTTCAACTGCCCGTGAAGGCAACGGCTCGGTTTCAATTGAAGTCGAAAGTGGGTACGACGTTCAGGTTGTCATGGACGAGATAAAAATGCTCGTTGATGCAATTCCTAGCTTCCCGCAACAAATTGAAAAGCCAAATATCTACCGAATCCGCCCGCAGCGCCAAGTGATTTGGATTAGTGTATTCGGCGATGTGAATGAAGCCACGCAAAAAGAGCTCGCCAAACAAATTCGAGACGATATTAAAGATATTGGCGGCATTACCAAAGTTGAAGTGGTCGGTGCACGCGATTATGAGATTTCGGTGGAAATTTCAGAAGCTGACTTACAACGTTATAACTTGACCTTCCAAGATATTGTCACAGCCATCCGAGGTACGTCGTTGGATGTTGCCGGTGGTTCAATTCGCACGCCAAACGGCGATATTTTGCTACGCGCAAATAACCAAGCCTATGTTGGTAATGAGTTTGAAAAAATTGTTTTGATCAAACGGCCAGACGGCACTCGTTTGACTTTGGGTGACATCGCAACCGTACAAGACGCGTTTATTGAGCGTCGTCGGTTCACACAATTTGACGGTAAAATGTCGACTTTTGTGCGTGTTGACTCAGTTGGCGACCAAAATGATTTAAGAACTGCAGAGTTGGTAAAGAGTTACATTGATCGCAAGCAAAAAGAACTTCCTCCGGAAGTTCAAATCGCGCACTGGGGTGATTCATCGTATTACCTCCAGGGTCGACTCGATTTAATGATCGACAACATGCTTTTTGGTGGTGCGCTTGTGTTTATTATGCTGGCGTTATTCTTGCAGCTACGCTTGGCATTTTGGGTCATGATTGGTATTCCTTTGTGTTTCTTAGGTACCATCGCACTGATGCCACTCCCCATGTTTGATATATCAATCAATATGATTTCACTGTTTGGCTTTATATTGGTGCTGGGGATAGTGGTCGATGACGCCATTGTTATTGGGGAAAGTGCCTATTCTGAGATTGAAAAGAACGGTAAATCAATTGATAACGTGGTGATTGGAGCGAAGAAAGTGGCCATGCCGGCGACGTTTGGTGTACTCACCACCATGGTGGCGTTTATTCCGATGCTCATGGTTGAAGGTGGCATGGGCGCCATTTGGGAATCTATTGCGTGGGTTGTTATTCTATGTCTGGCGTTCTCACTGGTTGAATCAAAGTTTATTCTGCCGGCCCACATTGCACACATGAAATTCTCCAAAGGCGGTAATGAGAAGCAAAATGGCTTCCAGCGTGTCCGTAACAAGATTTCTAATGGTTTGCTCTATTTTGCTAAGACTTACTATCAACCGTTCTTGAAGAAGTGCCTACATTATCGTTATACCACGCTCGCTGCTTTTATCGGCTTGTTTATTCTTTCGATTGGTTTAATCGCCGGTGGTACAGTGCGCTGGGTATTCTTCCCAAATATTCCAAGCGACTTCATTCAAGCCAATGTAACGATGCAACCTGGCGCTTCTGAAGAGTCAACTATTCGCACGTTGCAGACAGTTGAGCAAGCGTTGCTTGATGTGGATAAAAAAGCTGAGCAAGATGATGGCGAAAACATTATCAAACATATCAACGTGTGGATGAATGGAACCACTAGCGGCACCGTTTTCGCTGAGCTTGAAAAGGGCGAAGATCGTAACCTTGATGGGTTTGCGATTATCAATAATTGGCGTGAATCGACCCCCGAAATTGCTGGCGTGAAAGCGCTAAACTTCCAAGGAAGTATTGGCGGCGGCGGTGGTTTTGACGTTGAGTTTCAGCTAACCGGTGAAAACCTTGAAGAACTTGCCGCAGCCGCAACTTTATTGAAGCAAGATCTTGCCCAATTCGACGGTGTTTTTGACATTGAAGATACCTTTGGTGAAGGTAACGACGAAATTATTCTTGAACTGAAGCCTTTAGCTACGGCTATGGGAATTACGTTGCAAGAGTTAGCGAGCCAGGTTCGTTACGCTTTCTACGGTGCGGAAGCGCAGCGTATTCAGCGCGATGATGAAGAAGTGAAAGTCATGGTGCGTTATCCACTGTCAGAGCGTCAGTCAGTTGGTAACCTTGAAGATATGAAACTGCGTACAGCTGAAGGTTCATTAATTCCGTTTACCGAGTTAGCGGATGTACGTTTCGCGAAAGGCTACAACACCATTACTCGTATTAATCGAGAGCGCTCAGTAAACGTGCGTGCTCGTGTCGATAAAGAGAAAGTGCAGCCGTTTGATATCGTGCGACAGGTTCGTGAGGGCAAAATTCAGCCGATTCTTGATCGCTATCCTTCGGTAGGATTCCAACTTGAAGGCGCATCACAAGATGAAGCCGAAGCGACCAATTCACTGGCGCTTGGATTTATGTTGGCACTATTTGCTATTTACGCATTAATGGCAATTCCATTGAAATCATATAGTCAGCCGTTGATTATCATGTCGGTGATACCATTTGGCATGATTGGCGCGGTAGTTGGCCATTGGATTTTGGGTATGCCAATTTCCATTCTGAGCTTGTTCGGAATTATTGCGCTGGCTGGGGTTGTGGTGAACGATTCACTGGTAATGGTTGATTATGTTAACCGCGCCAGAGCGGATGGTGAGAGTTTGCGAAAAGCCGTCAGTGAGGCTGGGGTTGCACGCTTCCGTGCGATTATTTTGACCTCATTAACAACGTTTTTCGGTCTTGCACCGATTGTGCTTGAGAAGAGTATGCAAGCTCAGCTGGTTATTCCAATGGCCATCTCATTAGCCTTCGGTATTCTATTTGCAACGGTCATTACGTTATTACTGGTACCGTGCTTGTATTTGATTCTGAACGACACGCGTCGTGGCGTGAAGACTATGTTGAGCTGGTATGGTCTGACCAAGCCCCCAGAACCGAAATCAGAACAACAAAATTCCGTCACATAATGTTAAACTATTGACCTTACACTAATAGATGCTAGCAGCAATTGTGCTGCTAGCAGTTAGTCACAGGAAGGTCATGCATGAACTTGGCGCTTATTGACATCGTCGCATTGGTGTTTTTTGTGTCTGTCTGGGTTATCTACACCCAATTTGCACGATTGCGAGCTCGCACAACCTACAGTCTGTCTCACATTTTGCGTCAACTGCGCATTGATTGGATGCGCACACTCACCCGAAAAGAGCACCAAATTGCTGATGCGGCGTTGCTCGGGAACGTGGAGCGTACGGTCACATTCTTTGCGTCATCAACTGTTCTGGTACTAGCTGGTGTACTAACGTTATTAGCGTCGGCTGACAAAGTGGTTGAAGTGCTTCATTCAATTCCGTACACCGCTGATACGGCACCAGACAAAGTGCAATTTAAACTCGCCGTGCTGTCGCTATTGTTCGTATTTGCCTTCTTTAAATTTACTTGGTCGATTCGGCAGTTTGGATTTGTCTCAGTGCTTATGGGGGCAGCGCCACAATATCGCTCCACCGAATTTACTGATGAACAACGAGAGATTTTTGCTCGACAAGCAGCCAAAGTCATCGATCAAGCTGGCCATGAATATAACAATGGACTGCGTTCGTATTATTTTGCGCTAGCGTACTTATGTTGGTTTATTCACCCATACTTGTTTATCGCATCGACGGCAGTTGTCGTGGCAGTGTTGTATCGACGTGAATATCGCTCAAAAGTACTCAGAGCCTTGCTCGCGACAAAAGGGTGGGAGCCAGGCCCGATCAAAGAAAATGGAGAATCACAGTGACACTCGATGTATTGAAGTGGACGATTGCGAGTTATTTCGAAGCCACAGGGCAAGCTTTGCCAGATTTGCCAGACGTACTTGGCCCTTATGAGGGGGAATCGCTGGTCGGCACGTCATTACGTACCGAAACCTCTCGAGTTGAGTTTTGGGACGCAGGGGTTATTGCGGTGGAACCCGATCAACCTGGCAATAAAGACGTTATCTTTTCATGCGCAGTACACGGTGACGAAACAGCGCCCATTGAAATAGTGCGTGACATGGTTAGAGACATCCTTGCCGGAAAGTTACAGGTACAACATCGCACGCTGTTCCTTATTGCCAACCCCGCGGCTATAGTTAACGGCACGCGGTTTATTGATGTGAATATGAACCGATTGTTTAGCGGCGCTCATGCTAAAGGCGATACGCCTGAGCACCGTCGCGCGGCTAAACTTGAACAGTATGTGTCTCGTTTTTTTAAACAAGAGCGCCGTTATCACTATGATTTGCACACGGCGATTCGAGATTCAGCTCACGAGAAATTTGCGGTGTACCCATTTACCCATGGCGGCCCATATAAGAGAGAACAACTGACATTTTTAGCTGAGTGCGGCGTTGATACTATTTTATTGAATCAAGCACCGACCACGACCTTCAGCTACTACAGTGTTCGCGAGCACAATGCTGATGCGTTTACCGTCGAATTGGGCAAAGTTCGTCCATTTGGCGAAAATGATATGAACCGATTTGCTGATGCTGACACGATGTTTCGTAAACTTATCAGTACAAGTGAATTGGAACTTCCTCAGTTTGATAGCAACCGTCATCACGTTTATGACGTAAGCCGTTCTATCGATCGCACGGCTGAAGATTTCCGACTAAATTTTGCCGATGACGTCGCGAATTTTACCGAGTTTGAGCTGGGGCACCTGTTGGCGGTTGATGGCGAGAATGAATATACAGTAGAGCAGTCAGGGGAACGGATCATTTTCCCCAATGCCAAAGTAGCACTCGGACAGCGCGCTTTACTGACCGTTGTACCTATGCCAGTTGAGAATTTGAAACTGGTCTGATTTTTAACTTTTTATGACGCACCTTGTTTGCATGTCAGTTGACGTAAAGGTAAAGTGTGCGCAATTTTTCTTAGAACGAGAAAGTTATGGCGAAAGATAAACAACATCAGCTGGACATCGTGACCAAACCGCAGTTTATTGACGGTTCGGCGTTGAAGATTCCAATGCTACAGATCCTCGCTGAGGACGGTACCATTCGCAAAGGTGCAGAGCAGCCAGAAATGGACAAAGAGCTCGCTCTTAAGATTTTCGACACGATGCAATTTATCCGTATTTTGGACGAGCGCATGATTGCAGCGCAACGCCAAGGTCGGATTAGCTTTTATTTGTCGTCGTTGGGTGAGGAGGCTGCCAGTATCGGTTCAGCAGCGGCACTAAGTGACGACGACATGATCATGGGCCAATACCGTGAGCAGGGCGCGTTAGCGTTTCGTGGCTTTACCGTAGAGCAGTTCATGAATCAGCTATTCTCGAACGAGCGCGACCTAGGTAAAGGCCGTCAAATGCCGGTTCACTATGGTTGTGCAGAGTTGAACTTTATGACCATTGCGTCGCCATTAGCGACTCAAATTCCTCAAGCAACGGGTTATGCTTATGGCCAGAAGATGGATAAATCAGGCAACTGTACCATTTGTTACTTTGGTGAAGGCGCAGCCTCTGAAGGCGACTTCCACGCAGCATTAAATATGGCTGCGGTTTATAAAGTGCCAGCGATTTTCTTCTGCCGTAACAATGGTTATGCCATTTCAACGCCTTCACAGGGCGAGCAGTATGCCGGTGACGGTATTGCACCGCGCGGTGTTGCTTATGGTATGAAGACGATTCGCGTCGATGGTAACGATCTATTTGCTGTGTACAAAGCTACGCAATTGGCACGTCAATTAGCGGTTGAAGAAAATGAGCCTGTACTGATTGAAGGTATGAGTTACCGTATGGCGGGACACTCAACCTCGGACGACCCTACCGGATATCGTACCCGCGAAGAAGAAGATGCGTGGCGTGCAAAAGACCCGGTTGTACGTTTCCAAAAATGGTTACAGAACCAAGCTTGGATTAGCGAAGACGAAGCACAGAAGAACTATGATGAGAAAAAGGCAGCAGTATTGGCGGCATTGAAGTCGGCTGAAACTGTGCCTGTGCCGCACATCGATGAGATTATCGAAGACGTTTATGACACGCCACCGAAGCATCTCAAGAAACAACTTGAGGCGCTGAAAGCGCATATTCGCAAATATCCGGAAGCTTATCCGAAAACTGCGTCGCGTATTGATGGGGGTGACAAATAATGGCCAAGATGAATCTTTTACAAGCCATCAACAATGCGCTTGATATCGCCATGGCGAAAAGTGACAAAGTTTATAGCTTTGGTGAAGATACCGGTGCGTTTGGCGGGGTGTTCCGCGCAACTTCTGGTTTAACCGAGAAGTACGGTCGTCACCGCAACTTTAATACGCCGTTGGTTGAGCAGGGTATTTTAGGTTTCGCTAACGGTTTAGCATCGCAAGGTAGTTATGCGGTTGCTGAAATTCAATTCGGTGATTATATCTTCCCAGCGTTCGACCAAATTGTGAATGAATCAGCAAAGTTCCGTTATCGTTCAGGTGATGAGTTTAATGTTGGTGGCTTAACCATTCGTACTCCTTACGGCGGTGGTATTGCCGGTGGTCATTACCATTCACAATCACCAGAAGCCTATTTTGCCCATACACCGGGCTTGAAGATTGTGATGCCACGTAATCCATATATGGCAAAAGGTTTGTTGCTAAGCGCTATTTTTGACAAGAACCCTGTGTTGTTTATGGAACCGAAGCGTCTTTATCGCGCGTCGGTCGGTGAAGTACCAGAAGAAGAATATACCCTTGAACTTGGCAAAGCTGATGTGGTGAAAGAAGGTAAAGATATTACCGTATTAGCTTGGGGTGCGCAGGTTGAAATGGCCGAAAAAGCGGCTGAAATGGCTGCGAAAGATGGTATCGATTGTGAAGTGATCGACTTAGTTAGCATCCTCCCGTGGGACGTTGAAACCGTTGCTGAATCAGTGCGTAAAACAGGTCGCTTAGTCATTACCCAAGAAGCACCAATTACCGGTGGCTTTGCCAGCGAAGTGGCGGCAACCATTCAAGACGAATGTTTCTTGTACCTGGAATCGCCAATTGCTCGCGTTTGTGGTTTAGACACGCCATACCCGTTAAGCCACGAAAAAGAATACTTTGTGGATCACCTGAAAGTATACGAAGCGATTAAAGCTTCGATGACTTACTAAGAGGCCTTTGATATGAGTAAAGATTTTATCTTACCAGACATCGGCGAAGGTATTGTCGAGTGCGAAATCGTCGAGTGGTTGGTTAAAGAAGGCGACAGCATTAAAGAAGATCAGCCAGTGGTTGATGTGATGACTGATAAAGCTCTAGTACAAATTCCAGCCAAAGAAGATGGCGTTGTTGCGAAGCTTTATTACGAAAAAGGTGATATTGCCAAGGTGCATGAGCCGTTATTCGCAATCGACAGCGGTGACTCTAGTTCTGAGAATAAACCGGTTGCAGCCGAGCCGAAGCAAGAGGCCGCTCCTAAGCAAAGTGACTCAGGTAGCACAGTTACTGACTTTATTCTGCCGGATATCGGCGAAGGTATTGTTGAGTGTGAAATTGTTGAATGGCAGGTAAAAGAAGGCGATACCATTGAAGAAGATCAGCCTGTGGTTGATGTGATGACCGATAAGGCGCTGGTACAAATTCCTGCTAAAGAAAACGGTGTTGTTGAGAAGCTTTATTATAAACAAGGCGATATTGCCAAGGTGCACGAGCCGTTGTTTGCGATTCGTGTCGCTGGCAGCGCCTCCGCTTCGAATGCGGATCAATCAGCACCCGCAGCTTCGAGTCAGCAAGAATCAACAGCGACAAGTGCTAAACCGAAAGCTGGCAGTGTCGAAGCACCAGCTGCAGCACGCCAAGGTAAAGCAATTGCTAGCCCTGCAGTTCGTCGTCGTGCCCGCGAGCTAGATGTCGATATTAGTCAGGTATCGGGTTCTGGCGCCAAAGGTCGCGTGATGAAAGAAGACGTTGAGGCGTTTGCGAAGGGTGACCATGCGAGCCCAGCGGCGGCATCGACAGCAGCCGCGAACACTGGCACAGCTCAAGTAGCGAAAGCTGGCGGTACGCACGTCGAGCCAATTCGTGGCGTGAAAGCGGCCATGGCTAAGCAAATGATGAAGTCGGTCAGCACTATACCGCACTTCACGTATGCCGACGAATTTGATTTGACCAACGTGATGGCGCTGCAGAAGCAGTTGAAAGAACGTTATGCCGATGAAGGTATCCGCATCACCATGATGCCGTTCTTCATCAAAGCCTTGTCGCTTGCGTTGAAAGAATTCCCTGTGATGAACGCGCAGGTCAATGATGATTGCACTGAAATCACTTACTATGACGACCATAACATTGGTATGGCAGTAGATACCAAGATTGGTTTATTAGTACCCAATGTGAAACAAGTACAGAACAAGAGCATCATTGAAGTTGCTGAAGAAGTGACTCGCTTAACCCAAGCGGCCCGTGAAGGTCGCGTGGCGCAAGAAGATATGAAAGGTGGCACCATTTCCATCTCGAATATCGGGGTCATTGGCGGCACGGTTGCAACGCCAATCATCAATAAACCAGAAGCGGCGATTGTCGCCCTAGGCAAAGTGCAAGAACTACCGCGCTTTGATGCCAATGGCAACGTTGTGGCGCGTAAGATCATGACAGCAAGCTGGTCGGGTGACCACCGCATTATTGATGGCGGAACTATTGCTCGCTTTAACAAACGCTGGCAGGAATTTTTAGAAGATCCTACCAGTATGTTAGTGCACATGAAGTAACTGAACATTCAAATCAGGTTATGTCTATAAGAAGGTCAGCTTGTTGCTGACCTTTTTTATTGCCCGATTAAACTAAATTCCTAAAGCTAGTCGTATAAGTGACGATAACTAAGTATTCGGTTAAAAATAACGTAAAGGCAACTATGGACTTTCCTGATTCGATTAAACAACAAACCTGCCGAGATTGTTTAAGTGGTCAATCACTTGGTTTCGAGATTCGTATGGCTTTTCAGCCGATTGTTGATTGGCATAAGCAGCATATTGTATCGTATGAAGCCCTTGTTCGCGGCCCTGAAGGTCAGGGCGCAGGATGGGTCTTTGAGCGAATAAATGAAGATAATCGTTACTACTTTGATCAAGCTTGTCGTGTGAAGGCAATTGAAACTGCCGCGCGCTTAGGATGTGATACGTTTTTAAACATCAATTTCTTGCCGAATGCTGTTTATAACCCCGAAACTTGTATTAAAGCGACAATTGAAGCCGCGGATATGTATAAATTTGACATGACAAAGCTGATATTCGAAGTAACGGAAGGCGAGCAAATAATTGATAAAAACCATTTGCAACGTATATTCAGCAGTTATTCAAAGCGTGGATTTAAAACTGCGATTGATGATTATGGTTCAGGCTTTTCGCGAATGGACTGGCTAACCGATCTACGTCCTGATATTTTGAAATTAGATATGCAACTGATCCGTGACATTGATCAGTGCCATGAAAAACAAAATGTCGTGCGAGACGTTGTTAAGGTATGCAATTTACAAGGAACTCAAATTTTAGCTGAAGGAATAGAAAGTAAAAATGAGTTAGATTGTTTGTTAGAACTTGGTATTCATTTGTTCCAAGGGTATTATCTAGCAAAACCAGCATTAGAAGAACTGGTGACAGTCCCGTTCGATGAGTTCTAAATGAGAGTAACTTATAACGGGTGCTAACAACAATTAACAGGGAGTGTGGGCAATGCACTTATGGCGTTTCGGTTTACTCTGCGTAATCGCCTTACTAAGTGCAGTTTCACCGGCACTCGCTGAATCACTTCCTCTTAGCAAATCACTCGAAAGTAAGTCGACACCATTAAATCAATATGCGTTGCGCAGTTGGAATACGCGCGACGGATTACCGCATAACTCAGTCAATCGCATCACCCAGTCAAATCAAGGTTACCTCTGGCTTGCCACGTGGGAAGGACCTGTTCGATATAATGGACGGACGTTCAAGATATTTGACGATACCAACGTGACCAAAATGCGCGAAGCTGGAGCTTTAAGCGTCGCGTATAACCCGAGTGACGACGAGTTGGTATTTAGTGGCCCGCGCGGGAGCATCGTTAGCCATATTAACGAACAGTGGAATCCAACCATTGTTGGCGATAATTTTGTCTTCGATACAGTGCGCGATGCAAGCGGTGCCACTTGGGCCGCAACCGCGAATGGTGTTTATCGAATCGCTGAGCAGCAGCGGCCAATTCATTACACGGCAGCCCACGGTTTACCAACAAATTTTTCGTTTCGAATATTTATAACGGCAGCGCCTAATCAACGAACACGACTCTATGTTGGAACGCGCCGGGGGTTAGCTTATTACAATAATCAAACCGATTCGTTTGTCCCGGTTGAATCCGTATCACCAGCACAAGTACGTGCCATGACGTTACTCGATAACGGCACATTTATTGTCGCAAACGACGATGGCTTGTTTTATCAGTTGCCGAATTCAGATGAGTTTTTGCCTTGGCCTGTAGCCATGAAAGACCGAGTTACAGCGCTTACTGAGGCATCCGATGGTTGTTTAATTATTGGCACGTTCACCCGAGGTTTAGGGCGTTTGTGTCATGATTCGGAAGATTGGCTTAGTGTCGAGAATGGCTTACCCAACTCACACGTTCTCGATATCTACCGTGATCAAGAAGACACACTATGGATTGGCACCCACGGTGGTTTGGTGCAGTTGCGTGAGGCGCTGTTTCGTAGTTTTACCCCTCATCACGGAGTGAAAGGTGCCTATGCACGTTCAGTGAATACCGATAGAGACGGGCGTATTTGGGTGGGAACCAATGACGGAATTAGTCATCAGGTAAATGAGTCAGAGCAGGGCACAGTATTTAAAGCTTTGCGTGGCGATCCGCTGCTTGAAGCGTTATCGGTATTAAGTATTGCCCATGGAGAAAGCGGGGTCATCTATGTCGGTACCTATACCGACGGACTTTTAAAGCTAACTGATGGTAAAGTCACCGCGCAATTAAGTCGTAAGACTGGCTTTTCGAGCAATGAAATACGGGTGGTACTACCCATTGAATCGACGAACTTACTGCTTGTCGGAACGGCGCGCGGGCTGTATTTAATTCGAGTACGTAGCGACGCGTTTGAGATTGTTCGTCATTACAGCACTGCCGATGGCATGGCAGCAGATTTTGTCTCGTCAATTACCATGGATAGTGCCGGTGCCTTATGGGTGAGTTCGACGCTTTCATTAACTTACCTTCGTCCCGTCGGAGAGTTTCAGTGGCAGCCAAAACCGATTGATTTAGCTTCATTTACTGGGGCTAGCAACATATTTTCTGGAACATTTCACAATAATCGTATTTGGTTCGCAACCGATCATGGCATGTTGACTCGATCTTTAGAAACGGACGATTGGCATTGGTTATCGCGACGAAATGGTCTGCCATTTGATAAAACCTTCACAATCAACTTCGATAAAAACGATAATCTGTGGCTAGGGGGTGCTCGCGGCATTGTTCGAATTACAAAAGACGATTTAAAAACGTGGATGATGGATAATCGCAAAACCATCAACTATCAATTATTTACCGAAGTGGATGGCATGGTGAGTCGTCAGTTAACTACCGGCGGACCGGCTTCGGTTATCGATCAGCAAGGTTCGTTGTGGTTTGCGTCAGCGCTAGGTGTCGTGACGATTAATCCGCAACTGGTTGATGATTATCGCAAGGTATCGCCAGCGCCAGTGATTGAGTCGGTAACGATTGATACAGGCGAAATTCATGCAACTAAACTGATTCCAGCGGATAATACGAGAACCGAATTTCGTTACGTGACGCTTGGCTATCACATGCCTGAATCGTTGCAGTATCAAGTTCGGCTGGAAGGATATGATAGTCACTGGATTGATCGTGGTAATCAATTAGAAACCGCATACACGGCGTTATCACCGGGAAAATATACATTTATGGTACGAAGTCGTTACCCGGGGGGAGAATGGTCAACGGTCACTTCAATTGTACTTGAGAAGCAAGCTTTCTTTTATCAGCGCCCTTGGTTTTGGTTTGTTTTCTCAATTACGCTGATTTTGTTGTTAAGTTTGAGCATCCACATTCGTATTCGCTCGCTGCAAGGAACAAAACGCCGATTGCAGCGTTTAGTTCAGAAAAAAACGCAAGAACTTGAAGCAATGGCGATGCAAGATACCCTAACGGGTCTAGCGAATCGACGTGCATTTGACCAGCAGCTTGAAGATGAATTACGAAATAGTCGACGCTATGAAACGCCGCTTACCGTTGCACTCATTGATATTGATTACTTCAAGAAAATTAATGACACTTACTTACATACAGGCGGTGATGTGGTGCTGCAACATGTTTCGCGTCTACTGGAGCAACAAATTCGAGAAGTGGATAGTGTGGCGCGTTGGGGTGGTGAGGAATTTGCAATCATCTTCCCACAAACGCCTCTGGCTGATGCTCTTGTAGTACTCGAACGGATTCGTCGCGCAACTGAAAATATGCACATAGAAAAGTTTGAACAAGCGAAGATTACGGTCAGCATTGGTGCTACAGAATTAAGTGATGAAGAGAGCTCTGCACAGCTGTTAAAAAATGCGGACAGAGCTCTGTATACAGCAAAAGAGCAGGGGCGTAACCGTATTGTTACCGGTTAGCAATCATTCGTCGCACCAGACCAGGGAAAAAGCGTTGTAGAAACGGTGCGAGTTTGGAAAGCCCTGAACCGACAACCACTTCTGCTTTTTTCGCGGCGATTGCTTCAAGCGATTTGCGCGCACAGGCTTCGGCTGAAATACCACCGGCATTATCTGGGTCTTCATGGCCAAGTGCTGAGCCATCACCGGTTAATGAATTATGAGCGACCTGCGTATTGATAAAGCCAGGTAATATTGAAGTGACCGTTAAGCCATACTGCGCCATTTCTGCCCGCAATGAATCCATGAAACCAATGACCCCAAACTTAGCCCCGTTATAGCCGCTGCGAAGTTTTGTTCCGACTTTGCCCGCCACACTTGAGACTGTCACAATTTGTCCGGCACGGCGTTCTACCATGCGTGGTAACACCAGTTTGGTCAGCGCAATCACGCCGAAATAATCAATTTCCATCAATTGTCGATATACCGACATATCGGTTTCTAGTATCAACGATCGTTGCGACACGCCTGCGTTGTTAATCAAGATATCAATCATTTGGTCACCCAGCGTATCCTTGGCCATTGCCGCGGCCTGCTCGGGCTGGCTCAAATCCAGTGCCAGAACTTGATGACGTTCAGGATGAGCCAATGACTGTCGAACTTGCTCAAGCGCATCCTGACGACGTGAGGTAAGAATCAAATGAGCGCCAGCCTCAGCCAGCTGTTGTGCCATGGCTAAACCGATGCCAGAAGAGGCACCGGTTAACCAAACGGTTTTACCTTGGAAGTAACGCATTGGTTAGCCTGCTGGGTACACGTAGTTTGCTTGGAAACCAAGCGGAATACCAATCATCCAATAGATAATTAAAAAGGCTGACCACACCACCAGCAACGTCATTGTAAATGGCAACATCATAGCGACCAGTGAGCCGATGCCCGTGCCTTTAACGTAACGCTGGCAATACAACACCACTAACGGGAAGTATGGCAACAATGGCGTGATGATATTACTAATTGAGTCACCGACGCGGTACGCAGCTTGGGTCAAATCAGGTGAGTAACCCAACTGCATCAGCATTGGTACGAAAATTGGTGAAATCAACGCCCATTTAGCAGACGCGGAACCAATAAACAGGTTGATGAATGCCACTAAGATAATCATACCCACCATGGTTACGCCGCCGCTCAATTGCAGCGAGCTTAAGAACTGCGCGCCTTTAATGGACAACAGGGTACCGAGGTTTGAATCACCGAAGGCTTTAATGAACAAGGCACAGAAAAATGCCATGACCATATAATAAGCCATATCTTCCATTGATTTCGACATAGCCTTAATGACATCTTGTGAGCTCTTGAAGCTACCAGAAATGAAACCATGCACGATGCCTGGAATGATAAATAGTAAGAAGATAAGTGGCACGATCATTTGCATGAGCGGTGCTGTAAATGATGCAAGCTCGCCAGTAGCATCAGCAAGTGGCGTATTTTCGGCCGAAGCAGCGAAATACAAACCAACAAGTCCCGCCACCATAGTTAAAACACCAGCATAGAACGCTTTACGATCACGAGGCGTCACATCATCAAGCGCCGGCATGTCTTCTTGGTCGCCATCAATAGTTGCCGTGCGCTGCAAGCGTGGTTCAATAACACGGTCTGTGAGGTACCAACCGACAATCACGACAACAATTGCTGAAGCAGCAGTAAAGAAGTAGTTATTCAACGGATTGAGTTGAATTGCTGGGTCAAGAATTTGTGCTGCGCTTTGTGTAAAACCTTGTAGCAACGGATCAATTGCTGAAGGTACGAAGTTGGCACTGAAACCACCGGAAACACCGGCAAATGCGGCCGCAATACCCGCTAATGGGTGACGACCGGCAGCATAGAAAATCACACCGCCTAATGGAATCACCAGAACATAACCAGCGTCAACCGCGGTATGACTCACGATAGCTACAAGAATCAGTACCGGGGTTAATAACATTTTCGGCGTGACATTGAGCATCAATTTTATAGCAACGTTAATAAAGCCACTTCGCTCAGCAACCCCGACACCTAACATCGCTACAAGCACAACTCCTAAAGGGGCGAAGCCCATGAAGGTGCCAACCATATTGGCTAAGAAATTCGCCATTTGGTCACCAGCCAGCAAATTTGTAATGCCAACATTTTCGCCAGTAAGCGGATGAACAGCATCAAATTCAATGCCAGAAAGCAGATAGCTGAAAACCCATACGATGATTAAAAGACCAAAAAACATCACCGCTGGATCAGGAAGTTTGTTACCGACTTTTTCAACCTTATCCAGCAAGCGATTGAGAAAAGTCGATGATTCGTAAGAATCACTCATGTGGAAACCCCTTGTTGTATTGTTATTATGTATGAGACGAAAGTATCATACCGCATCAACCGGCAACAACAAGACGAAAAGCATGATTTGTGGAACAGATGAAGCAGGCCGTGGGCCAATCGCAGGACCCGTGGTGGCTGCGGCGGTTATTCTAGACCCGAATAACCCAATTGAAGGCATTAATGATTCGAAGAAGTTGTCTGAGAAAAAACGCGAAGCCTTGAGTGCTGAAATAAAAGAAAAAGCGCTGTATTGGGCGATTGCACAGTGCGATGCCGATGAAATTGATGCCATTAATATTTTGCAGGCGTCATTATTGGCGATGAAGCGTGCTGTCGAGGCATTGCCAGTACAACCGGAAAAAGTACTGGTTGATGGTAACAAGCTGCCTCAACTGAACGTGCCAGCTGAGGCTATTGTTGGTGGTGATGCGCTTGAAGCTTGTATTGGTGCTGCATCTATTTTGGCGAAAGTCGAGCGAGACCGGCAAATGCTTGCGTGGCATGAGCTCTATCCACACTATGATTTCGCCAAACACAAGGCGTATCCAACAAAAGCTCATTTAGAGGCTTTAGCGGAGCACGGGCCATGTCCGGTTCATCGGAAAAGCTTTGGCCCCGTGGCTCGAATGATCGCGGCTACATGCACACCTGACGAATAAGGGCCCGTAGCTGATTTTGTGCGGGCGCAATTTCATCTATTTGGATAAATTCATCAGGTTGATGCGCCTGCGCAATATTGCCTGGGCCCATGACGATAGTTTGACAGCCGAGTGCTTGCACAAACGGAGCCTCGGTGCAATAGTTCGCCGGTTGTGCGGCATTACCCGTTAACTCACTTGCTAACCGAACAATTTCAGCATCTTTGTCGCAGCGATAGCCGGGTACCGGTTCATGCATGTGCTCAAGGCACACAGCCCCGGGGTAGCGCGCTTTCACCTCAGCTAAACGATGATCAATCAGACCATAAAGCTCACTAATATTCATACCAGGTAGCGGGCGCATATCGATATGTAGCTCGCAGCACGCACAGATACGATTCGCGGCGTCACCGCCATGAATGGCACCGAAGTTTAGTGTTGGGTAGGGTACTTCGAATGCATCGTCGTGATAACGCTGTTGGAATTCTTTTTGAATGCCACGCAGCTCAGTTATGACATCATGCATGATTTCAATGGCGTTGATACCAGCCGCAGGATTTGAGCTGTGCCCTGACTTACCCGTGATACGCACGGCTTCGGTCATGTGACCTTTGTGGGTAACCACTGGGGTCATCGAGGTTGGTTCGCCAATCACTGCAAAATCAGGCTTCAAGTGACCAAAAGCGTCAAGTTCGCGGGCGCCTGCCATGGTGGTTTCTTCATCGGCGGTGGCAAGAATATACAATGGCTTTTTCAATTGGCGGAGGTCAGTGCTGCGCAATGCCTCAATCACGAATGCAAAAAAGCCCTTCATATCAGCTGTGCCTAGCCCATATAAGCGACCGTTGTCTTCACGTAGTTTAAATGGGTCTTGTGTCCAGCGGCCTTCATCCCATGGCACTGTATCGGTGTGTCCAGCCAACATTAAGCCGCCAGATTCAGCGCCTTCGGGAATATAATGCGCAAGCAGATTAAATTTACCAGCCTGGTGGTCTAGTTCATGAATATCGATTTGAAAGCCGAGACATTCGAGCCATGTTGCCAGTTTGTCGATAACGGGCTTGTTACTGGTATCCCAACTTGGGTCGAGGCAGGATACTGAAGGAATCGCGACGAGTTCGCGATACATTTGAATAAAGCTAGGAAGCTGCGGCACAACGAATCTCCAAAACGATCATCAATGTGCCACAGCATAGCGCATTTAATTAAAAGTGATAACTACCGCGGAAGCGAACACCATCACCATATTCACTATCTTGATAGCCCACACCAACCGATAGGTTTGAATCGATGTAATAATTCACACCAAATTGGTATTGATTATCACTGCCAGCGTCGGTGTAGTCGATCCAACCAATACCGCCATAAAATTCAAATTGGTCAATGCGTTGACGCAAGTTACCCTCAACGCCCCAGAAGTTGCTATCGACAGAGCCGAAATCAACATGACCGGCACGTACGCCAACATCTGCTGTCAAGCCGCTGCTTAGCCAGAAATAGCGACCGAGTTTAATGCTTAATGCGTCACTGCTACTGCCCGCATCATTATCAAAATTGCGATAGTAACCGCTCACGAAATATGGCGATTTGAATTCGTAAGAACCTTCAACGACAATGCTGTCGCCGCCGTCATGATCAGCAACACCGACACCGAAATAATTGTAGGCTGCATAGCCTTGGTGTTGGGTCTGATTTTGTTGCGTTTGTGCACTTGCGGTACCTGCCAGAGCAAGACCAGCGGTCAATAATGCGACAGAAAGAACACTGTGTTGCAATTTCATCGTGATTTACCTCACTTTTTGCTAGAATCTGCAAATTACGGTAGCAACTTAAGATTGTAAGCAAAAGGCGGTTTACGCAAGATTTACCCTTGTCTAGACAGGCTAAAATCCTTAGCATATACGCCTATTTTGATATCTTCATTCCCTAGGAAAAACGTTTCATGAAATCCATTCCGCATATTGATATGAGCTTGTATGGCCAAAACTTTGATGCTTTCGCACAACACGTTGGTGAAGGCTATGAAACCAATGGTTTTGTTGCATTAACCAAGCATGGTATTGACCAGCAGTTGATTGATAATGCGTTGGATATCTGCCGCGAATTATTTGCGCTTCCTGAAGACGTGAAAAAGCAGTATCACATTCCGGGTGGTGGCGGTGCGCGCGGCTATACGCCATTTGGTACTGAAATTGCGAAAGACGCGAAGCACGTTGATTTAAAAGAGTTTTGGCATGTGGGGCGTGAAATTGATGGTGAACCACCGTTCCCGCAACTCACACCGAATGTATGGCCACAAGAATTGCCAGAATTCAAAGCCAAAATTTTGAAGCTATATGACGCGTTAGATGCTTTGGGCCTTCGGGTTTTGGAAGCTTTAGCTGTTTACTTAAAACAGCCACGTGATTTCTTTAACGATAAAGTGAACTTAGGCAACTCAATTTTACGCCCACTTCACTACCCACCAATTATCGACGAAGGAACACCGTCAGTGCGCGCTGGCGCTCACGAAGACATTAACGTATTGACACTACTAGTCGGTTCGCGTGAGCCAGGCCTAGAAGTACTTGCCAAAGATGGCTCTTGGATTCCGGTAACTATCATTGAAGGCGCTATTATCTGTAATGTTGGCGATATGCTACAGCGTTTAACCAATGGTGTGTTGCCATCAACGACCCACCGCGTGGTCAACCCGCCAGCGCCATACAGTCACAAATCACGTTATTCGATTCCGTTCTTCTTGCACTTCAACCCAGACGTGATGATCACGCCGTTGGAGAGCTGTATTTCGGAAGAGAATCCGAATCGTTTTGAACCAATCAGTTCGCATGATTATTTGATGGAGCGTCTCCGCGAAATCGGCTTAGTGAAGTAAAACCAACGTTACTCGTTATTCGTTATTGGTTACTCGTGAAAGCGAAACAAACTTCGAATAACGATTAACGAGTAACGAAACACGTTTTTTGAGGGGGGATGATGAGAGCTTGGGTGTTTGTTTTAGTAAGCAGCTTGATGTTGGCGGGCTGTGCTCAATTATCTGAGCCGCAGCCATTTGAACTGACCATTGCCCACGTGAACGATCATCACTCACATTTATTGCCGATGGAGCGCACTGCGCTGACCGTTGATGGCGAAACCTATCGTGTTGAAACTGGCGGCTTCGCTCGTGTAGCGACGAAAATTGCTGATATTCGCGCAAGCCAAAACAACGTATTAGCGCTACATGCCGGCGATGCGATTACAGGTACGCTGTTTTATACCCTGTTTGATGGCGCTGCAGATGCGGCCTTAATGAACCTGATTTGCTTTGATGCGTTTGCGTTAGGGAATCATGAATTTGATAACGGTGATACAGGGCTCAAACGATTTTTGGACTTTTTAGGCATGAGTACCTGCGGTACGGTCGTACTTGGTGCCAACGTGCAACCTGAAGTGGGTGTATCGCCACTAACGGAAAAAACGCGCTGGGATAGCTTTAAGCCTTATGCGGTTTATAACGTGGGTGGCGAGCGCGTTGGCGTGATTGGTCTGGATATTGCCATTAAAACGAAGAACTCATCGCAACCCGATAAAACCACCGTATTTGCGGATGAGTATGAAACCGCAAAATACTACATTGATGAACTTCGCGGTTTGGGTATCGAAAAGATTGGTTTATTGACGCACATTCAATATCGCAACGATCTGGAGTTGGCTGAGCGCCTGCCAGCGGTAGATTTTATTATTGGCGGTGATTCGCACACATTGCTTGGCGATTTTGGTCGCTATGGCTTGCCGAGTGTTGGCCCTTATCCGATGCAAGTAACCAATGCCGATGGTGACGCTGTATGTATTGCCCATGCGTGGCAATATAGTCAGGTGGTTGGCGAGCTCGATATCAATTTTGCAGGTGACCACGTCAGTGATTGTGGCGGACAAGCTCATTTCTTGGTTGCCGAAGATGCACCTGCAGCCATTCAAAAAATTCCTCAATTTGCTGCTGTTGCGCCAAATGCAGAGGCGGAAGCCTTGTTAGACCGATATCGCACGAAGCTTGATGAACTCACCTTACAAGTGATTGCGAATGTTGAACAGCGTCTCTGCCTGAAACGTATGGGGCTAATGCTATCAGCTGAATGCGGGGTAGGGCGTCAGTCCGATGCTCACCGCGTGGTAGCCGAGGCGTTCTTGGCGAGTGCACCGCAAGCAGATTTTTCTTTGCAAAACGGTGGTGGGGTTCGTCGTGAAATCACCGCCGGTGAGTTTACCGTTGCTGATGCATATAGTTTGCTACCGTTTGCCAACACGCTAGTTGAAGTTCAAATTACAGGGCGCGAAGTGAAGCAAGTACTTGAGCAAGCGTTGGCATATGCTATTTCTGCGGGTGGTTCCGATGGTGCCTATCCGCACGGCGCTGATATTCGCTTTAACGTAGATATGAGTGCTGCTGACGGACAACGCATTAGCGCACTCGAAGTCGTTACCGAGAATGGTTGGCAACCAATTCAGGCCGACCACATGTACACTATGATCACGAATAGTTTCTTGGCTTCAGGGAATGATGGTTGGGCGTTGTTAGGTGACTTATCAGAACAGGGGCGTACCACAGATACGTATGTTAATTACGCACAATCATTTGTTGATTGGGCCCGCAAAATAAAAACAATAAAACGGCCGAATTCGCATAGCACACAAAGCTATCGAGCGGCTGAACAATGACAGTTTATAACGTTTCCGACAAAGCACGGTTTGATTTAACAGTTATCGTTCTTGCCTTATTAACGGCCTTCGGGCCGTTATCCATTGATATGTATCTGCCAGCTTTTGGCGATATTGCCGCAAGTTTCTCCACTGAATCAAATCGGGTTGAATTATCTCTGACTTCGTTTTTCCTTGGGCTCTTCATAGGTCAGCTGCTTTACGGTACTGCGTCAGATCGGTTTGGCCGCAAGCCGCCATTATATTTCGGCATTGTGTTATACGTGGCCACATCAATAGCTTGCGCCTACGCACCGAATCTCGAGAGCTTAATCGTGTTGCGCTTTTTGCAAGCCATTGGCTCTTGTGCGGGGCTTGTGATTGCTCGCGCCATGGTGCGAGATTTATATACACCACAGGCTTCTGCGCAAGTATTTAGCTTCTTAATTTTGGTGATGGGAATTGCGCCAATACTCGCGCCATTAGCGGGTGCCTATGTCACTGCAGCATGGGGCTGGCAATCGATATTCATTATTGTGGCAAGCCTTGCTGTGGCATGTCTCGCGATTGTTCATGTGCGTTTACCCGAAACTCGCGCACCGAATACAGCCGTAAGAATTCGGTCAAGCTTGCCAATTTATTGGAGCGTTTTGCGCGATCCGAGTTTCTTACGATATTCCTTAAGTGGCGGTATCGCGCAATCGGGTCTATTTGCCTACATCACCGCCTCACCACTGGTTTTTATTGACCATTTTGGCCTCTCGCCGACGCATTACAGTTGGTTATTTGGTGCGAACGCTGTTGGCATTATCGGAATGGCGCAATTAAACGCTTGGATTCTTCGTCGCCGCGATTCGCGCAAAATCCTCAACAAATCATTGCCGATACTTGGTGTCGTATCCGTGCTTCTGATTGTCGCTGGTTGGAATAACTTCGGGTTAGTTGGCGTGCTAGTGCCATTATTCCTGTATATCAGTACCTTGGGTATGGTATTTCCCAATGCGATGGCTGGAGCACTCGCTGAGCAGCAAGAGCGAGCCGGTTCAGCCTCAGCAGTCACGGGAAGCCTTCAGTTTTTGATTGCAGGCATTATTTCGGCGTTGGTGAATGTATTGGGGCATCAGCATGAGTTGGCGATGGTGTTTGTGATGGGGGGCTGTGGTTTGACGGCGCTCATCATCTATCGCCTCCTGCGCTGAAGAGCAACGTTATTCGTTACTCG
The DNA here is from genome assembly GCF_009734345.1 of Pseudidiomarina andamanensis. Lineage (GTDB taxonomy): Bacteria > Pseudomonadota > Gammaproteobacteria > Enterobacterales > Alteromonadaceae > Pseudidiomarina > Pseudidiomarina andamanensis. The sequence goes on along the minus strand of NZ_CP032551.1, from coordinate 956,504 downwards.
TTATTGGTTGTTCGTGAAAAAGAAAAACCTCCGTGCACTTGGTACACCGGAGGTTTTTTTGTTTCGTATTTAGCTGTTTCGAATAACGAATAACGAATAACGAATAACGAACAACGAGTAACGCCTTTACGGGGTGTAGTAGGTTGGGGTGTTGACGCCCACCGGCATATCTAACGCGAAAACCCACAAGAAGAACAAACTCGCCCAACCCAGCAAGAATACAATGGTGTATGGCAGCATCATCGCAATCATCGTACCGATACCAGTATCTTTCTTATAGCGAACAGCCACGGCTAGTATCAGACCAAAGTAACTCATCATTGGGGTAATGATATTAGTAACCGAGTCACCAATACGATAGGCGGCTTGGATGACCTCTGGGGCGTAGCCGATCAGCATGAGCATTGGCACGAAAATTGGTGCGGTGATAGCCCATTGTGCTGATGCTGAACCTAGCATGAGGTTCACGAAAGCACACATCAAAATGAATAAGACGAATACTGATGGCCCGGTTAAACCAACTTCTTGCAAGAAGGTTGCACCCTTAATGGCGAGAATGCTACCAAAGTTCGTCCAGCCAAAGAAAGCAACAAACTGCGCGGCAAAAAATACGAGAACAATATACATGCCCATGGTGCTCATGCTTTCAGACATTGCATCAATAACATCGCGGTCGCTACGCATGACCTTGGTAATGCGCCCGTAGACGTAACCAGGAACAGCAAAGGTAATAAAGATAAAGGCAACGATACCTTTTAGGAACGGCGAGCCCGCTACTTCACCAGTTTCAGGGTTACGCAGAATGCCCCATTCAGGAACAATCGTCAGAGCTAGCAAAATACCTAACACCAAGAAACTAAGGCCAGCGCCGATTAAACCTTTCTTCTCGATTGAAGTAAGTGCTTCAATTTTTTGTTCGCTTAAATTAATAGACGCTTCTTTCGGATTATATTTACCAAGTTTTGGTTCAACGATTTTTTCGGTAACAACGGTACCCATGATGGCAATTAGGAACGTTGAAATGAACATGAAATACCAGTTCGCTTCTGGGCCAACATAATATTCAGGGTCAATAATGTTCGCTGCTTTGGTGGTGATACCAGCTAGGAGCGGGTCGACGGTACCAATCAGTAGGTTCGCACTGTAACCAGCCGAAACTCCTGAGAACGCGGCAGCTAGACCGGCAAGTGGGTGGCGGCCAAGTGAATGGAAAATCATGGCGGCAAGTGGCACGAGCACCACGTAACCTAGTTCCGCAGCCGTATTTGAAACGACACCAGCAAATACAACGGCAACGGTAACCGCACGCGGGTGTGCGTTCATCACTAAACCGCGCATTGCGGCTGAAAGCATGCCTGATCGTTCAGCAATACCAACACCAAGTAAAGCCACTAATACGGTGCCAAGCGGGGTAAAACCGGTGAAATTGGTAACCAAGCCGGTGACAATGCGTTGCAAGCCTTCAGCATTGAGCAAGCTGACAACTTCGATTATTTCCCCACCTGGGCGCGGATCTTGCGCACTCAGGCCAAAGTAACTGGCGATTCCGCTAAGAATGACGATACCTAACGCAAATAACGCAAATAAGGTAATAGGATGAGGTAGAAGGTTACCGAGCCATTCGACAGTGTCGAGAAAACGCGTAAATGCGCCGCGCTTTTCAGTAGGTTGTGAGGCTTGCGTCATGCAATTCCAGCTCCTGTATTTCGGGTTGTTTTATTGTAATAAGGGCCGAATTGTACACATAAAAAAGGCCAATCGCGAGGATTGGCCTTTGATTCAGGATAAGCAGTTGTTATGCCGCGTTATCTTGCTTCTTTACCGAGGCTAGCGCGACTTCGCGGGCATGTTTGCCGGCAATCAAGTCTTCGTGAGCAAAATCATCCACATTGATGACACGCAAACGGCCTTGTTCAGCACGGCGTAACAAATCAACTTCTTCGTCGCTTAATACGCCAAGCTCTTTGCCTTTTTGGGCCACTTGATCCAAGAACATAAACGGCATGCGACGGTCATTTGCGGCTTTACGAACCCGGTCAAACAGCGGCTCAGCAGCAATGATGTCACGCAAGGTTTGTTCTAAGTAACCAAACTGACCTTCAGGTGCCAAAAACTGACCTTTACCGAGGCGTTCACGACTTGCGTTGGGCAACAACAAGATCTTGGCAACTTTGCTATCTAACTTATCTGAAGGGCGCTTCGCAATGCGGCCAAATGGATACATGATGGCTTTCATGGTTTTGCCAACCAAGCCAAAGTTATCCAACAACGCTAACTGGCTTTCTTGCAGCTTATACAAAGTGTCTTGTAACGCCCAATGCATTAGCGGCAAGTCGTCTTTTTGACGGCCTTCGTCTTCGAAGCGTTTTAGTGTTGCTGAGGCAATGAATAAGTAGCTCAACATATCACCTAAACGTGCAGAAATACGCTGTTTACGCTTCAATGAACCGCCCAACACGCCCATTGCAACGTCTGAGAGCAATGCTAAGTTGGCACTAAAGCGATTCATTTGCTTGTAGTACGTTGCAGTGCTGTCACTGAATGGTGAACTGGTGAATCGCCAGAAGCCTAAACCTAACACCAACGAGCGAACGAAGTTGCTCATACCGAAGCCAATATGGCCCCAAATAGCTTTATCGAAACGTTTCAAGCCTTCGGCATTGGTTTCAGCTGACGCCAGCATTTCTTCCAGTACATAAGGATGGCAGCGAATAGCGCCTTGGCCGTAAATCATTAAGTTACGGGTCAGAATGTTGGCACCCTCAACCGTGATAGCAACCGGTACACCTTGGTAACCGCGACCTAAATAGTTATTCGGGCCTAAGCAGATACCTTTACCGCCGTGGATATCCATGGCGTCATCCATACAAGCTCGTAACTTCTCGGTCATGTGGTACTTGGCAATAGCCGAAATAACTGACGGCTTCTCGCCCAAATCAATCCCTTTGGTCGAGAAGGTTGTCACTGCATCCATCAAGTAAGCGTTACCACCAATACGTGCCAGTGCTTCTTGCACACCTTCCATTTTACCGACTGGCAAACGGAACTGGCGACGAATGTATGAGTACGCACCTGTAGCAAGTGCAATTGACTTCACGCCACCAGCGCTGTTTGAAGGCAGAGTAATTGCACGACCCACCGACAAACATTCAACCAGCATACGCCAGCCTTTGCCTGCCATTTCTGGGCCACCGATAATGTAATCCAGTGGGACGAACACATCTTTCCCGCGTACCGGACCGTTTTGGAATGGCACGTTCAGAGGGAAGTGACGACGACCCGTTTCAACACCTTTGGTGTCATGCGGAATCAATGCAGCAGTAATACCAAGCTCTTCTTTGTCGCCCAACAACTTGTCTGGGTCTGAAAGCTTAAATGCCAAGCCGAGAACCGTTGCAACTGGCGCAAGAGTGATATAACGCTTGTTGAAGTTTAAGCGAATACCGACAATTTCTTTGCCTTCCCACTCGCCTTTGCAAACCACGCCAGTGTCAGGAATCGAGCCGGCATCTGAGCCAGCTTCTGGGCTAGTTAAAGCAAAGCAAGGAATTTCCTGACCATTTGCCAAGCGAGGCAAGTAGTAATCTTTTTGCTCTTTCGTACCATAATGTTGCAACAATTCGCCTGGACCAAGCGAGTTTGGCACGCCAACAGTCGATGCCAAAATGGTGCTAACACCAGCTAGCTTCTGCAGCACACGTGATTGTGCGTAAGCGGAAAACTCAAGACCACCGTATTCTTTCTTAATGATCATTGCGAAGAACTTATGATCTTTCAGATATTGCCAAACGTGTTCGGGCATATCTGCAAGCTCGTGGGTTGCTTCCCAATCGTTCATCATTTTGCAGATTTCTTCACAGGGGCCGTCCAAGAACGCTTGTTCTTCAGCAGTCAATTCAGCTTTTTGAATACTGTGTAGCTTTTTCCAAGCAGGGGCGCCGCGGAAAAGCTCGCCTTCCCACCAAGTGGTACCTGCATCAATGGCGTCTTTTTCAGTTTCCGAAATTTCTGGCATGACCTTGCGATATGCACCAAGAATGCCTTTTGTCAGGACGCCACGACGGAACGGGGTCACATTCAATGGTACTAATACTAAAGCCAATAATATCCATAGCACGGGGCCGACGATGTCGAACCAACTACCAATGGCAAATAGACCGACAAGGCCAATGCTCGTAACGAGCAATGAACTGCGATAATACAAAAAGCCACCCAATACAAGCAGGGTAGCGATAACCCATAAGGCAATGCTCATGTTTTTAACTCCGTTGTTCTACTAGAGGTCTGACCAGTAATTTGTACGTTGAGGGTAGTCTCTTTGATCACTTTTTTCAAGCATAAAAGCGTAAGCGCCGGTGATAATTAAACTTTCTTTCAATGTTTATGTCTTAAGCTATAGTTAAAACGTTTTATTGCGAAACAATGAGTTAGGAAGGTGTATGAAATTTGTCCAAGGTTTAATGGCAACGGTTGCGTTGACAGCTTCAACTGCGGTTTTTGCTTTGACCGAGTTAACGCCCTATGAAACACGCTATGAGGTGACTCGTGGTGGGAGCGAATATGGCGAGGCGGTGCGCACGCTGACGTACGAAGATGGCTATTTCAATTTGTACACAGAAACTGAAATTTCATTGTTGTTTTTGTCTGACCGTCGGCGTTATTGGTCTGAGTTTAGTCTTGACGATGGCAAAGTGACGTCGCACGAATTTACTTATAAACGTTCGGGCACCGGTCGCAATAAAGGCTTTAGTGGTTCGTTTGACCATGAGCAGCAAGTTGTTATTGATAAAGAAACCAATCAACCGATAGCCGTTGATCCGAGTGTTTACCATATGGATGAGGCTGCTAGCATTGAGCAGTTGCGGCTAGATGTGCGTGGTGAAGAAACGGATTATCGATACGCCGTAGTTGATGAGAAAGGCCAAACCGATGAATTAGTGTTTAAACGTGTCGGCGAAGAGACTTTGCAATTGCCTTATGGCGAAATTAAAGCCATAAAAGTTGAACGTATTCGAGAAAATTCACGTCGCGAAACCGATTACTGGTTTGCACCTAAGTTGGATTATGTATTGGTAAAAATGGAACAGCGCGAAGATGGCGATGAGGTCGCCACCTTGCAATTGAAGACCTTCAACTAGCCATTATTCTGCAGCATAACCCGCAGCGCCAAGCAATTCACCGTCAAGTTCAGCACCGTCTGCCGTTAAACGCAGGCGGTCAGTGCAGAACCAGTTCACCACTAACGGGTAAATAGCATGCTCTTGTGTATGCACCCGTTGCTGCAGATCACTTGCCGTATCTTCTGGGAAAATAGGCACAGTCGCTTGCAGAATAACCGGCCCACCATCGAGCTCTTCCGTTACGAAATGAACGCTGACACCATGTTCGGTATCACCGGCATCAAGCGCGCGCTGATGGGTATTAATGCCTTTATACTTCGGTAATAACGACGGGTGAATATTCAACATGCGGCCGTGATAATGGCGAGTGAACTCCGGCGTTAAAATACGCATGAAGCCCGCCAACACCACCAAATCGGGTTGATAACCATCAATCAGTTTCAAAAGCTCGGCGTCGTAAGCTTCGCGGGTAGCGAAGTTTTTGTGCGACAATACCGCCGTTTCGATACCAACCGCCTGCGCTTTTCCCAGACCGCCGACACCGGCTTTGTTACTAATCACAGCAACAACTTCGCCAGCAATGCGGTGTGTTTTGCAGGCCTCAACAATGGCCTGCATGTTTGTACCTGAACCGCTAATTAAGACAACAATGCGCTTCATGAATGAATTTCAACTTGCGCTTCATTGGCAGTGCGAGCAGCAACTTGACCAATCACCCATGCATCTTCGCCGTGCTCACGAAGCAAGCTAACGGCTTGCTCTGCTTGTGCTTGTGGTAAAGCCATAATCAGACCAACACCACAGTTAAAGGTGCGATACATTTCTTTGGTGGTCACGTTGCCGTTCTGTTGTAACCAGTTAAATACCACTGGCCACTCCCAGCTGCTATCGTCGATAACGGCTTTAGCAGACTCCGGTAATACGCGAGGAATATTTTCCCAGAAGCCGCCACCGGTAATGTGCGAAATAGCATGTACCTCATGCTTTTCAAGCAGTGCGAGAACAGACTTCACATAAATTTTCGTTGGTGCCAACAGATGTTCAGCAAGAGGCTTACCATCAAGCATCTCAGTTGCTGCATTGGTTTCACTTACTTCAAGAATTTTGCGAATCAGCGAGTAACCGTTTGAATGCGGACCTGAAGAACCCAGAGCAATCAACGCATCGCCCGGAGCAACTTTGCTACCATCGATAATTTGCTCTTTTTCGACTACGCCCACACAGAAACCAGCGATATCGTAATCGCCGTGCTCGTACATGCCAGGCATTTCAGCGGTCTCGCCACCAATCAGCGCGCAGCCTGCTTGAACACAGCCTTCGCCAATGCCGGTGACCACGTCAGCGGCAACATCAACGTCAAGTTTGCCTGTTGCATAATAGTCGAGGAAGAATAGCGGCTCAGCACCTTGAACAATCAAATCGTTCACACACATGGCCACCAAATCGATACCGACGGTGTCATGCTTTTTCAAATCAATGGCTAAGCGTAATTTCGTGCCCACACCGTCGGTGCCTGACACCAAAACCGGTTGCTTGTATTTGGTAGGTAACTCGCAGAGTGCGCCGAAACCACCAATGCTCCCCATCACTTCTGGGCGTTTGGTTCGTTTAGTGACGCCTTTAATACGTTCAACTAAAGCATTACCTGCATCGATATCAACGCCAGCGTCTTTGTAACTTAAAGATGGTTTTTCAGTGCTCACGGGTGGGTCCTCAGCTCGGGCAAAAAATTTGCGCGCTAGTTTAGCACTTTCGAAGCGTCTGCGCGATAGCCGATTGCGCGCAGATAGTTGTTTTTTCGTTCAACTTTCAGCGTATAATAAACGCTCTCATCGTAGCGCGTGCCCGCACGCTTAGGCTGTTGTATGCAATTCAATGTTAATCAACTTCAACTTGTTCAAGCGACTCGCGATGATCTCGACGCTTTAGAACAAATTGAAAACTTAAGCTTTGTCACCGACCGCATTAGTCGTCGTAGTTTTCGTCGTTTTATCGACCAAAACATTGGCGACTTCAAAGTGGCAAAGTTCGATGGTCGTGTGATTGGTTACTATATTGTTTTGTATCGTCAAGCCACTGAATTAGCGCGTCTATATTCGTTAGCTGTTGACCCTGAGTTCCGTCGACGTGGGGTAGGGCGTTTATTGTTGGATGCCGCCGAAGATGATGCTGATGCACGCTTTTGCCTATTCATGCGCCTTGAAGTAAAAACCGATAATACCGCGGCATTAAAGATGTATCACCACGCCGGTTATTACGACATGGAAATTCGTCCGGAATATTATGAGGATGATAGTGATGCCTTGGTGTTACAAAAGCTACTGCCACGCTTTGAGACAAACTCACTCGATAACGGCAATCAACGCCTCGTTCCATATCGCACTCAAACCACCGAGTTCACTTGCGGTCCGGCGAGCTTGTTGATGGCCATGGCGTATTTCGATATTCCGTGCCCTGATCCGCATCATGAAGAGCTTGAGATATGGCGTGAAGCGACCACCATATTTATGACCTCGGGGCATGGTGGTTGTGGCCCTCATGGGCTTGCGCGTGCTGCTCTAAAACGTGGCCTGTCAGTTGAGCTACACGTGAGTGAATCGGGCCCGTTATTACTTGATTCGGTACGAAGTGCTGATAAGAAGCAAATTATGGCGCGTATTCAAGAATCCGATATTGCCGCTTTGAAACAAGCGGGCGTGCCTATTATTGTTGGCGATTATACGCTGAACCAGCTATTGCATGACCTTCATAAAGGCAAATTGGTGATTGCACTGATTAGTACGTATGTTTTTGACGAAAGCAAAGCGCCGCACTGGGTATTAATCTGTGCTGCCGATGACCATTACGTGTACATCAATGACCCTGATCAAGACAGTTTTCCGTGGCAATCAGCCGCCGATAGACAGTATTTGCCGATTCCGCTTGCTACTTTTAAACGAGCGTTTGGTTTTGGTCGACGTAAACAGCGCGCGGCTGTGGTTATCAGTCGCGCGTTGAATAATTGAGTTATTTCTAATCTAGCTCTTCGCGCGTTTTTTACTTGCTTTGACACGAACTTTTTCTAATTCGAGACTGTCATCTTGAGGAAGCGAGATAATACCAAGCCCTGATCGAACAAGTACGCGATTTTCATCCTGCTTTAATAGAACGCCATTCAGTTCAATAGTGATTCGGGGTGTCAAAAAAGTTGAATTGACGAGAATTTGCTCATGGTCGGTCAACTGACCAAGTCTGTCTTGTTGATATATATCGGTTAATTCATTGAAGCTTTGTTGAATGGCATCATAGATTGTCTTGTACTCGCTTTCGTCAAGACCGTCAGCTACATTTTTGAGTGGTACATGCAATGCTGTCTGATGGGTGTATCGACCACTCCATACTTTGCCGTCTGCTTGAGGTAATTCAACAATTAGTGCGGTACCCATGCGAAGTGTCTCATTTTCATCACGCACCACCATCATAAATGGATGAAAACGACCTTCTGCATTGTCATCATAATGAATACTTTTGGCCGAAGCCGCCTCTGTAAACATTGCACTCACTGGAATGGGAATTTTATTATACAACTGCGTGAGGTCGCTTTTCGTTTCTGCTTGAATCATCGAGATGTTCGCCAGCACTCCCAGTGGACCAAATGCGACGCCTAGCGCAACACCGCCCCCTCCGAAACTTTGCACATAAGCAATATCCTTTGCTTCATCTAGATGAACTTGAACATGACTCGCTGTATTTACACCATCATGTTTAAATAATTTATAACTTTCTGAGTTTTCTTTGGTTGTTAGCGGTGCTGGCGATTGATACTGAGGAGCGCTGGTACATCCAGCCGCTAACATAAAGCAACAAATTAAGAAAATCTTACGCATGGGAGAATCCGTTATTATTATTATAGGGAGCGCTAGAATACGAAATAATTAGTTAACAAATCAACAAATTTGACATGAATTAAAACCTGAATTTTACATACGGTTTACTTTTTAAATATTTAGTTAGACAACTAACCTTGTTATGGTCGTGTGGTTGCGAAAATCTATAGCAACAATTGTGTAGTAACCGAACTGCAGCCGAATGTTGTATCCCGCCGCTGTTAAGCACTGGCTTTTATACGCCAATCTCATAATAATAAAGAGAAGAAAATCTATGAAAAAGTTATCCTTCCTTGCGCTGTCGGCTCTCGCCGTATCAGTATCCAATGCCTACGCTCAGTCATCTGAACAGATTTCAGCTCAACCGTTGCAACGTGTTCAAACTGAAACAAACGAAACTCAGCGTTTCATTATAAAGTTTAAAGAGAACAGTGCAGCGGTGCAGCGCGCTGGTAACCGTGGTCGCTCAGAACTTGCTTTAGCACGCGCTAAAAGCATGGTTGAGAAAGCCGGTGGTAAGGTCAAAGTGAGCATGCGCCATAACCTTGCTATTGCTGCTGAAATGTCCCAAAAAGACATGAAACGTTTCGAGAAAAATCCGAATGTTGATTTCATTGAAGTTGACCAGAAGCGCCGCTTTATGGCGCAAACGGTGCCATATGGCATCAATATGGTGCAAGCAAACCTCGTAGATGACAGCGTCGCTTCAGCTGCCGCAGGCGGTAAAAAAATCTGTGTGATCGATTCAGGTTTAGATTTGCCACATGAAGATATGGGAACGCGCTTTGACACCATTAACGGTACCAACGATAGCGGTACCGGCAACTGGTATGACGAAGGTGGGCCGCATGGCACCCATGTTGCCGGTACTATTGCCGCGCTAAACAATGGGTTAGGTGTGCGTGGCGTGATTGGCAGTAATCCAAATATGCACATTGTGAAGGTATTTAATGCAAGCGGTTGGGGTTACTCATCGTCATTGGTTGCAGCCATTGAAACCTGCGCGGACAACGGCTCTGATGTGGTGAACATGAGCTTAGGTGGCGGTGGTGCTAGCCAAACCGAAGCGAACGCCATGCAGAACTTGTTCAATCAAGGCGTTTTATTGATTGCCGCTGCAGGTAACGACGGTTCTGCATATAGCTCAACCGATGCACTTTCGTACCCAGCGTCATACAACGCAGTTATGTCGGTAGCTGCGGTTGATAGCAATAAGGCGCTGGCATCGTTCTCACAAAAGAATAGCCAAGTGGAAATTGCCGCACCGGGTGTGAATGTATTTTCAACGTATCCTGAAGGAACCGGCAGCCAAGGTAACTATGGCAACATGAGCGGTACCTCAATGGCGTCGCCACATGTTGCAGGCGTTGCCGCACTTGTTTGGTCACATCATCCAACCTGTAGTGCTGCACAAATTCGTGATGCACTGAACGCATCTGCGCAAGATTTGGGCTCGGCAGGCCGCGATGTGAAATTTGGTTATGGTTTAGTGCAAACCAAAGATGCTATTGATTACCTCGACGCCAACGGCTGCAGTGGCTCAGGTGGCGGCGGTGAGCCACCGGCAGATGGCGTATTAACCAATGGTGTTACCGAAACGAATCTGTCTGCAAGTACGGGTGCATCATTGTATTACACGCTCGACGTACCAGCAGGTGCAACCGACTTAAGCTTTAGCATGAATGGTGGTACCGGTGATGGTGACCTTTATGTTCGCTTTGGTGCACAACCTACCTCATCAACCTATGATTGCCGTCCGTATCTGTCAGGTAATACCGAAACTTGTACCATTTCGAACGTACAAGCTGGTACTTATCATGTCATGATCAATGCTTACTCAAGCTTCTCTGGTGTGAACCTAACCGGTTCGTTCACTGAGCCAAGCACTGGTGGCGGTGAGGGCGGTTCAGCTTCAGCGACCGACTTATCAGGCGCAACAGGCTCGTGGACGCATTACTATGTCGATTTGCCAGCTGGCATGACGAGCTTGAATGTGACCATGTCTGGCGGTACTGGTGATGCTGACTTGTATGTTCGCCAAGGTTCTCAGCCAACTGAATCAAGCTACGATTGTCGCCCATATCGTTCAGGTAACAATGAAACCTGTGCGATTGATAATCCAGGCAGTGGTCGCTGGTACATCAGCTTGCAAGGTTATCAAGCCTATTCAGGTGTCGACTTGTTGGTTGAATGGCAATAAGGGTGTTTAATTGCGCTGTCAGCACTTGAAATAGCTGACAGCGCCACCATATAGGTGTAGACTTAAACACGTTAACCTTAGGGGCTGATTTGGATTCGACGGAATAAACGAAACCCAAGGTGCATGCCGAGGTGAGGCTGGCCTCGTAAAAAGCCTCAACTTAATAGTTGCAAACGACGACAACTACGCTTTAGCGGCTTAATAACCCGCTGAGTCCGACCCCTAGCGCTTTGTCTGTGAGACTAGGATCAGTCGGTTCACCCCAAAGCAGACTCGCGTGGAGGCTTCGCCCGTAGCCAAAGCGTTAAAACCAATCGGGATCGTCACCTTAAGTAGCCTGTCTGTCGGCGACTTGGTGATTAACTAAAAGACTGACTAAGCATGTAGGACCGAGGATGTAGGTATTACGGACGCGGGTTCAACTCCCGCCAGCTCCACCAAATCCAAATAAAACGCCGCTCATTGAGCGGCGTTTTTGTTTTTAAAATTCAATAATCGATTATTTATGTTCGTGTTTTTTCAAAGACGGATGTTTTGGTTTGTTTTCTTCTGTCACTCTACGCCGTTTATCAGTTTTTCCAGTTGATTCCGCTTTCGGCTTTGGACCGGGCTTAATTGTCATTTCAATCACCTCCAAACGTTTAACTCTTCACCGATTAAATTTAGTCCGCTCTGTTAAATATTCAAATCAAATTATTAAATTTGGTATATCACAAAACATTAGCTAAATAGATAGTGATAAGTAAACAATATTAAGGAGTCAGATGATGCGTCAATCTTTGATTTACTTGGGTATTGCTTCAACGATCTTTTTTGCTCAAAGCGTTATAGCCCAAGACATTTCGACAATACCTAATAATGTGAATTCAACGGTTCAATCGGTGAACGTTGAATGTAACGATGTTGTGGTTGAATTAAATGATTCATTCTCAAAAGCGTCTCCTGATGAGATATCAGAGTATGCAAAATGCTGCAAGGTTTGCAGGAAAGGGAAAGCATGCGGTGATAGTTGCATTTCAAGAAGTAAAAATTGCAATAAAGGAAAAGGTTGCGCTTGTGATGGTTGATTTGTAGAGGGTAAATTTGTCGAAGAAATTCCCGTCAGTAAATTAACTATCTAAACAATAATTTGGCATCACTCACAGTTATCGAAATGTGCGAACAATGGTCCAAGTAAAGATATAGAGATTGGGCGTATTGTGCACTCAAAGAAATAGCGGTCGGATGGATAACCACATTTTGCCAAACTTCGGTCAGCTTCGGGTGTGCGACTTCAAACCATCCCATTTTCGCAAATGGCAACGCAAGACGAGGTTGAACCCCAAAACCGCCAATGAAGTGCATAGCCTATTGAGCCAAGCGTTCGATTATTTGGTTTATGACGATATCATTGAGCGTAACCCAATGAAAAGTGTTAAACGCATGAAAACCGAGCGTGAAGAAGTTCAGCCATTCAATGCCGACGAACGTGAACGAATACTGGCAGCACTACCAGAGGGCTATGCTCGTGACTTTTACGAGTTCGCATTTTGGACAGGTCTAAGAACGGGTGAGCAAATCGGCTTGCGTTGGGATAATGTTGTTCTTGAACGCGGTGTGATTTTCATTCGTGAATCAATCGTGAAAGGGCGTAAAGCTGGTACGAAAACCGCTGGCAGTAACCGAACACACGAATTGCATGAGAACGCATTGGCTGTTCTGAAGCGATTAGCTCACCGCACCGGCTCTGTATTTCTTGACCCACAAACTGGCAAACGTTGGAAGTACGATGGCATTCCCCGCGAGCGGTACTGGCAACCTGCATTAAAACATTCTAAAGTCAGATACTTAAAGCCTTATGCGTATCGTCACACATACGCATCGACTATGCTTACGAACGGTGAAAACCCTATGTGGGTCGCTCGGCAGCTAGGTCATAAAGATTGGGGTATGATAAGGTAAGTCTATGGTCGGTGGATAACCTAGTAAATCCGACAAATTTCCTTGATTGCTTCTTTATTGGTTATCTTGATGTTTGCCCTAATTAACTCGTCATTATGCAATAGGAGCAGCTCCCTAGAAAATTGTTGTATTGCTCTCGCTGCCGGGATGAAACAAAGGAATGCAACTAAAAGGCATACCGTGAGGTATACATAGTCAACTGAAAAGTTACTACTTCTGCTGAAATTTTGTTGAAACATAATGATCACATTTCCACTTATCAGTGTGACAAGTGAACTTGTTAATTTAAACTTAATAAATGCCTTAAAGAATACAGTCCGTATATAGTAGGTGTTCTCGTTTTTATTCTGTTGAAATTTGTCCTGATGTACTGTCGTTTCTGGAAGAAAGTCTTCAATCTCCCATAATATAGCCTTGACATATAGAAGATTAATAAAATGACAAATTACAAAAACAAACAGTACAAAAAGACCAGAGGAAAACCTCAAATCTAATGCTTTAAAGACATCAAATAAGGTTAAAAAATCGATTTCAAAAAGAATGTCGAACAATCCGACGTTTCCGAATTCAGTTAACCGAATTTGATAAAGGTTTGAGAGAGCAGAAAGCACTAAAAAAGTAGACACAACATTTAAGCATGTCCTTGTATACCGATTAAATTTCGCGAACTCTACAGTGTCTATCATTCTTGAATTGCAATAAAGTGAATGTCACCAGCTATATTGTCGACAACATTAAATTCCGTAATTGAAAACCCATATATGTTGACGGATATTTCGTCATCTGTTGTCAAGTATTCTTTCATACGTTGAAGGTCTGCTAAATCTTTGAAGTAAAGTGTACGCTGTTTTCCTGTCACGACATCTATGCATTTCGCATGCATTTTGCTTTGATTCATTAAGTCGAGAGCCTTTATCCTTAGCTGATAAAGAAATGGCCCTATGATAGAGCGACCGTTTACGATTCTATTGAAATTTTCAGCTGTGAATCTATTAAACTCCAATCGAGTAGTTTCACCATTTGCTTTTTTTAACTCGATCCTAATTTGGCTTTGACCTGCGTGCTCGTGTCTTATTTCGCCCAGAATGGAATTGATTTCTCTACAAATTGCCTTTTTCGCAAAATCATCTTCTCGATCTGGCATTTGCTCTACGCGAATTTCGTCTTCTTGTTGGATTTGCGCAATTCTTTCTCTAATCTGTGCCGGGGTGATTGTCGCTTGGGGTTCTTGTCGATTAGCATCCTCCAAATAGTTGGCTATTTTCTCGGTTACAAATCTTGCGATAGGATTATTTTGATTCGCTATAAACTTTAATACTATTCCGTTATCTTCTGGATCTAAAACAATAAAATCTAATCCAGCTCTTTCGTCCCTCGTGATTCGTGCATTCTTGTGAATGCGTCCACGATGATGACTCAATAATGCCCGATCTACGGCCGCTGATAGGTGATGTAAGGTATTAGCATATGTTCTTAAGCCAATCTTATGATCATTCGTGACGATATCGCCAGAATAGTGAATACTAATATCGAAATTCTGGTGTTGTTCCCTTGGCATTATTGGCTCCTTTAAATTATAGTTATAAAAGAATCACTAATATTTACATGGTTAGGCGTCCAGATAAAGACATAAGTATTTATGAAAAATACAAATTTTATGGGTTCAACTCCCGCCTGCTCCACCAAATCCTAATAAAACGCCGCTCGTTGAGCGGCGTTTTTGTTTCCTTGTTACCTCTAAAGACTCTGGGGAAACGTCTGCAGGTGACATTTATCTATCTAATTCTTACAACCTTTTTTGTCGCAGTTTATTTTCTCGTGGGAATCAACCCAATGCGTTGGGTTGTCGTTTGTATTAAAACCGCATCCTGTTTTACCACCTTTCTTACCTTGGTGGACTACACCAGTAGGTGTGTGTTTTACAGCCATGCTGGGCTCCTTGAACTGAATTAAAGTAGTACAGTTGAGTATATAGAACATTAGACGCTGACTTGCAAAATTAAGTTGTTATAGAGGCGATTCAATTTATTTTACGGGGTAGTCACAATTAACTTACTGAGTACTAAAGGTGTACAAATTGGACGACTAATTGGACCGTCGAGTCAAGTTGATGGGAGAGGTGTTGGTATTATGAATTCAAATACGTAGTGAATGTTAGTCTTTTCGCTTTATTCCTAGAAAAGGCATAGTTTCAGAGCATTTGGCTTTCCTTTATTCTTGTATGTTTTGGAGCGAAACGATTCTAAATGGAAAATCATTTGGTTCTTGAAAGCCAGCAAAATCGCCATATCCAACTATATCGCCCCATATTCGCCACTCTTCATTATATTGATGTTCGTTAAGTAATTGTGAGTGGCAGTCTTCATTGGGAACTATGATTTCTGCTATGGTTCCCTCTAAGTTAAATTGAGGCCTATGCAGTCGCCACTCACGTTCCCAAGTAAAATCAATATTTGTGAATGGATCATACGTAACATGACGCCACTGTTGAGACTCGTGAAGAAGATCGAATTCTTCAGTTTGCTGATAGATGACAGGCCGCCCTCCGAGGCGGAAGATCTCAATTTTAGGAACACAAATGCCAAATGGATGATATCTAGCATTATTCTTTTCAACGTTATGAAAAATATTCTTTGGTGCTTCGGTAAAACAAATGCAGTTAAATCCTCCTTTAATCATGCCGTTACCGGCTAAAATTTTTCTTTCGTTGATAATTTTCATTAGGACATCTAAGGCAGTCATATCCTCTACCGGTTTTGTCCAATGTACTAAGTAATCAGACAAATCAATCCGTTTCATGATTTTTACCTTCTGGGATCAGTTAAATTGACACCAAAGAGATCAAATTAAGTTGCTTCGTACCTAGCTATTTTCCTTAGGGTCGCAATGACATCTTGAATATCATTTATTACCTCTGATAAGCGATCCAAAGAACTGTACTTCGTAAGATAGAAAGTGCTCGTTGTCGTTATAAACTGTTTACTTAATGGTGCATTGACCTCTGCACTAACAAGTTCGGTAAAATAAGTATTATCGTCTATCGAGTCACGCTCGAATTGCTTACAGCAATGAATCTGCCAGCTTATACTTGCAAGCTTATCAATGATTGGTTGTTCTATTGCAGCTGAGCAGCTTATTGCAGAGTTGACTTTAGATGAGATGTCTTCGATGACCTCTTCTAAACTTTTATTCACATCGTGAATGGCATCACCAACAATTTTTTCTGGTTGGGTAAGCTCATCGGGAGCTGTTTTTAATCCGAATAATAATGAGTCTATTCTTTTTTTAGTGGACTCCGGAATAGCCAATTTGTGTCTGTGAGGAATAATTAAAAGCAAATGAGCAAGTGCGGCTGAGGCGTCTTCCCTTTGAGCTTCAGTTACTTTTTGGTTACGCCAATTTTGATAACTAAATATCGCAGTTATAAGTATGCCCCAAGTACCAACAGCGGTGACGAAGTTAGATATAATCCCAACTTTATCGGAATTTAAATTTATCATCAGGCCTAGGAAAATACCTGATATGAGAACTCCTGATGTTGCTATCAACCATATTACAGCGTTTTCATTACCGAACTTCATAGGTAAGAGTCCTTCCAACGCACAGCATTCGCCAAATTATGTTTCATTTAGCTGTCGCTCCGAAAGCGTTATATAAAGATATTCTAGATTCTTCCAACCAACCCTAAATTGATTCCGCTTTTTGGGCTTCCACCTACCATCAACCAACTTCATATTCACGCCAGGATCGTAGTAAATGGTGCTGGTGTAGAGCGCACTAAGCAGCTTGTCTAAGCTTGTTCCTTTACCGAGCGTTACCTTAGGTCCGTACTGGTAGTACACCTTTTCTTCTTTAACAGCTGTGTAGGATACAAAACAGGTATTCGAGTGCTTGTTCTTCCAATGCTGAATGATCTTCTCAAACTTCCAACCAGCTGCTAACTCACCGGCGGGATCGCGCAACATCAAGCCCCCTTCAGGATCGGTCACTTTGCCTGATTTGGGGTCATATCCCTCAAGGTGCATGGTCAGATTGGTTTTAGCGTTTTGCTTACCGACATCATGCCGACTGGCGAAATCTAGACGTTCAGGCTGAATACGTGTGCCGTATTGGCGCAAAAACACCTCCAAATCATCAAGGTAGGTGCCAACATTAGGTTCTGGTGTCATGAGCGTAACAGCGCCGCCTGAGTGCGATTTAATCTCCCAATCCATAAAGTCTGGATCTGGCGACCCGTTGGGGGTGATGCCGAATTGGGCTTCAAGCGTGTAGCCAGCGCCATTTTGCGCTTTGTATGGAAGTAATTCACCACTTGCGTTGAGTCGGCAGGATTCAATAGGACCAAGTTCGTATATTTCCCGCAGCCGCTGTAACAGCTTTTCTTCACTCGATTGCTGACTACCTTTATATTCGTGAAAAACTGAGGCGACAAGCGTCGTTTGACCGCTTTCAATGAGCGCTTTGGCCTCTCGTTGGATCTCGCCGCCCCAGCCTGTGCAAAAAGCCCATATAGAACTTTCGTTGACGCCAAGTATGAGGTATCGGTTTGAGCCTTGGCGCTGTGCCCGTTGCTCTGGTGTCGGAGGCTGCATCAAATGGCTTGGTGCAATATTCCGATCGCAACCTCGCATAAATCCCGACATGCGGGTTTCAGGATATTTTGGATAGAGGATAATTTGCGCATATTGCGCTTTTTGCGTTTCACCGTTAGCCGTGACCCAATAGAAATCCAACGGTGCTTTGAATATAGGGCCTTTTTTACTTACACCATCCGCATAAACATCACCGGATGGGATCGCGCGAATGACCTCGAAATCTGAGCCGAGGTAGATTTGATTCTTTGAATTATCGTTATTCGCTAGAGCCTTAATTAAAATCCGTTTGGCTCCATTGAGCTTCATCTGCTCAACAATATTCGTTAATTCCATCAACATGATATCCAATATTTTTCTATACCAGTTGGCTACATTACCAACATGTAAAGATTAAGTGAATAGCAAAGATTATTGTAAGCATTAACGGAAATATATCTCATAAACTGGCAAGACTGATGATTAAATATACACTGTATAAATGATCAGTTTATTGTTGACGCATTGGAACGATTGTGTGATCTTATATCACATAAATGTCCTAGGGAGCGAGAGTGTACCAGATGAGCTTGAACACAGAAGAACAACAACGAAACGAAATGGCTGATCTAGAAGTCGTTACCAAGTTACTGGAAATATACGACCAAACGTTCCTTGCTGAGTATTTGAATCAGCTTCCAAATAACCGTTGGACGCGAGAGACAATTAACCGATGGGTAAAAGGTAAAGCAGCGCCTAGCTTGACTCACTCAGAGTATCTGCATCTTCTGAAGCTTTTTCCAGAGCCGAA
Source organism: Pseudidiomarina andamanensis (assembly GCF_009734345.1). Classification (GTDB taxonomy): domain Bacteria; phylum Pseudomonadota; class Gammaproteobacteria; order Enterobacterales; family Alteromonadaceae; genus Pseudidiomarina; species Pseudidiomarina andamanensis. The sequence goes on along the minus strand of NZ_CP032551.1, from coordinate 937,995 downwards.
AGTAACACCTGACACTTGTGATTTCCGCTTTATTGATTTATTTGCCGGGATTGGTGGTATTCGTAAAGGCTTCGAAGAGCAGGGTGGGTTATGCGTATTCACAAGCGAGTGGAATAAATTCGCGGTACGTACCTACAAGGCTAACTATGCGTGTGACAATGAATATCACCGATTCAATGAGGATATTCGGGATGTCACACTAAGCGCTGATCCGTCGGTGTCAGATGAGAAAGCTTATGAACACATTGATTCTGTCATTCCTGATCACGATGTATTGCTTGCTGGTTTCCCATGCCAGCCGTTCTCAATTGCTGGGGTGTCGAAGAAAAATGCATTAGGTGTTAAGCATGGGTTTGAATGTGACACCCAAGGTACGTTGTTCTTTGATGTCGCTCGCATCATTGCTGCCAAGCGTCCACCGGCTTTTGTGTTAGAGAACGTTAAGAACTTGAAGAGCCACGACCGTGGTAAAACGTTTAAAGTGATCATGAAAGCTTTGGATGAACTTGGCTATGAAGTTGCTGATGCCAACCATGAAGGGCCAAATGATCCTCGTATTATTGATGGTGCGCACTGGGTGCCTCAGCATCGAGAGCGAATCGTATTGGTTGGCTTTCGGCGGGATTTGAATATTCATCAAGGGTTTACCTTAAGAGATTTAAAAAAGCCATCGAAAGCCACAGCACCAAAGCTAGGGGATATTCTTGAGCCTGAGGTTGACAATAAGTACATATTGACGCCAAACCTATGGGAGTACCTGTTCAACTATGCGAAAAAGCATCAGGAGAAAGGTAATGGTTTCGGATTTGGTTTAGTTGGCCCGAACGATCGAGCGCGTACACTCTCGGCGCGCTATTACAAGGATGGTTCTGAAATTCTGGTCGATCGAGGCTTTGACGCGAGCAAGCCCTTTGATGATCCGCAGAACGTAGCAAACAGACCCCGTCGATTAACCCCGTTAGAGTGTTCGCGACTAATGGGTTTTAGCACGCCAAACGGTAGTGAGTTCGTGATTCCGGTGTCAGATACGCAAGCCTATAAACAATTTGGTAACTCGGTAGTCGTGCCTGTTTTCCGGGCGATTGCAGAGTTGATTAAGCCTAGATTATCGACATTGAAAGTGACAAATCGTGACGTTGACACTACATCGCAAAAGCGAGTTGCATAATAGGACGTGTCATTAATTTAACTGGCTAGCTAAATTTAGAAGTATTTGATGATTCTTCAAGATCCTCAAGGACGTTAATTAGACTAGGAATCCTCAGGATAAGAAAACGAAATTTGAACACTTAAAATCTTTTATCGAGTGCCTTGGGAGGCATATGAAAAATCTTATATACATGCATGACGAATGCCTCGATAAACAGGTCTACAGGATTTTTAAAAAGGAGCATTTATTACAGCTTTTCAAACAAGAGAAAAACATTTTGGCTCATCCGAGTAAATGGGACGACCCCTTCGAAAACCTTCTTATGAAGTCGAAAATCCAAAGTGAAAAAAGCACGCTTGAGACTGAATATCCATTCCATGAAAATACATATGGTCAATGTTGGACGTTGAATTCAGCCTCAGACGCTATGTGGCGCATTTATTCACCTGACTTTGCGGGAATAAGAGTGAGAACAACCATTCGGAAACTACTCTCAAGCATCGAGGCGGCCCATCCTCCACTCGGATATATGACAAGTGGTATTGGGAAGGTTCAGTATTGGTCCCAGAAAAAGCTAATTGACTTTGGACTCGAGATATTTAGTGATTTAGGAATTGCTAATATCAATATTTTCAAGTCACTGTTAATTAAACGCCGTGCCTTTAGCCACGAAAGAGAGGTTCGTCTTTTGTATCATGACGTCTTCAGAAGAGCAAAAAACAGTCTATATTCCTATCCGGTTAGCCCATGTGAACTAATTGATCAACTAATGCTCGATCCCCGATTAACAGCAAAGGAAGCAGCATTACTCAAAGACGAACTATTTGAAGTTACAGGTTTCCCTAAAGGCCGCATCAAAAGATCGTTACTGTACGCCGTTCCAGAGCCTCTAGTTTTTAGAATAAGTGAATAATAGTGACTACCAATGGAGCTGCCTTGTAGCAGTCTGTATTTGATGTATGACGACATCATAGAGTTCAATCGGATGAAAAGCGTTAAAGGAATGCGAACTGAACGCGAATAGGCTAAGGCATTCAATGCCGATGAATATGAACGAATGTTGGAAGTATTCCCAAGGAGCAATGTCCGTGATTTTTACGTGTTCGCATTTGGGACATTTCTAAGAACTGGTGAGCAAATCGGTTTACGGTGGGATAATGTTGATATTGAACGTGGTGTGATTTTCATTCGTGAATCAATTATGAAAGGGCGTAAAGTTGGTACGAAAACCGCCAGTAACCGAACACACGAACTGAATGAGAATGCATTAAATGTTCCGTGGCAATTATTTCACCGCACCGGCTATGTGTTTCTTGACTCCAAAACTGGCAAACGTTGGAAGTATGATGGCGTGCCCGTTGAACGATACTGGCAACCCGCTTTAAAACAGTCTAAAGTCAGATACTTAAAGCCCGATGCATGCCGACATACTTGCGCATCGACGATGCTGACTAACGGTGAAAACCTGATGCGGGTAGCACGGCAACTAGGACATAAAGACCGGGGTATGATACGGAAAGTCTACGAAAGGTGGCTCAGGTGAAATTTAATAATATTAATCTAATTGGGAGAACTCAAAGTGTTTTGTCTAAGTTAAGCACGGCGTATAGTGAGCTAAAGAATAAAGTATCGGACGACTATCAAAAGAATGCGCTTAAGTTTGTTCTCAAAGTCTTGGTTGTAGTAACGGCTATTCTTTTGGTTATTAGTGTGGTTATCAGTTCGAAATATACTATACCGTTGTTAGGTATAACAGGCGCTTTAGCTGCTGCATATACAGGCGCCCATAACGCCCAAATCGTACATGACAAAGACGAACTCAAATCCGAAGTTAACGAAATAACTTTAGTAAATGAATTGATTGAGGATTTATATACCCGATTGATATTAGTGACAGACACGGATGCCGCATTATCATCTTTACTGCGGGGATATGAGTCAGATGCGTTTAGAGCATTCCGAGCCATATTTTCAAAATTGGATGTAAATGACATTACGTATAACTCAATAAAATTTTCAAGATATGGATATTTGCACGGAAGGTTTTCGAAGTACTACGAACCGTTATTTTATGAAGCTGAGACTGGGGATAAAGGCAATATTATCATCGATCTAACAAGGGTCGATTTAGACTTTGTACATTTTTATAAGACATTGCAACTTGCGCTAATTAGAAAGGAATCGATTCTTCAGAATATTGAGCCGAATGAAGATGGAAATCTTCTGATTCCAAATAACAACTTTGAACAAGTAGCTTCAAATACCTCCTTTGCTACAGCAATTGAAACTGTGCTGGAGGAAGCACCAGAAACGGCGGAATACCTATTCAAAGTTACTTCTAAATTAATAATTGCCAGTCAAGAATGTTTTTCAAAACAAGCTATAGCAAAATGTGCAATTTATGACCCAATTGGTATAGTCTATAAAAATCATAAATTTGAAAAGCTCAAAAAAATATTTCCGCCGTATAAAGTACTTGAATCGTCAATCTCTAATTTATTAGAGCAAGATTACATTGAAATTTTAGGCCGAAAAAAATAGCCTCTTGAAAGATAAAGGTAATAGATGGGTTCAACTCCCGCCAGCTCCACCAAATCCTAATAAAACGCCGCTCATGAAGCGGCGTTTTTGTTTTCCGGAATGTGACCGAGCAAACAGTACTAAGCAACCTTACTCACAACCGCTTTCGGCGCAGCTTTTTTCGCAGGTTTCTTCGCGCCAAGGGCAATCAATACCTGATCGCGTTCGCGGGCTAGGAAGAATGCCAAATCTTCAATCGTTTTTTCATCGGTGATGGTTTCGCTACGTTCAAGCAGAGGGAGTAGCTCGTCCACCATGTCCAACATTTTGTCGTAGGCGTCGGCTTCAGCTTTACTGTTAAACGTCATTTTTTCCTCTCCGTTTCGCACAACAACGTATTGGGTTACTACAGCCATGATTCATCCTCTTGGATATTTTAATATACTGTGCATTTATACAGTTATCATGAGCTGCTTGCAACCTTTGCTCTGCAAACGAAGATTAAACTACCGACGACTTCTCAATTTTTTCTTCGCGGCAAGAATTTCATCCAATGGCGCCTCTTGTTCGCCTGGCATATTTTCATCAGATGCAACCTGCAATTCGCGAGCGTCAAATTCCCATTGTTCTAACACTTCAAGCTTTTCATCATCATTGAGGTTACTGTCTTGCACAATGTCGTCAGGCCTTTTATAAACCGCCGATGGATCTCTTAATATAGCGTCGAGTCTCATAACCCCTCCTTAACTCAGTTGAGTTAACTTGAGCAGACACATACTGTGTGTCTGTAAGTCTAGTTGAGTTCAATGAAGTTTCCATGTGCAAAGGGGGCATGACTGGCAACATGGCGTGACAGATAAATTGAACGCCAATGATTCTATTTCTTGCGGCGAAGCGCTATGATCTCGCCACTATAAGCCGCCAAGTTAAATAAGATGTGAAACTATGAGCCTTCCTAATTGCCCGAAATGTGATTCAAGCTATGTGTATGAAGACCAAGCGCTACTAATTTGCCCAGAGTGTGGTCATGAATGGAACCCGAATGAGGTTGTTGAAGATGACGCCATTCAGGTAAAAGATGCGAACGGCACGCCACTCGCTGAAGGCGACAAAGTAACCCTGATTAAAGACCTAAAAGTGAAAGGCTCATCGCTGGTATTGAAAGTTGGTACAAAAGCGGTGATTAAGCGTTTTGTTGAGGGTGACCACGATATCGATTGCAAAGTTGATGGTGCTGGCGACATGATGCTGAAATCGCAATTTGTGAAGCGCCAAGCAGGCAAAGACGATTAAACTATAAATTACTGCCGGCCTAGTGTTTGCTACGCCGGCATCTCTCTGAACAATATTTCACTTCGTCCCAACAACGTTCCCACTTTTTACGCCAAGTAAACGGACGCTGACATACGGGGCATATTTTTGTTGGTAAATCCTGTTTCTTTTTCACTATTCGCTAAAACCCCATCGAATAAACTATCTAAACAATGCTTAAATTTGACCCCATCTGCTGCGATTGATACGGTAAAAACACGATTTCTCAAATATAAGGCGCACACATGGACAGCTTTTTGCATACGTGGGGTCAATCAGTTTATACCAGTTTTGGATTTTTCTGGATGGCACTGTGGGCATTCGTGCTCGGTTATTTTATTAGTAGCCTGATTCAAGTATTAATAACGAAGCAACGTATGCGCCGAGCCATGGGCGATAACAATTTAAAATCAGTATCTCTCGCAACGTTTTTTGGTTTTATCTCCAGTTCATGTAGCTTCGCGGCACTTTCCACTACGCGTGCGTTGTTCAATAAAGGCGCTGCATTTAGTGCCTCGATGGCATTTATGTTGGCGTCTACCAATTTAGTTATCGAGCTTGGCTTTGTCATTTCTATATTTCTTGGTTGGCAATTTGTGGTGGGGGAATATGTTGGGGGCTTGCTACTAATTGCACTGGTGTGGCTATTCATTACGGTGACAAAGCCAGCCAAATTAATTGAACAAGCGCGCGAAAACGACGATGACGATGGCCATGAACATGGCAACACGTGGTCGGATTTATTTGAGCGAGATACATGGCGTCAAGTCGGCCACAAATATGTCATGGAATGGCAAATGGTATGGCAGGACATTTTACTCGGTTTCACTGTGGCGGGAGTTATTTCCGCTTTTGTACCGAGCAGTTTTTTCGAGTGGCTATTTTTGGGTGTTGGTGGCGATGCTGAATTAAACTTTTGGGCGCTGCTACAGCAAGCTGTGGTGGGACCAATTGCTGCATTTTTCACGTTTATTGGCTCGATGGGTAACATTCCATTAGCTGCCGTTCTTTTCGGCGAAGGTGTCGCCTTTGCCGGCGTGATGGCGTTTATTTTCTCTGACCTCATTGTTTGGCCAGTGTTACGCATTAATGCACGTTATTACGGCTGGAAAATGGCGTTGTATATTGCACTGATGCTGTTCGTCTGCTTGGTAACTGCCTCGTTGCTCATGCACTACGGTTTATATTGGTTTGATTTACTGCCTAATGTGTCACAGTGGACATCGCCTGCTGAGCAAGAACACTTTCAATTGAACTACGGATTTGTACTGAACATTTTATTTTTAGTCATTAGCGGGCTATTAGTCATGCTTTGGAATCAACACCGCCAGCACAGCGAACACCATCATCACGACCATGGTGGTTCATCTGGTATTGGCGCACAAATCATGAATGTATTGAGCGCGTTAAGTGTGGTTTGGTTAGTCGGTGGTCTTTGCATTTATTTGCTTGACTTGTAACCAAATTTTAACGAGCATCCAATTATTACAACAATAAAGGAATTCTTATCGTGCGCACTATACTAATCATTATCAGCTTCATATTTTCAGCGTCTGCAATGGCCGGCGTTTCCGCTTGGGTGCCATTTGAACAAGACAATGGACATATTCGTGTAAAGGTGACGATAGAAGGTGTTGAAGGTTGGGCCATTATGGATTCGGGGGCGAATATTAATGGTATAAACCAGGCGTTTATTGAAAAACACGGGCTAACTCCTAAGCAACACCGCAGTAAGATAAAAGTGAAGGGCGTTCACGGTGTTAAGGAGCGCATTGCTTATCGCGATGTCAAAACCGAAATGTTCGGCCAAAACCTTGAGTTAGATTACGTTGAACTCAACTTTGGCGGTGAAGATACAGCAATTATTCTTGGTGCGCCTGTGCTCGAGCAATATGTGTTGCAGTTTGACTATCCGAACAGCCGCATGCGGTTTGTTGATCATGATTCTATTGATATGGCCAATGTCAAAAACTTACCTATGCGCCCGCGCCGCGGTATTGGCGATCCGATTGTGAAGGTCAGTTTAAACGGTGAAACCGAGGTATGGCTTATTCTTGATACCGGCAGTAACAGCGGTGTTTATCTCAATCGTGAAGTGGCTGAAGACCATGGTTGGCTAGAAAAATTTCCGGTAACCCAAGGTATTTCAAGAGGCGTCAATACAACTGGCAACGTCGACATGTTCCGTATTCCAACCTTAGGTTTTGGTCCATTTTTATTAGAAAATGTGGGTATTACGGTACCTGAGGCTGGAGTTAATGCGACGTTTGGTGAGGCTGAAGATGAGCTCAATACTCGAGTCGGAAGTGTTCGCGTGGATGGCTTAATTGGTTATGATGTGCTGCAACACTTTATTCTAACCATCGACTATAAATTTGGTCGCGGGCATATTCACGCAGAGTAACTCGGTTAAAGAGGTTTGCTTATGAAAAAGCGCATCGTATCGTTGTTTGTATTGCCATTAGCTGTGGCTACATTTGCGGCTCAGGGGCAAGAGTCAGACACGACGATAAATGCCTATGCGGCAGGTTATGTTGCTGGCTACACGTGTAGCGCAACTTTTAATGCTAATAAATCTGAAGCAGCTATTCGTGAGCATGAGCTGACTGGTATTTATTCATTGGTTGCCGACAAAGTTGCAGCAATGAAGGCGATGGTTGATCGCGAGAATAAATTAGTTCGCGTTGCTTATGATAATGGTCAACGCGAACGTATTTCGGTGTGGCGACCTCGGTTAGGGTGTGTTGATCTTCCAGTCGGCGCAACGATTGCGGACGCCGATAAGGTTTCACGTCCTTTTGCAGATTCTGCAGTTGAAAAAGACAGCGGCGAGCCGTGGCAGGAGCGCCAACCGGTTAATCACGTTACTGGCAATTTAGAACTTGATGGCGTGATTCAAAAAGCATTTTCAAAACATTATGGCGCAGGTGCGCGAACTACGGCGATTTTGATTGCGACACCAGAGAAAATTATTGCTGAAAATTATCTTGATGGTTTCACGCCAGAAACGTCTCAGCGTACTTGGTCGGTGGCGAAGAGCATTGCAGCAAGTGTGGTTGGCGCAGCGGTGTTGCATCGTAATGTTGATGTCAAAGCGTCGGCTAATGTCGCGAATTGGCAGTCAGCGCTCGACCCGCGTCGGAATATTACACTGGAACATTTGTTGCATATGGCATCGGGGCTAGACAGTAATGCGGCAGGCAACCGTACCGACCGTGTTTATATGGGCGGTGGTCGGGTTATTGATACAGCAACCACAACAGCACTGGAAGTGACGCCAGGCACTCGTTGGAAGTACGCCAATAACGATACCATGTTAGCGATGCGTGCGGTGCGAGAGGGCTTTGAAAACGCTGACGATTACCTCAAATTCCCATATGACATGCTGTTAGACAAAATTGGCATGGCGCATACGTTCCTAGAAACCGATTGGAACGACGATTTTATTATGTCGTCGCAGGTATGGACAACTGCACGTGATTTAGCTCGATTAGGCGTTCTGCATGTACAAAACGGTATGTGGAAGGGCGAGCGTGTGTTGCCAGAAAATTGGTTAACCTATATTAGTACGCCTGCACCAGCGCAACCGCCTGAATCGTCGCCAGGTTATGGCGCACAATGGTGGCTTTATAATGAGCGCTTCCCAGAATTGCCGAACGATACCATTGCCGCCCGCGGGAACCGTGGCCAGTTTTTGGTCATTATTCCGAGTGAAAACCTTGTGGTGGTGCGTCGGGGCTACGATATGGCCGGCGAACCAGGGTTCAATGAGCATGATTTCGTTCGTGATGTGTTAAAGGCATTAAAATAATTTGCAAAAAATAGACAACGTAGGGAACCTCCTTACGTTGTCTGATTACAAAATATCCATTTTTCTTTTAAGAATTCCTTAAGGTTTCCCCCCTAATCTTACTGCATGACTAATTAGCACTTATTCCTTTAAGGGGATTTGCTTATGCAGTATGAACTGATTAACCGTTCTCACAGCCGTCGGCATGATGTTGAACACTTTATTTGTGAGCGGTATTGGATAAGCTTTAAAGCTTGTCTGCAAAGCCTGCCTGATATTCTGCTGGTCATTCTTGAAGACAATGCCATTGTTGCGGCATGCGGTATTCAGCTTGCTGACCAACGCGCATTATTTTCTGAATACTATTTAGATGTGCCTGTTGAGTTCTATGAAGTAGCGAATCAAGCGATGCCGGCGCGTGAAAAAATCGCTGAGGTTGGGTCTATGGCGGCAATTTCGGCGGACTACCTTCCTGATCTCTTTGTTGCCATCGTTAAAGCGCTCACTGAGCTTCAACGTGATGTGGTTGTATTTACGGCAACACGTTACCTCAATATAAAGCTAGCTCGTTCTGGTATTACGTTAACCACACTCGCTCACGCAAACGAATCAGCGTTGCCATTATCGTTGCAAGATATTTGGGGTGACTATTACCAACATCAGCCCATGGTTTTTGCTGGTTGGGTGGCGCAGGGGAAGCACTTGAAAGTGCCGCAACAAACTAGTCCGCGTACATCCAACCGTGTGGAGGCAATTGCATGCTAGAGAATTTTAAGCAGCGCCTGGCTGATTATGCTCAAACGCGGTCATCTCAGAATGCATTAGCGGATGAAACTATCTCAATAACTTATGCGCAGTTGTGGGAACGCGTGCAGCAGTTGATGGCTGTGATTCAACAGACGCCATATCAGCGTATTGCCTTAGATATGGAAAATAGCGTGAACTGGGTTGTTTACGATCTCGCGATATTTTTCAGTGAGCGCGTTTGTATACCGATTCCGCCATTTTTTACTGCTCAACAACGCATGAATATGTTGCGCGATAGCGGCGCTGAGGTTGTTATTTTAGCAAACGGAAAGATGCAGCCGTTATCGCACGATAGACCTCCTAATTTGCCGCATAACTTGCCGTATGGCACGGCGAAAATCACTTATACATCAGGCAGTACCGGTGCGCCGAAAGGCGTCTGCTTGTCCGCCGATAATATGCTCAAAACGGTTGCGGCGCTTGCTGAGCGAGTCGGCAACGTTGATACCCAGCGGCATCTTGTTTTGATGCCGTTGGCGGTGTTACTGGAAAACGTCGCGGGCGTCTACTTGAGCCTATGGTTGGGGCACGAAGTTATTCTTGCATCGTCGGAAAACCTTGGGTTAACGGGCTCATCATCACTTGATTTATACGTGTTTAACTCAGCGTTGAAGCACCACAACGCGCAGAGCTTAATTCTTACCCCGGGGCTTTTGGCTGCTGTCGTTCATGGTGTGATGACAGCTCAACTTGATCCAACGTCCTTCAAGTTGCTAGCGGTGGGTGGTGCGCGCCTTTCTGAACCTACAGAGCGTCAAGCCTATGCGCTTGGGCTCCCGTTGTTGCAAGGCTATGGCTTATCGGAATTGGGTTCAGTTGTGTCATTTAATCAGCCTAACAAACCAGCGCTTGGAACGGTGGGCAAGCCCCTGTCTCACGCCCATGTTGAGATAAAAGACAATGAGGTATGGGTATCAGGAAACTGTATGTTGGGTTATCTCAACCAACCGCAAACATGGTATCCCAAGGCGCTTCCGACAGGTGATTTAGGACAGTTTGACGAACTCGGCAATCTGCAGCTGTTGGGCAGAAAGAAAAATACCATCGTGACCGCCTATGGGCGCAATGTTGATCCGGAATGGGTAGAGGGATTACTCACGCTTGAGCCTGAAGTTTTGCAAGCCGCCGTGCTCGGTGATGAAGAACTACCGCTCACCGCGTTGTTAGTTCCGTGTGCCAATAACATTGATGCTGAGATGATTATCGAACGTATCAACCGAGATTTACCGGATTACGCAAAAATACGCCAATTCAAACTACTGACAACACCATTTACCGTTGCTAATGAACAGTTAACGGGAACCGGTAGGTTACGTCGCGAAGTTATTCGCGCTCACTATGAATCCATGCTTTTCGCAAATACCAAGTCTTATGAGGTAACTTTATGACTTTTTTCAATGAATTATGTAAATCCACAGAGGCTGAGCAACAGTATTTGCTGAGCGCTCCGATTATTGCCGAGGCATTGGCTGGGCGTATCACATTGGCTCAATATCAAGCCTTTCTAACCCAAGCATTTCACCATGTGAAGCACACAACACCGCTGTTGATGCGTGCGGGTAGCCGTATTTCACATCAGCATGAATGGATGCGTCGCGCGATTATTGAGTACATCAATGAGGAATACGGCCATGAGCGCTGGATACTCAATGATTTAAAAGCAACTGGATTATCGCCAAAGTTAATTGAACAGAGCGAGCCACACACCAGCACAGCGGCGATGGTGGCATTGGTGTATCACCACATTGACGATATTCACCCGGCGTCATTCTTCGGTATGGCTCACGTGCTTGAAGGAACTAGCGTCAAACTGGCTACCCAAGCAGCCGGCAAGATCCAAGCGCAGTTAAATCTGCCGAATTCCGCATTTAGCTATTTGTTGTCGCATGGCGACCTTGATCAAGAGCATGTCGCGTTCTTTGAAACCCTGATGAACAAAGTGACTGAGGCGGCGGCTCAAGACGCCATTATCACCACGGCGAAACATGTTTACCGACTCTATGGCGATATGTTTCGTGCAATACCAAGCTTAGCGAGTGAGCAACCATCAATGAATGTTGAGCTTGCGTCATGACGACCCTGAACTGGCAACAGCATCACATTCTACTGACGGGCGCTACGGGTGGTCTCGGTCAAGCTTTATGCCGACAACTGACTGACAAAGGCGCTCGGGTGACGCTCATTGGGCGTCATCTTGGTCGGTTAGAAGAACTTGCGAGTGCGTTGCAACAACCCTTTTTGCATGCCGATGTGTTAGCTGATGACTTTATTGAATGCGTTGATGTTTATATTAAAGCGCAGAACGATTACCCAGTCACCGCGCTGATAAACAATGCGGCGGTCACTTACGTTGGGCAATTTGAGATGGCTCCGCGAGGCGATATTGAGCGGGTCGTTCAAACCAATTTAATTCGACCCATACAATTATGCCATCTGGTGTTACCTCAACTACCAAGTCATGGTTGGGTGATGAACATTGGTTCGGTGTTCGGTGCAATTGGCTTTCCCGGGCAGGCTCTCTACAACGCTTCAAAATTCGGGTTACGCGGATTTTCGCAGGGACTACAGCGTGAACGTGATGGTAATCAAGCTCGTGTCTTTTACTGCGCACCTCGCGCGATTAAAACGCCACTAAATGACGGCTTGATGGCGTCGATGAACCGCGCGCTTAAAACATCTCAAGACAGCCCTGAGCTCGTTGCGCAACAGGTAATAAAGCAACTTGAAAAGGGCACTCTCAATACCACGATTGGTTGGCCCGAGAAATTATTTGTGCGGCTGAATGGGCTTATTCCTAGCCTTATTGACAGCAGCATGAAAAAGCCTCGGCAACTTCTTAAACAGCTCACCAAAGGAGCATTATCATGAAATTATCAACAATTATTTTAACGACGGTTTTATTCATTGGGGTGTCGACTTCAACGTACGCTCAAGAATCAACGCTAGCGCAAATTCAAAGCCGCTGGGCGGAAGTAAATTATACCCTTGAGGTTGATCAGCAAGAACAGGCGTTTGAAGCGTTACTGAATGATGCTTCGGCTTGGACTGAGGCCGAACCTAATAACGCGGAGGCATTTATTTGGCGCGGTATTATCCAAAGCACGTTTGCTGGTGCGAAAGGAGGGCTGGGTGCACTTGGCCTGGCAAAAGACGCACGCAAATCATTGGAACACGCTTTAGAAATTGACCCGCAAGCATTGCAAGGATCTGCTTATGGCAGTTTAGGAACGCTTTATTACAAAGTGCCTGGTTGGCCACTTGGCTTTGGTAGCGATAAAAAAGCTGAGGAATATCTGCTGAAAGCATTAGAGATAAACCCAAATGGTATTGACCCCAACTACTTTTACGCCGACTATTTGTACGAACAAGGAAAATACACACGTGCACAACAGGTTGCTGAGCGCGCATTACAAGCGCCACCAAGACCTCAACGTGCGTTAGCCGATGCGCAGCGACGGATTGAAGTGGAAGCGTTGCTTGCGAAAATAGCAAAAAAGGTTGGTTAAATGCGGGTTCTTCTGGTTGAAGATGATGCGTTACTTGGTCAGGCAGTTCAGTTAGGGCTGTCTGACCGAGAGTTTTCAGTGCATTGGGTGCGCACGGGTGGGGCGGCAGTTTCAGAGCTCAACCATAACGAGTACGATGCGATGGTACTGGACCTTGGCCTGCCAGATTTGGATGGCTCGCGCGTGTTGAGTAGTTCACGTAAGCGTGGTGTGACGATTCCTATATTGATTTTAACCGCACGTGATCAAGTGCACGACAAGATAGCGCATCTTGATGCTGGTGCGGACGATTATCTTACCAAGCCTTTTGATATGAATGAGTTGGCTGCGCGACTGCGGGCGCTTTGTCGACGTCAACTGGGTCAAGCTTCGGCGGACATTAAGGTTGGTCCAATTATGCTCAATACCAACACCCGAGATGTTCGTGTTGCCGATGCACCTTTGAGTTTATCGCGACGAGAATTTGAGTTGTTAAAAACGTTGATGTCGGCGCCAGAGCGAGTTTTGAGTCGCGATCGGTTAGAAACTGCGGTATTTCAAGGCGAAACAGAAATTGAAAGTAATGCACTTGAAGTACACGTATCAAACTTGCGGCGTAAATTAGGACATAAAGAGTGGATAGAAACCATTCGAGGCATTGGATACCGATTAAAATGCAATTCATAACGTCGCTAAGAACCAAATTCCGCTCGATTCGTCGACGCATTTTAGTCTTTGTTTCTGCCGTATATTTGATGAGCTCTGGCTTATCTGCTTTGTGGATTTATTATGAGGTGAGTCACGAAGTTGATGAGTTATTTGACGCCGAAATGGTGCAGCAAGCAAAGACGTTAGCAGCATTCTTACCAGAGCAACTCTCTGAGCAACATATCGATGCCGAGTTGGAAATTGTTGGCGATGCCAGCAATCATGAATACGAAGATAAATTATCGTATCGAATTACCAACACGACGTCGTCCTGGACACTTTCAACGCGAGGGGCGCCAACGAAAGCTTCCGCGCCTTTTCAAATTGGTTTTAGCGAGTTTAACCTCAATGGCCGACTTTGGCATGCCTTTGGAATGATGTCTGGGAATTACCAAGTTCTGTTGTTGCAAGAAGACAGCTTTCGTTCGGAACTGCGTTCAGATCTTACCATCGATACATTAGTTCCGGTGCTGTTGTTGTTGCCACTTATGCTGTGGTTAGGCTGGTGGACGATTAATCAAAGTTTTGTCAGCTTTCAACGCTTGGCAACAAGCCTTCGGAAGCGTCGCCCCGATGATTACAGTGCGTTTGAGCCTGCGAACGATGATGAAGAGGTTGCGGTAGTCAAACAGGGGCTGAATTATTATTTGGCCCGCATTGAACAAACGTTCCACCGTGAACGGCGCTTTTCTGCGGATGCGGCACATGAGTTGCGGACGCCCCTAGCAAGCTTAAAGGCCAGTCTTCAGAATCTTATTTCCAGTAAGAAGACGATTGAAAAGCCACAGTTGGAAGCACTTCTAACGAGTACTGATCGGTTAATTCAACTGGTCGAGAGTTTACTGTTGTTATCGAAGACAGAACTGCCTCCAGCCGCGGTTGAACACGTAAATATCGCGAAAGAAGTGCGCCAAATCGTCGCTGATTTCTACAGTCGGGCTGAACAAAGAGATTTGAATTTTGAGGTCAGCCTACCGGAGGCCGTTGGTGTATCAGGTAGTAGTGATTATTGGCGAGTACTCCTGGCAAATATCATTGATAACGCCATTAAGTATGCACCAAGCGGAGCAACGATTGAAATTGAGTCACAACAAAACAACCTGCAAGTTAAAAATCCAATTGTGGATGACCACGGTGTTGATTTAGAGCGGTTAAGCGAACGTTTTTATCGCGGTAAACACCTTGATGTACAGGGTGCCGGACTTGGTTTAAGTATTGTGCAAAACTTGGCGCGACAACTGGGTATTTCGGTTGAGTTTAGTCAACAACAACAGTATTTTATCTGCCGCATTCATTGGGGAGATAATTCGTGAAAGTAGGGGTTTTTGATAGTGGTGTTGGCGGTTTAACCGTTGCTAAGGCATTGCAACACAGCGGCTGCTTTAGTGAGCTGTTGTATTACGGTGACACTGCACGCGTTCCGTACGGTAATAAAGACAAAAATACCGTCACCCGTTACGCGCTAGAAGCCGTCGAATTCTTCAATGGTGCGGATGTCGATTGTCTTGTCGTGGCATGTAATACGGTCAGTGTGACCGCACTTGAGGCCATGCGGCAATTCTCGAATAAACCAGTATATGGCGTCGTGGAACCAGGCGTTTTGGCATTACAGCAGCTCGGGTTAGAGGTGGAAACATCTCGAGTTCTCATAATCGCAACGCGCTCGACCATCAACTCCGGTGTTTATCAGAGTCACATTGCCGCTCTTGGCTATGCGCATATCGATGCTATTGCCACACCGTTGTTTGTGCCGATTGTCGAAGAGGCGTTATTTTCGGGGGCTATTCTTGAAGAAACCATGCGCCATTATTTTTCAGAATTAACAACGCCTGATGTGGTGTTACTTGGTTGTACACACTTTCCGTTAATTGCTGACCAAATCTCTCATTTCTGGGGTGGCGTGAAAACCATTCATTCAGGGGAAGCGATGGTCAGTTGGTTACGTGACAAACTTGAGCTTGAGGCCAAGTATGCGCAAACGCCAATACGTATTCTTGCTTCGGAAAATGTCGCCGCGGTGAAGCGCACCGCGGAACATTGGGGATTAGGCCTCGCCTGATGCTTTGAGTTTGGGTGAGCTTTTTAAAAACTCTATTAAGTCACTTTCTGGAATCGGTCGGGAAAACACAAACCCTTGAATAGTCTCGCACTTCATGTCGCGCAATATCTCAACGGTTTCGTGTTCTTCGACGCCTTCAGCGGTCACCGATAATCCCAGAGTGTGAGCTAGTTCAATCGTCGACTTAACAATTTTATGATTGCGCTCGTTGTTCGCAATGTCATACACATAACTTCTATCAAGCTTAATTTCCGAAACGGGAAATTTGCTCAGGTAGGACAGTGACGAATTGCCGGTACCAAAATCATCAACCGAACAACTGATTCCAAGATCATTCATTTTGGACAGAACATAAAGAGCTCGTTCGGAATCATCGATCAAGCCGGTTTCAGTGATTTCAAGTTGAATACAATGTGGGTCAATATCTTTAACGGCATGACGCATAAAACTCACAAAACCGAGCTCTGTCAGATCACGCGTTGATACGTTAATGCTGATCACTAACCCCGTACGACATAAATTATGTCTCGCCATCATCGCGATAGTT
The DNA here is from genome assembly GCF_009734345.1 of Pseudidiomarina andamanensis. Lineage (GTDB taxonomy): Bacteria > Pseudomonadota > Gammaproteobacteria > Enterobacterales > Alteromonadaceae > Pseudidiomarina > Pseudidiomarina andamanensis. The sequence goes on along the minus strand of NZ_CP032551.1, from coordinate 921,618 downwards.
TCTGTTATCACCCAACGGGTCACTTGCGTGACAAATCCGGTTTCTTCTAACAATGGAATAAATTTGCTTGGTGGTACTAAACCCAGCTGCGGGTGCTGCCAGCGTAATAACGCTTCAGCTCCCTTGACTGCATTGTCTGAGAGGCTGTACTTCGGTTGGTAGTGCAGGAAGAAGTCACGCGTTCCAGCTTGATGAAAGTCTTTCAAGAGACGTAAGTCATCGGCGTTTGGCTCAAGTCCGGGGCTATAAACCACCCATAATTTATGTTTCTTCTGTGAAACAGATACTGCGGTAAGAACTTGGCGCAGTAATTCTTGTGCGTCTGGTGGTTCAGCAAAGCTCAATTGAGAATTGCGAATGAGTCCAAATGCCAGCAATGGCTCGAAATCAATCGATTTGAACTTTAACGGTTGCATTGCTAAATCAACAATCTGTTCGTTGGTCAAATGAGAATCGGCAACGGCTGCGAAAAGGCCAACACCAAAGTGGGCAGCGTTTTTAAATCCGTTTTTTTGCAGGCGCTCGGCAAACTCAATCATCAGGTCAGTGGCAATGTTGTAACCGAACACCGAAGTAATTGAATCAATATTCGCGATACGAATACCTACCACGGTTGGGCTAACTTCTGGCGCAGCAAGAATTTCTTGATCAAGTTTTTCGGTAAACGCGGGCCGGTTTAGTAACCCAGTTATCGCATCATGTTGTGAAAGGTAGTGAAGTTTCTTTTGGAGTATCGTCTTAGCCGCAAGCTCTTGCTGAATACGATACGTTTTGCGTGCAACTTGTTTCTTGAGTAAGTAAGTCCAGAAAAACCCAAAGCCCGCAATCAATAACAAGCTGATTAACAACCAACCTAAGGCGCGTAAGTTGTCGGAAAGGGTTCGCTCCTGCCACTCTAGTTGTTGAACCCAACGCTGATAAACTGCTTGATAAGTTCCATTAACTTGTAACATCGCCAAATTCTCATTGAGGCGATTAAGTAATGCGGTATTGCCTTTCTTAACACCAAAAGCATAAGACTGCGGCCAAAATGGTGGACTCGATTGAATTAGGTCGAGATTATAATTCGTGATCAAATGACGTGACGTTGTGGTTACTTCAACGCAAGCATCTACTTGTTTAGTCTGTACCATCTGCAAACAATTGAGCTCATCGCTGGCCTGAATCACTTCAAAATTTTGCGGCGTATCGGTTAACTGCTGTGCAGCGAAAGCTCCTGCAGCTACCGCAACGCGCTTGCCTTTAAGTTGAGAAAAGCTACCGAATTGCTTGCCAGAGCGGTGAGAGAAAATACCATGGGCAACGTAATAAAAAGGCTCAGTGAAATCAAAGTAGGCACTTCGTGCTTCTGATGGGATTAACGCAACGGCATCGGCTTCTCCGGTTAAAACCAATCCAAGCGCCTGATTCCATGGGATTAAACGTTGCTCAATATTAAACTCACCAGCATTCGCTAATTCTTGCTCGAGGTCTGTGATGAATCCTTGAGCCTGATTATTTTCGTCAAGCCATTGTAGCGGAGGGTAGTACTGCGAACCGGTGAAAATAATGGTGTCATTGTTTTGAGCAATTGAGGTGTGTGAAAGCAACCCGACGAGCAGGCAAAATGTTAACGATAAATTCGTTCGCTTCCACGGCATAACCAACAACCTTAAATGTTAAGTAAGTTATTGGTTTAGAATGGCATATTATTCCAAGAAAGCAATTTTTTGCGGGTAGAAATTACCGCACTGTAAGCTTTTCTTGTTCACGTCGATTATCGAGAGTGACAATCGCAAGAATTAAGGCATGGCTTTGGGAACATAATAAACTCGCTTTTCATACAAAACAGATGATGCCATTGCATGAGCCTGAATCCGCTCTATGCGTTTTGGCGATAACGGTTTATTTGACGGTAACTGTCGTTTTTTAGCTCGATCATAAACGAACTCATGTGTTTCTTTATCTGTTGTTAAAACAGTAAAATCTTTGCCTTCTAACCAACCAAAATTATCACCGAATTGCATCATTGCACGATTGGCTGGTGCTATGTCAGAACGACTCAAATCCTGTCCTAATGTTGGAAGGTAGGCACTCACGCCAGCGAGTGATAAAAGTGTTGGAGCAAGATCAATTTGGCTAGCGACCGCAGTGATTTTATGCGGCGAGATATCAGCGCCCAGAATGACACCAGGAATGTGAAATTTAGAAAGCGGAATTAACTCATCACCATAAACGCGAGTATCGTGATCGGCAACCACTAGAAATAACGTGTTTTGCCAATAATTGCTCTGCATAGCTTGCGAGAAAAATTCACCGAGTGCGTGGTCGGCGTATTTTACAGCATTGTTCACCGTATGTTGCGGCTGCTCTAACGGGCCTATCTCACCGTCTGGAAATTCAAATGGCTCATGATTCGACGAGCTAAACGCTAATGTAAATGTCGGTTCATGACGTTGCTCCGCCGCATTCAGACGCTCATGTAGTTTTTTAAACAAATCTTGATCACTAACCCCCCAGCTTCCAACGAATAAGGGGTTCTCGAAGTCATCTTGGTCAATGATAGTGCTGAATCCGTTGCCGCTAAAGAATGCCGCCATATTGTCGAAATGGGCTTCACCGCCGTAGATAAATTCTGTGTGATAGCCTTCACGCTTGAGCGTATCCGCTATTGTATAAAAGTAGCGCTGTGAATTAGATAGTTTCACTGTGCTTCGCGCCCGCGAGGGGAGAAACCCAGAAACGACGGCTTCAATACCGCGAACAGATCGAATACCTGTCGCATAAAGGTTTTCAAACCACCAACCATGTTGTTTGAGTTGTTCTAAGTTCGGCGTTGCTGCAATACCTCCAAGCGATTCGACAAACGTTGCGCCAAGGCTTTCTTCTAAAATGATGACAATGTTTAATGGCTGCTCGCGTTGCGACGTAGCAGGCTGAAAATGAACAGTGGGATAGTCCTTGAGAGGAAATTGAGCGTGTTGTAAGTGGGGCTCAGAAGTTATGATTTGAATAACTTTTTCGTCACTCAAATCTCCATACACACGGTTCGCTTTAGCTTCATGCTTTAAATTGTAGGCCGCATAGGCCACAGAATAACTCGAGTTAATCAGCAAGCTATTCACCAAGGCATCACTGGTGACAGCAAAAAATGCCGGATTAGCGGGACGGTGAGCTAACGTGGACCGAATGCCGAAGAGTGTTATAACGACGATAAAGGGCCAAAGTAGCCAAGCGACACCGTGATGTGGTGTTCGAGCTCGTAAACGGTGAGAAAGATGTTTCGTGACAATCGTTAAGGAATAGATAGTGATTGTTAAAGTAATGCCGCCTATTAAAAGCCAGCCACGAAATCCTTGCCACAGCGTACCGATGACTTCTTTTGGATAAAGCAAATATTCGAAGAATAAGCGATTAGGACGCGAGTCATATTGTAATAAAAAGGCCGGAGTCGATACTTCCATAAACAACATGACGCTGAAACAAAAGGCGAACCATAATAAACTGAAACGCACCCAGGTGTGGTGAAAATGTGACGAATTGAGTAACGGAAATAATAGCAACGGAATCAGGGTGAAATAACCGACTTGAATGATATCGGCACGGATACCCAGCAAAAAATAATTCGGCAGGTCGGTTGCGGCTAAAATCCGTTCGTCGAACAAGATAAAATAGCCAAGTCGAAACAGACTCAGCATAATGAGACTACTTACTGTGAACATAAACACAGGGTAGTAACTTGTTGCTCCTGATTTAAGCGCCTTTAGCATAATTTATTACCTAGTTTCTCTAATAAAATCAGGGTAATTAAGAAGCCTTAAGGCAAGCTTAAGAAATATCGTTTAGTCTCTTGGAGTTAACCAAAGCTGAGGCCGTATATGAAAGCGAACAAAACTGGATTCGATCGAATTATTCATGCCACCTTTAACTCCATGCGCGGTATTGCGCAGGTGTGGAAGTATGAGGCAGCATTTCGTCAAGAGGCTTTGTTATGCGCCGTTTTAGTGCCTGTGGCGATTCTTGTTGACGCGACTTTGACGGAGCGTCTACTGCTTATTCTGACGTTATTTATTGTCGTGATTACAGAGCTGCTAAACTCAGCGGTAGAAGCTGTTGTCGACCGAGTAGGCGCCGAGTTTCATGAATTGAGTGGTCGCGCAAAAGATATTGCTTCAGCTGCGGTATTTTTCGCTTTAGTTTTAATGATAGTGGTGTGGGTTGCGATTCTTTTTAAACCCGCTTTTTTCAGTTAACAATTGAGCCTCCAACGAGCATGACAGTATGCACCCCAAAATCTCCCATTCGAATTGATACTAGTAATTTAGAGCTACGACAGGTGTCTTTGAACGATGCGGCTTTCTTATTTGAATTATTAAATGATCCTGACTTTTTGAAGAATATTGGTGATCGCGAAGTTCGCTCAGAGCAACAGGCTGAAAGTTATCTCAAAACCAATGTTATTAAACTCCAAAAATTTGATTATATGGGCTTATGGGTTATTCACTCAAAATCTGAGCAGATTCCGCTTGGCGTGGTGAGTGTGCTTCAGCGCGATTATTTAGAGAACCTGGATTTAGGCTATGCATTGTTAACGCGAGCCCGAGGAAAGGGCGTCGCTTTCGAGGCAACCAGTGCGATGCTTGAGTATTTAACGCAGATACGCAACGTTCAAGTTTTAGACGCGATTGTTAAACCAAATAACACGCCGTCTCGACGTTTACTAGAAAAGCTTGGATTTGATACCGATGGTATGGTGACTACGCCGGAAAACGAACAGCTATGCTTGTATCGCTACCGAAAAGTCTAAAACTGTGGCACTCTTTGATTAAGTTATAACGAAAGCAATAATAAGAATAAAAAGAGGCGATTATGGCGAAGGCTTTAACAGTTTCAACACGAGTCATTTCATTATTTGGTCGTATTGATATTACCGATGAGCAAGGTCAACTTTGCTATTATGGGAAGGGTGAGTTTTCGCTCCTGCGGCGACGCTGGCGCATCTTTGATAACAATGACAACGAGTTAGCACAAATCATTCATAAGCGATTTGCTATTCGCCCGACTTTCCTAGTCAGTGGTCAGCTTGGCGATATGATGTTGCAACGTAAATTCTTTTCGCTCAAGCGCGAATACTGGGTTACTGGTGGTCCTTATGATGGCGCAACGTTTAAAGGTAACTTGCTGGATCTCGCTTTTACGATAATGCACAACGGTAAACTCATTGCGAAAGCTGCGGAGAAATTGATTTCGATTCGTGATACTCACCGCGTTGAATTAACGAGCAGCGATGCGAATGATGAACTTTTCACGGTCATTGCTATGATCGCGATGCAACTAGAGAAGAAGGCATCTGATTAAATGTGGTACGGGTTAGTTGCAGTTTTTATGTTGGTTTACGGAGGCAATGCGATGGCGCAATCAGCTGATATTTTCACTATTTATGTGACGCGCCACGCCGAAAAAGTTCCTGATCAAAGTGATCCACAATTGTCTGCGAAAGGTCGTCAACGTGCTCATCATCTGGCACAACTACTGCAGTACACACAACTCAAGCAGATTTTTGCAACCAAATATCGCCGCGCTCAAGAAACGGCAGAGCCTACCGCAAAGCTATTCGATTTGACGATTTCAACCTATGGTGCGGGCGATGCAGAACAGTTAGCTCAAGGGATATTATCTGCGCGGCAGAACGCCCTGGTGGTGGGGCATAGCAATACCGTACCCGCTTTGGTGAAGTTGTTAGGTGGTCATGAATTTGAACTAACTGAACGTGATTATGGCGATGTTTTCATGCTGCAATTTCGTGATGGCGAGCTTGTTGTGACGCGCTTAGTTGTTCCCTTACAACACTAATTTATTATGCTATCGCAGTACATTGAAACGCTCGCAAAGTTCCGTCAGTTTTGGAACTTTCAACCGTTTCAAAATATAGATTATTCAACCTATTCATGGCCACAAACTCTCATTGGTGCGCTTGATGCTACCACCGATGAAGAGCTGGCAAATATCGACAGCGATATCAAATTACAGCGAGAGTTTTTTGCACCTTGGTTCGCTGAAGTTTATGACCTACCCGAAGTTGCGACAGTAATCCCCTCTCAAAAATTGCCCGTGCCATTTTGGTTGGAAAATGGCATTGGTGGCAGGAAAATTGAGCAAATTAAAGCGTTTATTAGTCAGCTTCCGTTACGTAACACATCTATTTTGGAATGGTGTTCGGGGAAAGGGCATTTAGGTCGGTTAATAGCCTTTTCTCAAAATCGTCAAGTTACTAGTATTGAGTGGCAGTCGCAGCTATGTGAGAGTGGGCAGTCAATCGCACAACAGTATCAATTACCGCAAAACTTTATTCACGCAGATGTTATGAAAGACGACTTGTCATCAACTTGGAATAACGTTGGCTGCGCAGTAGCATTGCATGCCTGTGGTGATTTGCATCTTAAATTGATACAGCAGGGCGCTGCAACGCGCTGTGCTGAATTAATGATTGCGCCGTGTTGTTATCACTTAACCGACTGGGATACCTACATAGGCTTCTCTCAGTGCGCACAAGCTTCGCTGCAAGCGCATGACCTTTCTTTAACCCGAGAGCATTTGAAACTCGCTGTGCAAGGGCAAGTAACTGCTGGTGCCCGTGTCGCACGATTACGTCACACCGAGGTGCAATGGCGTTTGGCCTACCACGAGATTTATCAATGGATCACCGGTAACCGTTACTATCAGCCGCTATCATCGGTAGCTAAACACTGGTTTTCGGGTGAGTTCAAAGATTTTGTTCAGTGGGCAGCTGAACAGCATCACATCCAGCTTCCGGAATGTATTGATTGGCAATTGTTTCTTGAGAAAGGTCGTCAGGCTGCATCTCAAGTCGCTCGTCTTGAATTCGTTCGTCATGTGTTCCGGCGGCCACTGGAAAGTATGCTGGTGCTTGATAGAGCCGAGTATTTGCGCGAATCTGGCTACAACGTGGCAGTTCGCGAGTTTTGTTCGTACCAGTTAACCCCACGAAACTTCTTGATTCATGCGCAATTGATGTAGCACCGAAAGTTGATCGGCATCAATATTTAAAACCACAAGAAAACTAAGATATTCATAAAACCACAAATGGAGTAAGGTTATGAATATTTTGCGCGAATTCTTCACTGATCCAGTCCTATTTTTCTCACTCACTGGTCTCGCTATTGTCATCGGTTTGTGTGTGTTCTATGCGATATTCTTTATTAAGAAAGCAGCCGAAGCAGAAGACGAGCAGCATCAGTCATCGCACTGATCGAAAAGTAGGGCAGAAGCGTATTTCATAGTCTAAAGTAATGATACTTCAGATAATAAGGTTACTTTCATGAAATACGCACTTTCAATATCGGCTGGTGCCGTGGCATTAGCTCTTGCTACATCATCAGTTGCGGTGGCTGACGACCATAAATACGCACCACCAGCTTCAGCAAATGCACAAGATTTTATTGCTGTATTTAAAGAATTAAATGGTGTCCATCCAGGGCTCCGAAAGGCTCATGCTAAGGGAGTTTGTGCTGCCGGAAAATTCACTCCTTCAGCAGCGGCAACCGACCGGTTTAATACGGCCTTATTTGATTCTGGCGAAGTGCCTGTCACATTACGTTTTTCGATGGGCGGCGGTAATCCAGAAGCTGATGAACGCCAGGGTACGCGAGGTGTTGGCATTCAATTTCAATTACCGAATAACCAGCAGCACAATATTGCTGGTATCACCTCAGCGCTATTTTCTGGCAGTACACCTAACCATTTCCTTGGTTTGCTGCAATGGAATTTGAAAATCATGCGTGGTGAGGCGACTCGTGAAGATATTGCGAAGTACATCGCCGCAAATCCATCCATGCAAGCAGCGGTAGAATGGAATAAAGGCAAAATGCCATCAACCGAATATACCAATGCGGATTATTACGGTATTCATGCGTTTTGGGCTGCTGGTGAGCAACAGCGTGAGAAGTTTCGTTGGCAACTCGTGCCAACTTCAGGCAATGAGTATTTAACGCAAGAAGAGCAAAAATCGCTACCGACCACGTTTTTAGCTGAGCGATTAATGGAACGACTAGAGGCCGACGGCGAGGTGAGTTTCGATTGGCACTGGACCATTGGCGCGGAAGAAGATCCTACCAATGATCCATCCGTGTTGTGGCCGGAAGATCGTGAACGAGTTCATGTTGGCAAAATCACGATTACCGCTGCTGGCGGTGAAAATTGTACGCCAATCAACTTTGACCCAATGCGTGTTGTCCGCGGTATTCAGCCTAGTGATGACCCGGTATTACCGATGCGCTCAGCAGCTTATGCCATTTCATTTGGTCAACGTTTAAGTAATCAATAACGGCTTATTGTTCACGTTTGATATCGTGCAGTAACCGTTGAAAGTCGGTGTTGTTTTGTAATAACTCAACACCGACTTTAGTTAGTTCATCCGCCTGCTCTTCACTCAACGACAAGCTTGTTGGTATTTGATTAAGAAAAATACGTCGACTTTCTTGTTGGATGCCATCAAAACTGATCTCAATAAAGTACGGATCAATCGGTTGCCAAAAGTTCGAGAGTTCGTCTGACCAACGCTCCATACTACGTCGAATCAAGCTAATGGTTGCCGCATTGTAGCGATGCAATTGAGTGTCGGTAACGGCACTGATTGTAGGTTCGATATCAGGTATCTCATTCGTGTGCTCAATATTGTAACGCGGCTTGGTTGACGCGTTCACAGAAATAATCACCAATCGTTTGGAGGGCTTGCTACCAATGCGCTCCATAAAATTGGTGATGCCACCGCCAATTTCAACCAATTCATAAAAGGCCATCAGCCCTAAATTGTCCGTAATGCCGCCGTCAACGAGATGGATGTACTGGCGTTCGTCGCGATTTTTATAGCTACGGAGAGTTTTTACTGTCTCGATTAAATGTGGCGCGAGTTTCGCTTCTTCAATGCGCGTTTCATCGAGTTCTTCGAGATAGTTCTGTGCAGGGTTGTAGCAACCTTTGTGATTCTTTAAGACCACTGGGTTAAGCATCACAGGAACCGCTGAAGATGCCGTGACGGCTCGAGCAATGGGAAAGCTGGCAATATTGGAACAGAGTAGGTCAAAGTACTCTTGAATAAACGAAAAACGAATGCCACCTCCTAAGTCGGAAGCGTTAATTAAAATGAGAGGCCCATCTTTTTGACTTAAATCAGCAAATGTTGCACCTTTGAATAAACGTTGTTCATAAATTCTTGTGGCGATATCGGTACGACCTTTATCAGAAAACCACAGCAATGGACTCGCCACACCATACAACCATTCGGAGACATAATCTCGACGCAGAAAATCTTTTTCAAAGTCTTCAAATATCTTGTTGCCATGCAGACCATAATACGCGGCAGTAAAGCTACCGCCAGAAACTGAGGTGATCATATCGACTTCATTGAGCAGTTTTACTTCTTCGTCATCAATAGTAATGGTGGTATCACGAAGCCCTTCAAGCACGCCGTATGACAACGCTGCAGCTCGACTCCCGCCACCAGAAAAAGCTAACACTAAGGTAATATCATCTGAGCGCGAATGATTTGCATCATAGTTCATTAATGAATAGTTTCTCGGCGCATCACTTTCGGTTTGCGACTGGTTGTCGATAACCCCGTATGTCGCACATCCGGTGAGCTGACTTAAAAAAACGATACCGATTACAGAAATTAACCGACGCATAATGTCTCCAACATCAATGATTTCATCAGTTTATGAACACCTGCAAAAATTTGCTAGTAAAGCTTGCGAATTGTATGGCTTAGTTTATGGTTAAGACAGTAAATGAACGGTCGGAGAACCTGTGTTTTCAACTCATACGCGTCGCGTCACTTTCATTGTTGCTGTTTTAACCTCGCTAATATTTGCCTTGGTGGCAATTGAGTACTTGCATGTTCTCAACAAAGAACGGGTTAAATCTGAGCAGCTGAGTCAATTGCAGAGCGAATTTACTGAAGTTCGCGCTGATCTAGAATCTGAGCTTAATGCCGCGCTTTATAGTATTTGGGGGATAGCAAGTTATCTCGCAACACACCCTGAAAGTGGGCCTGAACAATGGCGCTCGTTGGCACAACCTATTGTTGAAAGCAATACCTTCGTAAGAAATCTGGCAATAGCGCCCAATAATATTATTTCGTTCGTTTACCCGGTTGCAGGAAACGAGGCCGTATTGGGGTATGACTATGAACAGAATTCCGAGCAGCGGGATGTTGTTAAGCGTGCGCAAATAACGAAACAAACATTATTAGCTGGGCCCGTACCTCTTATTCAAGGCGGCGAAGGCATTATCTACCGCATTCCTATTTTTACTCACGAGGGTGAAACCGAAACTTACTGGGGGCTTATTGCACTCGTTATCGATAGTAATCGATTATTTGAAGCCAGTGGAGTGCTCAACCTCGGTGCATTTTATGATTTTGCTATTCGAGGCCGCGATGGAACAGGGCCGGATGGGGATGTGTTTTTTGGCGATGAAGAGACGTTTTCTACAGCAGATTTTCGTGAAAAGGTACGTTTTCCGAATGGATCTTGGTCGGTAGCGCTCTCTACCGATTCTCATATTGAAGGTAGTTTTTGGGAACAAGAACGAATTCGACTGATCGGATATCCATTTGTCGCCGCCTTATATATCATGCTCTTTACATTGTTTGCTTGGTATCGTTCATCTTACAGCGAAGCGATGGCTGACCCCTTAACGAATGTGGCGAATCGCCGTATGGTCATGGAGCGATTGCAAACACTAATACAGATTAATGAACGTCATCCAACGCCATTTGCCGTTGTTGTTGTTGATATTGACCGCTTTAAAGACGTCAATGATCAGTTTGGTCACCACGCAGGTGACACGGTATTAAAAACCATAGCTCAACGCATGTTCACTAATACGCGAGCAACAGACACCGTTGCGCGAATTGGTGGCGACGAATTTTTGATAGTCTTAATGGGTGTGAATGACCTGAAGACAGTTGCAGAACAGTGTGCGAAAATTGCCGAAATTATCTCAGCGCCTATTCGATATAAGGCTAACGATATAAAAGTGACGGCTAGTCTTGGTTATGCTTTATTTGGCAAAGATACCAAGACTGTAGAAGCCCTTATTCAAAGTGCTGATCATAAGATGTACAAAAATAAACGGATGTCATGAAAACGCAAAGAACAATTGCTGAACTTATTGAAGTTATTCCCGATGCTGCACTGATTCTTAATCGAGATAACCAGCTTGTGATGGTGAATGCGATGCTGACCGATATGTTCGGTTACTCGCAACGCCGTGAATTATTAGGGCAACCGCTTGATATCTTGCTTCCTGACGCAGTTCGGGCTGAGCATAGCAAACATGTCGCATCTTTTTTTAACTCAGCGCAAAACCGTCCTATGGGGCGAGGCTTTAAATTTTCTGGGCAACGCAAAGATGGCAGTACAATTTACGTTGAGATCATGCTTAGTCATGTCGAGTTTGATGGTGAACATTTTGCAATAGCCTTTGTTCGTGATGCAACAACCATGCAAATGACCGAAGATAAAATTCGTCGAGAGCTTGAGCATGAACGTAAGTTGGCACAAACCGATCACTTAACCGGGCTGGCGAATCGTCGCGCATTTGTTGAGGCTCTGGATAATGAAATTCATAATTTGCACGAGCACGGTCTCGATTTTGCAGTTTGTTTTATCGATTTAGATGATTTTAAAAAAATAAATGACACGCACGGTCATCAGGTAGGCGATGAGGTGTTGCAACAAATTGGTCATGTGATCGCAACGGCGTGCCGTGCGAACGATTTGGTCGCGCGAATTGGCGGCGACGAGTTTGCTACCATTCATGTGGGCGCTTCACTAGAGGATGCAATGACCGTATTGGAGCGTATTCGAGAACGTTTAGTACACGAATTTGCAGAGCACGATTGGCCTGTCACGCTATCTATGGGAATTTGTCATTGTAACGATGCCGAGCATCATTTCGATGTTGCAAGGATTTTACGCGCTGCTGATAAAGCTATGTACGAAGCCAAAAAACAGGGCAAAAACCAGATCAAGATTGCGCACGTTGCTGCTGTTTAAGATTATTAATAAACGTCACTAAATGATTGATTGGCATTGGTCGTGCGTAAAGGTAGCCTTGAAACTCTTCACAGCCTGCTTTCATTAAATAGTTTGCCTGCGCATGGGTTTCAACACCCTCAGCAACAACGCGGAGATGTAAAGCTTGTGCCATAGCTAGAATCGTTTTTACAAGCTTGGCATCTTGTTTGTTCTGCACAATATCTTTGACGAAACTTTGATCAATTTTCACTTCTTTGATCGGTAATAATCTGAGTGTATTTAACGAAGAATAACCGGTACCGAAGTCATCTAACGAAACCTGCACACCTTTCTCCGTCAGTTTCTCAAGCACTTGCTTAACGCCCTCTAAATTGAGCAGCGCAGCACTTTCAGTTAGTTCAAGTTCAATGACCGACCAGTCACCTGGTAATAGCGCCAAGTTCGATAAGAAACGGTCACAGCTCTCATTGCCATTAAAATCAGCCGCTGAAACATTGAACGAGACACGCTGCACATCGCGATATAGAAGGCCGTACTCTGTCAGTTCGGAAATGGCTTGTTGCATCACAAAATCAGTAATGCCGCAGATAAGTCCATTTTGCTCAGCTAATGGGATGAAATCGCAAGGTGGAATAATGCCTCGCTCTGGATGATTCCAGCGCACTAACACTTCAAGACCCGTCATGCGGTTTTCACTAACGCAAAATTGTGGCTGATACACCACAGTAAGCTGACGTTTTTCAATGGCAGATTTTAAATCAAACAATAAGCGTGCTTTGTTTGACATGATGGCACTTAATTCTGCGTTATAGAGCTTATAACTGCCGCGCTCTGTCTGTCGTGCTTGCTCAAGAGCCAGATCAGCTGCATCAATTAATTCGCTTGCTGCAGAACCATCACGAGGGTAAAGCGCAAGCCCAGCGCTTGCAGTAAAACTCAGTTGAGGTGATTCCGAAATACGAATATGAGCAATTCGTCGTTGAATTTGTTGAAGCAGCGGCAGCACATCATCTGGCCATGTTGAATCAGGCAAAGCGATAGCAAACTCATCATTCCCAAAGCGTGCAATGAGCGCTTGCTGATGACAAGCTTCACGAAGCTCACTAGCTACGGCAATCAGGAATTTATCGCCAGCTTCTAAACTTACATGGCTATTAATTTGTTTAAAGCCATCAATGTTCAACATAATCACACTGAGGTTTTGCTGGTTATCGTGCGCATATTGAATTTCGCTGGCAAGTTCACGTTCAAACATGTGACGATTCAAGAGAAGTGTGAGTCCGTCACGTTCTGAAAGGTTTCTTTCACGCTGAAGAGCGCGATAAGCAAGTAGGTAGAGTAGACCAGCAGTAATCGTGACGTAAGTCCAGCCTTTATAGGTTTGAAGCTCAGTTAAATAGCTTGATTCTGCTGCGATGGTTAGCAGAAATCGATCTGAGAAACTAATCCAGATATAGCCAAGAAATAAATAAAGAAACGCTATGGCTGCTGCGGCGCGGCGCGGCGACATATACTGCTCCTTGTCGGTAAACTTAAAACCTTTCCCAAATTAGGGTTAAATTTACCTTAGCAAGGAGCAGAAATTTTGACCAGATTTATTTTCAATGCAACATCAATGACTAAAGTAAGTACTGGGCGTGAAACCTTAAATGTTGCTCAATAAAGCTCGCAATAAAGTAGTAGCTGTGGTCATAACCCTGATGACGTTCAAGCGTCGCCTCAACACCGGTTTCGGCTATCGCTGCGGCTAAATCATCAGGGCGTAGTTGCTCCGCCAAGAAGTTATCTGCTTCGCCTTGAGATACCAACATCGGTGGCGCCACACGTAACTTCAATAACAGTTCAGTCGCATCGTAGTCCAACCATGCCGCACGATCATCGCCAAGATAGCCAGAAAACGCTTTGTGTCCCCAAGGGCACTGCGTAGGGTGACAAATTGGTGCAAAAGCGGACACGCTGGCGTACATAGTTTGATTACGCAATGCCATAACCAAAGCACCATGCCCTCCCATTGAATGACCGCTAATGCTGCGCTTTTGGGTGACAGGTAGGTGTTGTTCAACCAACGCTGGGAGTTCAGTCACTATATAATCATACATGTGATAGTGATTTGCCCATGGTTGTTGTGTGGCATTCACATAAAAACCGGCGCCAAGCCCAAAATCATAGGCTTGCTCAGGGTCATCGGGAACGCCGTCACCGCGCGGGCTAGTATCTGGAATAATCATGGCGATACCCAGCTCTGCTGCGATACGTTGCGCGCCGGCCTTGCTGCTGAAGTTTTCGTCGGTACAGGTTAACCCTGATAGCCAATAAAGCGCTGGAACCGATTGTTGTTCTGCTTGTGGCGGTAAAAAGACACTGAACTGCATGGTGCAGTTCAGTGTGCTAGATTGGTGCTCATAACGAATTTGACGACCACCAAACGCTTTGGTTTCGCTGATTTTATTTATCATAATGAATCACCGAGCGAATCGATTTACCTTCATGCATTAAATTAAAGGCTTCGTTGATGTCATCTAGCCCCATGGTATGCGTGATGAAGGTGCTCAGTTCAAACTCACCATCTAAATAGCGCTGAACGTAGTCAGGCAATTGGCTACGGCCTTTAACGCCACCGAATGCACTACCACGCCATACGCGTCCTGTGACTAACTGGAATGGTCGCGTTGAAATCTCTTCACCAGCACCAGCAACGCCAATGATGACAGATTCGCCCCAGCCTTTATGACAGCACTCAAGCGCAGAACGCATGACTTTGACATTACCGATACATTCGAATGAAAAGTCGACACCGCCATCAGTCATCTCAACAATGACTTCTTGAATTGGCTTATCGTAATCATTCGGGTTAATACAGTCTGTTGCGCCAAGCTGTTTGGCAATATCAAACTTGGATTCATTGATATCAATGGCGATGATTCGACTCGCCTTTGCCATCACCGCGCCAATAATTACCGAAAGGCCAATGCCGCCTAAGCCAAACACTGCAACGGTATCACCTGGTTGCACTTTGGCAGTATTCATGACTGCGCCCATACCCGTGGTGACACCACAGCCAAGCAAACAGACTTCTTCAAGTGGGGCTTCTTTGCTGACTTTTGCGAGTGCGATTTCTGGTACAACGGTGTACTCGGAAAACGTCGAAGTTCCCATGTAGTGATAAATTGGCTTACCGTCTTTTGAAAAACGGGTGGTGCCGTCCGGCATTAAACCTTTACCTTGGGTGCTGCGAATGGCTTGGCACAAGTTGGTTTTGCCAGACTTACAGAATTTACACTCGCCACACTCTGGCGTGTAAAGAGGAATGACATGATCGCCGACTTCAACTGAGGTAACGCCTTCGCCCACAGCTTCCACAATACCGCCACCTTCATGACCTAAGATAGCCGGAAATACACCTTCAGGATCTGCGCCAGAGAGGGTATATGCATCGGTATGACAAACCCCAGTCGCAACAATGCGTACTAAAACTTCGCCTTTTTGAGGCGGCATCAGATCAACTTCTTCAATTGAAAGTGGTTCGCCCGGAGCCCAAGCAACAGCAGCACGAGTCTTGATCATTTCCATAGTTACATCCCTTATGGTTTTGAGTTGAATGGTTAGTGTAACCGCTACGAATAAAAATTGGAAAAAGCTCAAAAAAAAGGCCGCTCCGAAGAGCGGCCAACACTTACATGCAGAATAAATCTACTACAGGGCGTTACCGTCGCTATCTAGCATGGTAACTTCACCCAGGTTAAGTGAACGAACGTCGTCAGCAATTTGCTTCGCATCGCCAACGATAACCCAAGTTAGTGCGTCAGTATCGATGAGTGTACGCGCATTACTTTGCACGTCTTCGACCGTAATTGCGTTCACACGTTCACCGTAATTTTCTAACCACGCCATGTCTTTACCTTTATCTAACGTATCAACAATAGCGCCTAACAAAGCACCTTTCGTTTCATACGCACCCGGAAGCTTCGCGGTCTTGTTCATTTGAACTTTCTCAAGCTCTTCCGCGGTAGCTGGCTTGCTGGTTTGATATTGATTCAATTCTTTCAAAATTTCTTGAATTGATTCTTTGGTTTTGTCGGTTTGTACCGGTGCCAAAGTGAAGAATAAACCAGCTTCGTCATAGGCTGACCAAATCGTACGCGAACCATATGACCAACCTTTGTCTTCACGAAGGTTCATGTTAACGCGGCTGGTGAAGCTACCACCTAAAATGGTGTTGGCAACGTCCAGAACTTCAGCATTTGGCGCATCGTCAGCAGGGGCTAAATGACCCGCAAAGATGGTTGATTGCGGTGTACCAGGCTGATCAATGATGTAAACACGTGGTTTGGTTTGCATAGCCACATCAGTGAATTGCTTAGTTGGCTTCGGCGTAGCTGGCGCTTTCCATTCTCCCAACGCTTCTTCAAGTAATGGTTTGATTTCAGCTTCAGTGGTTGCACCAACAATCACTAAACGTGCGTTATCAGGGCGCAACCACGTATCTCGGTAGCTAATTAAGTCATCACGAGTCAGGGAAGTAATGGACTGTTCAGTACCAGAACCGGTTAACGGCACGCCATAAGCGTGGTTATCCCCGAATATAAGGCCCGGTAGAATACGCAACGCTTGAGTATTCGGACTCGCTTTCTCACGCTTAATGTTTTCTAACCAGTTGGCGCGTTTACGTTCAATTTCATCATCGCTGAATGACGCGTTCTCTAAAATGTCAGCGAAGATATTTAAGCTCGGTGCCAAGTTGGTGACTAAACTGTCCATAGACAGGCGCGACGTATCAATGCTTGCGCCAGTTGAAAGATTAGTACCCAGCGTTTCAAGCTCTTTCGCGATATCCTGCGAGGTGCGAGTTTCGGTACCTTCACGAAGCATGCTCATGGCGAAGCTAGCCGTACCCACTTTCTTACCAAAGTCAGATGCATAACCACTGTCAAACGTCAGTGACATTTGAACGGTTGGCACGTCATGGCGTTCAGCTAGGGCAACTACAAGGCCATTTGATAAGGTGAACGTCTGTAGTTCTGGTAACTCAAGTTCTGGTAATTCACCAACTTCTGGCAACTTCGAGCGGTCAGCTTGTGCTTCAGCAGTGGTAAACTTCGGCTGTGGTAAAACGTTTAATACAAATGCACCGTCAGATAACCAACGTTTTGCAGCTGCTTGAAGATTTGCAGGCGTAGCGTTACGTAAGGTTTCAAACTCTTGATTAAAGAAGCCTGGGTTGCCGTGGTAGACTTCACCGGCCGCCAACAAGTCAGACTTACCACCGAAACCACCAATACGCTCAGCGCCACGAACGAAGTTAGCAACATCTGAGAACTTCACGCGCGCTAGTTCCTCCGCGGTAGGGCCTTCAGCAATAATTTTCGCTAACTCTTCATCGATAATTGCTTCAATACGCTCAAGTTCAACGCCTGGTTTGGCATCGGCGATCACAAAGAATTGACCGGCTAATGTACGCTCGTACTGGAAGCCTGAAACCATGCTTGCAATTTGCTCTTCGTGAACAAGACGTTGATATAAACGCGAGTTCTTGCCACTTGCTAAAATGCTGGTTAATAAATTCAAATAAGTTGAATCTTCGGTACCCATTTCAGCGGTATTCCAGAGTTTGTATACACGCGCTGCAGGCACATTGTCTTCCATGGTTGCACGTTTTGTACCAGTACGCTTCGCAACCCAGCTTTCAAGCTTCTGCAATGGCTTGCCTGGTGCAATATGACCAAAGAACTTTTGCATTTTTTCTTTCGCCGTTGCAACGTCGATATCGCCCGCTAAGACAACAACCGCGTTCGCTGCGCCGTAATAGTCGTTGAACCACTGATGTACATCATCAAGTGATGCTGCATTCAAATCTTCCATTGAGCCGATTACCGACCATGAATATGGGTGACCTTCAGGGAATGTTTGCTCAGCAAGGAAGCCAAATACACGGCCATATGGTTGCGCTTCGCCTTGACGTTTTTCGTTTTGAACAACACCACGCTGCTCGTCTAATTTCTCTTGCGTTACCGCACCTAACAAGTGACCCATGCGGTCAGATTCCATCCACAATGCCATATCGAGTGCTGGTGTTGGAACGTTCTGGAAGTAGTTCGTACGGTCGTTGTTGGTGGTACCGTTCATGTCAGTGGCACCGGCGCGTTCGAATGGCCCGAAATACTCGTCATCGTAGTTCTCAGTACCGTTAAACATTAGGTGTTCGAACAAGTGAGCAAAGCCAGTTTGACCTTCTTTCTCGTCTTTCGAACCAACCGCATACCAAACGTTAACTGCGACAATTGGTGCTTTGCGATCTTCGTGTACAACAACACGAAGGCCATTATCTAAAGTGAAACTTTCATAGTTGATATCAACCGATGGAAACTGTTGAGCAGCTGCAACTTGCTGAGTTTTTGGCTGCTCAGCTGTGGCTTGGCAACCAGTTAATAATACAGACGCAACGGCCACTGCCGTTAAGGTATGACGAAATAACATAGTTATGTTCCCGTTTTTTATGACGTTATGAAATTGTAAGTAATGGCATCATACCGAAGCTTACGTATAGGGAACACGAATTGATCGTGTCAAAATGTAACAAAATCGGTCAACCTGTCACAATGCTTCCATTTAACCGCCTAATCGACGATAATTGCCCGCTGTTGTCGGGCAAATGAAAGAAGTTACGCGTGGGAAAAACAACCATCATCGCCATAGCTGGCGCTTCCGCATCAGGTAAAAGTCTTTTCGCATCAACTGTTTACCAAGAGCTTGTTGCTGAGCTCGGTGGGCACGGTATCGCGATTCTTGCCGAAGATGCGTATTATCGCGACCAAAGTCACCTGAGCTTTGAGCAGCGCCAATTGACCAATTATGATCATCCTTCGGCGTTTGAACATGAGCTTCTTGTGCAGCACCTTGAGCAGCTGCGCCAAGGCGAATCGGTTGCGATGCCGCAGTATAGTTACAAGACCCATACGCGTGTGCCAGAAACTATTAAAATTAACCCAGGGAAGGTCATCATGGTGGAAGGGATTCTTCTACTCAATGATCCTAACCTTAGAAAACTCTTCGATATCTCGGTGTTTATGGATACGCCATTAGATGTGTGTTTGTTACGCCGTATGATTCGCGATGTAGAAGAGCGTGGTCGAACAATTCAGTCGGTTGCTGAGCAATATCAAGAGACTGTTCGTCCGGCTTTCTTTGAGTTTATTCTGCCGTCCAAGCAGTTTGCCGACTTGGTTGTCACTCGTGGCGGCCAAAATGAGATTGCAATAGACTTGATAAAATCAAAAATTCGTCAATTATTGGCGGAATAACAAAAACAATAAAACGGCTTTTATACTATGAATAGTTTTCTTGGCATTGCCATCATCTTATTGGTTGCTTACGCATTCTCTTCGCATCGTAAACATATTCGTTGGCGCACCGTTGGTGGTGCATTTGCATTTCAGGTGGCACTTGGCGCCTTTGTACTTTACGTACCTTTTGGCCAAGATGTGTTGTTTGCGGTAGCTTCGGGCGTAGCGAAGGTCATTGCATTCACCAATGCTGGTATTCAATTTATGTTTGGCGGCTTAGCGTCGGCTGATTTTGGCTTTGTATTTGCCATTCAAGTTCTTAGCGTCATTGTATTTTTCTCATCGTTAATTTCAGTGCTTTATTACCTCGGTATCATGAAATGGATCATCCGCATTCTGGGTGGCACTTTGCAGAAAATTATTGGTAGTAGCCGACCAGAGTCAATGTCAGCGGCAGCAAACGTGTTTGTAGGACAAACAGAAGCACCAATGATGGTGCGTCCGTTTATTGCGAGCATGACGCGCTCTGAATTGTTTGCCGTAATGGTTGGTGGCATGGCATCGGTCTCAGGTTCAGTACTGGCCGGTTATGCCGGAGTCGGGGTTGAGCTGAAATATCTGATTGCAGCAAGTTTCATGGCTGCACCTGCGGGTCTACTGATGGCCAAGATGATCATTCCAGAAACTGAAAAACCGCGTGAAGATATTGAGAATATTATTTCCGGTAAAACTGGTGATGCCACCGATAGTGTCGAAGTCGAAGATCGTTCAGTAAACGTTATTGATGCCGCAGCCGCTGGTGCTTCAAGTGGTGTGCAGTTGGCAATTAATGTGGGGGCGATGCTTATCGCATTCGTCGCCTTGATTGCGTTAATCAATGGCTTGTTTGGCTGGGTTGGTAGCTGGTTTGGTTACCCTGATTTATCATTGCAGCAATTGTTCGGCTATGTGTTCCAGCCGGTCGCCTACGTATTGGGCGTGAGTTGGGATGAAGCCCATTTAGCGGGTAGCTTTATTGGACAAAAGTTGGTTATCAATGAGTTCGTTGCCTACTTAGACTTCGTCAATTACAAAGATCAACTGAGCATGCACAGCCAGGTAATTATCACCTTTGTACTGTGTGGCTTTGCAAACTTTTCATCGATTGCAATTTTGCTTGGTGGGTTAGGGGGGATGGCGCCGAGCCGTCGCCACGATATTGCTCGTTTGGGTATTAAAGCATTATTAGCTGCTACGTTAGCGAACATGATGAGTGCAGCCATTGCTGGCTTCTTTTACTCACTTGGTTAACGATTAAAGTGATATAAAAAAGGCGCCATGACGGCGCCTTTTTTGATTGGTTAGGATGTTTAGTTACCGTGTTTTCGTACCACACCTTCTTGCATGGTTGATGCCACTAAGGTGCCATCGCGGGAGAATATTTGTCCCCTAACCAAGCCGCGAGCGCCTGTCGCCACCGGACTATCGATAGCATATAGCAACCAATCGTCCATGCGAAAATCTTTGTGGAACCACATAGAGTGGTCAATAGTCGCCATTTGAATATTCGGTTGTGCAAAACTATAACCATGCGGCTGTAATGCCGTTGGCAGAAAGTTGAAATCAGAAGCATAGGCAAGCAAATACTTATGTACCCGAGAATCATTCGGCATAGGGCCGTTGGCACGCAGCCAAACGTAACGGCGCGGCTCATCCACTTTTGGTTTAAATGGGTTATTCGCAGTTACGAAGCGCATTTCAATCGGCTTTTCCGAGATAAACTTATTACGGATTGCTTCTGGTATGAGCTCAGCATGTTCTCGGTATATATCGATATCCGAAACCAGTCCTTCCGGTCCAGGCACTTCAGGCATGGTGTCTTGGTGCTCAAACCCCAGCTCTTCAATTTGAAAAGACGCAGTCATATAGAAAATCGGTTTACCGTATTGAATAGCTTGCACTCGGCGAGTTGAAAAACTTTTGCCGTCGCGAATATTTTCAACGTCATAAATAATGGGTTTATGCGCATCACCGGGACGTAAAAAGTAGGTGTGTAGCGAGTGAACTTTGCGGTCTTCAGGTAGGGTTTCTTTGGCTGCCGATAAAGCTTGGCCAATCACTTGGCCGCCAAATACGGCGCCAAAGCCTAAATCCTGACTTTGTCCACGATAAATACCTTGTTCAATGGTTTCTAACTTCAACAAGTTAAGAAGATCATCCAATACCTGACTCATTCGTGTTCCTTCAGAAATTCAACTGGTCTAATCAGTGTATTATAAGAGCTTGTCGCTTGGGCACAAGCGTTGGCTGTTACTCTGATGCCACAAGAACATGGTGATTTAAATGTTGTTTCGCACGATACATGGCATTATCAGCTTTTAATAAAAGCAGCTCAAGGTCATTACCATGCTGATGCGACAGTGCAATACCGATACTGATGCCAATTTCAAATGACTGATCAGGGGCAATTGCTATTGGCTCCACAAAGGCGTTGATAATTTTGTCTGCGATAGCGGTGGCAGCTTCGTTGGACTGCACCCGTTCAAGAAAAACAACGAATTCATCGCCGCCAATACGAGCGACGATATCTTGGTTGCGCAGACTCTGGACAATCCGCTGCGCCGCTATTTTGAGTACCTGATCGCCAACAGCATGTCCAAAACTATCATTAATCTGCTTAAACTTATCCAAATCTAGGTACAGCAACGCAATATCACTTTGACGTTGCAATGCTTGTAGCGCTTTTTGATAGAAGTACGCTCGATTTGGAAGCTCAGTTAATGGGTCGAACAGCGCCTGCTGTTCAAGTTGTTGCAATAACTTAAGTCGTTCAACTTCAGCTTGGCGTTGCTCGGTAATGTCGCGAGCGACGGCAATTCGAATATCATCATCTTTCGAATAGCGCGCCGACCAAAGTATATGAGCAACTTCACCATTTTTTCGTATGTAACGATTTTCAAAGTTTACTTTTGCTACGCCTTGCATGATTTCGGCGGCGACTTTCCGTGTCTTATCGTGATCGTCAGGATGCATAAATTGGAACATTGATTGCCCAATCATTTCATCAGGTTGGTAACCGAATACGCGCTCTGCACCGGCACTAACATAAATAAACTCACCACTCGGATTAACTACACAGATCGCATCAAGTAACAAGTCCATGTACTTTCCCAGAGCTTTAAATTGAGCGAGCTTCGCGTGCGGCATTGCTTTAATCTTCCAAAAGAGTGACATAGCAGTTATAGCATGACGTACGCAGAAGCAAAATGCTTAGCTGTTTATCAGGCTTAATTATTTGTAATGTGGTACGGATTCAAGATGTTAGTTGGTTGGTAGTTGGTTGATCTTTGCAATTAATATACCCATAGTGAATATAGATAAACGCTATGGCTGAACCACAAATTTGTGACTAAGCTTAGGGGATGCATCGTTTAAAAAAGGAGTAAGCTATGTCGAGCAACGACAGCTTGAAAACGTTAAGTACGTTAGAAGTAAACGGTAAGACCTATCACTATCACAGCTTGCCGAAGGCAGCAGAAAAACTCGCTAGCATTGCCGATGTGAAGAAATTACCAACATCAATGAAAGTACTGTTAGAGAACTTGCTTCGCAATGAAGACGGCGACACGGTTACGGCTGAGGATATTGAGGCAATAGCGAAATGGCTTGATAAGCGTAGCTCAGATCGAGAAATTCAGTACCGACCAGCGCGCGTACTCATGCAAGATTTTACCGGTGTACCGGCGGTGGTTGATTTGGCTGCTATGCGTGACGCTGTTGCGAAAGCAGGCCAAGATCCGAATCAGATTAATCCATTGTCGGCGGTCGACTTGGTGATTGACCATTCGGTGATGGTGGATAAATTTGCGACGCCAGAAGCCTTTAAAGAGAACGTTCGCATAGAGATGGAACGTAACTTCGAACGCTATCAGTTTTTGCGTTGGGGCCAAAATGCGTTTGAAAACTTCCGCGTGGTGCCGCCAGGCACGGGTATCTGTCACCAAGTCAATTTGGAGTATTTAGCCAAAGTTGCTTGGACGAAAGAGCAAGACGGGAAAACTTATGTGATGCCGGATACTTTAGTTGGTACCGACTCACACACCACAATGATTAACGGCCTTGGTGTACTTGGTTGGGGAGTTGGTGGTATTGAAGCGGAAGCCGCAATGCTCGGACAACCTGTTTCCATGTTAATTCCTGAGGTTGTTGGTTTCCGAATGACAGGGAAATTACCAGAGGGGGTCACTGCAACCGATTTGGTGTTAACCGTCACGCAGATGTTACGCAAACACGGTGTGGTAGGTAAACTTGTCGAATTTTATGGTCCTGGCTTAGACAATTTGCCACTCGCTGACCGCGCGACTATCGGTAATATGGCACCAGAATATGGTGCAACTTGTGGCTTCTTCCCAGTTGACCAAGAAACCTTGCGTTACCTGGAGTTGTCGGGGCGCGACGACGATACCATTGCGCTAGTAGAGGCTTATGCCAAAGCTCAGGGCATGTGGCGCGATTCAGGTAACGAACCCGTGTTCACCGATTCTTTAGAATTAGATTTAAGTACTGTTGAAGCGTCTTTGGCAGGCCCGAAACGTCCACAAGACCGTGTCGGCATGCCGCAGTTGGGCTCAGCCTTTGATTTGTTCTTAGAAACCAATGGCCAGTCAGCTGAAGCAGACAAAGCAATTAAGGTAAAGGGGAAAGATTACAGCTTATCGCATGGCGATGTGGTCATCGCTGCGATTACCTCGTGTACCAATACCTCAAACCCAAGCGTCATGATGGCAGCTGGTTTGGTTGCGAAGAAAGCCCTTGAGAAAGGTATTAATCGTAAGCCTTGGGTGAAATCTTCGTTAGCTCCTGGCTCAAAAGTTGTGACTGATTATTTAGCCAAAGCGGGTTTAACTGAATACTTAGATAAACTCGGTTTTAACCTTGTCGGTTATGGCTGTACGACCTGTATCGGTAATTCAGGCCCATTACCGGATGAAATCACCGATGCCATTCGTGAAGGTAACTTAACCGTATCATCGGTACTGTCTGGTAACCGAAACTTCGAAGGGCGTATTCACCAGGATGTTAAAGCCAACTGGTTAGCGTCACCACCGTTAGTGGTTGCGTATGCGTTAGCGGGAACAACGCGCATTGATTTGAGTAATGATCCGATTGCCGAAGACAGTTCGGGTAATCCGGTGTACTTGAAAGACATTTGGCCAACCAGTGCCGAAATTGCGGAAGCTGTGCGCTTGGTTGATGGCGAAATGTTTAGCAAAGAATATGGTGAAGTATTTAAAGGTGACGACGAGTGGCGTTCTATTCCAATCGGCGAGGGTAAAACCTACAACTGGAGTGACGATTCAACTTACGTGAAAAATCCACCGTACTTTATTGGTATTGATAAGCCATTAGCGCCACTTGCAGATGTAAAAGATGCGCGTGTACTGGCGGTATTTGCCGACTCTATTACTACCGACCATATCTCACCAGCTGGTTCAATTAAGCCTGATTCACCAGCAGGTAAATACTTGCAAGAAAATGGTGTAGCGGTGAAAGACTTCAACTCATATGGCTCGCGTCGCGGAAATCACGAGGTAATGATGCGCGGCACATTTGCCAATATTCGCATTAAGAACCAAATGCTAGACGGTGTTGAAGGTGGCTTTACACGTCATGTGCCAAGTGGCAAGCAAATGGCAATTTATGATGCGGCCATGCAATATCAGCAAGAAGGCACACCGTTGGTGGTTTTAGCGGGCAAAGAGTACGGTACCGGTTCAAGCCGAGATTGGGCTGCAAAAGGTACGACGTTGCTAGGTGTGAAAGCTGTTATCGCCGAGAGCTTTGAACGAATTCACCGCTCGAATTTGGTTGGCATGGGTGTGTTGCCACTACAATTCGTCGACGGCGAAGGTGTGCAAGCGCATGGACTAACGGGTGATGAGCAAATTAGCATCGTCGGAATCAATAGTGATTTGAAACCAGGTCAGATGCTGAAAGTTAAAGCGAAGAAAGCTGATGGCTCAGCCGTTGAGTTTGAAGTGAAGTGCCGCATCGATACGGGTAATGAATTGCAGTACTACCGTAGCGGCGGCATATTACACTATGTTTTAAGACAAATGCTTGCGGCCTAAATGGTCAAAGCGCGGCCACCATCTACTTTGATGGATTCGCCGGTGATAAATGGGTTGTCGCGTAAAAAGCGCACCGCAGCTATCATCGGCTCTAAACCTCCTTCAAGGTTCAGTGGTGTTTCAGCGAGTACTTTTTTACGGTGCTGGCTATCGTGCTCAGGCAAAAATAATATTGGCCCCGGCTGGATTGCGTTAACGCGCACCGCTGGGGCTAATTTTTTGGCAAATGCTTGTGTCAAACTTGCTAAACCAGCTTTCGCTGCGCAATACGCGATATAGTCGGTAGAGGGGCTATCAACATAGATGTCGGTGATATTAACGACACTACCTTCGGCATTGGTGAGCTGCTGCTGTAGCTTGTTAATCAGCAAGTAGGGCGCTGCGGTGTGCACATTTAATACCGCGACGAGATTGGCATCACTTTCATCCACACGTTGGTTATCAAAAAAGCATGATGCGTTGTTAACCAATAGATGCAATTTCGGGCAATGTTGTTGCACAGCCTGAATTAACTGATGCACGTCATTTAAGTTTGCTAAGTTTGCTTGTAAACCAATGGCACCGCGCTGTTCAAGTTCATCTATGCCGTCTTTAGACGTGTTGTAATGAGCAAGTACCTGATACCCCTCATCGAGCAGTGCATGTGCCAAAGCTAAGCCAAATCGACGACCTGCGCCGGTCACTAAAGCAAACTTCTTTGAATTAGTCATGTAATGCCCCTTGCGTTTGAACAAGTTTATCAGCGATTGGTTTAAGGTTTGGAACGACTTCTTGCAAATAGTCAGGTACTTCTTGCCACACTAGGTCAGAGTTCAGCTCACCCAAAATGTCGATATCCATTGGGCGATCTTTTTTACTACTAAGCGGATCATCACGATCTCGCCCCAGACTAATCTCGATAGCGTTGAACCGCTTTTTGAGAGCAATACTGTCTAACGGTGAAACGATTAAAAATAGGGCATTGAGGAAGTCATGGTCACTGCGCATATCAACGGGTTGTGTATAGATAGCGCGTGAATAATAAGCTTTGCCCAGCTCTGAGATCGACTCGCGAGCGGCAGCAAAATTGCTTTCTGGCGCGATATTGGCGCCCATGCTACATAAATAAATCGGATGCATAACATTCCCTAAACGACATTGCTTGTGAGCATACCTTAAGTTGAAATGATTTTCCTCACTTGGTAGCCTAGGAACAAAGGGCTACAGGAAGGAATTGTGCCAGACCGCGCAAGGTTCGTTATAAACATTGCTTTGTTGTTACTCATCACGCTGCTTGCGCGACCCGCTTCTGCCTACGTTTTATCTTCCCAAACCAACCCATCCAATTTGGCGAACAGCTCGCTACCGGAGTTATCTGCGCCAGAATCAAGTCGCGAAGGCTATTTTGTGTTGAGCCTATCTGAATCACCATCTCAAGGTTTCATTGTTGAGTATTCAACAGACGAAGATTTTCGTGAGATTGAGCGCACTTATCCTTGGTTTGGTGATTTTCAACGTATGACACTCACCGGCTTCGATGACGGTAATCACTACTTTCGTATCCGCGCAGTTGCGGATGAATCAGGCGGCCTAAGCCCGAAAAACTCTCAGCCAAGTATTCAGTCAAGTAACCAGGTAAGTAACGTGGTGCGCGTTCAGGTGGATCACTACGCTTTAGAACAAGCGCTAACCTTGTTTGCCCTTGGTGGCCTGCTGTTTGCAATTCTCGTCGTGATCATTCTGCATCAACATCGTCGGAGCCGAGCGCATGAGTGAAACTGCAGATTTTGCATTAGATAGTACCCTTGGGCTCAGTTTGGTAGTGATCTTTGGATTGCTCTGGATAGCATTTGGCTGGTATTTAGGGCGTGCGAATAAAACTCACGAAGATTTTGCGCTAGCGGGGCGTAACGTGGGCTTCGCATTAGCCGCAGCAACAGCGATGGCAACCTGGGTGACCAGTAACACCACACTTGTCGCCCCGCAATTGACCTATCAGTTCGGTATCTGGGGTATGGTGGGGTATTCGTTTGCCGCACTGGGACTTATTCTATTTGCACCGCTTGCGGCGCGTATAAAGCGTTTAATGCCGCATGGTTATACCTCAGGTGACTTTATCCGTCTGCGCTTTGGTCGAGCGGCGTGGTGGGTATTTATGGTCATTTCGGTGGTTTATGCCTTCGGTTGGCTCGTCAGCCTTGGTATGGCGGGAGGTATATTACTCGAAGCGTTGAGTGGCTTGGATTATCACATTGGCATGACGGCTATTCTGGTAATCTGCGTTGGCTACACCTTGTTTGGCGGTCTACGTGCGGTCATCGCCACCGATTTTATCCAAGCGTTGATCATTATCATCGGGGTGGTTGGTATTGCTTGGTTTTTAATTGATACGGTGAGCCTCGAAAGTATTCATACCGAATTATCAGAGAATCATCCTCGATTACTCGACTTAATGTTTCCAGCCGCCATTATGTTTCTGTTTAACAATATATTTTTCGGCCTGGGCGAAATATTTCATTCGAATGTGTGGTGGTCTCGTGCACTCGCGTTTAAAGGGAACGTTGCGTTTAAAGCGTTTTTACTTGGTGGTTTGCTCTGGCTGCCGATTCCAATTGTCACCGGATTTATCGCGCTGGCTGCGCCACAATTAGGCATTTTCCCTCCCAGTGCCGATATGGTAGGCCCGATGGTTGCCGCTGAGGTGCTTGGTAAAGTTGGTGCCGTTGTTGTGTTTATCGTGGTTTTTTCAGCGTTAGCGTCTAGTCTTGATTCATTACTTGCAGCAACATCCGATTTAGTAACGCGAGACTTTTACCACAAAAAATTACGCCCAAAGGCAACCGACAAGCAATTATTTACGTTTAATCGCTATTGTATTGCTGGAATTGGCGTGTTGACCTGGCTGTTCTGTTTACCTCAGGTTGCCACTTTGGGCGCCTTATTGAATTTTGCCGGTGCGTTTGTTGCCAGTACGATTTTCCCAATAGTTTTCGGCTTATATCAAAATAAGCTATCTGGGAAATACGCGGCAGTGGCCATGGCTGGCGGCACACTGCTTGGCCTTGTGAGTTATTTTTTAATTGGATTTTATGTCGCCGCACTTACCGCCTGTGCGCTATCTGCAGCAGTTTGTGCGATAGGTGTTTGGCGCTCGAAGCAAAATTTTGATTGGAACAAATTACAGGAGTCATCGTAATGCTCGGATTAACCGAATTTAGCGCGTTAGTGATGATTTGCCTTATTTTCGCAGCGATGGCGCCGCTCATTTTGATAGCGCTGTGGTTAAAAGATTTCATTTCTAAACAACTTTGGTAACACACTATGAATATGAACGATGTCTCATTTGAACGTGAGCGGCCTGATGTCTATGGCGACGCGCATCCGAAAGCCTTGCTCAGGGTGATTCAGGAAGATGGTGACTATTTAGTCAAACTAGCGAATCAGCATATTGTGTCTGGCGATCAGTTTGATCAAGACACCATGAAACAGCTATTTCGCTTAGCAGCAAAAATTGAAAGTAACCCGAAGCGTTTCAGCTCGCCGTTACAAAATAAAATTTTGATTAGCGCATTTTACGAACCAAGCACGCGTACGCGGCTTTCATTTGAGAGCGCTTGGCATCGCCTCGGTGGCGATATTATGTCAATCACCGATCGCTCAACGACTGGCATTGCCAAAGGTGAGTGTTTGGCTGACGTTGCTGAAATGTTCAATAACTACGGCGACTGCGTGGTGTTGCGTGATAATAATGAAAGTTCGTTGTTTGAAATGATGGATGCACTGCGCATTCCCATTATTAATGCGGGTAATGGTGTGGATGAGCACCCGACGCAAGCGCTTGCGGATATGTATGCCATTTTTAAATGGCGACCAGAACTTATTGATGCTGCAAATAACACAAAGATTCGCATTGGCGTGATTGGCGTACCGAACAAAATGCGTACCGTGCGCAGTTTTCTTAAATGTTTATCGGTGTTTCCGCATGCCGTGGAAGAGTTGGTGATCATTCATGATGAAGCCAGCTCTACTGATTTATTTGGCGTAGGTCAACGGGAAGAACTTGAAGCGAGAGGCATTCATATTACAACGAGTACTGAACTCGAAGAGGTCTTATCTAGCTTAGATGTGGTGTATATAAACGCCATATCGTGGGAAGGCGATACCTTTAACACCTACGGTAGCGCCTTTCATTTGACGGCAAAATCGCCATTGAAAGAGGATGCGATTATTCTGCATCCTTTAGCGCGTGGCGAGGAGTTATCGACTGATCTCGATCACACTACGCATAACTGGTACTTCAGCCAAGCGCGTGGTGCGGTATTTTTACGCATGGCCCTTTTGACATGCATGGTAGAACGCGCTGAGCGTGTCATAGACGTCGTATAAAAGAGGACCGAGTAAGTATGTGTGGAATAGCAGGAATATTTAATCGTGATGCCAAGCTGAAGCCAGATGCACAAACCTTGGTAAATATGGCAGCCATCATGCATCACCGCGGGCCAGATGGTTTTGGCTATCAAATTCTCGACAACACGGGTGTGGGGTTCAGCCACGCGCGATTGTCAATTATCGATTTAAACGAAGATCGCGCGCGGCAACCGTTTGTCAGCGATAGTGGTCAATTATTATTGGCGCACAACGGTGAGTTTTATGATTTTAAACGTATTCGCGCCGATTTAACCGCACAAGGTGCTCGTTTTCGTAGCAAAAGCGACTCAGAAATCGTCTTGCATTTGTACGCGCGTGAAGGTCTGGAAGAAACGCTGAAACATTTACGCGGAGAATTCGCATTCGGCTTGTACGATCGTAATGAAGACGCCATGTATTT
This sequence comes from Pseudidiomarina andamanensis, assembly GCF_009734345.1. Taxonomy (GTDB): domain Bacteria; phylum Pseudomonadota; class Gammaproteobacteria; order Enterobacterales; family Alteromonadaceae; genus Pseudidiomarina; species Pseudidiomarina andamanensis. The sequence continues at coordinate 891,380 of NZ_CP032551.1, read as the reverse complement.
AGTGCGCGACCGATTCGGTATCAAACCTCTGTATTACACCGAAACAGCAGATGGCGTCGTATTTGGTTCAGAGCTTAAAGTACTATTTGCGCATCCATCGGTGAAGCGTGAGTTCTCGAGTGAGGGTTTATATCACCAGTTAATTCAAGTGATGGTGCCAGGTACAACAGCGTTCAAAGGCGTAAAACAGGTTGCTCCTGGTCATGTTGTGAAAGTGACTCGCAAAAACGACAAACTTGAGCTAAGTGAGTCAAAATACTGGGATGTTAACTTTCCTCTAGAGCATGAGTATCCGGGCGATGACGTGGATGAACAGCAATACATTGACGGCGTTCGTGAACACCTATTAGAGGCGGTACAACATCGCTTAACCGCTGACGTTCCGGTTGGTTGCTATTTATCCGGTGGCATTGACTCGTGCGCTATTCTTGGCTTGTCAGCTGCGGCGACACAAACTTCGGTGAAGGCATTTACCATTGGCTTTGATTCGGATGACTACGATGAGACGCCTATTGCTCAAGAAATGGCTGAGGCAACTGGCGCTGATCATCACATTATGCGTTTGAAAGCTGATGACCTTTATGACCATTTCGTGAAAACCATTTGGCATACCGAGCGCACCATCTATAACACGTTGGGTGTTGCCAAGTACCTGATGAGTCAGCAGGTAAACGAAGTTGGCTACAAGGTGGTGCTTACTGGCGAAGGTTCAGATGAGCTTTTTGCGGGCTATCCAGCATTTCGCAAAGATATGTTTTTACATGGGTTAGACCATTTACCAGATAGCGAACGTAAAGCGTGGCAAGAATTGTTGGAGAAGAACAACAAGCTATTTAAAGGGGCCATGTTAGCGCGCGAAGAGTTTGTAAGCGCTGCATTCAATGCCAAAATGGGTTTCACGCCAAGCTGCGTTCAACCTTGGTTGTCATGCGGTGATGTTGCACTGCCGTTAATTGCAGCCGAGCGTCGAGAAGGCCTGCAAGAATACGATGCCGGCAAAGCCATTGCCGCGACATTAGATGAAACCATGTTAAAAGGACGTCATCCACTCGACCGCGCGCAATATGTGTGGATTAAAACCATGTTAGAAGGGCAGATATTAACGTGGGGTGGTGACCGAGTCGATATGGCAAACTCAATGGAGGCACGACCTGCGTTTTTAGATCATCACCTTGCTGAATACGCCTTTACCGTACCGCCGCATCTGCGTATTAAAGGCAATAAAGAGAAATATGTGCTGCGCGAAGCCATGAAAGGGTTGTTGCCGGAGACGTTGTATAAGCGTGAAAAGTTTGCGTTTATGGCGCCGCCGGCGCATACCGATCCGAAGAAGTGGCGAGCGGTATTGAAACTTGCGGAACAGTTTTTATCTGAAGATGCAGTGAAAGAAGCGGGCTTACTTGATTTTGATGAAGTGCAACGTACTTTTGCGCGTCATGAGTCAGACGAAGTACCGATTGATGAGAAGGTGCAGCTTGATGCTGTGATTAATCACATGTTAGGTGTGCAAATTCTCCATCATCATTTTGTTAAAACGGATGTGCCAGCGTTAGCCCAACAGCGGGCTAACGAATTGGGCTGGTGCGCTTAACGCACCAGCTTCAATAAGGCTTTAGCAATATCGGTGTTATCAATGTAGCCACGGAAGGCTTCTGCACCAGGGCCTACGGCCATCACAGGAACATCGACAGCGGTATGACCAGAAGTCGTCCAACCGGTACGCGTATGTTCGCTGATAATCTGCACTAATACCTGATGAACTGGCTTGAGTTTGTCGCGACCTTTGAGTTGCTCATCAATGGTCACTGACTCCAGTTGTTGCCATTGACTATCGGTTAGTGGCAGATTCAACTCAGGCGTTAAGTAGTCGCGCCAAGCTGACTTCGGTAGTTGCACTAACTCAGTGGCCATCGCTTCCACCGATTTTTGAATACCCATCACTTTTTCTGAGTACCAAGCATATTCACCCCCTTGACCCAACGTTAAACCACCGGTTGAATGATCGGCCGTAATAACTAATAAGGTATTAGAATTATCAGCAAGATAATCTCGCACTACCTCGACGGCAGCGGCGAAATCCGCCATTTCATGCACGGCGCAGGCGATATCATTTGCATGTCCACACCAATCAATCATGCTACCTTCAACCATCAATGCAAACGGCTTGCCAGTTTGCTCAGATCGGTTTTCAAGAAGCCGCAATGCATGCTTGGTCATCTCGGCAAGACGTCCTGGACGATCATCAATGGCAAAGGGCAGTGCTTTGTCCGCGAAAAGTCCCAATACTGGGCTAGCCGATACGTCGTCAAGCTGCTCTAGCTCGGTAATAACTTGGAGACCTTGCTGCTCAAGCTGCGGTAACCAGTTCACATCGTCACGCTTGAAGTAACTGTGACCGCCACCTAAAAGTACATCAAAACTCCAACCACCTGCGCTCACTTGCTGGGCATAAGAATCAGCAATATCGTTATACAGATTGCGCGAGGGGTGATGGGTAAAAAAACTTGCCGGGGTGGCATGGTTTACTTGCACCGTAGCAACAGCACCGGTCGACCAACCCTTATCGCGAGCTAACTCCATCAGAGTTTGTTTTGGGTTTTTATCTGCATCAATGCCAATAGCACCGTTGTAGCTTTTCACGCCGGTTGCTAAGGCTGTTGCACTAGCGGCTGAATCGGTCACCCAAGTATCATCATCAGGATATGTCGTTGCTGCGCCCACCAACAGATCATCAAATGGCGTTGGCGCAAGCTCACCGGTGCCGCGCTGGCTCATGGCATAACGATAGGCTGAGATAAACTCAAAGCCCATGCCATCGCCAATCATAAAAATGATATTTGGCGATTGCTCCTTCGAAGCAGTGGTGTCGACAGTTGAATTATTCGCGGTGCTAGAACAACTAGCAAGTACGAATGCGGCTGCTGCGGTAAGCGCAAATAAAGCACGTGAGGCCATGAAATTCATCCTACATAGTTTCAATTTTGTCAAAGTTTACCATGAACGCATGACAACGAAATGACGAATTAGTCTACCTGACAAGTTTGTTCGGTTACTTTCCAAACAACGGGCTCCCAGTATCCAGCATCAAAACGTTGATAACGCTTTTCGCGGATAAATTTCGCGGCAATGTGATAGGTTTTATTCGGTTCAATCGTTAGTTGAATAAGTTTTTCAGGAGCGCTGCCGCCGCCACGACGCAGAGATGGCTCATCAATGAGTTCATGAACGCCAACTTTGTAATCGTTTACGGCGAGCTTAAATGATGGGTTTTTGATTCGGACATTGTCGCCATCAATTGAGTTGATAAATGCTGGGTATAAATCAGCGGTAACTGGCGGCGTGAAAAACACGCTAATTCGGCCGCAGGCGCTATCGGTGATAGTCGAAGGTGTTTCTTCTTCCAAGGTATTTAGCACTTCAAGACGCCAACCTGGAATGACTGTCGCACGGGCTACACCGGTTAATTCAAGTGTTTCGCCATCGCGCTTAATGCCTACGGAGAATGGTTGATTATGGTCTAACGAGGCAAGAATAGTGAGAGCATCGTCAAGTTGTTGTGGTGCAACCGGCTGCCGATTGATGGATAGAATCATATCACCCATTTGTAGCTTCATTTCATCAGCGACACTGCCATTACGCACGCTGACTACTTTAGCTTGTTGATTGAGAATAGCACCCCATTCAAAATAGCTACGTGCAGGCTCTTCAAGCACAACCTGTGGCTGCGAACCATGAGCTTTACTGGCGGCGATAGCCGCTGCCCGAGCATAATCTCGAGCCTGCTGCTCCTGTGCGAGTGCAGGAATACAAAATAAACCTGCCGCTATCAGCGCTAATATTGATTTAACCATCATTAAACCTCCTAATCGGCAAGCGCTTGATGTTGCTGCCACAATTGTTGCAGCTCAGCATCTGAGGCTCCTTGTAGATACGCCTGTTGAATGCGTCGCTCTAAAGAATCAAGACGATAGTTCGCTGCAAGTAACATAGGTGCTACCTCGTTAGATGGCGATGCAGGAGCGCCGGCGATGCTTGCTTCTGATGACTCAGGAACGGGTAGAAATGACAACCACCACGTTACCGCAATCGCCATCACAAAGGCCACCGCGGTTAGCCACATTGGTTTGATTCTTTTCTCAAATTGAGTAGTCCGTTGTTGCGGAAATTCGAGTTCAACATGCTCAGCTTCAGTGGCAACATATTGTTGCCACTGTTGTTGCAATTGTTGCTCATGCTTTGTGGTCATGAGGTACCTCTTGTGTCAAAAAAGTATTTAGTTTCATTAAGGCACGTTGATAACGTTTACGCACGGTCGATGCCTGTTCGTCGAGGAGATTAGCAATCTCTTCGTGAGTGTAACCTTCGCCTAAATAGAGCCAGACAGTGAGGCGCTCGGTATCATTTAGCTGTGCAATTAACGTTTCAATATCACGTAATTGAACAAGCCAATCGGCTTGCGCAGACCACTCGGTGCTATCAATGAATTCTTCCTCTATCGACTCAGCCACTGGTGACCGTGCGCGAAAATAGGATAAAGCAGTGCGCACAGTCAGCTGCTTTAGCCATGCGCCGAAGGCTTGTTGATTGCGGAGTTGATGAAGCTTTGTAAACGCCTGAAGAAATACATCTTGGGCGAGATCGCGAGCAAGCTCTCGGTCGTGACATAAACCAATAAGCGTGCGCAGCACTGAGCTTTTATATCGCTCAAATATGATTTGCTGGGCACGTGATTTACCAGCAACCGCGGCAGCGAGGGTTACTTCATCCGTAATTTGCCCAAATCCAGAATATTCCTGACTCACCATCAAGGCCTTTGTTGCACTAGCTGCTATAAAAGATGCAACAAAGACCTATTGTGTGACAAGCGCTGATTCGTTTTTGTGAGTTAAAACTGAATATCAGCGTAAATGGGGTCGTGATCAGACGCTCGGTAAGGGGAGGGCGCATACCAATTGGGGTTTGCGTCGGCATTGTTGTATTGCAGCAGTGTAGGTTCGTCGGCATTTATTGACCAAATGGCTTGATAAACAACACGAGCAGCCAACTGGCTCGAGACGAGCAGGTGGTCAAGGCTACCAGCCTGCGCATCATACACATAGCTATAGGCATGCGGATTAAATGCATCGATGCGATTGTAATAGCCGCGTTGTAGTAACGTTTGAATTGGGTCTTCTTGCGCATAGGCATTAAAATCGCCCATTAGTACGCGTAACGGAAAACGCTTTAAATCTTCATGGTTGTCTATGAAATCAGCCAATGCTTTGGCCGATTGAACGCGCACTTTGTTCCAGCAGGCTTGCCCGTCGCTCTGGTTGGCATTCGGGTCGCTATTATCTTTCGGACAGCCCCCTTTAGATTTAAAGTGGTTTACGGCAACAACGACGTTTTCAACTGTATTCTTAGGAGAAAAGCGTTGAATAAGAGGCAGGCGACTGCGTTGTCCAAACGGTGCTTGCGTTACCGTTAGTGGTTGCCCTTGTGGTGTCACTTTATCACTGCGATAAATGAGACCATTGGTGATGTCATCACTACCAAATTTACCCGGAGCAGCCTGCACATATCGCCATGGTTGCCCAGTTGCCGCAGTGAGTGCTGTGGTTAACTCAACGATTGCGCTATGACTCGCATAGCCATCGTTTTCGAGTTCCAATAAGCCAATAATGTCAGCATTCAACTGGCCGAGTGCGGCGATGATTTTCTGATGCTGGCGTTCAAATTCAGCAGCAGTTTTGGCACCCCGCTCGGTTGGAAATTGCTTATTCTCACCCTCGCCATTGAAGTAATTCAGCACGTTAAAGGCGGCAACACGCAGTGTATTGGTTGTTGGTGCTTCTGGTGCTGCTGGGCGTGGATTCGTCGTTACCACGCTAATCTGTGACGTTGGTTGTAAGCGGTAGCTGCCACGAAAGTCACTAATAATACCCTGAACTGGACCGATGCTATCGCCACTGCGGAGGCTATTCGTAGCTGTGATGTTTTGCTTAGGGGCAACCATGATCGTTGAATTCGGCGCCAAGTTATCATCAATGACGAGTCGAGCTAACGCATTCGCTTTGGCCTGAGACTGCGCTTCGGCACCAGGTTGATGGTGTTGCGTGGGCGTATACAGACGTTCATGTGCCACATCAAATTGACCATGCCGTAACAACTGATAATGACCGTTGACGACCAATTCCTGGCTAATCTGAACCGGCATGCCTTCAAGCGCTTCGAACTGTTCTTTTGCGGTGACTGGCAGTTGAAAAGAGGTAGGCTCAACCGTATAACCAGAGTCGCAAACAGCATGCTGACTGAGGTTAGTTAGTTGGGTTAACTCATTGAGCTCGGCGACAGTACCCGTCAAATACACCAGATCACCTTGTTTAAGGCTGGTTAAATTGGCACTTGCTTGTACAAATAACCCCTCTGACGTCAGTGCATTATCGTCGCGGTCGGCTTGTTCGCTGGCTATAAAAAAGCCACCGAGTTCAGCTTCACTTTGCCAGTTAGCGGTAACAATTCCGCGCGTAGTCACTTGTTGACCGCTCACTGGTGACTGAAATCCGTCACCTTGAATGGCATAAATTGGCGTGATGCTACTATCGCATAGTTCAGGCTGCGTAACTTGAGCGCAACTCGATAAAACCAGCAGAGAGATAGCCGTAAAGCTAGCGCGAGCGATATTTCTTTTGTTCATAGGTTCCTACTTCAAGTACATCTGCAGCATCAAGCTTTTCGGCATCCATCATGGCTGCAATGCGTTGCATACCTGCCACTAGCAGCGACTGCTCCCAATCGTCTAATGACTGAAATTTATGAATAAAATCTTCCTGGAGCGGTCTTGGCGCTTCCGCTAACCGCTGTTTACCTTGCGCTGTCAATGATAGCACCACACGACGCCGATCTTCGGTGCTACGCTCACGGTGAATTAACTCGCGATGTTCAAGTCGGTCAATGACATTACTCACGGTTGCCGGGCTTAAAGTAATATTTTGAGCGACAGAGCTGGCTGTAATGCCGTCTGGGGCAGCCGCTATCTCTCTTAATATGAGCAGCTGTGGCGCTGTTAAGCCGGTGCGTTTGTTCAGTTGCTTGGAGTACAAGTCTGTTGCGCGAATGACTTTTCGAAGTGCCAGCAGCAATTCTTCGTACTTTTCCATCGCAATTCCTATGCTTCTTTATTCAATAATTTGATTATCTATTAGCGTCGAGCAGATAAATCAGTGCGTCTAATTTGCACCACTAGTCCAAGTTTTGGATGATCAAAATAGTGCGTTTCATGACTAATAACCCGTCGTAATTGGTCGAGTCGGTAGCTGCGTAAAAAGCGTGAGGTAGAACGATCAACTTGCAAGGCCTGCTCAACTTGAGCGGCTAATTCACGCTGATTAAACTGTACCTGTTGCGGGCTACGTAGTTCAAGATCGCTATCAATGTGCAGATAGTTACCCACTAGATAAATATGCAAAGTGCCATCGAGTTCCCATACTGGCTCTGCGCGCTGCGAACGCGCGCGCTCAGGAATCAAAGGCGGTGGATTCGGCGTGCCATGATCACGATAACTAATTTGAATCTCTTGCTGATTCACTCGCGAGAGCAGTGCTTCAAGTTCTTCAAAAAGTTGAGGTTGCTGCTCTTCATCTACAGCTGCACTTTCGATCAGAGCAAATGGCGGCTGTTCGTATCCACTTGGCAAAAATTCTTGGCCGAAGTTACGACCACCAAAAAGTCTTACTGTGTAGCCTTCGCTTCGGGTAAATACAGGGGTGCGATAGGCCACATGCAACAGCGGAGAGCCCACATTACGGCGCATCAGTTGCTCACGAAAATCGTCGAACACGTGCGTTTCAGCAGGCATTAAATATGGCCCAGAACTTGTCATCATGTCGCCGCCGCTGCCATCGACAACTTGTGCAGGTGCTTGTTCGAAGCCACTTAAAATTCGACTAGGTTGATACCAAGGATGACCAAAAGGATCCACTTCATTAGCTTGCGCACAAAATACCGGACGAATAGTTAATGCTTCTTCACTGCTTGGACACAGCGGGAGGTCATTCAGTAGTGCAAAAAAGTTTGGCGCATAATAACCAGAAATCGGATCGTGTCTTGCGTCAAATTGGCGCGGTGGGTGCCACGGAAACGCTTCCGCATCGTTGTTTGGCGCTTGTTTAAACACGAGCACTTCTACTTCAAACCAGCGCCAATCAGCTGACGACTCTTGTGCTATCGCCAGTGAAGTAGCGCTTAATCCAAGAGTAAGTAACGTGGTACGCAACCAAACAGTCATAATCATCCTCGTGCAAATTCGTCCAGTAGTGACTCTACCAGTTTCAGCCGTGCTTGAGTATCGTCTATTTTACGAAGAATACGTAAACGCGTTGGCCCTTCAAGTCGATACTCATTCGGTTGCTGTTGTATGAGCTGAATAAGAACTTGTGGCGAAACTTTAGTATCGGTAGCGAACTCGACGTTGACGCCATTCGGGCCACCATCGATTTTGCGAATGCCAAGCTGTTGAGCGCGACTACGAAGTTCGGCAACACGAACTAAATTCTTAACCGCATCGGGCAATAACCCAAATCGATCAATTAACTCAACTTGAATTTCATGCAATGCCTGCGTGTTATCACTACTTGCAATACGTTTGTATAGGCTCAAGCGTGTGTTCACATCGGCGATATACGATTCAGGTAATAAGGCAGGTACGCGCAAATCAATTTCGGTTTGCGCTTGCAGCAACTGGTCGAGCGCTGGTTGTTTACCTTCTCGTAAGGCTTTAACGGCCTGCTCAAGCATTTCCATATACAAGGTAAAACCAATGGTTTCAATTTGGCCGCTTTGATCATCACCTAATAACTCGCCCGCACCACGAATTTCTAAATCGTGGGTAGCCAGCATAAAGCCAGCTCCTAAGTCTTCGAGCTGCGAAATAGCTTCAAGACGCTTAAGTGCATCTTTAGTCATGCGTTTCGGGTTTGGTGTAAGTAAATAAGCATAGGCCTGATGATGGGAGCGACCAACACGACCACGCAACTGGTGCATTTGAGCGAGACCCAAATGATCGGCACGGTCCATAATAATGGTATTCGCTGTTGGCACATCAATACCGGTTTCGACAATTGTTGTGCACACCAGTACATTGTATCGCTGATGGTAAAAATCAGACATGATGCGTTCAAGTTCGCGCTCTCGCATTTGTCCGTGGGCTACCGTTATACGTGCTTCCGGTACTAATTGCGCCAATGTTTCCGCGGTTTTCTCGATGGTTTCAACATTGTTGTGCAGGAAGTATACCTGACCACCCCGTAAAATTTCCCGCAGTACAGCTTCGCGTATGGTTGGTTCGTCATATTCGCGAACAAAAGTTTTCACGGCCAAACGCTTGGCTGGTGGAGTCGCGATGATGGATAAATCGCGTACACCATGCATCGCCATGTTCAAAGTACGAGGTATTGGCGTTGCGGTAAGAGTCAGAATGTCGACATCCGCTCGAAGTCGTTTAATGGCTTCTTTTTGACGCACACCAAAGCGATGTTCTTCATCCACAATCAGCAAGCCGAGATCATGAAACTTCACGTCAGCGCTGAGTAGTTTATGCGTGCCAATCACCAAATCCACTTTGCCTTCGGCAAGGTCGGCGAGAATTTTTTGAGTTTGTTTTGCGGTATTAAAACGTGACAGCACTTCAACGCGGATTGGCCAATCGGCAAAACGGTCTTTGAAATTTTCATAGTGCTGTTGCGCCAACAGGGTGGTTGGCACCAACACCGCAACTTGTTTACTGTCGTTCACGGCCACAAATGCCGCGCGCATCGCTACCTCTGTTTTACCAAAACCAACATCACCGCAAACCAATCGGTCCATTGCTCGCGGTGCTTGCATATCTGCTAACACACCAGCGATAGCCGCGAGTTGATCATCGGTTTCTTCAAACGGGAAGCTGCCAGCAAAACGTTGATATTCCTCTTGGTCAAGCTTAAATGGATAACCCGGTTTTGCTTCACGACGGGCATAGACGTCGAGTAATTCAGCGGCAACATCACGAATTTTCTCAGCAGCCTTGCGCTTGGCTTTCTCCCATTGGTCATTGCCAAGCTTGTGCAACGGCGCTGAAGCTTCTTCGCCGCCGCTGTAGCGGCTTAACACATGCAACGCAGCGACCGGCACATACAATTTACTGTTGTTGGCATATTCAATGGTCACAAATTCTGTTGTGACGCCACCGGTATCCAGTGTTTGTAGCCCTTGGTAACGTCCGACACCATGATCAATATGAACCACCGGTTGACCGATACGTAGTTCGGCGAGGTTGCGCACCATATTCTCAGCATTTACCGTCGCCTTTTGGTCGCGGCGACGGCGCTGCGCAATACGTTGCCCGAGTAATTCGGTTTCAGTAATAACGAGTAGTTGTTCGTCGCTTAGTGCGAATGAATGTGCGACCGGACTGACGCTAATGGCGTAGGATTGTTTGCTGGTTGCGAATTGTTGAAAGTGCTCTACTTCTTCAAGCCCAAGCTGCAATGGCGCGAGTAATTCACGCAATGTTTCGCGGCGACCAGCTGACTCAACTAAAAAGATGACGCGCTGCTTTCCCGCATCCTTCAGGCGCTGCGAGAGCTTCTCGAGCGGGTTCTTCAACTGGTGATTAATGGCAATTTCGCCGATAGGCTGGGTCTGAAACACCTTTGGGCTTGGCTGCGCTTTATCGCTTGGAACCATGGCGCGAATGCGCGGCATTTCTTTAAACGCCGCATGAATCTGGTCTACCGCGAGAAATAGTTGATGCGGTGGCAATAACGGGCGCAACGGGTCATAGCGTCGTTGTTCATAGCGCTGATTAATGTCATGCCACAAATGATCTAAACTGCCTTGTAGATCGCCAAATGTGACTAACAGCGTATTGTTCGGTAAGTAATCAAAAATACTCGCTGTATTCTCGAAGAATAACGGTAAATAATATTCAACGCCGCCCGGGAATTGCTGATTGGATACCTGCATATATACCGAATCACGCGCATTCGAAGCGTCAAATTGGTCGCGATATTGCGCACGGAATAACTCGATAGCCGTTGGATTCGTTGGGAATTCGTGAGCGGGTAATAAATCTATCGCGTCAATTTCACCAGCTGACAACTGCGTGTCAGGGTCAAACAGACGAATAGAATCTACTTCATCATCAAAGAAATCGATACGATAAGGTTGGCTGCTTCCCATTGGGAACAAATCAAGAAGCGAGCCACGAACGCAGAATTCACCATGTTCCATTACTTGAGCAACATGACGATAACCGGCGCGCTCTAGACGCTGGCGCAAGCCGTGAATATCAAGTTTTTGGCCTTTATTAACCTGAACTGCTTGACCTGCTACGTAATCAGTTGGCGCAATGCGATGCATCAAGGTGTTCAATGACACAATCAACGCACCACGCTGCATGTCGGGCAGGCGAGCTAGCACGCTTAAACGTTCAGAAATAATATCTTGATGCGGTGAAAAGCTATCATAGGGTAGCGTTTCCCAGTCTGGAAACACCATGACCTGCTGGCGCCAATTGGGTGCAAAATATTGCACTTCCTGCTCTAAGCGATGCGCTTGCGGGGCATCGGGCGTAACTATTAACACCGGACCATCGTGTTGCTCTATCAATTGGCCCAGAGCCAATGCGATACTGCTACCGACGAGGTTTTGCCAAGTAATATCTTGACGCGCTGATGATGGTTTCGGTGGCTTAAATGGAGACGCACTGGTCATGAGTTATGAGTTTCTCTACTGCTAAAAACAAATTGCTAAGGAGTATACCGTAACTTGGCGCTTGGATCAGTGCTCAGTTTTCTTTATGCTTGCTCCGCAAAGTTATTTAGGAATCAACATGTTTAAGCCTGCAGCATTTTTCTTAGGATTACGATACAGCCGAGCGCGCCATGGCAATCGCTTTACGCGGTTTATCAATCGGTTTGCCTTGGCTGGAATCTTAATTGGCGTGGCAGCGCTTATTATTGTTAGCTCGGTGATGAACGGCTTCGAGCAACAGCTGAAACAACGTATTCTTGGCGTGGTGCCGCAATTGACGGTGACTGAAGCTGAAAGTCAGCAGGTGAGTAACTGGCAGCAATTGGCAAAGCGTATTCCGCCGTTAACTGAACAAATTGGTGTGGTGCCGCAAGTCAGCAGTGCGGGCGTTGTACAAAGCAGTGGCGAACTGCGGCCGGTTGTTCTGCAGGGGTTATTTCCTGATGTTGCTGATGCCGATGTGCAATGGCAACCGCTGCGTCAGCATTTGTTGTACGGGAACTTGTCAGCGCTGACTGAAGGCAGTTACCAGGTCATCTTAGGTCAAGCTTTGGCGCAACAGCTCGATGTTTGGCCGGGGGATACCATTCGGGTCATCGCCGCTGCAGGTGGTGTGTATACGCCACTCGGATTAATGCCAGCTCAGCGTCAATTCAAAGTCGCAGCGATTGTTGCGATGCAATCGGAAGCTGATAGTCATTTGCTGGTTATGCATGGCGCCGATGCCGCACGTTTATTGAGGCTACCCCCTAATCATGTTTCTGCGTTACGCTTCTACTTTACTGACCCATTTGCGGCGTTAATTGCCGAACGAGATGTGCAAGCAACTCTCGGTGATAGTGTGACCACGCAAACATGGCGTGAGCAGTATGGTGAGCTATTTGATGCGGTCAGTATGGAAAAGCGCATGGTTGGATTGATGTTGAGCCTGATTATTGCGGTTGCCGCGTTTAATGTGGTTTCAGCATTGATGATGGTGATTCAAGATAAGCGATCTGATATTGCCATACTGCAAACCATGGGATTACGCCGCACACATTTATATGCCATGTTTATGGTGCAAGGAGCTACCAGCGGTATTATTGGCAGTGTGGTCGGTTTATTAATAGGCATTGGTGTTGCTGCGAATCTCAACGAAATACTAACGGTGTTGCAAGTTGATTTGAGCTTTACTGGGCAAGCAGGGTTACCAGTATTAATGGAATCTGGACAGATTACCTTTATAGTGCTGGCGGCGATAGCGCTAACTCTTCTCGCGACGCTATATCCCGCTTGGCGTGCTAGCCAAATACTGCCAGCACAGGCACTGCGATATGAATAAAAATCAGAAGGACTGCATAGCATGTTGATGGAATGCCGCCAATTATCCCGAGTTTACCAAGATGGCGACCGCCAATTACAGGTATTAAACGATGTTAATTTATCCGTGAATGCCGGTGAAATGCTCGCGATTGTTGGGAGTTCCGGTTCTGGCAAGAGTACACTGCTGCATTGCATGGGGGGGTTAGATAAGCCAACGTCAGGTGAAGTGCTATTTGCTGGGTACGCCATTCAAGACTGGTCATCAAATCAACTTGCTGACTGGCGTAACAAAGAAATCGGATTCATCTATCAATTTCATCATTTGTTGCCAGAGTTCACCGCACTTGAAAACGTCGCGATGCCACAGTTAATTGCCGGTGTCTCAACGCGCGAAGCGAAGTTACGTGCCGAGCAGTTATTGCAACGTGTGGGGCTTGCAGAACGATTACAGCACCGCCCAGCTGAACTCTCTGGTGGTGAGCGGCAGCGTGTCGCTATTGCACGTGCGTTAGCTAACTCACCACGTTTAGTTCTTGCCGATGAACCGACTGGAAATTTAGATGACAGTACCGCTGAACAAGTATTTGAGTTGTTGTTAGAACTTAACAAAGAGTTTGATACTGCATTTGTGATTGTGACGCATGACAATTCGCTGGCGGCGAAACTTCCGCGAACTTTAACGCTTCATCACGGACAGTTAAATAAAGCGGAGCTGTTTGCATGATTGAGCGCTTGCGCCTGACTTGGCATTTAGCTCGTCGGTTTCGCAACCGCCGCGAGCGAAGTGGTTTCGTATCGTTCATTTCGGCGTCATCAACGCTTGGTATTGCGCTGGGCTGCATGGTTTTTATTGCTGGTTTAAGCGTCATGAACGGCTTTGAGAAGGTTCTACAAGAACGCTTTCTAAGTTTGATTCCACATGTCGAGTTTACTGCGGTGAATCAGCAATTAGCCGACCCTCAACAAATAATGGCGGCCAGTCTTAAACATCCCAGCGTGGTAAGTGCAAAACCCGTGATTCGCACACAAGGTATGGTGCAACAGGGCGCTCAATTTACCGGTGTGCAAATTCAAGGCATTGACACAACGCAGGTACAAGCCATTCAAGAATATATGTCGCCAGAAACATGGCAAGCACTGGTCACCGAGCCCAACGCTGTGGTGCTCGGCGATAAGCTTGCCGAAAAGCTTAAGGTGACAACTGGTGACACGGTGATGTTGTTGGTGGCACAAAACGCGAACTTTCGTGAACCGAAACGTATTCGATTGAATGTGCAGGGAACCTTCGCATTTGGTGGTCAAGTCGACCACCAATTCGCCTATGTATCTCTACAAACCGCGCGTGAAATGGTTGGAATTCAAAATGGCGCAACAGCGGTTGAGTTAGTGCTCACCAATGTTATGCAGGCACAGCAAGTCGCCAATGAAATAGGTTATGACATAAAGGATTATGTGTATCTTGATCATTGGATGCGGTCACAAGGTCACTTGTATCGCGATATACAGCTGGTGCGTATGGTGATGTACCTTGTACTCATACTGGTGTTGGCGGTTGCGTGTTTCAATATTATTTCAACGCTCATCATGACGGTTCAAGAAAAACAGCGCCATATCGGAATACTCCGTACCATGGGCTTGCGCGGTAAACAGGTTATGCAAGTGTTTGTTTGGCAAGGTCTACAAAATGGCCTGATTGGTACCGTGCTGGGTACGATTGCTGGGGTATTGTTAACGCTGATATTACCTGACTTAATGAGTTGGATTCAGTGGCTGAGTGGCGAGTCATTGCTAGCGAGCGATGTCTACTTTATCAATCAAATACCGGTTTATTTACAGTCGCTCGATGTGGTTCTGGTGGCGCTTGTGGCGCTCACTATGAGTATCTTTGCGACGTTATATCCAGCTTGGCGGGCGGCACAGCTTGAAATTGTTCAAGCGATTAGTCATTAGATTCGTGTTTACGATGTTTCGCTTTTTCGAGCATGCGCTGTGCACGTTCGCGCCATGCACTGACGACTGATTGGCGCCACAACAGGCTAATAGTGAAATACCCGGCGATACTACTAATTACTGCCATAATCAGACAGCCCAGCAGGAACGCGGGGCCAATAGTCGCAATACTTTGCGCTAACCAGTGCCAAGATAATTCAAAGCTAAAGGTTTGCGGTGGTTGCCCGAGAATCCAGTTACCCAGCAGATAACAAAAATAAAATAACACGGGCATGGTGATTGGGTTTGAAACCCAAACTAAGGCGACCGAAAGCGGCAAATTAACGCGAAATGGGATGGCTGCTGCAGCTGCAAGAACCATCTGAAATGGCACCGGAATAAACGCAAAAAATAGTCCAACGGCGAAACCACCAGCAGCAGAACGACGATTAAGGTGCCACAGGTTAGCATCGTGCAATAACTTGCCGAAGACTTTTAGGCTTTTGCTGTTTCTCACAGTTTCATGCTTGGGCATGATGCGTTGAATAAACTTGCGTGGCATGTCTAGTCCGTCTTCACTCTTACCGAAGTTATTTTAATAAACAGGTACAACGTCCATGGATAGGTGGTTGTGCGCGGCGCTTGCCGGTTATGCGCTAACCTTTACTTTTAGCAAGCCGATGAGCATCCAGCAATGGGTCATACTTGCTACTTTAGTCGCTGTCGTGTCATGGCGTTATGCTTTGCTGCGACCGTACGCCATTATTCTCGGCTGTGTATTGTGCGGCATAGCGTGGGGTAGTGGCAACGCTTATTTGCATCAAAATACGCTGATCTTTGATGAGAATCTGAATAAACCAGTGTCTTTGCAGATGACGGTGACGGAAATAACTCAAGTTCGTCCAGACTTTTGGCGTATTCAAGGAGAAATTCAAAGTATAGAAAACCAGTTGTTATCGAGATCGGCTACTGCGCGCTTAAGTTGGTATGAGCCACCGGCGCTGGTTATTCCTCCACAAGCTGGCACAACTTGGCAATTTCGAGCACGACTCAAAGCCCCGCAAGGGGTTCGTAATGACGGTGGGTTTCTTTATCATCGCTATCTTGTCGGTCAACAAATTCATGCTCTAGGGAGTATACGCTCTGGTACCTTCGTTGCTGGTGAACCAAACTTTCGACAGCAACTATTCAATCAACTTAACTACTTTCAGCCGGAACTGCAGCAGTTTGGTATTTTACAAGCGTTAACTTTGGGCGAACGGCAAGCGCTGTCTGATGAACAGTGGCAAACCTATCAACGCACTGGGCTTGCCCATTTAATTGCAATATCAGGGCTGCACTTAACCCTCGTAGCTGGCGGTGTGTTGTGGCTTTTTCGTACTCTTTTACGTTATCAAGCGCGCAGTCGTAGGCGCCGAGAAACAAATAATAGTTGGTTTATTGCAACCTGTGTTGCCCTTGTGGTTACATTTTTTTACGCCGGTTTAGCAGGTTTTGCGACCGCAACGGTGCGCGCATTTGTTATGTTTTCGGTGGTTATCATCCACAAGTATTTTGCTCTGCATACACCGCCAAGTCGGGTGCTTTTAAGAGCTGTCGCTGTGGTCATCGTGGTGCATCCCCTGGCACCTTTGCAAAGTGGATTTTGGTTATCGGTAGCTGCGGTAGCAACGATTCTCTTAATGAATTGGCGCTGGCCGATTATTAGCGGGCGTTGGCAAAGTATCCGAGCTTTGTGGCGACTTGAACTGACATTAACGTTTGCCATGTGGCCGCTAACCGCAATGTGGTTTGATGGTTTACCACTACTGGCTCCGCTTACGAATCTTGTTGTTGTGCCGCTAGTTACGTTTTGGGTGTTGCCACTCAGTTTGCTCGGTTTGCTCATGCTGTTGTTGGGTAGCGATGGGATATCGCTTGGACTATTACGTATTGCTGAGGTACCACTCAACTATGCAGAACCACTATTGAATTATCTGTCTAAGTTGACGTGGCAGTGGGTACCCGCACACCTGACCGGCCCAATCATCGGTTTGGTGGTGGTGTTGATCACGTGGGTTTGGCCGTGGCGCTGGTACTGGAAGTTAAGCTGCACGGCCATTTTTGGCTTTGGACTGATCATTTCGCATCAGTTGCAACAACAAAACACTTTGGTGCGGCTTCATATTCTTGATGTTGATCAGGGCAGCGCTATCGTCATTGCGCAGGCTGATGAAGCCGTGATTGTTGATACCGGGGCGAATTGGGAGCTTGGGGGGAATATGGCGGAAAGGGTGATATTGCCATTTTTACGACATCATCAACTTACACCTATCTATGGCTTCGTGAGTCACACTGACAATGATCATGAGGGCGGTGTTACGACTATCTCGGAGCAATTTCCGGCTATGCGATGGTACGGTAGTGGTCATGGCTTACCCTGCGTTGCTGGTCAAACAGGGCAGTGGCGTCAAGTTACATGGGCGATATTGCATCCACGAGAAGTAACCAATAATCGTTACAATGACGACTCGTGTGTATTGAAATTAATGATTGGTGGCACGTCGATTCTATTACCCGGTGATATAACAAAACGCGCTGAGCGAGCCTTACTGGCTCATATTGCACCCATTCAAGCAGACCTGTTGGTATTACCTCATCATGGCAGCAATAGTTCAAGCGAGAGCTATTTCTTACAGTCTGTTGCGCCACAAGTCGCAATCGCAAGCCGGGGGCGGAACAATGCGTACGGCATGGTAGCCGAACAAGTGAAACAGCGGCTTGAAGAATTAAGCATACCCTTACTAGATACCGCCCGCGGAGGCCAAATTACCGTGACCTTTGCGCAGAATAAATGGCAAGTACATCAGCCTTGGGCTGGTAAGAATAGAGCATGGTTTGATGCGGATAACTAGCCAGCCACTGGTGAAAGCGGTTAGAATGCAGATATTGTTGAACTTTATAAGAATTGCATGAGCGCTGAAAATATACTGGAAAATATGACCGAAGCCCAAAAGAAGCGGACTTTTCGTCGCTTACTAAGCTACATAAAGCCGTATCGTACGGCATTTATTTTTTCGGTTATTGCGATGATTGGCTATGCAGCCGTCGATACATTTTTCTTTTCTCAAATCGAAACACTTATCGATGAAGGGTTAACCGAACAAGATTCTACCATCCTCATTTATGGCGCTATTTTTGTGCCTTTAGTGTTCATCGCTCGCGGTACCTTCAATTTTATTTCTACCTACTTATTGAACTGGGTTGGTTTTCGAGTGATCACCACGCTGCGTCAGCAATTATTTGATCACATGATGAAGTTACCGGTGTCATTTCATGATCGCCATTCAACCGGTGACTTATTATCAAAAATCACCTATACCACACAGCAGGTGGCGGAGGCCAGTTCACGCGCTATTTTAGTATTGATTCGCGAAGGTGCGTTTGTCGTTGGTTTGTTGGGTTTGATGTTCTACATCAGTTGGCAATTGTCATTGGTATTTTTGGTTGTCGGCCCATTAATTGCCAAAGTGGTCTCCGTGGTTTCAAAACGTTTCCGTCAAGTATCGCGCCGTATTCAAACGGCCATGGGTAACGTCACAACAACGGCTGAGCAAATGCTTAATGGCCATAAAGTTGTGGTGATGTATGAAGGTCAAAAGCGCGAATCCAAGCGCTTTCAAGACATCAACAATGTCACCCGCAACCAGAATATGAAGCTTATTAACGCACAAACCGTGAGCACCTCGGTTATTCAGTTGATTGCGTCGTTTAGTTTGTCGATGGTGTTAGTACTTGCAAGCTACCCGGAAATGCTAGAACAGTTATCAGCGGGTGCGTTTACGACATTACTCACGTCGATGATTATGTTGCTTCGCCCGCTCAAGCAGCTCACGACGGTGAACAGTGACTTCCAGCGTGGAATTGCCGCAGCACAAAGCATCTTTGAGGTGTTAGACGAAAAGGCGGAGCCAAACAAAGGAACCTACCTTGTTGAACGTGCACACGGGCATATACGGTTTGAAGATGTGACTTTCACTTATGACGAGGCAGAGTCGCCGGCGTTAGACAAAGTCAGTTTTGATGTGAAACCAGGCAAAACATTGGCCTTGGTTGGTCGTTCGGGTAGTGGTAAATCAACAATTTCGAACTTACTTACCCGCTTTTATGCACCACAAAGTGGAAAGATTTATCTCGATGACGTGGATATTTACGATTACAAACTGAAATGTTTGCGCCGTCAGTTTGCTTTGGTATCGCAACATGTGACCCTATTTAACGATACAATTGCCAACAATATCGCCTATGGCGCGCGCGGTGAAGTATCGGCAGAGCGTATCCGCGAAGTAGCGGAACAAGCCTTTATTACCGAGTTCACCGACAACTTGCCACTTGGGTTAAACACCATGGTTGGCGAAAATGGCGTGATGTTGTCTGGTGGGCAACGTCAACGTATTGCGATTGCTCGTGCGTTATTGCGCGATGCGCCAATTTTGATTCTGGATGAGGCGACATCTGCACTTGATACAGAGTCTGAACGTCACATTCAAAAAGCCTTGAGTCGGCTACAGCAAAATCGAACCTCGATTGTCATTGCACACCGGCTCTCAACCATTGAAAACGCTGATGAAATATTGGTGATGGAAGAGGGCAAAGTGCTCGAACGTGGTGATCATCAGACATTACTCGACAAACAAGGTGCTTATTACCAGCTTTATAGTCTGCAGTTTAGCGGGGGCGAGTAATCATGTTTTGGCAGCGGGCTTGGTATCGTTCTGGCCTTCATCCGTTGTTAGTTCTTTTATTACCGCTGCATGCGCTGTTCGTGGCTATGAGTACGGTACGGCGCTGGGCGTATCGAGCTAGTATTTTAGCCAGCTATAGAGCGCCGGTGCCAGTTATAGTGGTTGGCAATATTAGTGTCGGTGGCACCGGGAAAACACCGGTAACTGAAGCGCTGGTGCAGTGGCTTAAACAACAGGGCTACTCGCCGGCAATTATCTCGCGCGGCTATGGTGCGCAAGGCCCATTCCCACAAATTGTCACTGCGTCAGCAACAGCACAGAGCGTCGGCGATGAACCAAAGTTACTGGCTCAACGAACTGGCGTGCCACTAGCGGTAAGCCCCAATCGTCAACACGCTATCGAATTAATTCTTCAGACGTTTCCAGCAACAGATATCATACTCAGTGATGATGGGTTACAGCATTATCGGTTGGCGCGCGATATCGAAATTGCTGTCGTTGATGGCATGCGCGGATTAGGTAACGGCTGGCGCTTGCCGCTTGGGCCATTACGAGAACCTGCAGTGCGATTACAACAGGTTGATTTGGTGGTGCAAAATGGCCTGTCTGAGCAAAACTATGGCTGGTCATTTACCCTTAAACCGCAACGCTGGAAGCGAGTTATTGATAACGTTGAAGTTGATCAACCTCTCGGTGATAGTGTTGCGATTGCAGGTATAGGTCATCCGCAACGATTTTTTGATACGCTTAAACAACAGCAGCTAACACTCAAACGTTGCATTGAATTTGCTGATCATCATCCGTTTCATGCGGGTGATTTTGAGAACATTGAGTCGTCAATGAATGTACTGATGACAGAAAAAGATGCGGCAAAATGTCGTACATTTGCGCAAGAGAATTGGTTTTATTTGCCGGTTTCGGCAGAATTTAGTGATGAATTTTGGCAACAGTTACAGCAGCGTCTGCACGGTATAGCATGCAAGGAGTAATTATGGCGGTTGATGAGAAGACTTTAGCTATTTTGGCGTGTCCTTTATGCAAAGGAAAGTTAGTTTGGGTTGCTGATAAAAGTGAATTAGTGTGTCGCGGTGAGCGGCTCGCGTATCCGGTTCGCAATGATATTCCGATGCTATTAAGCCACGAAGCCCGTGAGCTTAGCAGCGCAGAGTTGGAGCAACTATCGTCATGAGCTTTACCGTCATAATTCCCGCACGTTACGCATCGTCTCGCTTGCCGGGTAAACCACTGGCGATGATTGGCAATAAAACCATGATTCAGCGTGTTTACGAACGTGCCGCCGCCGCTGGTGCTGCTGAAGTTATTGTCGCCACCGATGATCAGCGCATCATTGACGCCGTTGAAGCGTTTGGTGGACGAGCTATGATGACCTCGCCGCACCACAATTCAGGTACTGAACGAATTGCTGAAGTCATTGATTATTTAGCCATTGCTGATGATCAAGTGGTGGTCAACGTGCAGGGGGATGAGCCGTTTATTCCGCCTGAGATCATTCGCCAAGTAGCAGATAATCTAGCGAATCAAAAACTTGCACAAATGGCGACCTTGGCGGTACCGATTTCTTCGCTAGAAGAAGTACAAAGTCCGCATGCGGTAAAAGTTGTTACCGATGTGAATGGGTATGCTTTGTATTTTAGTCGCGCGCCCATTCCTTACGAGCGTGATGGACTGACTCAGAACCGTCTAGGTGAGTTGGCTGATTATCGCCGTCATATTGGCATCTACGCCTATCGGGCCGGCTTTGTCTGGCGTTACATTGAGTGGGAGCCAAGCCCGCTGGAGCAAATTGAGTCACTCGAACAACTTCGAGTGCTTTGGTATGGAGAGCGCATTCATGTGGCTGAAGCCATTGCTCTACCGCCGGCTGGCATTGATACGCCAGCCGACTTAGCGCGTGCTAACCAGGAAGTAACTGACTAACTTTTGCTTGCGCATGCTGACACAAACGGTGCCAGCGTGCTCGCATACCAATCAAGCGAGCATAAGCGTAAGGTACCAAGAACAAACTGGTTACTGTCGAAAACACCAAACCACCAATAATAGCGATTGCCATTGGTGCGTAGGGCGGGCCATCACCACCAATTTGCGTGGTACCAAACGCCAACGGCAACAGGCCCAAAACAGTGGTCGATACGGTCATGAGAATAGGCCGCAATCGGCTGACACTGCCTTCAATAATTGCCTCTTGTAAAGTCGCACCTTGGGCAAGTAAGTGGTTGATACGATCAACCAGAACAATACCATTATTCACGACAATACCCATCAGAATCAGAATACCAATCATCGCCATAATGGTGATCGATTGCCCGGTGATCAGTAGTGCCCAAAATACGCCGACAATAGAGAACAACAGGGACGTGATTACTGCGGTTGGTAGCAGTAACGATTCGAACAACGCCGCCATAACGATGTAGATAAGTGCAACGGCGAGCAATGTATTCACTAACATGACACTCTCGTTTTCACGTTGCCGCTCAAAACTGCCATCTAAGCTCCACAAATAGCCTTGTGGCAACTGTAATTGGCTAAGTGCTGCAGTAATTTTATCGCGCGCTTCATTGATGGTCAGTTCGTTCAGGTTCGCATCAATGGTAAGTGAGGTGCGTCGGTCGGTACGACGAATTTGACTCAATCGCGGTTGCTTCACCAACGTTGCGATATCCTGCAGTGCGATGATTTTGTTGTTCGCCTGCAGAATAGGCAAGTTATAGAGTGCTGGTAGCGAATTCTCGAGTTCCTTATCAAAGGCAACGCGCAAATCAATTTCGCCATTCGGGTCACCACGATAAGATCGTAACCGTTGCCCCCGCAAAGCTGTCGACACCGTTTTAGCAACATCGGCAGAACTTAAACCCAAGTTGTGAACGCGCTCGCGGTCAATTTTTATAATCAGTTCAAACTGTCCTGTCTCCGATTCCGCTTGAACATCGGTCAGCCCCTCAATAGCACTCAACATAGGCAGGACATCTGTAGCTAAGCGTTGCAGTACATCGGTTGACTGGCCGCTTAATGTCACTCGCACACCATCACGTCCGCCACCAAAGCCAAACTTCGGCTCACTACGCAATAGGTTGGGCATGTCTTTGCGAATACGTTCCATCAAATCTGCAAGTTTTTCATCTCGGTTTTCCTTCAACAATAACGTTGAGACGGCATAGTCGGGCGTGTAATAGCTGTATACCGCATCAATATCAAAGCTTTCTTGGTTGGCGTACAGGTAGTTCTCAAGTTGAGTGACTTCATCTTCAACTTCCGCCAGGCTGTATTGAGTATGAAGGTTGTAGTTAATAAACAAACGGTCATTGAAGCCTTGAGGCCCTTCATCGCCACTTACGCCAGCAAATGGAATCGCAATACTCGCAAGAAGCAGTACGGCGAAGAACCCCGTCCAAACTGGGTGACGCCAACTCCATTCCAACGCTTTACGATAGCGACGTGGCGGTTTTTGCGGCTTCACTTTTTTATGACTAAAACGGCGTAGTTTCGTAATCAATAAAGGAACCAGAGTTTGCGATAGCAACAACGATGCCAATAACGATAAACAAATAGCGATTGCGGTATGTTCGAGAAAGATGGTGATGTCGGTTTTCTTTCCAAAAATATTCGGCAAGAAGACAATAGCTGTGGTTAAAGTACCGGCTACAACCGCCAACGATACTTGCCCAACACCTTCAACGGTTGCCTGTTCGGCATCTGCACCTTGCTCACGTTCGTGTTGAATGCTCTCGGTTATAACTACGGCGTTATCAACCAGCATACCGACAGCTAACATCAGGCCCATCAGCGATAAAACGTTAAGCGAGTAACCGAGGAAGTACATGCCACCTAATGCAATACAAATGGCAATTGGTACACTCAACACCACGACGAGCGTTGTGGTGAGGTTACGCAAAAACGCATAGAGCACCAAAAACGACAAAAACGCACCCAGCAACCCAGCGCTAACCAAGTCGCTCAAAGAGGTTGTGACACCTTTAGCGGTATCATCCATCACGAACAAGTTAATGCCGTTAAATTGAGGGTCTTGACGTATTTCATCAATGACTTTCATCACTCGGGCTGAAACATCAACCAAATTGGCATTGGATTCTTTGAACACTTCCATACCAATGGCATAGCTTTGGTCGAGGTGGCGACCATCGACTTTGCGAGGCATCTCGCGGCCAATTTCAGCAATATCACGAAGTTTCAGTCCCGGACGAATAGGAAAATTGCCGATATCGTATTCGCTTTGGAATTCGCCCACTGGATTCACCAGAATACGTTGATGTTCATTCTCAATAAAGCCAGCAGTTAACGAAAAGTTCGCACGTTGTAAGGCCGCAGTAATCTCTGCTGGTTTCAATTGATGCGCCAACAATGATGCCTGATTTAAGCGAATAACGATTTGCTGCGGATCAACACCATACAATGTGACGCGTGACACACCGTCGACGCGTTCAATCGGCTTACGCAGGCTTCTATCCAACAAGTCGTAGGCATTCGATAAATCGCGTTGACTACTTATTCGCAATTGAAATACAGGCATATCTTCAGTGTTAAACTGAAATACAACCACACGGTCGACGTCATCGGGAAGCAAATGCTTAATGGCATCGACTTTCTCACGGGCTTCGATGCTCTTGGTACGGATATCTTGGCCCCATTCAAACTGTAACAGCACTTGCGCATTGTCAGAGGTTGACGTTGAACGCATGCGACTGACGTTACTCAAGGTTGCGAGTGCTTCTTCAAGTGGGCGAGTGATTAGGCGCTCAATCTCTGCTGGTGTTGAGTTCGGATAAGCAACTTGAACAACAACTTCCGGAATCTCAATGCCAGGGAATTTCTCCAGCGGAAGTAACCGAGAACTAATCGCTCCGAGTAACAACATGGACAAGAAAATCATGCAAGTGGTTACTGGGCGACGTAGCGCCCAGCGTGCTAATGCGGATCCTATTTGGGCGGCGTTCATACTTTCACCCCCGTTGCTGCAGACTTACGATCCACAAGGAGATATAAGCATGGAATGAACAGTAGCGTCAGCAGTGTTGAGAACAACAAACCTGCAATAACACTAATCGCCATGGGTGCGCGAATTTCAGCGCCTTCGCCAAGCCCTATGGCTAATGGTAACAACCCTAAAACCGTGGTGAGCATGGTCATAAGAATCGGCCGCAGACGTTGTTGTGCTGCAGTGTAAACAGCTTGGTAGCGCTCAATGCCTTCCTCTCGCAATTGGTTAATTCGGTCGACCAAAACAATCGCATTGTTCACAACAATACCAGCCAACATGATTAAACCAATGAACACAATAATGCTCAGTTCGGTGCCCATGAGATAAAGACCAAGCACTGAACCAGCCCCAGCGAGCGGTACGGTAAATAGAATAAACAATGGATGTAGCAGCGATTCAAACTGCGATGCCATCACCAGGTACACCAGAAATACGGCAAGCACCAAAGCGAATTGCAACGAGGTAAATGACCGTTGCATATCTTCGTTTTGTCCAGCGACGCGAGCCGTGATCGTGAGAGGAAGTTGCGTCTCATCGAGTAATTGCTGAGCGTTGCTAACTGCACTGCCAAGGTCACCATAATTTAGGTTGGCTTCTACGATTGCAGTGCGCTGTTGGTCAATTCGGGTAATTTCGCTTGGACCAACGACTGGCACAACTTCGGCGACGGCTTGTAATGTAATTTCCCGCGCCGCACCCGGGTTAATGATCACTTGCTGCAGGTCACGAAGCGAATTGCGATCAGCGGATTGACTGCGAACAAGAATATCAATTTTTCGGTCATCCAAACTAAATTGGCTCGCGACGCGACCGCCAATTTTTGTCGCTAGTAATTCGGAAACTTCGGCACTAGTTAAGCCGTATTGACTAAGCTTCGCATGATCAAAATACACCGCGAGTTCAGGTTGACCATCAGTCATATTGACCCGAATGTCGGTAAATTGCGGATGCTCTTCAAGTGTTGTACTGAATTGTTGCGCTGCTTGTTGCAGTAAGGCGAGGTCGTAACCCACAAACTCGATGGTAATCGGGCTTGCAAAGCTAAACAGCTCAGGCGTCCCGAATTTTGCCATAACCCCCGGCATTGATTGCACTTTCTGCCGCAGTTGCTGTTGTACTTTTTCAGTGGCAGCCATGTTGTGATCCGCCATGACCACATTCAGCCGTCCCCACTGATTACCACTTTGACCCGGCGCTGCATTAAGCAGGCTGCCGGTACCCGCGATGGTATAGTAACGGTCCACCGCCGCATTAAGCTCATCAGACGTAGCAATCACGTTACCAAGCTCAGCTAACACCATATCGGTTTCATAAATGGTTGCGCCGGGCTGTAATTCGACTTCAACGTAAAATTCTCCTTGTGCCATATTCGGCAGCAATGCGACCGGAAGGCGTGGTAATAGCGTGTAACAAGCCGCAGCGCTCAACAGAATGATACCCAAGGTTACGCCTGCACGTTTTAGAGCGACGTTGAGGAGTCGTTGATAGCCAGCTTCAAGTGTTTGATAGACGGTATTAAACAACTTCAATAATGGCGTGGTAATTAGTGTAAATAATTTAGTAAGTACGCGCGCGATCGCTACAAATACGCTAATTAACGCGAAAGGAATCCAGCGAAATACAAGGTAGATTGGCGTCTTTAACCAAAACCGCCATCCTTTGGCATATGCAAAAGGTTCAATTTCAGCGTTTGATTTGTTGCGGCTGCGGCTTGATAGCATCGGAATAAGTGTTAGTGCCACCAGTAGTGAAGCTGCAAGAGAAAAGGTGACGGTCAAGGCTTGATCACGAAATAGCTGACCGGCAATACCTTCAACAAATACTAACGGAAAGAACACCGCCATGGTGGTTAGCGTGGACGCAATAATAGCCCCAGAAACTTCACGCGTGCCAACTTCTGCCGCTTGTTCAGCATCGCTATGTTGTTGATGACGGGCAATATTTTCGAGAACGACAATGGCGTTATCCACCAACATACCAACCGCTAACGCAATACCACCCAGCGACATCATATTGAGTGAAACTTGATAGCCGTAGAGTAAGTTAAACGTGGCAATAATTGAGATTGGTATGGCTAAGCTGATGACAATAGTCGGCCACACGCGTTGTAAAAATAGATAAATGATAACCATCGCTAACAAACCGCCAATGATTGCAGCGTCACGAACTTCTGCAATGGCCGCGCTAATAAACACGGCTTGGTCATAAATTGGTTTAATGGCGTATTGCTCAGGGAGTAGATTTGCGGTTTTCAGCTGTTGCAGATGTGATTGAATAGCTTTTGATACTTGAACAGTGTTGGCATCACCTTCTTTGTAAAGCGAAACTTCAACTGCTTCCATGCCACCGACACGACTTATGGCGTCGCGTTCTTTGTAGGCGTTTTCAACCACCGCGATGTCTTTTAGTAAAATTGGACGATTATTGCGCGTGGTGAGGTAGATTGAGCGAATGTCTTCTAAGTTTTTGAACTGATTTAATGTTCTTACTAAGTACTCAGCACGATCAGCTTCAATACGACCACCAGACAAATTGATATTTTCTTCACGCAAGCGCTGCGTAATCAACGTCATGGGTATCTGCAATGCGGCGGCTTGACGTTCATTCACTAATACTTGAATCTCGTCTTCTAAACCGCCACCTAAACGCACCGAAGCAACGCCTTCAATGCTCTCTAAATGCCGCTTTAAGTCTTCCTCAGCGTAGGTACGTAATTGCTTTAAGGCGCTAATCGACTGATCATTTTCATTCAAGCTCAAGGCTAAGCGGTAAACCGGCTCTTCACTTGGGTTAAAGCGAAGCAAAACTGGCTTTTCTAAATCGAGTGGTAATTCCACCCAATCAAGTTTTTCACGCACATCAAGGCTCGCCATTTCCATGTCAGTGCCCCAACTAAACTCGAGCAAGACATCGCTTTGGCCAGCACGGGAAATTGATTCAATACGACGAATACCTTTTACCGTACCGAGTGTTTCTTCGATAGGTTTACTGACAAGTTGCTCAACTTCGCTAGGCGCACCGCCGGGATAATCGGTGCGCACAGTTAAAGTCGGGTAAGCTAAATCAGGGAGCAGGGTAACTGGAATACGACCTAATGAAACAAAGCCGAATAACATCACCGCCAAGGTGAGCATCGCAATCGTAACAGGGCGCTTTACTGCTAACTTAACGATACTCATGATTGTTGCTCGCTCCGAATCACTTCAACTAGGGCTGCATCTTTAAGGTTAGCTTGACCACTAATCACAATTGCATCGCCAACGCTTAAGCCGTTGATAATTTCTAGATGAGTTTCGTCCTCAAAGCCAATTTGTACATCGACTTTGTGGGCAACGCCGTCAGCATCAACAGTAAACACACTGTGTTGATTATCTAAGCTTTGTACGGCGTAGCGGGGCACTGTGACGGTGTTTTGACGAGTCGCATAATTGAGGTTGACGTGCGCGAACATACCAGGCTTCAAGCTGTTGTTTTGATTATCCACGTGTAAGACAACTTTGAAGGTACCGGACTGTGTATCAACCACGGGACTAATTCGCGCAACCGTTGCAGTGACACTCTGATTATTTAAGGCGGTTAATTGTAATTCAGCAGTTTGGCCTACTTTAACGCGTTGCAATTCACGTTCAGGCAGATAGACGTTACTTTGCAGTACGTCTGACGCAACAATGTGAAATAACTTCTGTTGTTCGTATTGGCGAACTAAGTTGCCTGGTTTCACGTAGCGATAAGCAACGTAACCACTGATTGGGGCGCGAATCTCGGTTTCAGCCAAGTTCAATGCAGCCATATCGTACTTTGCTTGCAGCATGTCGGCTTGAAAACGCAACTTGTCATAGGCATCCGCACTGATCATATCGCGTTCCGCCATATCTTTGACGCGTTTTAACTCTTGTTTGATCGAGTTTAATTCGGCGCGTGCTTGTGCTACTTGAATGCGATATTCATCATCACGCATGTGGGCAAGAATTTGTCCAGCTACAACATAGTCGCCTTCTTCAACCATAATCGACTCAATAATGCCAGTCGCTTTGCTCGTCACATCTGCTTCATCGCGTGCTTCAAGCGTGGCGGTTGATTTAAAGCTCGAGGTGATTTCACCGGCGACAACTGTTTGTGTGGCTACCGGAATGCGTGCAACTTGAGCTTGCTCTTGAGTTGCTGGAGTTTCGTTGCTGGCGCCGGCATCACTACAAGCACTGGTACTAAGTGCGAGAAGCGAAGCCAATGTGACTGCAACAAAGCGATTGGTGTATGTGTGCGTGTTCATCATCTTGTCCCGATTTAATGCGTTAATCGTTATTGGTTATTCGTTATTGGTTGCTCGGCGTTCGACACCGGGAACCCATCTTTCAAAAACTGTCTGTGACGACATGGTATCGATACTTATGCATAGAACGTGCCAATTTTCATTTTGTTGTATTAAAAAATTGGCTAAGCCTTTGTTTTATGGCGTTTCTGAAAGGGTGCTGGTGTTTAGATGAAAAACGAGAAGAAAAAGTTTATGGGGAGATAGAAATAAAAAAAGCACTCCGAAGAGTGCTTTTCACTAATTAGTGGTGAATTTCACCGAAGCATTAGCGCTTCAGTGGTTTAAAATCACGCTTTGCTTCACCGGTGTACAACTGACGTGGACGACCAATCTTCTGGTTCTCTTCGCCCATCATTTCATGCCAGTGTGAAATCCAACCAACGGTACGCGATAATGCGAAGATAACCGTAAACATGTTGGTAGGAATACCGATTGCTTTCAAGATAATGCCTGAATAGAAATCGACGTTCGGATAAAGCTTCTTCTCGACGAAGTATGGGTCTTCAAGCGCAATGCGCTCAAGTTCCATGGCAACATCTAACAATGGGTCGTTGATGTTCAATTCTTTCAGAACTTCGTGCGCACTTTCACGCATCACGGTAGCACGTGGGTCAAAGTTCTTATAAACACGGTGACCAAAGCCCATCAGACGGAACGGATCGTTCTTATCTTTTGCCTTATCGATGTATTTAGGAATGTTCTCAACGCTACCGATTTGTTTCAGCATACGTAAGCACGCTTCGTTAGCGCCGCCGTGAGCAGGGCCCCACAACGATGCAACACCAGCTGCGATACACGCATATGGGTTAGCGCCAGAAGAACCAGCTAAACGCACGGTTGAGGTTGAAGCATTTTGCTCGTGATCAGCATGTAACGTGAAAATACGATCCATTGCTTTGGCAATTGTCGGACTGATTTTATAGTCTTCTGCTGGAACCGAGAACATCATGTTCAAGAAGTTCTCTGAGTAGCTTAAATCGTTACGTGGGTAGACGAACGGCTGACCAATACTGAATTTGTAAGCCATTGCCGCAATCGTCGGCATCTTAGCAATTAAGCGATAGGCACTACGTAAACGTTGCTTCTCGTCATGAATGTCGAGGTCGTCATGATAGAACGATGATAATGCACCAGTAACTGCGCATAACATAGCCATTGGGTGTGCATCGCGACGGAAGCCATTGAAGAAGTTATGCAAACCTTGATGTACCATCGTGTGCTTGGTAATGGTTTGCTTGAATTTCGCATATTCTTCTTCGTTCGGTGCTTCACCGTGTAGCAGCATATAACATACTTCGAGATAATCCGCTTGAGTCGCAAGCTGATCAATTGGATATCCGCGATGCAGAAGGATGCCTTGTTCACCATCAATGTAGGTGATTTTTGATTCACATGAGCCAGTTGCTAGGAAACCTGGATCAAAAGTGAAAAAACCATGTTTGCCTAAAGTACGCACGTCAATTACATCATAGCCGGCTGTACCAGATAGTACTGGCAATTCAATGGATTGGCCGTCAATCTGCAGGGTGGCTTTACGATCAGCCATAAGGAAATCTCCTTGTTTAAGTCTGCTTCATCACTAAAAGGGCGATAGAATTTACTTGATCTTAACCGTGAATGTCAATTCAAACGGCCGTTTAAACCGAATAAATCTGCTGATTCACGTCAAGTAAAAGCCAGTAATCCTGAGCATTCTCACGATTAAAGGTGCTAGTTTAACACGCCATTGTTACGCTACAACGTGACAGTCGGATGACAGCCACCGTAAAAAAATAATTGCGCCAACGTTATACGCCTATCTTGAATTGGGTTGTATGCGACTAAGGTAGAATTGTCATTGAGTGCTGGATTTTATTGGCTTGATCTATTGATAAATAATTTACGTTTTTAAGCGAAAGACGCCGCTAAGGAATTGTAATTCATAACCATGGCTTATATACTTTGGCGGCGATCTAACAGGGTCCTCTAAACCATTTCTACGGGACGAGGATGTTTGAAGTTCCGAGCATGTTAACAATGCTTTTCGTAAAGGCACAACAATCGTGAAAAAACAAAGACCTGTAAATTTAGACTTAAACACTATCAGCTTCCCGGCTGCAGCCATTAGCTCCATTCTCCACCGTATCTCTGGCGTCATTATGCTAGGTGGCGTTGGTTTCCTTGTTTGGGCATTGGCAATCTCTCTGCAATCACCTGAAGGCTTCGACATGGTGCACGGTTTGTTAACCGGCTTCATTGCTAAGTTCATCGCTTGGGGCATCATGACAGCATTGGGCTATCACTTACTCGCTGGCGTTCGCCACATGTTTATGGACATGGGCTACTTTGAAGAACTCGATTCAGGTCGAGTGAGCGCACAGATCGTTTTCGTGTTAGCAATCGTACTTTCAGTACTAGCAGGAGTTTGGTTATGGTAAAAGCAGCTTCAACATTCGGCCGCACCGGTAGCCATGATTTCATCTTGCTCCGTGCGTCAGCCATCATCATGGCGTTGTACACCATTTTCATGGTGAGCTTCCTAGTATCAGCAGAAGCCATTACGTACGCTACTTGGACCAATTTATTTGCGCACTTGGGAATGAAAATCTTCACCATGTTGGCATTAACAGCTGTGTTGATTCACGGTTGGATTGGTATTTTCCAAGTGTTGACTGACTACGTAAAAAACACGGGCTTACGAGCTTTTCTTCAATACGCAGTATGTGTCGCACTAATCGTATATTGGTTAGCCGGTTTATTGGTTGTGTGGCCAGTGGAGGGTGTCTAAGTGAGCGTACAAACACTCGAATTTGATGCCGTTGTAATCGGCGCAGGTGGCGCAGGTATGCGCGCTGCCCTACAAATCTCGCAGTCAGGCATGACGTGTGCCCTGATGTCGAAAGTATTTCCAACCCGTTCTCATACAGTTTCCGCCCAAGGCGGTATCACCGTAGCGTTAGGCAACGCGCACGAGGATAACTGGGAATGGCACATGTTTGATACCGTGAAAGGTTCAGACTATATCGGTGACCAAGATGCCATCGAGTACATGTGTAAAACCGGTCCTGAGGCAATCTTAGAACTTGAGAATATGGGCTTACCTTTCTCTCGCTTCGAGAATGGAAAAGTTTATCAGCGTCCATTTGGTGGCCAATCGAAAGCATTCGGTGGCGAGCAGGCGGCGCGTACAGCGGCAGCAGCCGACCGTACCGGTCACGCGTTGTTGCACTTGCTTTATCAGCAAAACGTAAAGAACAAAACCACCGTATTTTCTGAGTGGTATGCGCTTGATTTAGTGAAAAATGATGAAGGTGCGATTGTTGGTGTAACGACACTGAATATCGAAACCGGCGAAATTTTTTACGTGAAAGCCAAAGCAGTTGTGTTAGCAACTGGTGGTGCAGGCCGTATTTATGCATCAACCACCAATGCGCACATCAATACTGGTGACGGCGTTGGTATGGCATTGCGTGCTGGCGTACCAGTACAAGATATGGAAATGTGGCAGTTCCACCCGACCGGTATCGCCGGAGCGGGTACCTTGGTCACTGAAGGTTGCCGTGGTGAAGGTGGTTACCTCTTAAATAAAGACGGTGAGCGCTTCATGGAACGTTATGCGCCAAACGCGAAAGATCTAGCGTCGCGTGACGTGGTTGCCCGTTCAATGATGACTGAAATTCGTGAAGGTCGTGGTTGCGATGGCCCACTTGGTCCGCACTTGAAACTGAAACTTGACCACTTAGGTCGTGACGTTTTAGAAAGCCGCCTACCGGGCGTGTGTGACCTAGCGAAAACCTTTGCTCATGTTGACCCAGCAGAAGAGCCAATTCCAGTTATTCCAACCTGTCACTATATGATGGGTGGTATTCCAACTGACGTGAATGGTCAGGCATTACAAATTGATGATAAAGGTAATGCAACCCCAATTCATGGCTTGTTTGCTTGTGGCGAAATTGCTTGTGTATCTGTACATGGTGCGAACCGTCTTGGCGGTAACTCATTGTTAGACTTGGTTGTATTCGGTCGCGCGACCGGTTTACACCTAGCCGATGCAATGAAATCGCTGGGTGATGCGAAAGAAGCATCACAAGAGCAAATTGAAGCCGCTTTGGCGCGCGTTCGTCGTTGGGAAAACAACAAAGATGGCGAAGACCCAGTACAAATCAAGAAAGACTTGCAGAAGTGCATGCAGCTGAACTTCTCGGTATTCCGTGAAGGTAAAGCAATGGCTGAAGGTTTAGAAGAGTTGAAGAAAATCCGTGAGCGTTTACAAAATGCTCGTTTGGACGACACCAGTAAAGAATTTAACACCCAGCGCATTGAGTGCTTGGAGTTAGATAACTTAATGGAAACAGCTTACTCAACCGCAGTAGCAGCAAACTTCCGTACTGAAAGCCGTGGTGCTCACAGCCGTGCAGATTTCCCAGATCGCGATGACGACAACTGGTTGGTGCACACCGTTTATCGTCCACAAGACGAATCGATTGTGAAGCGCGAAGTGAATATGCAGCCAAAACTGCGTGAAGCATTCCCGCCGAAAGCGCGGACTTACTAAGGTTAGGTGACAACGATGAAGAAGTTGAATATTTCAGTTTATCGTTACAACCCAGACGTTGATAACGCACCGTACATGAAAGACTACACCGTAGAGGTGGAGAAAAATCGTGACATGATGGTGCTCGACTTGCTGTTGTTGTTAAAAGAGCAAGATCCAACGTTGGCGTTCCGTCGCTCATGCCGTGAAGGTGTGTGTGGTTCTGACGGTTTGAACATGAACGGCAAAAATGGTTTAGCGTGTATCACGCCATTGTCAGCGCTGAAGGGCGGTGATAAGAAGATTGTGATTCGCCCGTTGCCAGGATTACCGGTTATCCGTGACCTGATTGTCGACATGAGTCAGTTCTATACGCAGTACGAGAAAATTAAACCGTATCTGATTAACGATGACAAAACGCCACCAGCGCGTGAGCGTTTACAGTCAGTTGAAGATCGGGCGAAGTTGGATGGTCTGTACGAATGTATTTTATGTGCATGCTGTTCAACGTCATGTCCTTCGTTCTGGTGGAATCCAGACAAATTTATCGGGCCAGCGGGCTTGTTGAACGCTTATCGCTTCTTAATTGACAGCCGTGATACGGCAACCGAAGAGCGTTTAAATGAGCTTGACGATGCATTTAGTGTATTCCGTTGCCACGGCATCATGAACTGCGTCAACGTATGCCCGAAAGGTCTGAACCCAACGAAGGCTATTGGTAACATCAAATCCATGCTATTGAATCGCGCAATTTAATTAAATTGCGCAGATTTGCTATAGTAGTGGCCGAGCTGTATCGAAATAGCCATCCAGCTTGGATGGCTATTTTTTTATAAAACGAGTGTGAAGGAACAGCGATGCAAGATGGCGTAATGCAAGCCTGGCTAGAATCCTCCCACCTGGCTGGTGGTAACATGGCCTATGTCGAGGAATTGTTCGAGTTGTATCTCGACGATCCGACGGCGGTTAGTGATGAGTGGCGCAAATTCTTTGATCAATTGCCGCGTGATGGCGCTGGTATTGATACGAAGCATAGTGCGGTTCGTGAACAATTCCGTTCGCTTGCAAAGAATAAGCTTAAGCAAGCCGGTACGGTGACAGCGGGCGCTCCAGATCAGAAGCAAGTGAAAGTGCTGCAGCTGATCAATGCTTATCGTTTCCGTGGTCATCAGCATGCGAATCTTGATCCACTCGATTTATGGAAGCAAGAGTCAGTTCCAGATTTGGCGTTAGAGCACCACGACTTATCGAAAGATGATTTCGATAAAGAGTTTAACGTGGGCTCATTAGCTGTTGGTCAAGAGACCATGAAGCTGGGCGAAATTTACGAAGTACTGAACAATATCTACTGCGGTCCGATTGGCGCCGAGTATATGCATATTGTTTCTACCGAAGAAAAACGTTGGATTCAGCAACGCCTCGAAGGCGTTCGTGGTCGTCCAGAGTTTGCTAAAGAGCAGCAGCAGCGCATTTTAAAAGAGCTTGTTGCAGCCGATGGCCTCGAGAAATATCTCGGCTCAAAATTCCCAGGTGCGAAGCGATTCTCATTGGAAGGTGGTGATAGCCTGATTCCTATGTTGAAAGCGTTAATCAGCCGTGCGGGTGAGCAAGGCAGTAAAGAAGTCGTGATTGGTATGGCGCACCGTGGCCGTTTAAACGTTCTCGTGAACGTACTTGGTAAGAAGCCACAAGA
Organism: Pseudidiomarina andamanensis; assembly: GCF_009734345.1. Classification (GTDB taxonomy): domain Bacteria; phylum Pseudomonadota; class Gammaproteobacteria; order Enterobacterales; family Alteromonadaceae; genus Pseudidiomarina; species Pseudidiomarina andamanensis. Next base: position 856,124 of record NZ_CP032551.1, on the reverse strand, counting down.
CCTATTCGACGAATTTGCCGGCAAACATTCGAATAACAAAGGTTCAGGTGACGTGAAGTACCACTCGGGCTTCTCATCTGACTTTGCTACGCCAGGTGGCGATGTTCACCTCGCATTAGCGTTTAACCCTTCGCACCTTGAAATTGTTAACCCAGTCGTGATGGGCTCTGTACGTGCGCGTATGGACCGTTTGGGTGACAAAACGGGTGCGAAAGTTTTACCGATTACCATTCACGGTGACTCGGCGATTGCCGGGCAAGGCATTGTTCAAGAAACCTTCAACATGTCACAAACCCGTGCTTACCAAGTGGGCGGCTCAATTCGTATTGTTGTGAATAACCAAGTTGGTTTCACCACATCGAAGCGTGAAGATACTCGTTCAACGCAATACTGTACTGATATTGCGAAAATGGTTCAGGCACCGATTTTCCATGTGAATGCCGATGATCCTGAAGCTGTTGTATTTGTGACTCAGCTTGCGCTTGATTTCCGTAACACGTTTAAGCGCGATGTGATGATTGACCTCGTTTGTTACCGTCGTCATGGTCACAACGAAGCTGATGAGCCAAGCGCAACGCAACCAGTGATGTACACCAAGGTGAAGAAACATCCAGTAGCACGTGCCATTTATGCTGAGCGTCTTGAGAAGGCTGGCGTGATTGATGGTGACGTGACCGAGAGCCTCGTTGGCGATTATCGTGACGCTTTAGATAAAGGCGAGATTGTTGTTGATGAATGGCGTGAAATGAAGAGCCACTCGTCTGATTGGTCACCTTATATTGGCCAAGAGTGGGATGTCGATTACGACGCCAAGATCAGCAAGCAACAAATTGAAAAGCTTGGTAAAGCGATGAGTACTGTGCCGAAAGAGCACAAGTTGCACTCACGCGTACAGAAAGTTTATGAAGAACGCATGAAAATGGCGAAAGGTGAAAAGCCGGCTGATTGGGGCTTCGCTGAGAACCTTGCCTATGCCACTTTGGTTGACCAAGGTGTTCATATTCGTTTGACTGGCCAAGATAGCGGTCGTGGTACGTTCTTCCATCGCCATGCGGTATTGCATAACCAGAAAGATGCAAGCACCTACATGCCGTTGAACAACATTCGCGATGGCCAAGGCCAAATTGAAATTTACGACTCAGTATTGTCAGAAGCAGCGGTTGTTGCATTTGAATACGGGTACGCCACTGCAGAGCCGAAAACAATGGTGATGTGGGAAGCGCAGTTCGGTGATTTTGCCAACGGTGCGCAAGTGGTGATTGACCAGTTCTTAAGTTCTGGTGAACAGAAGTGGGGTCGGTTATGTGGTCTGACGTTGTTGTTGCCACACGGTTACGAAGGTCAAGGGCCAGAGCACAGCTCAGCGCGTCTTGAACGCTTCTTGCAGCTGTCTGCAGACCACAACTGGTCGGTGTGTGTACCAACTACACCAGCTCAGGTATTCCACATGATTCGTCGTCAGCATTTGCGTCCGGTTCGCCGTCCGCTAATTGTAATGACGCCAAAATCATTGTTACGTCATCCTTTGGCGATTTCTGAGTTAGATGAATTAACAACTGGCGTGTTCCAGAATGCGATTGGTGAAATCGATTCTTTAGCGCCGAAGAAAGTAAAACGCGTGGTAATCTGTTCGGGTAAAGTCTACTTCGATTTACTCCAAGAGCGCCGTAAGCGTGAGCAGGAAGACGTCGCAATTATTCGTATCGAGCAATTGTATCCGTTCCCTGCTGAAGAAGTGGCTGAGATCATGAAAGATTATCAGCATGTGAAAGATTTTGTTTGGTGTCAGGAAGAACCGCAAAACCAAGGTGCATGGTATAGCAGCCAGCACAATTTCCGAGCGGCAATTCCAAAGGGCGCAGAGTTAACTTACGCAGGACGTGAAGCTTCGGCGGCACCAGCGGTAGGTTACTTATCTGAGCACAACAAACAGCAACAAAAATTAGTCGATGACGCGCTAACCATTAAATAGGTGACAATTGACCATGGCTATTGATATTAAAGTTCCACAACTCCCTGAATCTGTTGCTGATGCAACAGTTGCTACTTGGCACGTGAAGCCAGGTGACAAAGTATCGCGCGATCAGAATCTGGTCGATATCGAAACCGACAAAGTGGTGTTGGAAGTGGTTGCACCTGCTGATGGCGTAATCGGTGAAATCATCGCTGAAGAAGGCGCTACTGTCGGTGCTGAAGAAGTGATTGGTAAGCTGGAAGAAGGCGACGGCGCTGCAGCTGACAAGTCTGAAGCAAAGGCTGATGACAAGAAAGCAGAGAAGAAAGCCGATAAACCAGCTGACAAAAAAGCTTCTGGCTCAGGCGAAAAGCTTGAAGTGAAAGTACCTCAGTTACCAGAGTCGGTTGCCGACGCAACAATCGCAACTTGGCACGTTAAAGCAGGCGAAGCGGTAACGCGCGACCAAAACTTGGTTGATATTGAAACCGACAAAGTGGTGTTGGAAGTGGTTGCTCCAGCTGACGGCGTGCTAGCGGAAATTAAGCAAGAAGAAGGTGCTACTGTTGGTGCTGACGATGTGATTGGTATTGTTGAAGCCGGCGCTTCAGCAGGGGCAAGCGATTCAGCAAAAGAATCATCAAGCGAAAGCAAAGAAGAGTCAGCTGACGAAGGTGATAGCGAAGTGGCAGGCCCAGCGGTACGCCGTATGTTGGCTGAAAATAACTTGAAAGTGTCGGATGTTAAAGGCACCGGTAAAGGCGGTCGCGTCACCAAAGAAGATGTTGAGAAGCATTTGAAAGAAGGCGCGTCGAAGAAAGCTGAGCCAGCAAAAACAGCAAGCGCACCAGCACCAGCTGCCGGTGACCGCGATCAGAAACGTGTGCCAATGACACGTTTGCGTAAAACCATTGCGAAACGTTTGCTCGAAGCGAAAAACGCGACAGCCATGTTGACCACGTTCAACGAAGTGAACATGAAGCCAATCATGGACTTGCGTTCGAAGTACAAAGACGAATTTGAAAAGCGTCACGATACGCGTTTAGGTTTCATGGGCTTCTATGTGAAAGCGGTAACTGAAGCATTGAAGCGCTTCCCTGAAGTGAATGCGTCAATTGACGGTGACGATATTGTGTATCACAACTACTTTGATATCAGCATTGCGGTATCAACACCACGCGGTTTGGTAACCCCAGTATTGCGTGACACCGATAAGATGAGCATTGCTGACATCGAAAATGGTATCCGTGACCTAGCGATTAAAGGTCGTGACGGTAAGTTGACCATGGAAGATATGCAAGGTGGTAACTTCACCATCACCAACGGTGGTGTATTCGGTTCACTGTTGTCGACGCCAATTCTGAACCCACCACAAAGCGCTATCTTGGGCATGCACAAAATTCAAGATCGCCCAATGGCGGTTGACGGTAAAGTCGAAATTTTACCGATGATGTACTTAGCGTTGTCGTATGACCACCGCATCATTGACGGTAAAGAATCTGTTGGTTTCTTAGTAACCATCAAAGAGTTGTTAGAAGATCCACAACGTTTGTTGTTGGACCTATAACATAATGCACAGCCGCTGTGTTGCAATTGCGTGTCAATTGAAGCAGCGGCTGTATTTTTTCCGCGCGAAACTGTAAAATACGCGCGAATTTTCGGGTAAGCAGCATGACGCTGCTTTTGTTGTTCAAACGAATCGGAAGATCATCATGAACTTGCATGAGTATCAGGCTAAACAACTCTTTAAAGAGTTCGGTTTGCCAGTATCTGAAGGCTATGCAGTAGACACTGCAGACGAAGCCGTTGAAGCTGCCAAAAAAATCGGCGGTGATCGTTGGGTTGTTAAAGCTCAAGTACACGCGGGCGGCCGCGGTAAAGCGGGCGGTGTAAAATTAGTATCTAGCCACGACGAAGTGCACGCATTTGCGAGCAATTGGTTAGGTAAAAACTTGGTGACTTACCAAACAGACGCAAACGGTCAGCCGGTTGCTAAAATTTTGGTAGAAAGCTTGACTGATATCGCTTCAGAACTGTACTTAGGCGCAGTTGTTGACCGTGCGACACGTAAAATCGTGTTCATGGCGTCAACCGAAGGTGGTGTTGAAATCGAGAAAGTTGCCGAAGAAACCCCAGAAAAAATCTTGAAAGCAATCATTGATCCAACGGTTGGCGCACAGCCATACCAAGGTCGTGAACTTGGTTTCAAATTAGGCTTAAACCCAGAGCAAGTGAAGCAGTTCACTAAAATCTTCTTGGGCTTAGCGAAAATGTTCGAACAGTACGATTTCGCATTGTTAGAAATCAACCCGTTGGTTATTACTGATCAAGGCAACTTGCATTGCTTAGACGGTAAAATCAATATCGACAGCAACGCACTGTATCGCCAGCCTAAAATCCGTGAAATGCACGATCCTTCGCAAGAAGACGAGCGTGAAGCACAAGCGGCTAAGTGGGAACTGAACTACGTAGCGCTTGACGGTAACATTGGCTGTATGGTGAACGGTGCTGGTTTGGCGATGGGTACGATGGACATCGTTAAGCTTGCTGGCGGTCAACCAGCAAACTTCTTGGATGTTGGTGGCGGCGCAACGAAAGAGCGTGTTACTGAAGCATTCAAAATCATCCTGTCTGACAGCGCTGTTAAAGCCGTATTGGTGAACATTTTCGGTGGTATCGTTCGTTGCGACATGATCGCTGAAGGTATCATGGGCGCCGTTGAAGAAGTTGGCGTGAAAGTTCCTGTTGTTGTGCGCCTTGAAGGTAACAACGCAGAATTGGGTCGTCAGAAATTAGCAGAAAGTGGCCTGAACATTATCGCAGCAGAAAGTTTGTCTGACGCTGCTGATAAAGTGGTTGCTGCGGCAGGAGGTCAATAATGTCTATCTTGATCGATAAAAATACCAAAGTTATCTGCCAGGGTTTCACTGGCGGCCAGGGTACTTTCCACTCTGAGCAAGCAATTGCTTACGGTACGCAAATGGTTGGTGGTGTAACTCCAGGTAAAGGCGGTCAAACGCACCTTGGTTTACCAGTATTCAACACTGTACGTGAAGCCGTAGAAGCAACTGGCGCAACAGCATCAGTTATCTATGTACCTGCGCCATTCTGTAAAGATTCAATCATTGAAGCTGCAGACGCTGGTATCGAGCTAATCGTATGTATCACTGAAGGTATCCCAACGTTGGATATGCTTTATGTGAAAGAATACTTGACGCACAAAGGCGTGCGTATGATCGGTCCAAACTGCCCAGGTGTTATCACGCCTGATCAGTGTAAGATTGGTATCATGCCAGGTCACATTCACAAAGCAGGTAAAGTAGGTATCGTATCGCGTTCAGGTACATTGACTTATGAAGCCGTGAAGCAAACCACTGACGAAGGTTTCGGTCAGTCTACCTGTGTTGGTATCGGTGGTGACCCAATTCCTGGTTCTAACTTCATCGATATTCTTGAAATGTTCGAGAAAGATCCAGCAACTGAAGCGATCGTGATGATTGGTGAAATTGGTGGTACTGCAGAAGAAGAAGCTGCAGAGTACATCAAGCACAACGTCACCAAGCCAGTTGTTTCTTACATTGCAGGTGTTACTGCTCCTCCAGGTAAGCGTATGGGCCACGCCGGTGCGATTATCTCTGGTGGTAAAGGTACTGCTGACGAGAAATTTGCTGCGCTTGAAGCTGCTGGTGTTAAAACCGTACGTAGCTTAGCCGATATCGGTAAAGCGTTGCGTGAAAAAACTGGTTGGTAATAGCCACCAGTTCAGTCATGCTAAAAGCCGCTCTTTTGAGCGGCTTTTTTGTATGTATCACGATCACCCAACGGACAATCACCCATGAAGACAGCCATACTCTTTATCATTGCGTTGTTCGCGTTTGCGGGGAATTCTATTATCACTCGCTATGCGTTACTTGATAATACGATAGACCCTGCTTCGTTTATTTGGCTACGCATTGTCAGTGGTGCTATTGCGTTGTGGTTATTGCTTTCTTTTTTACGCCGCAACGTACCAAAATCGCAAGGCCATTCCGTAAAAGGAAGTTGGTGGGGTGCTTTAACGTTATCAATCTATGTCATCGCCTTTTCGTACGCGTATATGGTTCTAGAAACTGGGTTTGGTGCACTGGTGCTGTTTGCTGCCGTGCAGTTATCAATGTTTGGGGTAAACCTTGCTCAAGGTGCTCGGGTAAAATTCCGGGAATGGTTAGGTAGCGCAATTGCACTTATTGGTTTGGGTTATTTGGTTGCACCGAGCTTACAACTGCCCGAATCGTGGATATCGGTATTGCTGATGATTACCGCAGGGAGCGCTTGGGGTCTCTATTCGTTGCACGGGCGCGGAAGTGCCACACCATTAATTGACACCACCTATAATTTTACCCGAGCGATCGCGTTAGTTTCGCTAGCGCTGATATGGTTGCTTCCCAATTCACTGCTCTCTGCGAAAGGCATTGCGCTGGCAATTTTATCGGGGGCAGTCACTTCAGGTTTGGGGTATGCAGTTTGGTATCTGGTATTGCCGCGTATTCAGGTTAGTACCGCAGCAATTGGACAACTTAGTGTCCCTCTTATAGCAACAGCTGGGGGCATAGTCGTTGCCGATGAGCAGCTTAGTTGGCGCTTCATCATTGCCGCAAGTCTAATTATTGGTGGCATATTAGTTAATGTCATTCGATTTCGAACGTGATCTATAACGTTTGATATGACATACGCGTTAAATATTAAAAAATAACTATTAGCATTATAAAATTGTAATATTTGAATCTATTGTCTACGATTTATTCATAACAAATGTGGTGTGAGTGTTATTAACTATGTTATTAATCAGGTACTCCCCATGAAAAAAATAATACTAATTGCTGCGCTAATTCTTGCTGTATGGAATTACTTCGAAGAACAGAAACCTGCCGCGGAAAACCGTGGCGGGCTCATGAGCTATTTTGTGCAAACGGTTCATGGCAAAGTTGTTCAGAAGAAGCCTGAGTTTCACTGCGATGGGCGCTTATATTGTCCACAGATGAAGTCACGAGCCGAAGCTGAATTCTTTTTAGAGTTCTGTCCCGGCACCTATCTCGATGACAATAAAAATGGTATTCCGTGTGAAAATGATCCGCGCTTTTAAGCACATGAATTCGTCACAGGAACTCGCATAAGCTATGCTCATGGCCCTAAAGAACATTATTCTAAAGCACTGGCGTGGTGATTACTCGCTCGGTTTTGCGTACTGGATTGTCGGTGTTGGGTTAACCGTTGCTGTATCTATTATTGTCGCTCTGACAAATCAATTCGTAAGTTCTTTTGCCGTTAGTTCAAGTTTGTTTGGCAGTATTCTTGTTGTACTTTGCAGTCTCATCGTACCGTTAACAGTTTGGCAGCTTGTCGGTATTTGGCGTTCAGCGAAGTATCATACATCTGAAGGTGGTCGACTAATTTGGGCCAATGTTGTCAAAATTATGGTGGTACTTGCGGCAATTCGCGCTGTACTAGATTTCACTGAAATTGGTATACCTCAGTTTCAAGAAGGTGTTGATTTAATGTCGAATGGCGATGCTGTTGGCACCTTCGAATTACGAGTTTTAAATGCAGGCAAGGAGTTAGAGCTTATTGGATTTATACCGTTTGGAACGACAGCGAGTGTTCGAGAGGTAGTAGGTAGGTATCCTGCAGTTGAGGTCATCCATCTTAATTCAAAAGGTGGACGAGTCAGCGAAGCGGTGCAACTGTACGAGTTTATACAGAAGCAACAATTAGATACCTATGTGGCGAGTGAATGTTCTAGTGCCTGTACACTCGCCTTTATGGGTGGCAAAAATCGTTACCTGAGCAAACGCGGAATTCTTGGTTTCCATAGTGCATCACTGCCATCATCATCAATTGATAACCCGGCCCAACTAAACGATGAATTTAAGCGAATCTATCGTCAACATGGTGTCTCTGAACAATTTATTCGTCAGGCGGTAGGCGTCGATGGCGCAAGCATGTGGTATCCGGGTCAGTTAGAGTTAATTGCTTCACGCGTTGTTGATGACGTGGTTTCGAGTGATCGCTTTGCCGCAAGTAATGCCATACCGCAGTTACATAATACTTGGCAGCCTGAACATCTGCAGCAAGCCCCTGATAATGCCTTAGTAAACTATTGGCAAACGGTGGTTGATAACCTTAATTTTCTGAACTTTACCAATCCACAGCAGTGTGTGCAGTATTTGTATCCACATTGGTTTGAGAACTCACTCTCCTTAGTGACGGTTCTACCTACCAATTTATACAGTGCGCATCAACGCGCTATCGAACAAGTTATTGAGCAAACCGACTTGCAGCCAGATTATCGGGTAAAAATGGGAAGTACCCAAGTATTAGTGCAGAATATGATGGATTCAATTGCGCGTGATTATCCGCGCTATCCGGAAGTGTTGGGGACACCTGAGCAGTATAAGACGGAAGAAAAACTATTGTGTTCAGCTTCTGTCGTACTTTATGAGTCGGCATTACGACAGGGAACTGTCGAGAGACAAGCCGCGCTATTACGATACTTAGCGCATAGTGAATAAAAAAAGCGCACCAAAGATGGTGCGCTAATCACGACCAATCGGGGGAGGTCGTAAAACCGCGTTTAAAAGCCGAGCTTATAGTTCTGCTACTGCTTCTTCAGCAGCAGCTAGCGCTTGCTGACGAGGCTCATCACCCAAATTAACGCCTTCTGCACGAATTACATGAACATCGGTGATGCCGATGAATGCCAGCGCATTGCGTAAGTAGCTTTCTTGATGATCAAGCGCTGCCGCATCACCTTTGCTGTAGATACCGCCTCGACCTGATGCGATGTAAGCAGTTTTACCTTTTAATAATCCTTGAGGGCCTTGCTCGGTATATTTAAACGTAACGCCTGCCTTGAGTACGCGGTCGAGCCATGCTTTCAATTGCGTTGGAATAGTGAAGTTGTACATTGGTGCGCCGATGACTAAAACCTCAGCAGCTTGAACTTCAGCAATCAACTCATCGCTCAGCGGATTTTCGCTCGCTAACAGTGTTTCGGCGTCAAGATGTGGTACCGGATTTACAACCAAATCACGATGGATGACATCGGCTTGTTGTTGTTTGGTCAGATGCGCAACGATGTCGCGACTAATTTTACGGCTAACGGATTGTTCAACAAAGATACCAGAATCAATATGCAAAATTTTCATAGAAACCTCTCAATTAAATGTGCGCTGTGGTTTATTACTCAATGAAGTAAGTTTAAATATGTTCCATTTATGGCGGTAGATGGTTATATTGGGAATAAGTGTTCCAAAAATGGAACGAAGGTTAATAGCGTGAGAGGATTAACTGCTATGGCGATTCCTGACTTAACGAATTACCTTATTTTTGCGCGAGTTGTTGCTGCAGGCAGCATCAGTGCAGGAGCGCGCGAACTCAATATGCCGAAATCGACGGTAAGCCGGCGCCTAACAGAACTTGAAGACGAGCAAGGTGTCCGTTTGCTTCATCGCAGCACGCGTGGTTTAAAGCTCACCGATATCGGACAAGCTTTTCTCGTGCATTGTGAAACGCTTGTCGCAGCGGCAGAAGCTGCGCAGCAAGTCACACAAATGGTACAAGAAACACCGAGGGGCGAGATTCACGTGAGTTCGCCTTATGCCATTAGCCAAAGCATGTTGGTCACATTGCTTCCGGAATTCATGGCGCTTTATCCCGAGGTGCGTATTAATTTAATGGTAACCAATCGGCCAGTAAATCTTATTGATGAAGGCATTGATGTGGCCTTGCGTGTACGTCCATTTATTGAAGACTCGTCACTCATAGCACGTCCGCTTGCTGATTCGCCGGGTACGTTGTATCGCAGCCCCAATCGCGGCGACGTTGCTCGTGTCGATAAACCATTGCGACATCCGCTCGATCTTGTTCATTATCCGCACCTGAGTTTACATTACACCAGTGGTCGGTATCGCTATGACCTCACGTCAAAAACCAGTGAAAAACTAACCGTGAGCTTTCGTCCACGACTCATTACTGACGATATGATCGTGTTACGTGAGGCTGCAATTGAAGGCTTGGGTATCGTCTCATTACCAAATTACCTCTGTGAGCAAGCGTTACAAGACGGATTACTGGAACCTGTATTGCCAGATTGGTCATTACCGATTGGCATTATGCATATGGTTTATCCCTATCGCCGCGGATTATTACCGGCAGTACGTGTATTTATTGATTTCTTAGCTGAGCGACTGCCAGCTACGGCACAACGATCATTAAACACGATATAAACACTTTTATTTTCTCGCCGACTCACTACAATCATTCAAACAGTCGTTTAAATAATAATTTATTTCTAAATCAGCAGGGCAACCCTATGGATTTTACGCCAAGTGAAAAGACTCTCAATTATCGCAAACGCTTGATCGCGTTCATGCAAGAACACATTGAACCGATTGAAGCGAATTATCATAAAGAAAATCGCCGCTTGAACCCTGATGCGAATTGGCGGCACTGGCAAGTTGCTCCTATTGTTGAAGAGTTAAAAGCGAAAGCCAAACAAGCCGGACTGTGGAATCTATTTTTACCCGATGCCGAGTTGGGTGCTGGGTTGACCACATTAGAATACGCGCCGTTGGCAGAGGTCATGGGCCATAGCTTACTTGCACCTGAAGTTTTTAATTGCAATGCGCCGGACACAGGCAATATGGAAGTGCTTTATCACTTCGGCAACGATGCCCAGAAAAAACAGTGGTTAACGCCTCTATTAAACGGTGAAATCCGCTCAGTATTTTGTATGACCGAACCTGATGTGGCTTCCTCCGATGCCACCAATATGCAGGCGAGTATTGTTGCAGATGGCGATGAAGTCGTTATTAACGGGCGCAAGTGGTGGTCAACTGGACTCGGTCATCCGCATGCTAAGTTTGCCATAGTGATGGGCTTAACCAATCCGGATGCGCCGAAGCATCAACGTCACTCAATGGTGTTGGTGCCGCTTGATTCTGATGGTGTGACCGTTGAACGTATGTTGCCAGCGTTTGGTGAGTATGATGCGCCGTACGGGCATGGCGAAGTTCTATTTGAAAATGTTCGCGTACCAAAGGCAAACGTGATTGGTCAGCTTGGTGATGGCTTTAAAATTGCGCAGGGGCGATTGGGACCAGGACGCATTCACCACTGTATGCGCGCTTTAGGTGCTGCTGAGAAAGCGTTGCAGTTGTTTATTCGTCGCGGGCAAGAACGTATTGGTTTTGGCAAGCCGTTGTTGCAATTGAATGGCAATCTCGAGCGTGTTGCTGATATGCGTATCGCCATTGATCAGGCCCGCTTATTAACCTTCTATGCGGCGTGGAAAATTGATCAAGTTGGCGCCATGAAAGCACTTGCTGAGATTTCAGCCATTAAAGTGGCAGCACCAAACGTCTTACAACAGGTTGTCGATGAAGCTATTCAGATATACGGCGGCGCAGGTATGAGTCACGACACGCCACTTACGGCGTTGTTTGCGATGGCGCGCGCATTGCGTATTGCTGATGGCCCTGACGCGGTGCATCGTACCACCATCGCGAAAGTTGAGCTCGCCAAGTATCGGGAGGCTTAAGTGACCGATAACAAGCTAGAAGATAAAGCAACCTCCGTTCGCGCAGGCGAAGAACTACCAGAGCAACCATTGAGTGATTGGTTACGAGAGCAGTTACCAGAGCTTTCTGGACCAATGCACGTAACTCAATATAGTGGCGGAGCTTCGAACTGGACCTATCGACTTCAGTTCGATAATGCAGATCTCATTTTGCGTCGGCCACCAGCAGGCACAAAGGCTAAATCAGCACACGATATGGGCCGCGAGTATCGACTACAAAAAGCGTTGAAACCGGTATTCCCCTATGTTCCGGAAATGCGGGTGTATACCGACGATACTCGCGTTATTGGCGACGAGTTCTATGTAATGGATCGGGTCGCTGGAATTATCCCGCGTAAAAACATGCCGCGCGAACTGCAGTTAAGCGAGGCGCAAACCCGTCAGCTATGCTTGAACGCCTTGGATGTACTAATTGAGCTGCATCAAGTGGATATTGAAGCGGCGGGCTTAAGTGATTTAGCCAAGGGCGCAGGCTATACCGAACGCCAAGTTCTCGGTTGGAGTGAGCGTTACAAAAAAGCGAAAACATGGAATGTCCCGTCGGGTAAAAAGTTGATGCAATGGTTGGCAGCGAATATGCCGAAACATGAAACCATTTGTATGACCCATAATGATTTTCGCTTCGATAATCTTGTGCTGGATATCGATGATCCAACCAAGATCATTGGCGTGCTCGACTGGGAATTGGCGACTTTAGGTAATCCTCTAATGGATTTAGGGAATAGCCTTGCCTATTGGATTCAAGCGGATGATGACCGTATTGCACGTTCAACCCGACGTCAGCCAACGCACTTGCCAGGCATGTTGACGCGCCAACAGGTCATTGAATACTACTGCGACAAGATGGGCGTCGACGTCAAAGATTTTCGGTTCTATGAGGTGTTTGGGTTATTTCGTTTAAGTGTGATCGCGCAGCAAATTTACTTCCGCTACCACCACAAACAAACCCGCAACCCGGCGTTTAAAAATTTCTGGTTCTTAGTGCATTATCTGCATTGGCGAGCCCGTAAACTAATCAAATAAGGATAATTCATGCGCAAAACAATTCTGATAACCGGCGCAAGTTCTGGTTTAGGCGAGGGGATGGCTCGAGAATTCGCCAAACATGGTCGTAACCTAGCATTATGTGCGCGTCGTACTGAGCGCCTTGAGGCGTTGAAGCAAGAGTTAGAGCAGCGTTACCCCGAAATTAAAGTCAGCGTTAAAGCGCTAGACGTGAATCAGCACGACGATGTGTTTGCTGTATTTAAAGCGTTTAAGGAAGAGTTTGGCAGTATCGATCGGGTGATTGTGAATGCTGGAATGGGCAAAGGCGCATCGCTGGGTACTGGGTATTTTTACGCCAACGTGCAAACGGCACAAACCAACTTTGTGGCGGCATTAGCGCAATGTGAGGCTGCACTTGAAATCTTCCGTGAACAAAATAGCGGGCATTTGGTGACCATTAGTTCAATTAGCGCACTACGCGGAATGCCACGAGCTATGACGGTTTACGCGGCGACAAAAGCCGGCTTATTGGCGTTAACCGAGGGCATTCGTGCTGATTTAATTAAATCACGCTCGCCAATTAAAGTGAGTGCCATATTACCCGGATATATTCGTTCAGAAATCAATGAGAAGGTGAAGAACACCCCATTTATGATTGATACCGAAACCGGCTGCCGTTTGCTTGTAAAAGCGATAGAGAAAGAGCCCGTACAGGCGTATGTGCCGACTTGGCCATGGGCATTTATCGGTTTTTTGATGAAGCGTTTGCCATTAAAGTGGGTGATGAAGCTCGGTTAATTGGCTTAGTTAGTTATAGAGGACACTCTTTTTCTTCGCGTTCTGTCGTGACGCTAATGGTCGCTGGTCGGCCATTAGCGTCATCGTAAATCACCGAAGCCTTCGCAATATTTAGTGCGCCACGACTGTGGCCATGGTGAATAGCTAACTCGCCGTTGCGCTGCCAGGCAACTGTTAAACAAGGACCTTGTTCTGCAGTTGCAATTCGCAGCCAATCATTGGCGCTGGGCTCAAATAACCAAACTTCAAACCCTTGCCAGCTGTTTCCTGAATTGCCGCGCTGACAATCATAAACATGAATCTCTGCAGCTGTGTCAGCGGTTGTTATGAGCTGTAACGATTGACAGTTAGCAGCGACCGGAGGCTCTGGTTCAAACACGGTGAGTTTATAAATCAACACTGCGGTGAACATAACCGCAAGTGTTATTCCTGCGGCAAGAAACCACAAACCTAAGCGGCGGGTGATCCTACTGACGAAACTGACAATTCCCATTAGTTACCTTTTTTCGTTTGGTAATGAGCAACTCTTCCAAACCGCTCATGACCCGCATCCCAATCTTTTTGGGCTTGTTCAACGCGCTGCTGTGAGGCACTAACAAAATTCCACCACATTTTGACTGGTTGTTCAAATGCTTCACCGCCTAACAACAATACTTCTGTGTCTGCCCCTAACTCCAAAATAAGGTGGTGATGATTGCTACCCAAGCTAAGCAATTGGTGTGCTCGAATCGTTTTATCAAGCGTTTCTATTTGGCCGCCTACAACATAAATTCCATATTCAAAATCACGCTCTAAGTGCAATTCAACGGCGGTTGTACGGGGGGTATTCAACAGCATGGCAAGACTGGGGCTAAAGCTTAGTGCCGGGCTATTCCAGCGTCGCTGTTCGGTGGCGTAAGTTCCGCAAATCAGCGTTGCGGTGCAATCGCCAAGGCTAAATTTAGGCACCTGTTGATAATGGTCGAAGCGCGGTTCTGTTTGTTCGTGCTCCGGCGGCAGTGCTCGCCATAGTTGTAGTCCATGTAATGGCTGATTCGGGTCATGGTCAGCAACCTCAGCATGAGTAATTCCACGGCCGGCGGTCATTAAATTCAATTGTCCGCCACGTAATGGTTGTTCATAGCCTAAACTGTCTTGATGTAGAAGTTGACCCGATAGCAACCAAGTAATGGTTTGTAGGCCAATATGTGGGTGAGGCGGCACATCAAATTGGCGATAATTCGCTGGAGCAACAGGGCCGAAATGATCAAGGAAGCACCATGGACCGATCATCCGAATTGCTCGTTGTGGCAAAATACGGTGAACCGTTAGATATGGCGTTAATTGTCGCTGTACTGATGCATAGATACTTGCATCATGCTGCAAATGCTCTGACTCGCATGTTTCGAGTTGGGTTTCCTGTGCGGCTCGGGTCATAGCTGCCTCATCGTCAAAGTTAGTGAAAGCAGTATGGCACTCGCCCCGACAATAGTCGAATATAATGCCTGAAGTCTTTCGCGACGCTGAAGATTTCAGTAAGGTGTCTATTCCTAACAAGGAGATTGTGATGATATACCCACTCATCTTAGCGGTTATTGGTTTTGCGACCATGTTAAGTGGTATTTGGGAGCAAGCCATAAGCACCATTATTGTTGGTGTGGTTATGCAAGTAGTCGGCTGGATATGGTTTTTAATAGCGTGGCGAAAAGAAAAACAAAAAGGGCAAAAATAAGCTTATGAAAACAACAACGACAACACGAATTAGTGCGCTGGCGATTATGGTTCTTGGTATTTTACTCGCCGTATTAGCTCCTGCAAACGAAGCGGCTTCAAGTTACCGTCAATTAGGCGTGGTGTTATTGGTTGTGGGGGCAGTGTGGTTACTACGTCAAAAACGTCCTGAACCGGCGCCAGAAAAAACCTCAGCACCGTATCAACAACCTGTTTTAAAATGGTACCAATCCCCAATTTTGTGGGTACCGATTATTGCCATCATTATTGCCATTTTGTCTTGGCTACTTATTTAGACCCACAAACGTAGGGAAGAATTATGTCGTTAACTACACGGTTAGTTATTTTAGCGGGTCTTGTTGGCCTAATGTTTTATAATGCCAGCGAACAGCAATTGTGGGCAGCCATTATCGATTGGCAACTGGGTTGGTACAAACTTGGTGTGCCAATTGCTTGGGGAATTATTCTGGGGGCATTGGTGAATTTGCTGGGCGGCACAGTTTTACTCAAGTGGCTCGAGCCTATCACCTTGGTTGCGGCATCACTGACGACTCTGGGCTTAACTGGTGCTGCCGCCGTGTATGGCGCCCATCAAATTGGCGGATTAACGCTTGCTCCTTTATTTATCTCAAGTGTCGGTGTTGGGGTTTATTTATTTGCTTACAGTTATGCGCGATTCGCCGGAGCGCGTGGCGCAAACAAAGATAAGTCAGAGGATTCGGTTGATAAACAGTCATGATTAAACTTAATTGTGATATGGGAGAAAGTTTTGCGGCCTGGACCATGGGCGATGATGCTGCCGTTATGCCGCACATTGATATGGCTAACATTGCTTGTGGTTTTCATGCCGGGGGCCCAGCAATCATGGCGCAAACCATTCAGTTAGCAATTGAGCATCAAGTCGAAATTGGTGCGCACCCAGCTTATCCAGATTTGGCTGGGTTTGGTCGTCGCACGTTACACTTTCCCCCAACAGAACTGAAAGCCATTTTGCATTACCAGATTGGAGCGATGCGTGCGTTATGCTTACAAGCTGGCGCACAAATAAGTTACGTGAAACCGCACGGTGCACTGTATAACGACATGCAACGCGATCAAGAACTCTTTGAAGTAGTGTGCCGCGTTATTGCAGAGCAAAATCACAGTCACCCCGAGCATCCGCCACTGTACTTATTAACGTTGGCCACAGCAAATAACGCCACACAACAGCGTATTGCCGACGAGTGTCAGGTAGAACTTTGTTTCGAAGCGTTTGCTGATAGATGCTACGAACCCGATGGTTCATTACGTTCTCGTCAATATAGCGATGCGGTGTTTACCGATCGTGCCAAGATTCTCGCTCAGGCAAAAGCGTTTGCCTCCGGCGAACCTATTATTGCGAGCGATGGCTCACATATACTTCTGCAACCCCAAACACTCTGTGTGCACGGTGATAATGCCGAATCTATAGCAACTGTTGTCGCCATTCGTCAGGCTTTGAGTGACAGTTAACGTGAAAGCTTCTATTGAAATCGCTGGTGTTGATGCGGCTATGGTCGTGTTTGAAGCCGTAGTTGATAAACACATCAATCAACAGGTTCATGTGCTGCGTGAAATGGTTATTGCGGCGCAACCAACATGGTTGAGCGATGCGGTTGCCGCCTATCACACACTGCTGGTTGTGTACGACATTCAACGTACCACATATGCGCAAGTGCAACAGTTCCTGCAAAGCCAACTTGAACAACTGCAACATCAGAAACTTACGAATAAGAAAGCCACGGTTCACGAGTACTTTGTGTGCTACGACCCCGAGTTTGGGCCCGATATTGAACGTGTCAGTCATGTTACTGGGCTCAGCATAGATGAAGTTATTCAACGCCATAGCGAAGAAACCTACCATGTTTATACTATTGGCTTTGCTCCGGGGTTTGCGTATTTGGGCGATGTTCCAGAAGCGTTGCAAGTGGCGCGACTTGATACGCCACGTACAAAGGTGCCAGCGGGGAGTGTTGCAGTGGCTAACCAACAAACCGCTATTTATCCGAGAACCTCTCCGGGAGGCTGGAATATTATCGGTCGCGTGGCAGGTTGGAACGAGCAATCAGGTTTGCGACTGAAAGCGGGTGACCACGTGCGATTCATTCCGGTGACGATGCAGCGTTTTCTTGCACTCGAATCGGGAGCGTCATCATGACGAGTTATCCGGCGCTTCGTATCGATCAACCGGGCTTGCTGACAACGCTGCAAGATTGGGGAAGGTTTGGTCATTTATCCCAAGGTATCACTCGCGGTGGGCCAATCGATGAGCGCGCGTTTTTGTGGGCCAATAAGCTGCTCGGCAATACCGCCACAGCTGCGCAATTGGAAGTGACACTCGGTGGGTTAAGTGTCACAGCGCTAAAAACAAGCTATTGGGTGGTCTGTGGTGCGCCGGTGACCGTTACGAAGAGTCAACAGCCGATTCCAACTTGGGAGGTGTTTCGCGTTAACGCTGGCGAACGAGTTCGTATTGATGCGCCGGAACGCGGGTTACGCAGTTATCTCGCGGTAGCGGGAGGTTTCACTGCGAGGCCAGTCTTTGGCTCTATTGCAACGGTAACAAGAGATGGATTAGGAGGGCTGCATGGTGACGGCAAGCCATTACAGAGCGGTGATGAACTTCATGCTGGCTCATTCGAGTCGGCTCAGGTCGTGCCTTTTCGTCGCCCTCAGCATGATTTAATTCCAAGAGTTTCGAGCACAACCGAATTACGGATTCCAATGATTCCGATGGCTCAATATGCGCAGTTTGAGCAACACGCACAGCAAAGTTTGGTGCAGCAAAACATGCAGGTTACAGCCAAGCAAGATCGTATGGGAATTCGCTTGCAAGCGAACCAGCCGATAGCGTGGACACAACCACAAATTATTTCCGAACCATTGCCGTTAGGTGCGATTCAAATACCACCGGATGGTCAGCCCATTGTCATGTTAAACGACTGCCAAACGCTCGGCGGGTATCCGAAAATCGGCGTGGTAAGCTGGTCCGGACGGATGGCGCTGGCGCAAGCAACAGCAGGAACAGCTTTGCGGTTCGAAATCACCACGTTAGAGCAAGCTCAAGCTGAAGTAAAACAGGCCTATCGATTCTTTAACCTGAACCTATAGGTCTTGCGCAGGTGTCGATAAACTGCGATCATAACGGTCATTTTTTCGAATTAGCATCGGAGTAGAGTAATTCATGGCCGCAGATATGGCAGCAAACGCGCCTCGTAGTAATTTTATCCGCCAAATTATCGACCAAGATCTGGCTTCAGGAAAGCACCAGAGCGTTCACACGCGCTTTCCACCTGAACCCAATGGCTTTCTCCATATTGGTCACGCTAAGTCGATTGTGCTGAACTTCGGCATTGCGGAAGACTATAAAGGCAGCTGTAATTTGCGCTTTGATGATACGAATCCATTGAAGGAAAAAGTGGATTACGTGAACTCGATTCAAGAAGACGTGCAATGGCTTGGTTATACTTGGGAA
The DNA here is from genome assembly GCF_009734345.1 of Pseudidiomarina andamanensis. GTDB lineage: Bacteria > Pseudomonadota > Gammaproteobacteria > Enterobacterales > Alteromonadaceae > Pseudidiomarina > Pseudidiomarina andamanensis. The sequence goes on along the minus strand of NZ_CP032551.1, from coordinate 837,566 downwards.
GGCAAACCACGTTATTCCTCCGATTATTTTGAGCGTTTGCATGGCTACGCGGTGGAGCTTATTGAAAAAGGCTTAGCGTACTGTGATTTTTCATCGCAAGAGCAAATGCGTGAAATGCGCGGCACCTTAAAAGAACCAGGTACTAACAGCCCGTACCGCGATACAACTGTTGAAGAAAATTTGAAGATTTTTGCGGACATGACAGCCGGTAAATATCAAGAAGGCGAAGTTTGCTTGCGCGCTAAAATTGATATGAGCTCGCCATTTATGTGTATGCGCGATCCAGTGATTTATCGTGTACGCTTTGCTCATCATCATCAAACCGGTGATAAGTGGTGTGTGTATCCAATGTACGATTTCACCCACTGTATTTCGGATGCTATTGAGGGCATTACGCATTCATTATGTACGTTGGAATTTCAAGACAACCGTCGCTTGTACGACTGGGTTTTGGACAACATTAGCATTGATTGTCATCCACAGCAGATTGAGTTCTCGCGCTTAAATCTTCAGTTCACTGTTATGAGTAAGCGTAAGCTGAACTTGCTGGTGGAAGAGGGCAAAGTAAGCGGTTGGGATGATCCGCGTATGCCAACCATTGCGGGTATGCGCCGTCGTGGCTATACACCAGGTTCAATTCGCGAGTTTTGTCATCGCATCGGGGTTACCAAAATGGATAACCAAGTTGAGATGAGTATGCTCGAAGCCTGTATTCGTGATGAACTAAACCAACATGCACCACGTGCGATGGCGGTTATCGATCCGGTTCGCTTAGTCATCGAAAACTATCCAGAAACTCATGAAGAGCAACTCAATGCGCCGAATCATCCTAACGATGAGAGCATGGGTACTCGCCAAGTGCCATTCGCACGTGAAATTCTAATTGAGCGTGAAGATTTCCGCGAAGAAGCGAACAAGAAGTACAAGCGTTTGGTGCTGGGCAAAGAAGTTCGTCTACGTAACGCTTATGTGATTAAAGCTGAGCGCGTTGAGAAGGACGCAGAAGGTAATATCACTACTATTTACTGTACTTACGACCCAGAAACCCTAGGTCAAGACCCAGCAGATGGCCGTAAAGTGAAAGGTGTGATTCATTGGGTTGCAGCCGCTCATGCGCTACCTTGTGAGTTTCGTTTATACGACCGTTTGTTCCAAGTGCCAAACCCAGGTGCTGAAGACGATTTTTTCAGTACATTGAATCCTGAATCGTTGATCGTGAAGCATGGCTATGTTGAGCCGAGCTTAGCAACGGCTGAGTCAACTATGGCTTATCAGTTCGAGCGTATTGGTTACTTTTGTGCTGATAGCAAAGATAGCCAAGAAGGTAAACTCGTGTTCAACCAAACGGTTGGTTTGCGTGATACTTGGAACGATAGCGAGTAATTACGCTGGTAAGCAAGAAACAAAAAACGCGACCATGAGTCGCGTTTTTTAATGCCAAAATTTGCTGAAGATTTAGTCCATATCGGTGTTTTGGTTATTCACACACGTATCTGGCGTTTTGCATTCACCATAAAGATACAAACTATGATTCGTCAATTTAATATTGTTCGCTTCGGCAACTTGTAATTGACGTTGTTCAATTACATCGTCCTCAAATTCAAACACGTGCCCACAGGTTAAGCAAACCAAGTGATCGTGATGGTCTTTCGCACTCAGCTCAAACACCGAACGGCCACCTTCAAAGTGGTGACGACTTACAATGCCGGCATCGTCAAATTGATTAAGCACGCGGTAAACCGTGGCTAAACCAATTTCTTCGTTTTTCTCGAGCAAAATCTTGTACACATCTTCAGCACTAATATGCTGATTGCCAGGATCTTTCAAGATCTCTAAGATTTTTACTCGCGGAGACGTGACCTTAAGGCCAGCTTTTTTTAGTTGTAATTCGTCTTTGTTGCTCATGATTTCTTCGCTACTCGAGTTCGATTCGCTAGTATTGCTTAGCCTAATTGATCTAAGCCCATTTCGTCACGAATTTGTGCACACCATTTTTGTACACGCTCTTTCGTTAGCTCAGGTTGACGATCTTCGTCAATGCCCAAACCGACAAAGTGGTTATCGTCAACTAAAGCGCGCGACGCTTCAAATTCATAACCATCTGTTGACCAGTGACCAATAACAATTCCGCCACGTGCTTCCACGATATCACGAATTGTGCCCATCGCATCTAAAAAGTATTCAGCGTAGTCTTCTTGATCGCCACAACCAAAGATTGCAATCAGCTTGTTATTGAAGTCAATTTCTTCTAACTCGGGGAAGAAATCATCCCAATCACACTGGGCTTCACCGTAATACCAAGTTGGAATGCCAAACATCAGCAAATCATATGAAGCGATGTCTTCTTTGCTTGATTTTGCGATATCAAAAACATCGATTAAATGTTTACCCAATTCTTTTTGGATCATTTGCGCAACAGCTTCAGTGTTTCCAGTGTCGCTACCGAAAAATATACCTACACTTGCCATAGAGTCTTACTACCTGCTGTAAAAATTAAAGACCTGCTTCCCAGAATGCTTGAATAATGCCTTTCGCAATAAAGCCGGCGCATCCTAAAAATAATACCAACCAAACAAACCAACGACCAAATTTTGGTACATCACCTTTCTTCAGAACGTCTTGAATAGCTAACCCAATCAGTACGAACAAAAACGCAATAGCAAAGTTTGTACCCAAGGTTTCAATCAATTCATAATGTTCTGACAGCATAACAGCAACACCTGATGTTTGGTTGTATGAATCATTTCAAAAAAGAACGCAGAGTATAGCATGAAGGCCGCTTAGGTGCGAGAATGATTCTCAATAAACGCCCTTGCCAGTCGATTGAAAATGCGTGGTTTTTCGGCATGCAACCAGTGCCCAGTACCTTCAATTATTTTCACCTCAACCTGACTAAACCGAGCCTTAATTTCGTCGGCATGGTCATTCATTAAATAATTTGAATCACCGCCTTTGATAAACAAAATCGGACCATCGTAACGACCACCTCGCACTGCACCTGAAATTTCCTCATAGCAACTATCTAGCGTCTCAAGATTAATACGCCAGTGGTACCCATTGTCATCCCGACGCAAATTCTTTAATAAGAACTGGCGCACACCTTTGGTATCAATATGCTGCGCAAGTTGCTTGTCGGCATCAGTACGGCTATTTACTTGGCTCAGATCAAGCGCTTTCAAGGCTTCGAGTATGTGGCGATGTTTCGGGTCATACGCAACTGGCGAAATATCGGCTGCAATGACACTTCGCGCGCGGTCTGGGTAAGCCAACGCGAATTCCATGGCAATTTTACCCCCCATGGAGTGACCGATAATATGCGCCGAATCAATATCGAGCTCATCAAGTGTTGCGGCAAGGTCGTTTGCCATATCGGCATAGTTCATATGATCACTATGGAATGAATCGCCGTGGTTTCGAGCGTCAACCAGAATCACCTGATAGTCCTCGCTTAAATCACGCCCGAGACCTTTCAGGTTATCCAGGTCGCCGAATAAACCATGCAGTAAAACCACGGGCTCGCCGCTACCTATCACTTCATAATTAAGAATCTGTGCTGTGCTCATGTTGATTTCCTGTACCCTAGCCGATGCTTGGGTATAATAGCGTGCAGAAGACGTGCCTTAAAGCACCATCCATATTTAATATAGCTAACGAGAAGCGATCGGGTAATGACCAAACGCATTGAAATTGATGACGAATTATACCGCTATATTGCCAGCCATACCCAACATATTGGCGAGAGTGCATCGGCAATATTGCGCCGTTTACTTGGCTTAGGGGTGGCTGAGCAAGCGACCGGCCAACCGGTGATAGCGATGCCAGAAACGACTGATGCAGCAACGAGTGCCAGTACTGAAGGGCTTGGGCGTCGGACTATTTTTGATGTGATGACCCGCGCCGACCTTGCCGGTCAACGCAGCATTGTCGCACGGTTTTTGTACATACTGAGTATGTTGTACAAATGCCACAACAAAAAATTTGATGCGGTATTGCAAATTAGTGGACGCGATCGCCAGTATTTCGCAAAAACCGAGGCTGAACTTGAAGCCTCAGGTACTAGCACGAATCCGAAGCAAATACCGGATGCGCCGTATTTTGTGGTGACTAACAATAACACCACGCGCAAAAAATCAATGCTAACCCAGGTTGCAATTGAATTGGGTTATTCACAGGAACATGCAGAAAAAATTAGGGACTTTTTATAATGCCTTTGCATCCTCGCGCCGGCCAACCGGCAGCAGCTGAAGATTTGACCAACATTGCACAATTAGTGAGTGCCTATTTTGTCAACGAAGTTGACCCGAGAAATCCCCAACAGCAAGTGAAGTTTGGTACATCTGGTCACCGCGGCTGTGCCCTTAACAGCTCATTTAACGAAGCCCATATTCTCGCTATCAGCCAAGCGTTGGTGGCTTATCGTGACGAGCAGGGGATTACCGGCCCATTGTTGTTGGGGCGCGATACCCATGCATTGTCAGAAGCCGCTTATATGACGGCACTTGAGGTATTCATTGGTAATGGTATCGAAGTGCACATTCAAACCGATGATGGCTATACACCGACTCCTGTGATTAGTCATGCGATTTTGCGCTATAACCGTGGTCGTACGAACGATTTGTGTGATGGTGTCGTGATTACGCCATCGCATAATCCGCCAACAGATGGCGGCTTTAAATACAACCCGCCGCATGGTGGTCCGGCCGATACCGATGCAACCAAAACCATTGAAAAATATGCCAATGCCTTGTTGTCGTCCGAGCTCATGGGCGTGAATGCGGTTTCTTACGCGGAAGCGCGTGCGAGTAAAAAGCTCAAGCAAGTTGACTGGCGTAAAGACTACATTGAGAGCTTGCATGAAGTGATTGATATGCAAGCCATCGCCGACGCGAAATTACGAATTGGCGTTGATGCGATGGGCGGCGCTGGTGCCGGTTATTGGGCATTGATTGCCGAACATTATGGTTTAAATATTGAAGTGCATCACGCCGATGTGGACGCAAGTTTCCGTTTCATGAGTTTGGATAAAGACGGCAAAATTCGTATGGATTGTTCGTCCCCTTATGCCATGGCGAGCTTACTTAAACTCAAAAATCAGTACGACATTGCTGTGGGTAACGACCCTGACTACGACCGTCATGGTATTGTGACGCCAACACATGGCTTGATGAACCCAAATCACTATCTTGCAGTTGCCATAGATTATTTGTGTCAAAACCGAACTTGGAAGCCAGAGCTCGCGATTGGTAAAACGCTGGTTTCAAGCGCCATGATTGATCGCGTTGTCGCGAAACATAATCGTCAGCTGCGTGAAATGCCGGTAGGCTTTAAATGGTTTGCGCAGGAGTTGTTTGCCGGAACCACAGCCTTTGGCGGTGAAGAAAGTGCTGGTGCAAGTTTCCTTGACCGTGACGGACAAGCTTGGTCGACCGATAAAGACGGTATTATTCTTGCTTTATTAGCGGCAGAAATTTGCGCGAAAACCGGTAAGAACCCAAGCCAATACTATGATGAACTCTGTGCTGAACATGGCACTTCGTATTACAAACGTATTGACGTGGCATCGTCTGCAGAAATGAACGCAGGCTTTGGCAGTATTCGTGCCTATAAACTCAAAGTTGCTGAATTAGCCGGTGATGAAGTAACGGCGATCACTACCAAAGCACCAGCAAATGATGCGTTAATTGGCGGTGTTAAGGTAACTACAGCGAACGGCTGGTTTGCCGCGCGCCCATCGGGTACCGAGCCCGTTTATAAAATTTATTGTGAGAGTTTTGTCAGCGCTGAACACTTAGATGAGTTAGCTGAACAAGCTCAGCAATTAGTCACCAGTTGGGTGCAAGCTTAATTGCTTGCACCACCAGTTGGACGCTGATCATCATTCGATTCAGCGTCTAACTGCGCTTCTTGATATTCCTCATCCAGCATTTCTTGTTCACTAGCTAAAGTAGTTAATAACTCGTCAGACGTTTGCGTTGGCGCCAACATGGCATATGCACTGTGCGATTGATCATCGGCTTTGGCACGTTTGGTCACGCGATATAATGAGTAACCGCAGACAATACTCGTTAACACTGTAATGAGTAGGAAAAAGTAATTCACCGCACCGAACTGCATGAGAGCGGCTACCGATGGCGCACCAATAATCGATCCTATACCACCCACTTTGATGATAGCACCAGTTGCTCCAACCATTTGATCTTTCTCAAGAAAGTCATTGGTGTGTGCCATACCTAATGAATAGAGCGGCAGAGAGCAGGCGCCGAATAGGCCAACACACAAGTAAATCAACCAAGCTACATCGGCGTTTAATTGCGATAATACGAACGCCATAATTGCCGCCGTACCAGCGCAAAATGCCATCACAATGCGGCGGTCAATTCGATCAGATAGTAATCCGATAGGTGCTTGAGCCAGCATACCGCCGAGTATAAATGCCGCCATAAATAATGATACTTGAGCAACAGAAAGCCCGATATAGGTGGCGTACATAGGGCCAATACCATAAAACATGGCGTAACACGCTTGCATGATGAACGCGTTGACCATCCCTAAAGGAACCACTTTGAGAAGGCTACGAATAGCTACTTTGCGCGGCTCATGAGTGGTTGGCTCTACGGTTACGCTTATTAAAATTGGAATCAACGATAAGTTGATGAGTAATGCAACGAGAGCAAACGCGACAAAGCTAGCGGGGTCTGTGATACCAAGAATAAGCTGGCCAGCAACTAAACCACCATAAATAAGTACGAGATAGACTGAGAGCAGGGTGCCGCGGTTTTTGTTATCGGCCATGGTATTTAACCAACTTTCAACGATCACAAAAATTGCTGAAATAGCGAAACCGGTTAAAAAGCGCATCACAAACCACACCACCGGATCTACCCAAATAGCTTGAATCAGGATAGATGCCGCGGCTAACGCGGCTAATCCGCCAAAGGCACGAATGTAGCCCACACGCCGAATATCCTTCGGGGCTCGTGTCGTGCCAAAGAGAAAGCCAATAAAGTAGGCAGACATGATGATACCGGTGGTAAGGGTACCGAAGTTCTCTATTGTGGCACGTAAACTCAGAAGGGTACTCGTCATGCCGGTGCAAATACCAATAAGCGTGATACTGGTTAGTAGTGAGCTTATCGCGCGCAATTGTTGCTTAAGCATGTGGCAGTCCTTGAGTTTTTGGCGATGACTTTATCGCGCAAGTTTATCACGTTGGTAAATTTTCGGAAACGTCAAGAGGTTATCCACAGCTTGTTACTTGCGAGGTGGCATGGGGCTGTTTATGATGAGCACAAGATGTTGTGATGAGGTAGCTATGCGAACCCTAAAAATCGCTTTAATTGGATTCTTTTTGATTACTTTGAACATGCTGATGCCTATACAGATAGGGCATGCAGCGGTGGAAGTGCAAGAACTTTATCAAGCGCGTGTGTCGGTAGAGAACCAAACTGCGAACGAGCGTAATGACGCATTAAAAACAGCGTTTACGAATACCTTGTTGAAAGTTTCGGGCGATGATGCCGTTCTTAGGCATGAATCTGTGCAATTAGCATTGCAAAATGTGCGTAATTTTGTGGTTCAGTATGGGTATCAACAAGACGGCGAACAGCTGTTATTGTGGGTGCAGTTCGATCAACCACAAATCGATCGTGTTATTCAACAAGCAAACTCCGGTGTCTGGAGCAGTCGCCGCCCTGAGCTATTATTTTGGATTGTTGCTGAGGATGAAAATTTAGAGCGACGAATTCTTGGTAGCGGTGACGATTGGCCGGTTATAAAAGAATTAATTTCAGCGGCAGAAACTCGAGGTCTGCCCGTGAAGCTACCATTGTTAGATCTGAATGATTCGATGAGCCTTTCAGTTGTTGATCTCTGGGCTCGATTTGAAGATAGAATCACGTTTGCCAGCAGTCGATATGACGCCGACGGTGTTGTCGTTGCTCGCCTATATCAGGCTGACAGTGCTATCAGTGATGACGATTGGATGCTTGACTGGACGATGCAACTTGGCGGTATGCGCTGGCGAGGTGAAGTGACAGCGATGCAACCCGAGCAACTCGGTAACATGTTGGTGGCTGACGTCACTCAGCAATTATCACAGCGTTTCCGAATTGGCAGTAATGCTGCAATGGCTGGCACTTGGCGCATTAAGGTACGCGAGCTAACGGAGTTTATGGACGTTCTTTACGCAGAGAAGCTGTTGCTTGAATTACCTTCAGTGAGCCGCGTCCAACTCATTCAATATGGCGAGCACGAAGCGGAGTTTGAATTATTTATTCAAACCGATGCTGCGCAGATTATGCAGGCGATTGATTTAAGCAAGCCATTTACCCCGGTTAACCCGGAACGTCGCTCGGAATTTGAAATGCCGGTTTATCGCTGGAGTCAATCTTGAGCGCTATTGCACAGCTGCCATTAGCCATTCAGCTACCTGATGATGAAACCTTTGCCACATTCGTTCGTGGGGCAAATCAAGAATTACTGCAGGTATTACAGCAGTTACCACAGGGGCTTGTTTACCTGTGGGGCGCAAACGGAGTGGGCAAAAGTCACTTGTTACATGCCTTGTGTGCCAATATCGACTCAGCGGTGATGTACTTGCCATTGGCTGAGCTTCATGACCAAGTACAACCACAAATATTACAAGGGTTAGAGAATTATCCGTTAATTTGTTTGGACGATATTGACGCCGTTAGTTGTAGTGAAACTTGGTGTTTTGAGTTGTTCGCTTTGCTGAATCGAGTGAAAGATGCGGGGCAGGGAAGTATTGTGGTCACGGCGAAACACGCACCGAGTCATCTTGAAGTAGCACTAGCGGATGTGCATTCGCGCCTGCAGTGGGGCTTGAGTATGCATGTGCATGCATTAAATGATGACGACAAGGTGCGGGCCTTGCAATTACGTGCAAAGGCCTTAGGATTGCATTTAGGGCATGAAACAGCACAGTTTATGGTGCAACGTTTAGGGCGAGATATGCGCAGTTTATTAGAGTGTCTCGCCCGATTAGATCGGGCGTCGATTGCTGCGAAACGGCGTTTAACCATTCCATTCATCAAAGATGTTCTAGCTATCTAGCTACTTTCTTTTAATTTTTTCAAGCCTAGACCAAGTGCTTTACCTTGACGACGCGCATACCAAGTGCAGCCGACAAACGCCGCGCTGGTTAAAATCAATTCAGCGACTGCAAATCCGCGTTGCTCGGGGGCAACATAAAGCATTGTGAGGCTGTGCAAGAAGTACCACATTAAAATAAAATTCGCCCACGCATAGGTGTAAGGCTTACCGCGTAGCATGCCTGGCAGCGCAAAGAGTAATGGAACTACCCAAAGCCCAAGTCGAAAAATCACACTGAATTCACTATCGCGTTGACACCAAACTTGCCATATAAGCATCAAGACTAATAAGCCGATATAGCTTGCCAGTGCGAGAAATCGAATTTGCCGAGTTTTCTGATCGAGATTCATAAATTACCTTGTTCACGTACGGTTTTTAATGCCGAAGCAATTACAGCAACCCGCCGACCAAGTGCCAATGCGGCCTGATATTCATGGTCTGTGAGGTGTTTACCATGGCCGTGCTCGACATGGCTAGCACCATACGGTGACGCACCAGATTGAGTTTGTTGAATAGCTGGTTCTGTATAAGGAATACCGCATAATAACATGCCATGATGAAGCAGAGGGACGCCCATAGAGAGCAAAGTCGACTCTTGACCGCTATGCATACTGCTGCCAGATGTGAATACGGCTGCTGGCTTGCCTTCAAGTTCACCTTTTAACCAAGTCACACTGGTTTGTTCCCAAAACTGTTGCAAAGCACTCGCCATATGGCCGAATCGCACTGGGCTGCCAAGAATTAAGCCATCGCAATGTTTGAGTTCGTCTTGGTTAATTTCTAGATCGCGCTGACTGGCGGGGTCACCAGCTCCGGCAACGGTGCGCATCAATGGCTCACCTCCGGCTTTCAATACACCGTCGGCAATAGCATCAGCTAATGCTTGGGTAGCTCCGCCGCGGCTATAGTAAAGAATTAAAACACGCGTACTCATTCTGGCAAGATCTCGAGCACTGCTTCCGGCGGACGCCCTAAACGTGCTTGATTACCAACGACCACAATCGGGCGTTCAATCAGCTTCGGATGTTCAGCCATGGCTTGCATTAATTTATTTTCGTCTTGCTCAGTGGCCAGATTGAGCGCTTTGTACGTATCTTCTTTGGAGCGCATCAATTCTCGTGCTGAAATAAACCCGAGTTGTTGTATCAGCGTTTGAATTTCTGTCACACTAGGCGGAGTTTTTAGGTACTCGACAACTTCTGGTTCAATGTGATGTTGTTCGAGTAATTGTAAGGTTTGGCGGCTCTTTGAGCAGCGCGGGTTATGATAAATCGTGACCTGTGCCATGACTATGAATCCTCCAGTAAATAATGCGTTAGCTTAAGGGAAACTCTATGCGTTGTCGATTTTTGCCAGTGGTGATGCTGGCCACAGCAGTATTTTTGAGCGCGTGTCAGCCGGCACCTGATTTTCATACCGATACAGATGGTAGTCATAGCTGGCAGCAATTAGAAGGCGGTTATGTGGTGGTTAACTATTTTGCCGAGTGGTGCGCGCCGTGCTTGCGAGAATTGCCTGAATTGAACGAATTTCATGAACTCTATGGCGATCAGGTAACGTTACTCGGTGTTAGTTTCGATGGTTTAAATAATGACGAACTCGCGGCATTACGAGCTGAATACGATATTCAGTTTCCATTGATTCAAAACGAGCCGCTACCAAACTTGCCATTTGCTCAACCAAATGCTTTACCGGCAACCTTTATAGTTACGCCAAGTGGTGAAATTAAAGGGCCATTGCTTGGCGAGCAAACGTTAGCAAGTCTCGCCAAAGCAACGGGATTAAAGCTGAAAGAAGCGCACTAAATTTACGAACTTAGCTTTTGCAAGAATTGTTTTTGTTCCATCAACTGTTCAATGCGCGCTTGAAGACGACGTTTTTCAAGTTCTAAGCCGCTTTGCTTGTGAGCTTTGTGCAAATGATCAATGGCTTGATCAAAAGCGCCATGCAACGCTGCAAGTTCGGCTTGGGTTTCGTGCATTGAACTACTGTTACCATTTAGGCGGTAGGCAGTCGCTAACAAATCGAGTGCTAGAACATTGTTTTCATTGCGTTGCAAATACTCGCGTAGCAGTGTAATCGCTAGCTCATATTGCTTTGCTTCTACGGCGACGTTCGCAAAGTTTAGCGTGATCGTTTGTTCATTCGGCTGGCGCATGTAGGCCTTTTCAAGCGTTGCTAAAGCATCATCATAACGATTCTGAGCTAATAAAATGTCGCTTTGTACATCAATGAAAAAGGTGTTCATCGGATCGCGTTTTAATAGCGGTGCAATGACGTCCTCAGCCTCTTCAGCGCGTCGATTATCTAATAAAACAATAGCCAGAGCATACGTTGCTGCAGTTTTTATATGATCGCTTGATGCCGTTTCAATTTGACGCCGTAACTCAGCCTCACTTAGTTGCCGTAAGTGGCGTGCTTGAATTCGATATTTCGCTAACAAAAATGAGAGTGAATCGCGAACTTCAGGACGTTTCATTGATTCGGCGCGACTTCGCATGTCAGCCAGACGGTTTTCACTGTATGGGTGGGTTAACAGAATTTCAGGTGGACGAGAGGTATAGCGATACTTTTCGCTTAAGCGCCCAAAAAAGTTAGGTGACCCCATTGGGTCAAAGCCGGAATTGACCAGAATAGATAAACCAACACGGTCAGCTTCTTGTTCAAATTGCCGTGTGTAGTTAATTTGCATTTGTTGTGAGACACCCATAGTTCCCGTTAATGCCGCCATCCCAAGTTGCGGGTTAATGACGGCTAAAATAACCGCGCCAAGCATTGCCGCCATGGTTGTTGGTGAAGCATTCGACATACGTTCCATATTACGAACAATATGACGTTGCGAAACGTGAGCAATCTCGTGAGCTAATACCGCGGCTAATTCACTTTCGGTTTGAGCTTCGGAAATTAAGCCGGTATGAACCCCAATATAGCCGCCAAAAAATGCAAACGCATTGATGTCTTTTTGATTCACCCAGAAGAAGCTAAACGGGAAGCGCACGCCATCAGCCTCGCGAACCATGCGTGAACCGAGATCACGTAGGTATTCATCTAAGACAGGGTCGCCGACTAAGGGAGCTTGTGCTCGTAGCTGACGCATGTACATATCGCCGTAGATACGTTCGCGATCAATAGTCATAACTGAAGCGCCTGCGGTACCGATTTCCGGTAGACGCTCTTGCGCTTTTATCGTGCTGGACGCGGTGGCTAAGGTAACCCCGAGAGCGACTGCTGCGATTGTTCCGATAAACTGCTTCATTTTATACGCCTAATTAACCTGCTGCTTCGAGTATAAAATTGTGAAAAGGTTCCCGTTTTCATCGTGCAGCTCTGTTACTCCGGTACGTTCAAAGCTATGATGTGGTATCTATGGGTAGCATGCAATATTTTTACCCGAAATTTTGGAGCCGCGACAAATGTTTGATTACTTAAAACAATGGTACAACCGCAAATTTTCTGATCCTGACGCGGTCACGTTGTTTTTACTGTTATTAACTACGTTTGCGCTGATTATTTTGTTCAGCGATATTTTGGCGCCGATTTTAGTCGCTCTGGTTCTTGCCTACCTACTTGAGTGGCCGGTACAGCGACTAGTGCGCACCGGAATGCCGCGTTTGAGCGCGGTCGTTATCGTGTTTCTTAGTTTTATCGCACTCAATGTTGTGCTGTTGCTGTTTCTTGTACCGGTTATTTGGCAGCAATCAGTGGCGCTTGTTGGCGAGTTACCGCAAATGTTTGCGCAAGTAAAAGTACTGCTGAATCGACTACCGGAAATGTTTCCTGAATATATCAGCCAGGGCAATATCAATACATTTATCGAAACGACAACAAGTCGCGCTTTGCTTTTTGGTGAAACACTTTTAAGCCAGTCGTTAAGCCGTATTGTCGGCATTATGGCGTTGCTAATTTATCTAATTGTTGTGCCATTACTTGTATTCTTTATGCTCAAAGACAAGCACCAGCTGTTGCGTCATGTTAGCCATATTCTACCTAGTAATCGTCGTTTGATTGCGCAGGTCAGCGATGAAATGAACATGCAAATTATGAATTATATTCGCGGCAAAGCTGTAGAAGTTGTTGTGGTAGGGGTATTTACTTACCTATGCTTCGCCTTCTTTGAGTTACGCTACGCTGCATTGTTAGCGGTGTTAGTCGGATTCTCAGTGTTAATTCCATACATTGGTGCAGCGGTTGTCACTTTACCGGTATTTTTGGTTGCGCTGTTTCAATTTGGTTGGACCGGCATGTTTGCTTGGGTGATGGTGGTCTATCTCATTATTCAAGCATTAGATGGCAACTTATTAGTGCCATTACTGTTTTCTGAAGTTGTGAATTTGAACCCGGTTTATATCATTGCAGCAGTGCTGATATTTGGTGGGTTGTGGGGTTTCTGGGGTGTGTTCTTTGCCATTCCGTTGGCCAGCTTGGTGAAAGCAGTGATTACTGCGTTATCATCCAAGCCAGAACCAACCGAATTGCTCGAAGATAAGAATTAGGCGTCGGCGAGATAATCTAAGACGACTTGGTGATGATCTTTCGTTTTAAATTTATCGAAGACGTTAGCGATTTGCCCGTCTTGATTAATTAAAAAACTGATACGGTGTAAGCCGTCGTATTCGCGCCCCATGAACTTTTTCAAGCCCCAAACGCCAAAGGCTTCAGCAACTTGATGATCAACATCGCTCAACAGGGTGAAATTGAGTTGATCACGCTCAGTGAATTTAGCAAGGCGTTTCGGTTCATCGGTGCTGATACCAACTACTTGTACATTGTGAGCTTTTAGTTGTTGCTGATGGTCTCGCAACTGCTGGGCTTGAACCGTACAACCAGGCGTCATCGCTTTAGGGTAAAAATAAACAAGAACACGACCTTGCTTGAGCAAGTCGGCGAGCGCTACAGACTGCTCGTTTGCATCAAGTAAGGTAAATTGAGGTGCTTTATCGCCTGCTTTCAAAGTATTCATAATCGCTCCATTGGCATCGCGTGTGAATATTTATATACGAAGCATTTATGATAAAAGATGCATTGGCGCGACGCAAAGCCTGTGCCAACCTTGTCATTAGTGAGCGGTAAAAGTACCATGAGTAGCACATTTAATATTGGGGGCAATATGTTAACAGGTAGTATCGTCGCACTCGTGACGCCGTTTACACAACAGGGTAATGTTGATTTTAACGCGCTCGAAGAGCTGGTGAACTGGCATTGCGCAGCAGGAACTGACGCGATTGTGGCGATGGGAACAACGGGTGAATCCGCGACGATGAGTCATGAGGAACATATCATGGTGGTTGCAGCGGTTGCCGAAATTGCCGATGGTCGTATTTCTGTGATTGCGGGCAACGGTTCAAATGCCACGGCCGAAGCCGTTATGCTCACCGAACGCATGAGTAGTTTGCCTATCCAAGGCTTCTTGAATGTTAACCCTTATTACAACAAGCCATCGCAACGCGGTTTATTGGCGCATTATAAAGCTTGCGCGGAGGCATCTGAGTTACCTCAACTGTTATATAACGTCCCTGGGCGCACAGCGTCCGATGTGTTACCCGAACAAGTTGCTGAACTGGCGCAAATTCCAAATATAGTCGGTATTAAGGAAGCGACAGGGGATCTTTCACGCGTTGAGTTATTGCGCAAACTTTGTGGTGATGACTTCATTCTATTGAGCGGTGATGACCCTACTGGGTGCGAATTCATGTTACTTGGTGGACAAGGTGTGATTAGCGTTACCGCGAACGTGATGCCAGAGAAAATGAAAGCAATGGTTGTTGCAGCAACTGCAGGTGATGCTGCTACTGCAAAGGCAATTGACGCCGAAATGGCCAGTATTCATGAAGCAATGTTTGTGCAGGCGAATCCGATTCCAGTGAAATGGGCACTAGCGCAGATGGGCAAGTTGGAAGCGAATTACCGGTTACCAATGACAGAACCGGAACTTCCGCAGCAACAACATATCGAACAAACATTAAAACAAGCAGGTTTAATCTAAAGCGGAGTAATAATGAAAGCGAATTTATTAGTACTAGCTGGCGCTGCCACAGTCGTTGCTAGTGCATGTACGTTTACCCCGAAGCAGCAAGCTGAAGGAAAATTTGACTACACTGAGCTTGCCGCAGAAAACTCTATTCAACCTGCGCCAAACAAACAGTTGCCCGATGCCACCAATCGTTACACGGTTCCCGATGCGGAGCGTAAAGGACCAATCGGCAAAGAAGTGCCAATTTTAGCACCCAAATTAGTATGGCCAGTTGCTGATGGTAGTCGAGTGGAAGAGGCCGAAGATCAGGTTCGTGTTTATTTCGATGAGCTTGATGGCATGTCTGATATCGAGCAGTACGTATGGCAGGGAGCGTTACAGGCATTGCGTATCCGCAATATTGGCGTAACTGAGCAAGTTGATAGGCAACGTATCAAGACCGATTGGGTTGTTGAAACATTCGAATACGGCGAAGAGGATGAAGAAGTAACTATTCTCCGTCGCTTTCAGTTTGATTTTAATACGGCGGAACATGGTCGCACAACGGCGGTGAATAGCAGCGTTATTGATCGTGAAATTACTGCTGCCGACACTGTTGAGATCGATAAAAATTATTTGAGTTTCCGTGACCGTGACGCAGCAACTGCAGCGTTAAATATGATCATCAGTGAAATTGCGATGACGCAACAAACCGGCGTTGCAGATGTAGATGATGAAGGTGCTGTATTAATTGATATGGGCTTCGATGAAGATGGTTATGCAAGCTTCATCATGGGCGCAAGTTTCAGTTATACATGGGCCTTGATGAAAAATGTTTTGCCAGAGCTAGGTTTTGAAGTGGATGACTTTAATCGTGAAAATGGTCGTTATTACGTCACCTACAAAGTGGACGACTCGTTCTGGAGTGGCAGATCTGAAGGTAAGTTGCAGTTACCAGAAGGTGCCTACGAAGTGAAAGTGACGGGTGATGCAAAACGCACTTCAATCACATTATTCCGTGATAATGGTGACGCATTGAGTGCAGACGAAGTGATGCAAATTTTTGCACCGTTTGCTACTGAAATTCGCACCCAAAGTGGCGTATAATAACGCCACTTTAATTCTCTAACTGTTCGGAGACATTGCTGCTCATGGAAAAACGTACTGAATTGTATCGGGGTAAGGCCAAAACCGTATTCACAACGGATGACCCTGAACGCTTAATTCTTCAGTTCCGCAACGACACCTCAGCATTTGATGGTGAGAAAGTTGAGCAGCTGGACCGCAAAGGCATGGTGAATAATAAGTTTAACAATTTCATTATGGCCAAGCTTGAAGCCGCTGGTATTCCAACCCAGCTGGATCAAGTATTAAGCGACACGGAAACATTGGTTAAGAAGTTAGCGATGATTCCAGTTGAATGCGTTATTCGTAACTATGCGGCAGGATCTTTAGTGCGTCGTCTAGGGGTAACCGAAGGGCAGGAGTTGAATCCTCCAACGTTCGAGCAGTTTTTGAAGAATGATGCGCTTCATGACCCAATGATCAACGAATCGTTGGCAATCAGTTTTGGCTGGGCAACCGCTGACCAGTTGGCACAAATGAAGGAACTAACCTTCAAAGTAAACGACGTATTGAAAAAGTTGTTTGACGATGCCGGCATGTTATTGGTTGATTTCAAACTTGAGTTTGGTGTCGACGGCGACGGTAATATTGTATTGGGTGATGAATTTAGTCCAGATGGTTGCCGTTTATGGGACAAAGAAACTCGTAAGAAATTAGATAAAGACCGTTTCCGTCAAGGCTTGGGCGGCGTTGTGGAAGCGTACGAAGAGGTGGCTGCGCGACTCGGCGTATCGCTTTAATCGTCACGCCAATCATCGTCATCTGAATCATCTTGTTGCCGTTGCTGTTTATCTTTCAGCGACGGCATTTTTATATGTGCAGTATGCTTTAAAAGCATCAAATTACCGACAATAATGCCAACAGCAAGTAAAATCATTAACCAAACCATATGTCACCCGAAGTGATATCCGCATTGCAGATAGTGTCTATATAACGATGCTTAATTTCAGTTAGCTGCTCGATGACATATTCGCTGCCAGCGACATCATGGTCAGTGAGTACCTTGGCGAGCTGTTCAACGTTTATCTCAGCGTGTGCTTGGCTAGCGAAGTGTTGGTGACTAAGATGCCAAGGTTCAGCTGCCACACCCCCTTGATAGCGTGCATAGGGAAAGAAAAAGCCGAAGTCTCGAGCGTGCTTGAGTAACCATTGATGCAGCGCATAGCACGGGCCTGATTCTTGATATTCTGCTGGCACTAACTCTAATTTGCGTTCGCCACTGGCAAACGGCGTCGGGTCGTATATATCAAAATCGGTACCCCAATGATGTCGAGACGCACCCGGTAGCGCCGACCAGGTTAATATCGCTTCTATTTTTTCACCAATCGAAAGTTTCGCTGCATCGAGCAATTCACCGCGATCATTATACAGCGGTGCTTCGCCACTGAATTTGCGGTTCCAAATAGCGCGTTGGCGCTCGAAGTCACGAAAAGCAGAAGCGATGGCCATGGTGATACCAGCTTCCGCTGCCGCATCACGCATGGCGACATATGCCTGTGCAACAGGCTCCTGTAAGCGCACACCATCGCGCTCGCCAGCCACCTGTGCGGTGTGGTTCGAGCGGAGACCATACAACTGCTCAAGCGTTAGCATAATAGATTCTCAAGTACTTTTTCGTAAACTCGTGTCAGTGTTTCTAAATCGTCTTCACGGACACACTCGTTCACTTTGTGAATGGTGGCGTTCACTGGACCCAATTCGATGACTTGTGCACCGGTGGGTGCAATAAAACGACCATCCGAAGTACCGCCAGCAGTTGATAGCTCTGGGAGTCGGCCGGTAAATTCGGCGATAGCCTTTATAGTGGCATCAACGAGTTCTCCAGAATCGGTTAAAAACGGTTCGCCATTGAGTTTCCAGGTTAACGAATAGTCCAATTGATGCTGTTCGACAATGTCGATGACGCGTTGTTTCAGCTGCTCAGAAGTTGATTCGGTGCTAAAGCGGAAATTAAATTGCACATGCATTTCGCCCGGAATCACGTTGCCGGCGCCAGTTCCTGCTTGAATATTCGAAATTTGGAAGCTTGTGGGTGGAAATGAATCGTTCCCGTCATCCCATTGCGATTGAGCCAATTCCGCTAGGGCTGGTGAGGCCAAATGAATTGGATTTTCAGCTAAATGAGGGTAGGCAACGTGGCCTTGAATGCCGAATACTGTCAAATCGCCAGAAAGGCTGCCGCGGCGGCCATTTTTGACCACATCGCCGAGTTCTGCTGTACTCGAAGGCTCACCCACCAGACACCAAGTAATTTTCTCATCACGTGCTTCAAGTGTTTCGACTACTTTAGGCGTACCGTTGATAAACGGGCCTTCTTCGTCACTGGTAATAAGAAACGCAATACTACCTTTGTGATCAGGGTGATTTGCAATGAATCGTTCAGTCGCCACCACCATCGCTGCCAAACTACCTTTCATATCAGCGGCGCCACGGCCGTAGATATAGCCGTCTTTACGTGTCGCAGAAAAAGGCGGATAAACCCATGCATGTTCGGCACCTGCAGGAACCACGTCGGTATGCCCAGCGAAACAAAACACAGGGCCATCGGTACCACGGCGAGCCCACAAATTCGTTGTATCTTCAAATACCATGGTTTCTAACGTGAAGCCGAGTTGCGCCAAACGTTGACCAATGAGTTCTTGGCAGCCTTCATCTTTTGGCGTTACCGACGGGCGTTTGATGAGTTCACAAGTGAGTGCAACCGTATCCACTAGCGTTGCTCCAATAGCGACTGCCACTGCTTGTCATTAAAGCCAGCAGAAAACGAGCCCTGACAATCTAGTAGTGGTCGTTTCATGAGGGTTGGATGTTCTTGCAATAAGCGCACTGCATCTTCTGTGGTGGCTAATTGTTGCTGCTCTGCGTTGAGTGAACGCCATGCCGTACTACGTTTGTTAATGACGGTATCGCTACCCAGTTGCTCAAGCCAAACTGCGATAGTACTCGCTGGAACTGGCTCAGCACGCACATCGTGAAAATGAAACGTAATCTGTTGTTGCTCTAACCATTTACGCGCTTTGCGAACCGTATCGCAATTAGGAATACCGTAAACTGTAATGCTCATGTGTCGATTTTCTCTTGCTGTTAAAACATCTGTAGTCGCATTGTGACAAAGCCGCTGTGAATTCTCCACAATTTATGTGGATAACTCTGTGAGTTAGCTGCATTGAAGTTTGTAAGTGCATGAATATAAAGGAATTGGTGTGGTGATTGAATTCCGTACAGTTGGCTAGAAAAACCGTTATTCGTTATTCGATCGCTGCGCTTGTCGTTATTCGAAAAAACAGACACACTACAACGATTAACGATTAACGATTAACGCTCTTATGAATTTATTTAAATTAATGAAAGACGGTCAACACTACGCCAGCATTTGGCCTCGACATGCCGTTGTTGCGGCGATGACCGAGAGCCGAGTGGTGCCCGCAGTGAAATTCGCGGCACGATGGATGCCAGCTCTGGCAGTGATTAATCTTGCGGTGCAATGGCAGTGGCAAGGGCAAATGTTGGTGCCGCAGGCGTTGGTCACATCGTTATTTTTATTATCGTTGCCGTTTCAAGGTTGGTATTGGCTGGGGCGCAGGGCAAATACGAAGTTAGATCCACGGTTGAAGCATTGGTATGGTGATTTGGCGAAAAAATTGAAGGTACAACCGCAGGCACAGCCTACTTATATGCATCTAGCGAAGATCTTAAGAAAAGCACTACAAGAATTACCGCCAGACGAGCATTAGTCTGGCGGTATTAAATATTAAATCGAGAACGAACTCCAAATTGGCGCATGATCAGACGGTTTCTCGATGCCACGTAGTTCGTAGTCAATTCCAGTTTCCTGACAAACTGCTGCGAGTTTTTGCGTTGCCAAGATAAGATCGATACGCAGACCACGGTTATCGTCGAAGCCGCGTGAACGATAATCGAACCAGCTATATTGATCGGTCACATCGGGGTGTTGTTGACGATAGGTGTCAATTAATCCCCAATCGAGTAGGGTGTTTAGCCATACGCGCTCTTCTGGTAGGAAGCTACATTTGCCGGTGCGTAACCAGCGCTTCGCATTGTCATCACCAATTCCAATGTCACAATCTTGGTGTGAAATGTTCATATCGCCCATCACCACAACCGACTGTTCACTATCGAGCTCGTTATTCAAGTAGTCCATTAAATCCGCATAGAACTTTTCTTTGGCTGGGAATTTAAGTGGGTGGTCGCGGCTTTCGCCTTGCGGGAAATAGCCGTTCAATACCCGAACGCGCTCGCCGCTATCGGTAACGTAGTCACCCATAATCATGCGGCGCTGTGCTTCTTCACCGTCGTTCGGAAAACCAAACGTTGGATTCTCTAAAGGCTTTTTACTCAACAATGCCACGCCATAATGGCCTTTTTGACCATGATAAATGACGTGGTAGCCCATTGATTCAACATCTGCGAGCGGAAACTGTTCGTCGTGAACTTTGGTTTCTTGTAATCCAATCACATCAGGTTGATGTTTCTTAATGAGCGCTTCCAGCTGATGTAAGCGAGCGCGAATACCATTAATGTTGAATGAAATGACTTTCATTTTTTCTCTCTTGAATGCGTTTAGGTCAATATTAACAAAGGAAACTCGGTAAGTGCGGCAAGCATATCAGATTGCCTTAATCGAGGCGACAATAGCTGTTTAATGCGCGCTTTTTCGATATACTCAGGCCATATAACACGTTGTACAAGCAAGGAATACGAAGAACATGACCACCGATTGGTTAACCATTAAGGCGGGGCGCGACGCTTGGCTGCAGATTCAGGATAACGGCCTCAACGCAGATGATATTGGTTTATTGCTTGGCGCTTCTGGTGGCCCTAAGTGGTTTGTTTTGCAAGGCATTGATCGGTATTTGTTCGGCGAATTTTTTGAACAACGCACCAAACCGCTTGATATGCTCGGTACTTCAGCTGGGGCCTGGCGGTTTGCCAGTCTTGGTCAGGCTGATCCGGTTGCGGCAAGTGATTTATTTTGTCAGTTGTATCGCCAACAAACCTATAGCGCGAAACCAGATGTGCGAGAAATCACCGATGAAGCCATCAAGTTGCTACATGAATATGTTCCAGATTCCGCAGTGAACGATGTGTTGCAACAAGATAAATACCGACATCATTGGATAGTCACGCGGTGTCGCGGCTTGACTGGTAAAAATGGCCGTCGTCAAATTGCTGGCCTATTAGGTTCTGCGGCTGCCAATGCCATGAGCCGTCGTCATTTGGGGCGTTTTTATGACCGCGTGATTATGCACCATCCACAATCAACGGTTGATTTTGCGAAAGGTTGGCAAGATATTCCGACTTACACGGTGCCGCTGAGCACAGATAATTTTAAACAAGCACTGTTAGCAACGGGCTCTATACCTATGGTTCTGGAAGGGGTTACCGACATTGCTGGTGCACCGCCTGGCATGTATCGCGATGGCGGCATCACCGATTATCATTTCGATCTCGATCTGAGTGCGGTGAATGGTTTAGTCCTGTACCCGCACTTTTACCACCAAGTAGTACCAGGGTGGTTTGATAAAAGTTTGAAGTGGCGCCGTACTCGCGGAAAACAGTGGCCAAATGTGATCCTTATGTCACCGTCGCCCGAATTTATTGCGTCATTACCGTATGGCAAAATTCCGGATCGCACCGATTTCGCCAAGCTAAGTGTCGAAGATCGTTTCAAGTATTGGCAACAGGCTGTGGATCACAGTCAGCGCATGGCTGATCAGTTGCGTGAATGGATTGAATCCGGTGAAATTCGTCAAAAAATTCAATTGTGGACATAATTGTGGACATAAGGGAGTAGCAGTATGCGTTTTCAAGGTAGCCCTAAGTTTAGTCATGTACAAACCGATAAAATTGGCGTACTCATTACCAACCTTGGTACTCCCGATGAGCCGACGACACCAGCGTTACGCCGTTACTTACGTGAGTTTCTGTCTGACCCGAGAGTGGTTGAAGTACCGCGGTTACTGTGGTGGTTGATTTTAAATGGGGTGATTTTACGAATTCGCCCGCGTCGCTCAGCAGCTGCGTACAAAACTGTATGGACAGAACGCGGCTCGCCACTTCTGTTCCACACTCAAGATCAGCATCAGGCGTTACAGGAAAAATTAGCTGAGCGTTATGGTGACGATGTGGTGGTTGAATATGCGATGCGCTACGGTAATCCATCGATTGCTTCAGGTTTACAAAAATTGTTTGATGCTGGTGCGCGTAAACTCGTGGTATTGCCGCTTTACCCACAGTATTCAGCAGCAACGACGGGGTCGACGTTTGATGCAATCAGCCAAGACTTCAATAAACGCCGTTGGTTACCTGATTTTCGTTTTGTTGGACATTATCACGATGAGCCAAAGTATATTACTGCAGTTGTCGACAGCATTAAAAAATTCTGGGAAACCCATGGTAAGCCAGAGAAGCTCATTTTAAGTTATCACGGTGTACCGCTTCGGTATCTGCATGAAGGCGACCCATATCACTGTGAGTGTCATAAAACGTCACGCTTAATAGCCGAGCAGTTAGGCCTTGAAAAACATGAATATATGACTACGTTTCAATCACGGTTTGGTCGCGAAGAGTGGCTACAACCTTATACCGATGCTACTTTAAAAGCATTACCTGAACAGGGAATTAAGCGTATTCATGTGGTCTGCCCAGGGTTTAGCGCCGATTGTCTAGAAACCATTGAAGAAATTGGCGAAGAAAACCGCGAGTATTTCATGGAAGCAGGTGGGAAAGACTATGCTTATATTCCGGCATTAAACGCACAGCCTGCTCATATTGATGCTTTAGCCGATATTATCGATAAACAGCTACACGGCTGGCAACTAACTCACGATGAAGCGCAACGCGCTGAACGCGCCAAGACATTGGAGGCGAAACATGAGTGACAAAGCTGATAAAACGGAAGAGAAGCAGACGGAACAAGAGCGTGAGCGCATGTTTCAAATTTCCGCAAACCGCGGCCGATCACGGCACAAGTTACGCTATGTCGAGAGCTCGCTCAGTGAGACAGGTGATTGTCGTTTGTGCGTCGGGACACTTAGTCCCGATGACGATTTAACCGAAACGAACGAGGCTGTTGATGACAAAGACAAGGACGCTACTGATAAATCATGACCCAAGTGCCTGAAGGCCGATTTTCTGATGCGATTAATCCATTACTAGCAGAGCATCCTGATCAAAGCGGGGTGGTGCCTTTAATCAACGCTCGCGAAGCGTTTGCGGCGCGAGTCGTATTAGCGCGCCATGCGCAATATACTCTTGATATTCAATACTATATTTGGCGTAACGACCGTACTGGTACGTTAATGTTTGAAGCCTTACATGAAGCGGCAGAACGCGGCGTGACGATCCGTTTATTGCTTGATGACCATAATACCGCCGACTTAGATGCGGTATTGATAGGTCTGCAGAGCCATCCAAATATTGATATCCGTCTTTATAATCCCCTGAAACTTCGCCGGCCCCGATTTTTAAATTACCTATTTGATTTTGCGCGAGTTAATCGCCGCATGCATAACAAGGCCTTAATCGCTGACCAACAAGTGCTCATCAGTGGCGGGCGTAATATTGGTGATGAATATTTTGGTGCTCATGACGATGTGATTTTTGCAGATCTTGATGCTTTGATGATTGGTCCAGTAGTGCAACAGGCGCAATCGGAATTTGAGAAATATTGGAATAGTGCCTCAGCGGTGCCGCTTTCCCAGCTGTTTACACTAACTAAGCCGCAAAGTTTAACCACATTGGAGCAACGCGCGAGCGTGATTGAAGCAGACCCGAGCGCGCGCCACTATATTGAGGCTATTCGTAAATTACCATTTGTGCAGGATTTTTTAACTCAGAAATTAGAGTTTGTATGGGCGAAAGTCACCTTGATGTCGGATAGCCCGACTAAAACCTTAGGGCTTGCGCAACAGCAACACTTGCTAGCATATCAACTGCAGCAAGCGATAGGTCATCCTGAACAATGCGTCAAACTGGTATCGCCGTATTTTGTCCCGACGAAAACCGGTGTCGCACTGTTGACTGAATTAGCGGCGTCGGGTGTCGATATCACAATTTTGACCAATTCGTTGGAAGCAACTGATGTGGCTGTTGTTCATGCAGGTTATGCCAAATGGCGTAAGGCATTAATAAGCGCAGGTATAAAGCTTTATGAAGTGCAGAAGGTATCGCCGCTAGCACGTAAACAAGAACGTAAGCTACGACGGCAGCGCTTAAAGGGGAAGGAACGATTCGGTAGTTCGGCATCCAGTTTACATGCCAAAACCTTTAGTGTGGATAAGGAACGCGTTTTTTTGGGATCATTTAACTTTGACCCCCGCTCAATTGAGCTTAATACTGAACTTGGTTTTATCATTTATAGTTCAGCGTTGGCGCAGAAAATCGACCAAGCTTTCCAACAAACAGTACCTAATTATGCGTATCGCGTTGACCTTGATGAACAGGGTAAACTTTATTGGGAAGAGCGGTTAGGTCCACGAATAACTCGCTATCGCTCTGAGCCTGGCGTATCGTGGTGGCGTCGGTTAGGCATGAGAACGCTGGCATTATTGCCCATTGATTGGTTACTTTAGTCGCTATAACTTCAAGGCCAGCAAACAAGGAGTCGTCTATGCATTTAACCTTTCTAGGCGGTTGTGAAACGGTTACTGGTTCTAAATATCTACTTGAAACAGACACCACACGAGTACTGGTCGATTGCGGGATGTTCCAAGGCTACAAGTGGCTGCGCCGACGCAATTGGCAACCATTACCGCTAGGTATTCAAAATGTGGATGCCATTGTTCTTACTCATGCGCACCTTGATCATTCAGGGTTCATTCCGGTGCTTTACAAGCATGGCTATCGCGGACCTGTTTTTACCCATCATGCTACGGCAAGGTTATGTGGGTTGTTGTGGCCTGATAGTGGCAAAATTCAGGAAGAGGACGCAAAGTTTTATGGCCGACACAAGCTCAGTCGCCATGAAAATCCCGAGCCACTATATGACGAAGCGACGGCTGAAGCTGCGTTAAAGCTTCTGCAACCCATTGACTTCAAACAACAGTTTTCCGTTGGCGATATCGAGTTTTCATTGCATCCAGTGGGACATATTTTGGGTGCTGCCAGTATTGTTGCCGAACACAAAGGCAAACGCATTGGTTTTAGCGGTGATATCGGCCGCTCCCACGACATTTTAATGAAACCGCCAGAGCCAATGCCGGCAGTAGATATTCTGTTGGTTGAATCAACCTATGGCGATCGTCGTCATGAGACAGATGACCCGTGGCAACAACTGGCTGATGTGGTGAATGAAACCGCCTCGAGTGGTGGTGTATTGCTTATCCCAAGTTTTGCGGTGGGGCGAGCTCAATTACTGCAACACATGTTAGTGACATTAATGGCCCAGCGAAAAATACCGCGCATGCCCATTTTCCTTGATAGCCCAATGGCAATTAAAGCCTCAGATATTTATGGCGACTATCATCAATTTCATAGACTCAGCGCTGAGCAATGCCAAGCTGCGGAGCAGCAGGTGATTTACACGCCACATGTGGAAGATTCAAAAGCAATTGCCAAGCAACATGGCCCACATATCATTATTGCTGGCAGTGGCATGGCCACTGGTGGTCGAATATTGCATCATTTTAAGCACTGGTTAGGTGACCATCGTGCAACCGTCCTGTTTTCTGGACACCAAGCTGGGGGAACCCGAGGCGCGAAAATGGAGCAGGGCGTTGAGCGCATCAAAGTACATGGCGAGTGGTTGCCGGTGAAAGCGCGTATTCGCCGTCTCGATGGCTTATCGGGCCACGCCGACTATCAAGAAATTGGTGATTGGCTGCATAGCTCACCGTTGCCGCCAGATTTGCAGGTGCATTTAGTTCACGGCGAACCAGATTCGTTGGAAGCGATGTCAGATTTTCTCAAGCAAACCACATCGTATGATGTCAATATTGCTGACTACATGGGCGTGATTCACTTTTAATTTGAGTCAGCAATTCTCGTTACACAAATACCATCACAATGGCGGCGGTGAGTGCCGCCATGATCACGTTCAATACCATGCCTTCGCGCACCATCATTTTAATGGTGAGGCGTTCTGAGGCGAACACAATTGAGTTGGGCGGCGTTGCCACAGGCAGACAAAACGCACAACTACATGCTATAGCGGCAGGGATCATGAGTAGTTCTGGTGGCAATTCAAGTGCACCGGCAGCTGCCGCTAATACCGGCATAAGTAGTGTTGCTGTGGCGGTATTTGAAGTCACTTCAGTCAATAGGCTAACCGAAATAGCTAACAGGAATACCAAAAGCCATGTCGGCAAGCCAGCTAGACCAACCAAACCATGGCCGATAATTTGACTTAAACCGCTACTGACGAAACCTTGCGCCAGGGCGATACCACCAGCGAACAACAGCAAAATACCCCATGGAATAGCCACTGCGTCGCGCCACTCCAATAATGGAATGCCATCTTTATCGTGCCAAATAAATAGTGCAAGTACGCCCATGAATGCGACGGTGGCATCACCTATGGTGCCAAGCCCCAAAGCCCCCGACCAGCCCCCGAATGGCGCTGTGCGGGTCATCCACAACACAATGACGGCGCCAAATATTAGCAGGACACGTTTTTCAGCACTGCGAACCGATCCGCTTTCTGCTATTTCTAAATGAGTTTCAGAGGTTAAACCTCGAGTAAGCCACCACGCCATCACTGGAATACCAACAATGACCAGCGGAAGACCAATTTGCATCCAGCGCATGAAGCCAAAGCTGGTGCCGGTATAACTCTCGTACACCGATGCAAAAATTAAATTAGGTGGGGTTCCAATCAGTGTCGCAATACCTCCAACCGACGCTGAGTAAGCCAGCCCGAGTAGTAGGGCGCGTTGAAATTTGTGATCCGGACTAGCATCAGCGAGCGCTAATGCAACCGGTAATAAAGCAAGTACTGCTGCCGTATTTGAGATCCACATCGATAAAAACGCAGTAGCTATCATAAAGGCAAAGATCATTCGGCGGGCGCTACTATTGCCAAGTTTACGAACTAAATTCAAAGCAATTCGCTTATGTACGCCGCATAACTCAACGGCTTTGGCGAGCATGAATGCCGCCATAAATAACAAAATAATTGGGTTACCAAGCGCTGCCGAGACTTCGTTAACACTGGCGATACCGCCTAGAGGTAAAAGCACAAAAGGTAATAAGGAAGTGGCTGGTAGCGAGATGGTTTCGGTAATCCACCACCAAGCAACCCAAACCGTCGTTGCTAGCGTCCACGCAGCTGCAGTTGGCATATTGAAAATATAGTGAGCCATAAAATAAGAGATAACAGCGGCGGCAGGACCAGCAATACGATGAAACATAGTTAGAAGTGCTCCAGATAGTTTCAAATTAGGCTATCAGAGTTGTGGCAAATTTGAAATTTTTCCTCTTACCGCATAGGGTTAAATAACTAAAGCAAAAGGAGAGAGTACGCATGTCGAACACAAAGGCGAAATGGAACTCCGCAATATTAGTGCCGGTTTTTATACCAGCCGTTGCAGTGATT
Organism: Pseudidiomarina andamanensis; assembly: GCF_009734345.1. GTDB lineage: Bacteria > Pseudomonadota > Gammaproteobacteria > Enterobacterales > Alteromonadaceae > Pseudidiomarina > Pseudidiomarina andamanensis. The sequence goes on along the minus strand of NZ_CP032551.1, from coordinate 809,826 downwards.
GCGTTGTTGGTTATTGGAACTTTGAGTAGTCCGGAGCTTGCCGGAGAACTATTTAGTGATGTCTTAGCATGGATCACCAAGGATTTTGGCTGGTTCTACATGTTGGCAGTTGCCATCTTTCTCGTTTTTATTGTGGTAGTTGCTATTTCTAAGTGGGGACGAATTAAATTAGGCCCCGATCATGCCGAACCCGAATATAGTTTCCCAGCTTGGTTTGCGATGTTATTTTCCGCTGGTTACGGTATTGCTTTGTTATTCTTTGGTGTAGCGGAGCCTGTATTGCATTACGCTAGCCCTCCGGTTGGCGCTGCGCAAACGGTCGATTCTGCGAAGCAGGCAATGCAAATTGCCTATTTCCATTGGGGCTTTCATATCTGGGCTATTTACGGCCTTGTCGGTCTTGTTTTAGCGTACTTCTCGTTCCGACATGGTTTGCCATTGTCGATGCGCTCAACACTCTACCCAATGATCGGTGAAAAGATTCATGGTCCTGCCGGGCATGCAGTGGATACGTTTGCCATTTTAGGGACGATGTTCGGTATCGCCACAACGCTTGGTTTATCAGTGATTCAAATCAACGCAGGTTTAAATTATTTGTGGCCAGATATTCCAATTAGTACCACGGTGCAATTAATTGCCATTGCGGTGATTACGGTGTTCGCGATTATGTCGGTGGTTGCCGGCCTCGATAAAGGGGTGAAGCGCCTGTCTTATGTGAATATGGTACTGGTTCTATTTATTCTCTTGTTCGTGTTTTTTGCTGGCCCAACGGTTCATATCTTAGAAACCTACCTGCAAAATACTGGTTCTTATTTGAACAACATTGTCGAGCGTACCTTTAATCTCCAAGCGTATTCGCGCAGTGATTGGATTGGCAATTGGACCTTATTTATCTTCGGCTGGACAATTGCATGGGCACCCTTTGTCGGGCTCTTTATTGCAAAAATTAGTCGTGGTCGCACCATTCGTCAGTTTGTATTTGGTGTCATGTTTGTACCAACGATGTTTACGTTTTTCTGGTTCAGCGTGTTTGGGGATACAGCGCTGAATATGATCATGAATGAAGGTTACACCACGCTTATCACCGAAGTAAAAAATGACGAAGCGATTGCTTTGTTTAAACTGTATGAACGTCTACCGTGGACGAATATTTTGTCATTCGCGACCGTGATATTGATTGTCACCTTCTTCGTTACGTCGTCTGACTCAGGTTCATTGGTCATCGATTCGTTAGCATCGGGCGGTATTGCCGAAACGCCTGTGTGGCAACGTGTATTTTGGGCTAGTGCGGAAGGTGTCGTCGCTGGCGTATTGCTCTTGGCCGGTGGACTAGGGGCGTTACAAACCGCATCGATTGCGAGTGCACTGCCGTTCGCAGTGATCATTCTTATCGCCGCATTTGGCATGTGGCGAGCGCTGGTAATTGAAGGACACCAGTATGCGAGTTTGAAAACAGCCATGCGTACGCACCGTCGAGGCGTTCATGCCGGCCCTACGTATTGGAAGAAGCGCCTTGCCGGCGTTGTGGATTTCCCGCGTCAAACGGAAGTACGTGAATTTGTTGAGCATACGGTGATGGAATGCCTAGGCGATGTCGCTAAAGAGCTTGGTAGCAAAGAATGGGAAACCGAAGCAGCATTTGATGCAGAACATGTTCGAGCCATTCTAACGATTCGTCGACAAGACGAAGTAGAATTCAGCTATGAAGTACGGATGCGAGCGTATCAGCGACCGCAATTTGCGATGACCGACAAGCGTGACAAACGTGAAACCGAGTACTATCGTGCAGAGGTATTCTTACGCCAAGGTGGTCAAGCGTATGATCTTTATGGCTATGAACCGAACGACATCATTAACGATGTGATTAACCAGTTCGAGAACTATTTGCAGTTTATGCATATTTCGCCAGCGAGTTTACCTTGGGATCTCGAACAACATGACGATGACCTGAAATAAGGAATTAAATCAGGTCGCTGTTTTGTAGAAAGATAAGTAAATCGGCAAGTGGCATTGGGCGAGCAAAGTAAAACCCTTGCCCATAGCCACAGCCGAATTTCTTCAGCAATGTAATTTGGTCGGTCGTTTCAACACCTTCAGCAATCACCTCAAGCCCAACCTGTTGAGCCATATTAATAATGCCTTGCGTGATGGCTTGATCACTCGAAGAGTGCTCGAGTTCCTTAATAAACGCACGATCAATCTTCAATTTAGTGACCGGTAAGGTCTTCAAATAACTTAAGCCCGAAAAGCCCGTGCCAAAGTCATCAATGGCGACACGAATGCCTCGCTCGCGAAGACGTTGAAGTACACTGATGGCGTTATTAGTATTTTCCATCAAAATACTCTCGGTTAGCTCGAGCTCGAGGTGGTCGGGCGGCGTCTGTGTTTCATTGAGAACTTGCTCAATTTGTTCAAAAAAATTAGCACGATGGAATTGCAACGCCGATAAGTTCACAGCGACACGCTGTATGCCAGCCGCGTGCAACTTCTTCATATCGGTACAGGCTTGTTTAAGTGCCCATGCTCCGGCAGGAATAATTTGCCCTGTTGCTTCGGCGAGCGGGATAAATTCAACCGGCGAAATGGCCGTACTGTCCTCTAGAGACCAGCGCATGAGCGCCTCAACCGAAACAATTTTACCGGAAGTAAAATCAATAATTGGTTGATAGAAAAGCTTTAACGATTCATTATCGATGGCCTGCTGCAACTGGCTACGTAAAATAATATCCGAAGCTGACATCGATTGACGTTGCTGCGTGTAGAATTGCCAATGATTTCGGCCTTGTTGTTTCGCTTGCGCCATGGCAACGTCAGCTTGCTGAATCAAACTCATGGCATCTTTGTTGGTCGGCTTATAAATGGTGACCCCGATGCTTGCCGTCAGATAGATCTTTTGGTTGCCGACTGTGTAAGGCTCATCAATAAAATCCAACACATGCGCGACGAGTTCTTCAAGTTGCGGTATGGATTCACAGCGATTTGTAGCCATGACAAATTCGTCACCACTAAAGCGAGCAAGAATATCTGGCTGCTTAATATGCTTTTGCAGCCGAGCAGCAACCTGCTGCAAAATTTCGTCACCAACGCGCAAACCGAGACTATCATTCACCGGTTTAAATCCATCAATATCAATAAACAATACTGCCAACAATTGCTCTGATGGCGCAGTTTGCTGTTGCTGAATTAACTGGGTTAAGTCGCTCTCAAATGCAGCGCGATTGGATAGCCCAGTTAGGTTGTCATGACGTGCTTGATAACTGAGTTGCTCTTCTTGTTCTTTAATTTGGGTGATATCGCGACCAATTCCAAACGTACCTAATACGTCACCACCAATGATGATGGGGAGGTTTGTTATATCAAATATTTTGATACTCTTCGTGCGATAGGTGATCACCTCGGCTTCATAGCGCTGACTCTGTCCCGTTTGAATAATTCCAGTAAATATCGGAAGGATTCGAGCAAACTCACCATCATCTAAAAATTCTTGAAAATGCATATCTAGTAGTTGCTCGCGATCAACTTCAACTTGTTCACAAAAAGCATCGTTTACATGGGTAAACTTGCCGTTGCAGTCAAGCGAAAAAACAGGATCGGGGTGCTGACTAAATAAGCTTCGATAGCGTTGCTCGTTTATTGATAACTCTTGACGTTGTTTACGCAAACGTCTTTGCGTTAGCGCTACTTTATGGCTGTGGTGCCGTAGTTCTCGGTTTTGTTCAAACATCAACACGAATGCCAAACTAAATAAGAGCCCCAACGATACAATTGCCGTACGCAAATTGCCCGAATAGGAGAGTTCTTCAAAATTATAAAGCGTGGCATTTAACTCAAGCTCAGGGCCGTGAGGGATAGTTAAAATAGCCGATGCCAATGCCAATTCATTAGCATGCGTGGGTTTATCATCCTCAAAGCTTCGCTCAGCTTGTTCTGAGAGTCTGGTGTAAACCTTTATTTTGTCATTAGTTAAACGCGTCGCCGGGTTCATCATTTGATTGAGGTTAAATACCGCGAGCAAATAACGCATATCATCAACGACATCAGCAATTGGCAATATCATCACGGCAACGGCGGGTGTTTCAGACTGCATAAATTGCAGCTCAGGAATGATAAAATTGATGTCGATATGATGCTGTACTAACCAGTTTTGTACTTGTGGCATAGCCATCACTTCTAAACTTGGTATGTGGCTATCTGGTCTGTCTTCTGTCCATAATGTTTGTTTACTTGTATCAAGTGCCGATAAACTCAATAGATGAGGAATATCACGTAGATAAGCTTGAACGTCTGAACGCCGATCGAACTCGAAGTTGTTTGCTGCAGCTAGTTCCCAGCGCTCAGTCATGCGCCGCATCAATTGAATATTGACCATAGCCATGGTGCTACGAGCATTAGCTAGTCGCTCTACTTCTCTTTCGGCTTGCTGTTGAATTTCTTTGAGGCTGGAGTAACCCATAAAATACCAAGCAGCACTTGTAAGGCATACCGCAATAAAGCCAATCGTCATGGCTTGTTTGCTTGGTAACACTGAAACAAATCGCTCTTGTTGTGAGAGCAAACTGTAGCTAACACCTAAAAGGAGAAGCAATACTGCAGCGACGCTCGTGATATCTGGGTGCGGACCAAGCAACATAAACCCATTCGGGTTAATGTGTATAACCAGCATAATTATTGCGGCGAGGGTGACTAGGGCAGATGTAACCCGCATCCAAATGCGTTGGATAGGGTGTTTCGGATTCATTGCCAACATCACGCCCAGCACAATAAACAACAGAATCATCGGCGGGTAAAGCGCGGCTTCATATTCCGCCAACCATGGCATGAATAAGATATCATGCAAGCTGGTGTTCACTAATAAACTATGTAGTGCTGCAACAATAATGACACCGCTGCCAAGCCATTGAAAAAAGCGGTATTTAAATAATAAGCCGGCGGTGGCCACACTAATAGCGATGCAAATCAGCGATGAATTGTTCGATAGCATACGCTCGAACAAACTCTGTGGCTCGACTATTGCGTTCATGACAATACCGAGCGCACCTATGGTGAAGGTTGCAACTAGTGTTGTGAATAGTGTTGCCGAAACAACAAAAGGGTTGATCCGTATTTTCGACAAGAGACTTCGTGCCTTACTTTATTAATTATTATGAAGTCACTATATGAGAGTTTTTATTGCACCGTCAACAGGCATTGTAGTGCATGAGTAAGCGGTGTTGGTTAGGCCCCATAAAGTTATCAATTTGTTCAATATCTTTGAACCCTAATTGACGGTACAAATGAATCGCACCAAAATTATTAGGCGACACTGTCAATGCAATTTTCGAGAACGGATTGGGCTGCGTATGCACTTGCGCTAATAGAGTCTGCATGAGTTGCCGTCCAATCCCTTCTCCACGCGCAGAGTTAGCCACTAATAGTGACATGATCCACAGGGAGCTTCCGCTACCAGGGGCAGCAAGAACATAACCAACAACTGCGTTATCTCGCTCGGCTATGAATAGCCATGGTGACCATTGCGCTAGTGCTTGATAAAACAGGGGGGCAGGATAGCCCTCATCAGCATAAGTGCCGAATTCGAGGGCTACGAGTTGGTCTATATCTGCTGCTGTGGCAGAACGAATATTACTTACCATTAACGTGTAAACTGCACGCTAAACGTTACTGGTACGCTGTAGTCAATACGTGAAAGACCGGCAATTTCACGAAGTTTATCGATGCCAGCAACAAGCTTGAAAGCTTTCGTATCAATGATGATAGGTTGAGTCGTGGTTGCCAAGAAACGATCTTCTGTCAAACGAGTGACCTGCAAATAACTACTGACGCTCTCTGACTCACCAGCAATATAAACCTGAGTTTCAACAACTAACGGAATAGTCTCGCCGACGGGCATTGCTAATAATACGTCGTCCTCTAATTTCGCTGTAGCGGTAGCAACAGAATATTCAGTTGACTGAAATAGGTGCTCAAGCATCCGCTCGTTACGAATTGGAATTTGAGTATCCAAGCTCACTACTGGAATTTCAATGTTTACCTGGTTGTCTTCCCAAGTTCCTTGCAATTCGGTAAAGCGATGAATTTCAGCGATATGGTTATTCTTTACCGAAACAAAATTGAGTACTGAGTTCTCGCTATCGAGTTGCCAAGTATCCGCCTGTGCACTGACGGTGAAGAATGCCACCGAACAAAGCCCGGTTAACAAAAAATTTTTAATAGACATACAGTTACTCCTCTTGTTGAGCTATAAAAGATAGCATATACGTCATTTTTACTCGAGAGACTGACGGAATATTTACCAAACTGGTGTAAGATAATCGTCATAAAAATCAAAACCTGCTAGGCCAATCATGTATACGGATACACTGACAAATTTGTTTAATGAGTTTCAATTTTCGGAGCAATTACTACGTCCCGTTATCGCGACACTAATTCTTGTGACTGCGATTGTGATTATCCGCGCCATTTTGTCAAAATTTATCCGCAAGAGCGTTCGCTCCACTGATTTACGCCGTCGTTGGTTTGTGCAAACACGCAATGTGTTGCTGTTGTTGATGGTCGTCGGGTTAATGCTGATTTGGGCTGAAGAGCTACGCACATTAGCGTTAGGTATTGTAGCGATTGCCGTAGCATTTGTGGTTGCAACTAAAGAACTCATCATGTGTTTAACTGGCAGCTTAGTTAAATCTGGCGGCAGTGCGTTTAGTATTGGTGACCGTATTCAAATTAAGGACTTCCGTGGTGATGTGATAGACCAAAATCTTTTAACCACCACAATTTTAGAGGTAGGACCCGGGAAGTTTTCTCACCAACGTACTGGTCGCATGATCGCCATTCCAAACTCGTTATTTGTGTCTGAACCAGTTGTGAATGAAAGCTATACACACGACTTTGTACTTCATGTGTTTACCGTACCGTTTAAACGAGAAGACAACTGGCACGCAGCGCAATCAGCGTTATTAGAGTCAGCGAACCGGCACTGTGCCGATTACGTCGAACAAGCGCGCCGTTACATGCAGCGCATGAGTGACCACCGTGGTATCGACGTTCCATCTGCTGACCCTCGGGTAACAATCTCGGTACCGGCCGCCGGGGAAATTCATCTGATTGTCCGTTTTCCATGTAAATCAGGAATGCGGAGTTTTATGGAGCAATCGATACTTAACGACGTGTTCCAGCACAATGACTTCACGCCGATTACCAAGCAAACCAAATCTGAATTGACTGAACAGTAACCTTTAATTTCATCAGATAAAACACGCTTACTAGCGAATGTTATATTGCCTTTCGCTCCAGAGCTTTCTAATCTATGTAAAGTCAATTTACATATTAAAGTGTTTATAAAATGTTATCTATCTCCCGGTAGATACTTCAGGGATAGGTGGTCAGGAAAGGATTCCTTTTATCCAAGCTGTGGTGTGAGGAGTAAGCTTGCGCACAATTTATTTTGTGATCATCAGTGTTAGTTGTTGTTTTTTGATAAGCTGTAGCGAGCTGAGCCCTTCATGTGATGCTGCGCAAGCCAAGCGTGAAGTGCGTCAATCTATAGCTACGCAACTACCTAGCCATGTTGAGATCAAGCTTATTGGAATCAACACACTACGAACAAATTTTGCAACAGGCGAAGTCTTGTGTTCGGCAAAGTTAGAGTTAAACGATGCCTATACCAGTACTGATGTGATGCGTTCGGTGGGGTACATGGTGCAGTACGATAAACAGCACCAATTAAAAGTTACGGTGTTTTAATAACTCGTATGGTTTGGTTGAATTCATCAACAGCCACAGGGCGTCCGAATAAATAACCTTGGTAGGTATGGCATCCTAACTGCATCAAAAACTGACGCTGCTCCGGCTCTTCAACACCTTCGGCAATTACCGAAAGATTTAAACTCTTAGCCAATTGAATGATTGCTTGAACAATCGATGCCGTTGACTTCTGATGTAACATTTCGCGCACGAACTGAACGTCTATCTTCAACGTTTCAAACGGCAATTCAGCTAGATACAAAAGAGAAGAGTATCCCGTACCGAAATCGTCAATGGCGAACTGCACACCAACTTCAGTGAGCTCGTGCATTTTCGTAGCCACAATTTCAATATCGTGCAGCATGAGGCTCTCGGTTATTTCAAGCTTTAGATTCTGTGCATTGATGCCATAACGCTGTATTGCATTGCAAAGTTTGTCGACAAAGTCAGGTTGCTGAAATTGTCGACCACTCACGTTGATTGCAAGCGTTAGTGATGCCGTATCAGCGCCAAGACTCCAGCTCCTCAAAATTTCGCAGGACTGTTCGATAATCCAGTCGCCAATTTCAATAATGAGTCCAGACTCTTCGGCAATAGGAATGAATTCTGCCGGTGAAATCCATCCTTGTTCTGGGTGATACCAGCGCAGTAAAGCTTCCGCACCAACCACTTGCGCATCGATATCCACTTGCGGTTGCAAAAATAATTGCAGTTCATTCTTTGATAAGGCACTGCGTAAATCTTTCTCAAGTTTCGCGCGCTGTTTGGCTTGTTCCGCCATGCTAGATCGCTAGTGCATGTGTTGCGTTATTTATCTTCTCTAAATGTTCAATCAGCATTTGGCGATTCGCCAAGCCAGTTAAGCTGTCGCGCGTAGCAAGGTTGTGTATGATTGAACGCGCTTCTTTCTGTGACTTTGCTTGTGCATAAAGGCGCTTTGTGAGCCACTTGTGTTTTTAGGGCAAACCAATTCGCAAGAATTGCAGGTATGACAGAGATTAGCGTTAAGCCAACTTGGTGTGAAATCTGAGGGGGTATTTCGAACGCCAACATGCCAATAAAATGCATGCTCCACACCGCCAGACCAGCTATTACGGCACTCACCCCCAACCAAATGTGGCGAAACCGAGGTTGCTTGTAGGAGCTGGCTCGAGTCAGCGTTAACAGTGAGGTGTAAGCACCGAGCAGAGCGATTGCATAAGATAACAGTACCAACGGCCAGTTAAGATGCCCGATTATTAGAGGCTGAGTAGCTTGTCCTAAGTCGAAAAATAGTTCCATAAAATTGTCGGTGCTCTTTTATTGTAGTTTTTCGTGAGGTTGACCTGGTATATCAACATAGTACGGGAAAATTCCGTAGACAGTTTAAATAAATAAATTGTCGACAATGAATGATGGGTATACTTGGAATTGAATCAAAATGAGCGTACAATTCGATTAATTCACAAAATATGTCGACAATCATGACTAATTCACCTCAAAGCCCATTATGGCGGTCTCCCGTCACTTCATCTGATCGACTGCTGCTAGAGATGCAGCGGACGATAGTGGAGGGTGAAATAGCATCTGGGAGTAAGATTAGCGAACCTGAACTGGCACGTAAATTCAACGTTAGTCGAGCGCCGCTGCGCGAAGCCATGGCGCGTCTTGAGCGCTGCCATCTCATTGAGCGAATACCGAATGCTGGCGCACGGGTCGTGAAGTTGTCAACCGAGGGGCTTCGTGCACTTTATCAAATTCGTGAAGAGCTTGAAGGATTAGCCTGCCGGCTTGCCGCAGAGAATATGGATGAGCAGGAAATTGAACAGCTACGTGGCCTGCTAGACCAACATTTAAACTCTCAGCGTGTGCGTGAAGGCGAAAGCTATTATCAAGAAGCTGGTGATTTAGACTTTCATTATCGAATTATCATAGGTAGTAAAAACCCATATTTGATTAATATGCTGTGCGATGAGCTTTATTTTCTCGTACGCATGTACCGTGTTCAGCTTGGTATGAATGGGCCGCGTGTGTCGCGCGCATTTGATGAACACAAAGCGATTATTAATGCTATTGCGAATCGCGATGGCGAATTGGCGGATCTTTTGATGCGCCGCCACATTGCCGCATCACGCGGTAATATCGAATTAAAACTGCAACAATTGGGGAAGTAACATGACACAAGTTCACAGTGCGGGTGCAAAATTCCGCAAAGCTATTGCTGACAATAAGCCACTGCAAATTGTCGGCACCATTAACGCTTATACGGCAATGATGGCTGAGCGTGTAGGGCACCAAGCGCTATACTTGTCAGGTGCCGGTGTTGCCAACGCGTCGTTTGGTTTGCCTGATTTAGGCATGACCTCGTTAAATGATGTATGTGAAGATATTCGTCGCATTACTGGCGCGACTGATGTGCCATTGTTAGTGGACGCGGATACCGGTTGGGGCGGAGCATTCAACATTGCCCGTACCGTTAAAGAAATGACGCGCGCTGGCGCTGCAGGCTTCCATATTGAAGACCAAGTCGCTCAGAAGCGTTGTGGTCATCGCCCGAACAAAGAAATTGTATCGCAAGCCGAAATGGTTGATCGCGTGAAAGCAGCCGTGGATGCACGTATTGATGATCAGTTTTTCATTATGGCGCGCACCGACGCGTTCCAGCAAGAAGGGTTGGATGCCGCTATTGAGCGTGCACAAGCCTGTGTTGAAGCTGGTGCTGACGCTATCTTTGCTGAAGCGGTTCATACTCTAGAACACTATCAAGCGTTCACCAAGGCATTAAATGTGCCAGTACTTGCAAATATCACCGAATTCGGTGCAACGCCATTATTCAGCAAAGACGAGTTAGCCGAAGTTGGTATTGAGCTCGTGTTATATCCGTTAAGCGCCTTCCGCGCCATGAACAAGGCGGCACTCAACGTTTATGAGAGCATTTTGGCGAACGGTCATCAGAAAGATGTTGTCGATAACATGCAGACGCGTGCGGAGTTGTATGACTTCCTGAACTATCACGCATTTGAAGACAAACTCGATCAGTTATTCAAAAAATAAAAAACGTTGTTCGTTATTCGTTATTGGTTAATCGAAAAAGATAACCACGAATAACGAGTAACGACTAACGATTAACGGTTTATATAAGGAGTTAGAGATGGTTGATAAGAAATTGACAGGCGCGGGTTTGCGCGGCCAAGTAGCCGGTGAAACAGCATTATGTACCGTTGGTAAAAGCGGTTCAGGCTTAACCTATTACGGTTATGACATTAAAGAATTAGCGGACAAAGTGAGCTTCGAAGAAGTGGCTTACTTGCTGTCACAGGGCGAGTTGCCAACCAAAGAGCAACTGGCTGAGTATAAAGCGCGCCTGAAGAAGCAGCGTGGCCTGCCACAAGAATTAAAAGATGTGCTTGAGCGCATTCCAGCTGATGCGCACCCAATGGATGTGATGCGTACCGGTTGTTCGTTCTTGGGCAACATTGAGCCAGAAGATGATTTCAGCCAAGCGGACGCAAAAATTGAGCGCATGTTGGCAGCTTTCCCAAGTATTTTGCTGTACTGGTATCGCTTTAGCCATGAAGGCAAGCGCATTGAAACGCAAACTGACGATGATTCAATTGGCGCGCATTTCTTGCATTTGTTGCACGACAAAGCGCCATCGAAGCTACATACAGATGTGATGAATACCTCGTTGATTCTCTACGCAGAGCACGAGTTTAATGCATCAACCTTTACAGCACGCGTTTGTGCGTCAACCTTATCAGACATCTTCTCGTGCGTAACCGGCGCGATTGGCTCATTGCGTGGGCCATTGCACGGTGGTGCAAACGAAGCGGCGATGGAACTGATTGAGAACATGAAAGACGCTGACGATGCTGAGAAGACTTTGATGGGTATGCTTGAGCGTAAAGAGAAGATCATGGGCTTCGGTCATGCCATTTACCGCGAGTTTGACCCACGCAACGATATCATCAAAGAATGGTCTGAGAAGCTGTCTCAAGAGTTCGGTGACAGCCGTTTGTATGATGTTTCTGTGCGTTGTGAAGAAGTGATGTGGCGCGAGAAGAAATTATTCCCGAACGCTGACTTCTTCCATGCATCTGCTTATCACTACATGGGCATTCCGACCAAGTTATTCACGCCAATTTTCGTGATGTCGCGTGTCACAGGTTGGACTGCGCACGTGAAAGAGCAGCGCGCGAATAACCGTATCATTCGCCCAAGTGCGGATTACACGGGGCCAGCGCCGCGTCCAGTACCTGCTTTGGAAGACCGCTAAGCAGATGAAAGAGAGGCACTTCGGTGCCTCTTTTTGGCTTTCCGATAGAAACACTGATGTTAATGAAGGGGCATAGCCATGAATACCGAATTTCGTAAACCGCTCCCGGGCACCACGTTACAGTATTACGATACACGTGCCGCGGTAGAAGCGATAAAGCCAGGCGCATATGACGGCCTGCCATACACCTCAAAAATTTTAGCTGAACAGTTAGTGCGTCGCTGTAATCCGGAAGATTTAACAGCCTGTTTAACGCAAATTGTTGAGCGCAAACGTGACTTAGATTTTCCATGGTATCCAGCGCGCGTGGTTTGCCACGATATCCTTGGCCAAACTGCGTTAGTTGACTTGGCTGGCTTGCGTGATGCCATTGCGGCCAAAGGTGGCGACCCGGCAAAAGTAAACCCAGTCGTTCCAACACAGCTAATTGTCGATCACTCGTTGGCAGTTGAGCATGCGGGATTTGAGAAAGACGCTTTTGAGAAAAACCGTGACATAGAAGATCGTCGTAACGACGACCGTTTCCATTTCATCAATTGGACAAAAACTGCGTTCAAAAACGTGGATGTGATTCCGCCGGGTAACGGCATCATGCACCAAATCAACCTTGAGAAAATGTCGCCGGTGGTGCAGGTACGCGACAACGTGGCATTCCCAGATACCTGTGTAGGTACTGACAGTCACACCCCAATGGTTGATGCATTAGGTGTTATCTCGGTCGGTGTTGGTGGCTTAGAAGCTGAAAGCGTGATGCTAGGTCGAGCTTCATACATGCGCCTACCAGATATTATCGGTGTTGAATTAACTGGCAAGTTGAAGCCAGGTATCACCGGAACTGACTTGGTACTTGCTATCACACACTTCTTGCGTAAAGAGCGTGTGGTTGGTGCTTATTTGGAATTTTACGGGGAAGGCGCTGATGCCCTGTCAGTCGGTGACCGTGCAACCATTTCAAACATGACACCAGAATATGGTGCAACTGCGGCGATGTTCTATATTGACTCGCAAACTACAGATTACTTGAAGCTCACTGGTCGCGACGACAAGCAAGTGGAGTTGGTGGAAAAATTCGCGAAGCACACAGGGTTATGGGCTGACAGCATGAAAGGTGCTGAATATGAGCGCGTGTTGACGTTTGATTTGTCAAAAGTTGAACGCAACTTAGCTGGGCCTTCAAATCCGCATGCGTTATTGCCAGCTGCTGAACTGAGTTCGCGTGGCATTGCGAAGCATATTGAACAACCAGAGAACGGTCTCATGCCGGATGGTGCGGTGATCATCGCGGCGATTACCAGTTGTACCAATACCAGTAATCCGCGCAACATGATTGCGGCAGGCTTGATTGCGCGTAACGCAAATAAACTCGGTTTAACCCGTAAGCCATGGGTGAAAACCTCGTTGGCACCGGGCTCGAAAACGGTAAAAATGTACCTTGAAGATGCAAACTTACTGCCGGAGCTTGAGAATTTAGGGTTTGGTGTGGTTGGTTTCGCATGTACCACCTGTAACGGCATGAGTGGCGCGTTAGATCCAAAAATTCAAAAAGAAATTATCGAGCGTGACTTATTCTCAACGGCGGTGCTTTCGGGTAACCGTAACTTCGATGGTCGTATTCATCCGTATGCGAAGCAAGCATTTTTGGCATCACCACCATTAGTTGTCGCTTATGCCATTGCGGGTACCATTCGCTTCGATATCGAAAAAGATGTACTGGGCTTTGATCACGAAGGTAATCCAGTCACCTTAAAAGACATCTGGCCAAGTGATGAAGAGATAGACGCGATTGTGAAACAAGCGGTGAAACCTGAGCAGTTCCGCACAGTGTATGACCCAATGTTTAGCATTGATGTGGATTACGGTGAAAAAACCGATCCGCTTTACAACTGGCGTCCGCAAAGTACTTACATTCGTCGTCCGCCATACTGGGAAGGCTCATTTGCTTCCGCAAATAGCTTGAAAGATCTGCGCCCGTTAGCGGTGCTTGGTGACAACATCACTACCGATCACTTGTCGCCATCGAATGCGATTCTGGCCGATAGCGCCGCTGGCGAATACCTTGCGAAAATGGGCTTACCTGAAGAAGATTTCAACAGTTATGCCACACACCGCGGTGACCACCTAACGGCACAGCGTGCAACCTTCGCTAACCCGAAACTGTTCAACGAAATGGTGTTGAATGATAACGGGGAAGTGATTCAAGGTTCGTTAGCTCGTGTTGAACCAGAAGGCAAAGTGATGCGCATGTGGGAAGCTATTGAAACCTACATGGAACGCAAGCAACCGTTGATTATTGTAGCGGGAGCTGATTACGGCCAAGGTTCGTCACGTGATTGGGCTGCGAAAGGCGTACGCTTAGCTGGCGTTGAATGTATTGTTGCCGAAGGCTTCGAGCGTATTCATCGCACCAACCTGATTGGTATGGGCGTATTACCGCTTGAATTTGAGGCGGGCACCACGCGTAAAACCTTGAACATTGATGGTACGGAAACCTTTGATGTTGAAGGCGATGTGAAGCCAGGTACAGAGATGACATTGGTGATTCATCGCGCCAACGGTGAAACCGTCAAAGTACCAACCAAGTGTCGCTTGGATACCGCCGAAGAAGTGTCAATCTATTCGGCTGGTGGCGTGCTACAACGTTTCGCACAAGATTTCTTAGCGGGTGAGGTGTAATCGCCATGGTTTTCCCTCCACAACTGAAAATTGCCGCCACGTATATGCGTGGCGGCACCTCGAAAGGGGTGTTTTTTAAACTTGATGACTTACCGCAAGCGGCACAAACACCGGGGCCTGCGCGCGATAAACTGTTACTACGCGTCATTGGTAGCCCAGATCCTTATGGCAAACACACTGACGGTATGGGCGGCGCAACGTCAAGCACCAGTAAAACGGTGATTTTGTCGCGCAGTTCACGTGCCGACCACGATGTGGATTATTTATTTGGCCAAGTGTCGATTGATAAACCATTTATTGATTGGAGCGGTAACTGCGGGAACTTAACTGCAGCGGTTGGCTCGTTTGCTATCAGCAATGGGTTAGTTGATGCTTCTCGCATTCCGGAAAACGGCACCTGTGTGGTGCGTATCTGGCAAGCGAATATTCAGAAAACCATTATTGCGCATGTGCCGATCACGAACGGTGAAGTGCAAGAAACTGGTGACTTTGAACTGGACGGAGTGACCTTCCCAGCAGCCGAAGTACAGGTTGAGTTTATGGACCCAGCTTCAGATGAAGACGCTGATGTGAGCGGAAAGGGCAGCTCTATGTTCCCAACCGGTAACGTCGTTGATGAATTTGAAGTACCTGGTTTTGGTAAGTTGCAAGCGACTTTCATTGATGCCGGCATTCCGACTATTTTTGTGAATGCAGCCGATATTGGCTACACCGGCACAGAGCTTCAGGGCGCTATCAACGAAAACGCCGACGCACTAATGAAGTTTGAAACGTTGCGCGCACACGGCGCATTGAAAATGGGTTTAATTTCATCCATTGAAGAAGCGGCGTCACGCCAGCACACACCGAAGATTGCGTTTGTTGCACCACCGGCTGATTACGTGTCATCAAGTGGTAAAGCCATCAATGCAGGTGATATCGACGTGCTAGTTCGGGCCATGTCGATGGGCAAATTACACCATGCCATGATGGGTACAGCAGCAGTCGCAATCGCTACCGCCGCAGCGGTACCTGGCACTTTGGTCAATTTAGCTGCTGGTGGTGGTGATCGTAACCAAGTGGTCTTTGGTCATCCGTCAGGCACCTTGCGTGTTGGTGCCGAAGCCAAGCAAGTGAACGGTGTATGGACGGTCACAAAGGCGATTATGAGCCGCAGTGCCCGTGTACTCATGGAAGGTTGGGTACGCGTACCACAAGACTAGAGCCAAGATTCTAAATCTTGACCGCCAAGGATGGCGATGATTTCTACTACTGATATATTATCTATCGATTCGTTAATGCGATAATAGATGCTATCAACACCACATACGCCGCGCCGATAACCCTGACGAACGTCATAAACAGCCGGTAACTGAAAAGGGTTCTCAGCGATACGTTCGAAGGTCTCGAAAAATTTATAGAAATAATCATCGGCAGCTTGTTCACCGAAAGTTGCTAGGCCGTACGCGTATATTCGCCGCAGATCTTCCTTAGCCGCATTGGATAGCTTGTATGAAGCCACCCGTTATTTTCTCAGTGCCTGCTTAAATTCGGTTAAAATTTCATCTGCCGATTGATCTGTAAATCCGCTTGTTTCGGCTTGTTGAAGTTTATAATTAATTGCTTCAGAACGACGCGCACGACGAATTAAATCGTTAATTAATTCACTCTTACTAGCGTATTCGCCTGTTATATCAACGTGTTCGCGTAGCCACTGATCGTTTTTTTCAGTTAACGTAATGCTTTGTCGGGTCATTTTTAAGGGCTCACTTTAATATTGTTGCTGGTGTAAATATACACCATTAGGGTTAAAGTGCTAGCAGGCAATGTCGTCTTTTGTTTCATGCTTATGCTGACAATCTGATAAACTGCGCGGGTAAATTCAGTCGATCAAGGTAATTGTAAAGCCATGCAGCCAAACCAATCCACTAAACAGCGTGAAGCCGTTCGCCTAAACAAATTCATAAGCGAAAGCGGCATGTGTTCGCGTCGTGAAGCGGATCGATTCATTGAACAAGGACAGGTTACTCTGAATGGCCGCAAAGCGGTGGTTGGCGATAAAGTTGGTGCAGGCGATGAAGTTCGCGTCAATGGACGCTTAGTGGCGGCACAGAATAAAGAAAAGTTTGTATTTATTGCGCTTAACAAACCAGTTGGTGTGGTGAGTACAACAGACTCAGCTGAGCGAAACAACATTCAGAAGTTTGTTGGCCACAAAGAACGAATTTTCCCGATTGGTCGCTTAGATAAAGATTCACAAGGTCTGATTTTTCTAACCAGCAATGGTGATTTGGTTAATAAGATCTTACGTGCTGGTAATAAACACGAAAAAGAATACGTGGTCACCGTTCACCGTCCAATTACACCTGATTTTATTCGCGGTATGGCGAATGGCGTACCGATTCTTGGCACCATGACGAAACGTTGCAAAGTAGAGCAGTTATCGACATTTGTTTTTCGTTTAACGCTCATTGAAGGCATGAACCGTCAGATTCGCCGCATGTGTGAGCACTTTGGCTATGAAGTTCGCAAGCTTGAACGCACACGCATCATGAATATTCGCCTTGGTGCTTTGCAGGTTGGGCAATGGCGTAATTTAACCGAGCGCGAACTCGGCGAACTCATGGCTTCAATTGAACATTCTAGTGGCTTAGCGCCTGAAGGGCATAAGAGTCGTCGACCCAAACCACAACGGCCACCGGGCGCGAGTGGTGGCCAGCGCCGTGAGGATCGCAGACAACGCTCTGGTGCTGGAACTCGTTCTGAATCGGCTGATCGAGCGAAGAGGAACGGTCCTAAGCGTTCAGAGCAAAAACCATCGAAAGAAAATCGTACGCGCAAGAAGGGGTGGCCATATGAATAAACCACTCGGTAAAAAATGCCCGTGCGGTGGCGGGAAATACGCCAAATGTTGCGAGCCTTTTCATTTGAGGAAAGCGCTGCCGCGCACACCTGAAGAGCTGATGCGTTCGCGTTATAGTGCCTATGCACGAGGGTTAGCTGATTATGTTGCCACAAGCTGGCATCCAAGCACCTTACCTAAGAATTTCTCGTTAGATGACAACCCGCAATGGTTGCAGCTACAGCTGATTGCCACCGGTACCCACGGCAATCGGGGCTACGTGCACTTCAAAGCTTATTTTCAAATCGACGACGACATTGGCGTGATGGAAGAGCAGTCACATTTTGTGCGTGAAGACGGGCGCTGGTATTACTTAGAGGGCGAAGTGCAGGATTGATCTGCACTTCGTTTTCTCCGAGTTATATATACATCGGTCGATTTGTACTCAAAGCATTTAAGCCTTTAACCGCGCGATAGATGTACCAAACGGCAACTGCCAGAAGTATCAATACTCCAATTCCCACCATCGTTAGAATTCCGCCTATAACCGTCCACAGTAAAACGAACCAAAACGTACGGATTTGCCAGCGGAAGTGTGATTCCAGAAATGTGCCGCGTACTTCACTTAACTTCACGTAGTTCATCACTACGCCAATAATAGACGTAATACCGAATATCAATGACACCAACTGTAATATGTAAATAATTTGCGTGTATTGTTTGTTGGCCGCTAATTGTTGCGCGGCAATATTATTAATTGATGATGTTTCGTGGTTAAAATCTGACATGGTTTAACGTCCTTAATCGTAGTTTTTATTCCTTTGGTTAGCATATTGAATTCGTCACAAATTTGCCAATATTGAGCGTAACAATTTGTATTTTAGGCTTTACGTCAAGTACCACAGAAGGTTTGCGTAATTCGCTCCTCAGATTTCGCCGGTTCAAACCAATCATTGAATTCGTCGCGTTCGATAAAAGGGCGAGCAAGCATGGTTTGCAAACGGTTAAAAATAGTTAAATCGCCGTGATTCGTAGCCGTTTGAATGGCTTGTTCGATTAAGTGATTACGCGGAATATATGCTGGGTTCACTTGATGAAGTTGACTGTTATCAGTCGCCTCTTGCCAGTCGTTGAACCAAAGTTGCCATGAATCGCTATTTTCGAATAGGCGTTGCGCGCGCTCTGGCGTTTGGTCACCTAAAAAGCGGAACGCTTGAGTGAAGTCGATTTGCTGCGCTTGCATGAGGTTTAAATAGCGTTCGATAAGTGGTTTTGCGGTATTGATGTCGCTAACGCCGATCTTGCGACTCATTTCTTTCCAATAAAAGTCTTCGTAGGTCGCTTGGAAAGTTTCAATGGTCGTGGTAGCTTGCGCGACCGCTTTGTCAGGATCGTCATCTATGAGCGGCAGTAATGTTTCGGCAAATCGAGCGATATTCCACAAGCCAATCGCAGGTTGGTTTTGATAGGCGTAGCGTCCGCGCTTGTCAATAAAACTGAATTTGGTGGCGGGTTCATAGGCTTCCATGAACGCACATGGGCCATAATCAATGGTTTCGCCGCTAAGGGTCATATTGTCGGTGTTCATCACGCCATGAATGAAACCAAGGCTCATCCATTTGGCGATGAGCTGTGCTT
This sequence comes from Pseudidiomarina andamanensis, assembly GCF_009734345.1. Classification (GTDB taxonomy): domain Bacteria; phylum Pseudomonadota; class Gammaproteobacteria; order Enterobacterales; family Alteromonadaceae; genus Pseudidiomarina; species Pseudidiomarina andamanensis. Next base: position 790,702 of record NZ_CP032551.1, on the reverse strand, counting down.
GTCGGAGCTGAACGCTCTCCAGTAAGGCAAGGTAGGGCGCTTCGCTATTGTTGAGTTCAGGATAATGACGGTCAATGACGTAATCGGCGAAGCGCTTGAGCAGGTTGTAATCTCGTAGATGCAACACATACTGCGCGGTGCCAACTCTTAGATGACTTTTAGCAACGCGCGTGAGAATGGCGCCGGGCTGCGCGGTTTCGCGTTGCACCCATTCACCGGTTGCCACCGCAGCTAATGCCCGTGTGGTCGGCACATTGAGTTTGTGCATGGCTTCGCTGACTAGGTATTCACGGAGTACTGGGCCAATAGGCGAGCGACCGTCACCGCCGCGTGAATATGGCGTGCGGCCTGAACCTTTGAGCTGAATGTCGAAGCGCTGATTGTGCTTGTCGAGTACTTCTGTGAGTAACAGTGCTCGACCATCGCCAAGCTGTGGTACAAAATTGGCAAATTGATGCCCAGCGTAAGCAAGAGCTGCCGGTGTTGCCCATTCAGGTGTTTGGTTACCCGAAAATACCTGCAAACCTTCGTCCGTTGCCCATAGTTCTTGTGGAATCTGCAACTGTTCTGCCAAGTCTTCGTTAAACGCTATCCACTGCGGCGCGCGCACTGGCGTTGCTTCGCATGGTGCGAATAACTGGTCAGATAAATCTTGGTAGCTGTGTTCTGGGTTAAAAGGAAGTGGACTAAAAGGCATGTTTTCAACCTTGTTGTTGAGTCAATGCACCCAGTTTAACATGCGGCAGAGGTGGGGTGCAGTCCTTGGACTGCACCCTTATTTTTACCAATGATATGAAGCAGTTAAGAAAGTATGATTCTCTTCGCTACTAACAATGCTGTAACCAAGACCAACGCTGACATTTGAATTGATGAAGTAACGTCCGGCTACGCTGATTTCCTGACTGTCAAGGTTGCCAACATCGTAGTGGCGAATACTGGCGTCGACCTCGAGCGAATCAGTAAAGCGATTACGAACACCAACCTTTAGGTTCCAGCCTGTCTCATCAGCACCGAAATCTCCGAATGTATCGGTTTTGATAACGGCTTCAACCCACGCGAGACCACCAGAAACATAAGCTGTGGTATTACCCTCGTTATAAAATTTATAACCCACGTTTCCGTACAAGCGCGAAATCTCAGCTTTAGCACGATAAATAATGTCATCCATTAATGCTTCTTCATAATCTTCAGATGCTGTCATGTAATCAGCGGTAACGAACCAATCGTTTCCGAAAGATTGGCTGAATGAAGCAGTGAAACCGTTGACTGATTCATCCTCATAATCAGCACTTAAATAACCGCCACTGATAAAATCAAAACTCGGCGAACTTGCTGTTTGAGCAAAAGCCAAGGTTGATGAGGTAGCTAAGGCGACTGCTAACGCGCATTTTGTCCATTTATTCACGAGATTTTCCTTGTTGTCATTTTGGGGAGCTTCGATTGCAGTTTATGTGGGGATACGACGTCTAGGCAATAGACTGATTTGTAAGATATTGTGATTGAGAAAGGTGGGGTGCAGTCCTTGGACTGCACGTCTCTTATTCTGGGCGAAGATCGCCGTGAAGGAACTTACATACGAATACGACTTTGCCGTATTTATTGAATGACCATTTAATACAAGCCTGTATGGCTTCCATCACGTCATCGTAATCACCAAACACCTGCGTGCTGAGCGTATTGGTGATGATGTGAATGTTAGGGTGTTTTTCCAATTCATCAATAAACTCGCGAATTGGGTCTTTGTAATTCTCAGCTAACGGATATTTGCTGATATCGACAGTCAGTTTCATTTCGCATTTCCTCTTGTTTGGTTCCATTGATTATAGAGAAAGGAGGGGTGCAGTCCTAGGACTGCACCCCTCCTCGTACCACCTTGGTGGTATTGCCAGCCCTCTAAAATACCCCTGTTTTTCTTGTGGTTACGTTTATTGATCGGGATCAATTTATTCAAGGAGTGACCCTATAAAATGTGCGGAAATTACTAAGGAGAGCTGTATGAAAAAGTCATTATTAGTTTGTAGTTTAGTCGCCATTATTGGCGCAGCACCGGCGTACGCTGATACGTTTAGCGTTAATGTTGGCGCCATTGGCGTTATGCCAAGTGATAGTAGCTCGAACCTTCCAGTGGTTGAATCTATCGCAGGGTTTGAAAACGGAAGCACCGGCGTAACGGTCGATAATAATACGCAACTTGGCATTACCATCGACTACAAAATGACGAACAATTGGACGTTAGAATTAGTCGCAGCAACACCATTTACCCACGAAATTCATGGTACTGGGGTGTTAGCTGGCATGAAGATTGGTGAAACCAAACATTTACCGCCGACGTTGTTAGCGCAGTATCACTTTGATATCGGTTCAGGCAATGTGAAGCCGTTCGTTGGATTCGGCTTGAACTACACCACGTTCTTTGAAGATAAGGTTTCGAATGAACTGGTTACTACTCTTGGTGCACTAGGTGTTGCAACTGCTGGTGACCATGTCGACTTGGCACTGTCAGACAGCTTCGGTTACGCGCTACAAGCGGGCCTGAACTGGAAGTTAACGGACGAGTTGGGCGTGCATGTGATGGTATCGAAAATGGACATCGACACCGATGCCGACGTTCGTTTGAATGGCACAACGATTGAACGTGTTGCAGTTGAAATTGACCCAACTGTGGCGATGGTGGGTGTGCGCTACACCTTCTAAGCTTAGAAAATAGTGACGAAAGAGGAGGGGTGCAGTCCTTGGACTGCACCCCTCCTTTGCAGTGATCGGTGGGGACGGAAATAACGTATACTTTGATAATAAATCAACGACGCAAAGAGGTGCTCGTGGCGACACAACTTATTCTTTTTTACGATGGCGGATGTCCGCTGTGCGTGAAAGAGATGAAGCATTTAAAAGCGAAGGATAAACGGCAGCAACTTAAGTTTGAGAATATTTGGGAAGTTGATTTTGCTGAGCGCTATCCGCATATTGATGTGGCCGAAGCCAACCGCATCTTGCATGGTCAAAAGGCAAATGGTGACATGATTTATGGCTTAGATGTGACCCATGCAGCGTGGTCCGCCGTTGGGCGCGGCTGGATGACGGCAATGCTGCGCTGGCCTATTGTGAAATGGTTTGCGGACAAAGGCTATTTGTTCTTTGCCCGCAATCGTAATGGCATTTCGAAGTTAATCACCGGTAAGGAACGCTGCTTACAGTGTTCTCTTGATGAATAACCAAGGACGAATAACGATTAACGACTAACGCTTTTAAAGGTGTTGATTCAGCCACTGCACCAATTGCGCCGGGCCCATCGCCCCGGCTTGGCGCGCAACTTCTTGTCCGTTTTTAACCACCATTAATGTCGGAATACTCCGAATCATAAAGTGCTGAGCCAAATGAGGCTCAGTTTCGGTACTAACCTTCACGAAGCGAGCTTTCTCAGCATATTGCTGCGCAACCTGTTCGAATATCGGCGCAAATTGCTTACATGGCCCGCACCAACTCGCCCAAAAATCCACCACCAAGGGTAAATCGCTGTCGCGATGCAAGCGAAATTCATCGGCGTTAACAGCAAACGCTTTTCCAGTAAAAAGAGGCGCTTTACACGTACCACATTTCGCTTCACTCCGCGGTTTATCGGTAGCGACACGATTCTTCTTGTGGCAACTGGGGCATGCCACGATGATATTGTCAGACATAAAAACCTCTATTTAAAGCGGTATTAACTCAAATATGAGATTGAACAGAAGCAAATTCAAGGCATAAAAAAAGGAGCTCAAAAGAGCTCCTCATTATCAAGCAAAACTATCGGCGATTAAACGGCAACGATGTTTTCAGCTTGTGGGCCTTTAGGACCTTGAGTGATCGAGAACGATACACGTTGGCCTTCGGCTAAGGTTTTGAAACCGGTGCTAGCAATTGCGCTAAAGTGAGCAAATACGTCTGCGCCACCTTGTTGCTCAATAAAACCAAAACCTTTTGCTTCGTTAAACCATTTTACAACGCCAGTTACTGTATTAGACATAATATTAATCCTGAAAATTTAAAAATTTAGCTGCCATGGCGAAAACCACTGACAGAGTCATGCGGGGTAAAAAAAGGAAATTTAAAACTACAGGACGAAGAATAATGCTAATAATGCGACGTAGAGGAGATTTAACTTGCTGTTTCTAACCAACGCCGCCCACTCTACGCCTATTTCGCATAAAGTCAAACGAATATGTATAATGCGCGCCTTTATTACGCAATTAAAAGTTGAATCACATGTTCAAAACCATTCAGAACCAGTGGTTTTCGAATATCCGTGGCGATCTGCTCGCGGGTATTGTCGTAGCCCTTGCTCTTATTCCTGAGGCGATAGCCTTCTCGATTATCGCCGGCGTTGATCCGAAAATAGGGCTTTATGCTTCGTTCTGTATTGCCGTGATCATTGCGTTTACTGGTGGTCGTCCTGGCATGATTTCAGCCGCAACCGGTGCAATGGCGTTGTTGATGGTCACCTTAGTGCGCGACCATGGCCTTGAGTATTTATTGGCAGCCACATTATTAACCGGTGTGCTGCAAATTGGGGCAGGGTACTTAAAATTGGGCTCGTTGATGCGGTTTGTGTCGCGCTCGGTGGTAACAGGCTTCGTTAATGCGCTCGCTATTTTGATTTTTATGGCGCAACTACCTGAGCTTACGAACGTCACTTGGCATGTGTACGCTATGACTGCGGCAGGGCTGGGCATTATTTACCTATTCCCGTACGTGCCTGTCATCGGCAAGATGTTGCCGTCGCCGTTGGTGTGCATTATTTCGCTAACGATTGTGGCGATTTTCTGGAATATCGACATTCGTACCGTTGGTGATATGGGCCAGCTACCGGATACCTTGCCAATTTTCCTATGGCCTGACGTGCCGCTGAACCTTGAAACCTTAGCCATTATCTTCCCGTACTCTGCTGGTTTGGCTGTGGTTGGTTTGCTCGAATCACTGATGACAGCGACCATCGTTGATGACTTAACCGATACACCAAGTGACAAAAACCGTGAGTGTAAAGGACAGGGTATCGCCAACATCGGTGCTGGTTTGATGGGCGGTATGGCTGGCTGTGCGATGATTGGTCAGTCGGTGATTAACGTGAAATCAGGCGGTCGCACCCGCTTGTCGACGTTAACGGCTGGTATTTTCCTGATGGTCTTGATTCTTGTGCTGGACGAATGGCTCAAGCAAATACCTATGGCAGCGCTGGTTGCTGTGATGATCATGGTCTCCATTGGTACCTTTAGTTGGGATTCCATTCGTAACCTTAAGAAACACCCGCTATCGACCAACATTGTAATGGTCACCACCGTCGTGGTTGTTGTGGCAACTCACAACTTAGCGATTGGCGTTGGCGTGGGTGTATTACTTGCTGCCATGTTCTTCGCGAACAAAATTGGCCACTTTATGAGTGTGACATCAACGATTGATGAATCAGGCAGCGAACGCCGTTATCAGGTGATCGGTCAGGTATTTTTCTCTTCTGCTGATAAGTTTATTGACTCGTTCGACTTTAAAGAAGCGCTGGATAAGGTCATTATTGACCTCACGAAAGCACATTTTTGGGACATCACTGCGGTAGGAGCGCTTGATAAAGTTGTGCTCAAATTCCGTCGCGAGGGCGCTGAAGTCGAGGTGCAGGGGCTCAACGAAGCCAGCGCGACCATCGTCGACCGTTTTGGTGTTCACGATAAACCCGACGCTGCCGACAGCATTATGGGCGGCCATTAGAATAATAAGGGATGATTATGTCTTACGTAGTTAGCTGTATTGATGGCGCTTCGCGCAACACAGCCGTGTGCGAATATTCCGCATGGGCGGCGAAGCAATTGGCTGCGCCAGTGATGTTATTACATGTTTTAGATGAGCTGAAATCGCAGGCGGAAACCGAGCTTTCCGGTAATATTGGTTTGGGTACGCGTGAACATTTGCTTGAGCAACTTGCTGAATTGGATGCCCAGCGCGCCAAGGTAGCGTTGGAGCACGGTCATGTGTTGTTGCAACTCGCTGATGAGAAATTGAAGAAGCTTGGTGTGAGCGACGTGACACAGCGTCAGCGCCACGGCGAGCTTGCCGAAAATTTATTAGCACTAGAAGGTGATGTGCGTCTTGCAGTGTTAGGTCTGCATGGCGAAGCATCGGCGAATCAGCTGCATCAAGTAGGAAGCCAGTTGGAAACCGTGATTCGCACGGTTCATCGCCCGCTATTATTAACACCAGACACGTTCAACGAGCCGCGCTCGGCCATGCTCGCTTTCGATGGCAGTAAAACCACTGAGAAGGGTGTTGAAATGCTCGCGCAAAGCCCATTGTTTAACGGCATGCCGATGCATGTGGTGATGGTTGATGCTGACACCGCGAACAACTGGGAAAAACTCAAGTGGGCGGAAAAGGTTCTGATTGAAGGCGGTCACGAAGTGCACGTCGCGCTGCGTGCCGGCGACGTGGAAGCCACCTTGCACCAGTATCAAACCGAACATGACATTGACCTCATGGTCATGGGCGCATTCGGCCACTCGCGCATTCGCCAATTCTTGGTAGGTAGTACCACCATGGCCATGCTGAAAGAGAGCCGCACCTCAACCCTCGTACTTAGGTAAAAGAGGGGGGCAGTCCTTGGACTGCACCCCTCTTATTTGACGTTCGTCGCGTCGCTAATATCAACCAAATCCCACGCACTCAGATAGCGATAGAGGCGCTTCCCGGCATTCGGATAGTCGCTAACATCAGCTTGTAGCCTGTTGCCAACCACTAAGCACTGTAGCGGTTCAGAGCCTGTTGCATGCATTGAATGCGGTACATGATCAATCGGGCAACCAATAAAGTCGCCGGCGCCAATCGCATGCTGTTGTTGGCCAATGGTCACAATTCCTTCTCCTGACAGCACGTAAATCGCTTCTTCTTCGAAATGATGAAAGTGATGCTCAGTGGAGTCGTGCCCAGGTTGTATCGTAATTAAATGAATACCGAGCGACTTCATTCCTGCAGCATCGCCAAGCGATTTATTCAGTCGTTGTGCATTCGGATTGAGAAAGTGGATTTTATGCTCACCTGGCATCGCGTCGATATCTGACTTCTTCAATAGCATGTTTTCGTACCTGTTGAACTGTGAAATTGCTTTGGAATGAAATAATAACTCGAATTTGAAGATACACGACACGTTCTGTCGCTGACATCCTGTATAGTTCTGATGTTGTAAAAATATTAAAAAATAATTAATAAAAAGAGAAGTAATGACCGCATCGTCCATTTGCCAAATTATTCATCAACTCATGCGCTTGCATACACTGCCGTGTGCAGACTCTGCGGCAATGCAGAGCCGTCAATCACGATTTGATGCATTACATGCCGAGCTTGATAAACGTGGCTACACCGGATCGCGTCCATCGCGTCAATTACAGCGCATGTGCGTTGAGACCATTAATGCCGCGCTATTTGAGACTGACCCGATGAACACGTACTGCAAAGAAAACAATTGCCAAGATGAGTATGAGGAAATTGCAGCAAAAGTACTACAGCATATTCAACAGGGTATGGTCATGGAGGCCGCACTTGACCAAGCGCTATGTGCAAGCTTTGGTGACGATATGGTGAATGGGGCACAAATTGAGACAGTGATGTATGCGTTGACCGGCATGAGCGAGGAGCGGACCTAAGATCGTCTAGGCATAGGGACTTTTTGCCAATTAATAGCTGCCCTAGAAGAAGCAATGCTCGAAAACGTATCGTCAACACGCAAACTACTAATAGATAATGTTCATCTGGTTTCTTTAGATGTTATGGACTTAGAATCAAGCTTGCGTTTAATGCTCGAAAGTTTCGAGCTTATGATCTTATAAGGAGCCGAACAATGTGGAAGAACGGAACAGCAACAAGCACGCAGATTGGTTATATAAACCGAAATAATCAAAAGAATCATGGTACTCGGGGAGTTCAAGGCACAGATCACAATGCTATTGCTTACAAGCTTGAATGTTTGGAGGATGGATGTGGCCATATTTATGGGGCAAATGGCACCGATGTTTTTCATCGTAAGTGCCAAAAGTGTCAAAATGGCAGTAATGGTATTGTGTATTAAGCCACATTCATTTTGTAGAGTGCGTCCTTGTTGAGCGTCAGTATTCGGCGCCAAGGGCAATGTGGACAATATCGCTAAAACGATTGATAAATGGTCTGCAATGAGCGAACAGCGGACCTTTTGACTTTCAGGTTACTGCAACTAGTGACTAGCCGTCGCGTTATTAGTAAGTGATGGTGTCGCCAGCGATGTACGGCACATTCACTTCGGCAATATTGCGCGTATTGCTGTTGTGTTGTTTATTTAAGTCGTTTACTGTCAATTACATAACAAAAAATAAAAGTTGGATATTGTGCGATTGGTAGAGTGTAACTGAGCATGCTCAAATTGCCTTTGCCAACTCGCAACCTTTCAAGTCAGACATACCTGCTGGATCAGTAAGTTAAGAAACGAAAACGGTTAGTTAAACGAGTTTCTAAATGCGCACGCACGATATACAAATGTTAGGCTCAACTCATAAATAGAGGTAGCAATGAAGTATCCAGGTCAACCTAAGTCTCCTCCAAGTTGGTATAGAGACAGAGGGCAGTCATATATTGAGAAGGAATTTAGTAAAGAGCTGGATGACTTAGCAAGTGCAATTGAAAGTGAACATTGGTTCGGAGACCAAGAGAAACATGGGCGATTCCGTGTTGATTTTATATTGAAAGATGCTCGACTAATAGTTGAGTTAGATGGGCATGACTATCATTCAACGAAAGAGCAGTTAGAAAAAGACGCCATACGGCAGCGTTACCTTTCAAGAGCTGGATACGCCGTTATAAGGTTCACAGGGCGAGAGATAAACCGAAACCCTAAATCATGCGTTGCTGAAGTTAGAGAAATATACAAAGAACGAATGCAAAGAGCACCAGCTAAGTACCGTGTAATGTACATCGACTATCCTTTTCTTTATAGAGAAACAGCTAAGGCCTTACGTTTCTTTAAAGAGCTTCATCCAAATCGATTATTAAAGCCTGTTGAAATTGATGAATTTATCCCTCATGCCATAGAGTGGCTTCATGAAAAATCATTTATCACTGCGTTTGTCTTCCACCCACCAGAAGATGGGCATGAGATAAAGCATCTTGACGGTTCAACGAAGGATTATGAAAAAGGTGAAATTAGGATAAATACCGTTTCTGAAGAATGGTATACACTCGAGTTAGGTAACCATATGGAAAGTTTTTCGCACTTATTTGATGAGTTTATTTTAGTTGCTGATGATCCTGTTTATCTTAAACCTCTTCGTGCTGTCCTTCCTGAACAGCTAAGTGATAAGCAACTGGGAACCTTTAATTTCAAATACTTGTCCAATGGGAAATTACTTAGGCATGGTAATGAGGAAACATCATTCATTGGTTATGACCTTGAGCGTGTTCTCTGGCAGAGAGTTTGGTACGCTATAGGTGCTTCAATGGGTTTGAGCTTATACGAAATGTAGAGCCTAACAAAGTTGTCAACGCGGACAAAAAACTTGTTGGCTGTTACGCTTCGCTTCACATTTTAGCCAACAATTTTTTGCCGGTTACAACGGCGTTATGCGAATGAGGCGGAGCATGGTTGACGGAAATCAAGCACGTGAAGAATGGCTGGCCAAAGCTGAGCGAGCGGAAGTTATCGTATTTGATTTGGACGGAACCTTGGTGGATTCCGATCACGCCAACTTTTTGGCGTATAAAGATGCTGTGATGTTCGTTCTATCTACACAAATAGAAATTGATTTCACTCCGGGCACCAGAATAACGCGAGAAGTACTTGAAGAAATTATTCCGGGCATCACTGACAAACAAATTGAAGAGATTGCCTTACTTAAAGAGCGCTCATATCATAAATATCTTTCAGAAACAAAGGCCATCCCGCGACTAATTGAAATAGTTGCACGCGTCCAAGAGAAAGAAGTTGTTTTGGCCACAAATAGTCGCAGATGTCGAGCGGAAATGTTACTCAACCATCACGGACTTATCGAGAAGTTCACACGGAAGATCTATAGAGACGCTGAATCTCAAAGAGATAAGTACGTGCAATTGATGGCTGAACTTCCGAAAGGAAGCATGTCCATGTTGGTGTTTGAGAATGATGAAAAGGCCATTGAGTCAGCTATTGCTTGCGGCATTGGAATTGATCAGATAATAGATGTACGCAGGATTACAAGATGAACAAATTCATAATGGAAGCAAACCAGTTCTTGAACCGAAATGTGCCAGGCTATTTTCATGCCGACTTTCATGGAGCGGGTCAACCAGGAAATCCGGATTTCCTGTACAAACTCAAGAATGATCCCCATCACAATTGGAGCCAACAAAATATCAGATACGCGATCAACGATCTGAATACGGTTCTCGGTATAGATTTCCCGGAAATTATCAAGCAGGTCGAGGCAAGCACCTTGACGGTTTGCGTCGTCCCAAGAGCCAAGGCAGAAGCTTCTTATCGTCCAGACCAGTTATTGTTTAAGGCAACGGTCGGGGCATATGCTCGTTCAACCCCCGGATTTGCAGATGGATCGGATTTTATTATCCGGCATACGAACACCCGAACTACCCACCTGCGAAACCCTGTTGATGGATTCGAGAACGATGGTCGAATGCCCTATCCGGGCATCGCTTCAGATACCTGCAATTTCTCAGCGCATATCAGGGGGCGCGACATCTTACTAGTCGATGACATATACACAAAAACGGTGAACATTGATGAAGATATGGTGCAAGCTTTGTTTGATAACGGGGCTAGGTCGGTAGTGTTCTACGCGATCGGAAACACGCCAAAAAGATTCTGAGGAATGGGAAACTGATATGAAATGTAGCGAGAACGCCATCAATGTCATGGCTGCCAGAATTTATAAAGGTATTGGACGGGCTTGGATTGTTAAGAATCTTTCAACCCCAAAGCCCGAAGAAGCTATCGTTAAGCTATTAAACGAATCCTCTAAGTCAGAGGGCACAATCACCATTGAGGACTTCAACAAGAAAAAGTCGATGTTGCGAAGAATACTTTCCGAGTCAGTGGGTGCAGTTGATGGCGTTGTCGCTATTGGAGATGATGATTTCCCCGCACATCGCGGCTCCGTGAAAAATAGTGAACGCCCGATTTTTCTATTTTATAAAGGCGATCTTTCGCTGCTATCCACTGAAAGTAACAATATTGCAGTAATAGGATTACTGAATCCCACCCAAGAGATAGAAGCGATAGAACGGAAACTTGTTGCTAACTTGGTGGCCAATGGCGCTGTAATAGTTAGTGGTCTGGCGTTGGGTTGTGACTCCATTGCTCATCTGCAAGCTTTAGATTCCAAGGGAAAGACAATTGCAATCCTCCCAAGCCCGCTAAACGATATTATGCCAGCCAAGAACAAAGATTTGGCCAAGGATATTGTCGCAAGTGGTGGATTATTAATTTCTGAATATCTTACCGCGCCAAAATCCAAAATGCAGCTAAGTGGCAGGTATCAAGAGCGAGATAGATTACAGGCCCTTTTTAGCAATTCAATCGTATTGTCTGCTAGTTACGCCAAGAACGATATAGGAAATGATAGCGGTTCCAGATTAGCAATGGGTTACGCCAAAGATTATTCAATACCTAGGGCAGTTATCTACGATGAAAAGCAGCACTTAAACAACCCAATGTTTGATTTAAATAGGCAACTTATTTCAGAAGAGCCTAGCATTGTGGTTTTTAGTGAAGAAAGCAGTGCAACAGCACTTCCAAAAATTCTTTGTTCAAGTGCTGTCGTCATGGCGCCAAGTCCGGTCCAGCAAAGCATGATTTAGCACGGACGCAAAATTCGCATAACAAGGCGCTGCTGTCGGACAAATTTTCCGCTGCGCTCCAAATTTGCCGCAGAGCGCGGCGTTATGCTCTTAGGAGTATATGCAATGTATGTGTTTGAAATCGTAACCCCTGGAACATGGCTCGAAAGTGAGGATCGGGATTGGTCGTGGAAAATCGGAAATCTGCTGCAATCACTCAAATCACAGTATTTTGAGGCAAATTTTGCACTGAACTTGTTTACTGAAGCCAGATCTGTCTGCCCGTCAGTCGCTGACCGTGAAAACTGGGAACGAGATGCCCAACGAAGGAGTGAGATTAGGCGGGAAATAGAGCAAGAGTACGGTGGGTTTCTGGGGCACGAGCAGTGGGATGAGATCAATTTTAAAACCGAAGTCCGGTTCAAAAGAGAAAAATGGTCGAATGGATTTCAACCACGGGAATTCGAGCACAATTTACCTTTCATATACGCTCGAGCCTTTCTCTACGCTATTGATTCATTTGAAAAGTTCCTTGGGGTTTTATCAAGAGAAGACGGTGTGCCGGAAATCGTTGCAGAGCTGCATGGCCAGGTAGGCGAAGCATTTCCCGATCTTCGAGGAGTAAGGAACAGCGCTCAGCACTTGGAGGATAGATCGCGTGGCCTTGGTGCTGGAAGGAACCCGAAGCCTCTGGATCTGAAGCCAGTTGAAAACAATATGATAAGCGCCCCCAACGGAGGTGTGCTTATTCTCAACTCCCTTAATGGCTCCAAATATGCCTCAACAATGGCTGACGGTCATTATGGGGAGGTTGATGTGTCACCGGAATCAATGGAGAGGCTTCAAAATATTCTGCAACAGACATTGGAAGCATTCGACTGGCATGGGCCAAAACAGCATGGTCCAAGTGCTTGAGCATAACCAGTCATTCAAGTTCGTTCCGGCCCTTACGGGCTTCCACCGGACTGGTTTTCCGCCGCGCTCCAAACCAGCCGCCAATGCGAGCGTCAACGTCCGCTCCTGGCACATAGCAGACTACAATCTTAAAAATTAGGATCTGACTGCAATACCTTAGAGAAATCCTTAGCACCGACGCACCGAAGCTTCAGATTATTTAAAGATGATAACCAACACCTAGTTCAAAAGCTAATCGCGTCGCTATCGAAACGACTATATAAACGAAAAAGCTTAAGTTTTGTTGTCCGTAATAACGGTCGCGAATGATCTCCTCATCTTTGGCACACGTTTTAGCACTTAGGTATTTCACTCTAAGTGCTTTTCATGAATCTCCAAGTTGTCTGGTTTAAACGCGATTTACGTACAGTTGATCACCAAGCTTTGGCTGCAGCAAGCAAGACAGGGCCTGTGCTGTGCGTTTATGTAGTTGAACCGGGCTACTGGCAATTACCAGATACTAGTAATCGGCAATGGCAGTTTGTGCGCGAATCGCTGATTGATTTGCAAGAGCAGCTTCAGCGCCTTGGCGGTGCCTTGTGGATAACACAGGGAAACGTGGTCGAAACGCTGACAAGATTAAAACAGCGGTTTGGGACGTTGACGCTGCATAGCCACGAAGAGCAGGGCAACTCGTGGACGTTTGAACGTGATAAGGCAGTAAAACGCTGGTGCCACTCAAACGGCGTTGTATGGCATGAATATGCTCAGTTTGGTGTTGTGCGGCCGGTGAAGCGACGTGAAGGTTCGTTTCACGAGCATTGGTTTGCGTATATGTCGCAGCCACAGGCTGAATTGCCTAGTGAAATCGATTTCGTCACTTTCGATGAGCCATCAATTAACTTAGCTGTAGACGTCACGCAAGACGAATATCCATGCCGAAAGCGTCAAAGCGGCGGGCGTACGCAAGCCTTGGCGACTTTAACGAGCTTTTTAACCCGCCGCAGCGAACGCTATCATGGTTCAATCAGCTCACCGCTGACGGCACCAACTGCGTGCTCTCGTCTCAGCCCTTACTTGGCGTACGGCTGTATTAGCTTGAAAGAATTAGTCCAGCAAACTGATGCCATCCAAGAACGCACGGTAAACAGTTACTGGCGACGAAGTTTGAACGATTTTGCCAAGCGATTGTGGTGGCACTGTTATTTCACTCAGCGCTTTGAAAGCCATTGCTATATGGAAAACCGACCGTTAGTTCCGCAAATGGCGCAGCTAGAACCCGCATTTGACGCCGTAAAGTTTGAAGCGTGGAAACACGGACGTACCGGTTGGCCAATGGTTGACGCTTGTATGCGCTATTTGCATCACCACGGCTGGATTAACTTCCGTATGCGGGCCATGTTGGTATCGGCAGCAACGTATTCATTGGGTTTACCTTGGCAACCTGTCGCCAAATGGCTTGCGAAGTTGTTTGTGGATTACGAACCTGGCATTCACTATCCGCAAGTACAAATGCAAAGCGGGCAGGCGAGTAATTCCATTCTTCGAATTTATAACCCAGTGATGCAGGCGCAGCGGTTAGATCCAGATGGTGTGTTTGTGAAGCGCTGGATACCAGAATTGCAGCACGTGGAGGGCGCATGGTTATTTGAGCCATGGCAGATGCCTAATAAGCTCAAGCAACAAGCTGGGTGGAATGATGACTTCTTTTACCCAGAACCACTCGTCGATTTCGAGCAATCCCATCGCCAAATAAAAGCCGCTATTGCGGAACTTCGTACGCGCTATAACTTACAGCCCGCCGACCGCAATAAAGAGCGCCGCCGGCAGTTTGCGTCACGCAAAAAACGCACCACAAAGTCGACTTCAAATGACAACCAATTAAGCTTGTTTTAGCCGATTTATCGACAAAAATTTAATGAAACTAAGAGCTCTGGAACTTCAAGAAGATGGTGCGTCCGAGTAGACTCGAACTACCGACCCCTACCATGTCAAGGTAGTGCTCTAACCAACTGAGCTACGGACGCACATTGTATTGCTGACGTTCACGAATGCGAACGGGCGCTATATTAGTCATTCCAATGCGGCGGTGCAAGTGCTTTTTGCGCTGCTGTGGTTCAATTGACTAAGTTTCACCCAAAGTTGGCGATAACCGCCGCGCGGAGGCTCTGCACGCTCGAAAGCCCGAGTGCCCAATTCAATTTTGGTGAATTTATTCAATAAGCTCTGTGTGAATAACCTGAGCTCCAACTGTGCCAATGGCTTCCCTGGGCATACATGAACGCCCGCACCATAGAGTAGGTTTAAATGAGGATCACGATCCCATTTAAACTGGTGTGGTTCGGCAAAAACGCCAGGGTCGGTATTCGCGGCACGCCAATCAATGGTTACCGTGGTATCTGCTTCAAACGACTGGTCACCAAAGCCTACAGGGCAGGTGGTGCGACGGCGGTTGGTCAGCAACGGCGCACCAAGCCGCAATATTTCATCAATGGCATGGTCGATATGCATTGGCGCTGCACGTAGTTGCTTTTGTACAACCGAGTTTTGTGCGAGAAAACCAACAATAGATCCAACCGCGGCGGCAATGGTGCCGAGTTCACCGACAGTCCAATTCCTAACAATACTTACCAAATAGTCATCAGCTACGGGGTCGCCGTTTAAGCGCAACTGTGTGAGCTGTGCGGTAACAGATTCAGGAGCAGTCAAACCACGACGAGCGCGCTCGAATTGTTCGACAACAATATCGCTAAACTCGTCGGCCAATGCTCGAAGTGTAGGGCGGTCTTTCGCCAAAGTAGCCGCGTTCTGCGCAGCCATCCAGTCAGTCAAACGTTGCTCCAACGCCACCGGCCAGCCCATAAATGCACACTGCGCGCGCAATGCAAATGGGTGAGCGAGCGTCTCCATTACTTCCACATCGTTATGCGCATCAAGATTAGCCAACAATTCGTCAATGACGACCTGCAATTTGGGCTGAAATTGTGTGAGTACAACGTTACTAAAGAATGGCTCAATAAGAGCGCGATAAGCCTGGTGCTCAGCACCATCCATTCCATTTGGCACGTTTAAATGAGAGGAAACCTTATTACTAAATTGCTCAGGCGCATGAAGCGCAGCGAGTACATCATGATGACGAGTTAATACGGCGGCCATGACTACCTCCACATCTGAAATGTATGTGAATGTTAGTATATGAAGCTAGCCAACAAATTCTTTGCGCTTGGTCAAACCAATTGCCCAAAATTAATTAATTTGCATATTTGTATTTGTGACTTATGCTTAAATTCGCAATGAAAATTGCGACTAATCTTTCAAAAATGATAATAAAAACAGGGATAAACCCATGGAACAATCGAATACAACGTCACCAAACAACCAAGCTGCACCGTACGTCAATCAAGAGCACACAAGTACAGGAAATTGGTTTCTATCGATCTTCTTAGCAGGTATACCGCTCGTTGGCCTTATTTTGTTAATCGTTTGGGCATTTAGCCATTCAACACCGCTAAGCAAACGTAATTGGGCGCGCGCTATGTTGATATGGATGGTTGTTGCTTTAGTTCTATTCACCTTCGTTGCATTAGTTGGCGGAATTGGCCTCGCCACTATGGAAGGGTACTAAAGCAATCGTCTAGCGCAGCGGTTGTCCTAAATGGTGCTGCGCTATTAATCGCACCACGTAAGACAGTTTGAATAAACCTGCCAGCAGTATTTGCAAGAAGTGCAGTACGGCAATCACCATCAATGGAAACTCTGCCTCTAAACCCCATGCTAAATAGGCGACAACTAAGAATAAGACTAAGAAAATCACCATAGCTAAGTTAGCGCCCTTGAGTAATTTATGACCGGAACGTTGCTGACTCATAAAATACATCTCCAATGCATGTTTTTATAAAGCGCATTATGAATGTATGTTTGATGAAGATCAAGGTTTGCTATACTATAATGCCTCGAAAATGTACCTTTTTGGACAATCTATGCAGCTGAAAAAATATACAGATTATGGCTTGCGCATTTTGATGTATTTGGCGAGCTTTGAAGCAGATGGAAACTGCACCGAACCAAAGCTAGCCACCATTCGTGAAATTTGTGACACCTTTGGTCTGTCAGCCAATCATGTGAATAAAGTGGTACATCATTTAGGGCGTCTAGAACTGATTGAAACGCGTCGTGGCAAGAACGGTGGCTTTTTACTGGCGAAGAAACCGGAAGATATCTCACTGGCATTTGTGATTCGCCAGCTTGAAGGCGATGAAAAATGGATTGAATGCGAAAATCCATACTGCGTAGCGTTACCAGCGTGCGAACTGAAAGGCATTGTCGCACGTGGTAAAGAGTTGTTTTATGACTACCTAAGCCAGTATTCGCTTAAGAGTTTGATGGTGAAGGCGCCGCAGCTGCGACAGATTTTTTCAACAGCGTCGTAATGGCAGCGCTAATGCCGTCTAGAGTCAGCGGATACATGCGCTGGCTCATCAACTGCTGCATTAAATCAATCGATTGATAGTAGCGCCAGTGGCTGGTTGGCTGAGGATTTAACCAAGCCGCATCGGAGAAATGATGCAACAAACGTTGCATCCATACCGCACCTGGCTCTTCATTCCAATGTTCGACACTACCGCCAGGGTAGGCTATTTCGTACGGTCCCATAGTGGCATCGCCGACAAATATCAGCTTGTAATCACGGCCATAGCGATTAATTAGCTCTAGCAGTGGTAACTTCTCGTCATAACGCCGATTGTTGTCCTTCCAGACATGTTCGTACACGCAATTGTGAAAATAGAAAAACTCAAGGTGTTTAAATTCGTTGCGAGCAGCAGCAAACAACTGTTCGCACTCATAAATGTAGTCATCCATTGAGCCGCCCACGTCAAACAACAGCAAAACTTTCACTGCGTTGTGGCGCTCTGGCTGCCATTGTAGGTCAAGCAACCCACCCTTTTGTGAGGTAGCACGAATGGTGGCGTTCAAATCGAGTTCTTCGGCAGCGCCAGTTCGTGCAAACTTGCGCAGTTTGCGTAGCGCCAATTGCAGGTTTCGATTCGCCAACTCGGCATCGCCATCGAGATCACGAAATTCACGTTTATCCCATACTTTCACAGCGCGTCGCGCGTTGCTGCCATCTTGGCCAATACGAATGCCTTCAGGGTGGTAACCATAAGCGCCAAAAGGCGATGTACCGCCGGTACCAATCCATTTATTGCCGCCAGCGTGTCGCTTTTGTTGCTCGGCTAAGCGCTCGCGAAAAGTCTTTAACAACTCATCGAGCCCACCGAGCGATTGCAGCTTTGCTTTATCTTCTTCGCTGAGCTGACGTTGCAAACTACGCTCCAACCAATCGGCGGGAATAGCTGCGGCCAAGTCCACTTGTTCAACACCTTCGAAGTACTCGGCAAAAGCACGATCAAAGCGATCATATTGGCTTTCATCTTTCACCAGCACCAAGCGGGCGAGGGTATAGAAGTCATCCACATTGCCAAACACCACGCCGCGCTCCAGCGCACCGAGCAAATCTAAGAGCTCGGTGAGGCTGGTTTTGAGGCCATGCTTGCGCAGGCATAAGAAAAACTCAATGAGCATAGAGTTATGACGATTGGCGACGTGACATAAATGCTAGTTTCTCAACCAACTGCACGTCTTGTTCGTTTTTCAGCAACGCACCAAACATCGGCATTAAGCCGTTGCTTTTGGCAAGCTCGGCCGGTTTGATGTCTTCAGCTAGCAATAGCTTTAACCAATCAATCAGCTCCGAAGTAGAAGGTTTTTTCTTCAGACTCGGTACTTGGCGTAAATCGAAGAACACTTCGAGTGCGGTGCTAAGCAAGTCTTTGCGAATGTCAGGGTAGTGTACCTGCACAATTTGCGCCAAGGTGTCGGCATCCGGAAACTTAATATAATGGAAGAAACATCGGCGCAAGAATGCATCCGGCAGTTCTTTTTCATTATTCGAGGTGATGATGACAATTGGGCGATGTTCGGCGCGCACTTGCTCGCCAGTCTCATACACGTGAAATTCCATCTGATCGAGCTCGTGTAAGAGGTCATTCGGGAATTCAATGTCCGCCTTATCAATTTCATCAATCAGCAAAACTGGGCGCTCATCGGCAGTAAAGGCTTGCCACAATTTGCCCGGCTTAATGTAGTTGGCAATGTCGTGAACTTTGTCACTACCAAGCTGGCTATCGCGCAACCGCGACACGGCATCATACTCGTACAAGCCTTGTTGCGCTTTGGTTGTCGATTTAATTTGCCAGCGAATCAACGGTGCGCCCAAACTAGCGGCGAGTTCTTCCGCCAGTCGGGTTTTACCAGTACCGGGCTCGCCCTTTATGAGCAATGGCTTCTCAAGAGTGACTGCTGCGTTTACCGCAAGGCCGAGGTCATCGGCCACGATATAGCTGTCGGTACTTTTAAAACTCATTATTTGTGCGCTCGGCCAGCTTCAACAATCTTGTTTGAGGCTTCGAGATACTTCGCGCCATTTTTCTTCACTTTATCCAGTTCCATGCGCTCAGAGCCTAAATGAACTTCTTCCAACACTTCTTTCATTTCATCCACTTCATGGTCAAGACGCTCAAGCGCACGCTCAAGGGTATAGGTTAACTGATGAATTTCTGCCATTTTCTGCGGCGTTAGTTCGCCTTGCAGTTCAGCATTCAAAAGCTTGTTGTACTCGCGCAAGTTGTTCAGTGCTTGAACAAGGTTTTCTGACGGCTTGCCTTTGTAATGGTCAGGACGCTCTTGCTCTTCGTGTTTATGATCTTTTTTGCCGTGATCGTGCGCGACAACAGGCGTTGCGATGAATGCCAAAGAAAGTGCAATAGCGCTAGCAATGGGTAAAAGTTTCATAGGTGCTCCTTAAAAGCGAAATTCAGGTTCGTTAATGAGAATCGTTATCAACAAATTACCATTTTTTGTCGGTGTCGCCAACTGTTTGTGCCTGCTTCTTCTCTAATTATGCGCCCGGCGTAAACTCACAGTCAGTAAATAATTGTTGCCAATATTCAACGTGGTTACGGGTTTCTGTAACGAGTTGATCATCCAATGTGGCAAGATGCTGCAGATAGTCATTCCACGTTACTAGTGCTGGTTGGGTCTGTAGTAGTTCCGAACCGGCATACAACGCTTCAAAATAGTCATCAAGTTGCTGAGCATGCCGCACCAAGGCACTAATATGCTGCTGGACGGGTCCGCTAAAGCGAGCAATAAACACCTGTCGCAATACACGCGCTCGTTCGGGTACGCCTTTACTTAAGCAACCAGCTTCAGCGCTTATATTTAACACCAGGGGGTTGAGTTGTTGTAGGTACTGTTGGTTATCAAACAGTGCCCGCCACAATTGGCCTAAATAAGGGCTTTTGTCGAGGGCTTCAAGTGCTTGTTCGAGCTGGTTCTCTGCGGGTAGTTCAGATTCGTTATTTAATACTTTTAACACCACATTGAGTGCCTGAAGTATCGGCGCAAAATTTGCGCCTTCGGCTGCAGGCAGGGCTCGGTCTGCTGTACTCAACGCATTGCTCAAACTATCGTCGGAGATAATCGCCTGCATCCGTAATAATGGCATCATGGTTTGCTTCGCTTTCGCTTGTTCAAGTACGCGCTGCGCAAGCTCCGGCTCACTCGTTTTTAATTGCTCAGCGCAGTCATATAACGCATCGAGCAACTGTCGGTCATGGTAATAGCGCATCACACCGCTAGTCAGTCGTCCGAGTGAGCTGTTGCGTTCAGCAATAAGCGTACCTGCACGGCAAGCGTCAAGGCGCATGGAGTCTAGCAAAGATATTTGCAGTTGCGGAATGGTGAGGCGTAACTCGCGCGTCGCGGGAATTTGTTGCGGCGGTTGTGGTTGATATGAAATGGCGTCACGCGCCAAGGTATTGGCAACCCGTTGCTGATAATCATGAAGCTGCGACAAGCCGCTGGGAGCAGGGCTACAGGCTGCTAATGCAAGTAAAGCTATAATCGTTAAGCTCGCTGTTGCAGCGTAGCCAATACGTTGTTTTAGCGTTACAATCTGTGTCATTCACAAAGCCTTAAAAGAGAAAGTATGTTTACTGGAATTGTACAAACTCAAGCAACGGTTGCCCAGTTGCACGACCGCGACAACTTTCGCCAGCTGACTGTTGAAGTTTCACCTGAACATTTGCACAACGTGGCGCTTGGCGCGAGTATTGCAATTAACGGTTGCTGTTTAACCGTGGTGGCATTTACTGAAACCACTGTGAATTTCGACATTATTGATGAAACCTTACGGCTTACCAACCTTGGTGGATTAGCTGTGGGTGATAAAGTTAACTTTGAGCGGTCGCTAAAAGTTGGCGATGAAATGGGTGGGCATTATGTGTCAGGCCATATTCATTGCACTGGCGCCATTGTGAAACGTGAGCGGAGCACTGACAACTTGGCGCTTTGGATTGAGTTTCCTGAACAGTTCAAGCCTTATGTATTGGCGAAGGGCTTTATCAGTGTCAACGGTGCGAGTTTGACGGTTGGGCAGGTTGAAAGTAACCGTTTTAGCTTACATTTAATTCCAGAAACACTGCGTTTAACCAATTTGGAACACGCTGACACTGTCAATCTTGAATTTGATCAACAAACCATGACCATTGTTGAAACCGTAGAACGGGTGTTGAATCAACGCGCAGCGGCGGCAGATTAATAGAAATTTTCGTCGTCGCTCGCGACGCGAACAAAAATCTTATCGTTAACCTCATCGAGTTTCACTAACAAGTGAATGTCGGCGCCGCAGGCGCGGCATTCATCTTGATAATCTTGATCGCCTGCTGAGGCGTCAATACTCACGTGAACGTGGTGCCCGCAGTAGGGGCAGCGTAAGCCGGCGTCATACAGTTTGTCGGCGTTCATGAATACCTCCAAGTGCTGTTCAGTAACTACCTTTGAGTATGGCTTAGAACTGAGATTTTGCTTGGAAGTTCACTCGAATTTAACGCAATTGTGCGTACGAAAAACCTAACTTATTGAATTCCAAATAACAGTGCGATGCCGCCTACGGCAATAAGTGCTCCGAAGATGCTTCGGGCTGATAACGGTTGGCCCCGAAACCATTGAATGGGAATAAGCCACAACGGCGCTGTGGCGAGCAAGGTTTGTGCAAGGCCTGGGTTGATATAAGCAATGGCGGTTTGCTGTAACCAAATGGCCAAAAAGGTACCCATGACAATTGCCACAAGTAGCCATGGAATAGACGTATGCCGCAGCGCTGAGCGGGTGGATTGAATCAAGCTGGGTTTTAAAAGAAGTAAGGCAATGGTTAACGCAAAGGTGCCGGCAAGCAATCGCAGCAACGCCGCATTTAGGGGGCTCATTTCAAATTCTTGCAACGCATGAAACGACATGACGAGGCCTAAGGCTTGGCAAAGTGCGGCACCAACGCCAGCGGCAACGCCGCTCATATTCAGTTGCACGCGCTCGGCACTTTTCGGTTTTTCACTGATAACCACAAAAATACCGCTAATAATGACCAAAGCAGCAACCACTTCGAACCAGCGCATGCCTTGCGCTAGCAGTAGCCAAGCCAGTAATGCTGCAAATGGTGGCGCGAGGTATTCCAATAACATGGTGTGCCATGGCCCGAGCCGGCGCAATGCAGCGAAATACAGGGTATCACCGAGCGTTATACCGATAACGCCGCTCGCGAGTAGCAGGTACGTGGCAAGGTTGCCTTCAATCGCTAACAGCTGACCGGTAAACCAACCAGCCAGCACCAACAATGGGCAAGCGACGATGCCTTTCACCAGATTCAGTTGAGCAGCCGACAAATAACTGCCGGCTTGGCTATATAAAAGGGTCGCCAGCGCCCAGAATAACGCAGCGGTTAATGCGGCCAGAGGGCCAATGATTGTGGCGGTTAGGGTTTCCATGGCGGGCATCATACGCTATAGTGTGGCCTTTCAAAATAACAAGTGACACTTGGTAGGTGCCACCACTGTAAAAAGGACAGAAAATAATGCCTGTAGTAACGCTCCCCGACGGAAGTAAACGTTCATTCGACAAGCCTGTTTCTATTCTCGACGTTGCCCAAGATATTGGCCCTGGTTTAGCCAAAGCGACTGTGGCAGGGCGTATAAACGGTGAATTGGCAGACGCTTGTGACTTAATTACCGATGATGCGACTGTTCAGATCATCACGCCAAAAGACGACGATGGTGTACACATCATTCGTCACAGCTGTGCGCATTTGCTAGGCCATGCCCTGAAGCAAATGTTCCCAGATGTAAAAATGGCGATTGGTCCGGTTATCGATAACGGTTTTTATTATGACGTTGATATGGAGCACACGTTAACTGCAGATGATTTGCAAGCGCTCGAAAAGCGTATGCTTGAGCTGGCAAAAACTGAATACGATGTGGTGAAGAAGAAGGTGAGCTGGGCTGAAGCCCGTGAAACGTTCGTGAGCCGCCATGAACCGTATAAAATTGAAATTTTAGATGATGATATTAGCCGCGACGATCGTCCGGGTTTGTATCATCACGAAGAATACGTCGACATGTGTCGTGGACCGCACGTGCCGAACATGCGTTTTTGTCAGCACTTCAAAATCATGAAGGTGGCAGGTGCATACTGGCGTGGTAAATCTGACAACAAAATGTTGCAGCGTGTTTACGGCACCGCGTGGGCTGACAAGAAACAATTGAAAGCGTATTTGCAGCGCTTAGAAGAAGCTGAAAAACGCGATCACCGTAAAATTGGTAAAACGCAAGACTTGTTCCATTGGCAAGAAGAAGCACCAGGCATGGTGTTCTGGCACAACAATGGTTGGGCAGTGTTCTTAGAACTTGAACGTTTTATTCGCGAGAAATTACGCGAGTATCAGTATCAGGAAGTCAAAGGTCCGTTGATGATGGACCGTGTGCTGTGGGAACGTTCTGGCCACTGGGAGAAGTTCTCAGAGCTGATGTTTACCACCGCATCGGAAAATCGCGAATACGCGATTAAGCCAATGAACTGTCCGGGGCACGTGCAGATTTTCAACCAAGGGTTGAAATCGTACCGTGATTTACCGTTGCGTATGGCCGAGTTCGGCTCGTGTCACCGGAATGAGCCGTCAGGTGCATTGCATGGTTTGATGCGTGTACGTGGCTTCACGCAAGACGATGCGCACATTTTCTGTACTGATGCACAAGTACAAGAAGAAGTAAGTGGCTGTATTAAAATGGTGTACGAAACCTATAAAACCTTTGGTTTCGACAACATTGTGGTGAAACTATCAACGCGTCCAGAGAAGCGTTTGGGCGATGACGCCACTTGGGATCATGCTGAGCAAGCGTTGGCTGATGCGTTGAAGAACAACGGCATCGAGTTTGAATACTTGCCAGGTGAGGGCGCGTTCTATGGTCCGAAAATTGAATTTACCCTGCATGACTGTTTAGGTCGTGCATGGCAGTGCGGTACTGTGCAGCTCGATTTCGCGTTACCAGGTCGTTTAGGTGCGACTTATGTGGGCGAAGATAACGAGCGTCACACGCCGGTGATGATTCACCGTGCTATTTTGGGCTCACTTGAGCGCTTCATGGGTATCATCATTGAAGAATATGCGGGATATTTCCCGACTTGGTTGGCGCCAACGCAGGTTGTGGTGATGAATATTACGGATAATCAGCGCGATTATGCCATCAAAACAGTAAAAGAATTGAATAAACTTGGATTTAGAGCCATTGCTGACTTGAGAAATGAGAAAATAGGCTTTAAAATCCGCGAGCACACTCTAAAACGTGTTCCATACTTATTGGTTGTCGGCGATAAAGAAGTCGAAAACCAGGCGGTTGCGGTGCGTACTCGTCGTGGTGAAGACCATGGTGTTAAAGGGCTACAGCAATTTATTGCCGAGCTCAGCGACGAAGTAAACAGCCGCAAAATTAGTTAATTGACTGGAGGAATGACCCATTAAAGGCGGAAAAAGAACTCAGAAAGCTGGTGACAAAAATCGGATCAACGAAGAAATTCGCGTCAATGAAGTACGACTCATTGGGGTTGAAGGTGAACAGATTGGCGTCGTAGGTATTCAAGAAGCTCTTACTGCAGCCGAAGAGGCTGGTGTTGATCTGGTGGAAATTAGCCCAAATGCGGAGCCACCGGTTTGTCGTCTGATGGATTATGGTAAGTTCCTCTACGAGAAAGCTAAGAACGCGAAAGAGCAAAAGAAAAACCAGAAACAGATTCAGGTGAAGGAAGTTAAATTCCGTCCTGGAACTGACGAGGGCGATTATCAGGTAAAACTGCGCAACCTGACTCGCTTTCTGGAGGGAGGTGACAAAACGAAAGTCACTATCCGTTTCCGTGGCCGGGAAATGGCACATCAAGAGTTGGGTATCGAACTGCTAGAGCGCATTAAGAATGACCTAGCCGAAATTTCAACTTGCGAATCGTTCCCAAGACGTGCTGAGGGTCGCCAGATGATTATGGTTCTGGCCCCTGCTAAGAAGTAACTGTGGTTCACAAGTAGGGCGGTTTTTTACTTGAACAAGTAAGAACCAAACTCACCCTGTTACACTTTTAATTAACAATGCGGAGTAATTTTCATGCCGAAAATGAAATCCAAGAAAGGCGCATCTAAGCGCTTTAAGAAAACCGCTTCAGGCGGCTTCAAATGTAAACAGTCTCATTTGCGTCACATCCTGACCAAAAAGAGCTCAAAGCGGAAGCGTCACCTACGTGCGAAAAGCATGGTGCACGAGTCTGATGTTGGCTTAGTTCAGCGTATGTTACCATTCGCGTAAGGGAAGGAGATAGCAAATGGCACGAGTAAAACGTGGTGTGATCGCGCGTGCGCGTCACAAGAAAGTCCTGAAGCAGGCGAAAGGTTATTATGGTGCTCGTTCACGCGTTTATCGCGTAGCGAAGCAAGCAGTTATCAAAGCAGGTCAGTACGCATACCGCGACCGCCGTGCGAAGAAACGTCAATTCCGTCAATTGTGGATTGTTCGTATCAACGCTGCAGCGCGTCAAAACGGTTTGTCTTACAGCCGCTTTATCAATGGCTTGAAAAAAGCATCTGTAGAAATCGATCGTAAAATCCTTGCTGACATCGCAGTTCATGACCAAAACGGTTTTGCTGCCTTGGTAGAGAAAGCGAAAGGCTCTCTGTAAGCAGGTTGAAAAGTTGAAAAAGGGAGCGTAACTGCTCCCTTTTTTTGTGCTTTTTCGGTATCATTGAGCACTTTATTTAGTTTTGAAAAATCATCGTGAAACCGCACGGGTCATAACTGAGGACGATCATGGCGTTATCTGACATTGTTGCTGCCGCCGAAGCAGCCGTTGCACAAGCAACGACCCCGCAAGAACTCGACGCTGTTCGAGTGGAATATATGGGCAAAAAAGGGCAATTAACTGAGCAATTGAAAAGCTTAGGCAAACTTAGCCCAGAAGAGCGTCCTGCGGCAGGACAAGCCATTAACGAAGCCAAGCAACGTGTGCAAGAGTTAATTAACGCACGCAACAACGAATTAAAACAAGCTGAGCTCGCACAAAAACTAGCAGCCGAACGCATTGACGTGAGCTTGCCTGGGCGTCGCGCTCAGCTTGGTGGCTTTCACCCAGTGACGAAAACCATTCAGCGCATTGAAGCGTTTTTTGGTGATTTAGGTTTTCGTAAGGTGGAAGGCCCTGAAGTGGAAGATGACTTCCATAACTTTGATGCGCTGAATATTCCTGCGAATCACCCAGCGCGTGCTGATCACGATACCTTCTATTTCACGCCAACCACCATGTTACGTACGCAAACCTCAGGCGTTCAAATTCGTACCATGGAACAAGAGCAACCGCCGCTGCGAATCATTTCGCCTGGTCGCGTGTATCGGAATGACTACGATCAAACGCACACACCAATGTTCCATCAGGTGGAAGGTTTGATGGTAGACACTGACGTGAGCTTCACGCAGTTGAAGGGTATTTTGGAAGACTTTTTGGTGAACTTCTTTGAAGAAGAGCTCGAAGTACGATTCCGTCCGTCGTACTTCCCGTTTACTGAGCCTTCAGCAGAAGTTGATGTACGTCGTAAAGATGGCAAATGGCTTGAAGTACTTGGTTGTGGCATGGTTCACCCAAGTGTTTTACAAGCGGTTGGTATTGATAGTGAAAAATATACTGGCTTTGCCTTCGGTATGGGCGTTGAGCGTTTAACCATGCTCCGCTATGGCGTCAATGACTTGCGCGCATTTTTTGAAAATGACGTGCGTTTCTTGAAACAATTCAACTAATTAGCCGGGTAAGCAGATGAAATTTAGTGAACAGTGGTTACGTACCTGGGTGAATCCTGCGCTAGATAGCGTGGCGTTATCTGAACAATTAAGCATGGCCGGTCTCGAAGTGGACGGCATTGAGCCAGTGGCTGAAGTGTTTTCTGGTGTGGTTGTTGGTGAAGTTGTGAAATGCTGGCAACACCCAGACGCCGATAAGTTACAAGTGACCGAAGTGAATGTTGGCGCTGATGAGTTGGCGACAATTGTCTGTGGCGCGCCAAACTGCCGCCTAGGCCTGAAAGTTGCTGTGGCAACTGTTGGTGCGGTATTGCCAGTTGACTTCAAAATTAAAAAAGCGAAACTGCGTGGCCAACCGTCACACGGTATGCTTTGTTCAAGCTCAGAGTTAGGTTTAAGTGATGATCACGACGGCATTATTGAATTGCCGTTAGATGCGCCGGTAGGCATGGATTATCGTGAGTATTTAGACCTCAATGATGTGGTTTTGGACGTTGATTTAACCCCAAACCGTGCTGATTGCTTAGGTTTGCGTGGTATCGCGCGTGAAGTGGGCGTATTAAACCGTTTGGAAGTGACTGAGCCAGAAATTAAGTCTGTGCCTGCAGCTCATGACGAAGAGCGTGCGGTAGTGCTTGATGCACCTGCGGCGTGTCCGCGTTATTTAGGCCGTGTGGTTCGTAACGTGAACGTCAGCGCGAGCTCACCGTTGTGGTTGCAAGAACGCTTGCGTCGTAGTGGTATTCGTAGCATTGACCCAGTTGTTGATATTACCAACTACGTATTGTTAGAACTCGGTCACCCTATGCATGCCTTTGATAACGACAAGTTAGAAGGCGCTGTGCATGTGCGTATGGCGAAGGCAGAAGAAAAACTGACGTTACTTGATGGTAACGAAGTCACCCTACAAAACGACGTACTCGTGATTGCTGATGAACAAAAACCGCTCGCCATGGCTGGTATTTTCGGTGGCGAAGGTAGTGGTGTGACTGAAACCACGAAAAACGTGTTCCTAGAGAGTGCTTTCTTCAGCCCTGATGCGATTGCTGGCCGTGCCCGCCGCTTCGGCTTGCATACTGACGCATCACACCGTTACGAGCGTGGTGTTGACCCTGAATTGCAACGTACCGCCATGGAACGTGCGACAGCATTATTACTCGAGATTTGTGGCGGCGAAGCTGGCCCAATTGTTGAGGCCGTCAGTGTTGAGCATTTGCCAGAAGCTGCGCATGTCACCTTGCGTGCTGAGCGTTTAGAGCGCGTGCTTGGTATTCGTATTGCCACTGAAGAAGTGACTGAAATTCTGAAACGTCTAGGATTTGTGGTGATCACCACAGATTCTGGTTGGAATGTGACAGTACCGACTTTCCGTTTCGATATCAGCATTGAAGAAGATTTGATTGAAGAAGTTGCTCGTATTTATGGGTATCACCGTATTCAAGCGGCGGCACCAGCAGCGCAACTGCGTATGATTCCACGCCAAGAAGCGCAGCTTAGCGCAGGTGGCATGAAGCGCACGTTAATTGATCGTGGGTATCAAGAAGCGATTACCTACAGCTTTGTTGACCCGAAACATCAAGCCATGTTGTTTGATGAAACGGCTGCGTTAACATTGCCGTTCCCAATTTCGGTTGAGATGTCTTCCATGCGCGTCAGCTTATGGCCGGGTTTGATTGGTGCAGTGGCACACAACCAAAAACGTCAACAACAAAGCTTAGCATTCTGTGAAACCGGTTTGCGATTCTTGCCTGATGAGAAAGCTGAGAATGGCGTGGTACAGCAGCCGATGATTGCGGGTGTTCGTGCAGGTAAAGCTTATCCGGAACACTGGAGCGATGGTGAGCGTGCGGTTGATTTTTACGATATCAAAGGTGATGTTGAGGCATTGCTTGCATTAACTGGCGCCGCGCATGAGTTCCGTTTTGTTGCGGATCAACACCCAGCCTTGCACCCAGGCCAATCAGCTGCAATTTTCCGTGGCGAGAAACGTGTCGGGTACGTGGGCGCAGTGCATCCCCAATTCGAGAAGAAGCTTGGCCTAAATGGCCGTACCTTCGTGTTTGAACTTGAACTCAATGCGATTGCTAAGCGAACTGTTCCGCAGGCGCAGCCAATTTCGAAGTATCCATCAATTCGTCGTGATCTCGCGATTGTGGTGAACGACTCGGTTGCCGCTGGAGAAATTTTCGCAGCAATTGAAAATATTGGCGTAAATCATTTAGTTGACCTAAACTTATTCGATGTATATCAAGGGGCTGGGGTAGCTGAAGGTCATCGCAGTTTAGCACTGTCGTTGACATTGCAGCATCCTGAGCGCACTCTTGAAGACAATGAAATCAATGCAGCCGTGAAGACGGTTGTGGAGATGCTAACATCTGAATTCGGGGCAACCCTAAGGGAGTAAGCTATGGCGCTGACCAAAGCAGAAATGGCTGAGCATTTGTTTGAGAAATTTGGTTTGAACAAAAGTGATGCAAAAGATCTGGTCGAGAACTTCTTTGAGGAAATTAGACGTGCGTTGGAAAGCGGTGAGGAAGTGAAATTATCGGGCTTCGGTAATTTCGAACTTCGCACGAAAAACCAACGACCGGGACGGAACCCGAAAACCGGTGAAGATATTCCTATTTCTGCGCGACGGGTGGTAACATTCCGTCCTGGTCAGAAGCTGAAACAACGCGTCAGCACTGCGAAAAAGTAAACGCTAAGCAATAAAAAAGGCCGCTAACGAAGCGGCCTTTTTGTATCTACGCGTTCTATTTGAAGAACAAACTACTGAAAGGGTTCAACAGTCGGCTTAAACCGGTTGTGAAATGCAGCGGGCCTTCAAGCGCCGCAATGGTCAAGCAGTCATGATCTTGCGTGGCTGGTGAATGCTTATGATGATCATCAAGCAACATAAAGTCGCCATCACGATATTCATTGTGCTCATCGTTAAACACGCCATTCACCACCAAGGTTGCTTCGTTGCCTTTGTGCGTATGCTCCGGTAACGATGCACGTTCACCCATGTAAATGAAGTTCAGCATCTCTTCGCCACCGACACGTACCGGCGCACGCCAAAGTTTACCCGGCAAACGACTCCACTCACCAATACGATGCGAATTACGTGCTAACGTTGGTGGTAGGGCAAAACGCTGACCTTCTAAAAAGAGACTATCGTTAGCAGCCGGCGCAGCAGATCCTGCAGGTGACTGAGAACTGAAAATGCTTTGCAACATAGCTTGCTCATCGAACCCGTGAACAATGTTTGCCGTTTCAGTTTCACCAAATAGCTTCGCTGCCATGTGCTGTTCAATGTCTTGCACATGCGCTTGGCATTTCGGACACATATCCACGTGGGTTCCAACCATCATCAACATGGCAGGGCTGAGTTCGCCAGCGGTATATAGAACCAAGTGCTGTTCTGAAGGGTGGAATTTAATCATCGTGCTGTATCAACTCTTTCAATTTCTGTAATGCTAAACGGGTGCGCGATTTCACCGTACCCAACGGAATTTCAAGGGCATCAGCAACTTCTTGCTGCGATTTACCCTCAATATAAATAAGCTCAATCACTGTCCGTTGTGCTTTCGGTAATTGCTCACAATACACAGCGAGTTGCTGCATAAGTAAATCATTGTCGAGTGCATAATCATCATCAAGTGAGTCGTTTGTTTCGGCTAATACAGGCCACAAATCGTCTGCACTCAAATCGTTTTGGCGATGCTTATTTTTACGTAACAAATCGAAGCGAATGTTACGTGCAATGGTAAATATCCAAGTAGCCGCTGAGCCTCGGTCAGGTTTGAACAAGTGGGCTTTGTGCCAAACGTTGGTCATGGTTTCCTGAACCAAATCCATGGCGGTTTGCTCGTTACCAAATTGGCGGGTAGCGTACGCTTGCAAACGCGGCGCAAAATAGCGAAATAATTCGCTAAATGCGGCTCGTGATTGCTCTGCAGCTATCTTCGCAAGTAATTCGGCAGCGTGCTCGGGGTTATCCGGCTGCGCAGAAGACATAGTGTTCCGTTTCGTTATTCTATGAGTTGCTGTCTGCATAGTAGTTTATACCCACCAGGATATTCAACATATTGTCTGTGTTTTACGCAGTTATTTTGCGGTTGGATCACGCCCGCGAGCAAAATTTATCCTGCGGCTTGTTGTTCGTTTTGTTGTTCACTCTCAGCGACAAGGTCACGCAAGAACGTTAATGCGGCATCAGCGGTTGGTGCTTGAAGCAATTCTTGCTTGGTTTGCGCACTGACAGGTATCAGCTCTAGCCAACGTAAACACACCCAATCAGCCTGCTTAAGCTGGGCGTCGTCATGCGCAACGGCAAGCTCAGGGTAAGTATTGTAAATTTCTACAAGTTGCTCAGCTAAAAAATTATCAGCTAATGTTAGCTTCTGGGTTGGCCAGGCTGGCACGTCATCGGTATGGCCTACGCGAAGTCCATCTTCTTGTTCTTCAATATCTGAAATTCGAAACAGATACTGTCCGGCAACTGTGATACCTAATAAACCGTCAGGTAGCTGTTCGAAATCGATAATAGTCGCAGCGGTACCAATAGGGTGAATGTGCGTATTTAAGTCGCGATCACCATTTTCATTCAACATGCACATACCAATAGGTCGGCACGATGCACCATTACAAGCTTCTTTGACCATGCGAATATAGCGTGGCTCAAATATGCGCAGTCGCATGGTACCACCCGGTAACACGTGCCCCGACAACGGAAATAAAGGCATTGTTTGTTGCGCTTGCGTCATTATTGCTAACCTCTTAGATGACAGTTAACGCAATTACGCATGGATTTTTGTTTTGGATTAATTCTGGTGAACTTTTGTAGCTATTTTTCGTAATTTTCGTCAGGCTAGAATGAAAGTCACAACCAAGGAGTGTCACGGTGACAATAAAAGTTGGTATCAGTGCCTGCTTACTAGGCGATCAAGTACGGTTTGATGGTGGCCATAAGAAATCTGATTTTTGCGCGAATGAACTGCAACGCCATGTTGAGTTCGTTAAGTTGTGCCCAGAAGTTGGTATTGGTATGCCTGTGCCGCGTCCTACCATTCGTTTAGAACAACACGCCCACGGTGTGCGTGCCGTGGTTCCGAAAACAGGTGACGATGTAACCGATAGGCTCAGTCACTTCGCTGATAAAGCGCAGCCGCATTTGAAGCAGTTGAGTGGCTATGTTTTGTGTGCCAAATCACCGAGTTGTGGCATGGAACGAGTGAAACTTTATGACCCAGACACTGGCTATGCGCGCAAAGAGGCTGAAGGCATTTTTGTAAAGCGTTTGCGCGAATTGCATCCGGCGCTGCCGTTGGAAGAAGATGGCCGCTTAAATGATGCACCATTGCGTGAGAACTTCGTGATGCGCGTGTTTGTATATCATGCGTGGCAACAATTACCACAACCGCTGCGCAAAGCTGATTTGTTGAACTTTCATACCGAACTGAAGCTGTTGTTATTAGCGCACAACCAGGCCGAGTATCGTCGTTTAGGGCGTTTGGTGGCTGACCAGCAAGACATCGATGCAGATTTTGCCAAACAATATATTGAAGCAATTATGGCCGCATTAGGTAAGCCGGCGACACGAGCTAATCACACCAACGTTTTGCAGCATATTCAGGGCTATTTCGGTCAGCATCTTAGCAAAGATCAGAAAGCTGAACTCAGTACGTTAATTATGGATTATCACGACGGTATACAGCCGCTATTAGTGCCGCTGACGTTGTTACGGCACTATCTGCGCGAATATCCGAATGATTATTTGCAGGGGCAACGGTACTTAAATCCGTATCCGGCTGATTTGAAATTGAGGTACGCACTATGAGTTACGCCGGGGTGTGGTTTCGTGGTGATGTACGCTTGGCTGCTAACCCAGCGGTGGCCGCAGCCAGTGAGGTGAATAGCACCGAACGTGCGATTCCTGCGCTGTTACTGTTGTGCCCTGAGCAAATGCGCGAGCATGATTGGGCGCCGATAAAGTGGGACTTGCTGCGTCGACACTTGCATGAGTTCGTAAAGGACGCAGCGGAGCATGGTATTGCCTTGTCGATAGAGGTGATTGATTCGTGGGCAAACGCGGCGAAAGCGGTGAAACGTTTTTCGCAGGAACATGAGCTTACTGAGCTTCATTTTAATGCTGAATATCCTGTACATGAACAGCGCCGTGATCTTGCCGTGAAAGCGGTGCTGGAAGACCACGACATTGCAGTGCACCAACACCACGGCAGCTTAGTGGTGCCGCCAGTTATTACCACGCAAGCAGGGAGTATGTATCAGAAATTCACGCCGTTTGCGAAAGCATGGCGAGAATACGTTTCAGAAAAAGGGCTGCCGTCGATTGCAGCGCTGCCGCAGCGCCAGTCTGTTCAGGTGGCAACCATTCCAGAAATTGATTATCCGCAGCGCGATTCGAGCGCCTGGGACGTTGGCGAAGCTGCCGCTCGCGAAGCCTTGCACCGTTATCTCGCCGAGAATGTCGATGGTTATGCGGCTGAGCGCGATATGCCAGGGTTAGACACAACGTCGCGACTTTCACCGTATTGGGAGCTTGGCATTTTATCACCATGGCAAGCTATACATTTGATGGCGCAGCAAAGTCCGAATTTTCCAGCAGGGTTGGACAAGGGCGCCGATACTTGGTTAAACGAGCTGATATGGCGCGAGTTTTATTTGCACTTAATGCAGCATGTGCCACGCTTAAGTTATGGCAAGGCGTTTTTGAAGCATACCGATGCCATGCAATGGCGTAATAACGAAGCCGAATTTGACGCGTGGTGTCGCGGTGAAACCGGGTATCCCATTGTCGATGCCGGTATGCGTCAACTCGCCGCTGAAGGTTGGATGCATAACCGCGTGCGCATGATTGTGGCGCATTTTTTAGTGAAAGATCTGATGATCGACTGGCGTTGGGGTGAGCGGTTTTTCATGCAACATCTTATTGATGGTAGCTTTGCTGCGAACAATGGCGGCTGGCAGTGGAGTGCTTCAACCGGTACTGATGCAGCACCGTATTTTCGGGTGTTTAACCCAACGTTACAAAGCGAAAAAGTTGATCCCGACGGCAGCTATATTCGTAAATGGGTTAAACAATTAAAAGATTGTCCGGCCAAACAGATTCATGCGCCAACTGCATGGTTAAAACAACGTGGACGCGACGATTATCCGGCTCCTATTGTGAACCATAAGCAAGCAAGGGAGCGTTTCTTAACGGCTTTTAAGGCCTTATAAACACAGAACGACGGGGGAATCATGACTAGTGTGGCAGATATCGTTGAACAGCTAGAACGGCTCTATGACGACTTAAATGAAGACAGTATTGCTGCACTTGATACGTTGTATTGTGAAGACGTTTCCTTTGTTGACCCAATTCATCACGTGCAGGGCATAGACGATCTTAAAACCTACTTTTTAAACACCATCAAAGGCGTCGAGTATTGCCATTTTGCATTCGCAGATAGAGCGCGGCAGGGCGATGATGTGTTTGTGACGTGGCAGATGCGCTTGAAGCACCCGAAATTAGCGCAAGGGCGTGAGATAGTCGTGCCGGGTACCAGTCATTTGAAGCTTGAAAACGATAAAATTTTATCGCAAACCGACTATTACGACGCTGGCGCGATGCTGTATGAACACATTCCCGTGATTGGCTATGTGATTGATAAGATTAAAACGCGGGTGAAATCATCATGAACATTCTGATTACAGGCGCCACCTCAGGTATCGGCAAACAAGTTGCGATGGATTATGCGAGCGAAGGCCACACGGTTATAGCCTGCGGACGTAATACCGATGTACTCGCTGAGTTAGAACAACGCTTCCCTGACAATATTGCTGCACAGCGTTTAGACGTTAGTGATGCCGATCAAACCCAGCAAGCGCTTGCCGCTTATACCGACGTTGACGTGGTGATTCTATCGGCCGGAGTGTGTGAATATGTTGATATTGACCGCTTCGAAGCTGCGATGTTTGAGCGCGTATTTGAAGTGAACGTGTTTGGCATGATGCGCTGTGTTGAGGCGTTACTACCGAATATGAAAGCTGGTAGCAAGCTTGTGCTTGTTGGCAGTACGGCGCGCTTGCTGCCGTTTACTCGTGCCGAAGCCTACGGTGGTTCCAAAGCAGCCATTCAATACATTGCACGAAGTCTGCAAGTTGACCTCGAACCGAAGGGTATTCAAGTTCTTACGGTATCTCCTGGCTTTGTCGAAACCCCAATGACTGATGCGAATGATTTTGAGATGCCGATGCGAGTATCAGTTGAATTTGCCTCTGATCGAATCCGTAAGGGAATTCGTAAAGGAACCACGGATATTACCTTTCCAACTGTGTTTGGTTGGTTTTTAAAATTAATGTCGCGCTTACCGCAATCATGGCAGGTGGCGTTGTCTAAGCGAATGGCTTAAGTCGTCGTTACGGCTTACCTTACGGAGAAGTACTTTCATGAAGATTGCCATTATCGGCTCAGGTATTGCGGGCCTTACATCAGCCTATTTGTTGCACAAGCAACATGATGTACAAGTGTTTGAAAAGAATGATTATATTGGTGGGCACACCCACACAGTACCAGTTAAAGCGCATGGCAAAGATTATGCAGTAGATACAGGGTTTATCGTCTTTAATGACCGTACCTACCCGAATTTTCGTGCACTCATGCGAGAGCTAAACGTGGCTTGGCAAGATACTGAAATGAGTTTTAGTGTGCGTGACCCAGAAACCGGATTAGAGTACAACGGCCACAACCTCAATACGTTATTTGCACAGCGCAAGAATTTGTTTTCACCGAGTTTTTATCGATTGATTAACGGCATTTTGCGCTTTAATAAAGCAGCTAAAGCGGCTTATGAAAATGGCGATAACCTCGATGAAATTACGTTGGGTGAGTTTCTTAAGCAACAAAACATCTCCAACGAAGTGAGTGAGCTCTATTTATTGCCGATGGTTGCTGCAATTTGGAGCGCAAGCCTAGAAGAAGCGGAAGCGTTTCCACTCGGTTTCTTTTTGCGCTTTTTCTCGAACCACGGCCTGTTAAACGTGGCGGACAGACCACAATGGCATACCATTATTGGTGGTTCTAGCGCCTACATAAAACCGCTTACGGCGGGGTTTGCCGACAACATTACGCTCAATGCCAATATTGTCGCTGTCCATCGAGACCTACCGGAGCGTGAGGGTGCTATCACACTCGAATTTGCGGACGGAAATAAGCAAGACTTTGACGAGGTGATATTTGCTTGTCATAGCGACGAAGCACTCGCTTTGTTAGCGCAGCCAACAGAAGCTGAACAACAGGTTCTCGGTAATATTCCATACCAAATGAACGAAGTGGTATTGCATACCGACGTGCGTTTGTTGCCGCGCAATAAACGTGCATGGGCGAGTTGGAACTACTTATTACACAATGATGACGATGCCCGCACGCGCCCAAGTTCGGTGAGCTATAATATGAATATCTTACAGCGCATTGATGCGCCGGAGGTATTCTGTGTGACCTTGAATAACACATCGGCTATTCATCCAGAGAAAATTCTGGGAACTTACTATTACGCCCATCCGGTTTACAGCGTGGCATCGATGCAAGCACGGGAGCAACGCGACCGCATTTGTGGTCATCACCATTGTCACTTTACGGGCGCTTACTGGTATAACGGTTTCCACGAAGATGGCGTGCGTAGTGCGGTTGATGTGGCAAGACGCTTAGGAATCGACTGGGATGTTAGCTAGTGCGATTTTAAAGGGGCGCGTGCATCATGCCCGTTATCGCCCCACGCAACATGCATTTAGTTATAGCATTGCGCAGTGGTGGTTGGCTCTTGATGAGCTTGAGCAAGTTGCTGCGCAAAGCCGCTGGTTTTCAACCAAGGGCTTTGCACCGCTTCGGTTTCAGCGCGAAGATTATTTACGTGGTAGCCAAGGTGATTTAGCGCAAGCCGTGCGCGATAAACTTGCTGAGTTAACCGGCCATGAAATCAAAGGCCGAGTGTTTTTTCTCGGCGCTGTGCGTACGTTTGGGTTGTATTTTAGCCCGCTGAATTGTTATTTCGTGCAACCGGAATGTCAAACGGATTACAGTTATATGCTTGCTGAAGTGAGCAATACGCCTTGGAACGAGCGTCATTATTATGCGCTGGATTTGTCGACCGCGCTTGTGCACGACAAAGCCTTTCATGTATCACCATTTAATCCAATAGATATGCGCTACCACTGGCAACTTATTCCTCCTCAGCCGACACCGGAACACCACGCTATGGTGCATCTCGATGTGCATGCAAAAAAGCGCGATTTCAGTGCCACAGTAAAATTAACGCGCGTTGAATTGAACTCGAAATCCATTCGTAACGTATTACTAAGATATCCCATAAACACGTTGGGTACCGTAAGCGCTATTTATTGGCAGGCATTGCGGTTGTGGTTGAAGCGTACACCAGTGTACACCCATCCCAACACCGATAAGTCTAAATAAGGGTTTGTTCTAATGTACGAAGAGAATGCATTGACGGTTATGCAAAACGATTTAGGTAGTATCGATAAAGTATTACGAAAGACCGTGTTGAGCTTGCTTAGCCGGTTAACCGAAGGCTATTTGGTGGTGAAAGAGCGTGGTCAGATTGTTGGCCGCTTTGGCTCTGAAAAAAGCACATTAAAGGCCGAAATTGATATACAGAAACCGGGCTTCTATCGCCGCTTTCTATTTGGCGGCAGTATTGGCGCTGCCGAGCTGTTCATGGACGAAAGCTGGACAACCCCTAATTTAACCCACGTCATTCAGGTATTCGCTCGGAATTTGCCGGCCCTTGATGCGGCAGAAGCCAAGTTGAGCTGGATTTTATTGCCGATTCAAAAATTTCAGCATTGGCGCCGCAATAACAGTAAACGCCAAGCAAAAGAGAATATTTCGGCGCACTATGATTTAGGCAACGACCTCTATCAGGCATTTTTGGACCCAGCGCTGCAGTATTCAAGTGCGGTGTATCCACATGAAGATGCGACTCTTGCTGAAGCGCAACAGCACAAATTGAAGCGCTTGTGCGACAGCCTTGAGTTAACAGCTGCCGATCATTTGCTTGAAATTGGCACGGGCTGGGGCGGCCTAGCTGTCTTTGCAGCAAAAAACTACGGCTGTAAAGTGACAACCACGACTATTTCAGAAGAACAGTATAGTTATACGAAAGCGTTGGTTGAGCGAGAAGGTCTCGGTCATTTGATTACATTGTTGAAAGAAGATTACCGCGATCTTACTGGTACTTACGACAAGTTGGTATCGGTGGAAATGATTGAAGCCGTTGGTCGTAAATACATGCCAACCTTCTTTACAACTTGTAATCGGCTATTAAAACCAAATGGCAAAATGGCTTTGCAGGCCATTACGATTGCTGATCAGCGCATGAAAAGTTACGCCAACTCGGTTGATTTTATTCAGAAATATATCTTTCCGGGAGGGTTTTTGCCGTCATTAACCATGATGGCAGAAATGTTTACTGAACAAACCGACATGGTGATTCGTCATATTGATGACATTGGCTATGACTACGCGCAGACTTTGGCTGATTGGCGTGTGCAATTTAACCACGCGCATCCCGAATTGATGAAACATGGTTACGACGAACGCTTTGGTCGTATGTGGAACTATTATCTGTGCTATTGCGAAGGTGGTTTCCGTGAGCGTACCGTATCAGCGGTGCAACTTGTGGCAACCAAACCACAGTGTCGTTAAATGAAAAATCGCGCCAAGTTGTTCGTACTTGGCTTCCTAAATTAGCTGGACTATTTCTATTTGATTTAGTCTGGCTTAGTGCTGTTGCCGGTCGTGCTGATTGGTTAATTGCAACCGTTATTCTAGTCGCACTACAGGTTGTTTTAGCCATTCGTAGCAGCGATTTTAATTGGTCTCTCTATATCATTTTGGTGTTATTGGGTTTAGCGCTTGAAGGCACAGTCGTTGGTGTTGGTATTCTAACTTTCACTGGCGGGTTTTTACCGTTATGGCTAATCCTGCTCTGGCTTGGCTTTGTTGGCATGCTCATGAATACGTTGAGCGGGCTAGCCGGGCGTCCGCTGTGGGCTGCGTTGTTAGGGATAGCTTCCGGCCCGCTGACCTATGCCATTGGTATCCGTTTAGGTGCAGCCGAGCTGCTGGCGCCTGAATGGCAGCTCTGGGTAATCTATGCGGCACTTTGGTCCGTATATATGGTGATATTTGCTTGGTTAATGCCGCGCTTTGTGAAAGCCGCGAGCTAACCAACGAGGAGGTTCATCATGACGAAATTATTCTCTTATTTACGTGACGGCTTTGTTGTTTCTTCGGCACTGGTTTTAAGCGGCATTAGTCCTTCTGCGCTGGCATCGCAATGTACGGTTGATGAATTCGAAACATTGCAAAAAGTAGGCGAGACTCGTCTGAGTGTTTGGTTTTGGGATGTCTATGATGCCGAACTACGCACCGATACGGGCGCACTCGACAGCGCCGAACAACGTGCACTGCAGTTGAGTTATCTACGCGATATCAAGGCAAAAGATCTCGTTGATACCACCGCTGAAGAATGGGAACGGCTGGGCATTACTATTAGTGCTGACCACCAACAATGGCTGAGTGAATTGCGTCAAATGTGGCCGAACGTACAAGAGGGCGATTGCATTACTTTGCTAGAGACCGAGCAGGGTTACGCTAAATTTTTTGGCCCATCAGGCGAGATTGGAGAGATTCAATCAGCGCAATTTACCGAAGATTTCCTCGCGATTTGGCTTGATGAAAATTCTCGCTTTAAGGACGCACGCAACGAATTGATAGGAGTTCAATAATGAAATTTTTAAAGATGTTAGTGGCAGCGAGTGCACTGAGTTTTCTGATTGGTTGTTCGGCCAATATTGAAGATTACCAGGGTGAGCAACCGCAGTTAAAACTTGAAGAGTTCTTTAACGGCGAGTTAGTTGCTTACGGTATGGTGCAAGATTATAGCGGTAAGGTGATTCAACGCTTTCGTGCCGATTTAAAAGGCACGTGGAACGGCAACGAAGGGGTTCTTGACGAACAATTCTATTATGCCGACGGCAGTGAGCAAGAGCGCATTTGGTACATTACAAAAACGGGCGAAAATAGCTATGAAGGCCGCGCTAGTGATGTGAAAGGTGTCGCCGAGGGCACAACCGCAGGTAACGTCTTAAATTGGAGTTACACGCTGATTATTGAGCGTGATGGCGAGCCTTTTTCAGTGCAGCTTGATGATTGGTTATATTTGGTTGATGAAGACAACATGATCAACCGCACGCAGATGTATAAGTTCGGTTTGCCTGTTGGCGAGATCACGCTTTATATCGGTAAGAAATAAAGGCTTAAAAAGCTGTAAAAGATAAGTATTAAAAAAGGGACGATAGCGTCCCTTTTTTTGTAAGCTTGAGCGATTAATCGTAACCGCGAGGCAGGCGTGACAAGCTGCTGTCTTGCTCAAGACGTTGGCGCCATAATTCTTTCGCCGTTAAACCGCCTTTCGCAGATTTTGCCACTTTGGCGCCTTTTGCATCAGACTTCGCTGCTGCTTTGGCTGGGGCTTTCGCTGCTGACTTTTTAGCTGGAGCGGCTTTTTTCGCTGGCTCAGCTTTTTTCTCAGTCTTTTTCTCAGCTTTAGCCGCTGGCTTTTTCGATGCGCCACCAGCTAAGCTTTCTGCTTCTTCGGCAAGTTGTGCAAGACGCACATTTTTACCGCCGTCGACGCTGTACCAGCCGCCTTTTGCTTCAATTTTTGGTTTTTTACCGTGAGCTTGCTGGTATGCTGCAGTAAAATCAGCAAGCACTTGGTCTTTATCAAGTTTGCTCATGGATACTATCCTATAGCTTTATAATGTGTGTGTGTTTCATTTTTATACCGTTTTTTCAGCATATTGTCTAATGTCTGACTTAATTGTCCTAAATATATGCTAAAAACACACAATATCATCAAATTTTCAGTAGAAACGAGGACATTGTGCAACGTTCCGAGCTTCAAAATTATCTCAGCGAATTATTACAAATTGACCGCATTCGCGATTATTGTCCGAATGGATTACAAATTGAAGGTCGCCAACACATCCGCAAAATTGTGACCGGCGTAACGGCTAGCCAAGCGCTGATTGATGCCGCTATAGAGCAGGGCGCCGATACAATCTTGGTACACCATGGCTATTTTTGGAAAAGTGAGCCAGCAGTAATCACTGGCATGAAGAAGCGTCGTATTCAGGCCTTATTGCAAGCCGATATCAACCTGTTTGGTTATCATTTGCCGCTTGATGTACATCCACAGTTTGGTAATAACGCGCAATTGGCACAGTTATTTGGCTGGCCGCAGCCTCAGCCTTTGATGAGCGTTGACCCCGAAGGCGTGGTGATGGGCTGTACGTTGCCGCAGCCAATGACCTCTGAAGCGCTGGGTGAGCATATCGGTCGTTGTTTAAAGCGTCCGTTAACCGTACGAATTGACAGCGACCAACCGATTTCTCGCATTGCTTGGTGTACCGGTGGTGGACAGGGGTATATTGATCATGCAGCAGCGGCTGGTTTTGACGCATTTTTAAGTGGCGAAATTTCAGAGCAGACGACGCACAGTGCGCAAGAACAAGGTTTGGCTTATTTCGCTGCAGGGCATCATGCAACAGAGCGTTATGGCATTCGTGCACTGGGTGAACATTTGGCTGAAAAATTTAGTCTTGAGCATGTGTTTATTGATATTGAGAACCCTGCGTAATGGCCAAACGCGATCAAAGTTTTGAGGGCATCACGCAAAAGTTCTCGCGTAACATTTACGCGACGAATAAAGGTAAGTTGCGCTTGGCTGTGCTTGAGCGTGACCTGCAAACGTGGCTACCCGAACCAAATGATGCCAAGAAATTGCGGATTCTGGATGTCGGCGGTGGTTTGGGTCAACTCTCGATGCTATTTGCACAAGCAGGTTGTGACGTCACGCATACGGATATTTCAGCCGAGATAGTCGGTGAAGCCCAGACACTTCATGCAGAGCATGGGTTAGCGCAGCAATATACCTATCACGTGGCGCCGTTACAGGAATTACCTGAGTTGCTGCAACAGAGTTATGACATTGTGTTTTGCCATGCGGTATTGGAGTGGTTGGTTGACCCGCAGCAAGCGCTTGTTACTTTGAAGCAATTAATGAATGCCAACGGGCGCTTATCGCTAATGTTTTATAATCGCGATGCCAAGATTCTTGCGAATATCATCTTTGGTAACTTCGATTATGTACAAGCTGACTTGACTGTGAAAAAGACGGTGCGCATGAGTCCACAACAACCAATCAACCCAAGTGACATGCGCGAATGGCTTAAGAATTTGCGATTAAAAGTAACACAACGAACTGGCGTACGCTGTTTTCATGATTATTTGCGGAATCGCGATGATCAAAAACGCTTCGATGAGTTGCTCGCCCTCGAGCTTCGATATAACCAACAAACGCCGTTCGTTGATATAGGCCGTTATCTGCATTGGCAAATTGAACATGCCTGAACGCCATTTACCTAATCGCAGGGTTGTTATTTACTACAACCAGCTTAGTGGGCGGGCGCGGCGATTAGCAGGCCGCTATCAGCTATTTTTTGAAAATGCAGTTGCTGACGTAACGTTATTACCTAGTTCAGCCAGTTCAGTGCGCGATCAAACACAACTGATTCAGGTGTGCGAGGGTGCTCACGAATGCGTGGTCATCGGTGGTGATGGCAGTATCAATATTGTGGTGAATGCGTTGATACAAGCTAACCTTCAGGCGCAGGTCGCAATGACTGTCATACCGGTTGGTACTGGTAATGATTTTGCGCGTGATCACGGCTTAAAGCGCTGGAATTGGCGCATGAATGCGAATATCACAACGCTGACTGAAGCTGTCTGCCATGTGCAATCAGAAGGCCTGAGCCGCTATTTCGTCAACCACGTAGGAACCGGCTTAAGCGTTGATCTCATGCGCCTACAGCAACATTGGCTAAAGCAAAGTGCAGGACGCTTAAGTTACCTGATTGCGCTAGCGCGTTACTTGTTTGGCTCCATGACAAGTCGTTCGCGCATACGCCGAGGTAAGTATTGGGATGACGGTCAGTTCGTGGCGTTAGGGCGTTATATTGGCGGCGGTTTTTTGGTGCATCCACATGCCGATAGAACCGACGCAATGCTAGCGCGCATTCGTGTTCCCAAAATGCCACGCTGGCGTCAAACTAAGGCGCTATTAAACGTTCTAAAAGGTCGTATCGAAACCACAGCGGCAATTGAGTTCGAACGTGGTAAGCAATTTCAAATTGGCGATTCTGAGCACGCGCTTGAGCTTGATGGCGATATTTACTTTCACGGTCCTGCAACCGTAACTGTTTCATCGACAACGATTTTGGTGTCTGTACCTGATTTAAAGAAAACGAAAGGGGAGAATTCATGAATACCAGCTGTGCATTTATTGGTTTAGGCGTAATGGGCTATCCGATGGCGGGACACCTGCAACAAGGCGGCTTTACCACCAAGGTTTATAATCGCACCACCGCGAAGGCGCAGAAGTGGGCGCAAGCCTATCACGGTGAATTTGCCGAGACGCCAGCAGCGGCCGCAGAAGGTGCTGAATTTGTGATGATATGCGTTGGCAACGATGACGATGTTCGCAGCGTAGTTTACGGTGATGACGGCGTGTTGGCGACGATGAAATCAGGCAGTGTACTGATTGATCACACCACCGCTTCAGCGGAGCTTGCCAAAGAGCTCGCGCAGGCATGCCATGAACGCGGAATTGGTTTTTTAGATGCACCGGTTTCTGGTGGGCAGCAGGGCGCCGAGAACGGCGTTTTAACGGCCATGATTGGTGGTGATAAAGAAGCATTTGATCGTGCTGAACAAGCGCTAACATGTTACGCCAAAACCCGTGAATATATGGGGCCAGCAGGTCACGGTCAGTTAGCCAAAATGGTGAATCAGATTTGTATTGCTGGCGTGGTTCAAGGCTTATCAGAAGGCTTACAGCTCGCGCGTAAAGTCGGTTTAGACCCAGACACCTTAATTAACGCGATTAGCCAGGGCGCTGCTGGTTCGTGGCAAATGAAAAACCGTTATAAAACCATGTGGGAACAACATTATGAGCATGGCTTCGCGGTTGATTGGATGCGCAAAGATTTGAAAATTGCGCTGAGCGAAGCTGAGCGTCAAGGTTTAAGCATGCCACTGACTGCACTCGTTGATCAGTTTTACGCCGAAGTACAAAAAATGGGTGGCTCGCGTTGGGATACGTCGAGTTTATTGGCACGTTTAGAAAAGTAGTTTTATTCCAACCAATAAAAAACCCCAGCCACTAGCTGGGGTTTTCTTTAAGCCTGAGGCTTAAGCGCTATTTAGCGAATACCCATACGACGAAGTGCGCCGGTAGAGAAGTCGCCACGTACTGGCTCGATATCGAAGTTCATGTATTCACTTTCTTCGTTCGCCAGACCAAGCAAAATATATCGACCTGAGTTCAAGTCATACAATGCTTCAGCTGCCATCCACGGGGTATCGTGGTAGTAGAACTGAGTATTATATG
Source organism: Pseudidiomarina andamanensis (assembly GCF_009734345.1). GTDB lineage: Bacteria > Pseudomonadota > Gammaproteobacteria > Enterobacterales > Alteromonadaceae > Pseudidiomarina > Pseudidiomarina andamanensis. Next base: position 746,265 of record NZ_CP032551.1, on the reverse strand, counting down.
CTTCGGCTACACGCCATAACTCGCCACGACCGTCATAATGGTCAATGACTGACGCAGTCCACGTATCTTCATCGATAAACATGTGACGCGTTGCGTAAATGTGACGCTCGCCGTCTTTCAAGGTGCCTTTCACTTCCCAAACACGGTGCTTCTCGTAACGCACGTAGTCTTGGTTCATGTGGCCTGGGCCGATGATGTCATCATATGACAAGCTGGTGTCCATCAACTTGTAGTTGTTGTATGGAATGAGCATTTCTTTCTTGCCAACAAGTTCCCAGTTGTATTTATCTGGAGCACCGTTGAACATATCAAGGCCGTCAGAGGTACGTAAGCCGTCAGATGCGGTACCTGGACCGTCATAAGCAACCGATGGCGCTTTACGAACACGACGCTGACCAGCGTTGTATAACCATGCGCGGCGTGATTCTTTTACCTGGTCAATTGTTTCGTGTACAAGCAGTACGGTACCGGTCATACGAGCTGGTGCCAGAACTTCTTGTAAGAAATAGAACAGAACGTTGTCATCGTCAGCTTCACGGCCCGTCTTCAAGTACTCAGGGAAGACCAGTGATTCGCGTAGCAATACCGGAACAAAATCACCGTTCTCAAGAACTGGGAACTGGTTTACTAAACGCTGAACAGCACCGCCGCGGTAGCGGGTGATGTGGTTCCAGATAATCTCAAGACCATTAGCAGGAATTGGGAATGGCACGTGCTTATCGAAATTTGCTAGACCGTTACCGCCAGCAACCAACTCTGCATTGGCAGCATTTTTCGCTATGGCATCATAAACACTTTGCGGATACGCCGCTGTACGGTGCGTTGGATAAACGTGCATTTTGTAGTCAGGATACTTGTCAAACATGGCCATTTGACCAGCTGAAAGCAAGTCTTTGTATTGGGCGACGTTTTCAGCTGTGATGGTGTACAGTGGTTGCTCATCTGCAAACGGATCGGCAGGGCGCTCTGGCGCTTCACCATCAGCTTGCTTGCTGTAACCGCCTGTCCATGCTGGAATAGAACCGTCAGCGTTGGCTGCTTTAACAGCACCTACTGGCGTTAAATCGTTCCCCAAACGCGCGGCTTCTTCTGGGCTAACTTTTGCCATGACCGTAGCGGACACAACAGATAGCGCAAAAATACCGGCTTTTAGCATCATTTTATTCATTGTGCTTTTCCTTGTTGTTCTTGATATGCTTGCTTTACCGCAATAAAGCTACATCAAAACTTAACAAAATTAAATGGCCAACTGATACTAGCGTTAAAACAGTGTTCGTTGTAAGGTATCAGCTGGTTTGACCTCTAGTTATTTTTCCATAGCATGTATCGCGAATTGGAAATTTGCAACTATTTAACAAGATATAAGACTCAGAATTTTTACGAGGGTTCCATGATAAAAGCGACAGCTTGTGCTGGTGCAGCAGTAATCGCGGCCTTATATGGCGCGCCCACGTTTGCGAATGCAGACACGATTACTGATTATGAAGTAATTAATGCACCAGCAATGAAGGCCGCAAAAGCATCGAAAGCGGTGCTTACCGAAATTACCCAAACCGATAATTATACGGTAGCCGTTGGTGACTACGGCGTCGTGCTTTACCGTGCAGCTGGCCAGAATGAATGGCAGCAAGCCGATGTGCCAACCAGTGTATTATTTACCTCGGTGGATTTTGTTGATGCCGATCATGGTTGGGCTGTTGGCCATCATGGCGTAATTGCTGCAACGAAAGACGGTGGCAAAAGTTGGGAAGTGCAGTTAAATGGCTTTGAGTTTATCGAATTGCAACAACAGCATTTTCAAAATGTTGTAGATGAATTAACCGCTGAACTCGATAGCCTTGATGGTTCTGATGCCGATGCCGAAGATGAATTAGCGTTTGCACTAGATAACGCATCATTTTTGTTGGAAATGGCGCAAGCCGCAGACGCTGAAGGTCCGACCAAACCATTTTTAGACGTTCGTGCAGTAAGCCAAGATGTGATTTTTGCAGTAGGCGCCTATGGTACACTGATTCGGTCACGTGACGGCGGTGAAAGCTGGGATATTCTTGATGATCGTTTGGAAAACCCTGACGGCTATCACTTAAATGCTTTAAGTTCTGATGATCAATATGTGTATGTCGCGGGTGAAGCAGGGCAACTTTTCCGTAGTGCAGACCTCGGTGATTCTTGGGAATTGCTCGATTCGCCGTATTACGGCTCATTTTTTGGTTTGCATGTGGATAGCAAAAACCGCCTCTGGGTAGTTGGTTTACGCGGCAATATTTTTGTCAGCGATGACCAAGGCGACAGCTTCAATCAAATTAAATTACCTGACAACGTGAATATTAACTCAGTGGTTGATGCTCCCAACGGTGGTGTTTATTTGGTTGGCAATGCCGGCGTTATTGGCTGGGTTGATACCGCAGGTAATATTAAGCAGATGACCCACAGCTCTGGTGCTGCCCTTACTGACCTTGTAGCCCATGACGATGGTCGCTTGACGGTTGTTGGTCAGCGCGGCGTACTCGAAATTGCCGATTTTGAATCGGAATCTTCAGCACAAACCCAAGAATAATAAAGGAACAATAGCAGCATGTCTGAACAGTCTATTGAGTCAAAAAGCGTGTGGTTAGAGCGCGCGCTCTTCAACTTTCGTCCATTGTGGTTTGTGATATTCGCGGTGCTGACTGCGTTTTTGGCGTGGCATGCCAGTCAGGTTCGTCCTGAAGCAAGCTTCACAAAAATGATTCCAACGAAGCACGAATTTATTCAAAACTACTTTAAGCACCAAGAAGACCTTTCCAGTTTAGGTAACGTGGTGCGTATTGCTGTTGAAACCACTGACGGCGATATCTTTACGCCTGAATTCCAAAAAACCTTGCAAGAAATTACCGATGAAGTGTTTTTTATTCCGGGCGTTAACCGCAGTGGCTTAAAAAGCATTTGGACGCCGAATGTCCGTTGGAGTGAAGTAACAGAAGAAGGTTTCGTCGGTGGCCCGGTCATTCCAGATAATTGGGATGCATCAGAGCGTTCGCTAGACCAGCTGCGTACCAACGTATTGCGCTCGGGAGAAGTTGGTAACTTAGTTGCGAATAACTTTAAGTCAGCATTGATATTAGTACCGCTGAATGAAGTGAACCCAGATACTGGTGAAGCACTCGATTATCAGCAGTTTTCACAACAGCTCGAAGAACGTATTCGCGACAAATATCAAACCGAGAACGTGAAAATTCACATCACTGGTTTTGCCAAAGTGATTGGTGATTTGATCGAGGGTGCTTACCAAGTCGGCTTGTTCTTCGTGATTGCGATTGTCATCACATTATTGATGCTGTTCTGGTACAGCCGCTGCTGGCGTAGTGCCTTTGCGGTGCTGTCATGTTCGATTATCGCCGTTGTGTGGCAGCTCGGTATTATCAAGTTAATTGGGTCGGGCATTAACCCGTACTCCATGCTGGTGCCGTTCTTGGTGTTCGCAATAGGCGTGAGTCACGGTGTGCAAATTATTAATGCAATCAGTAACAACCGAGTTGATGGCCATGATAAATTCGCCGCAAGCAGCCTCGCTTTCCGCTCTCTGTATATTGCCGGTTTAACAGCACTCATTTCTGATGCGATTGGTTTCACCACCTTGATGGTGATTGATATTGAAGTGATTCAAGAGCTAGCCATTGCAGCAAGTATTGGTGTGGCAGTAGTGGTCTTGACCAACTTAGGTCTGTTGCCAATCATCATGTCATACACTGGCGTGTCTCCGAAGGGTGTTGAGTACATGCGTACCACACGTGAGGAGCAACACCCTATGTTGGCTTTCTTTGGGCGCTTCTCGCAACCGAAGTGGGCTTACAGTGCGTTAGTTGTGGCATTGATTGGTTTAACTTGGGGTCTGGTTTACAGCCAGCAAATGAAGATTGGCGATTTAGATGCCGGTGCACCAGAGCTTCGTCCTGATAGCCGTTACAACCTTGATAATAAATTCATTGTTGATAATTACAGCTCAAGTACGGATATTTTCGTTGTCATGGCAGAAACCGCACCAAGCCAATGTATTGCCTATGACAACTTAGAGCTGATGGATCGCTTTAGCTGGCACATGGAGAATACGCCTGGCGTACAAGACGTGAAATCGGTTGTCTATGTCGCGAAAATGGGCTCATTTGGGTTAAACGAGGGTAACCTGAAATGGTTTAGCTTGAATCGCAATCAATATGTATTGAATGCGAATACAGGCCGCACACCACCAGGTTTAATTAACCCTGATTGTTCTATGGCGCCAATTATTATCTATTTGAACGATCATAAAGCTGAAACGTTGCAAACGGTCGTCGCCTCGGTGAATAGCTTTAACCAGCAGTATCAGCAAGAAGGCTTAGATTTGCTGATGGCCGCAGGTAATTCAGGTATTGAAGCGGCAACGAACTCAGTGATTGAGTCAGCGCAGACCAAAATGCTTCTATGGGTGTACGGCGTGGTGATTGTGCTGTGTTTGATTACGTTCCGCAGTATTCGCACCGTAACCTGTATTGTATTGCCGTTGATGTTAACCACCATCATGAGCCAAGGCTTAATGGCCGTGCTGGGTATTGGGGTGAAAGTAGCAACGCTGCCGGTAATTGCACTGGGTGTTGGTATTGGCGTAGATTACGGTATTTATATCTACACCAAAATTCGTGAAGGCTTGGCGCAAGGCAAGCACCTGAACGATAGCTACAAATATGCGTTAGACAGCACAGGTAAAGCCGTAGGTTTCACCGGTTTAACGCTAGCGATTGGTGTGGCGACTTGGATTTTCTCACCGATTAAATTCCAAGCCGATATGGGTATTTTGCTGACCTTTATGTTCCTCTGGAACATGTTAGGTGCACTCATTCTCATACCAGCCTTGGCGCGATTCTTTGCGCGCTTCGGCAAGCAAATTCATTAATTGATTTAGTTCACAACAGATTCGGCGTCGGCGAGTATAAAGTCGGCGCCTATATCTGCAATTACCATGGTTGGTGCATTGGTATTGCCGCTAACGACAGTTGGCATAATTGATGCGTCAATAACGCGCAAGTTTCTCACGCCATTCACCCGCAGCTGCGGGTCAACCACGGCGTTGACATCGTTGCCCATACGGCAGGTGCTGGTTGGGTGATAGATCAAGCCGATATTCGCGGTAATTCGTTCCAGTAACGCCTCATCTGAAGTTGCCTCACCAGGCCAAACCTCGCCACCATTGTGCGACTGCAACGGCTTTTGATTCATAATTTCTCGAACTTGTTTAACCCCCGAGAGCAGGGCAGCTTTATCGGCCTCATTATCGAGGAAATTGTATTCAAAGTGCGGTGGATGAGCCGGATCGAGATTTACCAGACGCAACTCACCCCGCGCTTGTGGTCGCAGTACGCACACATGGCACGCGTAGCCGTGGGTCAATGCCGGCCATAAATCCCAGCCACTGTCGTTAAATCGCGTTGAAACGAAGTGCAGTTGTAGGTCAGGATCATTAAGATCAGGCTGGCTTTTAATAAAACCACCGACCTCGGCTGGGGAAACAGTCAACGGCCCTGTTTTGTGACGTTTATATTGCCACCAGGCGGCAGCCATTTTCAGTGCACCTCGGGGAGTGATGCTGATACCATCCTTACGTTTATTCCGGTAATGAATCATCACATCGACATGATCTTGTAGGTTCTTACCAACCTCAGGGCTGTTGGCCACGACAGGTATACCATGTTGTTCGAGTTGATCTTTAGGGCCAATACCAGAGAGCAATAATATTTGCGGTGAATTGATCGCGCCACCAGCAACAATCACTTCACGATGCGCGGACGCAACATAGGCCTTACCGCGCTGGCGAAATTGAATACCATTGGCGCGTTTATTCTCGCCGGAACCTTCAATGGTAATACGCTCCACCAAGCTGTGCGTAAAAACCGTTAAATTTGAGCGTTGGCGCGCCGGTTCAAGAAATGCTTTTCGAGCACTGAAACGTGCATTCTCAAAAATTGTAAACTGAAATGGCCCAACGCCGTAAAGCTGCTCACCGTTAAAGTCAGGATTAAACGGGATACCCGCAGCAACACCAGCCTCAACAAACTTTTTCGCAGCCGTAAAATAAACGGGAACATCACTGACTTTTAATGGGCCATCGGCACCGTGGAAGTCATTGGCGCCGCGTTGGTTGCACTCTAGTTTACGAAAACGCTCAAGAACGTTTTGCCAGCCCCAATCAGCTGAGCTCACCGAGGCCCAATGGTCGTAATCGCTCGCAACGCCGCGGGTATAAATCATGGCATTAATTAAACTACTTCCACCGAGACCCTTGCCGCGTGGGGTGTAAAGACCTTTGCCGTTGCGCAGCGGTGGTTTGTCAGCGCTACGATAGAGCCAATTGAAGGCTTTGCTGTGCATGAACCGAATCACGCCGCCAGGCATATCGCTAAACGGTGATTGACCTTCGCCGCCAGCTTCAAACAAGGCAACACGGTAGTTTCCGCAAGCAGTAAGTCGGTCGGCGAGTACACAACCCGCTGTGCCACCGCCGACAATAATGTAATCAAAATGCAACGCCGCTTGGTTCATCACGCCATCTCGTGGTTTGTTGATTATTAAAGACTCTGCACGTAGCGATACAGATCGTTGAGTAATCGCATGTGTTTCGTCGAATCGGCATATTGAACCGACGCTTGTTCTAATTCTTGCATGAATTGTTCCGCACTTAACGCGCGTCCTGGTGGTTGAAGCAAGCGCTGCTGGCAAAATGCGCGCCAGCGATGGAGCTCGCTATCATTCAACGTGCTTGGGAAATTACGCGCACGATATCGAAAGAGCATTTCATTGAGACGGGCATCTGCAAAATTAAGTTCAAGACCAGCAAGTTGGTCGGGTTCAGTGGCGCGTATAATTGCCATGTTTGAGCGATCTTGATCGCTGAAGAAGTCACCGCTATACAACATCAAATCTGGGTCGGTAACGGTTTCAAATTCTCGGGCAAAGCTACACGCGGCCACAATACGTTCGCGTAACGCCGGATTCGAAATCAAATATAGTCGATGTTGTTCTAATCGGGCTAAGTTAATTTGCCAGCGCGATTGTGCAGAGTCATCGATAACTTTGAGAGGCGCAACGAACGGACATTTGTTGATGGCAAATTGACCGCCACCAAAAGGTGTTATGTTCTGTTCCTGTAGCGTGGCGCGGCGCGTGAAGCGCCGCTCAATCATGGCTTCTTCACTCAGTGCGATGAACTCTTGTGGGTCACAACGAAGATCCCAATAAACGACGGTGTTGGGTTGCTCTGGGTGATAAGCCAACGGCATAATCACGCTGAGATAGCCGTTGTGAGCGCCATAAAAGCCACTTACGTGGGCTAGAGGGGCGAAGGTAGTAAGTTGTACGAGTTCTTTCACCGCTTGCTTGCGACGCATGCCGTAGGCGTAATCAAATAATCGGGGCTGCGCTTGTTTTACCTTTTTTGCCATTTCGATAGTGGCATACACATCCGCCATCGCATCGTGCGCTTGGCCATGTTCAATACCATTCACACGGGTTAAGTCTTCGAGGCGCATGCTGACGCGACCGTCATCATGATACGGCCATTCAATGCCTTCGGGGCGTAATGCATAACAAGCTCGCATGAGATCAATCAAATCCCAACGCGAATTATTGTCTTGCCAAGTGTGTGCATAAGGGTCAATAAAATTACGATAAAACAAATGCCGCGTGACTTCGTCGTCAAATGCAATGTTGTTGTAGCCAATGACCGTGGTGTTTGGCTCGCTCATTTGCGTTGCAATTTTCTCAGCAAATGCCGCTTCATTCATCCCTTGTGCCAAGGCGTGCTGCGGCGTAATACCCGTAATCATAACGGCTTGCGGATGCGGCAGGAAATCAGGCGTGGGTTGGCAAAAAATGGTTAACGGTCGACCAACGGGTTCAAATTCTAGGGTGGTTCGTAATCCAGCAAATTGTGCTGGTCGATCGGTTTGCGGATTCGCACCCCAAGTTTCGTAGTCGTGCCAATAGAAGGTTGGCTGAGTCATTTAAGATCCGTGATGTTTTTGTTGAAATTCTTACCCTCAGATTAACTGAATAAAAGTCGAGAGCAAAGGCGTTATTCGTTATTGGTTACTCGTTATTCGGAAACAAAAGCAAAGGCGTTATTCGTTAATCGTTATTCGTTATTCGGAAATGATAAAAGCGGTAAAACGAAAAGCTAAAGCGTTAGAACAACTGTATTCGAAGTTCACAACTCTGCTAGTATCGAAAAACTAACAACGAATAACGAATAACGAATAACGATTAACGATTAACGAACAACGAGGTTTTTATGAAACGTATCGCACTTATTGCCGCTATGGGCTTGTTTGGTATGGCAGCAAATACTGCTATTGCTCACGACCATGGAAAGAAAGCTACTGATGAAATCTTTTCTATCGCCATTCATGGTGGTGCTGGCACGATTACTCGTGAAAGCATGACTCCGGAGCGAGAGCGAGCGTATAAAGCTAAATTGAATGAAGCGATTAATGCTGGGCACGCGGTTCTAGCGAACGGTGGTACCAGTATGGATGCGGTTATTGCTGCGGTTCAGATCATGGAAGCCTCACCGTTATTTAATGCTGGCGTTGGTGCTGTTTATAACTGGGAGGGCGAGCACGAGCTTGATGCGTCAATTATGGATGGCAAAACGCGTGAAGCGGGTGCGGTTGCAAGCGTAAAAACAGTAAAAAGCCCCATTGCGTTAGCTCGCAAAGTGATGGAAGAGTCGGTGCACGTGATGCTGAGTGGTGCCGGCGCGGAGCAGTTTTCGCGTGAGCAAGGCCTTGAGCAGGTTGACAACAGTTACTTCAACACCGAAGCCCGTTTTAAAGCGCTTCAGCGCATGAAAGAGCAAGTTGGTAACCCGCAGGATAAGCAAGCTTGGGTGGACATGGACGATAACTTCAAATACGGCACGGTTGGTGCTGTAGCTCGCGACAAGCACGGAAATCTTGCCGCAGCCACATCAACCGGCGGTATGACGGGTAAGCGCTATGGTCGTATTGGCGATTCACCGATTATTGGCGCAGGCACCTGGGCAGATAATGACAGTTGTGCGGTTTCTGCCACCGGGCATGGCGAATATTTTATTCGTTATCATGTCGCGGCAGACATTTGTTCGCGTATGAAGTATCAACAAGTTGACGTTGTCACTGCGGGTGACACCGTGATTCATGATGTGTTGCTACCGCAAGGTGGTACGGGCGGTGTGATAATTGTTGATAAAGATGGCAATGTGCACATGCCATTTAATACTGAGGGCATGTACCGAGCGAAACGTATCGGTAACGCACCTGCCGAGGTTGCCATCTACAACGATTGACTATACTGAATGCATGGTTGTTCAACTTTAGGTTCAACGCAAGAGAGGTACATCATGCATTCGTTAAAAGTAGTTGATTATATGAATCGGCATCCGGTGAGTTTTTCGCCGGAGATGTCGATTGAAGCCGCCGTTTCAGTGTTGCTGCAAAGCAATCAGCGTGGCGGTCCGGTGGTCGATGCGCAACATAAGTTAGTTGGCTTTTTGTCCGAACAAGACTGTTTAGCCACTATGCTACGTGATACGTACCACAATGAGCAAAGCGCGACGGTTGGCGACTGCATGTATCGAGGCGATGTCGTGACGATCGATGCCGATTCATCGGTAACCGATTTGGCGCAGCAAATGACTGCCAATAAGCCCAAAATGTACCCGGTAGTTGATGCGGAGCGCCAATTGATCGGTGTGATCACACGAACCGATGTGTTGCGGGCAATCGATTTACATTTACGTGATGGGTATTCTCGCCGTTAACATCAACAGCTGACGCTGGTAAACTAGCGTCAGCTTTTTAATGACCTAGGACTGACGTGCGCGCCATTCAATTTCCAGCTGACTTACCTGTCGTACAAGAAAAACAGACCATTCAAACCGCCATTGCGAAACACCAAGTGGTGATTATTGCTGGTGAAACGGGCTCTGGTAAAACAACTCAGTTACCTAAAATGCTACTTGAGATGGGCTATGGTAATGCGGATGAAGGGCGCATGATAGGTCATACGCAACCGCGCCGATTAGCCGCTCGCAGTGTTGCCGCACGGATTGCCCAAGAACTGCAAACCGAATTAGGTTCAGTGGTTGGTTACAAAGTTCGATTTCAAGACGAAACAGCAGCGGGAACGCGGATTAAGCTAGTGACTGACGGGATGTTGCTGGCTGAACTACAAACCGATCGTCTGCTGTCAAAATACGATGCAATTATTATTGATGAAGCGCATGAGCGCAGTCTGAACATCGATTTTCTACTCGGTGTCTTATCGACTTTATTGCCGAAAAGATCTGAGTTAAAACTGATCATTACCTCGGCTACCATTGAAACCGAGCGTTTTTCGAAACATTTTAATGCGGCGCCAATCATTACGGTCAGCGGACGCACTTACCCTGTAGAAATTCGTTATCGTCCGCTACAAGATGCCGATACCAATGATGATGATTTAGATGTTGTGCAAGGCGTTTGTGATGCCGTGCAAGAGTTACAGCGCGAAGCCTCGGGTGACGTGCTGATTTTTGCCAGTGGTGAACGTGAAATTCGAGATTTTGCTGAAGCGATTGGTGAACTGAATTTGGCAAACACGGAAATATTACCGTTATTTGCCCGTTTATCAGCAGCTGAGCAAAACCGCATATTTCAACCACATAGTATGCGTCGCGTGGTCATTGCCACAAACGTTGCCGAAACATCTCTAACTGTTCCGGGTATTCGTTATGTCATCGATCCGGGTACCGCACGTATCAGTCGTTACAGTTATCGCACCAAAGTACAACGTCTTCCAATTGAGAAAATCTCGCAAGCTAGTGCCAATCAGCGGGCAGGGCGATGTGGTCGGGTAGCCCCTGGGATATGTATTCGGTTATATAGTGAGGAGGATTTTCTCGCTCGCCCTGAATACACCGATCCTGAAATACTTCGCACCAATCTTGCGGCAGTTATTCTGCAAATGACCTCGGCGAAGCTAGGTGATATTCGCAAGTTTCCATTCATTGAACGGCCCGATGAACGCTATATCAATGATGGGGTTAACTTGCTCCAAGAACTGCATGCGATTGCGCCGAGTGGCCGTCGGCAGAATCGTCAAAAATCACGCGGTGGTTATCAAGGTCCGCGGTTAACGGCTGTTGGTCGTCAGTTAGCACAATTACCGTTGGATCCGCGATTGGCTCGCATGGTATTGGCGGCTAATGAATATGGCTGTATGCAGGAAGTGATGGTCATTGTGGCGGCATTGAGTATTCAAGACCCGCGTGAGCGACCACAGCAAGGTTCGCAAAAAGCAGATGAATTGCATCAGCGATTCCATGATAAAGATTCTGATTTTATGGGCTTTCTAAAGCTTTGGGGTTACTTGTCCGAATTGCAACATGAGTTGTCTAAAACGCAATTCAGGAAACGTTTAAAGCAAGAATTTTTGCACTTTCTTCGCGTACGCGAATGGCAGGATGTATATACGCAAGTGCGTCAGACCGTGCGTGGCTTAGGGTTTCGAATTAATCAAGAACCAGCCTCGTACGAAGCGGTTCACCGTGCACTGCTAACCGGTATGTTGTCTCAATTGGGCCAGAAGCAGGAAGGCCATGAGTACCTCGGTGCACGTAATCGCAAGTTTTATATTTTTCCAGGTTCTGGCTTATTCAAAAAGTCGCCGAAATGGGTGATGGCAGCGGAGTTGGTAGAAACCTCGCGCTTGTTTGCCCGCATGAACGCGCGTATTGAGCCTGAATGGATTGAACCGGCGGCGATGCACTTGGTGAAGCGGAATTATTTTGAGCCGCACTTCTCGAAGAAGCAGGGCTCAGTGATTGCCGACGAGCAGGTGACGTTATTTGGCCTGATTATTGTGCCGCGTCGTAAAGTTCAATACGGTCCGGTAAATGCTGCTGGCGCGCGTGAGATTTTCATTCGTGAAGGTCTAGTGCAAGGCCAGTTAAGTCGTGACTTACCCTTTATTGCACATAACCGCGCGCTTATTGACGATGTACGAAAGTTAGAAGAAAAATCACGCCGTCGCGACATTCTGATTGATGACGAAGCGCTATTTGACGCTTATGACCGTGAGATTCCTGCTGGTATCTATAACGAGCAGCTACTAACTGGTTGGTGGTACAAGGCGGTCAAACAAGAACCGAAGCTATTGCGCTTTGAACGCGATGATTTAATGGCGCAGGATGCGTCCCATGTTACCGAGTTGGATTACCCTGAGACTTGGCAACAAGGTAATCTGCGCCTTAAGTTACGTTACGTCTTCGATCCGAATGCCGCGGATGATGGAGTGACGGTTGAAGTGCCTCTGGCGCTACTAAACCAGATCACGACGCACGGATTTGATTGGTTAATTCCGGCATTGCGACATGATTTGGTCGTCGCTTGGATTAAATCATTGCCGAAGGCATTACGCCGCAACTTTGTGCCAGCGCCGAACTATGCGCAAGCATTCTTGGCTGACTGCAGTGCTGAATTAATTGCAAACATACCATTACTAGAGGCTTTAGCTGCCAAGTTACGGCGTATGACGGGAGTAACTATTCCTGCAGACGCTTGGGATGCGACACAACTGCCACAGCACTTGCGAATGAATTATGCGGTGATAGATGATCGCGGTGAAACTTTACGGATGAGTCGTGACTTAGAAAGCTTGCAACAAACAATGCAAGGGCAAGTGAAACATGCGCTCAAGCGCGCGGTGCAGCGAACTGAGCCAACACAGAAGGTTGCCACAGAATGGGTATTTGGCGAATTGCCAGATACGCTTGAGAAGCAACAGCAAGGTTACGCCATTAAAGCTTATCCTGCGCTGGTTCCTGATGGCGAAGGCGTACGCCAAGAGTTGTTTGATACACCCGCACAAGCGCAGCAGGCGCATCGACAGGGCTTACGCCAACTACTTCTAGCACAGTTACCTTCACCGGTTCGTTATTTACAGCAATCGCTGTCAAACAAAGCGAAGTTGGCGATGTATTACAACCCTTGGGGAAAAGTTGATGATTTGATCAACGACTGCATTATTGCTGCCTTAGATGAGATGATTGATGCGAATAGCGCACGTGATGCTGAAACATTCCGACAGCTCTATGAGGTTGCTCGAGCGGAGCTAAATGAGCGTGTCTCTGCCATTGCCACCTTGGTCGAGCCGTGTTTAATACGAAGCCAAACCATTCGAAAACGCTTGAAAGGCAAGGTGAGTCTGGACCAAATTCAGGCGCATGGCGACATTAAAGATCAGCTGGATCATCTTGTCTATCGTGGCTTTGTCAGCGATGTTGGCGCTGCCCGACTGCCGGATATCGTGCGGTATTTACAGGCGATTGAGCGCCGTCTTGAAAAGTTACCGGTTGATCCGAATAAAGATCGGTTGCACACGTTGGTAGTCACTGGGCTTCAACAAGATTATCAAGCGCTACTAGCGAAATTCCAGAAGGGGCAGGAGATACCGGAAGCGGTTAAAGACATTCGTTGGATGATTGAGGAACTGCGAGTGAGTTTGTTTGCGCAAACTCTAGGCACTCGTTTCCCAATCTCTGAGAAACGAGTACGACAAGCTTTAACTAGCGTATAAACCTAAATTGGCGCGTGAATACGCTTCAAAATCATCACAACCACCAATGTGCTGCTCATCAATAAAGATTTGCGGCACGGTTAATACTGGCTTACCCACAGTTTTTTCTAAGTCAGCCTTGCTGATGCCTTCGGCGTGCATGTCGATGTAACGAAACTCAAAATCGTCACGATCTTCTGCTAATTTTTCAGCAATTTGTTTCGCGCGTACGCAGAATGGGCAGCCTGGGCGACCAAAAATCACAGTAAACATTCGCTACTCCTGTTTTTTAAAAGCGATAATTACCGTGTATTTTCCTATAAACAGCGATGAGATGCCAATGGGTTTCGTTGATATAGATTATCGATTTTGTCGATTTATTGATTAATTTCGAGGTCGGTTTTTGCAGTACAGCAGCAGGCAAGGCAGTCGCCAGGGCGGATAAATGCGAGTGGGTCGTTCACGTAATCAACTTCACCGCTGACAAGTTGCACTCGACAAGCGCCACAGAAGCCATTGCGACAATGGTAATGCGGTTCTAAGCCGGCTTGCTCCATCGCTTCAAGCAGAGTTGTACCTTGTGAAGCATCAACGGTCAGCTCGTGCTGACCGTTGACTTTAACCTTAAAAAGCTGGCTCATGGGATGATTAAAGTTCGAAGTCTCCCAAATCGGCGGCACTTACTTCGCTATCGATTTGGCCCACTAAGTAAGACGTAATTTCAGCCTCCTGTGGTGCAACTTGAACGTTGTCAGAAACAAGATACTTATTCATCCATGGTAATGGGTTGCTACGCTGTTTGAATGGTGCGTCAAAGCCAATGGCTTCCATTCGCATATTGGCAATATATTCAACGTATTGGCAGAGCATTTCTTCGTTCAAACCAATCATTGAACCGTTGCGGAACAGGTAGTGCGCCCATTGTTTTTCTTGTTCAACGGCCTTCATGAAAATCGCGAGTGCTTCGTCGCGAAGCTCTTCTGCAATTTCTTTCATTTCAGGGTCGTCTTTGCCGTATTGCCACAGATTTAAAATTTGCTGGGTTGAAACCAAGTGAAGGTTTTCGTCGCGAGCAATCAAACGAATGATCTTGGAATTACCTTCCATTAAATCGCGCTCAGCAAAGGCAAACGTACAGGCAAAACTTACGTAGAAACGAATCGCTTCAAGCGCATTGACTGAGTTGATACACAAGAAAAGCTTCTTCTTCAGCTCGCGCATGCTAACCGTATGCATTTCGCCATCAACTTCCCATTCACCTTCGCCGTGGGTTTGCCAAAGCTGGGTGTAGAAAATCAAATCGTCATAGTATTGCGAGATGTCGATAGCGCGCTTTTGAATTTCTTCGTTGATCACGATGTCTTCAAAAACTTCACTCGGATCAGTAAAGAGGTTACGCAAAATGTGCGTATATGAGCGCGAATGAATGGTTTCAAAGAACGACCACGTCTCAATCCAGGTTTCAAGTTCTGGAATCGATACAATTGGCAGCAACGCTATGTTCGGGCTGCGGCCTTGTACTGAATCCAGTAGCGTTTGATATTTCAGGTTCGAAATAAAAATGTGCTTCTCGCTTTCAGTCAGCGCCTGAAAGTCAACGCGATCGCGGCTCACGTCAACTTCTTCTGGACGCCAGAAGAAGCTGATTTGTTTCTCGATGAGCTTTTCAAAAATACTGTGTTTTTGTTGGTCATAACGCGCCACGTTCACCGAGTTACCAAAGAACATCGGTTCGTGTAGCGGGTTAATCTGATTTTGATTAAACGTTGAATAACTCATAGTTTAGCGCACCTTAATTGTTGGCCGTTCCACGTTGTTAAATTTTGCAAGCACCGCCGGCGCAATCGTCGTCTTCTTCAACTACGGCTACGGTTGCTTGTTGGTTTTCTACTTCACGTGTTTTGGCTTCAACTTTATCGCGTAGGTCAACCTGGTTGTCAGATGCACCGTCACGCGTGTTGTGGTAATACAATGTTTTCACGCCAAGTTTGTAAGCATAAAGCAGGTCTTGTAGTAATTGCTTCATCGGCACTTTGCCGGCTTCAAACTTGTTCGGATCGTAGTTGGTATTTGCTGAAATGGTTTGATCAACGAACTTCTGCATAATACCGACAAGCTCTAAGTAACCTTTGTTACTTGGAATTTGCCAAAGTAATTCATACGCTTGCTTCAAGGTTTCGTATTCAGGCACTACTTGCTTGGTGATACCGTCTTTTGAAGCTTTAACGCTAATATGGCCACGTGGCGGCTCAATACCATTGGTTGCGTTTGAGATCTGTGACGAAGTCTCAGATGGCATTAACGCTGACAAGGTTGAGTTGCGCATACCATATTTCTTCACATCTTCGCGCAAGCTATCCCAATCGTAATGCAACGGCTCGCTGCACACGGTATCGAGATCTTTCTTGTAGGTATCAATTGGCATGATGCCTTTTGAGTACGTTGTTTCATTGAACTTCGGACACGCACCCATTTCCTTCGCCAAATTCATAGACGCTTTCATCAGATAATACTGAATGGCTTCGAAAGTGCGGTGCGTGAGGCCATTCGCTGACCCGTCAGAATAACGCACACCATTTTTCGCTAAATAATACGCGTAGTTGATTACACCGATACCTAAGGTACGGCGCCCCATGGTGGCATTACGCGCTGCCGGCACCGGATATTCTTGGTAATCGAGGAGGCTGTCGAGCGCGCGCACGGCTAATTCAGCCATCTCTTCTAAGTCATCCAGTGAGTTGATCGCGCCTAAGTTAAAGGCGGACAGCGTGCACAGGGCAATTTCACCTTCTTCATCGTTCACGTGCGCCAACGGCTTCGTTGGCAGGGCGATTTCCAGACATAAGTTGCTCTGGCGAATCGGCGCCACTTTCGGATCAAATGGGCTATGGGTGTTGCAATGGTCAACGTTTTGCAAGTAAATGCGGCCTGTGCTCGCACGTTCTTGCATAAACAAGCTAAAGAGTTCAATGGCTTTAATGCGCTTCTTACGAATTGATTCGTCAGCTTCGTACTGTTTGTACAAGCGCTCAAACTCGTCCTGGTCGGCGAAGAAAGCGTCGTATAAACCAGGTACGTCTGATGGACTAAACAGGGTGATGTAATCATCTTTGATTAAGCGTTGATACATCACACGGTTAAACTGTACGCCGTAATCTAGATGACGTACGCGGTTTTCTTCAACACCACGGTTGTTCTTGAGTACCAATAGGCTCTCAACTTCTAAGTGCCACAGTGGGTAGAAGAGGGTCGCGGCGCCGCCACGAACACCACCTTGTGAACAGCTTTTCACTGCCGTTTGGAAGTATTTATAGAATGGAATACAACCAGTATGGAACGCTTCACCACCACGAATCGGGCTACCGAGTGCACGAATACGACCGGCATTGATACCAATACCTGCACGTTGCGACACATATTTCACAATGGCACTCGCGGTGGCGTTAATCGAGTCGAGGCTATCGCCTGCTTCAATTAATACGCACGAGCTGAATTGACGAGTTGGTGTGCGCACGCCAGCCATAATTGGCGTTGGTAGCGAGATTTTGAACAGCGACGTCGCGTCGTAAAAACGTTTGACGTAGTCCAAGCGCGTTTCTTTTGGATAGTTGGCGAACAAACACGCGGCAACTAACACATACAAAAATTGAGCACTTTCGTAGATATCACCTGTGACACGGTTCTGAACGAGGTATTTACCTTCGAGCTGTTTCACAGCAGCATAGGAGAAGTTTAAATCGCGTGAATGATCAATAAAATCATTCATTTGCTCGAATTCTTCTTTGCTGTAGTCGGTTAGCAGGTGCTTATCATAGCGGCCTGACTCGACCATTTTGGTGACTTGGTCAAACAAATGTGGTGGCTCGAACTGGCCGTATGCCAATTTGCGCAAATGGAAAATAGCCAAGCGCGCAGCCATATACTGATAATCAGGTGCCTCTTCAGAAATTAAGTCGGCAGCTGCTTTGATAATGGTTTCATGAATGTCTTCAGTTTTGATGCCATCGTAAAACTGAATGTGTGATTTGATTTCGACTTGAGACACTGAGACGTCATTGAGGCCTTCTGCGGCCCAACTAATAACGCGGTGGATTTTGTCCAAGTTCAAAGGTTCACGTTCGCCGCTACGCTTAGTTACGAAGAGCTGTTGATTCATGAGGCGCATCCATAGTCGTTGTTGTTATGTGTTTTTTATGTAGCCACAAGATATGGTGCGACAGGACGTCGCTCGTGCGTTTTTTACACAATATCTTGGGTTAGCTGAATGACCTGTATCCTAGCACTTATCGTACGCTGATCAAGTGAAATTAGCGTGAAAAAATAGGTGTAAATGAGCAGGTGAAGTAGGGGCTTTCGCTAAAACGCTTGTCAATAAAGCGACTTAGGAAAATCAAGCAGGAAAAAATTTTTTCTTATTATTTTTTTGTCTGTTAAATGCAATGTTCAGATAACAATTTTATAAGGCACGTATAACAAGGCGTTTACAAGATCTTGATGGGTGAACAGGCTCACCCACAAGATATAGTGTTAATTGGTTAATTCGACCACAATCGCGGAAGGTCAAGCGGGTGCGAAATTTTTGCATGTGCACCCCAAGCAAGCGTGTCGTCAGTCACACTGATATAGCCGTATTCAGCTAACACGGTGAACATATTGGCACGCCGACCGGCTTCAATATCGCGTTCGGCATCACCAACGTACCAACAGTGCTCAGCTTTAATACCAAGATGAGTTGCCGCATAAAGCAATGGTGCGGGATCTGGCTTAGCCACTGGTAGTGTATCGCCACTCACGACCACTTTTATACCGGCTAGTTGTGGATACTGTGGCACTAATTGTTGGGTGAGTGCGTGAGGCTTGTTGGTCACAATGGCTACCGCTATTTGTTGCTGGTTTAGCTGCTCGAGTAAATTGGCAACACCGTCAAATAACTGCGTATGCACAGCAATCTGTTCAGCATAGGCGGTTAAAAATGCTTGGCGTAACTCGTCGCGACGGTGTTCAAATTCATCACCGTAAGCGTAACGCAATAAACCAGCAGAGCCATGCGAAGCCAGTGGCGTATATTCGGCGGCGCTAACCAACGGTCGTTGCTCGGCTGCTAACACGGTATTTAATGCGGCGCCCAAATCAGGTGCGGTATCTAATAATGTACCATCGAGATCAAACAACACCGCTTTCGGCGGTACTACTTTGGTTTGTGTAGGCATACGATGTAATTCACATCCACATTCGAATCATCAAGATAAAAACCGCGCCATGGCAAATAATGCATACCGGTCATGGTTTGCGCCTCTAGCCCTGCGGCATCGGTCATACGCAGTAATTCAGCCGGCTGAATAAATTTTTGATGTTGATGCGTGCCTTTTGGCACCCAACCCAATACATATTCAGCAGCAACAATACCTAATAACCACGATTTCACGTTTCGGTTCAACGTTGAAAAAAATACGTAACCACCTGGCTTCACCGAATCAGCCGCGGCTTGCACAATAGCACTGGGGTCAGGCACGTGTTCGAGCATTTCTAAACAGGTGACCACGTCAAACTGTTCGCGGTGCTCGCTCGCAAACTGCTCAGCAGGAATGCACTGATAATCAATTTGCAGTTGGCTCTCTAAGGCGTGTAAACGCGCCACTTGCAACGATTGTTCTGCCATATCAATACCGGTGACGGTAGCACCGGCTTTCGCCAAGCCTTCCGCCAATAAGCCGCCGCCACAGCCAATATCAAGGACGCGTTGACCAAAAACACCATCACAATGGCGCAAAATATAATCAAGGCGCAGTGGATTTATAAGGTGTAGTGGTTTGAATTCGCCTTCTGGGTCCCACCAACGGGAGGCGATGGCACTAAATTTTTCAATTTCTGCTGGATCAACGTTCGAATTTGCGGTCATAGGGCTTCTGCTACGGCTTAAAAGTCGGTACAGTGTACTCAACCTACAGGGATAAAAAAAGATGCGATAGCAGCTCGCTACGGGTACAATGCGCTATCGTACGAATTATAAGAAAGACAGAGCGTTTAGGGATATAACTACTATGAGTGATCTCGCCAGAGAAGTCGTTCCGGTCAATATTGAAGATGAGCTGAAAAGTTCATACCTCGATTACGCCATGAGTGTAATTGTAGGTCGGGCATTGCCGGATGTACGTGATGGTCTCAAGCCAGTTCACCGTCGCGTGTTATTCGCGATGAATGAACTACGCAATGATTTCAACAAGCCATATAAAAAGTCAGCGCGTATTGTTGGTGATGTGATTGGTAAATATCACCCGCATGGTGATAGTGCCGTGTACGACACCATTGTTCGTATGGCACAGCCGTTCTCGCTGCGTTATATGCTGGTTGATGGCCAAGGTAACTTTGGTTCCGTTGACGGTGACTCCGCAGCAGCCATGCGTTATACCGAAATCAGAATGGCAAAAATTGCCAGCGAATTACTCTCCGATCTCGACAAAGAGACTGTCGACTTTGTGCCAAACTACGATGGCACGGAACAAATTCCTGAAGTATTACCAACCCGCGTACCGAACCTGTTAGTAAACGGTTCATCAGGTATTGCTGTGGGTATGGCAACCAATATTCCGCCACACAACTTAACCGAAGTTGTGAATGGTTGCTTGGCAATGATTGATAATCCGGATATTCAAATTGATGAATTGATGGAATATATCCCAGGGCCAGACTTCCCAACGGCAGCAAGTATTTCTGGCCGTGCTGGCATTATTGAGGCTTATAAAACCGGTCGTGGTCGTATTCATTTACGCGCGAAAGCGGAAATTGAAACCGATAGTAATGGTCGCGAAGCGATTATTGTCACGGAAATTCCGTATCAGGTTAATAAAGCGAAGTTGATTGAAAAAATCGCTGAGCTGGTGAAAGAAAAACGCCTCGAAGGTATCAGTGGTTTGCGTGATGAGTCAGACAAAGACGGCATGCGCATTGTTATTGAGCTGAAACGTGGTGAAGTTTCTGAAGTTATCTTGAACCATTTATATGCCAACACCCAAATGCAAGTGGTGTTCGGTATTAACATGGTGGCACTGGATAAAAACCAACCACGCTTGTTTAACCTTCGCGATATGTTGGAATGCTTTATTCTGCACCGTCGTGAAGTGGTGACACGTCGCTCGGTGTATGAATTACGCAAAGCGCGCGAACGTGCTCATATCTTAGAAGGTTTAGCGATTGCGCTTGCCAATATCGATGAAGTGATTGAACTGATTCGTCGTTCACAAACCGCTGCTGATGCGAAAGCTGGCTTAACTAGCCGTGCATGGCAGTTGGGAGATGTAGCGGCGATGCTTGAGCGCGCTGGTGTTGATGCGGCGCGTCCAGATCACTTAAGCGCTGAATTTGGTATTCGCGATGGTCAGTATTATCTGACGGAAGAACAAGCCCAAGCCATTCTTGATTTGCGTTTACACAAATTAACTGGTCTTGAGCACGAGAAAATTCTTGAAGAATACAAGAACCTGCTACAACAAATTGAAGAATTGCTGCACATCTTGAATAGCGCTGAGCGTTTGATGGAAGTGATTCGTGAAGAGCTCGAAAAAGTGAAAGCGGAATATGGCGATGCGCGCCGTACCGAAATCACCGCAGCTGCGCACGATATCAGCATGGAAGATTTGATTAATGAAGAAGACGTGGTTGTGACCTTGTCACACCATGGTTACGTGAAATATCAGCCGTTAACAGAATATGAAGCGCAACGTCGTGGTGGCAAGGGTAAATCAGCTACTAAGATGAAAGACGAAGACTTTATTGAACGCCTATGGGTTGCTAATACGCACGATACGATTTTGTGCTTCTCGACCCGCGGCCGTATTTACTGGATGAAAGTTTACAACTTGCCACTCGCTACGCGCACCGCGCGTGGTCGACCTATTGTGAACTTGCTGCCATTGGAAGAGGGCGAGCGAATCACCGCTATCTTGCCAACGCGTGACTACCCAGAAGATAAGTACATTGTGATGGCAACGCGTAAAGGTACGGTGAAGAAGACGCCTATGGAAGCCTACTCGCGTCCGCGCAGTGGCGGTATCATTGCGTTGAACCTGAATGACGGTGATGAGTTGATCGGTGTAGATGTGACCACTGCAGGCGATGAGATCATGTTGTTCTCTGACGGCGGTAAAGTGGTGCGCTTTAGTGAAGATCAAGTTCGTTCAATGGGTCGTACCGCTACTGGTGTCCGTGGTATTCGCCTCGGTGAAGGCCAGAGCGTGGTATCACTTATTGTACCGCGTACCATTGAAGAAGAAGTGCCGTGTATTCTGACAGTAACCGAAAATGGTTACGGTAAGCGTACACCAATCACTGATTATCCAGCGAAGAGCCGAGCAACTAAAGGTGTTGTTTCAATTAAAGTCAGCGAGCGCAATGGCCAAGTGGTTGGCGCCATGGAAGTGGTTGAAGCGAACCAAATCATGCTTATCAGTAATAAAGGTACGCTGGTACGTACCCGTGTTAGTGAAGTGTCGATTGTTGGCCGGAATACCCAAGGTGTGCGCTTGATTCGTACCGGTGCCGATGAACAAGTTGTTGGCATGCAGCGTATTGATGAAGTTGACGAAGATGATGAAACTGATGCGCTGTTGAACGAGCCGGTAGAAGGCGAGGACACAAGCGAGCCTTTAGACGACGATGCGGATGATGACGTAGCGACTGACGATGTAAGTGAGGATTAATTGCATGAGTGCCCCGTTTAACTTTTCTGCGGGGCCGGCAATGCTGCCGGCAGAGGTCATGAAACAAGCTCAGGAAGAGTTCCTAAATTGGAACAACCTGGGCATTTCAGTGATGGAAATTAGTCATCGTGATCCGATTTTTATTCGGATGGCCGAGCAAGCCGAGCAAGACTTGCGCGATTTGATGGCAATACCGAACAACTACCAAGTGCTATTTATGCACGGCGGTGGCCGTGGTCAGTTTAGCGCCGTGCCGCAAAATATTGCGGGGCCAAACGCCACAGTCGATTATTTGAATTGTGGTATTTGGTCTGATTTTGCCATTCGCGAAGCGCAAAAATACGTGCAACAGGTGAATGTTGTTGGTGCGTCAGTGCAAACCGAGCAGGGCAAAGCATTAGCGCCACGCGAAAGCTGGCAATTGTCAGACAATGCGGCGTATTTTCACTATTGTCCGAACGAAACGGTTGATGGCATTGCGTTGCATGGGATTCCTGATGTGAATGCGCCAATTGTCGCAGACATGTCCTCTAACATCCTCTCTGAACCGCTCGATGTTAGCCGCTTTGGTGTGATTTACGCCGGCGCTCAAAAGAACATTGGTCCGTCTGGATTTGCGATTGCGATTGTCCGTGATGACCTACTTGGCCATGCCCAAGGCAATACCTCGACGATTATGGATTACACCGTTCAGGCCAAAGAACGCTCAATGTATAACACCCCAAATACTTTCGCTTGGTATTTGTCTGCGCTGGTTTTCCAGTGGCTCAAGCGCCAAGGTGGTGTTGAGGCTATGGGGCGAATGAACCACGCCAAAGCCAGCAAGCTGTATCAATATATTGACAGTTCTGACTTCTACAGTAACCCAGTTCACCCTAACTATCGTTCGATTATGAACGTACCATTCTTGCTAGCTGACGAACGCCTTGACGGTGATTTCTTAAAGCAAGCAGAACAAGCTGGGCTGCTGGGGCTAAAAGGGCACCGTTTTGTCGGTGGTATGCGCGCGAGTATTTATAATGCGATGCCGATGGCTGGGGTGGATGCGTTGGTTGAATTTATGCGCGAATTCGAGCGCAAGGCCTAAAAACATAAAAGCGTTATTGGTTATTCGTTAGTCGTTATTCGATGAATGAAAACCAATAACGAGTAACGAACAACGAGTAACGATTTCTATGACTGAATTTAATGCCAAAGAATTAGCGAACCCTGGGGTTCGTAACTTAAGCCCTTATCAAGCGGGCAAGCCCATTGAAGAAGTAGAGCGTGAGCTTGGAATTAAGAATATTGTGAAGCTGGCTTCGAATGAGAATCCACTTGGTTTGAGTGCGAAGGTAAAAGCTGCATTGCAAGATACGCTGAACGGTTTAGCTCGCTACCCAGATGCCAATGGCTTTTACTTGAAAAGCAAGTTAGCGAGCAAGTTTGGCGTTCATACGAATCAAATCACTTTAGGTAATGGCTCGAATGATGTGCTTGAGCTATTGGCTCGCACGTTTGTTGATGCTAGCCATGAGGTGATTTTTGCGCAGCACGCGTTTGTGGTGTACCCACTGGTGACACAGGCGATTGGTGCGACTGGCGTAGCGGTTCCAGCGAAAGATTATGGGCATGATTTACCAGCGATGTTAAAGGCGATTACGCCGAAAACGCGGATGATTTTTATCGCGAATCCAAATAACCCAACGGGTACATTTTTAAGTACCGAAGCGCTGGCTGATTTTATTGCGCAAGTACCAAGCAATATCTTGGTGGTTCTTGATGAAGCCTACTACGAATATGTCGACGAAGCAGAGCGTGCACCGTCGGTTGAGTGGGTTGCGAAATACCCAAATTTGATTGTTAGTCGGACATTCTCGAAAGCCTATGGTTTAGCTGGTTTGCGTGCAGGGTATGCAATTTCGCATCCAGAAGTTGCCGATTTAATGAATCGTATTCGTCAGCCATTCAATATGAATAGCCTGAGTTTACGCGCGGCAGAAGTCGTGTTGGATGATGAGGAGTATTTAGCTGAATCCATTCGCGTGAATAAAGAAGGCATGCAGCAACTTGTTGCTTTCTGTGAAGATAATGGTTTGAACTATATTCCTTCGCACGGCAACTTCTTAACCATTGAAGTTGGCCCGGAAGCAGGCGACATGTATCAAAAACTCCTCCGTGCTGGCGTGATTGTGCGTCCGGTTGCGGGCTATCAGTTGCCGAATCATTTGCGCGTCAGTATTGGATTGCCAAGCGAAAACCAAGCGTTCATTGATGCCATGAAAACGATTCTATAGCACCTTAAGATGACCTCAGGCTCCCCATCAATAACACTTCAAAACCTGCAACAGTGTCACGGTGATGTGACACTGCCAGGCTCAAAAAGTATTGCGAATCGTGCCTTATTGATGGCGGCACTCTGTGCTGACGGGCAAAACACAACATTAACTAATGTACTGCGTAGTGACGACACTGAACGCATGCTCGAGGCATTAATCGAGCTTGGCGTTGCAATTGACGTTGCGGATGAAACTAGTACGACCATAAAAGTGATTGGTTGTGGTGGCAAGTGGTCGCAGCAACCTAAAGCCTTGGATTTAGGTAATGCGGGTACCGCGATGCGACCATTGTTGGCGGTTCTCAGTGCTACCTTGGAAGGGCACGCTTGTATTCTTACCGGGGATGCCCGCATGCAGGAGCGCCCAGTGCATGCATTAGTCGAGGCACTGCGTGCTGGCGGTGCGGAGCTGACTTGTTTGCAGCACGAGGGGTACCCGCCAATTGAACTGAAGGGTGGCCTACAAGGCGGTATGTTGACCATTGATGGCAGCGCCTCAAGTCAATACATTTCGGCCATGCTGATGGCATTACCATTGCTTGAGCAAGATAGTGTGCTGGAGCTTACCGGTACGGTTGTTTCCTGGCCCTATATTGAATTGACGCTTTCGATGTTGAAGCGCTTCGGTATAGAAGTACATCGTATTTGCCGTCAGGAATTTTTAATTCCAGGGCAGCAAACCTATCAGAGCCCGGGTGATTATTGGGTTGAGGGTGATGCGAGTGCCGCCTCGTACTGGTTGGCCGCGGCAGCTATTGGCGAAGGCCCGTTAACTGTTCATGGCGTGGGTAGTGAAAGTATTCAAGGCGATGTTAAGTTCGCTGATTATTTGGCGGAAATGGGTGCCGATGTCGAGGTTTCGCCGCATTCAATTACCGTTAAACGCGGTGAGTTGCGCGCATTGGATGCCGATTTAAATGCAATTCCGGATGCAGCCATGACGTTTGCAACACTCGCGTTGTTCGCCAAAGGTACCACCCATATTCGTAACATTGCGAATTGGCGTATTAAAGAAACCGATCGACTTGAAGCGATGGCTAATGAATTGCGTAAAGTTGGTGCCCACGTGGTGGAGACCGAAGATGCGATTTCGGTGACACCACCAGACGAAATCAAGCATGCAGAAATAGCCACTTATAACGATCATCGCATGGCGATGTGCTTTGCATTGTTAGGGTTTAGCACAGCCGGCGTTACGATCTTAGATCCAAATTGTTGTTCAAAAACCTATCCAAAGTTCTTCGATGAATTTTGTGCGATCACGCAATCTTCATAGAGATATCACGGAACGTTCACCAATTTAGGGTGCAATTTTCTGCCAGATCCGTATAATTGCGGCGCTTTTATTTGGTAGAGGATCGCATGACCAAAAACACACCTGTTATCACTATTGATGGCCCAAGCGGCTCAGGTAAAGGAACCGTCAGTCGAATTTTAGCTGATCAACTCGGTTGGCACTTACTCGACAGCGGAGCAATTTACCGCGTACTCGCCCTCGCAGCATTGCATCACGGATTTGCGGCTGACGATGAAGAGAGCTTGGTGGCGCTAGCTGGTTCTTTGGATGTGAAGTTTGATGTCGAAGAAGATCCGGAACTCACCCATATTATTCTAGAAGGCGAAGACGTCACCATGACCATTCGCACTCAAGAAGTTGCGAATATGGCTTCTAAGGTTGCCGCATTACCGCGTGTTCGCGAAGCGTTATTACGCCGCCAGCGTGCCTTTAAAGAGTTGCCAGGCTTGGTTGCCGACGGTCGTGATATGGGCACCGTTGTCTTCCCTGATGCCGCAGCGAAAATCTTTTTAACTGCAAGCCCCGAAGAGCGCGCACGTCGTCGCTTTGAGCAATTGCAGGAAAAGGGAATCGATGCTAAAATCGACCAATTAATCACCGAAATTCGCGAACGTGATGATCGGGACACGAACCGCTCGGTTGCGCCACTACGTGCTGCTGAGGGTTCGTTATTTATAGATTCAACGAATTTGAGCATCACTGAAGTGGTTGATCAAATTCTGCAGTTTGCTCATGGCAAATTGACTCAATCTGAGACGGGTAGCTAATCGAGCTATCAGCTTAGGGGTCTGTAGCAAGGAAAGCCATCAGATCAATTTTAACAACCCCGCCATTCGGGAGTGCTTGGTGGACGTACTTAACTAAAAGTAGTTAACACATATGTCAGAAAATTTTGCACAACTGTTTGAAGAAAGCCTCAAAGAGGTCGAAACTCGCCCAGGTTCTATCGTTAAAGGCACCATCGTAGCTATCAACCGTGACGTTGTTCTTGTTGACGCCGGTCTGAAATCTGAAAGTGCTATCCCAGTTGAACAATTCCGTAACGCTGAAGGCGTTGTTGAAGTTCAAGTTGGCGACGAAATCGACGTTGCCCTGGACGCCGTTGAAGACGGATTTGGTGAAACTATCCTGTCTCGCGAGAAAGCGAAGCGCTACGAAGCTTGGTTGCAGCTTGAGAAAGCATACGAAGACCAAGAAACTGTTACTGGCTTAATCAGCGGTAAAGTTAAAGGCGGCTTCACAGTTGATTTGGGTGGCGTACGCGCGTTCTTGCCAGGTTCATTGGTAGACGTTCGTCCGGTTCGTGAAACCACGCACCTCGAAAACAAAGAATTAGAGTTCAAAGTTATCAAGCTTGACCAGAAGCGCAACAACGTTGTTGTTTCACGTCGTGCAGTGATTGAAACTGAGAACAGTGCAGAGCGCGATGAGTTGCTTGAGAACCTACAAGAAGGCCAAGAAGTTAAAGGTATCGTTAAGAACCTTACTGATTACGGTGCATTCGTAGACTTGGGCGGCGTTGACGGCTTGTTGCACATCACCGACATGGCTTGGAAACGCGTTAAACACCCAAGCGAAGTTGTGAACGTTGGCGACGAAATCAACGTGAAAGTATTGAAGTTTGACCGTGACCGTACTCGCGTATCATTGGGTCTGAAGCAGTTAGGTGCTGATCCATGGGCTGATATCGCAGCACGTTACCCAGAAGGTCATCGTTTGACTGGTCGCGTAACCAACTTAACTGACTACGGTTGCTTCGTTGAAATCGAAGAAGGCGTTGAAGGTTTGGTTCACGTTTCAGAAATGGATTGGACCAACAAGAACGTACATCCTTCTAAAGTTGTTAACTTGGATGACGTTGTTGAAGTTATGGTTCTTGAAATCGATGAAGAACGTCGTCGTATTTCACTTGGCCTGAAACAGTGTAAAGCTAACCCGTGGGAAGAGTTCGCGAAGAACTTCAACAAGGGCGACAAAGTGTCTGGTAAGATCAAGTCAATCACTGACTTCGGTATCTTCATCGGTCTTGATGGCGGCATCGACGGTTTGGTTCACTTGTCAGACATTAGCTGGAATGCAACTGGCGAAGAAGCGGTTCGCGACTTCAAGAAAGGCGAAGAAGTTACTGCTGTTGTATTACAAGTTGACGCTGAGCGTGAGCGTATTTCTTTGGGTATCAAGCAACTTGAAGAAGATCCGTTTAACAATTACCTAGCAGCTAACAAAAAAGGTGCTATTGTTAAAGGTAAGGTCATCGAAGTTGATGCCAAAGGCGCTAAAGTTGAGCTAGCTGATAGCGTTGAAGGTTACGTTCGCGTAGCTGACATTTCACGTGACCGTGTTGAAGACGCGACCACTGAATTGAAAGTAGGCGACGAAGTTGAAGCTCGTTTCATGGGCGTAGACCGTAAAAACCGTACCTTGAGCCTGTCAATTCGCGCGAAAGACGAAGTTGAAGAGAAAGAAGCTCTTGAGTCTGTGAACAAGCAGCAAGACGAAGCTGACTTCACAAACGCAATGGCTGAAGCCTTCAAAGCGGCTAAGAGCGACGACTAAAATTAGCTTGAACGTGGGCTTGATGCATTGACGCATTAGTAGAGGAGCATGTGATGACAAAATCGGAACTGATTACCCAGTTAACGAAGTTGTACCCAGAGCTTTCTCCGCGTCAGGTTGAAGATGCGGTGAAAGAACTTATCGAGCAGATGGCGCAGTATATGGCCACTGGTGGACGTATTGAGATACGTGGATTCGGTAGTTTTTCACTGCATTATCGAGCCCCACGTGAAGGGCGAAATCCGAAGACTGGTGAAAAAGTGCAGTTGGACGAAAAATACGTTCCGCACTTTAAACCGGGTAAAGAACTGCGAGAGCGGGTCGATAACATCGGATAATTTAACGTCGAGTTAACGAAAACGGCATGCTATAGTAAGCATGCCGTTTTTTTATATGCGCGAGACAGGAAAGAATATGATTCGATTCATTTTTGTTAGCCTTCCTTTAATAGTTTTGTTCCTGATAGCAGTCGCCTTTGGTGCGTTGAATAAGCAGGTTATTGCGGTTGACTTTATCGTCGCGCAACAACAAATTAGTGTGGCTACATTAACGGCGTTATTTTTAGCCGTGGGTTTTCTTATCGGCTTATTAAGTATGCTCGGTGCCCAATGGATGCTACGACGTGACATTCGTAAATTAAAAAAACAATTGGTGAATTCTAAGAGCGCTGCTTAATGTTAGAATTACTGTTTCTGTTACTTCCGGTTGCTGCTGCCTATGGTTGGTTCATGGGGCGTAATAGCGTTCGCAACGAGAATCGGCAAGAACAAGAACAGTTTTCACGTCAATATGTCACCGGCCTTCATTTATTACTTTCGGATCAACCCGACAAAGCCGTTGATCTCTTTATTGAATTATTAGACGTTGATTCCGATACTCTTGAAACCCATTGGGCTTTAGGTAAATTATTCCGACGTCGTGGTGAGCTCGATCGCGCCATAAAAATACATCAAAATTTAACTTCACGGCCAACCATCAGCGAGCAAGATCGTCGCCAGGCGATGTTCGAACTTGGTCTAGATTACTTAGCCGCCGGTATTTATGATCGTGCGGAAGAAATGTTGTTGGCCTTACAAAGCGATAAGCAGTTCCGTGAGGCCTGCCAACGCCATCTCTTAGAGCTCTATGAATCAACACACGAGTGGGACAAGGCCATTAAGGTAGCCCTGAAGCTGATGCGCTATGATCGCAGTGCCGAATTAATTGTCGCGCAGCTTTACTGTGAACTTGCAGAGCGCCAAAATGATACTGAGCATGCCGAAAAGTATTATTTAAAAGCACGCCAACATGATCCAGATTGTGTACGTGCGGCATTAGCGCTAGGGCGCATGTGGTACAACCAAGGGTTGTATCGTAAAGCGCAAAAAATGCTGGTTGGTATTCTCGATGAAGACGCTGAATTTGTTAGTGAAGCACTCCCATTAATTAAGGCCTGTTATGATGAATTGCAGGACATCGGCGGACTTATTCAGTTTTTACATCAATGTGTGAAATCAGCGCATTCTACGTCGGCTGCGGTGATGCTATCGGAAATGATCGCGCGCGAAAACGGCATTGAAGCGGCGGAACAATTTGTGCAGAACACACTGTTAGAAAATCCAACCATGAAAGGTTTCCATAAGCTTATGGATTTTCACATTCGTGCTGCTGATGTGGGTAAAGCCCGCGATAGTTTAAAAATGTTGCAGCGTATGGTGCAACAACAAATGCAACAGCGACCGAAGTATCGTTGTCGGCATTGTGGTTTTTCGGGAAGTACTCTGTACTGGCATTGTCCGTCATGCCGTACATGGGGCGAAATTAAGCCTATCATTGGGCTAGATGGAGAATAAATGACTCAGCAATCGTTAATTTTTGTGGCTTTAGATTATGACAATGCCGAATCAGCATGGCCGTTGATTGATAAGCTTTCGCCGCAGCAATGTGGTTTAAAAGTGGGCAAAGAGCTATTCACTAGTGCCGGGCCTGACTTTGTAAGAGAGCTGGTTCAGCGTGGGTTTAAAGTTTTTCTAGATTTGAAATTCCATGATATTCCCAACACAGTCAACAAAGCCGTGCGGGCTGCTGCTGAGCTCGGTGTATGGATGGTGAATGTGCACGCGAGTGGTGGCCGGCGGATGCTGGAAGCGGCGCGCGATGCGGTTGCGGATATACCTAACCGGCCTTATGTGATTGCGGTAACAGTGTTAACCAGCATGAGTGCAGAAGACCTTCAGGAAGTTGGTATTGATGTACCTCCCGCGGAACACGTACTTAAGCTTGCCAAGCTTACTCAAGCTGCAGGGTTAGATGGTGTTGTATGCTCCGCTTGGGAAGCTGAGGCCATTGCTGCAACCTGTGGTGCCGGCTTCTTACGCGTAACGCCAGGGATACGCCCTGTAGGTTCAGAGCAGGGCGATCAACGCCGTGTGATGACACCACCTGAGGCTGCGGCATTGGGAATCGAAGTGTTAGTGATTGGTCGTCCAATTACGCAGGCCCCCGATCCGGTTGCCGCGTTAAGTGAAATACAGGCATCTCTGACAGCGTAATACGCTTAAATTTTTAGCACCCCTTATCAATTCCTTCTAAACTCTCTCACGTGCACAACGTAATGATTGTGCACGTGCGAAAGCCTCTATTGATGCTTTTAATCTACGTTATTGAGGAGCGTTTATGTTACGGAAAACACTGATTTTCACTTCGATGCTTGCACCTTTGGTGATGCTCTCGCCGTCGCAAGCGGCTGCAATGGTTGCACCGATTCAAGCCGCGAGCCAAACTGCAGGCATAAATATTAATACTGCAGATGCAGAGCAGTTGGCGTATGCGTTAACAGGTGTTGGTATTAAGCGTGCAAAAGATATTGTGAAGCTGCGCGAAGAATTAGGGCAGTTTACTGATATTAATCAGTTAATGCAGGTGAAAGGTATTGGCCCGCGAATGCTTGAACTGAATAAAGACCGAATTGTGCTTTAAACAACAAAAGCAAAAGCGATATTAGCTATTAGATATTAACTATTAGATATTAGATATTAGTTGTTAGCGGGTGGTCTCGGTTTTGAGGTGATCGAGGCCAAACGCTTTCGGTGCAATCGCCATGCGATTACACCGCCAACCAGCCCGGCAAGATGGATATAGCCATAGTCTGTGCCAGCACTAAGTAAGATAGCGCTGTGCATGACCCCGATAATTTCAAGCAAAACTTTCAATACCAATAAGCCGATTACCAGTGGCGATAACCAATCGGTTCGAGCGTAATTATGTTGCGACCACTCTAGTAATAGGCTGGTCAACAGCAAACCATGAATAAGCGCGGATAAGCCGACAAACCGCTCTGGTGTGCCAATCAGCCACACAACTGCGATGCAAATGACGGTAATGACAATCACAGCATTGAACCAAGTGCGAACGCTAAAGTGGTGTGCAAAAAAGAGCGTTACGAGTACCAGAGCTATTGCATTTGTGACGGCGTGTGTTGCGTCAAGATGGAAGATATGGGCGGTAAAAATGCGCCATGGTTGTTGCCAGACAACGCTAGCGTGGTAGTCATATTGATCGAGTAACGAGCCTGTTTCTGCTTGATAGAAAGGTAACCAAATGGCAATAACGGCAATAAGTACCGACGCAATGATAACCTGAATACGCTCTGACATACGCGACCTTTTTATGATTGTTCTGATCTGCTTGAGCCCGTATGATAAGTGGTTATTCGCGTGGCTGTAAACTATCAACAGCCAAGAATTCGCTTAACAAGGATAATAACGATGCGCTATTTGATGTTGTTCGCTGCGTTAGCCGTTTCAGCATGCAGTGATGTCTCGCCAACCCAAGCAGATAAAACGGCGGCTTTAGACCCTGAGGCTGCGACAGGCTTTGTTGAGAAGTCTGGTGTTACGGCAAACCGACATATGGTTGCAGCTGCAACGCCAGCGGCTGCCCGTGCGGGTGAAGCTATTCTTGCCGCTGGTGGCACCGTGATTGATGCAGCTGTTGCGGTTCAAGCCATGCTGACACTGACCGAGCCGCAATCATCAGGATTAGGTGGTGGGGGTTTTATGCTGTATTGGGATGCCAAAGAGCAGAAGCTATTCACCATTGATGCGCGTGAAACCGCCCCGATGACAGCAACACCAGCGTTGTTTCTAGACGCTCAAGGGAAACCACCAAAGCAGTTTATGGATGCGGTAACTGGCGGCCGTTCCGTGGGTACGCCGGGTATTTTGCGAGGTCTCGAACTTGCACATGAACGCTGGGGAAAGTTGGCTTGGTCTGAACTCTTCTCTGAAACCATCGACAAAGCTGAGCACGGATTTGTAGTTGGTGAACGTCTGCAAAAGTTACTCGAATTAAAAATAAGCCCAGGGCTGTTAAAAATGTCACCGGGTAAGGAGTACTTCTATCCAAATGGTGAAGCACTGCAGGCTGGAAGTATTAAACAGAACCCTGAGTATGCAAAAACGTTGCGCTTGATTGCTGAAAAAGGTGCCGATGCTTTTTATCAAGGTGAGATTGCTGATGCGATTGTAAGAGCGGTCCAAAACGCGCCAATTAACCCAGGTTTGATGCAACACGATGATTTAGCAGTGTATCAGGCTATTCTTCGTGAGCCAGTGTGTGCCGAATACCGCGTTTACGAAGTGTGCGGCATGGGGCCGCCGAGTTCGGGCGGTATCACGGTGCTGCAAATTCTTGGCATGTTAGAAAACTTCCCTGTAAACGAGTGGGCTGTTAACTCTGAAACCGCGGTTCATCATTTTACTCAGGCTTCACGCTTAGCGTTTGCCGACCGTAATCGTTACATTGCCGATAGCGATTTTGTTGATGTGCCGGTTACTGAGCTTTTGAATAAGGGTTATTTGAGTGAGCGCGCCAGTCTTATTCAAGAAGGCGATATGGGTCGCGCTCAAGCCGGCGTGTTTACTCAATATAGTTATGCCGATGACCAATCGCCAGAATTTCCAAACACCACCCATGTGAGTATTGTCGACGCTGAAGGCAACGTCTTCTCCATGACATCAAGTATTGAAATGGGCTTTGGTTCGGGTGTGATGGCAGCTGGATTTTTACTCAATAATCAACTCACTGACTTTTCAATTGTGCCTGAAGTAAACGGTGAATTGGTTGCTAACCGTGTTGAGGCTGGTAAACGTCCACGCAGTTCTATGTCGCCGATGATGGTTTTTGATGCCAGCGGTGCACCGATACATGCGGTTGGTTCACCAGGTGGCGCACGTATCATTAATTATGTGGCACAAACGCTCGTTGGTTTACTCGATTGGGATCTCGATATGCAGGCAGCCATCGACTTACCGCATGTCACCAACTTAAATGGCGTCACGAGTCTAGAGAAAGGAACAGCTATTGAAGCTCTTGCCGACAGACTGCGTCACCGCGGTCATGACGTGAAGGTGCAAGATTTAAACAGTGGCTTACACGGTATCAGCTTGCTGAGCGATGGCACGCTTTATGGCGGCGCTGATCCACGTCGTGAGGGCATTGCTGCGGGTAATCAATAACGAAGTATAGACGGCGGCTAGCTTATGTACTTAATCCAGTCGCCGTAACCACGCTTTTCCATTTCTTCAACAGGAATAAATTCAACTGCCGCAGAATTGACGCAATGACGAGTACCGAGAGGTAATGGACCATCGTCAAATACGTGGCCAAGGTGAGAATCGGCTTGAGCACTACGAATTTCAGTACGAACCATGCCAAACTTCAGGTCTTGACGTTCAGTAACGGCCTGTTCATTGATGGTTTTTGTAAAACTGGGCCAGCCACAACTCGAATCAAATTTATCTGCTGACGAATAGAGCGGTTCGCCGCTGACAACATCGACGTAAATACCGCGCCGTTTTTCGTTCCAATAAGCGTTTTGAAACGGCGGCTCTGTGCCATCTTCTTGGGTGACATAATATTGCATGTCGGTCAGACGTTGTTTCAACTCTTCAGCATTTGGCTTTTTGAAACTTGCCATAGATATTAACCGACTTGCTTAGGGCGATTATTGGCAAATGGCGGCCAACCCATGGTAACACCAGCTAGTAAGTGCAAATGAATGTGATACACCGACTGGCCGCCATCTTCGTTGCAATTCATGACAACACGGTAACCGTCTTTCGCAAAGCCGAATTGCTGCGCTAAACGTGCTGCAACAATATACAAATGACCAACTAATTCACGATCGTTCTCTTCAATATCGTTGATGGTGGCAATGCGACGCTTTGGGATGATCAAAAGGTGTACAGGTGCTTGCGGATTGATATCTTTAAAGGCTAGACTCAGCTCGTCTTCATACACAATTTCTGCGGGTATCTCTTTGGCAATAATCTTGTCAAAAATAGTGGTACTCATGCCATTCACCTTTTAATTTTTTAATTAACCATACTCTAGCGAAATCAACCGCGAAGTACCAATCCCTTCAAGTACAATGACTCAGGGAAATTGGTTCGTACTGGGTGGTCTGCGCCTTGAAACAGTCGTTCAATGATATGCAATGGTCGTTTCGCATCAAGTACAGCATCGGCAACAACTTTCTGGAATAACTCACCAGAGAGCAATCCTGAGCACGAGAATGTGAACAGGGTGCCACCGGGCTTCAAAATCATACAGGCGAGACGGTTAATATCTTTATAGCCACGACAAGCACGCATGAGGTTAGCCTTGCTATCCACGAATTTCGGCGGGTCAAGAACGATCACATCGAATCGTTCGCCACTTTGATGAAACTTACGCAGTGCTTCGAATACGTCTTCTTGCAAATTCGTCAGCGTGTCATTTGAAAGTTGGTTGCGCGTGTGATTTTGTAAGGCTTGTTCAAGCGCCGGGGCTGATACATCAAGGTTGACGACTTCTGCAGCACCAGCCGCTGCAGCGTAGAGACCAAAACCACCGGTGTAACTGAAAGCATTAAGAACGCGTTTGCCGGCAGCATACTTTTGAATGGCCGCGCGGCTATCACGCTGGTCGAGGTAGTAACCGGTTTTATGGCCACCTTGAATATCCACGCCAAGCTGTAAGCCATTTTCCTCAATCCACACGGTGGCAGGAGGCAGCTCGCCGTTGTCGCTGTGCAACAGTTGCACCACCGGTTTTAACCCCTCTTTTTGACGCACATCAACGTCTGAACGTTCAAAAATAGAGCACTCTGGAAAGAGTTCGCGTAGTGCCGCAACAATGGCATCGCGCCAATAATCGGCGCCGGTGCTGAGCAATTGACATACCAGCCAGTTGTCGTATTTATCGATGGTAACGCCCGGTAATTGATCTGCTTCTGCAGCAACCAAACGGTACGCATTACTTCGAATACTTAGCCCTTCGCGAAGTGCTTTCGCGGCAGCGATGCGTTGTTTGAAAAAATCAGCATCAATGACGTCATTTTGCTGGAAGCTCCAAACACGAGCGCGGATCTGCGATTGTGGTGACCATGCAGCATAACCGAGCCAATCGCCGTCGGCGCTGTGTATCGAGACGGTTTCACCTGCCTTTGGGGTGCCCTTGACGCGGGCGATGGCGCCGCTGAACACCCAAGGGTGTAAACGACGCAATGATTTTTCTTTGCCTGCAAGCAGGTGAATAGTCGCCACCATTATTTCACACGCATCCCAGGCTTCGCACCATCATGCGGGTTAAGAATAAACAACTCTTCGCCACCTGGACCTGCCGCTAACACCATGCCTTCTGACATACCAAAGCGCATTTTGCGTGGCGCTAAGTTAGCGACCATCACGGTGTGTTGACCAATGAGCTTTTCAGGTGCATAGGCAGACTTAATACCCGCAAATACTTGGCGTGTTTCGCCACCTAAATCGAGCGTTAACTTCAGCAATTTATCAGCACCTTCAACATGTTCTGCGTTGGCGATAAGCGCAACACGCAAATCAACTTTGGCGAAATCATCATAGTTAATTTCTGCACTAATCGGATCGCGTTCTAACTCGCCATTGCTAATTGGCGCAGCGGCTGCCGCTTCATTTTGTGCTTTTGAATCTTCAATCATGGCTTCAACTTTTTCCATTTCAATACGTTGTAATAGGGCTTTGAACGGGCTAATGGCGTGATCTTTTAAAATCACTTGATGGCTGTCCCAAGTAAATTCGTCGTTCAAGAATGCTTGAACACGTTCCGCCAAAGCCGGAACAATTGGCGTGAGATAAATCATTAACAAGCGGAACAAATTAATTCCGATAGAGCAAATTTCGTGTACTTCGTCTGCTTTGGCTGGGTCTTTAATTAACTGCCATGGCTCTTTTTCAGCAATGTAGAAGTTTGCTTTATCAGCCAGCGCCATAATATCGCGCATTGCTTTAGAAAATTCTCGTTTTTCATAGGCTTGGGCGATGCTTTCAGCTGCGGCTTGGAACTCATCCAGAAGGCTTGTGTCGCTAATCGTTGCAGCTAATTTACCGTCGAATTTTTTGCTAATAAATCCAGCACAACGGCTTGCTATGTTGACGACTTTACCAACTAAGTCAGCGTTCACGCGCTGGGCAAAGTCAGTGAGGTTCAAATCTAAATCGTCAATACGATTGGTCAGTTTCGCTGCGAAGTAATAACGCAAGTAATCCGGATCTAAATGATCTAAATAGGTACGCGCCATGACGAAAGTGCCTTTGGACTTCGACATCTTCGTACCGTTTACGGTAATAAAACCATGCGCCCAAACGTTCGTTGGTTGACGGAAATTTGCACCTTTGAGCATTGATGGCCAAAACAGGCTGTGGAAATAAATGATGTCTTTACCAATAAAATGATAAAGCTCAGCGTCGCTACCAACTTGCCAATAGGTGTCAAAATCAGCTTTACCCGTGGTATTGCAGTAGTGTTTGAAACTACCCATATAACCAATTGGCGCATCCAGCCAAACATAAAAGTATTTGCCCGGCGCATCTGGAATCTCAAAACCAAAGTAGGGCGCATCGCGACTGATGTCCCACATCTGTAGGCCTGACTCGAACCACTCGTTGAGTTTATTTGCCATTTCGTCTTGGAGTGATCCTGAGCGGGTCCACTCTTTCAGCATGTTTTCAAATGCTGGCAAGTCAAAGAAGTAATGCTCCGATTGACGCAATTCTGGTGTTGCGCCAGATACGGCTGATTTCGGATTCTTAAGCTCAGTCGGCGCATATGTCGCGCCACAAACGTCGCAGTTATCGCCGTATTGATCGGTGGCACCGCATTTAGGGCAATCACCTTTTACAAAACGGTCAGGCAAAAACATTTGCTTCTGCGGGTCATAAAGCTGCTCAATGGTTTTGGTTTTAATGTAACCATTGTCACGTAAGCGTGTATAAATTAATTCAGCAAGTTCTCGGTTCTCGTCACTGTGCGTTGAGTGATAATGATCAAACGCTACATGAAAATCCGCAAAATCTGCTTGGTGTGCCGCGTTCATTTCCGCAATCATCTGCTCTGGCTCAATACCAAGCTGCTGAGCTTTTAGCATAATAGGTGTGCCGTGTGCGTCATCCGCACACACATAGTGACATTCGTGACCACGGAGTTTTTGAAAACGTACCCAAATGTCGGCTTGAATGTAGCCCAACATGTGCCCAATGTGGATAGGCCCGTTAGCATAAGGCAATGCGTTGGTGACCAGAATTTTGCGAGTAGCTGTCGGCATGAATGTTTCCATTAATTCTGCGTTACTGAAAGGCTAGAAGTGTACCTGAATCAGCGCTGGCAATCCAGCCGAACTCACCGTATCATGCGGGTTCATGCCAGTTGTGGGAGAACTAAATGTTTGGTCGTTTTAAAAAATCCAAGAGTGATAAATCCGCATCATCCCAACCGCAACTTAGCCACGCGCTTGCAGAAATTAAACTTCCTTATTGCACGAGTACCATTCCTGAAGATTGGGTGACGATAAACGGGCAAGAAGCCGTGTTAACGGTGCCGTTTGCTGCGAATGAGCAAATCCTAGAGCCGCTTCGACAGCATCCTGAGTTAGGAAAATTGAACTGGGTATTGCGGTTAAACATCGCCAAGTTACCAAATTCACAACCAGAATTACCAATGACTTTTGGCAACGTTATTGTTGTATCGTCGGGCAAAGGCGGTGTCGGTAAATCATCTGTCAGTGTTCAATTGGCGCTGGCATTGCAGCAACTTGGTGCAAATGTCGGCATGTTAGATGCGGACGTATATGGCCCATCACTACCAACCATGCTTGGTGGCCAAGAAGAAAAGCTTGAGATTAATGCGCAGCAAAAAATGATTCCGCATCAACGACACGGAATTTGGGTCAGTTCGCTTGGCTATTTAACCGATACCAAAGATGCTGCAATTTGGCGTGGCCCGATGGCTAGCGCTGCGTTACAACAACTATTTCGCGATACTAAATGGCCGCGGTTGGATTATTTGATCGTAGATATGCCGCCGGGCACCGGTGATATTCAGCTGACGTTTGCGCAAAAATTACCAATCACCGGTGCGGTGATTGTGACGACACCACAAACGGTTGCGCTAGCCGATGCCGAGAAGGGCATTACGATGTTTCGTAAGGTGGGTGTGCCAATTACCGGTTTAATTGAAAATATGAGCTATTACCAATGTAGCCAATGCGGTCATCGCGATGCTATCTTTGGAACTGAAGGTGGCGCTAAAGTCGCACATCGTGAGCAAGTTCCGTTACTAGGCCAATGGCCGCTTGATGCTCGTATTCGCTCAGGTTTGGATGACGGAAAACCATTATTGGCAGAACACCCCGAACACCAACTTAGCTTGATGATGAAAGAAAGTGCCTCGAAGCTGGCGGCAGAACTTTATTACCAAGCCCAGACCAAATAAGGTCAAATATAATAATAATGAGGATTTTCTACGCATGCGTTTAACTGATGGACAAATAGAGCAATATCTCGATGATGGTCGCATTGTGCTTGATCCGCGTCCGGTGCCGGAAGATATCAGCGGCGTGACGGTTGATATTCATTTAGGTAATGAGTTTCGAGTGTTACAAGACCATGCCGCACCATTTATTGACATCAGCGGACCCCGCGATGAAATAGACCGTGCCATCAAATCAGTCATGAGCGAAGCGATTGTATTAACCCCAGACCAAGCGTTTTTCATTCATCCCGGTGAATTTGCTTTAGCGGTAACGCACGAATCGGTGACGTTGCCAGCGAATATGGTGGGGTGGCTAGATGGCCGTTCATCGTTAGCTCGATTGGGCCTAATGGTGCATGTGACTGCACATCGAATTGACCCAGGTTGGTCAGGGCAGGTAGTACTCGAATTCTTTAACAGTGGGAAATTACCGTTGGCACTTCGACCATTGATGAAAATTGGTGCGTTAAGTTTTGAATTACTCGAGGAAGATTGTTTGCGCCCTTACAGTAGTCGTAAAGACGCAAAATATAAAGATCAACGCGGCGCCGTTGCTTCTCGCATTGGCGCCGACAAAAACGCTTAATTAACGTAGTGGTGTCGCATGTGCGGCACCGCCGAAAATCGCGTTCAATAACAACACATTCAAGCCGTCAAGATAAGCACGATAAGTAGGTTCTTGAGTGAAGCTAATGACCATACCTTTCTGACGTGGTTGCCACATCAAATACGGCTTATATTGCAATTGCTTTTGATTCTCCGCCCACAAATAACCGCTGGCTAATACATCTTCTGAATAGCTAACAATGTTACGGCCATGCTCTATACTCAACGGACGATAGATTTGGTTGCCAACCGTAATGCCGATTAAGTTTGGTTTCACGCCAGCGCTTAGCCAGTGCTCTTTATCAACGTCAAGATTAGTCAGAACACCCGAAGTCCAATAAGGATCGGCTGAATCAGGCGTGATGTAATGCATCAATTGTGCTTTTGATTCAAACACCATACCGTCAACGCGCTTTTCCTTGCCATGACCTGTCGGGTCTTCGGTGATCACCCGTTCAAGAGCACTGCTAAGTAATTCTGAATCAACCGCCCATTGCGTTGAATTACCTAGAGTAATCAATACACCACCACGCTCAACCCAATTGGTTAAGTTCGCTTTGCCCGCATCGCCCAAACTGTTGGCGAGATCACCGTATACGGCCGGTACAATCAGCACTTGATAGTGAGACAAATCTGCACGCGCCATGTTTTGTGCACGCATTGCTGTTACCGGATAACCAAACTGCTGCTCAATGACGAAACGCGTGTGACCAGCATTGAGGCTCGATACCGGTTCGTCCCACAACATCAAAATATTCGGCGCGTGAACACGTTTGGTATTGTTTGAGCCAAAACTTGGACCTTCAGTGACCCAGCTGCTGTCAACACCATAGACTGTAGCGCCTGTGGCTTTTGCAAGTGGTTCTACGGCTGCATGAATATCTGGGTTCTCTGCGGTCGTTAAAATCAAGCTACCAGCCGGGTAGGTGGTACCGTTTTTATGCTTAAATGCCATATCCGCACGCTTAACCGTATAGCCAGCTTGAACTGCGGTGGTGAGGAAGCGGCCAGCATTCATGTCGCCCCAAGGCACAATAAACGCAACTTTTGCGTCTTTATTGACGACTTTGCCCGGCTTGATCAAGTCGCGTGATGCAACTTGGCTATCCGCATTAGGTACACGGTTACAGGTTTGATAATCCACATTGAACATCAATGGCAGCGACCAAGCGGTAACGTCGTAGATTTCATCAGGTAAGTTATTGGCACGACGACGTTCTTGTTCTTCTAAAAAGTCATCATCCATTGCAATGCTCTTATCAAGCATTGTACGTACCATGTAATGCGCCGGCTGCGCCGAATCGACCCAGAAACTACCTGCAGGATAGTCAACGCCACATACACTAAAACTCTCTTGTGCTTGGCGCACTTCAACACCGTGACGGGTTAATATGCCAGCTAATTTTTGCGCCGCGGCAGCATCGTCTTTGCCAGAGAACAAATAAGTACGTTGTTTACTGTCTTCGCCAATTTCGATGCCTTGTTTGCGATAGTTCCAGAAATTCGCAAGAAGTTTTTCGCGCTGTTGAGAAACACTCTCGATAGTCGACATCGAAGCAACGAAATGACGTTGTACACCGTCACCATAAGTAAGAATCTCTCCATCTTTGGTACGGAAAACATGACCGCGCGCCGATGCCATCTCATAGGTCATGGAAATTGAACCGTGATAGAGAGGCCAACTCGCACCGTAGCCCGGATAAAAGGCGTCAAAAATTTCACGAGTGAAGTAATCATAGCCGCGTTCATCGAACCAACGACCATTGTTTTCACCAATGGCCCAGAGCGTTTCACGCTGTTTTGGGGTGATCAGTGGATTATATGGGTCGGCTTCAGGCGTGAAGTAATAGCTGGTATCACCGCCCATTTCGTGTAAATCAACAAATACCAACGGCATGTTTTCGAGTAGGGCATCCACCTGACCAGCAATTTCCGGCTGTGTTAATGCTAACCAGTCGCGGTTTAAGTCAAATAGGTAATGGTTTGAACGGCCGCTTGGCCAAGGCTCATTATGCTCGGCCGAATTTCGATCGGCACTATGTTGAATACCTGTGGTCATGTAGTAGCGTGATACGAAACGTGCGCGACCATCAGGGTTCTGCATTGGGTCAATAAATACCAAGGTATTATCTAAATAGCTTTTGGTTTTGGCGTCAGTAGCAGCAAGCAAATGATATGCCGT
Organism: Pseudidiomarina andamanensis; assembly: GCF_009734345.1. Taxonomy (GTDB): domain Bacteria; phylum Pseudomonadota; class Gammaproteobacteria; order Enterobacterales; family Alteromonadaceae; genus Pseudidiomarina; species Pseudidiomarina andamanensis. The sequence goes on along the minus strand of NZ_CP032551.1, from coordinate 704,218 downwards.
CAACATGGCCGCTTCAGGCGAAGAAATCTCGTTGCCGTGCACGCCATACGAAAGCCAAACACTCGCAGGCAGTGATTTAATCAATCGCTGAGCTTCTGATGCGCTAGTTTTATCGGCATTACTGAGTTTTTGAATACCTTGTTGGTATTGCTCAAAGCCTTGCATGTTTTGAGCACTTGAAAGTACCACAAAGAATAAATCGCGGCCTTCCCACGTTTTACCGTAATTAATTAACTTAACTTGGCTTGGATATTTTTCAGCGATTTGTTCAAAGTAATGTTGAATAGCATCCGGACTGCTAATACGAGAACCGGCTGGATAGCCAAGTAATTCGTCGAGTGTTGGCACGGCTGGATCATAATTCACATCAAGACCTAGCTCTTGCGCGTTAACGGTTGTCGTCAACTGCAAAGCAGCGGCAACGCAAGATACCGCTAATAGTTTCTTAAAACGCATGGTTATTCCTCAACAAAAGTGAGTGACTGCGGCATTTAATGCCGCTAAAAGTGAACTTGGTTCGTGGCGCTGCGGAGCCTCTTGCGCGGCACTGACGTGATTAAAAACCGGCACGCGCAACTGACTGTCTGGGTTATTGGTGATAACTGCGTCAACAAGGTTCATTCCAAGTTGATCGGTCATCCATTGTAACCTTTCGCTTAATAATAGCTCTCCCGCAGGGCTATGTTCGGCTGCTAGATTATCAATAAATATGACTGGTGCTTTGCTATCTGCGATGGTTTGCGCAAATTCATCCACCAGCAACGGTGGCATGACAGAAGTAAGAAAACTCCCGGGTCCTAAAATAATTAATTCACTGCGGCGAATTTGAGCAAGCGCTTCAGGGGTTGGCGTTACAGGATGCGATAAACCGAGCTTTTTCGGCATATGTAATAAACCGTCCACATGTAATTCACCAAAGCATTCAAGCCCGTCGTACGTTGATGCCACCAAATCGACCGGCATTTCAGACATCGGTAATAAACGTGTATTGATGTTCAACAATCGGCTTAATAGTTGAATGCCATCAAGCGGACGTGCACTGATTTGATCAAGTGTATAGAGAATGAGATTCCCTAAATTATGGCCATTCAATTCGTGATCTGAGCTAAATCGGTAGTTTAATACATCGGCAGCAAGAGGATGTTGGGCGAGTTGTGACAAGCAGTTACGAATGTCACCCCAGGCGATACATTCGTGGTGGCGTCGTAATAAGCCGCTGGCGCCGCCATCATCGGTTGTAGCGACAATACCGATCAATCGGCGCTCTAAAAACGATAACGTTGAGAGCACACGCCCAAGCCCATGACCACCGCCAATCGCAGTAACACACTGCAGCTGTGCAATGGCATGCGGGGCAGGGGCAATGGGAGTGATTTGAACGTGTTGCTGGCTCATGTTAGCTTCATGTTGTTGTCATAATTTGGGCTACTTTAAGCGCTAATTCGCCCACAATCAATGCTTCCACGTCGTGAAATAGTGTTCTGAGTTTGAAATATTCACTTAATTTCAGCAACGTAAAAGGCGGGTAAATAGATAGTTATCGCGAGTTTCCTTTGCTATAACTACGGCAACTTTCATAACACAAGAGGTGTTTTATGTTAATGGATCGTAAATTAACGACGTTGGCTGCCGTGATTGCGGCTTCTACCTTACTTACTGCATGTGGTTCTGATTCAAATGATTCGAACACTGCCATGTTTAGTCTGGGTGTAAGTGATGCGCCAGTGGATGCAGCAGATGAGGTTTGGGCGTGTTTTCACAGCGTTGAATTAATTGGAAATGCCGAGGGTAACCAGACCTTTACGATTGGCGAAGACAGCAACACCATCGAAGCCAATGATGCTTGTTTAGATGCTGACGGCAATGTTATCCCGAATACTCGCGGCATTAACTTGTTAGAGTTTACTGGTTCAGAGTCAGAAGATTTACTCTCTGGCGTTGAAGTACCAGCAGGTAACTATGGTCAATTGCGTTTAGAAATGGCCGAAGGCTCATATGTTCTTGTCGGTGAAGAGCGCATTCCATTGTCAGTACCATCGAATGAATTGAAGTTCGATAGCTTTACTTTAGATGCTGGTGGCAACGTTGCGTACACTGTTGAATTCGATTTACGTCAGGCGCTAGTGAATCCAGTGGGTCAAACTGGCTACTTCCTGAAACCACGCGGTGTGCGTTTAGTTGATAATATGGAAGTAGGTCACATTGAAGGCACCTTAGCGGAAGCGTTATTGATTGAGAATCAATGTACCGTAGCACCAACCGATACCAGCGAACCAGTTGCAGTGGTTTATTTGTATCCAGGTGCTGATGTAACGCTTGAGACTATGGCCGATTTTGGTGGTACTGAAGAAGCTGAAGCTTATGCCGCGACACCTGTTCTTTTTGATGGCGCTGCTGCGTACAACTTCGAGCTAGGTTATGTTGCCGCTGGTGATTACACTGCTGCTTGGACTTGTAACACCACTGATGACCCAGAAACTGATGATGATTTAGTGTTCGTTAGCGCTCAAAACGTTACTGTGGAAGCGGGTGAAACTGTCACGACCGTTACCATTGAGTAATTGAGATTGAGCTTTTAATCTCTCCCGTTGAGCCTCCTTTATTGGAGGCTTTTTTTTGCCTTTTTTTCTGCAGCTATTCAAGCGATACTAAAGGCAAGTTTAAACCGAGCGTAAGGTTGTGTATGAAAGCTTTAATGATAGGTGCGTTGTTATTACCGTTAACAGGTTTTGCAGCAGAAACGGTTGAGTTATGTATTGATGAACATCCACACCGTTTACAACTTGAAATTGCCGATACATTTGAGAGTCGTGCTCGTGGATTGATGGCGCGTGAATCGCTCGCAGAGCATGCAGGCATGTGGTTCCAATACACCTCAGAGCGCCCAGCTAATGCGGGTTTTTGGATGTACAACACACTTATTCCATTGGATATTGCTTACTTAGATAACGAGATGAAAATAGTCTCAATTATTACCATGGAACCGTGCCCAAGTATTGATCCAAACCGTTGCCCGGCATATCGACCAGGCGTACCATACTACGGGGCGATAGAATTAAATAAAGGTTATTTTGAACGCTTTAACATTGGTTTAGGGCGCAAATTTAAGCAGTGTCAATAAGGAGAACAACACCATGAAACACCTTTCGGTACTTGCTGCCGCCGGACTTGTGCTTGCTGCATGTAGTCCAGCCGAGCAGGTTAGTACAGCAGAGCAACCACATGCGAGTGTGGATCCATATAGCTTTAATGAAAATTACAGCAGCTATTTACAAACCTTAAGCTCGGATGAGTTTGAAGGGCGTGCCCCAGCCTCTGAAGGGGAAAAGAAGACGGTTGCATTTGTTGAAAGCAAGTTTCGCGAGTGGGGTTTAAAGCCTTATGACGCGGAAAATAATACTTATCAACAACAAGTGCCATTGGTGCGCATGCTACCAACTCAAGTGTCTGAAATGAGCTTTACTGCAGATGATCTTGAACCCTTCGAGTATCGCACCGAAATGATGGCTTGGAGCCCACGTGTACAAGAAAGTATCGAACTAACTGACAGCGAAATGGTGTTCGTCGGCTACGGTATTGTCGCTCCAGAATTTGGTTGGAACGATTATGAAGGCCTGAACGTTGAAGGCAAGACAGTTGTCATGTTGGTCAATGATCCAGGTTACGACACCAAGGATCCTGAAGTATTCAATGGCAATGCGATGACATATTATGGCCGTTGGACATACAAATTTGAAGAAGCTGCACGTCAGGGTGCTGCTGGCGCTATTGTCATTCACGAAACAGGTCCTGCAGGTTATGGTTGGGGTGTTGTTGCAGGTGGCTCACCAATGCGTTTTGATTTAGCTCGCGAGAATAAAAATATGGATCGTGTTGCTATTGAAGGTTGGATGACGCAAGAAAGTGCCGATACCTTATTTGCTCGCCTCGGCAGTAGCTATGAAGAAATGCGTAAAGCGGCGCAACAACCAGATTTTAAACCGGTCGACTTAAACACTGGTATGTCGATTAGTGTTGCGACAAAGTTTGATTATCTCAATTCGCCAAACTTAATTGGCTACATTGAGGGTAAATCAAAGCCAGAAGAACACGTGATTTATATGGCCCATTGGGATCATATGGGCGTTGACCCAATTAATCCTGATGACGGTATCTATAACGGCGCGCAAGACAATGCGAGTGGAACTGCTGGGGTGATGGCATTGGCTGAATTTTTCGCGAGCCAGCCGCAACCAGAGCGCTCTGTGGTATTTGTATTAGTCACCGCTGAAGAACGTGGTTTGTTAGGATCTGATTGGTATGCGGAACATCCTATGTTGCCACTGAGTAAAGCCGTCGGCGGCATTAATATGGACGTACTTAATGTATATGGTCCAATGCGCGACATGGTTGTAGTGGGGCATGGTAACTCAGAAATGGAAGAGTACTTAGCGAAATACGTTGAACAACAAGATCGCTATATCGCGCCAGAGCCGACGCCAGAAGCCGGTTCATTCTACCGCTCAGATCACTTCAATTTAGCGAAGCGTGGTGTACCGATGTTGTATGCGAAAGGCGGTAACGATCACGTTGAGTTTGGTGAAGAGTACGGTAAACAGAAACGTGCTGAATACGTCCAGATTGCGTATCACAAACCTGCAGATGAATTTGATCCTGAGTGGGATCTGCGCGGTGTACAGCAAGATTTGTGGCTGTACTACTGGGTTGGACATGAGCTAGCAAATAGCGATGATTGGCCAAACTGGTACCCAGGTAATGAGTTCCGTGGTATTCGCGACGCTAGTGCTAGCGAACGTCAATAATTGTAGTTAGATATGAACGGTAATGAGACGAGCGGCGTTCTCATTACCGTTTTTTTATGGTGATTTGTGATTTCCATTGCTGAATTATTTGGTTTATTTGCGCTCATCGCGAACTTCATTGCCTACCGCCAAAGTACGGCAAATCGCTATCGTATTGTTAGTGCCTGCGCTCTTGGTGCGCTGTCGCTGCATTTCTTTATGCTGGGCGCTATGGCCGGTTGCGTTGTCACCGCTATTGCGGTGGTACGAAATATAATTGCGTTACGTTGGCGTGGGTCATTGGTGCTGTGGGGTTTTGTACTCGTCAATTTTGCATTTTTAGGGTGGGAGCTCACAACCAATGCGCCGTTAATACCGTTATTGGTTGCGTATACATCATCAATTATTTTCACGGTAGGTTCCATTGTCCTCAATGATCCGCATCGCATTCGGCAATGGTTTTTGTTAGCTGAAATCTTAGGGTTAGCCTATGCGATTATGGTGGGCAGCGTTTCAGGCACGGTGTTTAACATCGTCAATTTAACCAGTATCGTTCTTAAATTGTTACAAGATTATCGACGCTCACGCTTGTCTGAACCAAATTGATCCCAATATAGTCTTAAACAACGTGAAACATTCATAACCAAGTGATAAGACAATGCTGATATACATTCGACAATGGCAAAACAAAATTAAACCACAACCAGGTGCAAATCCATTTGTTGTGCTACTCAGTTGGTTACTGTTTGGGTTGCTTCTAATAGTAGGCCTTAGCCTCGGTTTATTGATGCTATTGTTCGGCTGGATTCTACTGTTGCCGTTGATGTGGCGCAAACGCCGTGAAATGAAACAAATGTGGCAATTCACGAAAGCGACTCGCCAAGCTCAACAGCAAGCACGCCGCCAATATCAACAACGACGTGAGCAGCAACAGAACCGTCAGGATGGTTCAGTTATTGAAGGTGAGTACCAAGTGAAAGACGGTGACGAGCGCCGTTAAGATTTAGCGTGTCGGTGTGGCTGGTGGCGTTTACGTCGAAAACGTCGATATGCCAGCTTACAACCGCCAATACAGCCGTCAAATAGCAATACCGCAAGTAGGGCAGCAATTACCCCTGAGAATACAGCCTGACGCGTTAGCGGCACGTTAAAGCTATAGGCGCGCCAAGTATTATCAACCATTTCTCGGTTTGCTTCAGTGGCGACAAACCAAAGTTGTTTCAAATAACCTTGTTGTAACTGCTGCTGTTCGTGGCGGTATAAATCAACGCGGCGTATTAATTCACGAAGCGGTATTGCCTCATCTTTAAATACCGGATTGTCACTTTCTTCGTGCATTTGAATGAGTGCATTCATATCGCCGTTTAAGTACTTGTCGGCAATCAGTTGATATTCTTTGTAATACACCATGGCTTCAGTTAGCTGCGAATCAAGTCGCTGCTGATATTGCGTGATAAAATTCGGCACCTGCACACCCACAAGCACGGCCACCAAAGCAATAGCTAAAACAAAATAACGATGCAGCATAAAAAAAGGTTGAGTGATGAAACACCACTCAACCTTAGCACGTTCTTATTTGAAGCTGCTAGTCCCGGTTAGTCCTCATATGGAGGCTTAGGCGGGAATGTGCGCCGTACAATGTAGAACAATAATGGTACGAAGAAGATAGCTAAGATAGTACCGCCGAGCATACCACCGATAACGCCTGTACCAATGGCTTGACGGCTTACCGCGCCGGCACCCGTTGATAATGCTAGCGGAAGCACACCGAAGGTGAAGGCGAGTGAGGTCATTAGAATAGGGCGCAAACGCAAACGTACTGCCTCTAATGTTGCCTGCAACAGCTCCTTACCTTGGGCTTGTAAATCTTTCGCAAATTCGACAATCAGTATCGCATTACGTGCCGATACACCCACGGTAGTCAACAATCCAACTTGGAAATACACATCATTCTCAAGGCCACGCATGGTCGCGGCAATGACCGCACCGAGAATACCAAGAGGCACGACGAGCATCACTGAAAATGGTATTGACCAACTTTCGTACAGAGCAGCCAAACACAGGAACACAATGAGGAGCGATAGGGCGTATAGAAGCGGTGCTTGGTCGCCTGATGTACGTTCTTCTAATGAAATACCTGTCCACTCAAACCCAATACCAGGTGGTAACTGTGCAATGAGCTCTTCCATTTTCAACATCGCATCACCTGATGAATAGCCTGGAGCAGCTTCACCTTGAATGTTCATCGCAGGCACACCGTTGTAACGTTCTAAGCGTTGTGGACCAAAATCCCAATGGGTGGTTGAGAACGATGAGAAGGAAACCATTTCACCGTTGGCATTACGCACATACCACTTGCCAATATCTGCCGGAGTCATACGCGCCTCTGCAATGCCTTGCAGATAAACCTTCTTCACTCGACCACGGTCGACAAAATCATTGACGTAGGTCGTTCCGAAAGCGTTGGACAACGTTGCATTAATATCGCTGATGCTTAAGCCCAATGCCTTCGCTTTCTCGTAATCAACGTCAATACGTAGTTGTGATGTATCTTCCAATCCATTTGGACGCACACCAGCTAACATTGGCTCCTGCGCTGCCATACCGAGTAATTGGTTACGCGCTTGCAATAATCTTTCGTGGCCGAGGCCGCCGCGATCTTGAATATACAAGTTGAAACCACTTGCCGTGCCTAACTCTGGAATAGACGGCAGGTTAAAGGCAAATACCATCGCCTCACGAATTTGCATAAAGTAGCCAAACGCTCGACCAATAATGGCTTCAATTTGCAGCTCTGGTGATGTCCGCTCGCTCCAATCTGTAAGACGCACGAACGCCAAGCCTGAGTTTTGACCTTGACCACTAAAGCTAAAGCCGACAACGGTAAATACAGAGCGAATACCCTCGGCTTGATCGAGATAGTAATCTTCGATTTTTGCCATGGTTTCACGTGATTGCTCTTGTGTTGCGCCGGACGGTAATTGCATTTGGGTTAAAAATACACCGCGATCTTCATTCGGTATAAATGAACTTGGCATGCGGGTGAATAAGAAACCAAGCACGACAATTAAACCGAGGTAAATGACCACAAATCGAGCGCTACGCTTGATGATTGATTGTACCGAGTTGGTGTATTTTTTGGTGGCTCGATCTAAGTTTCGATTGAACCAACCTAAAATACCTTTCGCTTCATGATCGTGATTCAGCGGTTTAAGAATGGTTGCACACAAAGACGGTGTGAAAATAATTGCGACCAATACTGACAGCGACATTGCCGAGATGATGGTTATCGAAAACTGACGATAGACCGCTCCGGTTGAGCCGCCGAAGAATGCCATTGGTACGAATACCGCAGCCATGACCAATCCAATAGCCACAAGTGCGCCGGTAATTTGTTTCATCGACTTGATGGTTGCTTGCCTTGGCGTGAGTTTTTCTTCACTCATCAAGCGCTCAACGTTCTCGACCACAACAATCGCATCATCAACGAGTAGGCCGATCGCTAACACCAAACCAAACATCGTTAATGTGTTAATCGAGAAACCCAGCGCTGACATGATGCCGAATGTACCGAGCAATACAACCGGAATTGCCAATGACGGAATGATTGTCGCGCGCAAATTCTGCAAGAAGATAAACATCAAAATGAAGACCAAGACAACGGCTTCAAATAGAATTTTAACCACTTCTTTAATCGAAATTTCAACAAACGGCGTGGTGTCGTATGGAATAACGAGCTCTACGCCTTCTGGGAAGAACTGTTCCAATTCGGCAAGCTTGGCTTTAACCGCTTCAGCTGTATCTAAAGCATTGGCGCCGGTTGCGAGGTTCACCGCAAGGCCACTTGCTGCTTGTCGGTTATATCGTGCAATGGTGCCGTAATCTTGGCCACCAAGTTCAACTTCTGCAACATCACCAACAGTGACCTTCGAGCCATCACTATTGACGCGCAGCAATACTTCTTCAAATTGTTCAACCGTTTCAAGCCGCGTCTGTGCAATAATCGATGCCGTAAGGCGCTGATTCTCTACAGCAGGTGTACCACCAATTTGCCCGGCGGCAACTTGGTTGTTTTGTTCACGTAGTGCCATCACCACATCGAGAGTGGTCATGTTATAACGAACCAGCTTACTCGGATCTAGCCAAATACGCATTGCGTAAGGGGCACCGAACAAACGAACATTACCAACCCCAGCTGTGCGACTGATGGGATCTTGCATATTACTGGCGATATAGTCACCAAGGTCAATTTGGGTGATATCCGGATTGCTAGAGACAAGCGCCGCAACCAATAAGAATGAGTTGTTTGATTTCGCAACAACTAGTCCCTGGTTTTGTACTTCTTGCGGCAATAACGGCAGGGCAAGTTGCAGTTTATTCTGAACTTGAACCTGCGCTATATCAGCATCGGTACCCGCCTCAAAGGTGAGGGTAATACTGGCGTTACCGGCAGAGTCACTGGTTGATGAAAAGTATTTTAAGTTATCAATACCGTTCATGTTCTGTTCAATAACCTGCGTCACACTTTCTTCTAAGGTGGCCGCTGTGGCCCCCGGATAGCGCGCGTTGATTTGCACCGAAGGTGGTGCAATTTGAGGATATTGTTCAACCGGCAATTGCGTAACCGCAAGGCCGCCGGCGAGCATGATCACGATGGCGATAACCCATGCGAATATTGGGCGATCAATAAAAAACTTAGCCATGATTTACTTCACTTCTTCAGTTTTTACAGGCATGCCTGGCTGAATTTTCTGAAGCCCTTCAACGATGACTTTATCACCCGTTGTTAGGCCGTCGGTGACTACCCAGTTGGTGCCTACAGTGCGTTCAACTTGCAGGTAACGTTGTTCAACCTTACCTTCCGCATTCACAACAAATGCGATAGCACGACCACGTGGATCACGGCTAACACCTGTTTGCGGTGCTAAAATGGCATTTTTTAAGTTGCCGGTGCCAACCTCGGCACGCACGTACATTCCAGGTAAAATGGCATGACTAGGGTTATCAAGACGAGCGCGTAAGGTAATCGCACTGGTTTGTGGATCAACAGTCACTTCATTAAACAGTAATTCACCTTTGGTGGTGAAGTTGCCATTCTCGCCAACACTTACGACAACCTCTGCACGATTATCAGCATTCGTTTCGATACGTCCGTCGGCAATTGCTTGTTGCAACGCAAGGTAATCACTGGTGCTTTGTGCAATATCGACGTAAATCGGGTCTAACTGAGTAATGGTTGTTAACGCCTGTGCCTGACCTACACTCAATAAGGCACCTTCAGTCAGTTGCGAACGACCAATACGACCATCAATTGGTGCCTTAACTTTCGTGTATTCTAGATTGAGCTCAGCGCGCGATACATTTGCTTGAGCAATTTTAAGTTGCGCTTCAGCCTGCAAATAAGCAGCCTCAGCCTCATCAAAATCTTGTTGGCTAATGGCTTTGTCTTGCAACAAACCTTTGCTGCGCTCAAAGCGTGATTGCGTTGACTTTACTGCAGCTTGAGCACGGGCAATTTCGGCTTTCGCGCTGGCAAGTTCAGCTTCGTACATAGCTGCGTCAATTTGATACAATTGCTGGCCGGCACTGACCATTGAACCTTCTTCAAATAAACGTTTTTCAAGAATACCGTTAACTTGTGGGCGAACTTCTGCAACCCGAAACGCACTTGCGCGACCAGGAAGGGTAGTGGTTAAATCAACATCGCGTGTGCTAATGGTGACAACACCCACCGTCATTTGCTGTTGTTGACCAGCGCCAGCGGCTGCTTGCTCGGCATCGCCACAACTAGCTAGCAAAATAGAGCTTGCTAACACAGATACGAACAACGGCTTACGAAAACGTTGTTGCATGTACATACCTCGTATTTGGTTAATGATTTTTGACACCGATAATTATACATACATTCATGTATGTTTGTAAGTGAAGGCCACGAATATTTTCGATACGTTCAATCGAATAAATAAGTGCAAAGTATAGGTGAAGTTTATGACAGATCGTTTTAAACGCCAGCTTGTGCTGGGTCTTAGCGTTCTTTTTACAGGAGTTGCTAGCATTGTTTTGTTTAGCCAGATTGCCCAAACCAGTGACATAAAAAATCGTAACGATTTGTATCAAGAGTTACTTGAACGTTCTGGGAAATTAAATCGCGATTTGCCAAAACTGTTAGATCGACAAACTCGATTTGAGCGTGCTGAAGTGATGAATTACGGCATGCGGTTTATTTATAGTCTTGTAGGTGTCGATAAGTACCAACACAATGTGGAAGATATTCGACAACAGCTGGAACCAGCAATGTTACGCCAGTTTTGTGAAAGTGAGGCGTTGAACTATTATCGTGAAGAGGCAGAATTTCTGATTATTCGTTACTTAGATCGCAGTGAAGCGCTGCTATTTGAGTTGCGCTTCACTGCAGATCAGTGTGCTGCTTAAACGAGCGGCGCATTGTAACCGTCCAAGACGATTTTGCCGACAGTGCTGTGTGATTCAAGCTGTCGATGAGCGCGAATTAAATTGGCAGCGTTTAATTCCCCAAAATGTTGTGTTTTGGTGCATTTGAGGCGACCCGCATCAGTTAATTCGGCAACTTCCCGTAGTATTTGTCCTTGGCGGTGCATGTCGGCAGTTTCAAATAACGAGCGCGTGAACATAAATTCCCAATGCAACGCTATACTCTTTTGTTTCATGAGTTTTATATCTAACGGCTGTTCAGGATCATCAATCAGTGCAAAATGCCCCTGCGGCGCCATGAGCTCTACAAGCGCAGCAAAATGTTGATCAGTATGGGTCAGGCTTGCAACGTGCGTCACTTTTTCAATGCCGTGTTGCTTTAACTGTGGGGCTAACGGTTGGCTATGATTGATAACGATATCTGCGCCCATTTTCTTAACCCATTGTTGTGATTCTGGGCGGGAGGCTGTTGCGATAGTGGTAAGATTATCGTTTAGCGCCGCTAATTGCAGCATCGCAGAGCCAACGCCACCAGCCGCTCCGGTAACCAAAAGCGTGGCAGAATCATCCGTTGTTAGAGCCAAACGTTCAAAGAGTAACTCCCAAGCGGTCAAGAACGTCAGTGGCATTGCAGCCGCTTCAGCAAACGTTAGCGTTTTTGGCTTTTTGCTTGCAATACGGGCATCGACAACTTGGTATTGCGCGTTACAACCTTGGCGATTCACCGCGCCGGCATACCAAACATCGTCTCCCTCTTTAAAGTCAAAAACATTCTCGCCTACACTTAATACAGTGCCGGCGGCATCCCACCCAAGGATGCCGACGGTACCAGCCTCAGGCTCTCGGCGCGATCGTATTTTTGTATCAACCGGATTAACACCAATGCCGTAAACAGCGACTAAAATATCATTCGGACCAAGCACCGGATCGGGTACGGTCGTGTCAATTAACGCATTTTCTGTATCAATCGACCCAGAGTGGGGATAACCAACTGCTTTCATGGTTGCGTCCTCTTTTGTGCATAACGTATAAAGGTATAGTACGTTATTCTAAACAGACCAACTAGAGGAAGTCGCCATGAAACTTAAACCGTGGGCGCTATTGTCGTCTGTCGCTGCTGGTGTTTTTGCTATCAGCGCATATGCTGATGTCGAATACACCGATCAGCCGCAACTGCATGCCATCCAACAAGCTGTCTCAGCCGACCGCATTCAAACCGATATTGAAAAGCTGGTTAGTTTTGGTACGCGCCATACGTTATCAGAAACCGAGTCAGATACGCGTGGTATTGGCGCCGCTCGTCGTTGGATTAAAGCTGAGTTTGATAAAATTTCAGCGGAGTGTGGTGGTTGTCTCGAGGTTTACTATCAATCACGGGTTATTTCTGGCGAGCCGCGTATTCCTGATCCGGTTGAGGTTGTGAGCGTCATTGCTGTTCAGAAAGGGACGGTCGACCCATCGCGTTATGTGATTATGTCAGGTGATATTGATTCGCGCGTAAGTGATGTCATGGATTATACCTCAGATGCGCCGGGAGCAAATGATAATGCGTCAGGTGTTGCGGGCACGCTTGAGGCGGCACGCGTATTGAGCAAATATAAATTTGCGGGAAGCATTGTTTATGCGGCGTTAGCTGGTGAAGAGCAAGGGCTTTTTGGCGGTAAGATCATGGCCGAACAAGCCCAGAAAGATGGCTGGCGTATTAAGGCCGTTTTGAACAACGATATGATTGGTAATATCGAAGGTATCAATGGTGTAATTAATAACACCACCGCGCGTATTTTTGCGGAAGGCACACGTCAAGATGAAACACCCGAAGATATTCGTCGCCGTCGTTTCACCGGAGGAGAGGTTGATTCCCCGAGTCGTAATGTGGCGCGCTATATCGATTGGATGGCTGATCGCTATATTCCTAATCTCGATACGATGGTCATTTATCGTTTAGATCGTTTCGCTCGTGGTGGGCATCATCGCCCGTTTAACGACCTTGGTTTCCCAGGTGTACGCATTATGGAAACCAACGAAAACTACAACCGTCAGCACCAAGATTTACGGGTTGAAAATGGCATTGCCTATGGTGATACCATTGATGGTGTTGATTTTGATTACGCAGCTAAGTTAACCGCTTTGAATGCGGTATCTTTAGCTAGCATGGCATGGGCGCCGAGCCCACCAGCGGAAGTTAAAATTGCTGGAGCAGTAAGTCCAAGCACAACGTTAAGTTGGGCTGCGCCTTCAGAAGCTGAAAAAGAGCATGTGAAAGGGTACCGCATCTATTGGCGCCACACGGATGCACCAAACTGGGAATTTAGCCGCTACGTCGGTAACGTGACCGAATACACCCTCGAAAACATCGTGATTGATAATTATTTCTTTGGTGTTGCCAGTGTCAGCGACAAAGATTTTGAAAGCCCGGTTGTTTACCCAGGCGCTGCAGGCGCATTTGGTGAATAACATTCATGCAAGCTACGAATAACAAACGCGCCGACCGTTGGTTGGCGCGTTTTGCTGATTCTAAAGCCATTCTTCCGCTAATTTTTATTGCCTCTTTGCTCGAAAGTTTGATCATTCCCATTCCACTTGAACTGATTCTGATACCGTTATTGCTGCATCAGCAAGATCGTCTCTGGGCAATTGCCACAGCAACGTTACTAGGTTGTTTGGTAGGGGCTAGCATCGGTTATAGCATTGGCTTTTGGTTTCTGGATGATTTCGGTGATTGGGTGCTGACTGCGCTGGGTTATCAGAATGCCTTTGAGGCCTTCACAGTGCGATTTGAAGAGCATGGCTTCGCTACGTTATTGCTGGTTGGCATTACCCCAGTACCATTCCAAGTGGGTATGCTCGCAGCGGGTAGCGCAGAATATCCATTTTTATTATTCATGTTAGCTGCGACGATAGCGCGAGGCATTCGCTATTACGGCCTCGCGTTACTAGTTTATTGGTTTGGCGAACGCGTTTTAGACTGGTGGCAGCAGCAAAGTCGACGAGCAGGGTGGTGGCTTCTTGCTATCGGCATCGTCGTCTACGGCAGCTATTTGCTCATTTAATCACTTGGTAATTCTGCACAAACCTTCTGCAATGCTGCTAAACCGTGCAAATCGGTTGGAAACAATGGCAAATAGGCACGTGGTAAATCGGCAAATGTGTTTTCAATCTCTTCTCGATAAATCGATTCTTGCTGACGGCGTTGCGCAAAGAAGTCACTATCAATTAAATCAGGTAAATTACGGTTAACTACCAAACCCGCAATTGGTAGGTGTTCTGATTTTAATGCCGCAACAGCACGTGTTGTTTCTAAAATCGGTAGTTTCTCTGGTGTTAATACAAACACTAATCCAGTTTGCTTTGGGTCAGTTAATATATGCCGAATACGATGAAATAAACGCTGGCGGCGTAATAGCGTCTCGGTAATTTCTGCCGTACGATCATCCATTGTCGCCGTTTCATGCTGGGTCGGATCGGCCATCGGGTTAGTAATGTCTTTACCAGCTTTTGGCGACAGATGTTCCAACACGCCTTCGAGTTGTTTGGCTTTCTGGCTTTGTTTCAATAAGCCCTGTGTCCAAGCGGCCATGGCTTCAGGGAGACTTAATAGTCGCAGGGTATGACCGGTTGGCGCGGTATCAAAAATGATTACGTCGTAATGTTCCGGTTCTTCATCAATAATACGAGCAATACGTTCTAATAATGCTGCCTCTTGGGCACCGGGCGACTGTTGCGTTAAACGCATTTGTCGTTCAATTTCAGGAAACATATCTGGTTTACTGAAGCGTTTCATGGTGCGCATGACACGTTCAATATGCGCATCAACTTCACGATCTGGGTCAATCTCAAGTGCATCAACGCCCGCAGCCACTCTCACTTTAGAATCACCAATAGGGTGATCAAACGCATCCGCCAGGCTGTGCGCAGGGTCGGTCGAGATAAGTAGTACCTGGCGCCCAAGTTCAGCCTGTTGCAGGGCGATGGCAGAGGAAATTGTCGTTTTACCAACGCCACCTTTACCGCCGACAAAAATGATTTTCTTGGTATTGAGTGAGAACATCAGACCACCGTGAGATTAGAACAAAAAGCAGACTATCGAGATGCGACGAGTGACGTTGCCTAACAACAACGAAAACCGTCAAGCGGAGAGTGTTCCATCCCCATACGTAAATGCCACTCGTGAAACCGCTCTAACAATAGCGGTTGCAACTCAAGCGTATAATAAGAAGCGGGATTCGGAACGCCCATTAGCTCTGAGAAAACTAATAGCATAAATAAATCATCTTCATCCCGCTTGGCACGAGCAATAGCTGAGCGGTATGGCGCGTTATACACATTGGTTGCGTAGTCGTTTGCCTGTTTTAACCATTCAACAATTGCTCGTATTTTCATCTTGCCACCTTAGTCAGCTGATGGCGCTGATTGTCGCATTTCGCGACGAAGGCGCGTTAGAGTACCGGCAGCTTCTAATGCAATCCAAATTGCTGCAATGAGTACCACTAAATCTAAACCAAACAAGAACCAGTCAGACTTCTGGTAGAAGCCCATGAGCTGAATCAGTAGGGCATAGATTGTCATCACCAACAAGAATAGTAACGGTATCAAGGTGACGTACATTGGACGGCCCAGTTTAACTAGCATGGTGGTAATTACTAAGAGCGTTAAACCTGCTAGCAATTGGTTTGTGGTGCCGAACAACGGCCAAATAAGTAGGCCACCAGCACCGTCTGCGCCACCCGCACCAAACGCGAGTAACAGACATGATGCAACGGCAAGCAGTGTTGCTGGAGCGGCTTTTTCCATCCATTTGATGTTGTAGATATTTCCCCATTCTTGGAAAATATAACGCTGTAGACGTAAGCCGGTATCCATAGTTGTACCTGCAAACAACACCGCCATGACGGTCAGTAACGTTTGTGATAGCTCAACATCAAGACCAATACCGTTATTTAAGATATTGGCACCACCTTGAACGAAGGCTGACACGCCGCCTTGACCAAAGCTGTGATACACCGCCTGCCAATCTGCAAGCGTAGCGAAACCAGCGGTCGCCGCAATAATGGTGGCTAATGACAGCGAGCCTTCACCAATAGCACCAAAGTAACCGACGAAACGCGCGTCGGTTTCTTTATCTAATTGCTTCGAGGTAGTTCCAGACGCCACTAAACCGTGGAAGCCTGAAATAGCGCCGCAGGCAATTGTCACAAACAGCAACGGCACCAGACTTGGTGTACCCTCTGGGGTGTTGGTATTAAACGCTGGCGCAACTAATTCAGGGCCGCTGATCAACACAGCGCCGTAAACCAAAATTAAGCCAATGAATAATTGCAAACCGTTAATATAATCGCGCGGTTGTAACAACATCCAAACTGGCAATAACGATGCGATAGCAGCGTATAAAAATAGGACAATAATCCATTGTGCATTGTCTGAGACACCGAATACGGTCTCAGGTAACGCGATAGGGAGCGAAGGCCCCGCATAAATTAAAGCATACAGTGCAATCACCCCAAGAATGGACACTGTTCCTAGGTTCATCCATTTACGGAATATGACCTGACCGATAATGAGTGCGACGAAAATAGCGCCCCAAACCGGAACAACTGAACTTGGGAAGTTAATCAGCAATCCCGAAATAGCAGTTGCAAATACCGCGTTCACCATCAGTAGTACAAGGAAAATCACGATCATAAATAGGCTTTGCGACCGCTTGCCGACGACATCGCCAGTAAGTGCGCCTATTGACCGTGCTTTATTTCGGTTTGATGCCCAAATAGCACCAGCATCGTGTACCCCAGCAAAGAAAATAGTACCAAATACCACCCATAAGAAGGCGGGAACCCAACCCCAAATAACGGCAATGGCAGGACCGATAATTGGCGCTGCGCCAGCAACAGACGTAAAGTGGTGGCCCCAAAGGACATATTTATTGGTTGGAACGAAATCGACACCGTCTTCAAATTCGTGAGCAGGCGTTCGGAAATTCGGATCAAGTTTAAAGATTTTTTCAGCTACAAATTTCGAATAAAAAACGTAGCCCAAAAACATCGCACCTAAACCGAGTAGCATTAGCAGAATTGCATTCATGGCGTTACCCTTTTTAGTTTATTATTGGTACAACAATAACTGCGTTATGGTACTTCATGCACACTAACAACTGACATACGACCAAAGTCTAGCTTGTTACTCGCATCATGCAATTAAGGATTGATTATGTTTCGTTGGTTTGAACAACGTCTAAAGCCATTTCCAGATGGTAACCCCGAACAACCGCCAAAAACCTTGGTAGCCTTCTGTTTGTATTACAGCAAGGGCGCGTGGCCGTTCATATTTGTGGCTGGGTTCTTAATGATGCTGATTGCATTAACCGAGGTATGGCTATTCAGCTTTATCGGCAACATTGTTGATTGGTTAGCTGAGCAAAATCGAGAAACGTTTGTGCAGGAGCAGTTCTGGGGGCTTACCGGAATGGCTGCGGTTGTTCTTATTGGTTTGCCACTTTTAGTTATTTTTCACTCTCTCATTACCTATCAAAGCTTGTTAGGTAATTATCCGATGCGAATTCGCTGGTTGGTGCACAAATATCTGCTGAATCAATCGGTGACGTTCTACCAGGATGAGTTTGCTGGTCGTATTGCAACGAAGGTGATGCAAACAGCTCTGGCGGTGCGCGAGTGCGTCATCAAGTTATTTGACGTGCTGAATTATGTGACCGTTTATTTTATCGGTACTGTGGTGATCATTGGTGCAGCTGACTGGCGTTTAGCATTACCGCTGATAGCTTGGTTAGGTCTCTATTTGGTGTTACTACGTTACTTTGTGCCTCGGTTGGGTAAAGTCGCAGCCGATCAAGCGGATGCACGTTCCATTATGACCGGGCGCATTGTCGATAGCTACACCAACATTCAAACCGTTAAATTGTTTTCTCATGCCCAACGCGAACTCACATTCGCGAAAGAGGGCATGAGCGATTTTCTTGGCACGGTGCATCGGCAAATGCGCCTTGTTACAAAACTCTACACTTGTCTATACCTGTTAAATTCCCTATTGCTGTTTAGTGTTGGATTCCTGGCGATTTATCTTTGGGTAGAAAGCTTAATTACCGTGGGCGCAATTGCCGTGGCGTTGAGCTTGGTGTTGCGTTTGTGGGGGATGAGCCAGTGGATTATGTGGGAAATTTCATCGTTGTTTGAAAATATCGGTACGGTTCAGGATGGCATCAAAACCGTTTCGGTACCGCAAGATATTCAAGATAAACCAAATGCAAAACCACTCACGGTTCACCACGGCGATATTCATTTCGACCATCTTAATTTTTATTACAGTGAAGACAAGCCTGTACTACGTGACCTCGATCTCGCCATTAAAGCCGGTGAAAAAATTGGCTTAGTAGGCCGTTCAGGTGCCGGCAAATCAACGTTGGTTAACTTATTGCTGCGTTTTTATGAGGTTAAAAATGGGCGTATTACCATTGATGACCAAGATATTTCATCGGTCACTCAAGAAAGCTTGCGCCAGCATATTGGCATGGTGACGCAGGATACCTCGTTGTTACATCGATCGGTACGAGGGAATATTGCCTACGGACGCCCTGATGCAACACAAGATATGATTGAGCAAGCGGCGCATCGAGCGGAAGCGGATTTATTTATTGCGGACCTCGAAGATTCTCAGGGGCGACGTGGTTATGACGCGCACGTTGGTGAGCGTGGCGTGAAGTTATCCGGCGGTCAGCGCCAGCGTATTGCGATTGCTCGGGTCATGTTAAAAGATGCGCCAATTTTAATTCTAGATGAGGCGACATCGGCACTCGATTCCGAAGTGGAAGCGGCGATACAAGAAAATCTGTATCGCTTAATGGAAGGTAAAACCGTTATCGCGATTGCGCACCGTTTATCGACCATTGCTGCTATGGATCGATTAGTAGTGATGGATGAGGGAAGAATTGTAGAGCAAGGGAGCCACGAAGAGTTACTGGCTCATGGCGGTTTGTATGCGCAGTTATGGGCGCGTCAATCGGGCGGTTTTCTTCCAGATTAATTAAAACCAAAATTTATTTTGTATTTGAGGGAATAAACACACTGCTTCATTCGTTTTATAGGTAAGCGACTATTTAATTAGGAACTCATATGTCTGAACGCTTGGCGCTGCTTAAACCATTGATAGCCGATGCTATGACACATGCCATGGCTATCCAGCAATGCGAGCAGCGTGCTGCCGATAGTGTGCAACAGGTGTTAGAAGTAGCGTTGACGGTTACCGATATGCCAACTGATAAACACCAGTTGAAAGCTTGGCTTTTGCGCGCCGTTCATAATGCGGCGATTGACGTCATTCGGCGTCAGCGCAAAGAACAAGGCTTAGGGGGCGAAGATTATGAGCAGCAAGCGCCAACCATGATTGAGCCTGAACACCAGTTCGAAACTTGGCAGACCCAACAAATGGTAAGAATGGCGCTTCAGAAGTTACCGATTGAACAGCGCGAAATTATTGTCTTACGTGAAATTAATGGCTGTAGCTATGCCGATATAACCCAAATTATGCAGCTTGAACAAGGTACCGTTATGTCGCGGTTACATCGCGCCCGGCTAGCTTTAAAACAGGTGTTAGAGACGTTGCAACGAGGTGAAAAATGAGTGGTTTAACATGCGAACAGGCAGCAACGCTAATTTCTGGTTTCATGGATAATGAATTGACGCAACAGCAGCAGCAACAATTGCATCATCACCTAGCCGAGTGTGCGGGGTGTCAGAGCGAATTAAAAGAGTTACAAGGTATGCGAGAGCAACTGCGCAATGCGATACCGAAATTTGATGATGGGCAACTGCTGGCGAAATTCGACAAGGATAAGCCGAGTCGATGGGCGTTCATCGCGGGATGGGTTCTTGTATTAACCACGTTGTCTTTGCTCGCGATATATGGAATTTTTAGCTATTGGTCGGATGAATCGATACCGATGGCACTCAAACTCGTCACTAGCAGTTTAGGGCTTGGGTTTTTACTCTTGTTTGGAGCAGTGGCACGCCAACGATGGATTGCCGCTAAGAATGATCGGTACAAGAAGGTACAATTATGAAACACGTGCGAGTTGTGAGTAGTGACCATATTGCTGGGTTTAAAATTACCGAGCATCTGGGTTTAGTACGCGGGAATACCATTCGAGCGCGTCATCTTGGTCGAGATATTTTGGCTGCTTTTAGAAATATTGTTGGTGGTGAAATTCATGATTACACCAAACTGCTTGGCGAGAGCCGCGAACAGGCTTTAGATAGAATGGTCGATGAAGCTCGAACACTAGGCGCCGACGCAGTGATTGATGTGCGTTTCAGTACTTCAATGCTTGCGCATGGTGCAGCAGAATTATTAGCCTATGGTACTGCGGTTAAGTTAACTCAAGCGAAATCATAAAGTTAAAAATACAGACCAAAATTTACACTGGCTTTACCGTAAATTTACGGTGCAAATAGCAAGTTTTGCTTAGACTCAATGCTGCATTGAGGGCAAAATTGCCATTTTCTTATTTGATTGTAAATTAGGTGGAAATAGCCATGCGCAAATTATTGTTGCTTCTTATCTTCGGCGGCGTTGCGTTTCAGTACTATAACCGCGACCAACAGATCGATATTACCCCTAACGTAAACTTAAATGATTGGGCGGTAAAATTAACGCAGTTATCCACTAATAATAAGAAAGAGTCAGAACGGTTGGTTTGTCCAAATGACCATTATGTTAGTGTGAATTACGACTTATCTGAAGCGACTTGCCGCCAACGCACGCAATTATAAATCTTCGTTAGAAATACCGGAATCAAGCGTTGTAAATCGACCGCTTCTCAGGTTAAATGAAGGCTATTCAAAATAATAATTACAATGTAGTTAGCTAAATAGACAGCGGTTCAATGCTTAAAATATTCTCTCGTTTTCGTTCAGTATGGATGGCGGAACTCGTTCGCCGCCATGAATTACAAAATGGCTTTCAACGCGCCGATGCCATCGAACAACAAGCTCGCCAGTTACCAACAATGGAACAGCGGGTGTTCAAGCGTGCCGAATTATTAGCAGCACGACTTGGGCTTGTGCATCAATTACGGGTGTGGGACCACTTTCGACGACTCATCGCAATTCTTCTCAGCGTATTTGCCATTGTTGGTGCCGTTGCCATTGTGCGTGGCACATTAAGTGTTACACAGCCTATCTCGCTAAGTTACGCCTTAATGATGTTATTGGGTTTACACATCATTTTATTTTTACTCTGGTGCTTTTCTCTGATTATTAAAGATAGCTTTGGCTGGGTGGGGCGTGTGTCACTGTGGGCACTAGAACACATTGGACAGCGCCAGTATAACCAGCAGTTCAATAATACCTTGCTCACCATAGCCAACCAGTACGGACTAACAAAGCCAGCTGGTTCGGCGTTAACCCACGGCTATTGGACGCTGTTCATGTTAGCGGTGTGGTTTGTCTTGTTTTTTCACTTAAGCACCAGTGCGTATGTATTTACTTGGGCAACTACTATCTGGCCTGCTGAAACCCTGCAAACATGGGTAAGTGTAATCGGTTTAATTCCGACCTTGTTTGGTGTTGATGCGCCGTCGGTTGCGGCACTGTGGGACAAACCCAGTGAGAGTGCTCAGCTTGAAGCGGGTCGTTGGTTGCTCAGCTGCGTTATCATTTATGGTGTTGCCTGGCGATTCCTATTTTTGATTGGCTCTATTATTGTTTTGATTGGGCGCATTCGAAAAATGACCATTGATTTAACCTTGCCGGGTTACGCACCAATTATTCGGAAATTAACGATATCGGCAGCAACCGAGTTGGTTGATGCGGATAGCGATGTTTCGGGGATTGACAACGCGCAGTGGCGCACGCCAAAACCGGGCCAAGGTGAACTAGTGATCAGTCTCGATCATGAAGCCGACTCAGCTTGGTTGAAGCAACATCAGAAAGAAAGTTGGTATGCAGGTGTGATTGCTAGAAGTGAAGACAAGCAGCGGCTGTTGGCGCGTTTAGATGAACATCCGGTTGCTCGCTTAACAGTGCGGTTGAATGCTCGATTAACTCCAGACCGAGCGGCGATGCGATTTTTAACATTGCTTCAGCAATATTGTTTGAATGTTGAAGCGCTGTTAGTCGTGCCAGATAAAACTGACGAGAGACGTATTGTGCATTGGCAAGATTGCTTAACCGAGGAGGGCGTAACATGGAAACAGTAAACGCACTCATGCTCGCCGTAGTTGGACACACAAATACCGGTAAAACCTCGTTAATGCGAACTTTGTTGCATGATAGCCAATTCGGCGAGGTTGATTCGCGTCCAAGTACAACTCGTGAAGTGACCAGCATCGATGTTGATGCGGATGGCCAATTATTACTGCGCTTATTTGATACGCCGGGGTTAGAAGCCGGTTCTGATTTGTACGAACACTTGGTAAAGAGCGAATCAAACTTTCGCCACGATGGTCCAGCACAAGTTCGTCACTTTCTAAACACCATGGCGGCAGCACAACAATTCGAACAAGAATCGAAGGTATTGCGCCAGTTATTGAAATGTCATGCAGCGTTATATGTCATTGATGTACGTGATCCGGTATTACCGAAGTATCAAGACGAACTGAGTGTTCTTGCGCGTTGTGGCAAGCCGATACTGCCAATTTTGAACTTCACGGCACAAAAACCAAATAATGTGAACGAATGGAAGCTGGCTCTTACCAAAGTTAATCTGCATGCGCATATTGAATTCGATGCGGTGAGTCCTCCAGAAGGGGGCGAAGCTATCTTGTTTAATCGGCTTAGTGCGATAGTGCCTGGCTTTCAGCAGCAACTTGAACAACTCGCTGAATATCGCACGCAGCAGCGGGCGCATCGTTTAAATACGGGGTTAACTCAAATAGCCGAACTACTTGTTGATGTGGCCGCATTTCACGAGCAAGTCAACGCTGATTTTGGTGATGCGCAACTTAAGCCAATCGTTGAGCAAATGCAGAATTTAGTAAAACGACGCGAGCGTAATTGTGTCACTGAAATGTTAGCGCTTTATGCGTTTCGTTTAGAACATGTTCGCTTACAACAGCTTCGTTTGACTGATGGTACATGGAAAGACGACCTGTTTGAGTTAGAAACACTGAAAGAGTTTGGAATTAAAACCAGTGTGGGTGTTGGCAGTGGTGCGGCGATTGGTGCCGGTATTGATTTGATGGTTGGCGGGATGAGTTTAGGTACTGGTACAGCTCTAGGCGCTGCTATTGGCGGTATTTGGCAGGGCTGGAACCATTACGGAAAAAAACTGCTTGGTCACTTCAAAGGTGAGCGTGAGTTGATTGTCGATGATGAGATTCTAAAACTGCTTACACTGCGGCAAATGAATTTATTACAGCAATTAGCAACACGTGGCCACGGTTCACAAGATTTATTGCTAGTAACGCAGTCTTCGAAATTGCGCGAACAATTTCTGCGGGCATTGTCAGGACGTTTAAAATTAGCACGTCGACACCCGCAATGGTCGAGTTTGAATCAGCGCAGTTTTGTGCGCGACGCACAACGTCAAGAGTGTGTGCGTGATGTGACCGAACTTTGTCGCGGTTTTTGGAGCCAGGCGAATTAGCCGTTGTGGGTAACCTCTTACCTACATTTAGCTGAGTAATTGTTTTACAAAGTTAGCTATACTAAGACCAATTAAAGGATGTAACGCAGTCATTCAAAAACCAGCCTAAGGATATGCGGTGCGACAAACTGCTACAGACATTTCAGGAAAATATCGAACGCTTATTCGCAAAGTCGTATGGGGTATTTTGCTGACTGGTGTCGTTGCAAGTTTAATGACATTTCTTCCACTGTCTTATTATATTTCTCAATCACAAGACCGAACCGGTTTAGCCTATGCCTCAGCGCAGGCGATGTCGGTGCAAAAACAGCTTCAACATTATCAATCAATTGCCAAACAGTTTGCCAGTCGAACCCAAATTAGAAAGGCTCTAATTGCCTACACCGCAGGTGAGATAGATTCAGCACAAGTTAAACAAGAAACACGTGTGCGTATTACTGATGCGGCGGCGTTTATTCCGAATTTAGTTGTTGGTATTCGAATGACTAATACTGGCGAAGTGATTGCCCAGTATAGTGGTCCGGCGAGGAATTCTTTTGCCACTGAATTAAGTTTTGACCCGCAGCAATTAAGACCCTACGGTTTGCATTACGTGACCTTAGCGGACAATCTTTTTATTTCTGCAGCGGCACCAATAGCCGATGATAACAACCGCACAATTGGTATCGATATCTTGTTGTTTGGACCCACCGAGATCATTGATATTTTGCGTGAATTAAACACATTCGGAAACGGTACTAATTTTCGTTTGGTGAATTCTCGTGAGCGGTTGTACATCGAATTTGATCAAACTTCGAATCAATTAAAGCAACGTGAATTCGGCACTAACGAGAATTTCTATATAGCTGCCTACGGCAATGCTCCGTTTGTATATCGGGATACATCAAAAGAAGACACTCGATTACACTATTTTATTCCATTTCAAGATTCAGCGTGGGGCTTAGTCGTCATTCATGCGCAAGCAAATTTATTTGAAGCTTTATTTACCGAGTTTGTCTCGATCGCGTTGGTTATATTCTTGACGGTAGCAATTGGCACTTGGTTGCTGCATAAATATTCGCAGCCGATTATTCGCGCTCAGTTAACACAACACAGATTATTACATGAATCGAATCGCAAGTTAAAACTCGCCAATACAGTTTTTGAGCGAGCTCAGGAAGCCATTGTGATTACTGATAAAGCGCTGGTTATTTTACGCGCAAACAAAGCATTTGCGCAGCTGTTTGATGTTGAAGTGGACAAGGTTAAAAGCACCTGTTTATTGACGTTTATCGACGACAATCGAATGACTGATGATATCCAACGTCAGGTTAGACGTCACATTCAAAAAAATGATAGCTGGCAGGGTGAGGTTTGGTACAAAAAGCCGAGTGGCGATGTTTTTCCTGCATTACAAACCATAACGCCTGTGCGGAATAATCATGACGATGCGTTGCAGCTCATTCATATTTTTAACGATATCTCTGCCGAAAAACACGACCAAGAGCGGATGCAACAACTGGCGTTAACCGATACGCTCACACATCTCCCTAATCGTTTTGCTGTGCTTCAGCATCTTGATGATGCCATCAAACGAACGCACCAGTCGAATCAATCCTGTGCGCTTTTATTTTTTGATTTGGATTTCTTTAAACCAGTCAATGACTCATACGGACATGATGTTGGTGATGCGCTGTTGCAAGCGATTGGTCCGCGCGTTCGAGAATGTCTGCGTTCTTCAGATATTGTCGGGCGTTTGGGTGGTGATGAGTTCGTTATTTTAATTGAGACTATTCAACAACGAAGCGATATCGAGAAAATTGCTTCTGACGTTATTGAGGCGCTGCAAAAGCCATTTCGTGTTGGTACGCTGACATTACAGATTGGTGCGTCGATGGGGGTCGCGTTATACCCCGAACATGCTGATACCCCGAAACAGTTGTTGAAGATTGCTGATGCTGCCATGTATCAAGCAAAAGAGAGCGGTCGCAATCAATACCATTTCGCAGAGTAATAGAATTTATTGGTCGGCGTGACTGGATTTGAACCAGCGACCCCTGACACCCCATGACAGTGCGCTACCAAGCTGCGCTACACGCCGACCGAGCTGGCTATATTACCGATAACCACTGAATTGGCAAGAGGCTAGGGCATCAACTGATGCTTTATTGCTCAATAGGGTTTGGTTGTTGCTCTTGACTGAAGCGTTTCAATTTCCGAATACCATCAACTAAAACTGGTGTTGCAGGAGAAACTCCTGGTAATAATTTGTGCTCAACATTATCAAACGTACGAATAGTTGCATCGGCCTTAATAATTGATGTCATTTCTTCATCGTAAACAACAAGGTCATGGCCGAAACTTGTCATGACAGGCAAGCGACGTTGTTCTTCGGTTAAATCAATGCCAATAGAATACGCATCGGCTTCATCAACACAATTAATGTAACGCGCTAGTACGGTTGGCATGATGTCGGTAAGTAACACTAACGGCTGTGATTTTAACGATAGCCCCTCAGTGTAGAGCAACGGCACTTGCATGGCTGAAATAGACTGCGCCTCTTTTTGTTCCGGCTGTTGTGGTTGTATACCTAGTATCACCACTTCTGTGTGTTGATCGAGCTGTCGACGTAGAACACGTTTCATTTCTGGTGTCATAGTGTCTGCTGCAGCAATACCAATATACGCCGACGGCTCAGGTAAGTTAAAAGCGCTAAACGCGTCAAGTGCGGCCGGTAATGACGACGATTGCAATTGATTTTGTAACGTCACTTCAACCCGATAATCGCGTAACGTAGAAAAATAGACTGGTTGTTTGTTTGCGTGCTGAATTGGTGCTTGATAAAGATCAGGCAGTGCATAGATGAGTTCAAACAGACCGCTGGTGCTATCACGATGGCCAAGAACTGAGCTTTCATATGCTTTTAATTCTGGAAACTCTTGTAACAACGTTTTTAAGGTAGCTGCGTCAAGTTGGTTTAGCGCAATCACCAATGTATTTGGTGCATCAGGTACACGCGCGCACTGCAGTGGGCGGCTCGGATATGCCAATTTAATTGCTGTACCTTGACGAATAAGATTTTCAGTCGCCTCAAGGCGTTGTTCAACAAGCAATCCGTGTTTGCTCATGAGCGTTTTTGCTGTAGTGGGATAACTCAACGGAAACATGTCATCTTGCTTGGTAATAGGGGTGTAGAACACCGCATCAGCCCAGATATGAATGCTATGACTGGTTAAAAAGCACAATACGAAAACGGCGCTGAACGCATTGCCCCAATGTTTCTGTTGTAATTGGTCAAGCCTTTTCCACGCAATATTGGCCAGGCCAAGTTCGAAAATAAGCAGCACCACAAAAATGAGTAGCATACCTATTAGAATGAGAAAGCTTGCCCCTGCGAATACTGTTTCAGCGTCAGTTGCCAACTGCGATAACGAGTAGGTATTTAAATGATAGCCATATTGTCTATAGAACAGCGCATCAGCGACCAGCGCTATCAGCCCAAACGAGGCGACTAAAGTGGCGATACCACGCAAAATTCGGGTATATGGAATGAGAAGACAGAACGGAAAAATAAGAATAATAAAAACAATGAACGGCAAAAATGCAAAGTGTCCCAGCCAACTCATGATCAGATAAAGAACGCCTAGCGCACTTCCTGGCGCTTCGGTGGCTTCAATATAGAGTGTGCCAATTGCGAGCACGAGTAGGATATTGAAAAACGTAAACCAGTGGCCCCAGCTAATTAATCGAGCAATTTTATCGCGACGTTGTTTACGTTGTTTCATGCGGTGACTAAACCTTTATGCTTGTTTTTGCATCGATTGTAGCAGTACTTTGCCAAATTGTTCAGCAACCTTGTACGCATCTTCGGATTTATAGCTAGCATTGATAATATTTGAAACGGCGTTACCAAGCGTCATGAGAGCTAAATCGGTTGGCGCTTTATGTTGATTCAAGACATCAATTACCGCATCAAGCAGCTGTTGTTGGGTTTTTACATCGTATTTCGAAACAATCGGCATGGTTTTAAATCTCAACATGTTAAACTAGCGCACATAGTATCACAGGGAATCACAGAGGACACCGAGATAACATGCAAGCTGATGTGAAACATAGCATTATCCATCAATTCTATACCAACGACGGGCAGATTGGTCTGCGAATTGCTCCAGCAACTCTGGCTATTAATGACGAAGTTGGTCTGTTATTGAGTGAGCTAACGGAAGTTTATAACGCGAAACCAAGTAAAGGCTATGCGCGCTTTATTGATCCCGTCAACGATGATGCGGAAGAACATCAGATAAGTGAGTTCCCGGATAAATTGAAAGCTTGGCGAAGTGGCGATGATGAGTTTATTGGTTTTTCTCAACAAGCAGCAAAGATTCTTCATCAACAGCTACAGCACTATGGCATTTTGGAAGATGGTTTTTTGGTTATCGCCAGCTATACCGAGTTAGGACAAGATTATTTAGTTGTCGCTTTTTTGCCAAGCAAAGATGGTGTCACTATAGCGCCTGATTTATCGGTGGACCGTTCATCGCAACTTGATATCAATAAAGTTCAATTAGCCGCCACCATTAATCTTACTGAATGGCAGGAAGAACCGGAGTCAGCCACCTATATTTCATTTATTAAGGGCCGAGTTGGACGTAAAGTATCTGATTTCTTCTTGGACTTTTTGGGGTGTGCAGAAGGTTTGAATGCGAAGAAGCAGTCACAACATTTAGTTGAGAGCTTGCACGATTATGTGAAAGCGGCGGAGTTACCGACGGAGCAGGCGAATACATTGCGTAAATCGGTATACGACATCTGCGACAGTTCATGGAAAAGTAATGAGCCGGTGCGAGTCAAAGATTTATCTGAACAGTTACAACAAGCCGTGCCGACTGAGCGAAGCTTTGCTGACTTCACTGCTGAGCAATCACAACCGTTACCAGAAGAGATTCGAGCGGATAGAGGTACGTTGCGTAAACTCGTGAAGTTTCAAGGGCAGGGTGGTGGCTTGAGTGTCGGTTTTGACCAAGAGCTACTTGGTGCTCGGGTTGAATATGATCCACACACCGATAAATTGACGATTCACGGCACGCCGCCGAACCTGCGTGATCAATTACGCCGCTATTTCGGTATTGATAGTTAAGTCAGCGCCAATATAAACGAAAAACGCCGACTTTAAAGTCGGCGTTTTATATGGTGCGTGTGGCGTCTTACTTACTACCTTGCACCGGAATAATGTTGGTTGCATGAAGACCTTTAGGCCCTTCCTCGAGTTGAAACTCAACGTCTTGTCCAGCCTTCAGCGTGCGATAGCCTTCCATATCAATTGTTGAGTAATGTGCAAAAATATCGCCTTCGCGATCTTCTGCCTCGATAAAGCCAAAACCTTTGGAATTATTGAACCATTTCACTTTACCGGTTGCCATACTTCTACATCCTTTATTCTGCATTTAAAATTTAGTTATTGTTAGAATGGTTGCTAACGAAACGACGTGTTTGACACACTTGAAATGTTGCTTTGTTAACACCATGTTTTACTCTAGGTGAGTTCTGGTGATAGTCAAGCCGTTTTTTGATTGTTTTGTGAACAAACTTAGTCTCATGGTGGGTATTTTTCACCGAACTTACAAATTTTTAAGCCATTTGCGCAAATAGCTACTATATATAAAGAAAGGGTCATCCATGGGTATGGCAGATCATCACCAACAAGGCAGCGAAAGGGTTGCTGAAAAGCAAAAGCTACAGCCGCCCCCAATGTACAAGGTGATATTAAATAATGACGACTACACCCCAATGGATTTTGTCGTTGAGGTTTTAATTAAGTTTTTTCGGATGGATCAAGAGCGGGCAACTGACACCATGTTGACCATCCATTATAAAGGACGCGCCATTTGTGGCGTCTATTCTGCAGAAATCGCAGAAACCAAAGTAGTACAAGTGAACCAGTACGCCCGCGAGCATCAGCATCCGTTGTTATGCTCGATGGAAAAAGCCTGAGGCTTGCAAGCTGTGCACTGAGCCTTTTAAGGAGTAGCTCATGTTAAATAAAGCGCTAGAAATTACGTTAAATGATGCGTTTCGGTTAGCCCGAGATCATCGTCATGAATTAATGACGGTGGAGCATCTCCTGTTAGCGTTGCTGGATAATCCAGAGGCAGCGCAAGCGTTACGCGCTTGTGGGCTTGAGTTCACGCAGTTAAAGCAAGAATTATTGAGCTATGTTGATCGTAGTACACCGAGTTTTGATGATGAAAGTGCTGACACCGATACGCAGCCAACGCTTGGGTTTCAACGCGTATTACAGCGCGCGGTTTTCCACGTTCAGTCATCAGGTAACAGCGAAGTAACCGGCGCCAACGTGCTGGTCGCAATTTTCGGCGAGCAAGAGTCACACGCTGTCTATTTATTAAATAAGCACGATATTACACGACTTGATGTGGTTCATTATTTGTCACATGGGATGACTAAAATTGATGATGAGTCGTCGCAAACTGATAGTAGTGATGCCGAGACCATTGAAGCGCAAACCGAAGAACAACAGAGTTTCTTAAAGCGTTTTTGTACCAATCTCAATGCACGAGCACGTGAAGGCAAAATCGACCCATTAATTGGGCGTGATTTTGAACTCGAGCGCTGCATTCAAGTGCTATGTCGTCGCCGTAAAAATAACCCATTGTTAGTTGGTGAGGCGGGTGTGGGTAAAACGGCGATTGCCGAGGGCTTAGCGCACCGAATCGTTACCGACGATGTGCCAGAGGTCATGCAAAACGCGGTTATTTATTCATTGGATATGGGCGGCTTATTAGCTGGTACGAAGTACCGAGGCGACTTCGAGAAGCGCTTTAAGCAATTATTAAAAGAGCTTGCAGAACAACCTGACGCCATCTTGTTTATTGATGAAATTCACACCATTATCGGTGCAGGTGCGGCAAGTGGTGGGGTGTTAGATGCTTCTAACTTATTGAAGCCGTTGTTGAGCAGCGGTGAACTGAAGTGTATCGGCTCAACCACATACACCGAATATAAGAATATTTTTGAAAAAGATCGTGCATTGGTGCGCCGTTTTCAGAAGATTGATGTGGCGGAACCATCAGTTGACGACACCACGCGAATTCTTCAGGGCTTAAAAGAGCGCTACGAAGAACATCATGGCATTCGATATACCCAGCCGGCTATTCGTGCCGCGGCGGAGTTGTCAGCGCGCTATATCAACGAGCGTCATTTGCCAGATAAAGCGATTGATGTGCTGGATGAAGCGGGCGCTAGTCAGCGTCTACTGCCGCCATCGAAGCGCAAGAAAACCATCGGCGTGCAAGATATTGAAAGCATTATTGCGAAAATCGCACGCATTCCAGAGCAGTCTGTATCACGCAGTGATCAGCAGATTTTGAAAAAACTCGATCGCAATTTGAAGCTGGTGGTGTTTGGGCAAGATCAAGCGATTGATCAACTCACTGCCGCAATTCGATTATCACGCTCAGGCTTAGGTCAAGAACACAAGCCAATCGGTTCATTTTTGTTCGCCGGCCCAACGGGTGTTGGTAAAACTGAGATAACTCAACAGCTTGCAAAAGTATTGGGAATCGAATTTGTTCGCTTTGATATGTCGGAATACATGGAGCGTCATGCCGTGAGCCGCTTAATTGGCGCACCGCCAGGTTATGTCGGATTTGAACAAGGTGGCTTGCTGACAGACGCCGTAATCAAACACCCACATTGCGTATTGCTATTAGATGAAATTGAGAAAGCGCATAGCGACATTTATAACATTCTGTTGCAAGTGATGGATCACGGAACTTTGACCGACAATAACGGCCGTAAAGCGGATTTCCGTAATGTGATTGTGGTAATGACAACCAATGCCGGCGTGCAAGAAACAGTGCGTCAATCCATTGGTTTTCAGCAGCAAGACCATGCGCCAGATGCGATGGCCGAAATTAACCGAACATTCTCACCAGAGTTTCGCAATCGATTAGATGGCATAGTCTGGTTTAATCACTTGAATCAAGAAGTGATAGAGCAGGTGGTTGATAAGTTTATCTGTGAGCTACAAGCACAATTGGATAAAAAGCATGTGTCACTTGAACTTGAACCAGCTGCAATTCGTTGGTTAGCGGAAAAAGGCTACGACAAAGCGATGGGGGCTCGTCCAATGGCGCGTGTCATTCAAGAACACTTGAAAAAACCATTAGCGAACGAAATTTTGTTCGGTAAGCTTGCACATGGTGGTGCGGTCAACGTGTCTGTTGCTAAAGGCCAGTTGGAACTTAAAATTGAAGAGCGGGAGGCGCGCGGTTCAACCACTGATTGAACCGCGAGTGGCCTGAATTAACGGGCGCGGAAGACGATACGGCCTTTCGTTAGGTCATATGGAGTAAGCTGCACCGTGACAGTGTCACCGGTTAAAATGCGAATGTAGTGTTTACGCATTTTGCCAGAGATATGAGCGGTCACCACGTGGCCGTTTTCTAGCTCAACACGAAACATTGTATTCGGCAGGGTTTCTAATACCGTGCCTTGCATTTCAATACTGTCTTCTTTTGCCATTCAAGTCCTCGATAAATTTTCTAATGATGCGATGAACTCGCAAATTTTATTAAGTTGCTAACGTAGATAAGGCTTACGCCGCGAAAAGTGGCAGAATTTTAGCCGTTTTTCATGACAATTGCCACTGCTTATCGTGATTGTTCAAGCTTTTAAGCACGTTGGTGTCCAGAAATTTGTACGCAATGTATTCTTTTGTGTGTGTAATTTGTGCAGATACTGCTGTCGCGAAATATCGTGAGCACCAAGGCTTGCCGTATGCTCGTTACGAATTTGAGCATCGATTAATTCGCCGCCGGCATCGAAAAATTCTTGCGCAAAAATTAACAGGGCAGCTTTACTGGCGTTGGTTTGAGTGTGAAACATACTCTCGGCGCAGAAAATATTTCCAACACCAATACCATATAACCCACCAACTAACTGACTATCGTGCCAGACTTCTACCGAATGAGCGTGCCCCAATTGATGAAGTACATTATAAGCGGCCTGCATTTCTGGGTGTATCCATACGCCGCGATTTGCTTGTTCATGAACATCGGCACAGGCTTTTATAACTTCGTTAAAGGCATTGTTCAAAGTCACCTGGAAATCGGTGTGTTTCAAAAAGCGTTTCATTGAACGACTGACGTGAAGGCTTTCGGCAGTAAATATGGTACGCGGGTTGGGGCTCCACCACAAAATAGGGTCTTCAGAGCTGTACCAAGGGAAAATACCATGGTTATAGGCTTCGATAAGGCGTTCTGGAGATAAATCGCCGCCGAACGCGAGCAAACCATCAGGTTCGCGTAAAGCGAACTCTGGCGATGGAAACCAGACCGAATCGGTCGTCAGTTCAAATAACACCAGAGTTCTCTCTATGAACCAAATTCTGAACCAAGGCGATTAAGCTTTGGTTAAACCATCAAGGTAACGTTCTGCATCAAGTGCTGCCATACAACCAGTACCTGCAGAGGTAATTGCTTGGCGATAGATATGATCCATTACGTCGCCGGCAGCGAACACACCAGGAACGCTTGTGGCGGTTGCATTGCCGTGTAAACCTGATTTCACGACAATATAGCCATCGTGCATTTCAAGCTGTTCCGCAAAAATCCCCGTGTTTGGCTGATGACCAATAGCAATAAAGCAACCCATCACGTCAAGTTCTGAGAACGCGCCATCTTGCGTATCTTTGATGCGAACACCAGTTACGCCAGCATCGTCGCCCAACACTTCGTCTAGTGTTTTGTTGAGATGCAAGGTAACGTTGCCGTTGGTCGCTTTGTCCATCAAACGATCAACCAAGATCTTCTCAGCACGGAAGCTATCACGGCGATGAATGACGTGAACTTCACTGGCAATATTGGCTAAATAAAGCGCTTCTTCAACGGCGGTGTTACCACCGCCAACTACAGCAACTTTCTGATTACGATAGAAGAAACCGTCACAGGTTGCACAAGCAGAAACACCGCGACCCATAAAGGCTTCTTCCGAAGGTAATCCAAGATATTTTGCTGAAGCACCGGTTGCAATAATCACAGCATCGGCAGTGTATTCGCCAGAGTCACCGAATAACTTTAATGGCTTGCTAGAGAAATCCACGCGATTGATATGATCAAAAATCATTTCAGTATTAAATTTTTCTGCGTGCTGCTGCATACGAACCATCAAATCAGGGCCGGTGAGACCTTCTGGGTCACCTGGCCAGTTTTCTACTTCAGTGGTGGTGGTCAACTGACCGCCTTGCTGCATGCCTGTCACTAACACAGGATTTAAGTTTGCGCGTGCCGCATACACAGCTGCAGTGTAACCCGCTGGACCTGAGCCGAGGATCAGCAGGCGGCAATGTTTGGCTTCAGCCATAAGTATGGTACTCCGTTGTTCTTTATTTTTTGGCTAGATACTTGTCACTATGGGGGTCGATTGTAGGCATTACAAGTCTTTGAAACAAGAGACCCGCGGTGGAAATCCACTGCGGGTCTTGTCAAGCTATCGCTCCGGCACAATCGCCAAAAGCAGTTTAGGCTTTAATCGCTTCCGCTGGATCTTGATAATCAAGGCCAAGCTGCGCTCCTAAATCGTCATGAACCGCTTTATAGGTGATTTTACCTTTGTGCATGTTCAAGCCATTTAATAGGTGCGGGTCATCAGCCATCGCTTTCAAACCTTTGTTTGCTAACGCCAAGCCAAACGGCAAGGTTGCGTTGTTTAATGCAATCGTTGAGGTACGCGCAACACCACCAGGCATGTTTGCTACACAGTAGTGAATGACATCTTCAACGACGTAGGTTGGATCTTGGTGCGTGGTCGCTTTCGATGTTTCGAAGCAGCCACCTTGGTCAATTGCAACGTCAACGACAACAGAACCTGGTTTCATGTTCTGTAAGTGTTCGCGAGTTAACAATTTCGGCGCTGCTGCACCTGGAATAAGTACCGCACCGATAACCAAATCAGCTTCGCGAGAGAACACATCGATAGCGTCTACGGTTGAGTAGATGGTTTTTACACGACCACCGAAGATATCGTCTAATTGACGCAAACGGGGCAATGAACGGTCAAGAATGGTCACATCGGCGCCCATACCTACAGCCATTTTCGCTGCCTGAGTACCAACCACGCCACCACCGATGACGAGAACTTTTGCAGGAGCAACGCCAGGTACGCCACCCAACAAGGTGCCGCTACCGCCGTTTGCTTTTTCTAAGTTGTGCGCACCGGCTTGAATTGACATACGACCAGCTACTTCACTCATTGGCGCTAACAATGGCAAACCACCGTTACGGTCAGTGACGGTTTCGTAGGCAATGGCAGTGACGCCAGCTTTTGCTAACAATTCAGTTTGAACTGGGTCTGGTGCAAGATGCAGGTAAGTATAAAGAATTTGACCTTCACGCAGTTGTTCGCACTCGTGTGGCTGCGGCTCTTTTACTTTAATAATCATTTCGGCTTTGGTGAAAATTTCTTTCGCGTCAGCAACGATTGTCGCACCAGCTTGTTCATAGTCTTCGTTGGTGAAACCAATTGCTAAACCGCCGTTTTGCTCAACCATCACTTGATGACCATGGGCAACATATTCGCGAACTGCCGCAGGGGTTAATCCAATACGATACTCGTGGTTTTTAATTTCTTTAGGTACACCAATCAGCATGGTTGTGCTTCTCCGATAATAACTTGTCGTTGAGTTTGATTCATAGCTTCATGATAGCTACTTATTTCGGCGGCAATTATAGATGATTAGATAGGTGTGTTTCGTACTTTTTTTATGGCATTTTATAGGCTATAAATAGTTATAGAATACATAAAATAGAGAAAAACAATGTTTAATGCCGAAGAACCAGTGGAAATAACTATCGATAGAATTGATCGGAAGATTCTACGAATTCTGCAAGACGATGGCCGCATCAGCAATGTTAATCTTGCACAGCGCGTTGGTCTTAGCCCGACCGCTTGTAATGAGCGTGTGCGTAAGCTGGAACGAGAAGGGGTGATTGACAGTTATCATGCGCGTATCAATCCCGCTAAACTTGGGGCTAACCTAATGGTGTTTGTTGAAATAACACTCACGCGTACATCATCTGATGCCTTTGCTGAGTTCAGTGAGGCGGTGCGAAAAACACCTGAAATACTTGAATGCCATTTAGTAGCCGGTGATTTCGATTTCTTAATTAAGGCGCGTGTGCCTGACATGCCGGCCTACCGTAAGTTGTTAGGCGAAACCATTTTAACCATGCCGGGTGTCAACGAATCACGCACTTATGTCGTGATGGAAGAAGTAAAAGACGATAATAAAGTGCTGATTAAAGGTTAAGAAAAGGCAGGATAAATTGCTGTATAACGTGGTCAAGCAAGTTACAATAGCTTCAATAAAAATATCAAAATCATAAGAATATGAAGCTCAGAACAAAAGGACGACAGAACCCTATGGCAAGTCAAGCAATGAGCTGGAGTAGTGTATGAGCGGTGTGCAACGCGTTTTAGAAGTTGGGCTCTTGCTCTGCGGTGCGTTCGCTATCTTTCTATTTTTAGCATTAGCGAGCTTTAATCCAGCAGACCCAAGTTGGTCACAAACAGCCTACGAAGGAAGTATTCATAATGCTGCCGGCGCTATTGGCGCTTGGTTCGCTGATGCGTTGCTGTTTGCCTTTGGTTTTGTTGCCTACTTAATTCCGTTCGGGTTGGCTTCTCTCGGCTATATGATGTTTCGTCAGCCGCATAAATTACTCGAGCTCGATTATTTAGCCGTTGGCCTGCGTTTAATTGGTTTAGTACTCACCTTGGTAGGGGCTTCAGCGCTGGCTGCGCTCAACTTTAGCGATATTTATTCGTTTTCGGCCGGCGGTGTGGTTGGCGACGTAATCAGTTCGTCATTACTGCCGTACTTCAATCTGATTGGCACAACGCTGTTGTTATTAACCTTTTTGTGCACTGGGTTAACGCTAGTCACGGGTATTTCTTGGATTTGGTTAGCAGATAAGCTGGGCGAGGTCACCATTACCGGAACGCTTGGTCTTATTGGTATAACCAAAAAACTGCTGAACAAAGCTCGAAATTACGAGCGCCCAGTAAAAGCTGACAAATCGAAGGCTCCTGAGAAATTATCGCCGAGCCAAAAGACATTGCCGGCAACGACAATTCGGCAGGAACCTGAACTCGATTTGGATATGACATTATCGGCGCTAGACGATGACGAACCATTTCTTGACGAACAAAATGCAGATGACTTTAAAGCAGCCAAAGAAGTCCCGAAAAAAGCTGACGACGCTCGCTTTAAACCAAAACCTAAGAAGCCCGCAGCTGTTGATGACACAACAACCGACGACGATGGTGGCGATGCGCCAGTTTTAAGCGTCGATCCGTTGCCATCGATTGAGTTGCTTGATCGGCCAAATAAAACCGGTAACCCGTTAACGCCAGAAGAATTACAGCAAATTAGTCAAACTGTTGAAGCGGTATTGCAAGATTTCGGGGTTGAAGTGAAGGTTGCTAACGTGCAGCCGGGGCCAGTAATTACGCGTTTTGAACTTGATTTGGCGCCAGGTGTAAAGGTTTCAAAAATTTCTAACCTCGATAAAGATATAGCGCGTTCGCTAAGTGCCATATCGGTGCGGGTGGTGGAAGTGATTCCCGGCAAATCATATGTTGGCTTGGAATTACCGAATAAGTCGCGAGAGACCGTTTTCTTTAGTGAAGTCATAGCTTGTGATGCATTCCAACAGAGCCAATCGCCATTAACTATGGTGCTTGGTAAGGGCATTTCAGGTGCACCAGTGGTCGTTGACCTTGCCAAAATGCCGCATTTGTTGGTAGCAGGTACCACCGGCTCAGGTAAATCAGTCGGTGTGAACGTGATGATTCTCAGCTTGCTCTATAAGAGTTCACCTGAGGATGTTCGCTTGATTATGATTGACCCGAAAATGCTTGAGCTTTCAGTATACGAGGGCATTCCGCACTTGCTGACAGAAGTTGTTACCGACATGAAAGATGCCGCGAACGCGCTGCGTTGGTGTGTTGGTGAAATGGAACGTCGTTACAAACTCATGTCAGCCCTTGGTGTACGTAACCTGAAAGGCTATAACCAAAAGGTTCAGGAAGCGAAGGACGCTGGTGAACCGTTGCGCGACCCTATTTGGAAGCCGGGTGATTCAATGGATGAATTGCCACCGTATTTGGAGAAGTTGCCAAGTATTGTGGTGGTCATTGACGAATTTGCTGACATGATGATGATTGTCGGTAAGAAAGTTGAAGAGCTTATTGCGCGTATCGCACAAAAGGCTCGAGCGGCGGGAATCCATTTGATTTTGGCAACGCAACGACCATCTGTCGACGTGATTACTGGCTTGATAAAGGCCAATATTCCAACGCGTATTGCGTTTCAAGTACAATCAAAAATTGATTCGCGCACGATTCTTGATCAGCCAGGTGCGGATCAGTTGTTGGGGCAGGGTGATATGCTGTATCTGCCGCCAGGTAGCGGTGTTCCTACGCGGGTACATGGTGCTTTTGTGGATGACCATGAAGTTCACGCCGTGGTTGCCGATTGGAAAAAACGCGGTAAGCCAAACTATCTGGATGAAATTCTCAACGGCAGTTTAGACGAAGACAACTTATTGCCTGGCGAACAACTTGATCTCGGCGATGAAGATAGTGACCCGCTTTACGATGAAGCGGTTGCATTTGTGACTGAAACGCGACGTGTTTCGGTTTCAAGTGTGCAGCGAAAATTCAGAATTGGTTACAATCGTGCAGCGCGTATTGTGGAACAAATGGAGGCGACAGGTGTCGTTAGTAGTGCCGGAAATAACGGCCAACGCGAAGTTCTCGCCCCGCGCCCACCGCGCGATTAATTTAAAGTGGTAACGGACAAAATTATGAACGTATTTAAGAAAGTTTCGAAGGTCTTTGTAGGCTCTATTGCCGGTACGCTATTGAGCGCAGGTTTGGTTTTCCCTGCAATAGGTTCAGAAGCAGACCGTCAAGCGTTGCTGACGCGTCTTGATGGTTTAACAACCCTAGAAGCTGACTTTTCGCAGGAAGTGACCGATGTGAATGGTGAGTTGGTTCAACAATTACATGGCCATATGGCGTTAGCTCGCCCGAATTTATTGCATTGGCAAACCGATGCACCAGATGAGACCTTGATGGTCGCAGATGGTCAGAATCTTTGGTATTACAATCCATTTGTTGAGCAGGTGACGGTGTATGCACAAGCTGATGCTGTAGCACAGAGCCCGTTGTTGCTTTTACTAAATGGTGACAGCCAAGCGTGGGCTGACTACGAAGTCAAAGCAGAAGCTAATAGTTACGCCTTGCAGCCATTGCCAAGTGCCGATAGCACGCAGAGTTTGCAACTGGTGTTTAATGAACAAGGCAATGCTGCGCAGTTGCAACGTATTATCCTTGATGATGGTCAAGGACAAATTAGTACGATTGAACTTGATAACGTGCAGTTAAACCGTGCGTTAAGCCGTGATTTATTCAAATTTGAGGTGCCGGAAGGCATTGACGTGGATGACCAACGCTAACGGTCGTTTAGACTTAGAGCCTGATTTTAGGCCGCTAGCTGCAAGAATGCGGCCACGGCGGCTTGATGAATACATTGGGCAGTCGCATCTTTTAGCCCCTGGTAAGCCGCTTTATGAAGCGATCAACCGGGGGCTTTTGCATTCCATGATTCTGTGGGGGCCACCAGGTACAGGGAAAACAACCTTAGCCGAGATGGTGGCGCATAGTGCCGAAGCGACACTCGATAGAATTAGTGCGGTGACAGCCGGTGTCAAAGACATTCGAGCAGCGATTGATACGGCGAAACAACGTGCTCAGTCACAACAGCGGCGCACCGTATTGTTTGTGGATGAAGTGCATCGTTTTAATAAAAGCCAACAAGACGCATTTTTGCCGCATATCGAAGATGGCACCATTATCTTTGTCGGCGCAACCACTGAAAATCCAGCGTTCGAGCTGAACAACGCTTTGTTATCACGTACTCGGGTTTATCGCTTAAAGCATCTCGATGACGCCGATATTGAACACGTGCTTCGCCAAGCTCTTGAAGATACGGAACGCGGCCTTGGAGAGCGGCGCTTGCAGGTTGCCGATGATGCGTTCAACTATTTGATTTATGCGGCGGCTGGTGATGCGCGACGCGCGCTAAATTTTCTTGAGATATGCGCTGATGCAGCTGTTAGTAATCAGATAAAGTTAGAACTTGTTCAAGAGGCAGTTGGTAGCCGCCAAGCAGTGTTTGATAAACAAGGCGATGCCTATTATGAATTGCTCTCAGCATTGCACAAATCAGTGCGAGGCTCATCTCCTGATGGTGCGTTGTATTGGTATGCGCGCATCTTACAAGGTGGTGGCGATCCACTCATTGTCGCACGGCGAGTATTAGCCATTGCAT
The DNA here is from genome assembly GCF_009734345.1 of Pseudidiomarina andamanensis. Lineage (GTDB taxonomy): Bacteria > Pseudomonadota > Gammaproteobacteria > Enterobacterales > Alteromonadaceae > Pseudidiomarina > Pseudidiomarina andamanensis. Next base: position 664,006 of record NZ_CP032551.1, on the reverse strand, counting down.
CAGAAGATATTGGCAATGCTGATCCGCGCGCCATACAGCTTGCTTTGAACGCATGGGATACCTTTACGCGTGTTGGACCCGCTGAAGGCGAACGGGCCATTGCACAGGCTTTAATCTTTTGTGCGATGGCGCCGAAAAGTAACGCTGTTTATAACGCTTTTAATCAAGCGAAAAAACTGGCTGAGCAATATCCAGATTTACCAGTGCCGAAACACCTAACCAATGCGCCAACAACGCTTCATAAAGCCGAAGGCTATGGCGTCGACTATCGATATGCCCATGATTACCCACATGCTTTTGTTGCCGGCGAACGTTACTTGCCGAGTGCGATTGCAGAGATACAGTTGTATCAGCCGAATGATCGCGGGTTAGAAAAACAACTACAAGAAAAACTTAATTGGATGAACCTGCAGCATCAAACAAGTTCATGGCAGCGGGGCGAAGATGATTAATTTTATGTGGGTAGCTTTAGGTGGAGCCATTGGCGCTATGGGGCGATATGGTATGGGATTATGGCTAATTAATCTCAGCAAATTATTTCCTTTCGCCACACTAATCGTTAACATAACAGGCTCGTTTTTACTGGCTCTTTTATTCGCTTGGCAAATTCAACAAGAAGGCGCGAACCAACAGCTGTGGTTGCTATTTGGCGTTGGGGTTTTAGGTGCCTTTACGACATTTTCGACGTTTTCGCTTGATGTCGTACTGATGGTGCAACAAGGCGACTGGTTAAAGGCCATTTTGTACGCACTTTTGAATACTTTTGGATGCATTGCTGCGGTGCTGTTAGCGCTGTGGTTAAAGTCATAACTTTTGATTTGGGAAAAACATGTTAGACGCTAAGTTATTTCGTAGTGAACTCACTGAAACTGCAGAACGTCTTAAAACGACACGCGGTTTTGAATTAGATGTTGCACGCCTTGATGCGCTGGAGAATCAGCGTAAAGACTTGCAAGTTCGTACAGAAACACTTCAAGCAGAGCGTAATTCCCGATCGAAAGCGATTGGCCAGGCGAAAGCAAAAGGCGAAGATATTGCGCCATTGTTGGCCGCAGTGGATGATCTCGGTGCGCAATTGGAAGCGGCCAAACAAGAACTCACAGATGTTCAAAATGAATTACAGGCCATTATCGCTGGCGTACCAAATTTGCCAGACGCGGAAGTACCATTAGGTACCGATGAAGACGACAACATAGAAGTTAGCCGCTGGGGTGAGCCGCGTCAGTTTGATTTTGAACCGCAAGATCATGTCGATGTGGCTTCGGCGTTGAATAACGGTATGGATTTCGATGCGGGTTCAAAACTCGCGGGAGCTCGTTTTGTCGTGTTGCGTGGTCACATTGCACGTTTGCACCGTGCATTAACCCAATTCATGCTGGATTTGCACACCACTGAACACGGCTATCAAGAAACTTATGTGCCATATTTAGTGAACCATGACACGTTGTTTGGTACCGGACAGTTGCCTAAATTTGGCGAGGACTTGTTCCATGTGCAAGGCGCAACAGAAAATCAGGTTCCACTGTCGTTGATTCCAACCGCAGAAGTGCCATTGACGAATTTATGGCGTGATGAGATTGCCGACGAAAGTCACTTACCATTGCAGTACGCAGCGCATACGCCATGTTTCCGCAGTGAGGCTGGTTCACACGGCCGTGATACCCGCGGACTGATTCGTCAGCATCAATTTGATAAAGTTGAGCTGGTGTGGTTGGTGAAGCCAGAAGATTCAATGGAAGCACTAGAGAAACTGACAGGGCACGCTGAGAAAGTCCTCCAGTTGCTCGAGCTGCCATATCGTAAAGTATTGTTGTGTACTGGCGATATGGGCTTTGGTGCCGCAAAAACCTACGACTTAGAGGTTTGGTTACCAACGCAGAATAAGTACCGTGAAATCAGTTCCTGCTCAAATATGTGGGATTTCCAAGCCCGCCGTATGCAGGCACGATTCCGCCGTAAAGGTGCGAAAAAGCCTGAATTAATGCACACATTAAACGGCTCCGGTTTGGCGGTAGGGCGTACGTTGGTGGCATTACTAGAGAACTACCAGCAAGCAGACGGTTCTGTTGTGATTCCTGCGGCGCTTCAGCCGTATATGGGTGGTGTGACGCAAATCAGCGCGTCATAAACCAAACTTAGCGAACTAAATGCACTTGGCGGGCTTAGGTAAGCCCGCTATGCGCGTTGCTTGCTTCGCAGGACCCTTTGGGAATAATTTGTATAAATACATACTGTTAGCTTTATCAGCTCCCAAACTCTGCCCAATGGCTTTGACCAATACCCGCATAGCAGGGCTGGTATCGTAAGTTTGATAAAATTCCCGCACGAAATGAACAACTTCCCAATGCGCATCGGTCAGCTCGATAGATTCTAGCGCAGCAATATACTCAGCAAGTTCCGGCGACCATTCATCAAAATTCGCTAAATACTCGTGCTTATCCGTTTCATATTGGCGTCCGTTCAACTCAAACATGCATCTTCTCTATTCGTTAATCAGTGACAGAAATCAGTTTTGTGGATCATCCCACACGATATACGTTGATGCGTCTAGAGAAAGCTCCACCCAGCGCGCATCACCAAGCTGTATGATAGAAGCCGGCACTTCATCAATATTCAACAGTTTTAGTTCACTGTGCAGCGCATACGGCGTTATCGTTAAGCTTTCTAATAGCGTTGGGTCATTAAGCACATCCATAAGTGCTTGTTCACTCAATATGAGCGTTGCATTCGGGCTTAACCACTGTGCTAGCCATTCCTCTGTTGGCCAATGCCGTACCACGAAAACCGCTGATTTTGGATGGTCTAATGCAGCTGTATCAATCATGGTTGGCCTTTAGTAGGTAAGAACTTTGGTTAATTCTGCAAGTCGCTGCTGCCACTCTTCATCGTCGAGAATTTTAACTTCAGCGATAAAATCATTGGCAGCATAACCCGTTGTATCAAGCTCTCGCTGATTTACCCAAGGGGCAGGGCAGTCGAATAATTCGAGCATGGTATAACGTTTTTGCAGTGAACGATTATTGCGAGTTTCATCATGGTTGTTTAACCATAATTCTATGCCGCCGCCGGTGAGAATGAGTTGTGGATTGAGATCCATGCTCGCCAATGCGAGCAACATATCTTGACCGTGCCAGGCGGCGTTGTGCTTTGCATTTTTGGTTTGAATAACGGCAATACTCACAAGCTAACCTTTAAAATTGGATCACGTGATCGGCAGCTGCTGCAGCCATAGAAAATTCAGTTAAGCCGCCATTTTGAAACGGTGCGACCAAATTTTCAGTCGTCATTTGGTGGTCGACTTCGGCTACTGTATTACAAATAACCAGCGGTACGTTATGTTGCGTTGCAAACTTTTGCCACTGCGTTACTGCTTGATGTGCTTCGCCAGAATTATCGAGCTTAGCTGCATGTAAAACAGCGTCACTGTAGAAAAAGACCATGTCAATTTGATGCCCAGAAACGAGCGCAGCCTGCGCGTAATGGTACGCTAACAGGCTGCGATGTTGGGCTGGGGTGTCAGCAGCAGGAGCTGCATGTAAAGCGATGACAATCCGCGCCACGGGTATTCCTTGCTTATTCGTCGCCGCCGAATGCCATAAGAATATTCAATAGGCTGACGAAGATATTATAAATAGAAACGTAAAGCGTTACGGTTGCTAAAACGTAGTTGCGCTCGCCACCATGAATAATCGCACTGGTTTGCATTAAAATAGCACCAGCTGAGAACAAGATGAATAACGCTGACAACGTCAAGCTTAATGCCGGCATATTCAAGAAAATGTTAGCGATAAACGCGACAATGAGTACAACAAATAGCGCCATCATCATGCCGCCTAAAAACGACATATCTTTCTTCGTTGTTAGCACGTAAGCCGATAACGCAAAGAAAATTAATGCGGTGCCGCCCAGCGCGGTCATAATAATCTGATCGCCAGCAGGACCAATCGCGCTAATCATGCCAAGAATAGGCCCAAGGGTGTAGCCCATGAAGCCTGTCAAAGCGAATGTTGCAATTAAACCAACGCCGCTATTGGCAGTTTTGTGAACTAAGAACAACAAGCCATAAAAGCCAACCAAGGTGATAATGAAGCCTGGGTGAGGCAGATTCATGCTCGCCGATAAGAATGCGGTAAGCGCACTAAATGCGAGGGTAAGACCGAGCAGCATATACGTATTACGCAATACTTTATTAGTCTGTAATACTGTCTCACTGCGCTGCGAGGTTGAAATGTGAGCTTGGTTACTCATGTATATCTCCGTTGTTGTCCTGAATATCTTATTCTGTGTTTTATTCTCATGAATTAATCACAGTGTACCGTAAAAATGGGGGTACAGGGCAATGTTTTCAAGCGAAAAAGCATCCTGATTGTATAAAATGCCAGCAAACGATCCACTTGAGTTAAATTTTTCCTTTACAAGCGTGTTTCACCTCTTTATCATTCGCTTCGTCTTGAGGCACACACCTCATAAGACCGCGGAGAGATGGCAGAGTTCGGTTGAATGCACCTGACTTGAAATCAGGCGTGGGCTCGCGCCCACCGGGGGTTCGAATCCCTCTCTCTCCGCCACTATTCTCGAAAGCCCGCTCAATTGAGCGGGCTTTTTCGTTTCTAGCTTCCTGTAAATTCTGACGTTTCCATCTGGTCTTACCTGTGTATACTAACGGCAAAAGCGTTATTCGTTGTTCGTTATTCGTTATTCGTGAGCTTGGCTCGCTGGTGTGTACCGCTCAGTTTTTGCTCACTTTACGGTGTGGAGATTTTGGTTTTTCGTCTTTGCTTTTTCTAATAACGAATAACGAATAACTAACTTGGAGGTTCTATGTTATTTACGGATGTATTGAAGCAAATTGATCAATCAGCAGAGCAAACCATTCAGCTTCCAGAAGGTTGGGGGCAGGGGCGTGCGTTATTTGGTGGAATTACAGCGGCAATCGCATGGCAGCATGCGCATCATGGAGCCAGTGCAGAGCAGGCGCTTCGTGCATTTACGGTATCTTTTGTCGCGCCAATTCAACCCGGAACGGCAGTGTTAAAGCGGCGTGTATTGCGTGAAGGGAAAAACGTCACGCAAATTGCTGTCGAGATTGAGCAAAATAACGCAGTTGTCCTTGCTGCCCTAGCTAGTTATGGACGATCTCGCCCTTCAGCTGTTCGCGTTACCGATACGCCAACAGCACAAGTACCTTCTCGAGAACACGGACCAGGATTTCCGAAAATAGCAGCGCTGCCTGAATTTACCCATCATTACGATTATTCGGTAGCGGTAGGTGGGTTGCCTTTTACGGGCAATAAATCACGCGAATTTGGTGGTTGGATGCGATATAGCAACGAACAACAACCGATGACAATTGGATTACTGCTCGGTTTAGTCGATGCATGGCCACCAGCGTTGTTACCACATTTGAGTGAACCGGCTCCAGCGAGCTCATTGACATGGACTATTGAGTTTCCAGAACCCATTGATTCGCAAAAGAGCAGTCATGATTGGTGGCAATATGTTGCTTATATCGATTACGCCGCAGACGGTTATGGGCATACCCATGCGCATATATGGGATGATCACGGTAAATTAGTCGCCATCAGCCGACAAACCGTGACGGTGTTTGGTTAGCTTTTCTTCACTTTGTAAGTTATTCGCTGATTGTGATGTAATTTTATGAATTTATTGTTGATTTTAGGTCAATAATAGGTCATATCTGAGTTCACTTAGTGAACAAGTTGCTAAGTTAACCACACAAGGAACGTGTCGTCATGACCGACTTTATCATTGCAATACCGAGTGATTTGTTGCGTGCAGGAATGTATACAACACTAAGCTCACATAATAATAAATACCGAGTAGTAGCAAGTGTTTCGACCATAAATGATTTACGTGATGAGGTAAAAAATCATCCGTTTGCAGCTGTCATTTTATCTAGTCAACTTGCAGGTGATGGGACGATAGAAAGTTGGCGCCGTTTACACCGACGACACACTGATCTTCAGATCATTCTCTGGGCTGAAAATTTTCAAGATGTACTGGATTTTCAATGTAACACCAACAAAGTAGATGGCTTTTTGTTAGCGAATGCTCGTTATGAAGAGTTTGAACGGGCATGTGCCAATGTGAGCCGTGGTCAAATGTATGTTGCGAGTGAGGTTGCTGAATATCTGGCGAAAAACCCTCGCAGTCAAAGCTTTCGACGGCTACTTAAATCACTAAGTGATCGTGAGTTGCAAGTGACCCAAATGCTAGGGCGCGGCATTCGCGTAGTGGATATTGCCAAGTATCTGAATATTAGTAGTAAAACAGTAAATACCTTCCGTTATCGTATTTTTAGCAAACTTGGTGTCGCAGGAGATGTCGAATTAACGCATCTTGCGATACAATCAGGGCTTGTTGAAATAGACCCAACGCAAAGGTATGACTGATTCGCAATTTAACTCCAAGGCATTTATTCAGCATTTGACCCATCAACCGGGCGTGTACCGGATGTACGATAGCGATGGTGTTGTTATATATGTTGGAAAGGCGAAAGATCTTAAGAAGCGTGTCAGCAGTTATTTTCGGCAAAATATTGACACGCCAAAGACGCAAACCTTAGTCAAACAAATTGTGTCTATGGATGTGACGGTTACCAATACTGAAGCCGAAGCATTAATTCTTGAAAATAACTTCATTAAAAAATACCGACCGCGCTATAACGTGTTGTTGCGCGATGACAAATCCTATCCATATATTTTCGTCAGCGCACATCAACACCCACGGCTGGCGTTTCATCGTGGTGCGCGTCGTGAAAAGGGAGACTATTTCGGGCCATTTCCAAGTGGCGTGGCTGTTCGCGAAAGTTTGCGCCTTATGCAGAAAATTTTTCCCGTTCGTCAATGCGAAGATTCTTATTATCGCGCACGCAGCCGACCGTGTTTGCAATATCAGCTGAAACGTTGTTTAGCACCTTGCGTCGAGGGATATTGCACAGATGATGAATATCAAGAACAAGTTGATTTAGCGAAGGCTTTCTTACAAGGCAAAAATCAACAGGTGATTGACCAGCTTGTACAACGTATGGAACAAGCCAGTGAATCGCTCGATTTTGAGCGTGCGGCTCGATTTCGTGACCAAATTGCAGCTATGCGCAAGGTACAAGAACGTAATGCGGTAACAGGCAATCAACAAGAACTGGATGTTATTGGTTTCATTCGTCGCGGTGGTATCGCAGCTGTGCACCTATTATTCATTCGCGAAGGGGCTGTGCAGGGAAGTCGGAGTTACTTTCCAAAAGTTCCCGCCAATACCGACGACTCAGAAATATTACTTGCATTTATGCTGCAGTTTTACCTCAATGATCAGGTCGGACGTCGATTACCCCGCGAAATTATTTTGCCCGAAGCAAATGCAGCACAGGTACTTGATCCTGAACATGATCTACAGGTACTCGAACAAGCGCTTGCACAAAAAGTTCGCATGACTCACAACGTACGAGGCGAGCGAAAACAATACCAAGTATTAGCTCAAAAAAACGCATTAAATGCGCTTGAGAGTAAGCTTAATCAAGAAAACACGATGGTAATGCGTTTGCAGCAGCTCGAACAGGTACTTGATCTTGAAAATCCCATTCAACGCATGGAATGTTTTGATATTAGTCATACTATGGGGCAAGAAACTGTCGCGTCATGTGTGGTATTCGACCGTCAGGGGCCGAAAAAATCAGATTATCGACGATTCAATATCAAAGGGATAACACCAGGTGACGATTACGCAGCTATGGCGCAAGCGCTACAACGACGATTTGATGCAGCATTATTAAGCGATGAAGGTAAAACAGCCATTCCAGATATTCTGTTTATCGATGGTGGTAAAGGACAATTAGCGCAAGCAGAAGCCTATTTTAATGACTGGGGTAATGAGGCCGGTGTGAAACCGCCGCTGCTAATTGGCGTCGCGAAAGGCGAATCACGTAAGCCTGGATTAGAAACATTAATTCTTGCCGGTAGCCATGAAACGGTGCCGCTTGCGGCTGACGCTCCCGCGCTGCATTTGGTGCAACACATTCGCGATGAATCACATCGTTTTGCTATTACTGGGCACCGACAACGTCGAGCCAAGGTAAGGCGCACCTCAAAACTGGAGGACATTCCGGGAATAGGGGCCAAGCGTCGGCAAAAATTATTGCAAAATCTAGGTGGATTACAGGAAGTAAAACAAGCTAGTATTGAGCAACTTATAGCGGTGCCAGGAATTAGTCGCGAATTGGCTGAAACAATCTACCATGCATTTCGTGATGAATAGAGGACAAAATCATTCATGTGGAACATTCCAAACGTTCTGACTAGCTTTCGGATCATACTGATCCCTGTATTTCTGATTATTTATTATTTACCCGGTCAAGATGCACACTTTTGGGCTGCATTTGTTTTTGCAATTGCTGGTATTACGGATGCTCTTGATGGCTGGGTAGCGAGGAAATTTAATCAATTTACCAAGTTCGGTGCGTTTTTAGACCCAGTGGCTGATAAAGTCATGGTTGCTGCGTCTCTGGTGGTTGTGGTCGAACACTATGCGAGCTGGTGGATTAGTATTCCGGCGTTAACGATGATCAGTCGTGAGCTAGTGATTTCAGCCTTGCGCGAATGGATGGCGCAGATTGGTCGACAAGAACAGGTGAAGGTTTCTAATTTAGGCAAATTTAAGACAATCGCACAAATGGTCGCCATTGGCGGATTAATTTGGGAGGCGAATACATTTGTTATCGTCACCGCGACGATTTTATTGTATGCTGCATTTGTTCTAACGTTATGGTCAATGTGGGAATATTTGCGCGCTGCTTGGTCAGATTTAAGCCAAGTGGATTAAAAATAGCCAAACAAACGCTTTCATGCGAAAAAGTCGTTGACCTCGCCGAAATAGACAGTAGAATGCGCAAGCACTGGATGCGGGAATAGCTCAGTGGTAGAGCACAACCTTGCCAAGGTTGGGGTCGCGAGTTCGAATCTCGTTTCCCGCTCCAAATTCAATGGCGGGTTGGCAGAATGGCTATGCAGCGGATTGCAAATCCGTGGATCTCGGTTCGACTCCGGGACCCGCCTCCATTGAAGAAGACCTCAGGCTTTACAGAATGCCCGGGTGGTGAAATTGGTAGACACAAGGGATTTAAAATCCCTCGCTGGTAACAGCGTGCCGGTTCAAGTCCGGCCCCGGGCACCATTCTTTTTGAAGTTCATTATTTTTATCTCAACGCCTTGTTATCTTCGAGATACGTCCTTATCTTTGACGTATATCAATGACTGAAGATTATCCGTGAATCTATTTCGAGCATGCTTATTTCCCATTGTCGTGTCGTTACTGTGGCTCAGTCCGCAGGGTGCGCTTACGACTGTTGATGGTTATCAGCTCACACAAGATTCATTTGCATCGTTTGTTGCGCCAGAACGGCAATCGTCGGAGGAATCAGATGACGTTGCTGTTGGTGAGAATCATGTAATTCCCTCTGTTACTTTTCAACGCATTAACGCTGTTATTTATCTGGTTGATATAAAACCGCATAAACAACGTTACTACGTGCGAGGCCCACCTCTGTTGGTCGCTTAGTTTGACGACTAAATAATTCATTATTATTAAACAGAGGTAAGTTATGTCTGAATTTCACGCATTGCGGTGGGAACCTGTTCCTGCTGATCATTTTTTGCCGTTGCCTGAGCAGAGTTTGACGCCTAAATATTTAGATTGGCATCAAAGTGCGTTGCATGTGGTTGATCATTTAAATAGTTCGGAGCTTGCGGTATTGCCGATATCCATGGGTGTCGGCGATGCAGAGCATTTATTAAGTCGCTCAGACAAACGTTATGCTGCTGTCATTGATAGCGAAAATAGCATTGTCGGAGTGTTGATGGCACGCGATTTACACGGTCGTCAAAGTGGTGTCGTTGCAAATTTGCTCCAGCTACCATGGCATGAGCTAACGGTTGGTTATATCATGACACCATTACGTCGATTACCATCCATCACATTGACACAGGTTAAGCAGGCTCGCATCGGCGATATTGCAGCGACTATGCAAGAAGCTGGTTGTGACTTTATTGCCATAACTGAGAGCGATACATTGTACGGTATGATTGTATCTTTACGAATTTTAGCTGTCACTGGTGAATCTGTGCGCTTATATCCTCGCGCCACGAGTTTTGCTGAAGTATATAGTGCGATTAAACATTCTGATAATTCGATATAAGAGAATAAAATCAACAAAAGCCCTCGCCAAAAGCGGGGGCTTTTTATATGTTGTGTATAAGCTTTCCCAACAATGGTAAGGAAAATCGCTGTGAATGGCTGGATGACAACATTATTAGTGATTGCTCAATGGCTAGTTGCTTTATTTGTACTTTCGTTATTAATCGGCGTGGTAGCTGTGGCTGTCATGTACGTGATTGATAAGCGGCAAACCCGCCATACCATTCGACGAAACTTCCCCGTTATTGGACGGTTTCGGTATGTGTTCGAGCATCTTGGTGAATTCTTCCGCCAATATTTTTATGCGATGGACAGAGAAGAAATGCCATTCAATCGAGCGCAACGGAGCTGGGTTTATCGAGCGGCCAAAAATGCAGACAGAAACGCTCGCTTTTGGTTCAACGCGCGACTTAACTAAAAACGGGACGATAATTTTTGCCAATAGTGCGTATCCGCGCCAAGAGGAAGAAAAAACCCAACCTGAACCGGTCACGATTGGAGCCAATTGCGAACAACCGTATTCGCCAACCAGTTATTTTCACATATCTGGCATGAGTTATGGTGCTTTGTCACCGGTGGCGGTCACGGCTTTATCAAAAGGGGCAAAACTGGCGGGGTGCTGGATGAATACTGGGGAGGGTGGCCTTAGCCCTTATCATTTAGCTGGTGAGTGCGATCTTGTGTTTCAAATTGGCACCGCCAAATACGGCATTCGAACCTCGAATGGCGAGTTACACGAGGGCAAATTGCGTGATATTGCCGCCAATAAGCATGTAAAAATGTTCGAAATCAAGCTGAGTCAGGGCGCCAAACCGGGCAAAGGCGGAATTCTTCCAGGTATAAAAGTGAATGCGGAAATTGCCGAAATACGTGGAATACCTGAGGGGGAGGATTCAATTTCGCCTAATCGGCACCCGGAAATTCGCAACAATGATGAACTGCTCGATTTTATTCATCGCGTACGCACGATCACCGGCAAACCTACAGGAATCAAGTTTGTGATGGGCGAGCCGAACTGGATGGATGAGCTCGTCGCAACGATTAAAGCTCGTGGTGAGGCCTCGGCTCCTGACTTTATTACATTAGATAGTGCCGATGGTGGCACTGGTTCTGCACCACAGCCGCTGATGGACTACGTTGGCTTAAAATTGTCTGAAAGTTTACCAATACTCATCGATAAGCTTGCAGCTGCAGGACTCAAAGAGCGAATTCGGGTAATAGCTTCGGGGAAAATGATAACCCCAGCTGATGTTGCTTGGGCCATAGCCATTGGTGCTGACTTCGTTGTTTCTGCGCGAGGGTTTATGTTTTCATTGGGCTGTATTCAAGCCATGCAATGTAACAAGAACACGTGTCCAACCGGCATTACAACACACGACAAAAGTTTGCAACGTGGGCTAGACCCGACGGACAAGAGTGTGCGCGTTGCGAACTACCATAAATATTTAGAATACGGCGTGAATATTATCGCGCACTCATGCGGCGTGTCAGATCCACGCCAACTAAATCGCCGACATGCGCGTGTGGTGACGCATACAGGGGATAGTATTAGTCTAGCCGAGCGCTATCCACCTGCGAGCTAATTAATCGTGCTTGCAGCCATTTTGTAAAGGCTACGAGCGCAACCGGTTGCCGTTGACGCTGTTTGACTGCAAGAGCGATAGGTTCTGGAAGCGTCACCTGATACTCGGTATGTTTCGCAAATTGCTGTAACAATGGATGGGTTAAATAAAGCTGATCAACGAGGGTGATATGGTCAGTACCGTGTAATAAATCGATCGCAATATTACTGTTGCCGACATGACGCGTCTGCAACTGCCGCGCGAGATGCGATTGCGCTTTTTTGAAGTGCTGCCAGTAGGGCGCTTTTTGGTCGACATACCATGGTCGCGACGCTAATGGACTTTCGCTTTCAATAGGGGCGACTGGAACATAAGTTGGCGTGTATAATGGCACCTGTTTTAAAGCCTGATCGCGAAGTTGCCCATAATGCAGTGCAATATCTAGCTGTTCATGTTGCAGATCAGAACAAATGTTCGCTCGCTCTGATGCATCGGGGAATAATGACACGGTGTTGAATTGTACCTGAATATGCGGATATAACGTGTAAAACTCGGCAAGTCGACTCGATAACCACCAGCGAAGAAAACTTTCTGGTAGGGCAATACGCAGTGTTGTGGCTTCGCTATCGCCGATATTTCGGGCACGGTCAACCGTGCGGTCAAGCTCACGGAATAGTCGCAGAAGATCTGGAGCGAGAGTTTCGCCGGCCATAGTAAGTGCATGAACACGGTTATCACGTTGAAACAAGCGTGTTCCTAACTGTTCTTCAAGTGCTTGAATTTGACGTGTAATGTTTGACTGTGACACACCTAACTGCTGAGCAGCTTGTTTAAAACTGTCGGCATGAGCGGCGACGGCAAAAACGCGTAACGCATTGAGAGAAGGGAGTTTCTGTTGTTTCATCATAGAATTCCAGCGCTAAAACCAATTAACTTAAAGTAAATCAGAATGGAATATTTAGCAATCTATTGGGCGGAGTTTTTAACTATCGCCACCCTGCATTTATTAGCGGTAGCCAGCCCAGGGCCTGACTTTGCTGTTACCACGCGGTATAGCATGAGCTTTGGGCGACAAGTCGGCCGTTGGGTTGCACTTGGCATTGGCACCGGCATTTTGTTACATGTTGCCTATTCTGTGCTTGGCGTGGCGTTAATTATTCATCGTTATACCTGGGTTTATGGCACGTTATTGCTTGTTGGTGCTGGTTATTTAGGCTGGCTAGGGTGGCAAGCTATTCAAGCGCAACCGCGCCAGGATAAAGCACCAGAGCATCATGCGCAGAGAAATCACATCAGCGCTGCCAAAGCGTTTCGAGTTGGTTTTTTAACAAATGGTTTGAATGTTAAAGCAACGCTATTCTTTTTGGCTTTGTTTAGTACGGTTATCGACCCAGCCACACCGACAGGCGTCAAACTATTTTATGGGATATACATGGCTATAGCGACGGGCATCTGGTTTACTTTGCTTGCCACATTAATCACGTGGGGTCCGTTCTATCGCCGTTTATGGGCCATCAGCCATTGGATAGATCGCGCCATGGGTGCAGCTTTGCTGCTGCTCAGTGCAAAACTTATTTATGATTGGTTTGTATTGATCAAAGTTATCGCTACGCCATAGGCGGTGGTATACTTTGCGCGAGCTTATTTTTTGAGAAATTAGAGACAATTATGCAGTTATTTGTAAACGATCTAACAGTTATTGATTTTTCTTACTTGTGCCCCGAGCGCGGTATGGTAGGAGAAAGTTGGATTGTTGATATTATTCTAGATGGCTCGCTGAACGAGCAATCAATGGTGTTAGATTTTGGTCGAGTTAAAAAACAAATCAAGCGCATTATTGATGGTGCGGTCGATCATAAGCTTGCGGTGCCAGCCGAACATCCCTACACACAAGTCACTCATCACGACGACGGAAACAGCTATTGGGTTGATTTTATGCGGCCTGATCAGCGCTCGATTCATTTATTTTGTCCAGCCGATGCGTTTGCCTTTATCGACGCGCAACAAGTAACTATGGCATCGGTAACCGATTATTTGCGAGCAGTTATCAAACGCGAGCTACCTGACAACGTGCAAGGTCTAGAGCTTCATTTGCGCGCGGAAGAAATTCCAGGGGCGTTCTATCATTATACACATGGCTTGAAAAAGCATGACGGTAACTGCCAACGTATCGCCCATGGTCATCGTTCGCGCATTTATATTGCCTTAGATGGGACTCGTTCTGAGCCACTGGAGCAACAATGGGCGTCCGCTTGGCAAGATATTTACTTAGGTTCGGAAGAAGATGTGGTCCCGATTGAACAGCTACAACGTTCGCAACATGCTAAGCATATCACTGAGCAAAGTCACGTGGGATATAGCTATACCGCCGATCAAGGACTGTTTGAGTTACTTGTACCTGTTGCTGAGAATTACATCATTCCGACTGATTCAACTGTGGAATGTATCGCGACCTATCTGGCACAAGCCATCAAACAAAGCCACCCAGATGAATTGGTACAAGTAACTGGGTTCGAGGGGGTTGGAAAAGGAGCGATTGGTTATGCGTAAATTCACGACGTTAGCGCTTATCACATTAAGTTGTTGGTTTGGTGAGGTCGCGGCAGAAACGCCTAAGGCGGAGTTGTCCGGTGCATTAATGTCTGGTGGTTTAATTATCGCTGAAATAACCGGTGCAAGCCGTGTTGAACTTAATGGACAAGCGTTAAAAATGACACCAAATAACCGTGTTGTTTTTGGATTTGGGCGCGACCAACATGGTCCTCAAACTCTGTCATTATTTACCGAAGAAGGTCGCGAGTTTAAACGAGTTATTGAAATCGCACCGCGCGAATATAAGATTGACCGGGTCGACGGTGTGCCACAACGAACTGTGACGCCAGATCCGCAACAGCAAGAGCGCGCGCGTCGCGAAGCGGCTTTGGTGTGGAAAGCACGAAATGATGCATTAACGGACCGCCTAGATTTTTTAAAGCCAGCTATCATGCCTGCGAAAGGTCGTATTAGCGGTGTTTACGGTAGTCAGCGTATTTTCAATGGCACGCCTCGCAATCCGCATTTTGGTCTTGATGTTGCCGCACCAACCGGCAGCCCGGTCATTGCACCATGGGCTGGAAAAGTGATTGTTGCTGAGAATGATTTATTTTATTCGGGCGGCACGTTAATTATTGATCACGGTTTTGGTGTCACCAGCACGTACATTCATTTACATAAACTCCATGTCGCTGTTGGCGATGAAGTCGAGCAGGGACAACGAATTGCAGATATTGGTGCAACGGGGCGAGTCACTGGGCCGCACCTTGATTGGCGCATCAATTGGCGTCATCAACGGCTTGACCCAGCTCTAGTTATTGAGCATTTTTCGACAACTGCAACCAACCCTGTACCTGCTGAGCTGCGTTAACACTTAGCAGATAATTGGTTTGTTTAGGCGCTTGCCAAGTTAGTGTGAGTTGCATTAATTCATCACGACGAAACGCGTGTACAACAACCTGTTGTTCAGGTTTATAACGCTCAAATACTTCTTTGACATTGCTATCGGTGACTTGCAAGTTATCGATTGCAATGATTCTATCGTTCGCGCTGAGTCCCGCAGCTTGGGCCGCTTCAGCGTCAAAAACCACCTGTAACTCTAAGCCCTGATTGGAAGCTTTGTATTTTGCACCAAGGGCGACAGGTAATTGATTTGCCGCATGTTTGCCGCCATAACTGTTATCGTCGGCACCTACTTCGCGTTTCACCTGCACTCCAAACTTGTTCAGTAGCTCGATAATTGGCAGCGGCTGTGTGGTGTAGAGCGCGTGATGTATGAAGCCTGACAAATTAATACCGTAGCTGTCGCGAATAAACTCAACCACGGTATTATCGTCCGTACCTTGTCCGGTTTTGCCATAGCGATGCCACAAATCATGCATGAGTTTGCCCAAGGTGACTTGTTGAGTGGACTCGAGACGTAAGGTCAAATCAAGGCACAAGGCGATTAATGCACCTTTTGCATAATAACTGACGATGCTGTTAGGAGAATTCTCATCTTGTTTATAAAATTTGGTCCATGCATGAAAGCTCGATTCAGTAACGGTTTGCTTGTCAACGCCAGCACCGCGTTGAACTCGTGCAATGGTTTCACCAACTAAGCCGAGGTAGGTCGGGGCATCGATGAGTCCAACTTGATGCAGAACGTAATCGTCAAAATATGACGTGACACCTTCGTAAAACCATAATTGCTCGGTGTAATGTTCTCTATCGAGTTGATATGGAATAAACGTTTTCGGCTTCAGTGTCTTAATATTCCAACTATGGAAGTATTCATGACTACATAAGCTTAGAAACGTGCGGTAATCAGTATCTATTTGTGCTTTGCCTGGCAAGATAAGGTCTTTCCGACTGCAGACTAAAGCTGTTGAATTACGATGCTCCAGTCCGCCAAAGCCTTTACCGACAACCATGGTCAGGAATAAATACTCTTTAAATGGCGGCTCTTGACCAAACATTTCAATTTGGTATTCACAAATGGCAGCTACGTCACGGCAAATTCTATCTGCGTCACCAAAATGACGACCAGCAAACACCATGGAATGTTTAATTCCGCCAGCAATGAATTCATGAATATCCAAACGTCCCATTAGCACCGGATAATCGATAAGTGCCTCATAGTTTGCTGCCTCGAATTCACCTGGGCCGAAGTGATGGCCTTGCTTCCGCGGCATTCCGGTTGCCACATGCCAACCATCATGTGCCGCGATAGTGACGCCGCACGTCTCATTGGTACGTCCATCAACCGCCATGCATAAGCTTGAATGATTAAAAAAGCCCCAGTGTTGGTCTAAATAGGCGCTGCGCACACTTAAATCGTAGGCATAAACTTCGTAGCTCACTTTTACAATGCCGGCTGCAGGCGCTTCGATACGCCAAGTTTGCTTATCACAATGCACAATGGGCAGTGAGCTACCTTGTTGTTCTGCACGTATCGCAATAATGTTCTTTGAAAAATCGCGGATCATGTAACTACCTGGAATCCAAGCAGGAAGACTTAGATGGATAGCTTCTTGGGCTTGCGCAATAGGGATGTCAATTGTTACCGCAAAGGTATGTGCGTTGGCATCTTGAACACGAATTAGATAATGCAGCATAGAGGTCCTCAAAATGCTTGAATTAGCTTTTGTTAAATATCTTAGCACGGGTGAAGCGCGCTATATAGCAGTTGAACTGCGATGAAGGATGTCACTTGTCGAATTTTAATCGGTATAATGAAATCAATTCCTTTCGCTCATTCGGGGCTTTATGCTGAACAATTGGAAACAACTATTAGAAGACCGTAATCGCTTTTTTTGGGTGCTACAGGCAGCCGGATGGAGTGGCTATGCCTTAGTTCATTACATTGGCTCGTTAATGCATGAGATGCGTGACATCTATGCGTTAATTCTACTACTTGGAGCCTATGCGGGGTTTCTATTAACGGTACCACTTCGATACCTTTACCGTCGGATTTGGGATGCCAGCCCGTGGTTGTTGATTTTGGTAGTACTGACGGCGAGCTATTTCGGTGCGGCGTTGTGGGCGGTAGTCGATAACGCCACCTACTGGGAAATCTATAAGTTCGGCTTTAGCCCCGACAGTAATTGGTTCTATTTTAAGAATACAATTGCCAAGTTTTACATTATGTTGAGCTGGAGTGGCTTGTATTTTGGTATTAAGTACTACCAGATGCTACAAGACGAGAAGCAAAAGGCTTTAATGGCAACATCGATGGCACATCAAGCGCAATTAAAGATGTTGCGATATCAGTTAAATCCGCATTTTTTGTTTAATACACTCAATGCCATTTCGACGCTTATTTTGGTAAAGGAAAATGATTTAGCTAATCGGATGATGTCCAAGCTCAGCTTATTTCTGCGCTTTAGCTTGGATAACGAACCGATTAAGAAAATACCGCTTGAGCGTGAGTTAGATGCGTTAATGCTGTACTTAGATATTGAGAAAGTGCGCTTTGACGACCGTTTGAAGGTGACTGTTGATATTGATGACGATGTAAAGCAGGCATTAGTACCGAGTTTATTCTTGCAACCGCTAATTGAAAACTCGATAAAGTATGCCATTGCCAAGTTAGAAGAGGGTGGTGAAATTGTTATTCGTGCACAGCGTTTTAGTGAAGATTTATTGATCACTGTTGCTGATAACGGTCCTGGCTGCACGAAACCTCTGGAAAGCTTGTCGGAATCAGGCGGTGTCGGCTTGGCGAACACACGTGAACGATTACAAGCCTTGTACGGAAAGAATTACTCATTTACATTAACACCTAACAAACCGCGCGGTTTACGCATTGAAATTCGCATTCCATTAGAGCAGGTAGAGTAAGCATGACTGATAAAATTCGCACCTTGGTTGTCGATGATGAATCACTCGCTCGACGTGGATTAGTGGTGCGTCTGCAGGAGTTCGAGCAAATTGAACTCTTACAAGAATGTCCTAGCGCTCGAGAAGCGTTGGAGGTTATTGGACGTGAGCAGCCTGATTTAGTGTTTTTAGATATTCAAATGCCGGGTATGAACGGCTTTGAATTATTGCGTGAAGTGCAAGCTCATGGCTATAAAATGCCATTGATTGTCTTCGTTACAGCTTATGATCAATACGCCATTAAAGCCTTTGAAGTGCGCGCAATTGATTATTTGTTGAAGCCTGTTGATCACGAACGATTAGCACAAAGTATTCAACGCATTGAAAAAAATCTCGCCGCCCGTGAACAAAAAGTTCAGCAAGATCGTATCTTGAATTTATTAGCAGATGCGACCGGTGAAGATTGCGAAGCTATTCTTAAACGCCTAGCAAGTGGTGAAGATGTTGGTGTCGCTCGTTATCCAGAGCATATTGCGATAAAAGAAAGCGGTGAAATCACGCGTGTCGCTATTAATTCAATTGAATGGGTTGATGCAGCCGGCGACTACATGTGTATTCATGCTTGTAATGAAACGCACATTTTACGTCGCACCATGAAGGAGCTAGAAGAAGAGTTAAATCCTCAGCGCTTTCAACGTATTCATCGCTCAGCTATTGTGAATATGGAACACGTTGAGAAACTATGTAGCCGCCAGAACGGTGAGTACCATTTAATTTTACGCAATGGTAAAGAACTAAAAGTTAGCCGTAGTTACAAAGATAGAATTAAGAAACTGATCCTCAATTCCTGATGGAGTAACCCTATGCCTCGTGCAAGCCTTGTAGTTGTCGTTGTACTAACACTTCTGCTTAGCGCTTGCTCAACGCAATTAGGGTATCGTTTCGCCGATACACTGGTGGAGTGGAAGTTAAATGATTATGTATCACTTAATAGCCAGCAAGAACAATCAGTCGATCAAGCGATAACGACGCTCCATCATTGGCATGCAACTTCTGAGCTGCCATATTACTCAGCACAGCTCCAGCAGTTACGTGACAAGATAGCCAACGATACGTTAACCGAAGCTGATCTGATTACTCTTTATGAACAACTTTTGATTGCTTGGCAGCGCATGCTGCGCGGCGTTGAACCCTATGCTCTCGAGTTTCTGCCACAATTAACTGACCAGCAAGTTTCTGAACTTTTGGCCAATTTACGTGAAAAGCAACGTGAGGAACAAGAGGAGTCGCTGGAGGTTGATGGTTCTGAAAGGGTCAAGCAGATACGCCGGCGCGCAGAGAAAAACGCCAGAAGCTGGCTAGGGCAAACAACGAAAGTACAAGAGCGCCTGATTAATGGTTGGGTAGTGGAACGACTTGATACCCGAGAGCTTTGGCTAGATTACAATAGCGCGTGGTTAGAAGAATTTGCACGAGCCTTAGAAAAGCGACAACAACCAAAAATTTTTGAGCAGGAGCTACTTAGGTTGTTTTATCAGCCGCAACAATTACGTTCGAAAGAGTTAGTGGCTCACATCGAACACAATCAACAGCTTACTATTGCACTCATGTATCAAATGTACGAGTCACTAACTGATCGTCAACGCCGTCGTGTATTATCAAAACTTGATGGATATATAGAAGATATGAATGAGCTTGCTAATGATTTCGCATCAAAATAACAACTCATAAAAAAGGCCCGCATAGTCCCCATAGAAGGAAGCGAGCCTCTAATTCATATCTTTAATTATTTTACTTCAATAATCTTACAGGTATTTGTTGAACCAACGGTTTCCATGACATCACCATGCGTAAGAATGACCAAATCTCCAGGTACAACGTGTCCCCGCAATTTGATTTCATTTATAGCATCGAATACGAGTTGGTTTGGTTCGCTTTTCGTTGAGTCGAATGCAATAGGGTAAACACCGCGGTATAAAGCACATCGTGCACGACTTTCCTGGTGACGTGATAATGAAAAAATCGGCAGGATAGTATTGATTCGCGACATAAGTTTCGCCGTCGAACCAGACTCGGTAAGCGCAATAATCGCTTTGACACCGGCCAAATGAGTCGCCGCATACATAGCGCTAATCGCCGTTGCTTCTTGAATTGAGGTGAACGTCTCATCGAGATCATGCTTATCGATTGTAACGCTAGGATGCGTTTCCGCACCTAAACAAATTTCAGCCATGGCTTTCACTGTTGCTACTGGATATTTACCAGCTGCTGTTTCTGCAGACAACATCACTGCATCGGTACCGTCTAGTACGGCATTGGCAACATCCATAACTTCTGCCCGAGTTGGCATTGGGCTTTCAATCATTGACTCCATCATTTGGGTTGCAGTAATGACGACTTTATTACACTGGCGAGCGCGTTCGATAATACGCTTTTGCTTACCGACCAACTGGGCATCGCCAATTTCTACACCAAGATCACCACGCGCTACCATGACAGCGTCTGAAGCACGAATGATATCGTCTAAAGCTGCATCTGTTGCAACTGCTTCTGCACGTTCAATTTTTGCACAAATCAAGCCGCGACCTTCTGCAGCCCGGAGCAAGCGTCGCGCTTCATGAATGTCGGCACTGCTTCTTGGGAAACTTACCGCCAAATAATCGACGCCGATCTTGGCCGCTGTTTTTATATCTTGAAGATCTTTGTCAGTAAGTGCGGCAGCTGAAAGGCCACCACCCAAACGATTAATACCTTTATTATTTGAAAGTTTGCCACCGACTGTAACCGTTGTGGTAATTTGTGAACCACTGACATCTTCAACCTGAAGGCGCACACGACCATCATCAAGCAACAAAATATCGCCTTCGCTTACGTCTTGCGGAAGCTCTTTATAATCAATTCCGACGCGCTGCTGGGTACCACCATTTTTATCAAGTTCAGCATCTAAAACAAACACGTCACCGACATCTAAAGTAATGGAACCGCTTTCAAATTTAGAAATACGAATTTTCGGCCCTTGTAAATCACCCAGCACCGCAACATGAGTTCCGATACGGTTGGCAATATCACGTACTAGATTGGCACGGCGTTCATGATCTTCGGCAACACCATGCGAAAAATTTAGTCGAACAACATTCGCGCCTGCTTTTATAAGGGCTTCAAGTACTGCTGGGTCATCGGTAGCCGGGCCGAGTGTAGTGACAATTTTGGTGCGCCGTAACATAGTTTTACTCCTTTAGTTTTGCTGAAAATTATATCATGTCTTCTCAGTAGTTATAGAGATTCTGGCGCTCGTCTGAGTATTTCAGTACAATAGCCGCCAATTTTCACGCAACCGTCAAATTTACGTAACAGAAAGGTAACCTCATGAGTGATCAGCAACAGGATCTGACCCTAGCAAGTTGGCAGGAACGCCAAGAATACGCCGAAATGATGCAACCTATTATTGGTCGTTTGTATCGCAATTACGGTGTAGAAATCTTGGTTTATGGTCGTTCGCTGCTAAACGTCGATACCATTAACATCATCAAAGCGCATCGGTTAATCCGTCGCCATGAGGGTGTGAAGCTGCGTTTGCGTGAGAGCTTCCCGTTTATTGAAGCGTTAAGCAAAATGAAATTGGCACCGGCGCGTGTCGACCTGGGTAAATTAGCATTTAATTACTTACATAAAGACGCCGGCAAAGGCGATAGTATTGAAGCTTACCTACAACGTGAACTGGTTGATATCGTTGATAAAGCTGACGAAATTCCAGCACAAGATGTTGTTTTGTATGGTTTTGGTCGCATCGGTCGTTTGTTAGCGCGTTTACTAATAGAGCGTAATGGTAGCAACAACAAAATGCGTTTACGCGCCATTGTGGTGCGCGGTGGTCGTGATGGTGATCTCGAGAAGCGTGCAAGTTTGTTGCGTCGCGATTCAATTCATGGCCCATTCAATGGTTCAATCACCGTTGACCATGAAAACTCAGCAATAAAAGCTAACGGTACCAGTATTAAAGTTATTTACTCTGATGGTCCTGATCAAGTTGATTACACCCAGTACGGTATTAACGATGCCATCATCATCGATAACACCGGTATCTGGAAAGATGAAGCTGGCCTTGGTTTGCACCTAAAATCGAAGGGTGTGAAGAAAGTACTGTTAACTGCGCCAGCCAAGGGCGATATTAAGAACGTTGTCTATGGTGTTAACCATACTGACATTCAGCCGGAAGATTTAATTGTAAGTGCAGCGAGCTGCACAACGAACGCCATCACGCCAGTGTTAAAAGTTATCAATGACGCTTACGGTATCCGCAATGGTCATGTTGAAACAGTGCACTCGTACACCAATGACCAAAACTTGATTGATAACTACCACAAAGCTGAGCGTCGTGGCCGTTCTGCACCGTTGAACATGGTACTTACCTCAACGGGTGCAGCGAAAGCAGTGGCGAAAGCATTACCAGAGTTGGCAGGTAAATTAACCGGTAACGCAATTCGTGTTCCAACGCCAAATGTTTCTATGGCGATCATGAACCTGAACTTAAATAAAGCGACGAGTAAGGATGATCTGAACGCGTTTTTACGTGATCAAGCCTTACATTCAGAACTGCAGGCGCAAATTGATTACACCGCATCAACTGAAATCGTTTCTACCGATTTAGTTGGCTCGCGTTATGCAGGTGTGGTTGATTCACAAGCGACCATCGTTGATGAAGATCGTGCGGTATTGTACGTATGGTATGACAACGAATTCGGTTATAGCTGTCAGGTAGTTCGTGTTGCTGAGCAAATGGCTGGGCAACAATTGCTGAACCTACCGAAGTAAAATAATTCATGTAAAAGCGCCTGAGTAGGGCGCTTTTCTGTTTTTAGAAGCGAGGAATTTCATGTTTATTACGGCACAGTTCGACAGTGGCAATATCGAAGTTATTGAAGCAAATGAACCAAGCGCAATTCAATTAGCCATTCGCAAAGATAACCAATCTGATTTCTATCAATGGTTTCACTTTAAATTGTATGCCGAGCCGGGCGTTGAACACGTCATGACGATTACTAACGCTGGCCAATCAGCTTATCCTGACGGTTGGAAAGATTACTCAGCGCTGGCCTCATACGATCGCGAAACTTGGTTCCGTGTGCCAACCGAGTACAACGGCAAAGAACTTGTTATTCGTCACAGTCCAGATCAAGAAAGCGTCTATTATGCTTACTTTACGCCATACTCGTACGAACGCCACATGGATCTTATCCAATGGGCTCAGCAGTCAATTGAATGCGAGCATGTCTTGTTAGGCCCAACGCTTGATGGTCGCGACATGAACTTACTCGTTGTTGGTGAGCCGGCTGATCATAAAGCGAAAGTATGGGTGACAGCACGCCAGCATCCAGGTGAGTCCATGGCCGAGTGGTTTATGGAGGGTTTCTTAAGCCGTTTGCTTGATGACGAAGACGGTGCGGCGCGTAAATTGCTCGAAACCTGCGTATTTTACATTGTACCAAACATGAACCCTGATGGTAGCGTTCGCGGTCATCTGCGCACTAATGCTGCAGGCGTTAACTTAAATCGTGAGTGGGCTGAGCCAACGTTAGAAAAAAGCCCAGAGGTGTATTACGTGCTGAACGCCATGCAAGAAACTGGCGTCGATTTTTATCTTGATGTGCACGGTGACGAAGCATTGCCATACAACTTCTTAGCCGGTTGCGAGGGCGTTCCTAGCTACAACAACGAAACCCATCAGTTAGGTGAGAAGTTTAAACAAATTCTCTTATCAATCACTCCTGAGTTTCAAACTCAATATGGCTATGAAGTAGATAAGCCAGGCGAGGCGAACCTAACCGTGGCAAGTAACGCAGTTAGCGAACGCTTTAACTGTTTAGCATTTACTTTGGAAATGCCATTCAAAGATAATGCGAACTTGCCTGATGCTGATTTCGGCTGGTCAGCGAATCGTAGCCAACAATTCGGTGCTGACGTACTGAGTGCTATTTACGGAATCGCAAATAGCTTGCGCAGTTAATCTGGGCAAGCTAGTTTAGATTGCGAACGACAACAATAATAATTCGACAAGGGGGACACCTTGGAAGCCATTAATAATTTTTTGCTACTACTCGATAGTTATCTCGGTTCAGCGGCATACTTTCCTTATATCCTACTCGGTGTAGGTATTTTCTTTACGCTGTATTTGGGCTTTCCACAAATACGTTTCTTCGGTCACGCCTGGAAAGTCGTGACTGGTAAGTTCGATAAAAAAGGTGCGGAAGGCGATACAACGCATTTTCAAGCCTTATCAACCGCATTATCGGGAACGGTTGGTACTGGTAATATTGGTGGTGTTGCACTAGCAATCTTCTTAGGTGGCCCAGCGGCGCTGTTTTGGATGTGGATAACCGCATTTCTTGGTATGACAACCAAGTTTGTTGAAGTCACACTCTCACACAAATATCGCGTAAAAACAGAAGATGGCACCATGGCTGGTGGTCCGATGTACTACATGGATCGCCGCTTGAACATGAAGTGGTTGGCGGTCATTTTTGCGATTGCGACCATTATTAGTTCATTCGGTACCGGCAACATGCCACAAATTAACAATATTGCACAAAGTATGGAGATGAGCTTTGGCTTTGACCCAATGCTAGTGGGTGGTGTTTTATCGATATTGTTAGCCTTGGTTATTATTGGTGGTATCACCCGTATCGCCGCCGTAACATCCAAGATCGTCCCAATTATGGGCGCTCTATACGTTATTGGCTCATTAAGTGTCATATTCTTCAACGTCGATCAGATTGGTCCATCGTTTGTCGCTATCTTCACCGATGCATTTACTGGCTCTGCTGCAACTGGCGGATTCTTAGGCGCAACCTTTGCTTATGCTTTCAATCGTGGTGTAAACCGTGGTTTGTTCTCTAACGAAGCTGGTCAAGGTTCAGCGCCAATTGCACACGCATCTGCGAAAGCTGATGAACCGGTTTCAGAAGGTATGGTATCGATTCTAGAGCCGTTCATCGATACGATTATCATTTGTACTTTGACCGGTTTGGTTATTTTGTCATCTGGTGTTTGGTCACAGAAACACGAAAATACGTTTTCTCGTACCGACCTTGATATTGTTGCAGGACATTATTCAGATGCCGAACAAGCCGATCGTGAAGCTCTCTACCATTACTTAAATGATACGAAAGAGAACACGATTGAGAAATTTAGCGGCACTATCCAAGTTCGCGATGGTCGTCCGGTTAGCAATGGCTATACTATGTTGCATGCGCGTTCAGTTGCAGAAAATGTGCGCTTTATTGTGGCTGGCGAAGACCCGTATACGGGTGTGTTACGCATCGAAAACGGCCAATTGAAGAAAGAAGACATCGTGATTGTTGGTGACTCATTGATACACTCAGCTGCTCTAACATCAAAAGCCTTTAGCATGGGCTTTTTGGGGCCAGCTGGTGAATACATTGTCCCGATTAGCTTAATGTTGTTTGCGTTTTCAACAGCCATTGCTTGGTCATACTATGGTGACCGTGCGGTTGTCTATCTAGTTGGGCAACGCGGCGTCATGCCTTATCGCATTATTTATGTCGCAGGCTTCTTTGTCGCTTCATTTGCCGATACGACGTTAGTGTGGACGCTATCTTACGTTGCAATCGTTTTAATGACGCTACCGAACCTACTTGGTATTGTCCTGTTGCGTCGTGAAATGAAAGATACCGTCAAAGCTTACTGGCAAGATTTTGACGCAGAGCAGTCAAAAAAGAACAGCAAGTAACTATGTGGTAGGAACAAATTAAAACCCGCTTTTGGCGGGTTTTAATTTATCTAAACGCCGCGTGTCGCTTGAATTTCCAACCAGATCCCTTATATTGCCTATTCATTATTGAAGTAAATGAGGTTGTCATGGCGTTAATCGATTGCCCCGCATGTAAAAAACGAGTATCAGATAAAGCAACTCATTGTCCACACTGCGAATTTAAACTCTCTGGATTATCTAACGAAGAACGCGAACGGGAAATGCAACGGATGCTTGCCGCCAAGCGCGAAAAAATTGTTGGTCAATCGATGTTGGCGCTACTGATCGCCATTGCGGCGTTTACTTATTATTTTATTCAGCAACCATTACCAGAAACGTGGGCAGCAAAAATTTCCTACGGCCTCATGGTTGCTGGCCTCGTTTGGTTCGTCGCGAACCGCGTGCGCTTGGTTTTCATTAAAAGGAGTCGCTATTAATGCAGTTTGACGACTTAGTTTCATCGATTACGCCAGAAACATTCGAGCGTTTATTACAAGCCGTTGAGTTAGGTAAGTGGCCTGATGGCGCGAAATTATCTGAGCAACAGCGCGAACACTGTATACAGCTTGTGATGGCTTATCAGGCAAAATATTGTCCCTCTGATGAAGCTTTCCGTATTGGTGCTGATGGCCAGCTTGTAACACGTAGTAAACGTGATATGAAAGCTGAATTAAAAGGCGAAAATACCATTGCTAGCTTCTCTCTCAACAATCAAAACGAGGCATAAGCGTTTTTTATATGCATACCACTGATTACGAATTGTTATTAGAACAAGCTAAGGCTATTACGGCAGGCGAGCCAGACCTTATTGCGAATTTAAGTAATTTGTCCGCACTGGTTTATGAGACTCTTGAAAATGTAAATTGGGTTGGATTTTACTTAACTCGTGAAGCGGAAACCTTGGTGTTAGGCCCATTTCAAGGTAAAGTGGCCTGCTTGCGCATACCATTTGGACGTGGTGTTTGTGGCACAGCTGCAGCAACTCGCGAAACTCAGTTGGTCGTTGATGTGCATGATTTTGACGGTCATATCGCTTGCGATGCAGCGTCAAATTCAGAGGTGGTTGTGCCGCTGATCGTTGATGGCAACGTGGTGGGTGTATTTGATTTAGATAGCCCATCGGTAGGGCGCTTTAGTCAGGACGATGCCGATGGTTTAACAAAATTAGGCCGCTTTATTGAACAACTCAATTGGCGCTAATGCTTAAGTTGCATAGTGCTTCAGAAGACCGTTATGTATAGTGAGTTTGATATTTATGCCTATTTAGTCAGTTATAGTGACATGCACTTCTTCGAAGGTGAAGAAGAAGCGGCAGCCGATCAAATGAATGAGATGCTGCATTATATTGTTGATTATAGCGAAGCTGATGACAGCATAGACCAATTAGAAGAAGTTGTACGCCGCGTGCTGTTCGAGTGGATAGAAAACCCTGAGTTACTTGGGCTCGACAGTGAAGAAATGCAAGCGTATATCATGGAGCAACTAGCTGACGTACGTCAGCAGGAATTTGATGAAGATGACGACTGACGTTAAAAAGATTACCAATACCAAAGAAGTAATTGCCTATCTTGCCGAAAAATTTCCACAGTGTTTTTCACTCGAAGGTGATGCACAGCCACTAAAGATTGGTATTTTTGAAGATTTAGCCACCCGTTTAGAGAATGATGAGGCGGTGAGTAAAACACGGCTACGTACCGCTTTACGGCATTATACCAACAGTTGGCGTTATCTACGTAGCGTGAAAGTTGGCGCAAAACGCGTTGATCTCGATGGTGCTGAGGCTGGTATTATTGAAGAAGAGCATCAGCAACATGCTGAGCAAACTTTAGCGGAATCAAAAGCCGCAGCGGCAGAACGGGCAGCGGCAAAGCGCAAAGAGCAGGCTGCGAAAGCACCAAAAGCAACACCAGCCAATCAAGAAGCTCGTAAAGCGCGAGCGAAGCGGCCAGTGAAAAAAACGACCGCGGGTAAGCCTGCTGCGACCAAACCGAAAGCGGCTCCTAAACTTGATTTACAAGCTGTGACTGGGTCTGAGCTTAAGGTAGGTCAACAAGTTCAGGTGAAGGCGGGTAATTCGCCAGTGGCCGGACAGGTAACAGAAATTGACCGTGATGACATTTATGTGCAACTTCAAAACGGCCTGACGGTCAAAGTGAATGTAAACGCTGTATTTGTCACCAAATAGGAGTAGGGAAGTATGACTAAGCGTGTGAAGTTTAAGAGTGCTCTCGTTATATCGCTGACTGCCGCCATCTCAAGTGCTGCGTGGGCGATTCCACCTGCGCATTCACCTGATGAGTTACCGCAGTTGAAGCCACAAGAGCAACATCCGGTTGCTAGTGGTCGCGTTGCTCGCTTCTTTACACGTGATCACTTCAAGCAAATGGAACTTGATAATGCGTTATCTGAGCAAATTTTAGAGCGTTATCTTGAAATGCTGGATTACAGCAAAATGTTTCTTTTAGCCAACGATGTTGAACAGGCTCAGGAATATAAGCATTTATTTGATGACATGATTCTGACCGGCAAACTTAATGCGGCTTATTCGCTTTATGCGAAATCTCTCGATCGTCGTTTTGAGCGTTACACTTATGCGCTCTCTTTACTCGATGAAGAGCAACCATTCGATTTTACTGTTGCTGGTGATAAGTATCATTTTCAACGTGAAGATGCCGAATGGGCAACCTCAAGCGCTGAACTTGATGAATTGTGGCGCCAACGCGTGAAATACGATGCCTTGAATTTAACACTTGCTGGAAAAGAGTGGTCTGAAGTTGTTGAGACGCTGGGTAAACGATACAACAATGCCCTTAAGCGTCTGACACAGACTAACAGCGAAGATGTATTCCAAACCGTGATGAATGCTTTCGCACGCAGTGTTGAAGCACATACCAGTTATTTATCACCGAGCAACGCAGAACGATTTGAGCAAAATATGAACTTATCTCTAGAAGGGATAGGTGCCGTATTGCAAGCGGAATACGACTATACCGTTATTCGTAGCCTTGTTCCGGGCGGTCCAGCTGATAAAAGTGGCGAGCTCGCCGTTGACGATAAAATTGTTGGTGTCGCGCAAGGCGATGAAGACCATGTCGAGTTTGTTGATGTAATCGGCTGGCGTCTTGATGAAGTGGTTGAACTCATCAAAGGGCCCAAAGGTTCAACAGTTATCTTGCAAGTATTAAAAGCAAATCAAAGTGCTGGCAGCAAGCCAACCGAAATCGCGATTGTGCGTGACAAGGTGAAGTTGGAAGACCGAGCAGCCAAGCTTGAAATTGAATCACCTGAAGAGGGTAAGTACGCTGGTCGGAAAATGGGCGTTATTGAGATTCCCGGCTTCTATAACGGTCTGACTGAGAACGTCGAAAAGCTTATTGCGGAAGCAAAAGAGCAGGATGTAGAAGGTATCGTTATTGATTTACGTGGTAATGGTGGCGGCTCATTGGCCGAAGCGATTACGTTAACAGGCCTATTTATCGATAAAGGCCCTGTGGTTCAAATTCTTGATGGTCGCAAGCGTCGCGATATCAACGGCGACCGTGACGGCAAAACTTACTATGATGGCCCTCTGATGGTTATGGTTGATCGTTACAGTGCTTCGGCGTCGGAAATTTTTGCTGCAGCTCTGCAAGATTATCAGCGCGCTGTGATTATCGGTGAAAACACCTACGGTAAAGGTACGGTGCAGCATCACCGAGCATTACAAATGTATCCATTTGATAATTATGAAGAGCCATTGGGCAGCGTCCAATTCACCATAGCGAAGTTTTACCGCATTAACGGTGGCAGTACACAAATGCGTGGCGTTGAACCAGACTTGACCTTACCATCGATGATTGATGCCGAAGAGTTTGGGGAGAGTAGTCAAGAGAATGCGTTACCTTGGGATCAGCTTCCTGCCGCGCAGTATCAGCCGTTGAGTATACTGCCAACAACGAAGTTCGACCAATGGCAAACTAAGTTAAACGCGCAAGTTGAGAGCAACCCTGAATTCAAGTTTATTTTTCAGGATATTAAAGAGTACGAAGCTGAAAAAGACAAAACTTGGGTTAGCCTTGTATTAGACGAACGCAAAGCTGAGCAAGCAGAAGAAGAAGCGAAGAAACTTCAACGTGCAAATGCGCGATTACAACGCTTAGGTATGGATCCGGTGGAAAAAGTAGAAGATATTCCTAGTGATCTTGAAATTGATGACCCATATCTCGAAGAGACGGTGAGTTTAAGCTTTGCTTTAATTGATGCACATAAATTGGCAATGAATTAATTTATTGCTCATAGTAAGTGATTAAAAGCCGCTACACGCGGCTTTTTTATAAAAATAAAAACGATAATAAAATACGGACAACAACAGTCATGCACGAGTCTCCCTCTATCGCGAATCGCTGGTCGAGTCGCTTACTCTTTATTCTGGCGTCAACGGCAGCCGCTGTCGGTCTCGGTAATATTTGGAAGTTCCCTTATATTACTGGCGAGAACGGCGGTGGGGCATTTGTTTTAGTTTACCTGCTTTGTATTGCCGGTATTGGCTTGCCAATTATGATTGCCGAAATCGTGATTGGTCGGCGGGGACGCCATAGTCCTGGTTATGCCGCTCTGAAACTAGCGCTGGAATCAGGCCGAAGCCAAGCATGGCAAATCACGGGTTGGTTGGGAATGCTCACCGGCTTTTTAGTGCTGAGTTTCTACGCTGTTATTGCTGGCTGGGCACTTGCTTATGTCTTTAAGGCTGCTAGCGGCAGTTTTAGTGGCGCCAGTGTTCAAGAAATCAGTGATATTTTTGGTGGTTTAGTCAGTTCTTCTGCTGAGCTTACGGTATGGCATGCAGCAATTATTGTCGGTGTCGTTTTAGTGGTTGGTAATGGCATCAAAGACGGCCTAGAACGCGCTGTGTCGTGGATGCTGCCAGCCATGGTAATTCTGTTAATCGGTCTAGCGGGCTACGCGGCATATATTGGTGATTTTGGTGCAGCCATTGAGTTTATGTTCGCACCAGACTTCTCGGAGTTATCAATTAATGGCGTGATGTTAGCCCTGGGGCATGCTTTCTTCTCTCTAGGGCTCGCCTCAGGCGTGGTGATTATGTACGGCGCTTATTTGTCAAAGTCTACCTCAATTATTCAAACATCGTTTTGGGTGGCTCTTGCAGATACGTTTGTTGCACTGCTTGCCGGCTTAGCGATTTTCCCCATCGTTTTCGGTAGTCAATTAACACCTGAAGCTGGCCCTGGCCTTATTTTCCAAACGCTTCCAGTAGCATTTAGCCAAATGCCAGGCGGTACCGCATTAGGAACCGTATTTTTCATTATGCTGGTTATAGCAGCGTTTACATCTGCCATTGCAATGATTGAATCAGCGGTTGCATTCTTAGAAGAGCGTTTTAATTTAGGTCGCTGGACTGCAACAATGGGCGCTGGCTTCACTTTATGGTTACTTGGCCAAATTACTATCTATAGTTTCAGTGGTGCTGACTGGACACAACTTAGTTGGCAAGTTGGTGAGAAGGAGCTGAAGAGCTGGTTTGATGTCATTGATTACGCAACGTCAAATATTTTGCTTCCTTTAGGTGGTCTATTGCTTGCAATTTTTGCTGGGTGGGTGATGAAGACAACATTCAGCCAAGACGAGCTCGATACACAGCCACTCGCATTTAAAGTTTGGCACTTCATCGTGCGCTATTTGGCGCCGATAGCAATTATTCTGATTTTTCTACAACTGATCGGTATCATTCAGTTTTAATTTCCGGGCTTAGAGAATATTTATGCAAAATACAACAAAGGTGGGGCTGCGTACTCCAACCATAATACAAGCAGCATTGCCGCTGTTAGCGTTGATTGTCATGTTGGCGCTCTCAGTTTACTTCTATGGTGAAGATTCTTCTTACGGCCCAAATCAGATAGCGCTGTGGGTTGCTGCAGGTGTGGCGCTCGCCATTGGCTTCTACAACAAAGTCAGTTGGGAACAAATCGAAGATGGCATTAAAGAGGGCATTTCGGTTGCTCTCGGTGCGTTATTGATTATTTTAGCGGTAGGCTCGTTGATTGGTACATGGTTATTAGCTGGTACCGTGCCGAGCATGATCTATTTCGGTTTGGAGTTGCTGAACCCGAGTTGGTTCTATGCAGCAACAGCTTTGATCTGTGCCATCATTTCACTTGCCATTGGTAGTTCATGGACAACAGCCGCTACCATCGGTGTGGCGCTAATGGGCGTCGCTGCAGGGATGGATTTGTCGCCAGCTATTACAGCTGGAGCTGTTGTCTCAGGCGCTTATTTTGGTGACAAAATGTCGCCGCTTAGCGATACCACAAATTTAGCTCCAGCTGTAGCTGGCACTGAATTGTTTGCGCATATTCGCTATATGGCATACACCGCAGGTCCGGCATTTATTATTACCCTAATTATCTTTGTGTTATTGGGCTTCAATGCCGATAGTTCGGTTAGTTTGCTTGAACTTGAAAGAATGCAATTGGAACTCAGTAACACCTTCAATATTGGCTGGGTAATGTTGGTACCACTGTTGGTACTTCTTTACTTAGCCGCAACGAGAAAGCCTGCACTACCAACCGTGTTTTTCGGTGCTTTACTTGGCGGTGTTTGGGCATTGATATTCCAACCAGAAATGGTCAATAAACTAGCTGGCGATGACACCTCAATTGTAGGCGCTGTCAAAGTAGTATGGACTGCACTTAGCGACGGCGTGACCATTGAGACCGGTTCAGCTGATCTTGACGACTTGCTGAGCGGAGGCGGTATGTCGAGTATGTTGAATACCGTTTGGTTGATTCTGAGTGCCATGACCTTTGGCGCAATCATGGAAAAACTTGGGTTATTGCAGCGCCTAATTTCTGGCATGCTTGGCTATGTAAAATCGCTCGGTAGTCTCATTGCGGCCACGTTATTCACCTGTTTTGGTGCTAATGTATTAACCGCCGATCAATATATGGCGATTGTGTTGCCAGGACGCATGTACCGAGAAGAATTTGAACGCCGTGGACTCGACCCACGCGTGTTATCGCGTACGCTTGAAGATAGCGCAACATTAACCTCAGCGTTAATCCCATGGAATACTTGTGGTGCGTTTATGATGGGTGCTCTGGGTGTTAGTCCTTGGATTTATGCACCGTTCGCATTTTTTAACTGGATAACACCGCTAATGGCATTGTTCTATGCTTATACTGGCATTAGAATTTTGCGTTTGCCAGCAGCAAAAACCGCCGCCTAAATTAACCGCATCATAGGTAGTTATGACAGCATCAACAGCAAAATTCCGGAGTGATTATCGCGCTCCGGAGTTTCTTATTCAGCGTATCGATTTAACCTTTCAACTTGATGAACAGCGCACCATTGTTACCAGCCGTATGTTGGTGGAGCCACAGCAACACGGTAAAGCCTTGCGCCTTCATGGTGAACATTTAACCCTACAGCAAGTTGAAATCAACGGCGAAGTACTCTCACCAGAAACTTATCACGTAACTGATAAGCATCTTGAAATTACCCAAGTGCCAGCCACGCCATTTGAGTTAATCATCATCAACGCCATAAATCCGTCAGCCAATACGGCACTCGAAGGCTTATATAAGTCGGGTGGGGCATTTTGCACACAATGTGAAGCAGAAGGTTTTCGTCGCATTACCTATTATTTAGATCGACCTGATGTGCTGGCCGAATTTACTACCACAATTATTGCTGACAAACAGCGTTACCCGTATTTATTGAGTAACGGCAATAACATCAAACAAGGTGATAACAACGATGGTACGCATTGGGTAACTTGGCACGACCCGCATCCAAAGCCTGCTTATTTGTTTGCTTTGGTTGCCGGTGATTTTGACGTTCTTACTGATAAATTCACCACCTGCAATGGGCGTAACGTGCGGCTTGAGTTGTTTGTTGATAAAGGCAATCTTAAGCAAGCTGAATTTGCAATGACCTCGCTGAAAAACTCAATGCGCTGGGACGAAGAGCGTTTTGGCCTTGAGTACGATCTCGATATTTACATGATTGTTGCGGTTGATTTCTTCAACATGGGCGCAATGGAAAACAAAGGCCTTAACGTTTTTAATTCGCGCTACGTGCTTGCCGACGCAAACACCGCAACCGATCAAGACTTTTTGAATGTCGAATCGGTTATCGGGCACGAATACTTCCACAATTGGACTGGCAACCGCATTACCTGCCGAGATTGGTTCCAGTTGAGTTTGAAAGAAGGCTTAACGGTATTTCGTGATCAAGAATTTAGTTCTGACTTAGGCTCGCGCGCTGTGAATCGCATCGATGCAATTCGCATTATGCGCACCCATCAGTTCAACGAAGATGCCAGCCCAATGGCGCATCCCATTCGCCCTGACAAAGTGGTGGAAATGAATAATTTCTATACCGTCACTGTCTATAACAAAGGTGCTGAAGTGATTCGAATGCTGCACACTTTGTTGGGTGAACA
Organism: Pseudidiomarina andamanensis; assembly: GCF_009734345.1. Lineage (GTDB taxonomy): Bacteria > Pseudomonadota > Gammaproteobacteria > Enterobacterales > Alteromonadaceae > Pseudidiomarina > Pseudidiomarina andamanensis. Next base: position 629,697 of record NZ_CP032551.1, on the reverse strand, counting down.
TGGCTTTCAAGCAGGCATGAAGCGCTACGTTGAACGTCATGATGGGCAAGCTGTTACCTGTGACGACTTCGTGGCAGCAATGGCTGATGCGAATAACTTCAACTTAGACGTATTCAAGCGCTGGTATAACCAAGCTGGAACCCCAACGGTAGCTGTGACGCAGCATTATGATGAACAGACAGAAAGGTTAACACTGAAGTTCTCGCAATCGACGCCGCCAACGCCGGGACAAAAAACCAAGTTACCAGTGCATATTCCGGTATTAATGAGTGCTTATTCGCAGTCTGGTAAACGCTTGAAATTAGCCAACACAAAGCTGCGTGACCACGAATCCGGTAGTTCGTTGTTCGAATTGACGTCTGAATACCAAACGCTTGAAATTCATGACATTCCTGAGCGACCAGTCGTTGCTCTGATGGAAAATTTTAGTGCGCCAGTGAAACTTGAATCTGAGCAAGTTTTTGCCGATAGTCTTGTGTTATTGGCCCACGCAGAACAAGACGTGACGAGGTGGGAATCAGCGCAACATATTTATGTGAAGTTAATTCGCGATGCCGTTGAGCAAAAACAACCTTTGTTGTTGCCAGACGCAGTAGCTGAAGCTTTTAAACAGTTCGCTCAAGCGGATATTGACTCAGCTCTTAAAGCACTGGTGTTCACACCGCCAACCGTTGAGGAAATGGCTGAGTATTATCCTACGGAAATACCGCTTGATGCTATTTTTGGTGCAGTTGAAGAGTTGCGCCAACAGCTTGCAGCCAAATTGTTTGGCGTATTTGCAAAGGTTTGGGATACACGGGTGGTTACGGATTATAAACTTACAGGCGATGACATTGCTAACCGTAGTTGGCTCCACACTTCTCTGTACTATCTAGCTTTGCAGCATCCCGAACAATACAGCTCAGTTGTAGCTGATTATTTTAAGCAAGCGGACAATATGACGGCTCAACAGAGTACGTTACAAATAGCTGTGCATTTGAAACTCGCTTGTAAACAAGAATTACTCGATGCATTTGAGCAGCAGTGGCTGGATACGCCGCTGGTTTTAGATAAATGGTTTGCAATTCAAGCGAGCACTCCGGATGCATCGGTTGTTGAAACAGTCGATGCGTTGCAACACCATGCAAAATTCGATCGTAATAATCCGAACCGTCAATATGCATTGTTTGCTACTTTTGGTCGCAATATGACACAGTTCCACCGAAATGATGGGGCAGGGTATAAAATGACCAGCGAAATGATTCAATATTTGAACGACAAAAACCCACAGGTTGCAGCACGATTAGTGACGCCACTTACACAATGGCGCCGATTTGATAGCCAGCGCCAAAAATTATTGAAAGCCGAGCTCGAGCAGCTGCAAAGAATCCCGAACTTAGCAGCGGATTTAGAAGAAAAAATTAGTCAAAGTTTGAGCTCGAATTAAGCCAATTTTGCGTGCTTTTGTAATAATCATGCAAAGCATCGTCATAATCATGTTCAGACCCCGAATTTCGTGGTCTGAACACTGATTTTTTCATGACAATAAGCATTGAATAACCAACCTAAATGTCCGACAATGATAGCAATTATTTCGTTGGGTGATAGTTATGCCAAGTAACTGTTGCCGCTTCGTTATATCTATCACGTAAAAAGGACACCATCATGAATGCGTTTGGCGAAGGCCAGATCCCCGTTGTACTGCAGAAGGTGGCTGATCTCATTCAGCAGCGAGCCACCAGTCGAGCCGATTTGATCTCCGATTTTGCGATGAGGTTATTCCGCAATATCTCACCGGATGATCTCTCGCTGCGCAACGACAGCGACATGTATGGTGCGGTGATGGGGCTATGGCATAGCTTCAATGACTATATTCCTGGCGAAAAAGCCCTCATCAAAATTTACAATCCTGAAGTGGCGCGGCATGGCTGGGAGTCTGCCCACACCATTATCGAGATTATTCAATCTGACAGTCCATTTATGGTGGATTCGATTCGTATGGCGCTGTCGCGTCTAGGAATTACCTCACACCTATTATTGCATTTACCAATTAGTCACAAACGCGATGCCGATAACAACATTGTTGAGTTGTTGAAAGCTGGCACCCGTAATGATGACAACGAAGTAGACACAGTATTTTTGATTGAGGTTGACCGTCAAACCAGTAAAGAAGCCATTACCACGTTGAAGAAAGAATTGGCGTCAGTGATGGATGAAATTAATTTGTCGGTTTCTGATTGGTTACCAATGCGCGAGCGCCTTAGCGAAATCGCTGAGAGCCTAAGTGATATTAAATATCCAGGCGATCAGCAACAACTCAAAGAAGCGCAACGCTTTCTCGCTTGGCTAGCGCAAGATAACTTCACATTAATGGGTTATCGTCGTTACGATTTGAAACCGGTTGAAGGTGATTACGTTATTCGTCAAAACGTTGAATCAAGTCTTGGTTTAATGCGCAAAAGCGCTACTAACAAAGACCGTTTAGTATCATCGCTACCAGAAGTTGCGCGTGATATGACGTTTGACGAAAACATCTTGTTGCTTACGAAAACCAATACCAAGTCACGTGTTCATCGTCCAGCATACTGTGACTACATTGGTGTAAAACGCTTTGATAAGAACGGTAAAGTGATTGGTGAAGATCGTTTTATTGGTTTGTACTCAAGTAGCTTTTACAACAATAGTGCCCGCGACGTGCCGATGGTAGGTGACAAAATCCGCCGCGTGATGGAAGCTTCAGGCTTTGCACCAAATTCGCACGCAGCAAAAGCATTGTTAAATATTTTAGAAACGTATCCGCGCGACGAAATTGTTCAAGCACCAGAAGACGATTTGCTTGAAGTAGGACTCGGCGTATTGCAAATGCAAGAGCGCGATATGACTCGCGTGTTCGTTCGCCGTGATATCTTCGGCCGATTTGCCTCATGCATGGTCTACGTGCCGAAAGAGCGTTACAACACGTTATTACGTCAAAAAACGCAGCAAATTCTTGCTCGTACTTTAGCGAGCGAGAACGAAGTTGATTTTACTACTTATTTTTCAGAATCATCGCTGGCTAGAACGCACTACACCGTTCGCCTTGGCGCACACGTACAGGACATTGACGTGAAAGAACTTGAACAGAATCTTATTGAAGCGGCACGTACTTGGGAAGATAACTTCGAGCGCATATTAAGTAGCACATTTGGTGAAGCAAAAGCGAATGCATTAAACAAGAAATATGCGAATGCTTTCCCTCGTGCGTACAAAGAAGAAGTGTTGCCGTCAGTTGCCATTGCCGATATTGCACAAGTAGAAGCGCTGGATGACGATCATAAGTTGGGCATGCTGTTTTACCGTTCACGTGAAGAGAACGAAACCAGCAAAAAGATTCGTTTAAAGTTATTCCATAAAGACGAGCCAATTCACTTGTCTGATGTGCTACCAATGTTAGAAAACTTTGGTTTACGCATTATCGGTGAAAGCCCATATCAAATTAAAACCTCGGATGGCGGTGTATTCTGGATTCTCGATTTCCAAATGCTTCACAGCAACGCGAAATTAGACCTAGAAGCAAGCCGAGACGTTTTCCAGAATGCCTTTGCGCAAGTTTGGGATGGTCACTACGAAGATGATGGATTTAACCGTTTAGTCTTGAGTGCAGGTTTGACCGGGCGCCAAGTTGTGATTTTACGTATGTTTGCAAAGTACATGCGTCAAATTGGCACAACCTTCAGTCAATCGTATATTGAAAGCACTTTCAGCAAGTATCCGTTGATTGCGAAGCTGATTGTTAAATTGTTCTACTCGAAGTTTGATCCGAAAGAGAAGAGCCGCAGCAAGAAAATTGAGGCGTTAGAAGCGCGTATTAGCTCTGAGTTAGAGAACGTCGCGAATTTGGATGATGACCGTATCATTCGCCGTTACGTTGAGTTGATTTTGGCTGCTCTGCGTACCAACTTCTTCCAAGCTGACGCTGAAGGGCAAGAAAAACCTTACATTTCCGTTAAATTTATGCCTGAAATGATTCCGGAAATGCCGTTACCGCTGCCGAAATACGAGATTTTCGTCTATTCACCGCGTGTTGAAGGTGTCCACTTACGCGGTGGTAAAGTTGCCCGTGGTGGATTGCGTTGGTCTGATCGCCGCGAAGACTTCCGTACCGAAGTGTTGGGCTTGGTAAAAGCGCAGCAAGTGAAGAACACGGTGATTGTGCCAGTTGGCGCGAAAGGTGGTTTTTTCTGTAAACATTTGCCGGAAGAACGTGACGCTTTCTTTGAAGAAGGCAAAGCATGTTATCGCACATTTATTCGCGCATTGCTTGATATTACCGACAACATAGTCAACGGCGAGGTTGTACCGCCGAAAGATGTTGTGCGTCATGACGAAGACGATACTTACTTGGTTGTTGCTGCCGATAAAGGTACCGCAACGTTCTCAGATATCGCTAACGGTATTTCAGCTGAATACAACTTTTGGTTAGGCGATGCATTTGCTTCTGGTGGCTCGGTTGGTTACGACCATAAGAAGATGGGTATCACGGCACGTGGTGCGTGGGAATCGGTTAAACGTCATTTCCGTGAAATTGGTATTGATTGTCAAACCACTGATTTTACAGCGGTGGGCGTTGGTGACATGGCCGGTGACGTATTTGGTAACGGCATGCTGTTATCAAAGCATACGCGTCTTATTGGTGCATTTAATCACATGCACATTTTTGTCGACCCAAATCCGAATGCAGAGAAAACCTACGCTGAGCGTGAGCGGATGTTCAATCTACCGCGCTCTTCATGGGAAGATTTCGATAAATCGTTAATTTCTGAAGGTGGCGGTATTTTCTCTCGTAGCGCGAAAGCAATTGAGCTTTCTCCGGAGATGAAGAAACTGTTTAATACTCAGAAAAAATCATTTACCCCGAATGAGCTAATCAAAGCGTTACTCACGCTGAACGTCGATTTGTTATGGAACGGTGGTATCGGAACCTACGTTAAATCAGTCAAAGAAAGTGACAGCGACGTGGGCGACCGTGCCAACGATGCCTTGCGCGTGAATGGTAAAGAATTGCGCGCCAAAATTGTGGGTGAGGGCGGTAACTTAGGTTTCACCCAGTTAGGTCGTATTGAGTACGCTCGCAATGGCGGTCGTATCAACACCGATGCGATTGACAACGTGGGCGGTGTTGACTGCTCAGATAACGAAGTAAATATCAAAATTTTGCTGAACGGTTTAGTTGCGAACGGTGATTTAACGCGTAAACAACGTGATCAGTTGTTATATGACATGACTGATGAAGTGTCACAGATCGTGATTAAAGATTGTTTCCGTCAGTCACAATCAATTTCTGTTACCGCCATTCGCGGTTCCGATCAGATTAAAGAGCTACAACGCTTTATTCATCACCTCGAACGTGAAGGGCAATTGAACCGTGCTCTAGAATTCTTGCCAGATGACGATGAACTCGCAGAGCGTCAAGCGCAGGGTAAAGGCTTCACGCGTCCGGAACTTGCTGTGATTACTGCCTATGGCAAAATGGTTCTGAAGGAACAGTTGCTCGACGATGCGATCATGTCGGATCCTTTCCATGCTCGCTCGCTTATCAATGCGTTCCCGAAACCATTGCAAGAAAAGTACGCTGAAGCCATGGAAAACCACCCGTTGCGCGCGCAAATTATCGCAACACGCTTAGCCAACAATATTGTGAATGACATGGGTCCTAACTTTGTCTATCGCAAAGTGGATGCAACCGGTTCTACTGAAGCTGAAGTGGCTTCTGCCTATGTTGTGGCACGTGAGTGTTTCGATTTGCGCGGATTAATGGAACAAATCGAGGCGGGTAACAACAAGATTCCAGCCGATGTTCAAAACAATATGTTGTTCCAATTACGTCGCGTTGTTCGTCGTGCTACCCGCTGGTTCTTGCGTCATCGCAACCCGAACCTTGCGACAATTCAAGAACATTTGGACTTCTACAAAGCAAGTTTTGATGACTTGCGTAAGAATGTGCTGAATTACTTGGTTGACGATGAACGCGCACAAATCGAGAAACAAATCGATAAGCTGCAAGCGCAAGGGGTTCCAGCGAAATTAGCGCATAATATCGGTACCTTGAGCACCTTGTTCTCAGCGTTGGATATTGCTGATATCACGAATGAAACCGGACGAAAAGTCAGTACCGTAGCTCAAGCATATTTCAAACTCGGTTCACGTGTATCACTGCACTGGTTCTTAGATCAAATTAACAGCCAACCAGTTGATAACCATTGGCAAGCACTGGCTCGCGCAGCATTCCGTGAAGAGTTGGATTGGCAACAACGCTCATTAACGATGAGTATGTTGAAAGCCGCAGACGCCAAGAAAGATGCCGATGAGATTGTTGAATCTTGGTTGTCGGACAACAAAGTGTTTGTGGACCGTTGGTTAGTGATGCTTTCCGATTTCCGCACAACGAAGACACACGAGTTTGCCAAGTTCTCTGTTGCATTGCGTGAATTGATGTTGTTGAACCACAATTGCACCTCGGTTAGCGCATAATATGTACGAATTGATGCGTAAGTGGCTGTTCAGCAAAGATGCTGAACAGTCACATGATCTCACCTTAGGCATGCTGAAACGCTTTGCACACACGCCATTTTCTTTGGCGTGGCGTCAGCGCGTCAATCCCAAGCCGGTCACCGTGATGGGAATTAACTTTCCAAATCCAGTCGGTTTAGCAGCTGGCTTAGATAAAAATGCCGAATGCATTGATGCATTTGCGCAAATGGGATTTGGTTTTATTGAAGTTGGTACCGTGACGCCGAGACCTCAGCCTGGGAATCCAAAGCCGCGCTTATTTCGAATTATTGAAAAAGAAGCGATCATCAATCGCATGGGCTTTAATAATCTCGGCGTTGATCACTTGGTGGAACAAGTGCAATTAGCGCGATACAACGGTGTGCTAGGTATTAACATCGGTAAGAATAAAGATACGCCAGAAGCTGAAGCGGTACAGGACTACCTACACTGCATGCGCAAGGTTTATGCGCTGGCAAGCTATATCACAGTCAACATTTCGTCGCCGAATACGCCGGGATTGCGAGAATTTCAGCACGGTAGCGCTTTACATGATTTGCTTGCAGCTTTAAAGAACGAGCAAAGCCAGCTTGCACAGCAACACGAGAAATATGTTCCTATTGCGGTGAAAATTGCACCGGATCTAACCGATGACGGTATTCGCGCTATCACTGATGCGCTTGTTCAACACGAAATTGATGCCGTGATTGCGACGAATACAACATTAAGCCGTGATGCCGTTGTTGGATTACCGCACGCTGATGAGGCAGGTGGGTTGAGCGGTCGCGTTCTTTTTGACGCAAGCACACATGTCGTCAGGGTCATTGCGGAGCACGCTCACGGTAAACTACCAATTATTGCAGTGGGTGGTATTGATAGTGCTCAAGCCGCGCAGGAAAAGCTGCAAGCGGGTGCAAGCTTAGTACAAATTTATACCGGTTTTATTTACCATGGTCCGCGCTTGATTCGCGATGTTGTGAATGCCTTGTAAATAACACCATATTTCGATATTTTATTTGTTATCTGAGAACGTAATAAAAAAGGAAATAGGGTGCACGCAACTTCGCAATGGCGATGGGTCTACGATCCTGACCAGCAACAATTGCAGATAGAGCTTGAACAAGGGCTGATTCATATCGCCCCTTATAAAGCGTCGCGATTGGTGCCGCTGCACGCTATGAATGCTGCATTTTCGATGGAAGATGCAGCGACCTTTCAAAGTTTCTATGATGCACTTGAGGCCTCACAGCGTTTATCGCCTAATGTGATGTTAGAGGCGGCTCTTAATCACACCATTTACCAACGCTTTGGGCGCCCGCAAATGCCCCAAAGCTGGTATTTTCAAACGGCTGAAACTCCACTTGATCATGAACCTGAAATTGGTTTGTTAGTACGCTTAAACTCAGGCCTAGCCGATGTTTTATGTATCGTCTGCTCAATTGAAGGTGAGTTTGTTGAATGCATGGTATTGGCTGAGTTGTTTCCGTTATCGGATATTAAATCGTTACGACAATTTGACGTTATTAAAGTGATGCCAAATCGTCTTCAACCTGCATTTAGTCAATCTAAATCGACCTCCGAAACACGGCGACAAGCCTAATTAGCCATGTGGTATCGCTGCTTAATTGCTGGAATTTGCTGTATGACCAGTACCGCTGTAAAAGCTGAATCAATCACACTTCGAATACTAGCTACCAGTGACGTTCATGGCCATTTCACTGGCTTTAACTACTTTTCTCAGCGGCCTGAAATAAACGGTCTTGTACACACGGCAACATTAATTGAGCAAGAAAGAGCTTCTGCTGACATTAGTCTGTTGATTGAGAATGGTGATTTAATTCAAGGTTCACCATTTACTGATTACATGGTCGCCGCGGCCTCAAGTCAGAACCCGCTACCATTAGCTAACTTACTGAATAGCATTGGATATGATGCCGTTAACCTCGGTAACCACGAATTCAATTATGGTCTCGAATATTTATCTCAAGCTTATGCGGGCGTTTCAGCCCCCATTTTAAGTGCTAATTTGCATGCAACTTCATCATTCGCAAAACAACATTTAACACATAAACCATATGTGATTATTCGGAAGGAAGTGGCCAATACTGCGGCATCGACTACCGTGATTAATATTGGCTTGGTCGGTGTCCTGCCGCCACAAATCATGCAATGGGACGCCCATCATCTAACTAACCATGTTCGTGTCGAACCAATGTATGATGCGGCTCAACGAGCCGTTAAAGCCGTTCGCGATGCCGGTGCTGATATTGTTATTCTTGTTGCTCATACAGGTATGCCAAAGCAAAGCAGTGACGGCAAAGATAGTGAGCAGGGCGTTTGGGAACTAGCGCAATTAGCTGGTATCGATGGCATAATTTTCGGTCATCAACATGAGGTGTTTCCAGGAACCGAAGTCTACGATGGCCTAGACCAAGTCGATAGTAAACAAGGCACTGTGTTTGGCATTCCAGCAGTACAACCAGGTGTGCATGCTGAACACCTGGGTATTCTCGATTTTACCCTCAATTATTCCAAAGAACGTCAAGGTTGGGTGGTTTTATCGAAAGCAGCCAGAGTTGAACGCGTCACTGCTGCGCGTAATGAAGCACTCGTCGATCAACTTGAACCCGCACATCAAGCAACGGTGGCGTTTATGCAGCAACCGATTGGCCATACCCAAACAACGTTAAGCCAACAATTCGCCCGTATAGAACCTACGCTAGCGATGCAACTTATTCACGATGCACAACTTTGGTATATAGAACGCTATGCACTAGCCAATGCATTGCCGTGGACAGAATTACCGCGATTAAGTGCCGTGGCACCATTTCACGCCGCACTATCTGCATCTGACGACTTTACATCAATCGAAGGCGGGGCAGTGACGCTTGGTGATATCGGTGATTTATACCGATATCCAAACACGTTAGACGTTCTCGTCGTGACCGGTAAGACGCTGAAAGTTTGGCTGGAGGACGCCGCATCAGCGCTACAGTTAGGTTCCGCCGATGATCGGTGGAGCTGGATAAAAACAGATATTCCATCGTACCAATTCGACACATTTAGCGGTATCGATTACCAAATTAACCCAAGCCAACCGATAGGCCAACGTGTTGAAACCTCACCCGAGATTAACGATGAGCAGAAATACGCGGTGGTGACGAATAATTATCGTGCTAATGGCGGCGGTGATATTGCGGATTTAGATGGTAGCCAGATTATTTATAGTAGCCCTGATCAAATACAGCATATTTTGATTGAGTATTTGCGATTTTTGGGAGACAAGGGATATCCAGCTACTCTCCGCCAAAACTGGAAGATCGATAAGAACTGAGAGCGTTGTTCGTTATTCGTTATTGGTTATTCGAAGTAAAACAGAAGGGGATTTTAGGTTTGTTTTTGGTTTTTACGAATAACTAATAACGACTAACGATTAACGGTTCTTAGGTATTCAGGAAATTGGTTGCGGGGGCAGGATTTGAACCTACGACCTTCGGGTTATGAGCCCGACGAGCTACCAGACTGCTCCACCCCGCGTCCGATGCTGCGCATGTTATAGCTTGCTCTAGGCAAACGCAAGCACTCATTGAACCGTTCGCTTATTAAATAGACGATTCGCGTTCAACCGCCCAATAAAGCAACAATTCACGCAATACACAGGGCAGTGAGTTCGCTATAATAGCGCCATGTTACATAACTTAGACGCATCCATGACCACACAGTCAACTTCATATCGTTTATTCGCAACTTGCGCCAAAGGTCTTGAACCTCTTTTATTTGATGAATTAACCCAACTTGGCGTTGCTGAAGTACGGCAAACCGCCGGCGGCTGTTGGTTTCAAGGCGAGCTAGCCGATGCTTACCATGTTTGCCTCTGGACTCGCCTTGCGAACCGAGTGCTATTAACACTTGGTGAAACCTTTATAAAATCGGCGAAAGATATCCCCGTCGCGGTTGCGCAGACCGAGTGGGAAAACATATTTAGAGCGGATCAAACCTTTATTATTGATTTTAGTGGTCGTAACCATGAAATCCGTCACACGCAATTCGGCGCACAGTTAATAAAAGACGGTATTGTCGACCGATTTCGTGAGCAGGGCTTACCGCGACCAAATGTATCGAAAGAGTTTCCCGATATTCGCATCAATGCCCACATTCAAAAAGAAAAATTAACGTGGTATCTCGATTTAGCCGGTGAGAGCCTGCACAAACGCGGGTATCGCCAACAGCAGGGTGCGGCACCATTACGAGAAACGCTTGCGGCAGCTGTTGTTTTGCGCAGCGGTATGACAAATAAAACCAACGTCGTGTTAGATCCGTTTTGCGGTTCTGGAACATTACTGCTTGAAGCGGCGATGATTCGACTCGATCGCGCACCAGGTTTGACACGCACTGAATGGGGATTTCAGCAGTGGGCTGAGCATGACGAGACAGTCTGGCAACAGATTCGTTCAGATGCGCAGCAGCGCTTCGAATCGGCATTAGATCAAACTGATGCTCGGTTTATTGGTTATGACAATGACGCAAAAATGTTGGCTATAGCGGAACAAAACGCAATTAGACTGGGCATAGCTGATTTATGCGAATGGCAGCGTATGAATGCGGAGCAATTGACAACACCACCGATAGAGCAATCTGAAAGTAGTACCGAAACACCTTTACTTATCTGTAACCCACCATATGGTGAACGTTTAGGTGAAGAGATTGAAACATTGCTGTTATACCGTCGTTTTGGTGCGCAACTGCGTGAGCACTTTCATGGTTGGCAGGTTGGGGTGCTAGCTGGCGATGATACACTTCTCAAGCGCATGAAGTTGCGTAGTCACCGTAAATATAAGCTATTTAATGGGGCAATCGAGACCACTTTAGCGCTTTATGACTTAACCCAAGAACAACCAGAATTTACTCAAACGCAATCTAGCGATCTCGCTAATCGACTTAAAAAGAACTGGCATAAATTTGAAAAATGGGCGGCAAAAGAAGGAGTTAACGCTTGGCGATTATATGACGCCGACTTGCCTGAGTACAATGCCGCTGTTGACGTTTACGATGATTGCTTGGTGATTCAAGAATATGCAGCACCAAAAGACATCCCTGAGGGGGTGGCGAAGGACCGTTTATGGTTTTTGATTGATACGTTGGCGCAGGAATTGCCTTTTTCAGCAGAAAATATGACCTTAAAGGTTCGTCAGAAACAATCTGGCAAACAGCAATATCAAAAACAAGAGCCTCGCGGGTTGGTGCGTATTGTCCATGAATACAATGCACAGTTTGAGGTGAATTTAAGTGACTACCTTGACACCGGCTTATTCCTCGATCATCGCTGGGCTCGACGAGAACTCGGTAAAATCAGTGAAAACAAGTCTGTTTTGAATCTATTTGCGTACACTTGTTCAGCGTCGGTTCACGCCGCACTTGGCGGCGCAAAAGAAGCAGTTTCTGTTGATTTATCAAGAACATACTTAGCTTGGGGCCAACGTAATTTTACCCTTAACAAGCTATATGGTCGACAATACCAATTCATTCAAGCTGATTGCATGCAATGGTTACGCGAACAACGTCCACAGCAGCGTTATGATGTGATTTTCTTAGATCCGCCAACGTTCTCGAATTCGAAGCGGATGGAAGATGTATTGGATGTACAGCGTGATCACGTGATGTTACTGAAGTTAGCGGCTCGGTTATTGAAAGATAATGGCGTGATTCTATTTTCGAATAACAAACGTCGCTTCAAATTAGACGAAGAGCTTTTAGCCGAGGCCTATTTAGTTGCTGACGATTTAACACAGCGATCTATTTCACCGGATTTTGCACGTCACAAGGGTATTCATCACTTGTTCAAGGTACGTCAAAGTGACTGATTTTTATTTATTAACGAAACCGAATTGTCCACTCTGTGATGAAGCGCTAAAGCTATTACATCAGGCACAGCCAGAGGAACCAATTCGGTTGCACATCGTTGATATCAGTGAGCAACACGATCTACAACAAGAGTATGCTTGGCTAATTCCGGTATTAATTCGTGCGCACGATGACGCCGAGTTACGCTGGCCGTTTCAGCAACCCCTAGAGGATTTTTTAAATACATGAATTTAGTTCGTTTACATCAAGCACAACTCGCATTTGGTAACGATCCCATTCTTGATCATGCAGACCTAGTTATCGAATCGGGTGAGCGCGTATGTATTGTCGGTCGTAATGGGGCTGGCAAATCAACATTATTAAAGGTAATTGCCGGCGAGGTATTGCTTGATGATGGCGAAGTTCAGGTTGTTGGCGATACGGTTGTTGCTCGATTGCCACAAGATCCGCCTGCAAATTCCTCACAATCGGTCTATGACTATGTGGCAGAGGGTTTGGCGGATATTGGTGCAACACTTCAACAATACCATCACGCTTTACTTGAACTAAATGACCGGCCTGATAGTGATACTATTTTGCAACGTATGGCCACGTTGCAAACTGCAATTGAAGCGGCGGACGGCTGGCAATTACAATCACGCATTGAAAGCATCTTAAGCCAACTTGAGCTTCCCGAAGATGCCACCATGGATTCGTTATCTGGTGGTTGGTTGCGACGCGTTGCACTGGCACGTGCGTTGGTTGTAAACCCCGATTTATTGTTACTGGATGAACCAACTAACCACTTAGACGTTGAAATGGTGACCTGGCTTGAGTCTATGGTGAGAGAGTTTCGTGGGGCTGTGCTATTCATCAGTCACGATCGTGCGTTTATTCGTAATCTCGCCACACGTATTATCGATCTCGATCGCGGCAATTTGACCAGCTTTCCAGGGAATTACGATAAATACCTTACAGCAAAACAAGAACTGCTTGAGATTGAAGCGAATCAAAACGCTGAATTCGATAAAAAATTAGCGCAAGAAGAGGCATGGATACGTGAGGGCGTAAAAGCTCGCCGTACTCGCAATGAAGGACGGGTTAGAGCGCTTCAAGCCTTACGTAAAGAACGTCAAGCGCGACGCGAGCAACAAGGTTCTGCCAAGCTTGCCGTACAAGAAGCGAATCGTTCTGGTAAGTTGGTGTTTGAAGGCGAAAACTTGCAACTTAGTTTTGGCGACAAAACTATTCTCAAAGACTTCAATTTGACCTTGCAACGTGGCGATAAGCTGGCATTGGTGGGGCCGAACGGCTGTGGCAAGAGTACATTAATTCGCGTGCTGTTAGGTCAACAAGAGGTAGACTCTGGCATCGTTAAACGCGGCACGAACCTTGAGGTCGCTTACTTTGATCAGCATCGGGCGCAGTTAAATCCTGAATTAACCGTTGCCGAAAACATTGGTGATGGCAAGCAAGATGTTACATATAACGGCAAAACACGGCATATCTTAAGCTACTTACAAGACTTTTTATTTTCCCCGAAACAAGCTCGCACGCCGGTTAAGGCGTTGTCAGGCGGTGAGAGAAATCGTGCATTATTAGCTCGGCTATTCCTTCAGCCTAGTAATTTTTTAATCCTCGACGAACCAACTAACGATTTAGATATTGATACGTTGGAGTTATTGGAACAAATTGTAGCGGATTATCAAGGTACCGTGATTCTTGTTAGTCACGACCGTGAATTTGTAGATAATACGGCAACTAGCGTATTGTTGTTCGAAGGTCACGGAGCCATTACCGAAATATTTGGTGGCTTTACTGAAATTAATCACTATCTCAATGAAAAGCAGGGAACTAAAGCGCTTGAAGCTCGGTCAGACAAGCCAGAATCAAAGCCTCGGGGTTCTTCTGAGCCAAAGAAAAAGTTATCCTACAAGTTGCAGCGCGAATTAGATATGCTTCCGGAACGTATAGCAGCACTTGAGCAAGAGCAAGAACAATTAGAACAACAAACGAACGACCCAGATTTTTATAATCAGCCACATACCGTTACAGCTCCTGTTTTAGAGCGCTTAGGGGCGTTAGAAAATGAGCTGATGGAAGCTTTAGAGCGCTGGGATGAATTAGAGAATTTACAACAAGAGAGCAGTTAAGCCATCTATGAAACAGTTTAAAACCCGTCTATTAGTCGCAACCGTTGCAGCCTCACTAAGTGGCGTTGCTGCGGCACAGAACTATACAGTACAACCAATTGTAACGCCGGAATCAGTTCAAAATACCTACGGTGTCGCGCTGAATGACCAAGGCTTGGCAGCTTTACACATGCGTCTACCTCTGGCTGCCGATATTAATTTCGATTTGATAAGTGATTCGCTATTGGTAGAAGCTGGTATCCCACCTGAATTTGATCCAGCCACCGATGAACTCACTTACCAACAATATATTGCATTGGTTCGACGTCTTGAGGACCGAGTCAATGGCTCGCTGACTACCTTACGCTTGGCAGTTAACTTTGCCGGCGACTATGACGGTCAAACTGTTGCTTTACCAGCCTTATTAAACAGTGCTGGAAACGGTGCATCTAGCCAGCTGAACTCGGCTGATCATCAATTTCTTGGGCTAAATCAAAATAACATTCGCGTTGGTATCGCAAGCGCACCATATACGCGTTTTGACCATACTTTCCAACCCGAAGCACAAGAGGGCGGTGATACGCCTGAGCCAGTAACTATCAATTACGCCACGCGCGAATTTACCAGCCGAGCGTTGTGGTACGACGGCACAAATCAGCAATTACTTGCACCGGCTGAACAATCTATCTTAGGTGGTGAGTCAGGTCTGTTTGATATCAATGAAAATAACGTAGCCGTTGGTTTTCAAAGCGTCGCAGTGACACCGCAAGCGCAAACGCGCATTGATACCTGTACTGAATCAACTTCAGAGCCATCGTCGTCTACCACACTTTATACTTGTGTATGGGGCGCTTGGCACACATATCAGGGCGGTACAGCTAGCAACTTAAGTTCATTTAATGGTTCGCAGTTGGCCACCAATGGTTCAATTTATGATATGCATGCAACCGTTTGGCAGTTAGATGCGCAAGGCGCAGTCATTAGCGAGACCACGTATGCTCCATTGATGGAACGCCTAGAGGCTGATGACTTTCATTGGTCTACTTACGCCTATGCCGTTAACAATAATGATATCGCCGTTGGTCAAAGTTGGACTTACTATGGTGAGGAGCCTGTAGTTGGCGGCCGTATTAAAATGCCAGCCATTTTTATCAATGGCGAAACTCGCGCAGTGACCACAAGTGAAGAATATTTATGGGGCGCGGCCACCGATATTAACGATAACGATATCGCAATTGGCTATGTGCTGCAGAATATTCAAGGATCACGTCGTGCGGTTCCGTTCAGTTATTCAGTTCAAGATGACACATTTACGACCCTGCCAACTCTGTTCACTGGCTCGGCGACTTATCCAAAAGCAATCAACAACCAAGGAATTATTGTCGGTAGCGCCGAAATCGATACACAGATTGATTCAGCGCGTCGTCGAGTAGGTTATTACTTTGATTTGAACAATCCGGAACAAGGTTTGGTCAATCTAAACGAAGCGATTGGTTGCGACTCTGAATACTTCATTGTGTCTGCCGAGTCGATTAATGAGCAAAACCAAATTTTGGTTACCGCTACAGCAGAACGTGAGTACACCGATGAAAATGGTGATGTTCAAACTGAGCAGGTTGCCGAGTCGCTCATTCTGAACCCTGAAAGTGGTGAGTTTACGGGCTGTACAAGCGACGAAGATAAAGTTGTACGCCAAGGTGCAGCGACCACGCCGTGGAGTATCGCTTGTATGTTATTGATTGGTGGTCTTATTACACTTAGACGCAAATTTATAAGCTAACTAAACAAGTTATTCTAAGTAGCCAATAATTAATAAACGGCGTATTTTCATCGACTTAAAAAGTCGTTTCGAAATACGCCGTTTTTTTCATTTGAACTCCCGTCCAGAATTGCTATCTATTAAACAAGAGCGTCATAAAAAATTAAGAATTCTCTTTGAGAAAATTGTTCGGCGCTCTTTTTCAAAATTAAACGAACAAAAACTGGACGAGGAAGTGCATTATGAAACGACAAAAACGCGATCGCCTAGAACGTGCGCATGCACAGGGGTTTAAAGCCGGAGTATCTGGTCGTTCAAAAGAACTATGTCCCTACCAGAATCAAGATATACGGTCACAGTGGTTAGGCGGTTGGCGAGATGCCATGGAAGCGCGAGGCGGTGGTTTATTCCGCTAACAACCCGCAATATAAAAATTATAAAAAAAGCCCGCAGCGCGGGCTTTTTAACGTCTAAAGCTAATTAGAATGTTGAGGTGTCAGTAAACAACCCAACCTTCAGATCTTTCGCGGTGTAGATGGTTTTGCCATCAACTTCAACGCGGCCATCCGCAATACCCATATACAATGAGCGTTTTAATACGCGCTTCATGTCAATGAAATAACTGACTTTTTTCGCTGTAGGAAGAATTTGACCAGTGAATTTAACTTCACCGACACCAAGTGCACGACCACGACCTGGTCCACCGAGGCAAGCGAGGAAGAAACCAGTAAGCTGCCACATGGCATCGAGACCTAAACAGCCAGGCATCACTGGGTCACCAATAAAATGGCAATCGAAGAACCACAAATCAGGTGTGATATCCAACTCCGCGTGAATAAAACCCTTGCCATAAGCGCCGCCGTCTTCAGTGATTTCGACCACGCGATCCATCATTAGCATGTTAGGAGCGGGGAGTTGGCTATTGCCTGGACCAAACATTTCGCCCCGACCGCATGCGAGTAGTTCTTCACGAGTAAAGCTAGATTGTTTCATAAATACCTTGTTGAGTGTTGCGTTACACAAGTGCAGCGCCTATCGAGTGAGACAGATAGGCGCTAGATTAGCGAACACGTGTACGCTTAACAAGTCCGACAAGTATTTTTAGCTAAACCAACGACGCCACAACGGCACTTCTCGTTCAATTTGTTGCAGTTCGTTTAAGCGTTGCTCAATGCGAGCATATAACTGTTTTTGCTCAGTTTGTGTCAGTAATTCAAGTGCTTCACCTACGTGATCAATGGCGTACACATGAAACTTTTCGTCAGCTACAGCGTGAATGACTTCATCTGAAAGATTGAGTTGACTCAAGTTGGCTGCAGGAATAATCACGCCCTGTTTACCACTTAGACCACGGGTTCGACACAGTTCGAAGTAGCCTTCAATTTTCTCGTTAACTGCGCCAATGGCTTGCACACGACCGAATTGGTCAACTGCACCGGTAATCGCTAAGCCTTGTTGAATCGGAGCCTCTGCGAGCGCTGATAATAAACAGCAGAGCTCAGCAAGCGACGCACTGTCGCCATCAACTTCATGATATGACTGTTCAAAAACGATTGTCGCGGACAATGCCATCGCTTCATTACGCGCGAATACGTTGGCAATATAGGCACTTAAAATCATCACACCTTTTGTATGAATACTACCGCTAAGTTCTGACTTTCTATCAATATCGATAATATCGCCGTCACCATAATGAACTGTTGCAGTTATTCGCGTTGGCTCACCAAATTCATGGCCGCCTGCGGTAATCACTGTCAACCCATTAATTTGGCCAATAACTTCACCCTGGGTAGCAATATAAACCTGGCCTTCAAGAATCGCTCGGCGACTTAACTCCGCAATATAGCCATCGCGCTCATGACGCTGCTTTAACGCCTGTTGTAAATGATCAGCCGAAATTTCTTGGCTTCCTGAAACTTGAGCAATGGCACAGGCCTCACGCATGAGCTGCATGATGGCAATGGTATCGAGAGATAATTCGGTTTGAAAGTCAGTAATGCGTGTCACAAATTTAAATAGCGCGGCATAGGCATCAGCAGCCAAAGGCAATACTGCCGATTCCCGTTCAACATAACTAAGATAATCAAAGTAGGGTGCTAGTGGCTCATTTTGTAACGAATAGTGGCTCGAGAAATCAGCTAAATATGGGAATAAGTTATCGAAATCACGGTCGATGTCGCGTAGCTGTGCATAAATATCACGCTCACCAAGCAATAACACCTTAATGTGAACCGGAATAGGTTCCGGCTGATAATACGCTGCGATGTTTGCGTCGCCGGGTTGCGGCCAGTGAAATTCGCTCGTGCGCAAAATGTACTTTAATTTACGCCATAATCCCGGCTGGATTAGTAGTTCCTCAGCGTCAATGGCAAGTACGCCACCATTTGCTTTCAAAACTGCACCGGCCTCAATGAGATGCAAGTCGGACGAAATCGTACCTTCAACACTCTGCAACCGAATACTTCCGAAAAGACTTGCTTCCGTGACCCGATCGCACAACATGAACGGTTCATTTTCTTTGTGAGATACAATAACCGTTGCTAATTCTGAACCAGGCAAATCATCGAATGTTTTATCAATGACGAGTTCGATATAATTAGCAACGCGTTCACTTGGAAAGGCTTCAACAATAAAATCTCGTAATGGCCCGCGCACCGACACATCAGCTTGCAGCAGTTCCCACAATTTCACTAAAAAATCGTTTGCCTTGCCGTACGGCAAATTAACGCACAGTGGCTCAATTGCCGATTCAGGGTTTGCTACATAGACCCAATCAAACTTATCCGCGTGAAGCCATTGTTGCTTCGATTCGACTTCATTAAGAACGTCATAAGTACGCATACCAGCTGGCGTAACCACGAAGCCGTGGGCATAACGTCCAGCGGTGCTTAAAGCCTGCTGTAGAGCCGATAAGGCGCGTTGTTGGCCAACTAGGGCGCTTGGTGACGTGACGGTAGGGCGTTGACCCGCCCATTCGTTAATCTTTGGTTGTAATGCTGCAGCAGCAATGCGCATAGGTAATCTCCCTTATATGGCGCCCATGATACCACTGTACGCGTCGTACGCCATGCCTTGTCACGTTATTGCTAGCGAATAAAATTAATTGGAATTGGGGTGATTTCGTAACCCTGTTGGCGTAATAACGTCAATAAACCATCGGTACCGGATAAATGTCCCGCACCAACGGCGATAAATGTTGGTTGCGAGGCGATTAATTTTGGCAACTCAGTAACCCAGTTTTTATTGCGCTGGCTTAAAAACGCTTGCTCAAACGTGTCAAAATCGGCTTGGCTACGCATTACTTCGTACAATTTATCACTATCGTCATTAAGATAAACTGATTGCAGTTCTTGTAGATCGTCACGATTTTGCTGTGGATTCATCGCCATCTCATACAAAGCCTGAACTTGCTCTTGCAGCGATATACTGTCAAATAACGCCAGTTGTTCGGCTACCGTTTCTAGTCCGACAATGGCTTTTGAATTGACTTGAGCTTGTTGTGTGAGCATTTCATCCAGCAATAATGGCTGCGAGTCACAATCAAGAAAATGCTGCAGAAATAGGGCGTTGATAAAGATCGGACGCAGGCTTTTTATTTGTTGATACGGATACCCCAGATCATTTTCGACAACGCCTCGCAAATTGGTTAGTTGTTCAGCCGTCAAATGTTTCCGTAAATAGTCTGCTGGCTGTTGCATCACGTTTTGCTGTAAGTAACGTTGTTGTGCGCTATCAGTTAAATCTATTTCAACAACCAACTGTTTTGCATTTGTAAAGGCTGAAGTTACTTCGCTAGGAAGGCTTGCATCAACGTGACAAACCATGTGCATGGTTCCAAACAAATAAGCTGTCGGTTGTGACTCATGTTCAATCTTATAGAACACGTTTGCGAAACTACATGAACTGACAAGGGCAAAGATCAAACCAACTAAATATTTCATATGTGCTCCAGCTTAAATTTTAGCTACTGACTATAACGAAAAGGGTTCAGATTTCGAATACGGAACCAAGCCTTAATCTAGATATTATTAATTTCGTATAATGTATATTATGTTAAATACGAGATTAATTAGGTTATAAATTAAATGTGATGACTTACATTTAAATTGATAAATCGTGCGTTATTTTGAAAATCGGCAGTTCAGCTACGTAAACTCTGATAGATTTCACGTAGCGAACGATTGTATAAATGGATTAAGTTAAGCGCTTAAGGAAAGCTTTTGTAATCGATTAAACAATTTAATATATCGTTTCTGTGCAAGTGTATTTAATCCCACCTTTGCCAGTAGCGCATTGGGCAAAATATCGAACCAATAAGTTTTAAGCCAAACCCGTTTCGCGATGCTCAATTGATTAATACGCCGCACGATATTTGGTGCTTCAGCATAATACTGCTCAATGAGTTCTCTACCGAGAATAGTTCGCTTCATCACGTCATCACGAAACGCTCGTAATTGCGTTAGTTCCCAGCAGTCATCGGCTAAACCAATCGTTTGTACGGCGGCTGTGGTAAAAAAGCAGGCATAATCAGCTTGGCACTGCCCGGAGTTATATTTATCAAATAATGATAATGCATCGCGCTCCATGACTTCTCCAAACTTCGCCCAGCTTGATGGCAGCATGATTATTTCGGTAACATAGGATTCGTCAGTTAATTGCAGCGAAATGCTAGTCTGGTCGCCCTCAAGCCAAGCCATCGAAGATGCGTGAGCGAATGCAGCTGTCATTGGATATTCATAAAAATTATTGTACGGCAGTTTGGGTTCGACTTGATAAACATACTGCTTCTCGCCAACCGCAATTTGATTTATCTTCGCAAACCTCTGAAATTTTTCACCCGCTGCGTTTGTATTTGAGTAACTCGGCAATAAAAAATAAGCGGACTCAAATCGATAAGTTCGCTCGCCCTGTTCATTATCACCAATATACATTTGAAAGTGAAAAGATGATTGTTTCGCAAACTTCTCAATAAAAGCCATGTTTTGGTCATCTGAAGTCAGGATCTTGATGTCTTGAGATAACGCACGCTGACCATCAATAGAAAGATAGACACGCCCAATATCATCTTCAAAAAGCGTTGAATTTAAGGAGAACGGCAATAAGGTAGCGTCTGCTGTACAGATTGGGAGTGTTTTGCTGTCGTCGGCTGATTGCGCGTGAACGACACCTACACCGCACAAAGCGAGAGCGGCTGTTAGTCTGGGAAGTTTGTGTAAAAACATAATTGCACTCAGCTAAGGAACTTATCAATAACCTTACGCAATATTTGAAAAAATACCAAATAATCAAGCATATTTGGCGAAGTTAGCGAGCTCCCAATTCATTTTCAACAAAAGTTTTCATGGCTGTCATTTGCTGTTGCAAAACGTTCTCGACTGCGGGTGCCCATTGACTTAAATCATTTGGTGTATAACCGCCGACACGATAAAACACCGTGAGCTCCGTCGACGTTTCTTCAAGATTATTGAGCCTCCATTCCATCACACCGCTGACGCCCTCACCTTGTAATGGCCCTAAACCACCGAGTAAACGCACGAGCTTATTCGGAATTATCATCGCTACTTGTAAATGCTGCGCTTGTGAATCGCCAAAAATCTCACAAAAACAACCGCCGGCTCGTGCATCGAGTTGCATGCTCTGACCATTACCAAACCAAGTATGATCATCGAGCCACCATTGTCCGACATTATCAGTCAAGCCACTATATACGTCGACAACGGAAGCATTGATGGTCTGCTTGAATTCAATGGTGAAGCCCTCCTTTGAGCTATCCATAACGTCGGCAACTGCGCTTGGTCCGAAGCTAACACCTGTGATTGCCAATGTTCCATAAAGCAACGCTCTAGCCAGTTGACCCATTATAACTCCCCTGCTCGCTTCATCTCGTTCTCAAGGCGATTCGTTTCATCAGCACGTGGTTTTGTAAAACGTGCAATCGCTAAGTATAGAACCGGTGTTAGATAAAGGGTAAATAAAACTGCAAAAGCTAAGCCACCGAAGACGACCCAACCAATGGCGTTACGCGACTCAGCACCTGCGCCCATTGATAAAATCAAAGGCAGTGCACCTAGTAGCGTTGAAACGAGCGTCATCATAATTGGGCGTAATCGAATTTCGGCTGCATTTTCAATCGCTTCACGGACTGATTCACCTTGATCACGAAGCTGATCGGCAAATTCAACTAATAGAATTGAGTTTTTCGCGATCAAGCCAATCAGCATCACCAATCCAATTTGCGAGAAGATATTGATCGAGGTGCCAGTGATGTACAGTGCAAAAAACGCAGCCGCGATACCAAACGGTACCGTTGCCATCACCACAATCGCTGAGTTCACACTTTCAAACTGAGCAGCCAAGACTAGAAACACAATCAAAAAAGCCAAAATGTAGGTTAACGCGACTTCTCGCGAAGTTTCTTCATAGGCTTCAGCTTCACCAAGTAGCACCAGACCAACACCATTTGGGAGTTCTTCAGCGGCAAGCTCACGCAAACGTTCAACAACTTCTTCTAATGGAATGGACGTTGGTAATTGCATATCAACCTGAATTGCACGGCGTTGTGAGCGGCGTTCTAATTCAGCTGGAACACCTTCTTCTGTGAGTGTGGTTAAACTCGATAACGGAACAAGCCCGGTAGCTTGCGAACCAACATAAAGATTCATAATGTCAGTTGGATCGCGAATCAAATCACGTTGCGCTTGTAACATAATCGGAACGGCCTGGTCACCAATATTTAAATCAGTCACGTCAAGTCCGTTAATTGCTGCTCGCAACGTCGTAGAGATATCATTTAACGGCACGCCCAACTCTTCAGCTCGCTTACGATCAATATTGACGCGAAGTTGCGGCTGTGTTGGTTGATAACCGATACGCGGATACCCGACTTCTGGCAATTCTTGCTGTAAACGAGCGGTGAATTTTTGTGCGGCATGGAAGATGTCTGCATATTCTTCGCCAGTTAACGCAAACTCTAATCCGCCGCCTTGGCCCCGTAGATTAAGACTATTCGAACCAAATGCACGAGCCGGCGCTCCTGGAATTTCACCCAATGGGCCACTGATTTCATTAATAATGTCTTGTTGGCTTTGCTCGCGTTCTTCCCAATCAGTCAACCGTACCGTAATAAAAACTAAATTTGGATCCCACTGTCCGACCACGGTATTGATACTATCGACAGCCCCGCCATTCACATATGGTAGAAGTATTTCTTCCATTTTCTGAGCTTGACGATCCATGAAATCAATACCTACACCGTCTGGACCACGAGCAAAAATACGGATGGTTCCGCGATCTTCAGTCGGCATTAATTCGTTATCGACCTGAAAATATAAATAGCCTGCAATGCCAGCAATGATGCTACTCCCAACAAAAACCCACAGGGCTTTATCAAGCGCAAAATGCAGAGTTTTTCGATAAATTGCACGAAGACGGCCGCCGAAACGCTGCAACACTGTTTCTTTCGAATACTCTTTGAGCGGTAATCGAGCAGTTAATGCAGGTACGAGCGACAGTGCGACGAACGACGAGATAATAACAGCGGCGGCTAAGACACCACCAAATTCTCTAAATAAACGCCCCGCTGTTGAAGGCAAGAAAGCGATTGGAACAAACACTGCCACTAGAACAGCGGTCGTTGCCACGACCGCAAAGAAAACTTCACGAGTTCCGACAACAGCAGACGCCCTCGCTCCAAGCCCAAGTGAACGCCGACGTTGAATATTTTCTGAGACGACGATTGCGTCATCAACAATCAAACCCGTTGCGAGGACTAATGCCAACAACGTCAGAATATTTACTGAGAAGCCGAGCACCCAAATCACAGCAATCGAGCCAATCAGAGCAACTGGAATGGCCAGTGCTGGAATGATCGTCGCACGACCAGATCCGATAAATACCCACAACGTGACGATCACCAACGCAATCGTTAACGCAAGTGATATAAAAACCTCTTCGACGGAACTACGGATAAACTTAGCATCATCTGAGGTGACTTGAATATCAAGCTCTGGGTATTGCAGCTTCAGACGGTCAACTAGCGCTAATACCTCATCAGAGATTTCGATCGTGTTTGAGCGGGCCTGACGAATAATGCCAAGACCAATGACCGGTTTGCCGTCGAGGCGCACCATACTGTTCGCATCAGCAGGTCCGAAGTATACCGTTGCAACGTCACCGACTCGTGTGGTGTCTCGAATCACAATATTTTCAACGTCATCAACTGTCACCGAACTCGCGTCCGCGCGCACAATGAGTTGTTGATCCGTTGATTTTAAACTCCCAGCGGGAACATCAAACGGCGCTTGCCGAAGCACGTTTGCGACATCCGTGACCGTCAATTGGAAACTAGCCAAACGAAGCGGATCAAGGATCACACGCAGGACACGTTCACGATCGCCATTTAGACGAACATCAGCTACACCCGGAACACTTAAAAAGTTGGGTGCCAAATCGGTTTCAACGCGTTCGGTTAACGATTCAAGGTCAAGCGTCGTGCTCGATACAGCCAGTGACACAACCGCTTGTGCATCATTATCGGCTTTGATGATCGCAACATTTTCAACCTCTTCAGGAAGACGACGTTGCACTTGGCTCACGGTTTCGCGCATCTCATTGGCGGCACTGTCCAAGTCAATTCCTGGACGAAACTCCACAACAATTCGAGAGCTACCCTCTTCGCTTGAGGCTCGGATTTGCTTGACACCACTTACTCGTGCGGCGGCACCTTCGAGAATACTCGTTACTTCCGTGTCCACCGTTTCCGGTGCTGCACCAGGAAAACTCGCCGAAACAGTGACAATTGGCCGGTCCACATCCGGTAGTTCACGAACCTCAACACCATTAATTGCGGCATAGCCAGCAATAATGATTAGCAGATTAAGAACAACGATTAGAATAGGTCGACGAATGGCCAGTGACGGCAAGTCATTCAACTGCGGCGAAAACTTCATAACTGTGCCTCCGCTGTTGCCTCTCGAACTGACTGCCCATTGCGTATGGTTTGAACACCTTCAACAATTAAATTATCACCGAGTTGCAATTCACCTGACACTAAAATACGACCTTCAAGACGTTGTTGGATATTGACATTTACACGCTGAGCTTTGCCGTCTTTGGCCACCCAAACATAGGCACCATCAGCACTCCACATTAATGCCGCCTCCGGGACAACCGCGTAACTATCACCTTGATATGCAAGTGCGACACGAAAGCTCATGCCTGGACGGTATAAATCATTGCTGTTATCAATGGCGGCGCGAACGCGAATCGTGCGATTGGTGATATCAACACGCGAATCGATCTCGACTATTTCAGCAGCGATTTTGGTATCGCGGCTAGTCCAGGGTCGGACAACCAATTCGGCGCCATCTTGCAATAATTCAATAGCTGCTTCTGGCGCGTTAAAGTCAATATACAATTGTTGACGTTGATCGATTGTCGTAATCAGGGTTTGAGTGGTAATTCTATCGCCCGCCTCGACGTCGGTAATACCAACGATTCCGTCAAAAGGGGCTCGAACTTGGCGGTCCTCGTAGGCGACTTCAGCTTCACGGACTGCAACTTTCAATAAATCTCGCGCTGTCATTGCGACATCGAGCTCACTTTGCGCAATTGCACCCTGCTGTCGACTCGTGGTTAGGCGCTTTAATGTACGTTCTGCATCCTCGAGTTGAATTCGAGCTCGTTGTAAATCCACTTGTTGCTGACGATCGTCTAAGCGAACTAAAACATCGCCTTTCTCAACTTGTTGTCCGGGTTGAAAGTTTACTTCTAAAACCAGATCACTGACGGCAGGATATAATTCAACCGATCTCTTAGCTTCGGCATAGCCAACCGACTCAACGTAGCGCTGAACGCGTTCGAAGCCAACCGGCTGCATCACAACTAATGCTGCACGATCACCACCACCCCACTGCTGCGCGTGAACGACCGAAGTTCCCCCTGCACACGTAACAAGCGTTCCGATGATAACCAACCGATTTAACCACTGCATGAATAGAATCCTGTTTCAAAAAGTCACTGTGTTGTAAGTAGATAAATTTTCGCAAATTTGATCACAAAAGGTCGTCCATCTTCGATGAACGACCTTTTAATTACGCCAGTTAGAGTATAGCGGGTCAGCTTTTCTTCTTGATGATTTCGGTCAAGCCTGCAACAGCGCTACCAATATCCGCAAGTTGAGCTGGTAAAATGAGGGTGTTGGATTCTTTTGCTAAGTTTCCGAATTCTTTCACATATTGTTCGGCAACCCTCAGGCTAACGGCATCTTGTCCGCCTGGTTGTTGAATCGCTTGTGCTATTTTGCCTAGTCCTTCAGCGGTAGCTTCAGCAATTAATTCAATTTCGCGTGCACGACCTTCAGCTTCATTAATCTGCTTTTGCTTTTCTGCTTCTGACAAGTTGATGACTTCTTGCTTATGCCCCTCAGACACGTTGATCATCGCTTGCCGCTCGCCTTCAGATTTGGCAATGGCTGCACGTCGTTCCCGCTCAGCGCGCATTTGCTGTTCAAGTGCATCCTTAATACTCATCGGCAATTCGATATCCGAAATTTCGTAGCGGAGTACTTTGATACCCCATGGCGCTGCTGCTTCATCAAGTGCTTGAACGACAATTTCATTAATCCGGGCGCGTTCTTCAAAGGTTTTATCGAGATCAGTTTGACCAATCACCGAACGCATCGTTGTTTGTGCGAGCTGTGATGCTGCATAACGATAGTCATTGATGCCGTAACTAGCTTTATGAGCATCGACAACTTGAATGTATAGCACGCCATTGATACCTACCTGAATATTATCGCGGGTAACACAAGCTTGCCGTTCAACATCAATGACTTCCTCTTTCAAGATGTGCTGATAGGCTACTTTGTCGATAAAGGGAATGAGAATGTGAAATCCCGAATCGAGCGTGCGACTATATTTACCGAGTCGTTCAATCACATAATTGGAGCGTTGCGGAACAATACGCGCCGATTTTAAAATAATGATAACGACGGCTAATGCGAAGCCGACCGCTAATATTGTTTCAATATTCGTGGCATTCATTATTTATTTTTCTCCTTTAGAATAAATCCGTTCTTTTTGCACCGTAAGCTGAATTCCTTCGTTTGCCACGACCCAAGCGGTATCTCCCACTTGTAAGTCATCTTCTGAAAAAGCATCCCATTGAACACCGTTCAAAACCACGCGACCAGCGCCGTGATTGAATGCTTTAACTACGGTAACTCGAGCTCCAATATCACGTTGAAAATTGGGTTTTGTTTCATCTTCGTCGGCCGTGTAGCCCGTAAACCACCGCTTAATACGACCTCGGGCCAATAATAGGCTCACCAAGCTCACAATTCCGAAAACCGCAAATTGAATTGCCAAATCATCAATCAATCCCCAATGAATTAACAGCCCTGTTATGATTGCACCAATGCCTAAAAACACAGCAACAACGCTGGTCAGTAAAAGCTCCGAGATAATGAGCGCAACGCCAACCAAAATCCATATTAATGCGATAGACATGTAGCCACCTTGTTAAATTTGTTACTGAAAAAACTATAGCACGCTGTTGGGTTTGACACTTGTATTAATTGTTTCAATTGGTTTCTGTCTTAAATTGAAAAACGTAAACACCGCGTATTGAATTTTCGCGATGGCGCCACGGCACCGTCCCCTGCCATTGCATTTGCGGATCGCTACATGCGCCTAACCACAATTTCGCCTGCCATTTGCCAACTGCAATTTGCTCGAGAATGAGCGGAATACTTCCCATATACATAGAGATACCTTCTATTTTGCCATTTTCCAGCAATACTTCTGCTGGCGTCGTAAAAGTAATCACAAATGGCTCCTCCACCAGAGGTTGATCCGGATCAATCTTATGGAAGATTTTTGCTTTTGAGCTATGCTGTTGTCGTGGTTGTTGATGTTCACAACTACTTAACAAGAAAACGCTCAAAAGCGCGAAAATAAAGACCTTAACTTTCATAAGGGTATTTTTTACCTAAAAAATGGAATTGGATGAAGTGCATAAAATTTCGCCAAGCGCCTGTAAACCGCTTATTTTTCCTGTTTTCAGCCTGTTTTTCTTGGTTCAAAACTCGTAAAATAACTGCGTTTGTCAAACTACCGATAAGGGAACGGACAGGCAACCTATTATTTGTCACGTTACTCTGTCTTAATCTTTCAGAGCATCAACGCGGAAAACAAAAATGAGCCAAACGAATCCACAACAAATCGAATACAACCTAAAGGTCGTACGGCAGTTTGCCATAATGACCGTAATTTGGGGAATCATTGGCATGACAGTCGGCGTATTTATTGCTGCGCAGCTGATCTGGCCAGAATTAAACTTTGACACGCCATGGTTAACCTATTCACGGTTACGTCCATTGCATACCAATGCAGTGATTTTCGCATTCGGTACGTCTGCTTTGATGGGAACATCGTTCTACATTGTTCAGAAAACATGTAAAACAGCGTTATTCTCAGATAAGTTAGCTAGCTTTGTATTTTGGGGCTGGCAAGCGGTTATTGTCCTAGCAGTTATTACTTTGCCGTTAGGTTTAACTAGCTCGAAAGAATATGCCGAGCTTGAATGGCCAATTGATATTTTGATTGCCCTCGTTTGGGTGGCTTATATCATTGTCTTCTTTGGTACGTTGGTGCAGCGCAAAACGTCTCACATTTACGTTGCCAACTGGTTCTATGGCGGTTTTATTGTGACCATCGCCGTGTTGCACATTGTTAACAGCATGGCTGTTCCTGTGTCATTCACAAAATCATACAGCCTCTATGCGGGTGCAACTGATGCAATGGTTCAATGGTGGTATGGGCATAATGCGGTAGGTTTCCTATTAACCGCAGGCTTTTTGGGCATGATGTATTATTTTGTTCCTAAACAAGCTGAACGCCCAGTTTACTCTTATCGCCTATCCGTTGTGCACTTCTGGGCTCTTATCTCGTTATACATTTGGGCCGGTCCGCACCACTTGCACTATACCGCGCTACCAGACTGGACACAGTCGTTAGGTATGGTGATGTCAGTGATTCTATTCGTTCCGTCATGGGGCGGTATGATTAACGGTATCATGACTTTATCAGGTGCGTGGCACAAACTGAAAACCGACCCTATTTTGCGCTTCTTGATCGTGTCATTGTCGTTCTACGGCATGTCAACGTTCGAAGGCCCAATGATGGCGATTAAATCGGTGAATGCGCTGTCTCACTACACTGACTGGACCATTGGCCACGTACACTCAGGTGCACTAGGTTGGGTAGCAATGATCACCATCGGCTCGTTGTACTACCTCATTCCACGTTTGTGGAACCAAACGCAAATGCACAACGTTCGTTGGATCAACATCCACTTCTGGCTACACACCATTGGTGTGGTGCTGTATATCGTCGCCCTCTGGATTTCTGGTGTTATGCAAGGTCTGATGTGGCGTGCGGTGAACGCAACTGACGGTACCTTAACGTATAGTTTCGTTGAGAGTGTCGTTGCGTCGTATCCGTTCTGGTTTATCCGCTTTGTTGGTGGCTTATTTATCGTCACCGGTATGGTATTGATGGCCGTGAACGTGTATCGCACTATTCGTGCTGGCAAACCAACTGTTGAACATGTTGGTGCGGCATCTACACAACCTAGCCCTGCTCCAGCAGCAACTCAGTCAGCCTAAGGAGTCGATATAATGAGCAAGAACGTTAAACACGCATTTCTTGAAAAACGTGTTGGTTGGCTGGCGGTAGCCATGACTATCGCCATTTCCATTGGCGGTCTGGTTGAAATTACCCCGCTACTGTTCCAAAAGCAGACGAATGAACCGGTTGTTGGATTAAAACCATATACCGCACTGCAAATGGAAGGCCGTGATATTTATATTCGTGAAGGCTGTAACAACTGTCACAGTCAAATGATCCGCCCTTTCCGTTCGGAAACTGAGCGTTACGGTCATTATTCACTCGCCGGTGAGCACGTATGGGAGCGCCCTTTCTTATGGGGCTCAAAACGTACGGGTCCTGATCTTGCGCGTGTTGGTGGTCGTTATAGTGACGAATGGCACTATGTTCACTTGATGAATCCGCGTGACGTGGTTCCAGAGTCAAACATGCCAGGATTTCCATGGCTCGCTGAAAACACCCTTGATGGTGAGTTGACAGCGAAGAAGATGGAAGTATTCCGTTCATTTGGAGCGCCTTACACCGACGAAGAAATTGCCGGTGCAAAGGCAGCAGTTGCAGGCAAAACAGAAATGGAAGCCTTGATTGCCTATTTGCAAGTGCTTGGAACTGGTTTGACGCAGGCTGAGTAAGATG
Organism: Pseudidiomarina andamanensis; assembly: GCF_009734345.1. Classification (GTDB taxonomy): domain Bacteria; phylum Pseudomonadota; class Gammaproteobacteria; order Enterobacterales; family Alteromonadaceae; genus Pseudidiomarina; species Pseudidiomarina andamanensis. The sequence continues at coordinate 599,155 of NZ_CP032551.1, read as the reverse complement.
GATTACATCACTTGGCGTAGTTTTTACACCGTATTAGTTTTCGTACTGTTTATTGGTGTGGTTTGGTGGGCTTACAGCAAAGGTCAAAAGAAAAACTTTGATGAAGCCGCCAACTCCATTTTTGACGAAGATGAGAAATCGTCGGTAACCAACGACAGTACCAAACAGGAGTCGAAGAATAATGAGTAGCTTCTGGAGTGCATGGATTATTGTCCTAACTTTAGCCTTCTTGGTGGTTATTATCTGGCTATTACGCTGGAACATGAGTAACTACACTGGTATTAAAGAAGGCGAATTAATGGACCACGAATTTGACGGTATCGTGGAAATTAACAACCCAATGCCGAAATGGTGGACCATTTTATTCTGGATCACAATTGTATGGGGTTTCCTCTATTTAGCGCTGTATCCTGGCTTGGGTAACTTTGCCGGCCTACTTGGTTGGAGTAGCTCGAACCAAGATGTTCGTTCATTAGAAGAATCCAAACAAGCAACTGAAGCAGCTCGCGAAGCTGGTTTGATTGTTGAATATGATCGTCAAATCGACCAAGCCGAAGAAAAATTCGGTCCGGTATTTGCTGCTTTATCAGAGCGTTCAATTGAAGATTTGGCACAAGATCCGGAAGCTGTAAAAATCGGTCAACGTTTGTTTATTCAGAACTGTGCTCAGTGCCACGGTTCGAACGCAATGGGCGGTAAAGGCTTCCCTAACCTAACCGACAACGATTGGTTATACGGTGGCAGCCCACAAGCCATTAAACAGACTTTGATTGCTGGTCGTAACGGCGTTATGCCTGCACAAACTCAGTTTAACGATCAACAAATTACTGAGCTTGCAACCTACGTTATGAGTTTAAGTGGTCGTAAAGTTGACCCTGAGTTAGCAAAAGCAGGCCAAGCAAACTTTGCTGTTTGTTCAGCTTGTCATGGCGCTGACGCCAAAGGTAATCAAGCTCTTGGCGCACCAAACTTAACCGATAACATTTGGTTATATGGCGGTTCGCAAGAAGCTATCGAAGAAACTTTACGCAACGGTCGTAACGGTGTCATGCCGGCATGGAAAGATATTCTCGGAGAGGATAAAATCCATGTTATTAGCTCGTACGTTTACGGACTATCGCAGGACTAATCGAAAAGCCCCGCTCCTGCGGGGTTTTTTATTTTAATGAATAAGTTGAGGTTTGTGTCGTATGCAAAAGCCTTGGTATAAGCAGTTTTGGCCGTGGTTCTTAATGCTCATCCCATTTTCCGTTGTCATCGCTATGACCATTACATTAACCATAGCCAGTGGTTATGGTGACAACCCGATGGTGGTTGATGATTATTATAAAAAAGGACGTGGTATTAACGCTCAGGTCGAAAAGGTTCAAGCCGCACAAGCGCTGAACATTGAGTTTACGTTTAAGCAAACTGATGATGCCTTTAGCCTCGCCTACACGAGTGGTAAACCATCACAATTTAGTGCATTGAAAGTTAACTTTTATCACACCACCCTTGCCGAGAAAGATTTCACCGTAACCCTTACCGCAGATGCACAAGGTGTCTACCGCGGTCGTCTTCCTGCTAACGAAGAAGGTAAATGGACCATCACCATTACGCCATTCGATGGTAGCTGGCGGGTAACGCAGCAAGTTCACCTTCCTGCCTATCGAGAGCTCGCTATCAAGCCGTTAACTTACGGCGTTTAAATTAATGACGAGCGCGACGTTACCTAACGTACCTGATGGTTTGTGTTTCCATTGTCTTCAGCCGCTACCTGACGATGGTGGTTACGGTGTCACACTGAATAACACGAACTATTCAGTGTGCTGTTATGGCTGCCAAGCTGTCGCCGAAACCATTGCGCAGCAAAACCTTCTGCACTTTTATCAATATCGAGATACCAGCAATCCGCTGCAGGTACCACTTGTACCTGAAGAGTTAAAACAATTAACCGCCTATGACGATGAAGAGTTGCAGCAGCAATTTACACGTTCAGAGGACGGATTGCGCAGTATTAATCTTTCTATTGAAGGTATGACTTGTTCAGCCTGCGCATGGCTGATTGAGCAGCACCTCAATCGACTACCGGGTGTACAGCTAGTTCAAGTGAACGCAACCACCGAGCGCGTTACGATACGTTGGCAACCAGATTCGGTGAAACTCAGTAAACTATTGCAGGCCATTGCCGAACTTGGCTATCGGGCGCTACCGTTTCAGGCGGCGAATCAAGAACAAGAATTTAAGCAGCGCCGTCGCTATTTCGTCACGCGCTTAGGTGTTGCTGGTTTAGCAACCATGCAAGTCATGATGCTTGCCATCGGTTTATATTTTGGCGTGGTTAGTGACCTCGATGCGGAATTACGGCAGTTTATGTGGTGGATTAGCTTGTTTATGGCAACCCCAGTGCTGTTGTATAGCGCTCAACCCTTCTACATTAGCGCTATTCGAAGTATTCAAGCAGGACGTCCAAATATGGATGTTCCCGTTACCTTTGCCTTATTATCAGCGTATGGCGCGAGTGCCTACGCAACGTTCATAAATGAAGGCGAGGTGTATTTTGAATCGGTTGCCATGTTCACCTTCTTTTTATTAGTGGGGCGCTATTTCGAGTTGCTTGCCCGCCAAAAAGCAGTCAGCGCCGCTTCAAACTTAGTTAAATTGCTGCCGGCTGTAGCACAACGGCAAACCGCGAGCGGTGACTATGAATCGGTAGCAGTGAATCGTTTACAGCTAGGTGATGTCATTCAAGTGCTTCCAGGTACGACCATTCCTGCTGACGGCGAGCTGTTAAGCCAAAGCGCTAGCGTGAATGAAAGTATTCTCACCGGCGAAAGCCGTTTGGTGAATAAACATCAGCACGATACGGTTTTAGCCGGCAGCCTGAATCAACAGCAAGCGATTCTCATCAAAGTATCGGCTATCCAACAAGAAACCGTGCTAGCAAGCATTATTGAGCTGCAAGACTTAGCCTTATCACGGAAACCAAAGCTTGCGCGAGTAGCCGAACGAATGGCAAGTAAATTTGTTGTTCGCATTCTGATGTTGGCTGCCGCAACATTCTTAATTTGGACGGTTATCGACCCAGCCGAAGCATTCTGGGTAACCTTGTCAGTACTTGTTGCAACCTGCCCATGCGCCCTTGCCTTGGCGGCCCCAACCGCAGTGACAGGGGCAATTCATAAGTTGAATAAATCCGGAATTCTGCTACGCAATGCAGACGTCTTGCAGGTACTTCCGGAGGTTAAAACCGTGTTTGTCGATAAGACCGGCACGTTAACAACCGGTGAATTTGAAATTCAGCAACTACACGTTTATACACAGCACATTGATGAATTCACCGTGAAAGCCTTAGTGCAAGCGCTAGAAAGTCATTCTGAGCATCCACTTGCAGCGCCACTGCGCCAATTAACCCACGAGCGAATAGACGTCACCAATGTCGTCAATAAAGCAGGCTTTGGGCTTGAGGGAAATTGGCCGTGCGCTGATCGTGATTTGAGCATTCGAATTGGTAGCCTGCGGTATATTCAACAGTGGCACCCTACTTTCACTCCATTATTAGCTAGCGCGCAAATCTTTCTCGCCACATCAGAGGCTGTCCTCGCTGAATTGCATGTTGGCGATAAACTGCGTGACGATACCAAAGCGACCGTTATCGCAATGCAAGCGGCAGGTATTGACGTTATTATGATTACGGGCGATCGGTTAGAGCTTGCTCAACCGGTAGCGTCTGAGCTGGGTATCAGCCAAGTTTTTGCGAATTTATTGCCGGCCGATAAGCTAGATAAACTGTCAGCTGCACAGGCCGAAGGGCCCGTTGCGATGATTGGTGATGGCTTAAATGATGGGCCAGTATTAGCACAGGCAGATGTCTCGATTACGTTCGGACATGCCGCCGATTTGGCACGAACAGCGGCCGACGTTGTGCTGCTTCGCAATCAATTTAGTGCGCTCAGCCAATTTAGAGAGATCACCTACAAGGCACGCAATATTTTACGGCAAAATATCCTGTGGGCATTGATCTATAACATTGGTATTCTGCCAGTTGCGATGGCGGGTTTCGTCACCCCTTATGTTGCCGCCATTGGCATGTCGCTTAGTTCCTTGATCGTGTTACTCAACTCGCTGAGGTTATACCGATAATGGATAGCTTATATGTTTTGATTCCAGTTGCTCTTTTATTTGTTGTGATTGCAGTTGCGGTATTTTTCTTCGCCGTTAGAAGTGATCAATTTGAAGATCTTGAACGGCAAGGAATGAATATTTTGCTTGATGATCAAGCTCCAACCAAACCGCACTCCGATAAAACAAGCGCATCCGACGACGATTCCAATGAGCACACTGATGAACGTTGATTGGTTTGCCGCATTCCTAATGGGCTTAGCCGGAGCTGGCCACTGCATCATGATGTGTGGTGGTATCGCCGGCGCCTTCGCGGGTCAGATTAATAAATCAAAGCTTTTTATCTATAATCTCGGCCGCATTACTTCCTATACCATAGCTGGTATAGCCATCGGCGCGGCGGTTGGAAGTATTGCCGCATTAGCTGATCAAGGGCTAATTGGCCTGCGCATAGTCGCAGCTTTCATTTTAGTTGCTTTTGGCTTGTATCTTGGGCAGTGGTGGTTTGGCTTACGCTATCTTGAGCGTTTAGGACAACCATTATGGCATCGTCTACAACCACTCGCAGCACGATTTCGCCAACGTCATTCCAGTTATGCCAGTCTGTTTGGAGCCGGTATGTTATGGGGATGGCTGCCGTGCGGGTTGGTGTATAGCGCCTTAAGTTGGGCGGCAATTAGCGGTTCAGCCACGCAAGGTGGCTTATATATGGCCACATTTGGGCTTGGTACCCTCCCCGCTATGTTCGCATTTGGCTGGCTTAGCCATAATCTGCAGCAACTTCTTAAATCAAAAGGCTTTCGTCAACTGATGGGGGCGTTAATGATCGTCTACGGTCTGTGGACGTTAATTATTGCCTTACGTCAATTACAACTACTTTAATCACTTGGCTGTTTCGCAAAAGTTTAGCTAGACTCAAAGTCATGAACGTTAATGACAGTTGAGGTGTTTTATGACTTGCGTAAAGAAAATTCTAGCGGTTCTAGACGCCGACCGGCAGCAGCAAAAGGCCTTGAATCGCGCTCTTCACCTCGCGCGTATCAGCGGTGCACATGTTACCTTCATGATTTCCATTTATGATTTTTCGTATGAAATGACGACCATGTTGGCAGCCGATGAACGCAATACCATGCGTGACAGTTTGATCAATGATCGTAACGTTTGGATTAATGATCTCCTTGAAGATTACAACACACGCGATATCAATTTCGACGTGAAAGTACTCTGGCACAACCGTCCATTTGAAGCCATTATCGAAACCGCAATGGAAGGCGATTACGACATTATTGTCAAAGCAACGCATGAACGCGAAGGCTTAGCAGCCCTGCTGTTTACGCCAACCGACTGGCACCTATTGCGCAAGGCACCGTGTAAAGTTTTATTAGTAAAAGAGCATGATTGGCCGGAACATGGAAAAATTCTTGCTGCGATTCATACAACGGGTGAACATGACCACCACCGTTCACTAAATCGTCAGGTAACTGAAGCGGCGATTAATTTTGCCAGCTGCTTGCAAAGCGAAGTGCATTTAGTAAACGCTTTTCCGGGTGCACCCATTACCATTGCCGCTGAAATCCCCGAATTCGACACCTCGAATTATCGCGAAACCATCGAAGAAAATCATAAGATTGCGTTAGCAGAGCACGCGATGCCCTATCATATTCCACCAACCCAACAACATGTACTTGAAGGGCTGCCTGAGCAGGTCATTCCAGAACTCGCTGACGAACTCGATGCTGAATTGGTTGTACTAGGAACAATTGGGCGAACTGGATTTTCAGCTGCGTTGTTGGGCAATACCGCCGAACATGTAATTGAATCGATTAATTGTGATTTATTGGCCGTAAAACCTGAGGGATTTGTTTCGCCAATTAAGTTATAATCGCGGCCGTTTTTCTCGAATCAACGATTAAGTAGTTAGGTGTTCATGAGCGCAGCAGCAACGTCGGCACAAGCCAAGAAACAACAGTACAACTTTAATAAGTTACAAAAACGCATCCGTCGCACGGTCGGCGAAGCCATTCAAGATTTCAATATGATTGAAGATGGCGACAAAATCATGGTGTGTTTGTCTGGTGGTAAAGATAGTTATACGTTGCTAGATATTTTGCGATTCTTACAACGCATTGCACCGGTAAAATTCGAGATTGTTGCGGTCAATTTAGATCAGAAACAGCCAGGCTTCCCTGAACATATTTTGCCTGAGTATTTAACCGCTGAAGGTGTTGATTTTCGCATTATAGAAGAAGACACCTACAGCATCGTGAAAGAGAAAATTCCTGAAGGAAAAACCACCTGCTCGCTCTGTTCGCGTTTACGTCGTGGTATTCTGTATCGTGTCGCTGAAGAGCTCGGAGCGACAAAAATTGCTCTTGGTCACCATCGTGATGACATGCTCGAAACACTCATGCTGAATATGTTTTACGGCGGCAAAATGAAATCCATGCCACCAAAATTAGTCAGCGACAATGGCAAGCACGTCGTGATCCGCCCTCTTGCCTACACGCGTGAAAAAGATATCGCCAAATATGCAGAGCACATGAATTTTCCGATCATTCCATGCAACTTGTGTGGTTCGCAGGAAAATCTGCAGCGTAAAGTCATCAAAGATTTATTAAAGCAGTGGGATCGCCAGTATCCGGGTCGCATTGAGAGTATGTTTACGGCGCTACAAAATATTGTGCCATCGCACTTAGCTGACCCTGAGCTGTACGATTTTAAAAATATCCATGCAACTGGTGAAGAAAATCCGGATGGTGACCAAGCGTTTGACCATAGTGCACCAACTGATTTTCTGAATTATCGCGACGAGGAAGATGATGCTGCCGACCAAGACCAAGCCGGCAGTAATGGGGTTATTCGGGTGCTGAATTTAAGTTAGGATTCGGGTTAGGCTCCAGCACATCAAAGATGATTGGGCGATTAACACGTATCATTGAATTTAATTCGTGAATGTATTCTTCGCCCCGCTCTGAATAGCTTAGCAAGCCCGGGGTTAAATCGAGCGCACGAACATCCGCTCCTGACGCCCGTTTTTCAGCACGCAATTGACGCAACTCAAAATACGCTGGATGGGTATTGATGTTACGTAAATAGCTTCGAACTGATGCATTGACCGATGAGAATTTACGCACTTCATGGTTCATGCCATCAACGCGTGCATCAGGTACTAAACCACAGCCTTTTCTGAAACACCACTGTCCAAAGAAATTTAACGCTTCAGTAGCAAAACGCGATGTACCCCACCCCGATTCGTTGGCAGCTTGAACTAGCACTAAAGCCTCTGGAACGACGTCAACACGACGCAACAACACAGCAAACGTCGCCTCATAATCGTTGGTATCAATTTCAACATTGTAACGCTTGGCGATGGTCGCAAACGCTTTGGTTTGCGCATTCGACAATTTATTGCCGGCTAACAAGTGTTCTTGAATACGAACAATCTGCTCACGCTCTTGCTCAATCGTAGAGTTCTCGACTTGAACAATTGGCGCCAGAAAACTAAAAAACGCCTGTTTCTTATCGCGCACATCTGCGAACTGATTGAAATCAGGAACGTCGACAACCGTGCCAACTTGCGGCAACTCAGTTGTTGCTTCTGATTCATGAATACTCTCTGGCTGTACGTGAAGCTGTGTTGGCAGCCAAATTGCCAACACGACTAAAACGACCGCAACAGCCCAGCCTAAAAACCGCATAGTTACTCCGTAATATCTTGATTTAGTTGATTATTACCTTCAACTCCCACAAGCGAGTTATAGACAACACCAATCGCGTTAAATGCCATTGGTAGTGTGAATATCAACCCTAACAACAATGGTAATGCACTAATCACAACAATAATGCCAACCAATACCATTAATCCAAGTACGGGGAACATGGCTTTATTGATCACCAAAAACGACGCAATCAAGGCGCGAACGGCGCTCAGTTGGCGGTCAATAATAAGCGGTACCGCTAACATCATCACCAGTTGCAGGTAAATCGCGACGAGTACGCCTAGCAAGATGGCGAGGCCAACACTGATAAATTGGAAAACGCCAAGAATAATACCAGCCCCCAACACCATCACAATCAACTTCAATAGTGCAACCAACATAAGTTGTGGAGCAAACTGCAAAACCCCACGCAACTTGCTAAAGCTTGGCTTTTGATCAATGGCATTCAACATACCGACAAAAATCAGCATGGCTGCAAATGGCGCTAAAATTAATTCTTGTAGCAAGCTGCTAATTGCAAAATTACCAAGGTTGACTTGTTCCCAGTCGATATTTTCTGGGTTCGCCATCGCTTGTTCATCGTAAGGCAACAACGTCATCAATATTTCAGAGACCACCATATTCAGCAGCATCACCGCAATAAAAACGCCCAACATCCACGGTAGTGAGCGCAACGTGATATCCCACGAGCGTTGCAATAAAGGACCGACCGTTAATTTGATCTCACCACGTAACGCTCGGCTAAAATCTCCAGCAGCTATCTTAGGTGCCGTATTATTTGAGTTATTTGACACGCGTTTATTCTCCATAATGTGTTTTATTGGCAATTATACGGCATGCCCGAGGAGCTTACCAATGTCATTAGGGTGAACTTGTGGGATAATGTGTTTCTAAGTTTTTCGTTAATTCAAGGAGTTCTCGTGAACACGGGTAAACCGCAACGTCGATTTTCACGGCGCAAGACGACACCAAGCCGCCCTCGCCCAGCAAACCCTAAACTCGTACTCTTGAACAAACCGTATGGCGTCTTAAGTCAATTTTCAGGTTCCGATGGTGAACAGACATTAAAAGGTCTTGTACCATTTAATGACGTATATCCTGCTGGTCGCCTCGATAAAGATAGCGAAGGTTTATTGTTATTAACGAACGATGGCGATCTGCAACACAAAATTAGTCACCCGAAACATAAAATGACAAAAACCTATTGGGTGCAGGTTGAAGGCGTTCCAACTGAATCGGCATTGCAACAACTGCGCGATGGCGTTGAATTGAATGACGGCATGACGCTACCTGCCGAAGCATTTGTTATGGATGAGCCGATGAATTTATGGCCACGTAACCCGCCGGTGCGCGAACGTAAAAGTGTTCCTGATTGCTGGCTCTGCATCAAAATTAGCGAAGGTCGTAACCGCCAAGTGCGTCGTATGACAGCGGCTATTGGTCATCCAACACTTCGTCTCATTCGCGCTGGCATTGGTAAATGGCTGTTGCGTGGTTTGCAGCCAGGCGAGTGGCGCGAAGAGCCTCCTGTGTGGTAAAATCCGCCGCCATTATGAACTGTGAGTGTAATTGAAATAAATGTCTGTGATGCCAAGCGAAAACGCCAACAAAAAAGTTATCGTCGGAATGTCAGGCGGGGTTGATTCCTCCGTATCTGCGTACCTACTCATGCAACAAGGTTATCAAGTTGAAGGCTTGTTCATGAAGAATTGGGAAGAAGATGATACCGACGAATATTGTGCTGCGGCTAGTGATTTGGCTGATGCTGAAGCAGTTTGCGAAAAGTTAGGTATTCCGCTACATACCGTGAATTTCGCTGCAGAATACTGGGATAACGTGTTCGAGTACTTTTTAGAAGAGTACCGAGCAGGACGTACGCCAAACCCAGATATTATGTGCAATAAGGAAATCAAATTTAAGGCGTTCCTTGAGTTTGCTGCTGTCGCTTTAGGTGCGGATTATATCGCAACTGGACATTATGTGCGCCGTCGCGAGCATAACGGTAAATTCCAACTGTTGCGCGGGCTAGACAATAATAAAGATCAAAGTTATTTCCTGTATACACTGGCTCACTCACATGTTGCTCAAACTCTGTTCCCGGTTGGCGAGCTCGAAAAGCCAGAAGTACGTCGCATTGCGGAAGAACAAGGATTAGTCACGGCCGATAAAAAAGACTCAACTGGTATTTGCTTTATTGGTGAGCGTAAGTTTAAGGACTTCCTACAGCAATATCTTCCTGCACAACCTGGCCCAATTGAATCGGTAGACGGCGTTGAGCTCGGCCAGCACGAAGGCTTGATGTATCACACGCTTGGTCAACGTAAAGGATTACATATTGGTGGCCTTGCCGACTCAAGTGATGAGCCGTGGTATGTGGTTGATAAGGATGTAGCACGGAATGTATTAATAGTCGCGCAAGGCAAACATCATCCTCGCCTTTATTCCACCGGTTTGATTGCTGGTCAATTACATTGGGTTGATCGCGAACAGCCACAACAGCCATTTACCTGTGTGGTTAAAACACGTTATCGCCAGCAAGATATTCCTTGCCGCGTTACGCCAATGCCGAATGGGTCGGTTCAGGTTGAATTCAATGAGCCAGTTGCTGCTGTCACCCCAGGGCAATCGGCCGTATTTTATCAAGATGAAGTCTGTCTTGGCGGCGGCATTATCGAGCAACGTCTTGCCGACCACGAGGTATTGCTCTGATGACGGCGCTGCAACGCGACGAATGGTTTGAACGCGTTATTGCGCTTGCTGCGCTTACACAGGCTGCGGCAGCAGTGAAGCAAGTGGCGCGATTCGGCAGTATTCGCGAAGTGAATGCAGGTCGTGTCGTTATGGATAGCGTTCTGAATCAAAACCCCGACAGCGTCAAAGCAATGTACCCCAATTTAAGTGACCTGCGCCTTGGACTCGAGAGTTTATTGCAGCAAATTGGCGCCACGCGCGACAAAGACGTGGAAGTGACCCGTTATGTTGTCGGCATTCTTGCTTTAGAGCGCCGTTTGAGTCGTTCCGATAAAGCATTACAGGAACTAGGTCAGCGCATCACCCAAATGCAGCGACAAAAGCATGATTTCCAATTTAGTGACGACACCATTGTCGCTAGTATGGGAAGTACCTACAGCGATTTAATTTCGCCATTAGGGCAACCATTAAAAATTAATGGTAAACAAGAATTTTTACAGCAACCTAGTAATCAACATTTAATCCGCGCCCTCCTCTTAGCTGGAGTGCGCAATGCCGTATTGTGGCGGCAACTCGGTGGCAAACGTCGCCATTTCATTTTCAATCGGCAGCGTATGGTACGCATCGCCCAGCAACTTTTACGCGAATTACGTGAGCACTCGGAGCCTTTATCATGATGAATCTTTCTGCATTAACCGCCCTGTCGCCTGTTGACGGTCGCTACGGTAGCAAAGCCGCTGCCCTGCGCCCAATGTTCAGCGAATATGGACTCATTCGAAATCGTGTGGTGGTAGAAATCCGTTGGCTTCAACAGTTAGCTACTGTCGCGGAAATTACTGAAGTGCCAGCACTATCAAATGATGCGAATGCATTTTTGCAAGATATTATCGATAACTTCTCTGAGCAAGATGCGCAGCGCGTAAAAGATATCGAACGTACCACGAATCATGACGTAAAAGCCGTTGAATACTTTTTGAAAGAAAAAGTAGCCGAGAATGCTGAATTGAATGCCATTAACGAGTTCATTCACTTTGCTTGCACCTCAGAAGATATTAATAACTTGTCACATGCGCTGATGTTACGTGAAGCACTGAATGACGTGATGCTACCAAGCATGCGTGAACTTACCGCCGCCATTAAAGCGTTGGCAATTGAGCACAAATCTGTACCAATGATGGCTCGCACTCACGGCCAGCCAGCAACACCGACAACCATGGGCAAAGAAATGGCGAACGTTTTTGTTCGTTTACAGCGCCAGTTAGAACAACTCTGCGCAGTACCTTTACTCGGTAAAATTAACGGTGCGGTTGGTAACTATAATGCGCATCTAGCCGCCTATCCGAACGTGAACTGGCATCAGGTATCCGAGCAATTTGTTACCTCACTCGGCCTTAGCTGGAACGCCTACACCACGCAAATTGAGCCGCATGATTACATTGCCGAGCTTTTTGACGCGGTCGCACGCTTCAATACGATTGTGATCGACTTTAACCGCGATGTGTGGGGTTATATTGCCCTCAATCATTTCAAGCAACGCACCATTGCCGGTGAAGTTGGTTCATCAACCATGCCGCACAAAGTGAATCCAATTGATTTCGAAAACTCAGAAGGTAATCTGGGTCTTGCCAACGCAATCATGGCGCATTTGGCGCAGAAACTTCCAGTCAGCCGCTGGCAGCGAGATCTTACCGATTCAACCGTACTGCGAAACTTAGGTGTCGGTTTTGCTTATGCGTTAATTGCTTACCAAGCAACGTTAAAAGGTATCAGCAAGCTTGAAGTAAACGCAGATAACTTGTTACGTGAACTCGACTCCAACTGGGAGTTGTTAGCTGAGCCAGTCCAAACTGTTATGCGTCGTTATGGCATTGAAAAACCGTACGAAAAGCTCAAAGAGTTGACTCGTGGTAAGCGTGTTGATCAAGCTGCAATGGCAACATTCATTGATAACCTCGACATGCCAGATGCAGCAAAGCAAGAACTCAAACAATTAACACCGGCAACCTATATTGGTCGAGCGATTGCCTTTGTTGATGAGCTTGACGCATGAGCTTAACCTTGAACTTAGACCCCCGCGAGTTTTTACGCGAGGCGTGGCAGAAACAGCCGCGCCTCATTCGCGGTGCGTTTAGTCAATTCAATGATTTAATCGAACCAGAGATTCTTGCCGGTCTTGCGCTAGAAGAAGGTGTCGATTCGCGTGTCATCGAGAATCATGACAACACTTGGAACGTGGTGCACGGACCGTTTGAATCATATGAAGAATTTGGCGAAGAAGGTTGGACCTTATTGGTACAGTCGGTGAACGAATGGGTACCTGAAGTACAACAACTCATAGCCCCATTTCGCTTTCTACCCGACTGGCGCATCGATGATGTGATGATCAGTTTTGCTACTGAAAATGGTGGTGTCGGCCCCCACTTAGATCAATATGACGTATTTATAATTCAAGGTTTAGGTCGTCGTCACTGGCAAGTTGGTGCACGAGTTACCAATGCCAACGAGCATTGTCCGCACCCCGACTTGAAGCAATTGGCGGATGAATTCGAGCCGCTCATTGATGTGGTGCTTGAACCTGGTGACATGCTGTACATTCCAGCAGGATGCCCACACAACGGCATTGCGCTTGAGCCAAGCCTGAATTACTCGGTCGGTTTTCGCGCCCCAAATGCAGCGGAATTTGGCGCTTCAGTTGCCGATACCCTAAGCCAGTTGAACGAAGTGAAATTACCGCGTTATCGTGACGCTGAACAAGATGACTTTGGTTCTGCGTTCGTTGTCGATGCGAAGCAGCTCGCCCATGCGCGCGAATTTCTATTGCAATCATGGCAACAGCTCGACCTCGACCATGCTTTGTTGCTGGTAATGTCGCAAAGTAAACGACCATTACCGCATCCAGAAGGCACGATTACTCCTGACGAATTAAATGAATTAGCAGAGTCGGAAGATACTTTACTTGTCCGCACGCCTGGCGCGAGAATTCTATTAGGCCCAAATCAAGACATGCTCTATAGCAATGGCGAAGCGTGGCCTATTGAGCAAAGCCTACTCTCATTTGCACGCGTACTGGGTGAGTTATGGGATGACTTGGCGTTGACGAATATCGCCGACCATTTGGCAAATAAAAAGGCCGCAATGTTATGTTGCGACCTCATTAATGCGGGTGTCATCGATGTGGTAACGCAGCAAGATTAGTCTTGTTGCTGCCACAAATCTTTGCTTGTACTTAACTGATACAGATTCTCTGCACGATTCACGAGATAGTGCGCATAGCGTTGCTTTTCAGGATCGTTTTTAGCCTGCTGTAACACCCCTTCAGCTTGCATCTGCCAACGCAACGCGAAATAACGCATGGCATCGCGGGCATCTTTTGCTGCTTTCTCACCGATAACGTCAGTCGGTACATCACCGTTAATAACCCATAACGTCTTCTTATCTTGCGTATTAAATTTCCACACCGCAACATACGGCGCTAGATATCGGCTGTCTTTCGATAAAATTTGGTCGCTAATAATTCCCTGTTCCGCCAAATATTTGTTAGCGGCCTGAAAATGCTCACGAACCCAAGCTGACACTTGCTCTTCGGTCATTGCTTCAGGTTGTTGTTCTACCATAGTTAATTCTCGCTTTACTACTTGTTATTCGTTGTTAAATACACTGTAAACACCCAGTCATACTACCGCTTTCAAGCGCAAACGCAACGGTTTTTCTGGGTGTAAACTTTGCTTGCAACAGTTGACGTAAACGTTAACAGTTTATTTCAGTAATTCACTAGCGAAATACCCGTCAAAATGATAATGTTCGCGCAATTTTTGGGATGAACGAGGAATACCTAGAATGTCTCTATTCGAACACAAAGAGTTCGACCAACACGAACAAGTCGTGTTTTGTCATGATAAAGAAACAGGTTTAAAAGCAATCATTGCCATCCACGACACCACGCTTGGGCCATCATTAGGCGGAACTCGCTTGTGGAATTATGCATCGTCGGCCGAAGCATTAACCGACGTACTTCGTCTGTCTCGCGGTATGACTTACAAAAGCGCCCTAGCCGGCTTGCCACTTGGTGGCGGTAAAGCAGTTATCATTGGCGACGCTAAAACAATTAAAACACCAGAATTAATGCGTGCCTATGGTCGTTTTGTCAACTCGCTCAGCGGTCGTTATATCACAGCCGAAGACGTGAATATTCGCACCAGCGATATCGCTTATGTCGCTGAAGAAACTAGCTACGTAGCTGGTACCGCAGAAAAAGCAGGTGATCCTTCACCTCATACTGCGCTTGGTACTTATTTAGGTTTAAAAGCTGCGGCGAAGCATAAATTCGGTAGTGACAACCTCAATGGCTTGAAAATAGCTGTTCAGGGTCTTGGCGCTGTTGGTTACGACTTTGCTGAATACTGTGCTAAAGAAGGTGCTCAGTTATTCGTAACCGATATTAACGAGGAAGCTTGTCAACGCGCAGCGGAAGAACTGAACGCTACTGTTGTTGGTTTAGATGACATTTATGGTCTTGATGTAGATGTTTATGCGCCATGTGCACTTGGCGCTACCGTTAATGATGAAACGCTGAAGCAAATTAAAGCGAAAATCATTGCAGGTAGTGCAAACAACCAATTAGCGACACCTGCTCATGACAAAATTGTGATGGATATGGGCATCTTGTATGCACCAGATTACGTCATTAACGCCGGTGGTGTTATTCACGTCTGTAGCGAAGCGGCGAACATGAGCCGTGAAGAAACTGACAAGCGCGTACGCGACATTTACGACACCTTAGATCAAATCTTTACACGTTCGGCTGCTGAAAAGCGCCCGACTGGCGAGATTGCCGATCAAATGGCTCGTGAAGTGATTGCTAAGGCGAAAGCTGCGCGTTAAGCGCAGTTTTCTGCTAACCATTGAAGCGGGTGTAGTGCCCGCTTTTTTGTGCTCATTCTTTTTATTTGCGAACGGCACGAAAAGCCTGTGGCTAACGTGATAACTTCAGATTTCTCAACCTTCTGACGCCAGCTCATATCATAAAGCGTTTGACTAACCTGCTGATTTTCAATTTCATGACCAAACGTGCCAGCCATACCACAACACCCTGTTGCTTCGACCTGTAGCGGAATTTGCCAGAAATTAAAAATCTGCTGCCACGCTTTAGCTGCCTTTGGCACTGCGGTTTGTTCCGTGCAATGGGATAACAGCTGCAGTGCTCGCTGCGGTGATTTCATCGCCAGCGCTGATGCACGCTCAGGTAATACAGCCAACAACCACTCCTGCACCAACTGAACCTGATAATTGAGTGGTTGCTTGGTGTAATCGCGATATTCGTCATGCAAACATAACACCGTAGATGCATCGAGCCCAATCATTGGCAGCTCTAATGCCGCAACCTGATTCAACTGCGCCACAACCGTATCAACCGTGCGGCTAAAGTCGTCTAAAAAGCCCTTTACATGCTGAGCTTTGCCGTTCCCTTTAAATGCCAACAGAACGGGCTTGTAACCCAACTGCTCGGCGATTTTTCCGAAAGCCTCTAGCAAATCAGCTTCGTAAAAACTGGTAAATGGGTCTTGCACCACCACCACGCACTTCTGCCGCTCTTCAACGGTCAACTGCGCTAATTGTTCCTCATTTAACTGCGGCCATTGGTGTGCTTTCCATCGCACCGATGTTGAAGGAACGGATAGTTTTGGTGCATCGACATACCCGAACCACTTGCGTGTTAACGAAGCGCTTAGTGGGTTGTGGCTAACGAAGTTGCTAATGCGTGGCCACTTCGCCATAACGCGCCCCAGTGACTCAACATTCTTAACTAAATAATCTTTGCTCGGACGGCGGTATAAACTGTAATACCAAGCCAGAAACTTAGCGCGGAAACTCGGTACATCAACTTTTACCGGGCACTGACTCGCGCATGCCTTACACGCCAAACAACTATCCATGGCCGCTTTAACTTCATGATTAAAATCAAATTGCTCTGCACTCGGAACTTGTTTCAATAATTCCAAACGCGTTTGCTTCGGAACCCCTGATGGATCAAAGTTCTGCGCGGCATTTAAGCGTAACCATTCGCGAATTAGCGTCGCTCGGCCTTTCGGTGAATTACGACGATCGCCCGTTGCTTTAAACGACGGACACATGGCTGAATCGGCGGCATAGTTAAAGCACAAACCATTGCCGTTACAGTTCATTGCTGCTTGGTAATCATCACGAATACTGACAGGTATTTGTCGGTCAAAGTAACCACGTTTGGTGGCATCCACTGAAACCAGTTGCGCATCTGTTCCCCAAGGCGTACAAATTTTACCCGGATTTAGACGGTTCTCAGAGTCAAAGACGGCTTTAATTTTTTGTATTTCCTGATACAAATCTTCACCAAAAAAACTCGGTGCGTATTCAGAGCGGTAGCCTTTACCGTGCTCCCCCCACATCAAACCGCCATATTTCGCGGTCAATTCGGCCACTTGATCACTAATTTTGCGCAGTAATACTTCATCGTCAGGATCGTTCATGTCCAGTGCCGGGCGTACATGTAACACACCAGCATCAACATGACCGAACATGCCGTAATGCAATTGATGCTCATCAAGTAACGTTCGAAATTCAGCAATAAAATCAGCCAACTGTTCAGGCGGAACGGCCGTATCTTCGGCGAACGCAACCGGCTTTCGACGCCCTTTTGTGGCACCGAGTAATCCCACTGCTTTTTTGCGCATCGCATAAATCGTTTGAATGCTCGCTGCATCACGACACACTTGATAGCCAATAATGCCCAATTCAGGCTCTGCTTGAATCAGCTCATCGAGCGTTTTCGTTAACCATTCGACTTTGTCATCGATTTCAGCGTCTTCGACGGCGGTAAATTCCACCATATTAATGCCACGCATTGGTTTATTTGGTACATCCTGCAGTTGCTCAGCAACTTGATGCCAAATAATGTCGTTACGGGCTAAATCTAAGACATTACTGTCAATGGTTTCGACCGACGTTGCTCTTGCTTTGACTAAAAACGGCGCGTTACGTAATGCGGCATGAAAATCACTGTATTTCACGTTCACCAGTACTTTGTGCCGTGGAATAGCCGTCAGGTTTAAGCGAGCCTCAACAATACATGCTAAGGTACCTTCTGAGCCTGCCAACAACCGCGAAATATCAATCTGTTCACGAGCTGGATCGTAACAATGCTTCAGATCATAGCCAGTCAAAAATCGATTCAACGGCGGGAATTTGTCATCAATTGCAGCACGCTGTCCAACACAAGTCGCGATAGCTTGCCGATAAATTGCCGCTTCTAAACTATCTCCGGCAGCAATCTGTTCCGCCTCGGCTAAAGGCTTTGGTGCCGTGGTGATACACTCACCATTGAGTAGAACAGCTTTCAATTCCAAGATGTGATCGCTAGTTTTACCGTAAACCAACGACCCTTGCCCTGAGGCATCGGTATTGATCATACCGCCAATGGTGGCACGGTTACTGGTGGATAAATCAGGTGAGAAAAACAGCCCATCTGCACGCACGGCATCATTGAGTGCGTCTTTAACCACACCGGTTTGGCAACGAACCCAGCTGGCTTCCGCATCAATTTCGAGTACGTGATTAAAATAGCGGCTTAAATCAATCACAATACCAGCAGTGAGTGACTGGCCATTAGTACCGGTGCCGCCACCGCGAGGTGAAAACTGAATACTGCGAAAGGTATCTTGCTGGGCGAGCGAGAATGCTTGTTGCACCGCCTCAGTAGTCCGCGGGTACAACACTGCTTGAGGTAATTGCTGATAGACGCTATTGTCAGTTGCCGCAATTAAGCGGCCACTATATGAACCGTCGATATCACCGTCAAAGCCAGCCCGCTCAAGGGCTAACAAATAGTTTTGATAAATGGTTTCGACGCGCGTTTCACGCCGTTCAAATGCTGAAAATACCGGTAATACGTGATCCGAATTCGACATAAAACGCGCTCGTTTATTGCATGTATCTATTAGGCGTGATGCTCAGCTAGGTACAACCAAGTCTCAACCACCGTGTCAGGGTTCAACGATACTGAATCGATGCCTTGCTCAACCAACCAAGCAGCAAAGTCAGCATGATCCGATGGCCCTTGACCACAAATACCCACGTATTTGCCTTTCTTTTTCGCGGCTTGAATTGCCATAGCGAGCATTGCTTTCACCGCTTCATTGCGTTCATCAAATAAATGCGCAATGACGCCAGAATCGCGATCGAGGCCCAGAGTTAATTGGGTTAAGTCGTTTGAACCAATTGAGAACCCATCAAAAATATCTAGGAACTGCTCAGCTAATAATGCGTTCGATGGTAATTCGCACATCATAATGACACGCAAGCCATTTTCGCCCTGCACCAATCCTTGTTCTGCAAGCAACTCAATTACTTTGCGACCTTCTTCAAGAGTACGTACGAATGGAATCATCACCTCAACATTGGTCAGCCCCATATCATTACGCACACGTTTGATAGCGTCACATTCCATCGCAAAACAATCGCGAAATTCTTCTGAAATATAACGTGAAGCACCGCGGAAGCCGAGCATTGGGTTTTCTTCATGCGGTTCGTACTGGCGTCCGCCAACCAAATTCGCATATTCGTTCGATTTGAAATCAGACATACGAACAATAACGCGCTCTGGTGAGAACGCCGCCGCTAAGGTGGCAATGCCTTCGGTAAGTTTACCAACATAGTATTCGCGAGGGCTTTCATAACCCGCCATGTAACCACGAATCTGTTTTTGTAATTCCGGGCTCTGTTGGTCGAAGTTCAACAACGCTTTCGGATGCACGCCAATCATGCGATTAATAATGAACTCCAAGCGAGCCAAACCAACGCCTGCATGTGGCAAACTGGCAAAATCGAAGGCCCTATCAGGGTTACCAACGTTCATCATAATTTTTAACGGTAAGGCTGGCATGTCGCCAACATCTGACGTGGTCACGTCAAATTCTAACTCACCGTTGTAGATGTAACCCGTATCACCTTCGGCACACGACACAGTGACAGGTATTCCGGCAGCAATCTTATCAGTGGCATCGCCACAACCCACCACCGCAGGAATACCAAGCTCACGCGCAATAATCGCTGCGTGACAGGTACGTCCACCACGGTTAGTAACAATTGCCGAAGCGCGCTTCATGATTGGTTCCCAATCTGGGTCTGTCATGTCCGTAACCAAGACATCGCCTGGCTGCACTTTGTCCATTTCTGAAATGTTATTGAGAACACGTGCAACACCCGCGCCAATCTTTTGACCGATAGCACGACCTTCCGCTATCACATCACTTTTTGATTTTAACGCGTAGCGCTCAAGCGCTTGACCCGTTTTGTTCGACTGCACGGTCTCTGGACGGGCTTGAACAATATAAAGCTTACCGTCGATACCATCCTTCGCCCATTCGATATCCATTGGACGACCATAATGCTGCTCGATAATTACCGCTTGGCGAGCAAGCGCTTCAACTTCGTCGTCAGTAATCGAGAATTTGTCAGACAATTCTGCAGGGATATCGACAATTGAGGTTTGCTTGCCGTGGTCGGTCGCGTCCGAATAGATCATTTGAATTTTTTTGCTACCTAAATTACGGCGCAATACGGCTGGTCGCTCAGCTTTCAGTGTTGGTTTGTGTACATAGAACTCGTCAGGGTTGACTGCGCCCTGCACCACCATTTCACCTAAACCATACGATGAGGTGATAAACACAACCTGGTCAAAGCCAGACTCGGTATCAATTGAGAACATAACGCCTGATGCGGCAATGTCGCTTCGCACCATGCGTTGAATACCAGCAGAAAGAGCTACACCGCGATGGTCATAACCTTGGTGCACACGATATGAAATAGCGCGGTCATTAAACAACGAAGCGAATACATGCTTAATCGCTTCCATAATGGCATCAATGCCACGAACGTTTAGAAACGTTTCTTGCTGCCCCGCAAACGATGCATCAGGCATATCTTCAGCTGTAGCTGAACTGCGCACGGCAAAACTGACTTCATCGTTACCACCGCTCAACTGCTCGTATGCGGCGCGAATGGCTTGATCTAGTGCAGGCTGGAATGGGGTTTCGATTACCCATTGACGAATTTTCTTACCGGCTTCAGCCAAAGCTTTCACATCATCGGTATCCAAATCGTCCAAAATTTCATGAATACGTTCATTCACGCCACTTTGTTCGAGAAACTCATTGAATGCTTCCGCTGTCGTTGCAAAGCCGTTTGGCACGTCGACACCTACTCCAGCCAAATGACTTATCATTTCACCAAGCGATGCGTTTTTACCGCCCACACGACCGACGTCATTCATCCCTAATTGATCATACCAAAGCACATAATCTTGTACGTTATTCTGCACGTTGAGTTCCTCGTGGAGTTTTAGCGTGACACAGTCACTTAATTGACTGCCCGAATGGCAATGTATTTTACACACTGGGGCGTCACAAGTTAACATCTTATCCACTTTTATCTGCAAGGATTACTGCCAAGATGCGCACAATTTTTTACATTTCTGATGGTACAGCCCTTACTGCTGAAGCATTCGGGAAAGCCATGCTGTCGATGTTCCCATTAAAAGTCATTCATAAAACCTTGGCATTTATCGATACTATTGAGAAAGCAGAGATAGCAGTAAACAAGATAAATCAGGCTTATCAGGAGTCTGGCGAACGCCCGATTATCTTTCATACCTTCGTTAGCATTGATATTAAGCGCGTGATTACCTCATCAAAAGGCAGTTGCTATGACTTTCTTGATTATTTTGTGGCTCCGCTAAGCAAAGAATTGAACATGGCGGCTCAGCCGAAAACTCACCGAACGCACGGTATTCAAGAAAATAATGACACACGTGAAAACTATGATTTTCGTATTGACGCGGTGAACTATACGTTAGCGAATGATGATGGCAGCAATATTTCTGACTATGACGAAGCGGATATTATTTTGCTTGGAGTTTCGCGTACAGGGAAAACCCCTACTAGCCTATATCTGGCCCTACATTACGGAATTAAAGCCGCGAACTATCCATTGACGGAAGACGATAATATGGAGAATTTGCAGTTGCCGAAAGTGCTAAAGCCGTATCGACATAAGATTTACGGATTAACGTTAGATCCGCAACGCTTGCATGAAATTCGCAGTAAACGACGTGAAGGTAGCCGTTATGCATCCATGCAGCAATGTCGCTATGAATTGCAGGAGGTCGAGAAGATGTATCGCCGTGAAGCAATTCCATTTCTCGACTCAACCCGATTTTCGGTGGAAGAGATTGCCGCTAAAATTCTTGCAGAAACCAATCTCGAACGGCACCGCTTTTAAGCGTTGCCGTCTTGTTCCGTGCTGGTATCAGTGCGAGCATTGGTGCTCTCAAAGATTTTGTCCGCTGAAGCTGCGACAAACCCAGTGTACAATTGGTTTGGAGCAACTTCGTAGCGTTTCGCAAACTCATAGAAACAGCTCGGCACAACCTTTTCCATATCACTAAAACGCACAGCAGTGTGATCTGCCATGGTTGATGATTGCTCAAGGAAAACGTCACGCGAGCCTTTAATTTCACCACCTGAGGTATTTAAACGGAAACCGGCTTGTTTTAAGGTTTCGTTCACTTGTTCAAGCGATTCGTAGTCTGGTAGCTCATTCACGTTGACAGTGAAGTGGTTTGCACGGAAGCCAAAAGCAGCCATCCAAGCTGCGTATTCGCTCTCTTCTAGCAACTGTTCATAGTCGGTGCTGCTAATTTGCCAATGCGCGCCTGAATACAAGAACTCTGGCTTCGCCACGTCGTCAGCATCAATTTGCGCAACCAACGATTTTACAATACGTTGCAGCTCAGGCGAGAACTCTTCAACGAGCAACTCAGATATAAAAATCTTCGGTAATGTTGGATCGCTATGTTCGAAGTGTTTCGCGACGAGTTTTTTCGCTTCAAAAGCATAGTCACCGCACGCTTTGTAACCCATGCCTTCAAAATGCTTCGCCAATGTCTCTAAGCGCACTGGGGCTAAGTTAAAGGTACGAAAAGCGACATGATCATTAATAATTGAGCGACCTTGGCCGAGTACTTGATGTACCTTGGCTGCCGAAGGCGTTAACTTAATGTAGTCATTCCATAAATTGTCAAAAAACTGCTCAACAGAGTGTGACATATACAACTAAACCTCGAAAATGTCAGAGTTAACCGCGACCTTGCCGTGCATCTTTCAGCGACTCAGCAACAAGAAACGCCAATTCTAACACTTGATCAGCATTCAAGCGAGGGTCACATTGCGTGCGGTAGCGTTGCGTGAGGTCTCGTTCACTAATTTGATAAGCGCCCCCAGTACATTCGGTCACATCCTCACCGGTCATTTCTAAATGAACGCCGCCTGGATAAGTCCCTTCAGCCTGATGCACCGCAAAAAACTGGCGTAGCTCTTGGTGAATCGCATCAAAATTGCGCGTTTTAAGGCCATTTTCAGCTTTCACCGTGTTGCCATGCATGGGGTCACTTGACCACACCACATGGCGACCTTCCGCTTTGACGCGGCGCACAATGGCAGGCAATGCGTCAGCTAGGGTATTTGCGCCCATTCGGGTTATTAGGGTCATGCGCCCTGCTTCGTTGCCGGGGTTCAATACATCCAATAATCGAATGACATCGTCAGGATGTGTTGTTGGCCCAATTTTCACGCCTAATGGGTTATGAATACCGCGCATGAATTCCACATGCGCATGATCAAGCTGGCGTGTGCGCTCGCCAATCCAAACCATATGCGCCGAACAATCATAAGGCAGGCCAGTTAATGTGTCGGTACGCGTTAACGCCTCTTCGTATGGCAGTAACAACGCTTCGTGTGAGGTAAACAGCTGTGTTTCGTGTATAGTCGCGTTGCTCTGGGCGTTAATGCCGAGAACTTCCATGAACTTCAATGCCGATTGAATTTGTTCGGCAACACGCATGTATTGCTCTTTAAGCGGGTTCGCCTCAACAAAACTCATGTTCCATTTGTGCACCTTGTGCAGATCAGCTAAACCACCCTGCGCAAACGCGCGTAGCAAGTTCAACGTTGCCGCAGAATGATGGTAAGCATTTATCATACGTTGCGGATCAGGTTCACGAGCTTCGGTCGTGAAATCGGCGCCATTAATGATATCGCCGCGATAACTTGGTAACGACACACCATCAACGGTTTCTAAATCACTGGAACGTGGTTTCGCGTATTGCCCCGCCATACGCGCAACTTTGGTAACCGGACATGAGCCTGCAAACGTTAATACAACCGCCATTTGCAAGATTACTTTAAAGGTGTCGCGAATTTTTGGCGCAGTAAAATCACTAAAAGTTTCGGCGCAATCGCCACCTTGCAATAAAAAGCCATGACCTTGGCTCACGCGCCCCAACTGGCTTCGCAACGCACGAATTTCTTCGGCAAAAACCAAAGGCGGGAAGGTTTTCAGCTGCTGCTCAACTTGTTGCAATGCGGTTTTCGACGCATAGTTCGGTTGCTGCTGAATGGCTTTATCCCGCCAGCTACGGGCACTCCAATTAGTCATGACTTTCCTTAATCTTTTATAAGTTTTCTAAAGCACGAATACGTTTTGCAAGTGGTGGATGACTCATAAATAACTCACTGAAGCTGCGTTTGCTTTGAATACCAAACGCCATCATTGAGCCATCAAGTGTTGACTCTTGCGCGCCTTGCAAGCGACGCAATGCAGCAATCATTTTTTGTTTTCCTACCAGGCTTGCAGAGCCTTCATCGGCGCGAAATTCACGCTGGCGTGAAAACCACATCACAATGATGCTCGCCAAAATACCGAACACTAACTCGAGCACCATGACGATACCGAAGTACGCCAAACCACCAAGCCCTTGCCCGTTCTGCGAGTTACTACGTGTGGCATTATCGATAACACCGGCAATTACTCGTGCGAAAAAGATAACAAACGTGTTCACAACGCCCTGAATGAGGGTCAGTGTCACCATATCACCATTGGCAATATGACTCACCTCATGAGCTAGAACAGCTTCTACCTCATCTTGCGTCATCGAACGCAATAGGCCTGTACTCACCGCTACAAGCGAGCTTTTCTTGCTCGCTCCGGTTGCGAACGCATTCGGCTCTGGCGAATCATAAATAGCCACTTCCGGCATTGGAATCCCAGCTTTTTGAGCTTGTGCTGCAATGGTATTAACCAACCATTGTTCAGTGCCATTACGCGGCTGATTAATAACTTGAGCACCAACCGACCGCTTCGCCAGCCACTTCGACATGGCTAACGAAATGAATGCACCGCCAAAACCAAACAGCGCTGCAAATATAAATAATCCTTGGTATTGAGTCGGTTCGACTCCCATCGCCGGAAGTACGAGGTTCATCACCACGCCTAATACCAATAAAATAGCCAAGTTGGTTGCTAAAAACAGAGCAATCCGCAACATTTCTCAAAACCTCACAATGACCTCAACGGATACCCCGATTTATAAGGGCGTTAGCCTTGAAATACAAGGCTTTTAGAATGTTTTTTGATAACTATTTTGATACGCTTGCGCAACCGAACGTTTTGCGAGCCAAATGAAGGAGAAAAATGAATGGCTGACGCTCAAATTCTGTTACTTAGCAGTTCGAAAGCTGGCGATAGCGATTACCTTGCACCTTGCATCAAGCCTATTAATGAACACTGCGGTCAACGTCGTATCTTATTCATTCCCTATGCAGGGGTCGGCTTCTCCAACGCCACCTATACCGATAGAGTTCGCGCAGCTCTCGCTCCTGCAGGCATTGATGTATACGGTATTGAATCGGAATTGGATCCGGTTACGGCAATCAATCAGGCTGAAGCTATTATGGTGGGTGGCGGAAACACCTTTCAGCTTCTCGCTAAACTTTACGACCACAAACTGATTGCACCAATTCAAGCAGCAGTTAATGCCGGCGTGCCTTATGTTGGTTGGAGTGCCGGCTCAAATATTGCTGGTTTAAGTATTCGCACCACCAACGATATGCCGATTATTGAGCCGCCATCGTTTAATGCTTTACAACTTGTTCCGGTGCAGTTAAATCCGCACTACACCGACTATCAACCGCCAGGTTTTCATGGCGAAACTCGTGACCAACGCCTCGGTGAGTTTATGGCGATTGCGCCGAAAACACCGATTATTGCTATTCCTGAGGGTTCTTATCTGCGTATAAATGGAGCTCAAATGCACTATTATGGCGAAGCCCCAGGTTATGTTTTCTTAGGCGGTGACAAACAACCGTTACAGCCAGAGCAAGACTGTTCCCAATGGTTATAATTGCAACGCTCGCACGTTAATGTGTGCTGCAAGTGCCGTTTCATCAACATTGGACTGAAACGGCACTTCGCCTAAACAAGGCGCATCGATCATCCGCTTTAGGGTCTCTAAATTTTCTTGGTAATGTGACATTTGCGCTGGTAGCGGCTGATTTGCAATCCATCCTGCCAGTTTAAGGCCGCGCCGCTGTATTGCCTCTACCGTCAATAACGCGTGGTTCAAACAGCCCAATTTCATGCCAATAACCAACAATACGTCAGCTTGCAGCGCTTTCGCAACGTCAGCCAGAGACTCTTCATCGTTTAGCGGCACGAGCCAACCACCCGCTCCTTCAATTAGCACCAAGTCATGGCTTTTAGCGTTCTGTCGCTCAAAAAGCGCCGTCTCAAGCTTCGCAATGATGCTGCGCACGGTCGGCGTACTTTTTACTTGAGCTGCAGCAATATGCGGGGCTATGGGTGGCGCATAACAATAAGGGTTTACCTTGGCATAATTCTCATGGTTTACCTCAATCGCGCAGGCGTTCATCAGCTTTAATGCATCACTATTGCGTAATTGACCGTCAACTGCCTCAGCGCCAGCAGCAACTGGTTTAAATGGCCATACACGGCGCCCTTGGCCATGTAGTGCATGAAGCAATGCACTTGCGCAGGTGGTTTTCCCAGCGTCGGTATCTGTCCCTGTTACAAATAGATATAAGGGCTTTTTGATTTCGTTATTGGCAACCATCATTAACCTTTAGTTAATTTTATAAAGCCGATAGACCACGTTAATGGGAGCATACCGTCATGAGTGCGATGTATCTCCATCGCCTCTTCAACCTGGCTGAGATTTTTTCTAGTCAAAGGTTGTTGAGGTTGTGGTTGATAGTTCGCGCCAATACCTTTGAGGTCATAAAGCATGCTACGTACACTTTGATACGGCATCGTGACTTGCTCAACCTCAAATTGTACGGATACCCCATCAAGCGCGCTTAGAATTTGGTGTAACGTTGTTGTTGAATAGAATCGGTTGTGCCGCTTTGCACCGGTATATTGCTGAAAATAATTAGCGAGTGGTGATAATGACCCCGACAGCACGGTACTAGCGACAATACAACCCGAAGGGCGCAACAGCTGCAGCCATTGCTTTAATGTCGCCGCCAAATCATCAGCCCACTGCACGGCTAGGTTTGCGTAAATCGTATCAATCGCTGCCTCTTGAAACGGCAACTGCTCCAGATCAGCTCTGATCCATGTGTTTTCGGGGTATTTAGATTGTGCTGCGCTCAACATCCCTGACGCGATATCAACGCCAATATAATGATTTGTGCGCGCCAGCAGTGCATCGGTATTGACCGCAGGACCACAGCCAATATCAACTGTCATACCAGTCGATGCTGGTAACCAATTAAGCAATCGTTTCGCACACCAACGCTGCAGGCCATTATGGTGCTGATAAGATTGCGCAGCTCGGCTAAAATGCGCTGCGATCTTTTGCTTGTGTTCCGGCTTTTCAAGCGTATGTACAGAAATCATCACGTTAACTCTGCCCGTTCAACTGATTCTCGAGTTGCTATTAAAGCAGCAATGAGGTTATCAATCTGAGCTTTGGAATGCGTTGCAGCAATAGTTATGCGCAGTCGTGCGCTGCCATTCGGCACTGTTGGAGGACGAATCACGCCACAGTGGATACCGTGTGTCATTAGCGCGTGCCCCCATGCCATCGCTTTTGCATCGTCACCAACAATTAGTGTTTGAATGGCGTGATGATCATCGCCTATCTTTAAGCCATGTTCTCGACAGCATTCACGAAAATAGTGAATGGTATCGTTTAAGCGCTGGCGCAGTGCCGCGCCTTCTGGGCTTGCCACAACATCAACCGCAGCACTTACGGCCAGCGCTTGAGCGGCTGGCATTGCCGTTGAATAAATAAATTCGCGCGCATGATTCGTTAAATAATCGATCAGTAGCGATGAGCCCACAATGGCAGCTCCCATCACGCCTAACCCCTTGCCAAAGGTAATGGTTAGTAGTGGTGCTTGCGTTACGCTTAACTGTTCAGCCGCGCCACGACCATTGTTACCAACAACACCAATGCCGTGTGCATCATCAACCCATAAATCAGCTTGGAGCTGCGCGAAATCGGTTAATGGTGCACTATCTCCATCCATACTAAAAACGCTCTCGGTGACTAGTAAATTCGCTTCGTTTGGCAACAACAACTGCGCCGCGTGAGTCACGTCATTATGACGAAACCGCTTCCAATGCTCGAAATGCCGTACCCCATCAATCAGTGAAGCATGACTTAGTTTGTCTAGTACGATACGTTGATACATTGGTGCCAATGCTTGCATAACGCATTGGTTTGCGGCGAACCCGCTACTAAACAGTAAGGCATCTTCGCGTCCCAACCACATTGCCAATTGTTCACGCAAATACGCATGCGGTGCTTGATAGCCACTCACTAACGGCGAAGCACCGCTGCTAGTGCCAAATTGTTGAATGCCTTCGGCATACGCAGCTTTAACTTTTGGGTGTAAAGATAGCCCAAGGTAATCATTGTTCCCGAATTGCTCGTGACTCGATTGGCGTTGCGTCAGCGTTCGGTATCGATGCTGCTGACGCAATTGGTCAAGTTGAGATGAGAGCTGACTCGCAATGTGCATAAGCTCAACGCACCTACTCAGCTGACTTCGTAATAACGCACAGGTTGCTGCTGTTCAGCGACAGCGTCGGAAATCACCGCTTCATGAACATCATCACTGTAATCTTCGTGTGCCAAAGGCTTTAGCCCGAGCCGCTCAAATAAGGCTAAATCGCGATTAGTTTCTGGATTGGCAGTGGTAAGTAGACGTTCGCCATAAAAAATCGAATTCGCGCCCGCCATAAAACACAACGCTTGCAATTGGTCATTCATGGTTTCACGACCAGCCGACAAACGTACAAAACTTTGTGGCATTAGAATTCTCGCCACAGCAATGGTGCGGACAAATTCAAACGGATCGAGGTCATCGAGCTCGGCAAATGGCGTTCCCTGCACTTTAACTAACATGTTTACTGGCACACTTTCCGGGTGTTGCGGTAAATTAGCTAATTGTGCCAACAAGCCAGCACGGTCACGACGGCTTTCGCCCATACCAACAATACCACCAGCACACACTTTCATGCCCGCATCACGGACATTCTGTAGCGTCGACAATCTATCTGCGTAGGTACGAGTGGAAATAATCTCGCCATAGAATTCTGGTGACGTATCAAGGTTATGGTTGTAATAATCGAGACCAGCTTGTTTCAGCGCCTGAGCTTGTTGCGGGCTCAACATGCCAAGCGTCATACAGGTTTCTAGCCCGAGCTCTTTTACGCCTTTTACCATTTCAATGACATAGGGCATGTCGCGGTCTTTGGGATTACGCCATGCGGCGCCCATACAGAAACGACTTGCGCCTTGCTCTTTCGCTGCACGCGCCTCTTCAAGAACCTTTTCAACGGCCATTAACCGCTCTTTGTCTACGTCGGTACGATAATGCGCACTCTGTGGGCAGTATTTACAGTCTTCTGGGCAAGCACCGGTTTTAATCGACAACAACGTACTCACCTGTACCGCATTAGCATCAAAGTTTTGACGATGAACTTGCTGCGCTTGAAACAATAGATCATTAAAAGGTAACGCGAAAAGGGCCTCAATTTCATTGAGTTGCCAGTCATGGCGAATGACAGCCGACATAGTTAGATCCTTGGATACAACGTTTAAAAATAGTGATTTGATATTGCACAGGGTACGGAGTTTACCTAGACTGTCAACTTTATTTACCTCTAGAAAATTACAAACGGTTATTATTTAATCAATGATCACAAATAGCGACTTGCAATTTGATCGCCGACACATTTGGCACCCTTATACTTCCTTTCATGAACCGCTACCGGTGTATCCGGTTGTTGCGGCTGAAGGCTGCGAATTGATTCTTAACGATGGCACGCGACTGATTGATGGCATGTCGTCTTGGTGGGCCGCTATTCATGGTTACAACCACCCGCATTTAAACCAAGCCGCGATTGAACAAATGACAAAGATGAGTCACGTGATGTTTGGCGGTATCACCCATGAACCAGCAATTCGATTATCGCAAAAGCTCGTTGAGTTAACACCTGAAGGGTTAAATCGCGTTTTTCTTGCCGATTCAGGCTCAGTTTCCATTGAAGTTGCGATTAAAATGGCCGTGCAATACTGGTTTAGTCGCGATCTTCCACAAAAGAACAGAATGGCGACCATTCGCGGCGGGTATCACGGTGATACCTTTGCCGCGATGTCGGTTTGCGACCCCGTCAATGGCATGCATAGCTTATTTAAAGGTAGCCTCAGAGAGCAACTCTTTGCCCCTATTCCGAATATCGCGCCCGAACAACCGTGGCAGCCTGATTATTTAGTCCCACTGGAACAACTCCTTGAGCAGCATCAACACGAGTTAGCGGCTTTGATTTTGGAGCCAATCGTGCAAGGCGCTGGTGGGATGCGGTTTTATCACCCGGAATATCTGCGTGGGGCACGTGAATTATGCGACCAATACAATGTGCTATTGATTGCGGATGAGATTGCTACCGGCTTTGGTCGAACCGGCAAGTTATTTGCCTGTGAGCACGCCAACGTAACGCCAGATATTATGTGCCTCGGCAAAGCATTAACCGGTGGTTATCTCACGCAAGCTGCAGTGCTATGCAGCGATGATATCGCCGAGACTATCAGTCGAGGTCCTGCGGGTGGTGCATTTATGCATGGCCCAACCTTTATGGGCAATCCCCTCGCCTGTGCCATTGCCTGTGCCAGTATTGATGTTCTGCTAGATAGCCCATGGCAACAGCGCATTCATAACATTAACGCGCAGCTTCAAGCGGAACTTGAATCTGCACGACAACTACCGAACGTAGCCGACGTGCGCTGTTTTGGTGCCATTGGCGTCATCGAGATGAAACATGCCGTTGATGTTGCAGCCGCACAACGTTTATGTGTTCAACACGGCGTATGGATTCGCCCGTTTGGCAAGTTAATTTATGTGATGCCACCGTTTGTCATTCGTCCCGATCAGCTGAGCAAAATTACTCATAGCATGTGTTTACTGGCGGCTTCAGTGTGATTTTCGCTTGAGTCTGGCGCAAAGCAAGGTAACATATCAGCCTATTTTATTCTTATACCTTAACTAACGGAGTTTGTAGGCCCATGTCCTTCGCTACAATTGTCGATGTTTTATCGGGAAAAGTTGCCGTTGGTGATGAAGTAACTGTACGCGGTTGGGTTCGTACCCGTCGTGATTCAAAAGCAGGCATTTCATTTATCAACGTGCATGATGGTTCGTGTTTTGACGCTATTCAGGCGGTCGTACCGAATAATCTCGACAATTATGACAATGAGGTTCTCAAACTAACCACTGGCTGCAGCGTGGCGATCACCGGAACGGTGGCTGAAAACGCAGGTAAAGGTCAAAGCTTCGAAATTCAAGCCACTGCGGTTCACGTGTACGGCTTTGTTGAAGATCCTGACACCTACCCAATGTCACCAAAGCCGCATTCAATGGAATACTTGCGTGAATTTGCTCACCTGCGCCCACGCACCAATATTACCGGTGCTGTCATGCGCGTACGTAACTGCTTATCGCAAGCACTTCATCGATTTTTCCATGAGCGAGGCTATCTGTGGGTGGCAACCCCTATCATTACCGCTTCGGATGCCGAAGGTGCGGGCGAAATGTTCCGCGTGTCTACGCTGGATTTGATGAACCTGCCGCACACAGATAACGGCACAGTTGATTTCAGCAAAGACTTTTTTGGAAAAGAAGCATTTTTGACGGTTTCTGGTCAATTAAATGGCGAAACCTACGCTTGTGCACTTTCAAAAATTTATACTTTTGGCCCAACTTTCCGTGCCGAAAACTCGAACACCAGCCGCCACTTGGCTGAGTTTTGGATGGTAGAACCAGAAGTCGCCTTCGCGGATTTGAACGACATCGCTTACTTAGCAGAAGACATGCTGAAGTACTGTATCAATGCGGTGCTTGAAGAACGCGCTGACGATATGGCCTTTTTCCAACAGCGTGTTGATAAAGGTGTACTTGACAGGCTCAACCATGTCGTCAGCAACAAATTCGTGCATATGGACTACACCGATGCTGTCGAAATTCTGCAAAACTGCGGTAAGAAATTTGAATACCCAGTTGAATGGGGTACAGATTTGCAGTCTGAACATGAACGCTATTTAGCTGAAGAACATGTTGGCGCGCCGATTGTTCTGAAAAACTATCCGAAAGATATTAAAGCCTTCTATATGCGCCAAAATGACGACGGCAAAACGGTTGCTGCGATGGATGTATTAGCACCAGGTATTGGTGAGATCATCGGCGGTAGTGCCCGCGAAGAGCGTTTAGAGCGCCTTGATGCACGTATGCATGAACTTGGTTTGCCTACTGAAGATTATGGCTGGTACCGTGATTTACGTCGTTACGGTACCGTACCGCACGCGGGATTCGGGCTTGGCTTTGAGCGTTTAGTGACTTATGTCACAGGAATGGGCAACATCCGTGATGTCATTCCATTCCCTCGTGCACCAAAGACTGCCGATTTCTAACAATGATTGCAGGCAATAAAAAACCAGCTTCGGCTGGTTTTTTATTGGTTAACTTACTGCCAGAACTGAACTTTGTCGTTCAATTCCTTATTCGGTTTTATTGGTGTTGGTACTGCAGGTGTGCCCACATACAAAAAACCGACAATCACATCGTGTTCGTCTAGGCCAAGTTCCTCTTTTACAAACGATGATTCCGCGTACCAACCCGTCCGCCATATCGCCCCAAGCCCCTGCGAAAATGCTGCTTGCTGTAATAGCAATGTTGCACACGCCGCACTCGCTAGCTGTTCATCGCGCGGTACTTTATCGTGTGGTTGGTATTTCATCGCCACAGTAATTACCATTGGTGCACGCAGTGGTAGCTGACTTGCTTGCACGCATTGTGCCTCGGCTTGACCTTGCTCTACAGCAGCGCGCTGGAATATTTGCCCTAATTGCTGACGCTGCTCTTCCTTAAAAACAATAAAATGATACGGCATTAACGCCATATGATCAGGTGCTCGCGCTGCGGCTTTTAGCATCAAATTAAATTGCTCGTTCGTTGGGCCTGGCTCAATTAGCCGAGGCATTGACGAGCGTGTTGTTAAAAGTTCCAATGCGTCCATAACATCCTCAAAAAAGTGAAATTTCGCTACTGCGCTAAGTTTTCCATAGCTTAGCAAATGATCACGCTCTGTTACATTGTCTTACTAGTTTCTCAGTAATTTCTGCGGTAATCTCCTAACATCACTATTTAATTTGGGATTGTTTCATATGAGCGGTATCGCCTCAGTCTTCAAAAAGCTATTTAGCCTCATTAACGTCATTCGCAAAATCATTTTGAACATTGTGTTCTTCCTTATTTTGCTTGTGTTCATTGGCCTTTTTGCGGCAGAAGAAGAACCAATTCGAGTGCCAGACAACGGCGTGCTTGTGCTCGAATTAAATGGTCGCTTAGTTGAAGAGAAAACGTGGGTTGATCCTGTCGACGCATTTTTTGATGAAATGTTAGGCGGCAGTGGCCAGCCGGCAGAAGTTTTACTAAGCGATGTTGTGGTTGCGATTGAGAAAGCTGCAGCTGATGACCGCATCAGTGGAATCCAATTGAACGTGAGCAGCTTTACTGGCGGCGGCCTCAATAAGATGAATGTTCTCGGCGAAGCGCTGTTGGCATTTCGTGAAAGCGGCAAGCCGGTTATCACCTACGCTGACGCCTACAGCCAAGACCAGTACTACGTTGCGGCGCACGCCGACAAAATTTACTTAAACCCGCTCGGCATGATGATGTTTGAAGGCTATGGCTCGTATCGCCTGTACTTCAAAGAGTTACTCGAGAAATTGAAAGTCAGCACACATGTATTCAAAGTCGGTGCTTATAAATCGGCGGTTGAACCGTATACGCGCAACGATATGTCTGACCAAGCTCGTGAAGCGAACAAAATGCTTTATGACGAGCTCTGGCAAACGTATATAACCGATGTCGCTGCACTTCGTGAATTAGACTCACGTGTTCTTTCTGGCGATATGGACGAGTTCTTAGCCGCCGTAACGGAACACAATAACGATTTTGCACAAATGGCTGTCGGTACTGGTTTAGTTACTGATTTATATTCGCGCGAGCAATTCCGTCAAGAAATGATCACCCTAACCGGTCTTGACGATGACGAGAAAAGCTGGCGTCAAATTAATCACGAGGACTATTTAGAATCACTAAATGGCCAAGCTTTTAAAGAAGAAACCAAAGAACGTGACAACATTGCCATTGTTGTTGCGCGTGGTGTTATTGTTGATGGTCGTCAGAAAGCTGGCATGATTGGCGGTGACAGCACTGCTGAACTCTTACGAAAAGCGCGCTTAGATGATCAAGTCAAAGCGGTGGTGCTTCGCATTGATAGCCCAGGTGGCAGCGGCTTTGCTTCAGAAGTGATTCGCCAGGAAGTTCTCGAGTTACAGAAAGCTGGCAAACCTGTGATTGCTTCAATGAGCAGCGTTGCCGCATCAGGTGGTTACTGGATTGCTGCAAGTGCCGATGAAATTTGGGCCGCACCAGAAACCATCACCGGCTCAATTGGCGTGTTCGGTATGTTCTTCACGTTTGAAAACTCATTGGCTGAAATCGGTGTTTATAACGACGGCTATCACACCACGAATTTACCGGTACTCGACGTTACTCGTGGTCTTGATGAAGGCGGCAAGCAAGTCGTACAAATGAGCATCGAAAAGTTCTACCGTGATTTTGTGAGCATGGTCGCTGAAAGCCGCGATATGAGCTACGACGAGGTGCATGCTGTAGCGCAAGGTCGTGTTTGGACTGGTAGCCAAGCGCAACAGTTTGGGCTAGTTGACCAGCTTGGTGGGCTCGATGATGCCATTCGTGCGGCAGCTCAGAAAGCTGATGTTGTTGAATACGACGTAGAAGTGATTGAAGCCGATTTATCAGCTCGCGATAAGTTCATGCGTGATTTGTTCGGTCAAGCGAGTGCTTGGATACCGGCGTCCGTTTTTGAAAAAAATCACTCGCCAATTGAAATGGAATTGCAACGCGTGTGGCAGGAAGTTAAATTACTGGATAAATTTAACGACCCGAACGGTGTTTATGCACTGTGCGAACTATGTCCACTGCAGTGATTCATGACTAAAAAACGTATTTATGTCGCCTACACAGGCGGAACAATTGGTATGCAAAAGTCGACACAGGGTTATATCCCTGTGTCTGGCTTTTTGACAGAGTGTGTAAAGCGCATGCCCGAGTTCTATCGGGACGAAATGCCAGAGTTCACCATTCACGAGTATGATCCACTCATGGATTCATCGGATATGTCCCCTGCCGATTGGCAACACATCGCCGAGGATATCCAGAACAATTACAATGACTACGATGGTTTCGTGATATTACATGGTACCGACACCATGGCTTACACGGCTTCCGCGTTATCATTCATGTTTGAGAATTTAACTAAGCCGGTAATTATTACTGGCTCGCAAATACCTCTGGCAGCATTACGCTCTGATGGCCAAACTAACCTTCTGAATGCCCTTTATATTGCGGCGAACTACCCAATTCACGAAGTCGGCTTGTTTTTTAACAACACCTTGTATCGTGGTAATCGCGCAACAAAAGCCGATGCGAATGGTTTTAATGCGTTTGCATCACCAAATTTTGCGCCGTTGCTGAAAGCCGGCATACAAATTACGGTGGATGCTGGAACCATTGAAGACATTGGCCACGAACCCCTACGTTTAACCTCCGTAACACCTCAAGCAATTGGTGTGGTGACTTTATATCCCGGCATTTCAGCTGCAATTTTTGATAATATGCTGCAGCAGCCAGTAAAAGCCCTCATTATGCAAAGTTATGGCGTCGGCAATGCCCCACAAGATCCCAAACTACTTGCCAGTTTGCAGCGCGCCATTGAGCAAGGTACGGTTGTGCTTAACTGCACTCAGTGTTTCAAAGGCAAGGTGAATATGGGCGGTTACGCAACTGGTAACGCGTTGGCGCAAGTTGGCGTTGTCAGCGGTCATGACATGACTATTGAAGCTGCGCTCACAAAACTGCATTATTTGTTGTCACAGAATTTATCTCAGCGTGAAATAAATAATCTCCTTGAAACTAACTTACGTGGTGAATTGACCGCCTAAGCCGAATAATCACAGAACAACAAGAATAATAATATGGCTCTTAAATCTCCTGCTTTTTCATCTCGTATCGGTTTCATTCTCGCCGCAGCTGGTTCAGCTGTTGGCGTTGGCAACATTTGGGGCTTCCCAACTCAAGCAGCACAAAACGGTGGTGGTGCCTTTCTATTAGTTTATTTATTAATGGTTGCCCTACTCGCCTATCCAATGTTGGTTGCTGAGTTAACTATTGGCCGTATGCGCCAACGTAATCCGGTTGAGGCGTTACGTGCGCTAAGCGATAAGCCATTTTGGCGTGGTTTCGGTGCATTTACCGGAATTGTCGGATTAATT
This sequence comes from Pseudidiomarina andamanensis, assembly GCF_009734345.1. Classification (GTDB taxonomy): domain Bacteria; phylum Pseudomonadota; class Gammaproteobacteria; order Enterobacterales; family Alteromonadaceae; genus Pseudidiomarina; species Pseudidiomarina andamanensis. Next base: position 562,831 of record NZ_CP032551.1, on the reverse strand, counting down.
GTGCTCTCGCTAATTCTAAGCTTCTACGCCATTGTTTCCGGTTGGCTGCTCGCGTTTATGTTTGCGCCATTAGCCGAGTTGCTAGGATTTCATAGTGCAGCCACTTGGTTGACCGATTTTGGTGTTGAGCGCAATTTAATCATGATGGTCTTGTTCCTTGTACTTACCATTCATGTTGTGCGCTCTGGCGTAACCGACGGCATCGAGCGTTGGTCGCGTCGCCTTATGCCGTTATTGTTTGTTCTGCTGATTGCCATGGCGCTTTACATTTTAACGCTGCCTGGTGCTATTGACGGCTTAAAAATGTATCTCACGCCTGATTTTGAACAAGTAACGAATCCTAACCTGGTGATTCGTGCGATGGGACAAGCATTCTTCTCATTGTCATTGGGTGTTTGTTGCATGATGACCTATGGCGCTTATCTTTCCAAAGATGAGCACCTGCCAAAAACTGCAGGTTGGGTTGCTGGTCTCGATACTTCGGTTGCGTTTCTAGCAGGTCTACTCATACTGCCTGCAATGTTTGCCGCGCAGGAGCTCGGTGTCGTGATCTATGACCAAGCCGGTCAACTATTGTCGAGCGATACACTGGTATTTAACGTGTTGCCGGCGATGTTTAATTCCATGGGACATGCTGGATTATGGGTGGGGCTCGCCTTCTTTGCGTTAATGGTTATCGCAGCCATTACTTCATCCATTTCCATGCTTGAAGCGCCGGTTAATGCACTCGTTGAAGAAACCGGTCAATCACGCGCACAAATGGTTTGGGTAGTCGGCGCCACTATCGGCCTTATTTCAGCGATTATTATTTACAATTTCTCGAGTTTATTCGGTGCTGTTGTAACGTTTACGACCGTGTACATGCAACCGCTGCTCGCGCTTGTATTCGGTTTGTTATTAACGTGGATTCTACGCCAGCATTTCTTGCTTAAAGCGCTTCAAGAGGGTGCGCCTGAAATTGATAAAACTTGGTTCTGGAAAGTTTGGCCATGGTACGTCAAATTCATTTGCCCAATTTTGATTTTATTAGTCATCTGGCGGGGTTAATAAAGCTTACGCTTGCCTAGTCTAACTACTTGTTTTAATGAATAAATTTTTAGGCAAAAAAAATGCTCGGGACGAATCCAAGTTGTCCCGAGCTTAGGGGAATGGCTCAAGGGATTGAGCCGTGCGCTAACTCGATAAATTTCGAGGGTAAGATTTAGTTTAGATCGTAATTTTTAAAATGCGAATTTTTTGTGTGAAAAACGTACAAAATTATGTTCGCACCCGTTTAAACAACGAATAAAAGTTATGTGTAGTCACTTCTGCTACCTCAGCTAACGTCACACCTTTCACATCAGCAACGCACTTCGCAACATCGGCAACAAAAGCGGGTTGGTTCTCTTTACCGCGATGCGGTACCGGAGCTAACCAAGGGCTATCAGTTTCAATTAATAAGCGCTCAAGCGGTAACGCTTTTACAACATCGCGTAACTCGGCGGCATTTCGAAACGAAGCAATTCCAGAAATAGAAATATAAAAATCGAGGTGCTCAATTGCTTGCTGAGCCATCTCCAGTGATTCAGTAAAACAATGGAGCACACCACCGCAGCGGTCAGCATGGCCTTCGCGTAGCATCGCAATCGTGTCATCGCGGGCGTCGCGGGTATGAATAATTAACGGTTTGTCTAACTCATTCGCCAGCTCAATATGGTAAGCAAAACTCTCTTGCTGCACCGGGCGGCTTTCAGGATCGTAGTAGTAATCGAGACCGGTTTCACCAATAGCTACTACCTCAGGTAATGCAGCCCACTCTTTTAACTGTGCTTTATTCAGCGGATGTTTCGCAACATAGAGCGGATGCACGCCACAAGAAATACTGATATCAGAAAAACCAGCGACGCGTTCACGCATTGCGGGAAAATCGTCAAGCGTGACGCCAATGCACAGCATATGCTCAACTTGAGCCGCACGAGCGGCATCGATGATGGCAGTAAAATCGCCATTAAAATTTGCGAGATCTATTTTATCGAGATGACAGTGGGAATCGACAAACACAACAACTCCAAAATCAAAGATGTGTTACATAGTGGCGGTTGGTGTGCCCGTGTTACCAATAGCGGCTAACTTTGACTCAATCATGTTTTTTAACATGGCTTTATCGTCAATAAATTGAACACCAACGCCCTGCTGTTCTGGACGTCCAGGCTTAGATGGGGCTAACCACACGACTTTGCATTTTACCAACACTGAGTTTTGTTCACCAAAAAGACGTACTTCAAGTAGAAACGCATCACCAATATTTAGCGGTTCATCTGTTGTTAAAAACAACCCGCCGCCTTTAATAAAAGGCATGTAATAACGGCGTAATTGCGCTTCAGTACCAAGCACAATTCGTTTCTTTGGTAAGTCTGCTTCAGCGTCAGCTGCTACGGTCTTTGTTTCCATTGTAACCACTGTTGTTGTAATAATAATGGTAGGTTTAAGCCGGACTGTTCACGTGTAATTTTGCGCAAATTATAACATAAAGCGAGCCAACCGTTTAATGTTGTAACAGATATCTGTTCTCGTTGCAGCCATTCCTGCGCGCTTTGAGCCAGTTGCGGATAATGTAAGCGTTGTTGAGCGACCCTCTGGCGTATACGAACCAGTTCTTGCAGCCATGCCAGCGAGGCTTCAAGCCACTGCTGCACATCATCTTTCTTGGGCTGTGGCCATGGTGCGTCATTCATCATGGCGTACGCGATAATTTGAACAAAATCGACCGGATCGGCCATCTCCCCTTTCAATGCTGCTAATGCGGTCAATGGGGCGCCTTGGAACTGTTGACTTCGAATGCGCTCAGGTTCCGAAAGTGTTCGCCCTAACTGTTGTGTTAGCCAGCTTTCAACCGCCGTTTGATTCGGTTCATGAAAGGTGTGTAGACGCATGCGACTGCGTAGCGTCGGCAATAAATCGCTGGTACGCTCAGGGCTAAGTATTAAATAGGTATTTGCACTTGGCTCTTCGAGGGTCTTCAACAGCGCATTTGCTGCCTCAGTGGTCATGCGATGCGCATCTTTAATCCACGCAACTTTGCTACCATGCTGGCTCGCTGTTTGTTGCAATTTTTGGGTTAGCTCTCGAATTTTATCGACACCAATTGCGCGATTATCTTCGCTTGCAACGTCATAGTAGTCTGGGTGCGTGCCAGCAGCCATCAGTAAGCAACTTTTACATTTACCGCAGGCTTGTTGGCTTGGCTCTAAACAGAGTAAAAACTTAACCAAAGTATGCGTATAAGCTTCGGCACCCAAACCTTTTCTATCAGGTATACAGTGTGCATGGCCAAAACGCTGACTGTGGAAATCAGCAACCAGCTGCCGCCAAGGATCACGTAACCAAGGTAAACTCATATCTTACCCGTACTCATGAAACAAATGTTGCTCAAGCTGATTCAGTAAATCGCGATGCACATCCGCCATCGCTTGATTACTATTCACAACACAAATATTCGGCTCATCTCGAGCAATTTGAAGGTATCGTTCGCGCGTGCGCTCGAAGAAGACAAGATCTTCTTGCTCAATGCGATCCAGTTCGCCGCGTTCACGAGCACGCGCAAGCCCCTGCTTCGGATCAACATCCAATAATAACGTCAAATCTGGGACGAATTCCCCTAATACCAATTGGCGAAGCGTAGTGAGTTTCTCGTCACCTAACTGGCGACCGCCACCTTGATAGGCTCGCGACGACAAATCATGACGATCGGCAATAACCCAAACACCCTTTTGCAATGCGGGCTTAATTACGTTTTCAACCAACTGTGCGCGACTTGCGTACATGAGTAATAATTCAGTCTCGGCGGTTAAACGCTCGTCCCAATCCTGCTTCACCAAGCCACGAATGGCCTCTGCCAATGGCGTACCACCCGGTTCTCGAACGGTTTGCGTCGCAATACCTTTGGCGTGTAAATGGGCAACCACACTGGCAATCGCTGAACTTTTACCGGCGCCTTCTAACCCTTCAATGACAATAAATTTGCCCAGTGGCATTAACCTTGATTCCTTTGATAACGATTCACCGCACGATTGTGTTCTACCAGTGTTTTCGAGAAAACGTGGCCACCAGTACCATCGGCGACAAAATAATAGTATTCGGTTTGTTCAGGATGTGCCGCCGCGATTAAACTTTCACGACTTGGCATTGCAATTGGTGTTGGCGGCAGACCATCAATACGATAGGTATTAAATGGCGTGAGTTCGCGTAAATGAGCGCGCGTTAAGTTGCCATTAAAGTTTTCAATACCATATATTGTGGTTGGATCAGACTGCAAACGCATTCCCTTACGCAGCCGATTTACAAACACAGAACTCACCTTCGAACGTTCACCGCCAATACCAGTCTCTTTTTCAATAATAGATGCCATAATAAGCAACTCGTAAGGCTTTTCATAGGGCAAATCATCACTTCGCTGTGCCCAAATTTCTGTCAGCTCCGATTGCATCCGCTCGTACGCTTTTACCAATATTTCAATGGCTTTGGTACCCGCCATATAATGATAGGTATCAGGGAAAAGTAGCCCCTCAAAAGATGCGTGCTGTGTGCCCAAACGCTGGTTCAACACGTCGATTATATTGATTTTTTTGTCATCTACCGCGCTAAGAACCAAGCGCTCTGAACTTGCGATAATCTTTAACCACTCAGCAAAGGTGCGTCCCTCAACCAACGTCACCTGAAATAAATACTGGTCGCCGGTGCGAAGTTTTCGCCAGACCGTGGCAACACTATCAGCCGGGTGAATTTCGTACACACCAGCTTGCAAACGCTGCGGTACATCGAATAAACGGCTTGCTACATAAACAGGAGTAACTTGAATAGTGGCGCCTTGCTTATTGAGTTGTTCTAAAATGGTTCGCGCGTGCATACCGCGCTTCACTTCAAATAAAATGGATTGCTTGAGAGCGAGAGGTTGTTGCAGCTGGTGATAGCTATACCATAAAGCGGCCGCGACTGTGCCGACGGCTATAACACTTAAGCTGACGAAGATTTGGATAAAACGTTTAAATACCACGTGTTCACAACCTCTGGTAATACTTGCTGCGGCAATGGTCTTGCCCCAACTTGACCTATCGGGCGCGGCCCTAAAACAGTATTACACACAAAGGCTTGTTCGGCCGATACTAAATCGTCCCAAACCGCTAACGTGGGTCTTGCTTCAGGCAGCACCGCAGCACAAATTTCTGCTTGCATAATACCGGCAATGCCGGCGTTTTTTAACTGCGGAATCCGCCAGTTATCGCCATCATACCAGAATAAATTGCTACTGATCGCCTCTACAATGTGAAGGTTACTATCGCAGACAATCAAATCATCTACGCACCGTTCAATGCGTTCTTGCGCCACTAACACTTGCTCGAGCCGATTTAACGTTTTTAAACCAGCTAGTCGTGGTTGTATGGCTAATTGGAGTTCAGCCCTTTCAACATGCAAAGCGCGCTGTTGCCATGGTGATAATGGCGCCGTTGTTACATACCAGTTTACTGAAGCTGCGGTCTGCGGTGCATAACCGCGTTCGCTATACCCACGCGTAATAACGATTTTGACCACACAATCCGGTTGTTGTTGTGCGATTGTCGTTAAAAGTTGTTCGATTTCAAAACGCGGTGGTAACGCCATCGCTAAACGTTGACTGGCTTCCGCTAAACGCTGCCAGTGGCGTGGCCAAAATTCAGGTTGACCGTGTCGTATGACGAGTGTAGTGAAGTGCCCGTCGCCAAATTGCAGGCCACGATCGAGGGAAGATTGGGAGATAAACTGGCCGTTATGCCACATACAAAAAAGGCGGAATTCTCATTCCGCCCTTCTCGCTATTTCGGCTTAGTCGTTTGAGTGATTTTTCACATACTCAATCGCAGCTTCAACAGTTCTGATTTTCTCAGCTTCTTCGTCTGGAATTTCAGTTTCAAATTCTTCTTCGAGAGCCATTACTAACTCTACGATATCTAATGAATCTGCACCGAGGTCATTTTCAAAAGAAGCTTCTGGTTTTACTTCTTCTTCTTTAACACCTAGTTGTTCAACGATGATTTTTTTAACGCGTTCTTCGATAGTGCTCATTGTATATATGTCCCTTGATTTTAGGTCATGAGTTCAAAATTGGGCTTAGTGTAGTGAATGCGACGGCAATAATAAAGCAAAAAATGGTCCAACCTTGACAGGTCATACCCCTTGGCTTCTTTGCCGAAGCAAAAAATGCCGTCATATTCACTTATACCATGGCCATTCCGCCATTCACGTGAATGGTTTCACCCGTAATATAAGCCGCGCCTGGCGATGCTAAAAACACCACTGCCGCTGCAATTTCGTCAGGTTGTCCTAAGCGAGCTGCCGGTATATTGGCAAAAATCGCTTGTTTCTGATCCTCTGTCAACGCTTTGGTCATATCGGTATCGATAAAACCTGGCGCAACGCAGTTCACGGTAATACCGCGCGCTGCGATTTCTTTTGCTAATGCTTTGGTAAATCCAGCTAATCCAGCTTTTGCAGCACAATAGTTAGTCTGTCCCGGGTTACCAGTAGTTCCGACCACCGATGAAATATTAATGATACGCCCTTGGCGACGTTTCATCATGCCGCGCATCACGCCTTTACTCAAGCGATAGACTGATTTCAGGTTTGTGTCCATCACACTATCCCATTCATCGTCTTTCATGCGCATCAACAAGTTATCACGGGTAATACCGGCGTTATTAACCAAAATATCAAGTTGACCATAAGTGTCGTCAATATGTTTTAAAACAGCCGTAACACTTGTTTCATCCGTTACATTTAATGCAACGCCTTCCCCATCAGCACCTAAGTACTCGCTAATCGCGCTCGCACCACTTTCGGTAGTAGCCGTACCAACTACCTTTACACCACGGGCAGCAAGTTGCTGTGCAATTGCTTTTCCAATGCCTCGGCTGGCACCTGTAACCAGAGCCACTTGGCCATCAAGATTCATTAAATCAGTCATATTATTTCCTTGCTGCAATCGCGTCGACCGTGTTCACGGCGTCGCCTTGAATCGCTTTATCAATGCGTTTAGTTAAGCCAGTTAAAACTTTACCTGGACCAATTTCGTACATTTCAGTTACCCCTTGTTCAGCGAGGTATTGAACAGTTTCAGTCCAACGTACTGGCGAGTATAGTTGGCGAACTAAGGCATCACGAATTTCATCCGCTTCACGCGGAGCGGCGACGTCAACGTTATTGACGACCGGTACTTGCGGCGTATTCACGGTGAGTTTACCAAGTTCGACAGCAAGTTGCTCTGCGGCTGGCTGCATCAAAGAGCAGTGCGATGGCACACTTACCGGCAACGGCAGAGCACGTTTTGCACCCGCTTTAATACAAGCGTCTCCAGCGCGTTCGACTGCTGCTTTGTGACCAGCAATAACAACCTGACCTGGCGAGTTATAATTGACAGCCGATACAACTTCATCGCCCGCAACTTCCGCACATGCTTGTTCCACTAACTTGTCGTCTAAACCGATAATCGCGGCCATGGCTCCAACGCCAGCAGGTACTGCGCTTTGCATAAATTCACCGCGCTTAGCCACTAGCACAACCGCCTCTTCAAAAGCTAAAGCTCCTGCACAAACCAATGCTGAATATTCGCCTAAACTGTGGCCAGCCATCATTTCAGGAGCTGGAACACCAGCCTGCTCTAATACACGATACAGCGCCACACTCGCGGTTAACAGTGCAGGTTGTGTGCGATGCGTTTCGTTAAGTTGCTCTGCTGGGCCATCTTGCACCAACTTCCACAGGTCGTAACCGAGAACGGCACTAGCTTGTGCAAACGTTTCTTCGACGACAGGATATTCTGCCGCGACATCTGCCAACATACCAACGGCTTGTGAACCTTGCCCTGGAAAAACATAAGCTCGCATGAATGCTTCCTTATTAATAATCAATCAATGCTGAACCCCAGGCGAATCCGCCGCCAAAGGCTTCTAATAATAATTTTTGCCCGCGCTGAATACGACCATCGCGAATCGCAACATCAAGTGCAATCGGCACTGACGCTGCCGACGTGTTGCCGGTGTATTCTAACGTGGTGATCACTTGATCCATCGGCATTTTCAGCTTCTTTGCAGTTGCTTTAATAATGCGCAAATTCGCTTGATGTGGCACTAACCAATCAAGATCTGAAGCCTGCATATTATTGGCGGCTAAGGTATCAACCACCAATTCACTCAGCTTACTGACCGCCACTTTAAATACCTCGTTGCCTTTCATATACATCCAGGCTTCACCGAGTTGCTCAGGTGAGGTACGCGATAAATGATTCACACCTAATAAATCTGCAAATTCGCCGGCACTGTTCAGGTGCGTCGACATAATACCAGCGCGATCACTTGCTTCAAGCACGACAGCACCGGCGCCGTCGCCAAACAATACGAGTGTATTGCGGTCATCCGGATGACACAACCGTGATAAAACATCGGAGCCAATAACCAGTACTTTCCCATACATACCACTCCGAATGTACTGATCCGCCACACTCAAAGCAAAGATAAAACCGGAACAGGCGGCCGCCACGTCAAATGCTGGAATATTATTTTCGGTGAGAGCCGCTTGAATTTCACACGCAACACTCGGAAAAGCACGCTCGCCCGACGTAGTCGCCACAATGATCAAATCAATATCATCGGCGTTAATGTTTGCTGCTTGCAACGCTTGACGTGCCGCGGCAGCGCCCATTGTTACAGCACTCTCTGTAGGCTCGGCAATACGGCGCTCGTGAATTCCCGTGCGTTCAACAATCCAGTCATGGCTTGTATCAACACGTTGCTCTAGCATAGTGTTGGTCAGGCGCTGGGCCGGTAAATAATGGCCAGTTCCTGCAATTACTGATGGCATAATAACGTTTATTCCTGCTCTAACAGAACTTGTTCTACTCGATCACGAATTCGTGTTGGTAGATCGCGTTGAGTTTCTTCCACGGCTTGTTCAATGGCACTATAAAACGCGCGCGCATTGGCATCACCATGGCTTTTTATAACCACTCCACGCAATCCTATCAAACTCGCGCCATTGTAGTGGTCGGGCTTCAACCAATCCCATGAGCGTTGTAAACGTTGATAGAAGAGTTTCACAAACCATCGGGTTAACCAATGGGCATGAATATTTGCTTTAATATTATTCAATAAAAGGTCAGCTAAACCTTCACAGCTTTTTAGCGCGATATTGCCGACAAAACCATCACACACAATCACATCAGCTTTTCCAGCGAATAGGTCATCACCTTCAATAAAGCCAATATAATTAATCTGTTGTGACTGTTGTAGTAAGGCTGCAGTGGCTTTCACCACATCATTTCCTTTGATTTCTTCCTCCCCCATATTCAGCAAAGCAACGCGCGGTTTGGTAATACCGAGCACTTCTTGTGCGGCTACCGAGCCCATCACACCGAATTGGAATAGCGTATCGGAATCACAAACTGGGTTCGCACCTAAATCAAGTACAAACGCCGAACCGCCCTGCTGTTGCGGTATCGCAGACATTAGTGCCGGTCGCAATACACCTGGTAAGGTTTTTAAGGTGAAATAAGCTTTGGTCATCAAAGCGCCGGTATTACCTGCGCTAACACAAGCTGCAGCTTCTTCAGCAGCAACAAGTTCTAAGGCAACACGCATCGATGAATCAGGTTTTGCACGAAGTGAATAACCGGGTTTATCGGTCATGGTCACAGTTTGGCTCGCATGCTTTAAGGTAACGCGTGCGTGATTTGCAAGCTTAGCTTGAGTAAGTAATGGAAGGAGTTCTTCTTCGTCGCCGACGACCATGAAATGAACGTCAGGAAATGCATCTAACGCCCTTTGCAGGGCGTCTATAACAATTGAGGGGCCATGATCGCCCCCCATTGCATCAAGCGCCAGTGTTGTCAGTGTGGCCATTGCCTCACTTTCCAATGCTGGTTACTTGTTAACTACTTTACGGCCTTTATAAAAACCATCAGCTGTTACATGGTGACGACGATGCGTTTCACCAGAGGTAGAATCAACCGACAGTGTAGGGCCGCTCAGTGCATCGTGAGAACGACGCATGTCGCGCTTCGAACGACTTTTCCGATTCTGTTGTACAGCCATTTTACGCTATCTCCTAAGTTTATTTACGCTTTAATTCTTGCAATACCGCAAAAGGATTATCCTTTGCTTCCGGTGAGTCATCAATGACTCCCCATTTCATTGCATTACTATCTACCCGACATTCGCGCTCGTCGTGTTTAACCACCACAGGCATTGCCAATATCAGCTCATCTTCAACTAGTTCATGCAGATTAACTTCACCGAGTTCATCCAGCTCAATCGGTTCGTATTCCTCTGGCATATCGGTGGCCGTTTGTCGCCGTGTGAGCGGAGCATATATAAATGTGCTCTGCAACGGCACCGTCATTGGGTCACCACAGCGTTCGCAACTTGCTTGCACCGTAACCTGTGCTTCACCGCGAATGCGTTTAATGCCCTGCTCGTCTATATCAAAATTAAGTGATACATCAATATCAGGACAGGCTTCCAACAACAACTCTTGTAAACGAACAAGCGACTTCCCCGGAACGATTCCGATATAAGTCAATTGTTTGCCGGCACTTTTAACCGGATCTACCGTAATCGGTACTCGAACCTTCTGCATAGGGCGCGAATGTTAAAGGATTAAACGGCTGAACACAAGTGGTTTTATTGGCTTTGCTCGCTGTTTTCGTCAACGAGCGGGTTAATTCCCCACTCGCGCAACATTGCGAGCAAGCGAATGAGCGGTAAGCCGACTAATGTGTTCGGATCATCACCATGCAAACGCGAAAATAAGCTAATACCGAGCGCCTCACTTTTAAAGCTACCCGCACAGTTCAGAGGCTGTTCACGTTGCACATAAGCGGCAATTTCAGCATCGGTAATTTCACGAAACGTCACATGAAACGGCTCAACCGATGATTGCAGGCGCTGTTGAGCGCTATCATAAACCGCCAATCCAGTTAAAAACGTCACGGTTTTGCCGCGCATCATTTGTAATTGTTTTACCGCATTTTCGAACGTGCCCGGCTTACCCAATATCTCGCCATCAACAACTGCGACCTGATCAGAGCCAATTAACACATGCGCAGGGTAATTTGCAGCAAGCGCTTTCGCTTTCGCAATTGCCAAACGCTCAACGAGAGCTTCCGGCGCTTCTTGTGGTTGCGGTGTTTCATCAACAAGCGGTGCTGCTACAGCGAAGTTTTGCACTACTTTTTTTAGTAGCTCGCGACGAAACGGAGATGTCGATGCTAAGACTATCGATGCGGTCATGACGTTACTCTTTAAAATTTTTGTTCGTTATTGCAGCGTGTAAATTTGAACATTCAAACGTAGTCGTTCAGTTCGCTCAATTGATCAATAATAGCTATTGGTTGATGATTTTGCAGACGCTTTGCATCGTGGGCGCCAAAGCTCACACCAATACGCGCCATCTGGGCATTTTCTGCCATACGCATATCATGAACTGAATCGCCTATCATAACCGCTTGTTCGGCCTGGAAGCCTGTTTCGGCGAGAATATCCAAGAGCATTTTCGGGTTCGGTTTTGATGCGGTTTCGTCGGCGCAACGCGACGTATGAAAGAGATGCCGAATATCAGCCTCTTCCCATACCCGTTCCAATCCATGCCGCGCTTTACCGGTTGCTACCGCCAACGTGTAGCCACGCTCACGCAATATCTCTAACGTGTCGCGAGCACCAGAGAACAATGGCGATGGTGTGATATCTTCGTGCACGTATTGCTGACGATATACCGTCATAAACTGCTCGAATTGCGTCGCTGATAAACGCCCGAATAAGGTCTCTATTGCCGGCTCTAGACTAATTCCAATAATTTCACGAACCGCGGCAACCGTCGGCTCGGGCAGTTTTAAGATAGCGGCCGTGCGTTGCATCGACGAGACGATACGCCCGACCGAGTCCATTAAGGTGCCATCCCAATCAAAAATCACCAGTGGATACTTCATATAAATTTATGGCCACCTAATTGCTTTAGTGTGCGTCGAAGCGTCTCATCTAGCGGCGCATCAACCGTAATATCTTTGCCCGTTTGTGGATGCTTAAACGTAAGTTTGTGGGCGTGCAAAAACAAACGGTTCAGCCCCACTTGCTGCATTGCTTGATCAAACTCGTTATCACCATATTTCGGATCACAGGCAATGGGGTGACCTGCATGTAAGGCATGAACACGTATCTGATGCGTTCGTCCAGTAATCGGCGAAGCCTCTACTAAGGTGCACTGTGTAAATTGCTCAACAATACGAAAGCGTGTTTCTGAAGGCTTACCTTCGGCATCAACACGAACGACCCGCTCACCCGACTTCAAAGTGTTCTTCAATAACGGTGCGGCAATAAATTTCACATGCTTTTGCCAATGCCCACGCACTAAAGCAAGATATTGCTTATCCATGGTTTTGTTACGTAACTGCTCATGCAGGCTACGTAGCGCAGAGCGACGTTTCGCAATCAAAATACAACCGCTTGTCTCGCGGTCAAGTCGATGCACAAGCTCTATTTGTTTCGCATCGGGTCGTAACGCGCGCAAACTTTCAATTAATCCAAATTGCAACCCTGAACCGCCATGTACCGCTAAACCTGCCGGTTTGTTCAGTACCATCAGTACATCATCTTCGTACAGAATTTGATGTTGTAAGGCTTGTACCTGATCAAGATTCGCTGATGGTAACGGGTTCGACTCAGCCACACGTACCGGCGGAATCCGAATTACATCACCCACTTGAAGCTTATACTCTGGTTTGACGCGTTTTTTATTTACCCGCACTTCACCTTTACGCAGTATACGGTACACCAATGACTTGGGTACGCCTTTTAACTGCGCAAGTAAATAGTTGTCGATGCGTTGGTCTTGATAGCCCGATTCAACGGTCTGAAAACGCACACCTTGTGAAATTGTTGTTTGTTCGCTCATAGGGCGCGGATTTTAGCATGAGCTCTTGACAATGTTCATCTTGTATTTACAACGAATTTCGTGGGATAATCAAGAACCGGAAAAATCCGCACCGGTTAAACTGAGAGCGGTACATCATGCGTAGCAGGTAAATGCCCGCATTGATGCGAGAAAAGAAAAAATTTAACGCGTGGTTTGAGCGGAAAGCATCACTGCCAATTCATCCACCTCAGCTTACGAAAGCTCGTTTATATACAACGGCATCGAGAAGTTGATGGCACGGAATATCATTGGCTCATCTTCACCGAATTGTGTTTTGAAGATTGATTGAGTGCACCGCCTTTTAATAAATCAAACCAAATTGAAGAACCAATGCTGCAACGCAGTATGGCCTTTACAAGCGCATTTCGGCTTGGTAACAAATTGCAAGTCTCACGTTTATACCAAGTAGTAAAACGGGGGATGTTAGGTGTTAGTTAGTAACCCTAATAGAAAACAATTCAATCTCGAAATAGCGATGGCGAACGCCTGTCGTACTGTGTTGTAGCCCGACATAACGAGCTACAAACAATGAAAAGAATGTTAATTAATGCAACGCAGCAAGAGGAATTGCGCGTTGCGCTGGTCGATGGCCAGCGTCTTTATGATTTGGATATTGAAAGTCCTGGTCATGAACAAAAGAAAGCCAACATCTACAAGGGTAAAATTACCCGCATCGAACCGAGCTTAGAAGCTGCGTTTGTTGATTATGGCGCTGAACGCCATGGTTTCCTACCTCTCAAAGAAATTGCTAAAACCTACTTCCCTGACGGTTACTCGTTTTCAGGTCGTCCGAATATTAAAGACGTTATTTCTGAAGGCCAAGAAGTTATCGTTCAAATAGATAAAGAAGAACGTGGCCAAAAAGGCGCCGCATTAACAACCTTTATCTCATTGGCTGGTAGCTATTTAGTGTTAATGCCAAACAACCCTCGTGCCGGTGGTATTTCACGCCGCATTGAAGGTGATGAGCGCAGTGAATTAAAAGCAACCCTCGATGCATTAAACTTACCAAGCAGCATGGGCTTAATTGTTCGTACCGCTGGTGTTGGTAAATCACAAGAAGAACTTGAGTGGGATTTAAACGTTCTTTTGCATCACTGGGATGCCATTGAAAAAGCCGCCGGCTCGCGCCCTGCTCCGTTTTTAATTCACCAAGAAAGTAATGTGGTATTTCGCGCCATTCGCGATTATCTGCGTCGTGATATTGGTGAAGTGCTTATCGATAACCAAAAAGTATTCGAGCAAGTACGTGATCACGTCACCTTAATTCGCCCTGATTTCGTCAATCGGGTGAAGATTTATCAAGGTGATGTACCACTATTTAATCACTACCAAATTGAAAGCCAAATTGAATCTGCGTTTCAGCGCGAGGTTCGTTTGCCATCAGGTGGTTCAATTGTAATTGATCCAACCGAAGCACTAACTTCAATCGATATTAACTCGGCTCGCGCTACCAAGGGCGGCGATATCGAAGAAACGGCGTTTCAAACCAACTTAGAAGCTGCCGAAGAAATTGCACGTCAGTTGCGCCTGCGTGACGTTGGCGGCTTGGTTGTTATCGACTTTATCGATATGACCCCTACCCGTCATCAGCGCGAAGTTGAGAATCGCTTACGTGATAGCCTGAAGCAAGACCGTGCGCGTATTCAAGTCGCACGCATTTCACGTTTTGGCTTGTTAGAAATGTCACGTCAGCGTTTACGTCCATCGCTTGGCGAAGCATCGAATCATGTCTGCCCGCGTTGCAGCGGTCACGGCACCATTCGTTCAGCTGAATCATTGGCCCTGTCTATTTTGCGTCTGATTGAAGAAGAAGCACTGAAAGACAATACCATTCAAGTTCAAGCGCAAGTACCGGTAACGGTTGCGACTTATTTGTTAAATGAGAAGCGCCAGTCAATCTTCGACATTGAAAAACGTCATAATGTGTCGGTTCTCGTCATTCCGAATCCACACCTTGAAACGCCGCATTTCGATGTGAAGCGTTTACGTAATGATGAGTTAGAGGAAGCTAACAGCTTCACGTTGATCGAAAAACCTGAAGATACCAGCACTGAAATTGTACTAAACAAAGACAAGCCAAGCTTTGAAGAGCCGGCTTTAAAAGGTTTACAAGCACCGGCCGCACCAGCACCCACGCCAACTGCAGCAGCAGCGAAGCCCGCCACGAAAGCTGATACCGGCCCTGGTTTATTCGCCCGATTAGGTAAATGGTTAGCTGGCTTATTCAGCAGTGACGACGACAGTAAGGAATCTGATAAGAACAAAAAATCGAATCAGCAACGTCGTAACAATAATAACCAACGCCGTAATAATCGTGGCAACAATCGTCGTCGTGGTAATAACCGTGGTCGTGGTCGCGATCAAGACAAAGAAGCGAATGCACCTGAAGCAGCTAAGGCAAGCGATACCAAGGCACCGAAGGACGATCAGAAAGAGCAACGTAATGAGCGTGGCGGACGTCGTCGCGGTGGTCGTAATCGCAATAAGCAAAACGTTGAACAAGATACCAACGTTGCAGCGAAGACAACTGAAGCAAAAGGTTCTGAGTCAGCAGCTACTGCCGAAGAGCGTAAGACAGCACCAAAGCAGCGCCGTCAACGTCGCAAATTGGATCAATCAGTGCGCGTAACCGGTGAGAAGGCTGCAGAGCAAGCTCAAGCTACATCACCAGAATCGGCACAAGAACCAACTGCAAAGCAACCCGTGCCAGAAACTGCAGAAGCGGATGTGACGTCTGACGCAACCGCTACCAAGCAAGTTGAAGCGGCTGCAAATGAAGTTCAGGCCGATCAAGCAACAACTGAGGCGACAACTGAAACATCTGCAAACGCTACTGCAGATGCAACCAACGACAACGCTGACGATAACGATACAGCAACACCTCGTGGTCGCAATCGTAGCCGTCGTTCACCGCGTCATCAACGTGCTGCTGGTCAACGTCGTAAAGCAGAACAAGACAGTGCCGCACAAGAAGATGCTACGAGTGATTCTGCAGAGTCAGAAGTTGCAGAAACACCAGTCGTTGAAACGCAATCGTCAGAAGCTACCGCAGAAACTGCAGAAGCAAAACCGGTCGAGCAACCGGAAACACCTGAAGTTTCAGCCGAGCCAGAGGTTTCTGCGCCAGTCACTTCAGCTGAGGTAGAAGATGCTCCGGTTGAGACGAAGGCAAACAACGAAACTGTCGAACCACAAGTTGACACGAAAGTTGAAGCGAAAGTTGAAACAACAGCCAAAGACTCAACTGAAACTAACGCGCCAGTAGTTGAAGAAAGCAAAACCGAACAATCGGTTGAGCAAGTTGAAATAGTAGCAGAGCAAGCGGAAACAAAACCTGTTGCTGCAACGAAGAAGCCACATGTGCGTGGACGCGTTACAACTGCACCAATGGCGAAAGCCAGTGCCGTTGAACGCACCGATAGCTTCACACCGCTAGCGGTTGCATCTGGCGACGTACGTTTGCCATTTAATAAAGATGCACGCGCGGCGAGTTTCAGCGAAGCTCGTTCAGTAACATACGCGGAAATGACCAAAACCCAATAAGTGTCGGTCATCTTCTGCGTAATCGATGCGCAAATAAAAATCCCAGCTTAGTGCTGGGATTTTTTATGGGCGTTCACTTGTGGTTCGAACGAACCTGAATTTACTTCAGGTTCTCCTCAAACAGTTTGAAGATACGACGGTATTCATCCAACCAGCTTGATGGCTGACGGAAACCATGCGGCTCTACTGGGAAAATAGCCGTCTCAAAATCTTCTTTCTCATGCTCAATTAAGCGCTGAACCAAACGAACACTATCTTGAAAGAATACGTTGTCATCAACCATCGGCGAGTTGATTAATAAGGCATCTTCGAGACCTTCAGTGAAGTAAATTGGTGAACTGCGACGATATGCAATCGGATCATCATCTGGCAGGTTCAGAATATTTGACGTATAGCCGGTATTATAATGCGCCCAATCACTTACTGGGCGTAATGCCGAACCCGCTTTGAACAAACCAGGCTCTTTAAATAGCGCCATAAACGTCAAGAAACCACCATAAGAGCCACCGTAAGTACCCATGCGGTTTGTATCTACATTGGTATTCTCACCTGCCCATTTCACCACATCAACTAAATCTTCAACTTCTGGCGTGCCCATTTGACGATAAATTGCCGTACGCCAATCACGACCATAGCCTTTTGAGCCACGGTAATCCAAATCCAATACCACATAACCTTGCTGGGTTAAGAATGTATGGAACATGAACTCACGCTGATACCCAGACCAGCCTGCATGCGCGTTTTGTAAATATCCGGCGCCATGAATAAACACAACGGCAGGATATTTCTCAGCACGGTTCGGATCATAGTCTTTTGGGTAATAAACACGGGTATAAATAGGATCAGCAACGTGGCTTGACGGTACTGGCACAATTTCAGGCGCAACCCAATCAAAGCTCATGAATTGTTCAGTTGCCGTATTAGTCAAACGCTGTGCTGTATCTGAACCTATCTTTTGTACGTACAGTTCTTCAGGTTGCAACGCCGTTGAATGCTTGACCAATAAACTATCTTCTTGTGGACTCAACTCATAGTTATTGATACCACCCAGCGCCGTCAACTGTTCAAGTTCAGCGTTATCCGTACGCACACGGTAAATTTCATAATTACCTGGATGTGGTTTATTGGCGCTGAAGTATATGAATTCGCCATTGCTGCTAACGGTTGGATCTTCAACAACGTATTTACCGCGCGTTAGCTGTTTGGTTGTGCCGTTTAATGGCTTCACATATAAATGCGAGTAGCCGTCGGCTTCTGATTGGAACCACAAGGTATCTGAGTCTGGCAAGAAACCAAATTCATTATGGGTGTAGTTAATCCATGCGTCGTCATGCAAACGGTCTTGGCTTACAAAACGCTTACCGGCGAAATCCACTGAGGCGATCCAACGATCTTTATTATCCCACGCCTCTAACATCAGTGCCGCATGCTCACCGTCGTCAGTCCAACGAATCGCACCCGCTTGCCAGCCCCAATCTTGCATCAATGTAATTGGGCGTGGCTTTTTCTCTGATTTATAGGTTTTACCTTCAGCTGCATAGTTCTCACGGCGTACTTCAGCCAACACATCTTCGTTCCAGCCTGGCAACGTATTATATGTCAACGTTGTTTGCTCACCTGATGCCAAATCAAGCACTAAAATTTCATGCTCAACTGGCTTCGCATCAGCCACGCGTGAACGCACTGGTTCAGCTGCAACACGACCATCTTCAGTGACGTAGTTCGGCATAATATCGCCGTCTTCACGCCACTTCTGCGGCGCACTAATCGCGACAATCAATTTATCGCCTGCTGGCGACAAACTGGTTGCAACAATTTGTTTTCCTTCACCCAAGAAAAATGGTTCAGGCGCCAGTGAAGCATTACCTGCATACAACGCTTCATGTTGCGCAAAACGGTCGGCTTTGTTCTTGCGCTCAACTTGAACAAACTCAATCAGATCTTGCTGTTCGCGCGCAATAAAATCTTTCGGTTCGCTATTTGCCTTTGGTTTATCACGCAACGCTAAAGCCGCAATTTGTTCCGTAAGACCAGAGCGTGGGTCAACACTGAAAAAGTCATTTTCTTGACGGTACGCCAAGTGACCGTTGGTTAAAAATACCAATTGCGATTGCCGTTCTTCATCACGAGTCAGTTGGCGGGTTTCATTCTTAACTAAATCACGAACGAAAACATTACCTTCAAAAGTGTATGCGAGTAGCGATTTATCCGAATTGTAAATACCATCGTTATACGCATAATTATGTAGCTTATCTAACGGCACTTGATGTGCTTCTTTATCGAGCGGCTGATGGTACCAATCGCTAAGTACAGAGCCTTCGCGTTTTTGCTGGTACAACACGCCACTACCATCAAGCATCCAATAGGCATTGGTTGGTGAACGCGCCACCCAATCTTGATCCGACATAATTTGCTTTAACGTCAACACTTGACCAGCAATGGCCTGATTATTCTCGGCGGTCGCTAATACTGTTGGCGGGGTTATTTGTTGCGGTGCTGCAGGTGCCTCGGTCATTGCACACGAAGCACTCATCAAAGCCGCGGCAATCGCTATTGCAACTTTTGTTTTCATTGTTATGGTCCTTGTTAATCAAGCCTTAGTAAACAACTATATATTTTTAAAATCGTTTCATTAAAACAAAATGCCCAGCAACTTACGAGCTGGGCATTCACTTTGTGCGATGAAGTTCAAGGTAATTGCGGTTAGTTTTCCGCATCTGGTTGCTGACTCGGATGAGCCTTGGCAACCCACGGTAACTCAACCAATCGCGCATAGACTTCGCGCAGCAGCGGATACTCATCGAGAGAAATACCGAACCGCTCAGCGCTATACACTTGCGGCACTAAGCAGATATCAGCCATCGAAAATTCATCACCGACACAATACTTGCCAGCGACTTCTTCGAGATTACGTTCAAAAGCAGTGAAGCTTTGCCGGAACCAGTGCTGTAACCAGGCTTGCTTCGCGTTGTCATCAGCACCTAATTCACGCACCAAATATTGCTGCACACGCAAATTAATTAACGGTTGTAATTCACTGGCGATATCTAACGAAAGCGCCCGAATTGCACCGCGCTTTTGTGCATTTCCCGGCAACAATGATGGCTCTGGATACTTCTCATCCAAATATTCCATAATTGCCAGCGATTGATGCAAAATAACGCTGCCATCAACTAACGTCGGTACTAACCCATTAGGGTTAAGCTGACGATACGATTGCTTATGTTGCTCGCCACCTTCTTTAATGAGGTGAACCGGAATGTAGTTGTAGTCTAACTGCTTATAGTTGAGCGCAATTCGCGCCCGGTAACTGGCGCTTGAACGCCAGTAGCCGTAGAGCTCCATAATCAACTCCGCAATTAATCGTCAGATGGCGAATACTGAACCACTTTTTGGTCAATGCTGCCAAAAATACTGTGGCCTTGCGCATCTGTCATTTCAATTTTGATGGTGTCACCAAATTGCATAAACCCAGTGCTCGGTTGTCCGTCACGGATGGTTTCAATCATCCGCACTTCGGCAATACAACTATAGCCGACACCGCCTTCAGCAATAGCACTTCCGTGATCGGTGCCTTGCTTATTTGAAACAGTGCCTGAGCCAATAATCGCACCGGCGCCCAAATGACGCGTCTTCGCCGCATGAGCTACGAGCTGCGCGAAATCAAAGGTCATGTCTTCGCCAGCGTTAGGTTTACCAAAAGGCTTCCCGTTATAGTAGCTCAACAATGGCAGATGCACCTTGTTATCACGCCATTTTTCACCCAATTCATCTGGGGTTACCGCAACTGGTGAGAATGCTGATGATGGTTTTGACTGAAAGAAACCAAAGCCTTTGCCTAATTCATTTGGAATGAGGCCACGCAATGACACATCGTTCACTAACATGAGTAAACGGATATATTGACCGGCTTCAGTTGCCTCAACGCCCATTGGCACATCGTCAGTAATAACCGCAATCTCGCCCTCAAAATCGATACCCCATGAGGTATCCGCCATTTCGATAGCATCTTTTGGCCCAAGGAAGTCATCTGACCCACCTTGATACATTAATGGGTCGGTCCAAAAACTTGGCGGCATTTCTGCGTTACGTGCTTTACGCACCAACTCAACGTGATTCACATAAGCACTACCGTCTGCCCATTGATAAGCGCGTGGCAATGGCGATTCACACAAGCTCTCATCAAACGCTTCAGCGTCGTCTAGCTCACCGTTGTTTAATGCTTGATAGGCCTGCTCTAACTGCGGCGCAACCGCGTCCCACTCATCCAACACTTCTTGTAACGTGGCAGCAATTGCGGGTACCGCGACTGCTTTCTTTAAATCGCGACTGACCAACATTAATTGGCCGTCACGGGTTCCATTTCGATACGTTGCAAACTTCATAAATCGTTATGCCTTATTGTCGTCTTTAGCTTTCCAGCTATTTACGTAATCAGGATTTTCTACGCTGGCGCAAACATCGCCCATTTCTAGCGCATTGCGAGTATCCAGCATCACCGCAACTTCGTCGGTGAACTTTTTACGATACTCTAAACCTGCCTGAAATGCCTTCGGATGCGGCCCGTGCGTGAATCCGGCTGGATGGAAGGTTACCATACCTTTGTCGATGTTATCACGACTGAAGAAATCACCTTCATGGTAGAACAACACTTCATCGTAATCATCGTTATTGTGGTAAAACGGTACTTTTAACGCACCTGGATCAGACTCAATTGGGCGCGGTACAAATGTGCACACCACAAAGCCATCAGCTACAAATGTTGTATGCGCTGACGGAGGTAAATGATAACGGTGGCTCATTAGCGGACGAATATCGCGCCAATTAATCCGAACTGGCGCTAAATCACCGTGCCAGCCAATGGCATCAAGCGGATTAAATGGATAGGTAATCACTGAAATTTTGCCATGACGCTTCACTTGAACCTGCCAGCTATCTTCGCTGTATTGCGCTTTAAACGCCGCATCGATATCTGGTGTGTCAAGACAGGCCGGATCAAAGATCGCATGATTACCAACCAGACCTTTCTCTGGTAACTGATAAGCGCTGTTGGTCGCCTCAATCATCACGATTTGCATCGGTTCAAGCGGCTCAATGCGCCATGAAGTTGAACGCGGAATCGCGAAATAATCCCCTTTCTCGAGTGTGATGTGACCATAATCGCAAAACAGCTCGCCACGCCCTTCATGAATAAACAGCAATTCATCGCCGTCGGCATTACGAACTAAAAAGTCCATACGCTCATAGCAATGCCAAATGCGAAATTTACACTGGGCGTTATGCAGCAACATTGGTACTTGCCACGGTGATTCTGTGGCAACGTTATCAAGTTTGTTGAAGTCGAAGTTACGCGGACGTAACTCGCCTTCCCAATTACTCCAACCCGTTGGAGCATGGCGATGATGAAAGTGCGTTGCGGGACCAAAGAAACCACTACGCCCTACTTCGCGTTCAAAGATCGCTTGCTCCGGAAAATCAGCGTGAGCCTGCTTCGAGGCCACACCAACTTGTTTCGGAAAGCTAATCCATTTACGCATCGCTTAATACTCCACGACGGATTTGATCTTCTTCAATTGATTCAAATAAAGCTTTGAAATTACCTTCACCAAAGCCTTCGTTGCCTTTGCGTTGAATAATTTCGAAGAATACCGGGCCAATCACGGTTTGCGTGAAAATTTGTAGCAGAATACCGTCTTTCATTGGCGCCCCATCAATCAAAATCTGCAACTCACGTAATTCATCAACATTCTCTTCGTGACCTTCTACACGCTCATCAATCTTCGCGTAGTAAGTATCAGGCGTTGGCATGAAATCCATACCGATAGCGCGCAAGTCACGTACAGTTTTGTAGATGTCGTCAGAGGTTAACGCGATGTGCTGAATGCCTTCGCCGTTATACTCACGCAAGTATTCTTCAATTTGTGATTTGTCATCGTGCGACTCGTTAATTGGAATGCGAATCTTACCGCATGGCGCAGTCATCGCACGGCTCAACAAGCCAGTCAATTTACCTTCGATATCGAAATAGCGGATTTCACGGAAGTTACCAATGCGCTCATAGAAGCCAGCCCAAGTATCCATGTTGCCGCGGAATACGTTATGAGTTAGATGATCAACTTCATACAAACCAGCCGCGTGATCTTTCATCTTCGCTTCCCAGTTGTCATAGAAGTCAAAGTCGTTGGTGTAAATATCTTTATCAACGAAGTACAGCACGCTTTCACCGATACCATACACCGCGGGAAACTCTTCCTCGCCTGCTGCCGTGTGACGCTGGAATGGCTTCGCACCATTAGCCACAGCATGGTCAAATGCATGTTTCGCATCTTTCACACGCCACGCCATACCGCAAACGCTAGGACCGTGCGCCTTCGCAAACTCTTCAGCTTGACCACCGGTTTCAGCGTTCACAATGAAATTAATGTCGTTCTGTTTGAACAACCAAGCTTCTTTGGTTTTGTGTTTTGCAACTTCAGTAAAGCCAAGCTTCGTGAACAAATCTTTTAATGCCGCAATACCGTTTGCATCTGGCGCTGAGTATTCAACGAATTCAAAACCGTCTGTTTGTAATGGGTTGTAGTTAATATCAGTCATAGTGTCCTCGTTATTCGAAAATAGTGCGTTCTCTTCTAATTAAAATGACGCACAACAAAGAATGAATCGATACTACTATGCGCATAGACGCGGTGAATCGCTAGCCCAGCACCCACATCCGCTGGCCGCACAGAAAAACAGCAAGGTGTAAACTAATTGATACAGATCAAGAAAGGCTGGCATGTAGAGGTAAAGCTGTCATGATTTCATTACAGAAGCCAGAATCGCTGTAAAGAAAAGAATACAACAGCGTTATTCGTTATTCGTTATTCGTTATTCGTTATTCGTTATTCGTTATTCGTTAAAAATAAGGTCAAGGCAAAAAACGCAAGTTCCTTGCAGCAAAAGAAATTCCGAAAATGAGAGCATTTGGATTTACCGAACAGCGAAGCGGACGAACAGCAAAGCGCACGAACAACGAAACACGTTATTGCTTTTGTCTTTTCGAATAACCAATAACGAATAACGCTTTCAACGCTTGCGGGTTTTGCCGATACCATAGTCGCGCAGTTTATTCGCTACCGCTGTATGCGATAACCCCAACTTCTTCGCCAACTGCCGCGTACTCGGATAACTCGGATATAATCGGCGAAGAATCGTTGCCTCGAACTTTTTAACGGCTTCGTCCAAACTTCCTTCTTCGAGATCAACCGCCACATTTTCCTGTAAACTCTCCGCACCTGGAAGGTGGATATCGCCGATATCGAGGGTATCGCCTTCCGACATTGAAATAGAACGAAACAGGACGTTTTCAAGTTGGCGAACGTTGCCTGGCCATTGATACCGCTGCAAAGCATCGCGCGCCGCACGAGTGACCATCACCAAACTACGACCTAAGCGCTGACATGCTTGCACGGTAAAATGGTCGGTTAATAAGCTGATATCCGACCTGCGTTCGCGTAAAGACGGTACTTGAAGCGTCAACACATTAAGGCGATAAAATAAATCTTCGCGAAATGTCCCTGCTTCAACCCGTTCGATTAGGTCGTCTTGAGCTGAGCAGATAATCCGTACATCAACTGTCACTTCTTGCTCTTCACCAATGCGACGGAAACGTCCATCTTGAATAAATCGCAATAACTTCGCCTGCAAACCATTCGACATTTCACCCACAGCATCCAGCAACACAGTACCGCCGTTCGCTTGCTCAAAAATACCCTTTTTGGCCTCGGTGTAAGGGCCCAGACTGCCTTTACCGTGGCCAAATAATTCGCTTTCCGCCACATTGTCCGGCAATGCGGCACAGTTAATTGCTAGAAATGGTTTATCTGCGCGATGGCTGGCTTGATGACAGGCTCGCGCAAGTAATTCTTTACCCACGCCGGTTTCACCTTGAATTAGCAGAGGCACATTCAGCTCAGCCATGCGTGCAGCTTCTTTAACCAAGCGTTTCATGCTGCTGTGCTCTCCCAGAATCTGTTTGAACACATTGTGATTACCACCGCGCTGCCACTGTTCAACCAATGGTTGCGGTTTGCAGGTAATTACCGCGCCAGCAAAACCATTTTTCCCGGCGTCATCGGCAACCCAAATTGGCAATAAATCGGCAAAATACTTCGAACCACCAGCGCTTATCTGTTGAACAGTTGGTTCGGTTGGTTGTTTTTCAAGCCAACGCTGCACTGCAAAACCACTTAACCATTGGCCAATAAGTGTGCCTACAAGTTCAGTTCGATTATCACTCAATACCTGTTGCGCCGCATCGTTGGCAATATCGATCATGCCGCGACTATCAACCGATAGAATGGGATCTGGAAGCTTGCTCAATAGCAGTTTAAATTCAAAATGCTCGCGTTCAGAGGGCATAATTGCGATGGTTTTAACGTCTTTCACGTTCGGAATACGTCGAATTTCCGGCATTAAATGCTGAAAATCTTTAAATTCTAACTCCGGAAAGTTCAGGAAAATTTTACCTTTCGGATCGACTTCAATACCACGCAGATCGATTTCGTGGTCACGCAATATCTGTAGCACGTCTTGAGCAATACCCAGACGGTCATCGCAGGTTATTTCCAAACGCATAAATAGCAGCTTTGTTAGACTATGTGTAAAGCAAAGTATACACAAAAAAGCCCTCGGGATAACCATCCACGAGGGCTTTTTTAAGTCGTCCGAGCAGTTCTATTGGTCGTTATTTACTCAGCATTTAACACGGCGTCAGTGCGCGCGGCCATGATAAAGTCGTTCTTGTGCAGACCATTGATTGCATGGGTCCACCAAGTAACCGTTACTTTACCCCATTCGGTCACCAGTGTTGGGTGATGGAATTCAGCTTCGGCTATTTCACCTACTTTATTGGTAAATGCGAGCGCTTGTTTGAAGTTCTTAAATTTGAATTCACGCTCAAGTTGCATCACACCGTCACGAACCACAGGCGCCCACTCAGGAATTTCGCGAATAAGTTCAGCTAGTTCAGCGTCACTCACCTTTGGTGCATTGGCGTTACAAGCTTCACATGTTTGTTGTTTTAGTTCTGACATTCGTTCCTCGATTTACATCTATAAGTTTCTAACAATAGCTTTTACGCGGCGTCGGTTTTCGGCTTTGGCGGAAACTTCGGCTCAAATAATCCGAGCTCCATTGCTTCGCGTACCAGCGCCATAATGTCCAAGTCGGCAATTTCAAATAACCGATCGGTACTTTCAATCGTGTAATAAATTGGCTGCATAATATCAATACGATACGGCGTTCGTAATGCATCCAACGGTACCAGCGGCTTACGTTCTGGCTTGTCACTAAAAATCGCATATTCAGTTTCGCCAGGTGACGATAAAATACCGCCGCCATAAATACGCAAGCCATCTTTCGTGTTCAATAACCCGAACTCAACTGTAAACCAATAGAGACGTGCTAAATAAACACGCTCTTTCGGCGTCGCATTCAAGCCCAATTTACCATATTGATGGGTAAAATGAGCGAATGCCGGGTTCGTTAACAATGGACAGTGTCCGAAAATCTCGTGAAAGATATCGGGCTCTTGCAAGTAATCAAATTCTTCACGAGTACGAATAAACGTGGCCACTGGGAACTGTTTATTCGCCAACAAGCGGAAAAACTCATCAAATGGAATCAACGCTGGTACTTGCGCAACTTGCCAACCTGTTGTTTCTTGCAACACTTCATTGATTTCATGAAGTTGTGGAATTCTGTCATGTGGCAAATTCAATAAATCTAAGCCATGCATGTATTCATCACAGGCTTTGCCAGGAATATGTTTAAGTTGGCGCTCGACAAGGTCGTGCCAAACTGCATTTTCTTCATCACTCCACGCAATAATACCGTTTTCGTCCGGCTGTCGTGAAACATAGTTGCTTTGTTTACCCATAGCGTACTTGTTCCCCTGTTGTTGTTATTTGGCTGTTGGCGCAAGCAGCAAACGCTTGTTCCAAATCAGCAATAATATCTTCGACGGCCTCAAGCCCCACTGAAATACGAATCAGCGTATCACTGATACCCGCAGCAGCTCGCGCTTCTGGCGTATAGGGTGAGTGCGTCATCGAAGCTGGATGCTGAATTAATGTTTCTGCATCGCCTAAACTCACTGCAATCGTAATTAAATGTAAGCTATCTAATAATTGCCGTGCAGTATTGATATCACCGTGTAATTCAAAGGCAATGACTGCACCTGCCCCATGCATCTGCGTACCCATCAAAGCCTGCGCTGGATGGTCCGCAAAGCCCGGGAAATAAATAGTTTTAACCAGATCTTTATCGCGTAAATACTCAGCTACTTTGACTGCGTTTGCACAATGACGTTCCATACGGACATCGAGGGTCTTTAGACCACGCAATATTAACCAAGCATCGTGTGGGCTCATGGTAGCGCCCATATCTTTTAATGTGGTTAATTTAATCAATTCAATATCTTCTTCGCTACCACACACAATGCCAGCTACGACGTCGCCGTGACCATTGAGATATTTAGTCGCACTGTGAAGTACTAAATCAGCACCTTGCTTCCGCGGTTGCTGCAATAGTGGCGTCATAAACGTATTATCAACAACCAAGCGCGCATTCACTTCGTGAGCAATATCGGCAATCGCTTGAATATCAATCACTTTCAAATGCGGGTTAACTGGCGATTCAAGGAATACCAATTTCGTATTTGGACGTATCGCGGCACGCGTTTTCGCTAAATCCGCCATGTCGACAAAGTCGACAGTAATGCCAAACTTCGTGAACAAATGTGAGAACAAGGCAAAGCTACAACCATAAATCGCGTCTGATACCAAGACATGGTCGCCTTGTTCAACAAATGCGAGCATACTGGCTGACACCGCGCCCATACCCGTAGCGGCGGCCGCAGCAGCAGGAAACCCTTCCAGCGCAGCAACACGTTCTTCTAGTTCGGTGACCGTTGGGTTACCCAAGCGACTATAAATATAACCTTCTTCTTCGCCAGCAAAACGAGCTGACCCTTGCGCCGTATTCGTAAATGAAAATGTCGCCGTTTGATACAGTGGTGCAACCAAAGCGCCATGTTCATCACGACGTTTACCGCCATGAATTGTCACTGTCGCTGGCTGCCATTGCGATTTATCTTTATTGTTGGTGCGCATTGGCAGAATATCTCCTCGTTGTTGCACATCAGATTGCATTCACGCTGATTTGAACGCAACAGCTAACTTTGATGTTGATCATGTTTTACTGTAACGGAAATTTGCCACTTGCATAAAAAACCCCGCTGTCGGAAGAACCGAACAACGGGGTATTCACGGTGTACTTGTGCGCTGTGTTGCTAACTATTTCGTCGCGTTACAGTCGATCGAGCTCGCGATCAATCTTATAAGCATTTGACGTGATATACCGCTCAATGCGCTGTAACGACTGCTCTAATTCACTAAACTCTTGGTTAATATCGCGAAACGCTCGCTGTGGTGGCTCACCAGCCTGCCAGACTTTGGTTTTAACGCCAAGATGATGCGATGGCTGGTCGGCTGGATTCGGCTTTTTTTCATCAAGAATGAACCACATCGCAATATAAATGACGGCTACAAAGCTTGAACTGAAAATAAGTGCTGTGACGGCGATAATACGTACCAACCACACTTCAATATTAAAGTACTCAGCGATACCTGCGCATACCCCGGCAATTTTGCCTTTAGCTTTATCGCGCATTAGTGTTCTGCGTTGACAGTTATCCTGGCTCATACGCGGTCTCTCCATTTTGGTGACTCCGCATCTAGAATTGATTCTAGGGTTTTAATTCGATCACGCATCCGTTCCGCCTGATGCGCTAGCTCCTGTAGTTGTAGCAATTCGTCTTGGCTCAAGCCTTGACCAATTTTACGCTGGCTACGGTAATGCATGATGATCCAAATTGGCGCCACAAAAATCATAAATAGAATAATCGGTGCGCCAATTAGTGGGGCTATAATATCCATGTGCTTCTCATCTCTCGTCGTTCAAAAAGTTCGGGTGCCTAGCGCGACACCCGCTATCATGGCTTGGTAAACATTCCGCGAATTAAGCGTTTTTATCCGTCTTATCTTTCTTAACGCGGGCTTTTAAAGCCTCAAGCTCGTCGGTAATCTTGTCATCAGTTTCTAATTGCGCAAATTCATCACGCAAGGTCTTCTTGCCAAGATCGTAAGCTTCAACTTGCGACTCTAAGTCATCAATTTTTGATTCAAATCGCTCAAAGCGCAACATTGCATCGTCGATTTTGCCACTATCAATGCGTTTTTTAACTTCTAAACGGCTGCTAACTGCGCGTTGACGCATGATAATCGTTTTCTGACGAGCTTTGGCATCTGCCAATTTTTCTTGCAGTTGCCCCACTTCTTCACCCAAACGGTTCAAGTGTTCGTCAATACGAGTGATATCCGCTTGTAAGCTTTGCGCATCAGTCGCAGCTTTTTGTTTCTCAACAAGTGCTAAGCGCGCTAAGTCATCGCGGTCTTTACTCAGTGCTAATTCAGCTTTCGCTTCCCACTCAGCAACTTCCTTCTCGAAACGCGCTAGTTGACGTTCAGTGTCTTTCTTCTCAGCAATTAAGCGAGCTGATGTCGAGCGAACCTCAACTAATGTGTCTTCCATTTCCTGAATAATAAGACGAACCATTTTTTCCGGATCTTCAGCCTTATCCAATAATGCGTTCAGGTTTGAATTTACGATATCTGTAAAACGTGTAAAGATACCCATGTTTGTGTCCTCATAAAGCGTCAATAGAAATTTGATTATTGTTCGCTGAAATATTATGCAGATACCGTGCCAACTTTTATAAATTGCTCTAACCCGCTTAATTTCATTGATTTTTTTCGGTTTTGGCAAAAAATGATTTGACGCCCTGCGCTTATGAAATACACTAATAATTAGTCAAATTCACCAATAACGATAATAACAGCGTGGTGCTAGCCATGAGTCGCTTCCGCGAAGCTGATAATTTAATCGGACAAGCTAACAGCTTTCTCGCCGTTCTTGAGCAAGTTTCTCAAATCGCTCCTCTCAATAAACCTGTATTAATAATTGGCGAACGTGGCACCGGGAAGGAATTGATTGCCGCCCGATTGCATTTCTTGTCGAAACGCTGGGAACAGAATTACGTCAAATTAAACTGTGCCGCTCTCAGCGAGAGTCTTCTAGAAAGCGAGCTATTTGGTCATGAAGCGGGCGCGTTTACCGGCGCGCAAAAGCGCCATGAAGGCCGTTTTGAACGTGCTGACGGCGGTAGCTTATTCCTTGATGAACTAGCGAACACCTCTGCTTTAGTCCAGGAAAAAATTCTGCGCGTTATTGAATATGGTGAGTTTGAGCGTGTCGGTGGTACGAAAACTGTCCGCGTCGACACCCGACTGATAGCTGCCACCAATGAAGATCTTCCAAGCCTTGCTGAATCAGGCGAATTTAGAGCTGACTTACTCGATCGCCTTGCGTTTGACGTTATTACGCTACCTCCACTACGCGAGCGACGTGAAGATATATTGGTACTAGCCGAACATTTCGCTATTCAAATGGCGCGTGAATTAGATTATGAACTATTCAGTGGGTTTACCGAGCAAGCTCGAAAAATGCTACTTGATTACCACTGGCCAGGTAATGTTCGAGAACTTAAGAATGTCATCGAACGTTCTGTTTATCGTATCGGTAGTGGTCATCTGCCAGTCAGCGACATTGTGATCGATCCGTTTCATAGTCCTTATCGACCAGCACCTGCAACACATCGTGAAACCAACACACAGAAAACGGAACAAGCCAGCAAAGCCCCTAATCCGGAAAAAGACACTGAGAACACGCTACCTGCAGCACCATCATCGAGCTCTGAATCTGTTGGTGTCTGCGTTGATTTTGATGACGGCGGAATTGATTTCAAAGAAATTACTGCTGAATTTGAAATTGAAGTTATTCAGCGGGCATTACAACACGCACAATTTAACCAAAAGAAAACAGCAGAGCTACTAGGACTAACCTATCATCAGTTACGTGGCTACTTAAAAAAGTATGCGTTGCTAGAGGGACAAGGTTAATGTTCAAACAATTGATGATCGCGTCAGGTACATTAGTGCTGGCCGCTTGCGGTCCGGTACAAACTGACAGTGAGGTCTATCAAGATGGTTTGGTCTACTGCTCGGAAGGTAATCCAGAAATTTTTAATCCGCAATTGGTGACTTCGGGTACGACCGTAGACGCCACATCGGCACAGCTTTATGATCGGTTACTGGATTACGATGCCAAGCAACAACAGTTTGTCCCAGCGCTGGCTCGCGGTTGGCAAGCGTTCGATCAAGGCCGACGCTATCGCTTTAATTTGCGTGAAAATGTTCAGTTTCATGATACCGACTGGTTTACGCCAACCCGCACATTTAATGCTGACGATGTTTTGTTTAGCTTTCAGCGCTGGCTGAATCAACAACACGTCTACCATGAGGTAAACGGCGGCCGTTACCCGTTTTTCCGTTCAAGTGGCTTAATCAAACTTATCGAAAAAGTCGAAAAAATTGATGACTACACCGTCGATTTTCATCTCGTCCAATCAGATAATTCGTTTTTAGCGAATTTGGCCACTGATTTTGCGGTGATATTGTCAGCCGAATACGCGCAGCAGCTCATTGCAGAAGGCAATCCTGAACAAATTGACCGGTTACCAGTAGGCACGGGGCCTTTTGAATTTGAAATGTTTCGCAAAGATTTTGTCATTCGTTACAGTGCCCATGAAGGGTATTGGCGGGAACAACCAGAAATTAAAACGTTGGTGTACGTGATTACCCCAAATGCGAATAAGCGTATGCTGAAATTGCTGACTGGGGAATGCGACGTTATTCCCTACCCGCTTGTGAATGAGCTATCACAACTTGATCAAGATGCAAAAATTCAAGTGGGCAGTTCAGTTAGCCCGAATGTCTCTTTTTGGGCGTTTAATACGCAGCATCCGCCATTTGATAATGTGGTTGTTCGACGTGCGTTAGCCCACGCCATCAATCGCCCGGCAATTATACAGACCATTTATGATGGCAATGCCCGTCTAGCAACTGGTATGTTGCCGGAAACCTCGTGGGCCTATAGTCCGGTGCAGCAAACCTATCCGTATGATCCTGCAAAAGCTCGCGAATTGCTTGCTGAAGCTGGTTTCCCAAACGGTTTTAGTATGGACATTTGGGCAATGCCAGTGCAACGTGCCTATAACCCAAACGCACATCGTATGGCGGAACTGATTCAATCTGACTTAGCTCAAGTCGGTGTTCAAGCCAACATAGTGAGTTACGAATGGAATACGTTTCGGCAACGCCTCGTGAATGGCGAGCACGATAGCGTGTTGATTGGTTGGGTTGCCGACAACGCCGACCCTGATAACTTTTTTAGACCAACGCTAAGCTGCGCGGCTGCGCGTTCGGGAAATAACCGCGCTCAATGGTGTAACCCTGAATTTGATCAATTGCTCGTCGATGCCATCACAGAAAGTGATTTAGATCAGCGCAAACACCTGTACCAGGCAATTGAAGATTTCGTGATGCAGCAAGCACCGCTTGTACCTATTGCAAACTCGTTGCGTTTTCAGGCGCACCGAGATGATATAGAAGGTGTTGAACTGCCGCCATACGGTGGTATCAATTTCCGCTACGCGCGAAGGGTGACTGATGCTCCGTTATAGTTTACGCAGAATAGTATTGTTACTTGTCACCTTATGGCTGCTTTCGCTGTTGATATTTTCGCTCAACTATTGGTACCCGGGTGACAGCTTAACCAATATGACAGGTATTGCGAGTAACGATACCCTTGCCTACCAGCAAGCTCAAGTTGCGCGGGGCTTCGACGATGGCATCATCAGTCAATATGGTCAATTTGTGAGTCATCTATTTCAAGGTGACTGGGGCTTATCGCTGGTAACACAACAACCGGTATTTGATGAGATTAAGCCGCTACTCGGCGCCACGGTAGAACTTGGTTTGCTGGCGATGCTGTTGGCCATGGTACTGGGTATTCCGCTGGGTGTTTATGCCGCAGTACAGCAACGCGGCCCGATTGATCGCGTGATCATGGGGATTAGTCTGAGTGCCTATTCCATTCCAGTATTCTGGTTGGCGCAGTTATTCATTTTATTATTTGCGGTAAAGCTGGGCTGGAGCCCTATCTCCGGACAAATCAATCCGCTTTATGCCATCGAAACTCAAACCGGCTCAATTCTCATTGATATCTGGCTAAGTGATACTGAGTTTAAAGCCGCGGCACTTTCCGATGCACTAAACCACCTGTGGGTACCCGTTATTGTGCTCGCAATCATGCCGCTGACAATGCTGATACGTATCATGCGCAACGCCGTACTTGATGTGTTACAGCAGAATTTCATCAAAGCTGCACGAGCGCGTGGATTAAGTGACGCTACCATCATGTTCCGCCACACGCTGCCCAATGCGCTACAGCCGGTAATTCGTCAGTTGGGGCTACAATTTAGTGTCCTCATGACCAATATTGTTATCACGGAAGTTATTTTCAATTGGCCTGGGCTTGGTAGTTGGTTGGTAAAAAGCATTTACGAACGTGATTTCCCGGTGATTCAAGCAGGGCTTTTGATTCTTGCTTCGTTGATTCTTTTCGTGAATGTACTGGTCGATCTCGTACACGCTTGGCGTTACCCGCAGGTAAGGAAGGAAATCGATGCCGAATAATCGCAGTATCTATTATCAGTATCGCGAACCTTCGCCGCTGCGTTCGCTGTGGTTGCACATGAATACCAATCCGTTTGCGATAGCCGCATTTTATATTTTTAGTTTTATGCTGTTGTTGATGGTGTTGTCGCCGCTTATCGCGCCTTACAGTCCTGATGCACAATTCAGCGATGCAGTATCGCAACCACCGGCGTGGCACGATAACGGCGAAATAAGCTTCCTCTTCGGCACCGACGATTTAGGGCGTGATCTTCTGTCTCGCGTGCTCAGTGGCGCAGTCTATAGTCTTGGTTACCCATTAATTGCAACCGCCGTTGCGTCCATGATTGGTATCGCAATCGGCGCCTGGGCGGGTATGAGTCGCGGGGTTCAGTCATCAACGCTGAACCATTTGCTCGATGTGGTGCTATCCATTCCATCATTATTATTGGCGCTGATTATCATTGCTATTTTAGGCCCGGCTCTGCATACGGTGATGATTGCGATAACCTTGGTACTGATTCCACAATTTATTCATAGCGTACACAATGCCTTTTATGAAGAGCGCAACAAAGAATATGTGATTGCGTCGAAATTAAATGGCTGCTCGCGGTGGTATATTTTAACTCGCGTTATTTTCCCGAACATTACGTCAGTCGTGGTCATGCAAGTTACCTTCGCATTATCGACGGCAATTCTCGATATTGCTGCACTCGGTTTTCTTGGCTTAGGTGTGCAAGCACCGGCACCCGAATGGGGCACCATGCTCGCGCGTAGCCTCGATCAAGTCTATTTGTTACCGTGGACAATGGTTTTACCGGGGGTAGCGCTGTTTTTGACGGTACTTTCTATCAACGTACTCGGTGATAGTCTACGCGCAGCAATTCAAGAACGGGTACGCGGCACATGAGCAATATTCTAGACATACGCAATCTAACCATTGAGCTCGAGACCAGTGCCGGAATGGTCAAAGTTCTCGACAAGCTCAGCTTGCAGCTTGCCGAAAGTGAGATTCATACACTAGTGGGTGAATCAGGGTCAGGCAAAAGCTTGCTCGCCAAAGCAATTATGGGGTTTATTAATCCGCGCTGGAAAATCACCGCAGATAGACTGTGGTGGCGCCATTACGACTTATTAGCGCTGAATCCGGTACAACGGCGTCTGGTGACGGGGCGTGATATGGCGATGATCTTTCAAAACCCGGGAAGTTACCTTGATCCAAACACCAAAATTGGCGAGCAATTGCGCGAAACCATTCCAAAGAGTGAACTCAAAGGTATTTATCTACGCCGCAAGGCGACGCGCACGGTCCGCGCTGAGCGCTTGCTACATCGCGTCGGCATCAAAGATGCCGAAAAGGTCATGAACAGTTACCCGCAACAGCTTTCGGAAGGCATTGCGCAAAAAGTCAGCATTGCCATGGCCATTGCTCACAATCCAAAGTTGCTGATTGCGGATGAGCCGACTACCGCCATGGAGCCTAACACACGCAATCAAATCTATCGGTTATTGGCAAAATTAAGTGCAAGTCAAGGTATGAGCATTTTAATGATCACGCAAGATTTGACGGCGATTATCCCGGAAACCCAGCGGATGAGTCTAGTATACTGCGGTCAGCTCATGGAGACAGGCCCAACTGAAAAAATCATGACTGAGCCGTTTCATCCTTATACCGATGCCATGTTGAAGATGAGTTTCTTTAATCAGGATGTTGCCGCAAAAACCCGGTTGCCAACATTAACTGGAGCAATACCGACTTTGCAACACATGCCGATTGGCTGTCGCCTTGGCCCTCGCTGCCCCAATGCGCGTCGCTCGTGTATACATCAGCCACGTTTAAGTAAAGTGAAGCAACACCAGTTTGCCTGTCATTTCCCTTTAATTGAGGTTGAGAGTCATGACTGATCTGCTCGAAGTTCGCAACTTAAGCAAATATTACAGCTTTAAAAATGGCTGGCTCCGCCCTACTCGAGTCTGTGCTCTGGAGCCAATTAGCTTTTCGGTGAAACGCGGCGAAACGATTGCAATTATGGGGGAAACCGGTTCTGGCAAATCGACCTTAGCGAAACTGATTGCAGGCGCTGAAGTGCCTAGTTCTGGTGAGATTTACCTAAACGGTGAGTTACTTGATCCTGCCAACTATCAGCAACGTTGCCGCGAAATTAGAATGATATTTCAAGACAGTTTAAGCTCACTTAATCCGCAGCTGACTATCGGTAAACAACTATTAGAGTCGCTATTGTTTAATACCGCATGGTCCCCTGCTGAGAGACAAGAACACGTTTACGTGACTTTACAGAAAGTTGGCTTATTACCTGATCACTTTGATTTTTATCCCCATATGCTCTCCAGTGGTCAACAACAACGGGTCTGTATTGCTCGCGCAATTATTCTTGAACCTCAAATTATCGTGGCAGATGAGGCATTCGCCTCATTGGATCCATCAATTAGAGCTCAAATTATTAACCTTATACTCGATCTTCAAGAAGATATGGGTATTTCGTTCATTTTCGCATCACATTCGCCGGAGATCGTGCGTCACGTTGCTGACAAGATCTTAATAATGCATCGTGGTAAAATGATTGAGTTTGATTCGACACAGGCGCTACTAACAAATCCGAAGGAACAATTAACCAAACTATTGTTGCAATCGGAACAATTGAATAAAGCGCTTAAACACACAACAACACAGGAGTAAGGCTTTGGAAACAGGTACGCTCGTTTCATTAGCACTCTATTTTATTGCCATGTTAGGCATTGGTTTGTATGCCTATAAAAAATCCACCGATGATGTCTCTGGCTATATGCTTGGGGGAAGAGCTCTAGGCCCTGGAGTTACTGCGCTATCCGCAGGTGCGTCAGATATGAGTGGTTGGATGCTTATGGGGCTTCCAGGAGCTATCTACGTCTCAGGCGTCTCACAATTGTGGATTGCTGTAGGTTTGCTCATTGGTGCCTATTTAAACTACCTCATTGTTGCACCACGGTTACGTACATACACCGAAGTGGCCAACGATTCCATTACCATACCGGATTACTTTGCGAATCGTTTTGATGATAAAACACGCATGTTACGCGTATTCTCATCCGTGGTTATCATTATCTTCTTCACCTTATACACGTCCGCAAGTTTAGTCGCGGGCGGTAAGCTATTCGCAAGCTCTGCGTTTGGTCTTGATTACAGCTTAGGCCTTTGGGTAACCGCTGGTGTTGTTTGCGCCTATACCCTATTCGGTGGCTTCTTAGCCGTATCGATGACCGATTTTGTGCAGGGCTGTATTATGTTCGTCGCCCTAGTCTTAGTGCCAATTGTCGCTATCTTTGACTTAGGTGGCATGACGCAGGTGAGCAATACGGTTGAATCGATTAATCCGGACTTTTTGGAATTCTTCCGCGATGCCTCGATTGCTGACCCCATGCTAAATCAGCTATCAATTCTGGGTATTATTTCCTTGCTTGCTTGGGGCCTTGGTTACTTCGGCCAGCCGCATATTATCGTCCGCTTTATGGCGATTCGCTCGGTTAAGGATATTCCAACCGCTCGTCGCATTGGTATTAGTTGGATGTTCGTATCAATTATCGGCGCCATGGTTACCGGCTTCGTTGGAATCGCATATGTGGCGGAAACGAAGATGCAGTTGAAAGATGCTGAAACTATCTTCATCATTTTCTCGCAGTTTCTGTTCCATCCTCTTATTTCGGGCTTCTTATTAGCAGCCATTTTAGCGGCAATTATGAGTACGATTTCGTCACAACTCTTAGTGACCTCAAGCTCATTAACTGAAGACTTCTACAAAGCATTCTTGCGTCGTGATGCAAGCGACCGAGAACTCGTCACCGTGGGTCGAATTTCGGTGCTGTTAGTCTCTTTGGTTGCCATTGCACTTGCATGGGACCCAAATAATACAATTCTAGGTCTGGTCGCCAACGCATGGGCTGGTTTCGGTGCGGCATTTGGCCCTGTCATCATCCTAAGTCTGTTCTGGAAGCGAATGAACCGTCATGGCGCATTAGCTGGCATGGTACTAGGTGCAGCAACGGTATTGTTCTGGATCTATGCACCGATACTTGCAGATGGCGCGACATTGAGTAGCGTCGTTTATGAAATCATTCCAGGCTTCATTGTATGTTCAATTGCGGTGATCGTTGTCAGCTTACTAACAGCTGAGCCAACAAAAGACTTGCAAGATACGTTCGATGAAATGGAAAAAGTCATTCACTCATAAGTGCAAAGACGATATTAGCTATTGGATATTAGATATTAGCTAAAGACCAAAAACAAAAGGCGCCGCAAGGCGCCTTTTTTCTGTCTAATATCTAAGTGCTAATATCGCTTTTGTCTTTTCAACCGCGACGTTCGGAAAAGAGTTGTAACTCGGACAGAATAAAATCCTTCATCCGCATTGTTGTCTCATAGCCCACGTCAATTGCTTCATTACCGCGCTCAAATTCCATCAAACTAATGTGGCCGAGTTTTGGTTGAATTAAGATATCCGGCGGATCGCCAGCCAATCGAGCCTTAGTAATACGCTCTTGCATAATATCTATCGAGCCAGCCATGACACCTAACATACCCGGCGCCTTATAAGATTGGCCATTAAACTTATCTTTCATTGAATCCCAGTATTGCTGACTGGTTGAAAGAAAGCTTTTAAAAAATCCTTGCTCAGCATCTTCGCTTGGATGTGCCCCCTCATCGGAAGCTTCGGTTGTGGTTGGCGTATTATGGCCATGCACATCGGCCTGAGGCTCAGATTGATGATGACGAAGATGTTCATGACCTGGCGCTACGTATTTATTGCGAGCCTCAATAGCTGTTGTTGTGAGCTGTGAATTCAAGTTCACTGCAATCACGAAATCAGAGCCGAGAGCACGGCATAAGGAGACTGGAACTGGATTCACCAAGCCGCCGTCGACAAGCCAGCGTCCTTTAACGCCTGTTGGCGCTAATAGCCCCGGCATTGAACACGACGCACGAGAAGCATCGTAGACATCGCCTTTACGTAGCCATATTTCGCGACCAGTAAATAAATCGGTCGCGACGGCGCCGTAGGTAATTGGCATATCTTCAATATTAATGGCGCCAAATAATTCACGGGCATGGCTAAAAACCTTTTCACCTTGAATTATACCGCCGTGGCTAAAACCAAAATCGAGTAAATTGAAGACTTCCCAACGCCCCATGTCTCGAACCCATTCTTCGAGCTCGGTCAGACGTCCAGAAGCAAAACCGGCTCCCACGAGGGAGCCGATTGAAGTGCCTGCAACCATGTTAACTTCAATGCCCATATCTTTTAGGGCTTTGATCACACCAATGTGCGACCATCCGCGCGCTGCGCCTGAACCCAACGCTAATGCGACTTGAACATACTGACTCATGGTAACAACATCCTGAAAAAAGAGAGTTAGATTAGATCGTCATCCATCATAACATCATCTTTCGCATCAGCAACTTCGGCAGCTGCTGCCTTACCGCCTTTCACAGGCTTCGCTAATAGCTGTTCACGAATTTGTTGTTCGATATCCGCGGCAACGGCTGGGTTATCAATCATAAATTTCATGGCATTGGCTTTACCTTGGCCAATTTTATCGCCTTTGTAGCTATACCATGCACCAGCTTTATCAATGATCTTCTGCTTCACACCAAGATCAATCAACTCACCTTCTTTCGAAATACCAGCGCCGTACATGATTTGGAACTCAGCTTGCTTGAACGGTGGCGCTACTTTGTTTTTCACGACTTTCACTCGGGTTTCGTTACCCACAACTTCGTCACCTTCTTTTACCGCACCAGTGCGACGAATATCGAGACGTACAGACGAGTAGAACTTCAACGCGTTACCACCCGTTGTGGTTTCTGGGTTACCAAACATTACGCCAATTTTCATTCGAATTTGGTTGATGAAAATACACATGCTGTTTGACTTTTTGATGTTCGCAGTCAATTTACGTAAAGCTTGCGACATTAAACGCGCTTGCAAACCAACATGGCTATCACCCATTTCGCCTTCAATTTCAGCTTTTGGCGTTAACGCCGCAACCGAGTCGACAACAACCACATCAACGGCACCCGAGCGCACCAGCATGTCACAAATTTCTAGCGCTTGTTCACCGGTATCAGGTTGCGAAACAAGTAACTCGTCAACGTTTACACCCAGCTTTTCGGCATACACAGGATCAAGAGCGTGTTCAGCATCAACAAACGCACAGGTCTTTCCTTTCTTCTGGGCTTCCGCAATAACTTGTAATGTTAGCGTTGTTTTACCGCTTGATTCTGGCCCGTAAATCTCAACGACACGGCCAAATGGAAGTCCGCCAATACCAAGCGCGATATCTAATGTTAATGAACCAGTTGAAACTGACTCGATGTCCATTGCTTGGTTATCACCCAAGCGCATAATTGAACCTTTACCAAACTGGCGTTCAATTTGCCCTAACGCGGCGTCGAGTGCTTTTTGTTTATCGTTGCTCATGTTAATGTCCGTTCTGTTGGTCATGTTGTAACTAAGTGTACTGTAAATTTATACAGTATCAAGTAATTTTTTCAAAACTTCGTAAAGCCTCGTCAATTGTGGCCTTTCGAACTTGTGTTCGACTCCCTTCAAACACTTTATGCCAAGTTATACAGTGGTTTTCCCAAGCCAACCCAAACCAAACCAAACCAACGGGCTTTTCTGGTGTACCACCATCGGGGCCAGCAATGCCGGTTACCGCAATGACCACATCACCGCCGCTATTTGCCAGCGCACCAGTAGCCATGGCAGCTGCAGTTTCACTGGAAACGGCACCGTAGCGTGCCAAAGTAACATTCGGTACATTTAGTAACTCATGTTTCAAGGTATTGGTATAGGTGATAAAGCCACCGGCAAACCATGCTGAGCTGCCAGGAATCGAACTAATAGCATAACCGATTCCGCCACCTGTGCAGGACTCTGCCGTAACAATTTGCCATTGACGTTGTTGCAACCACTTACCTAAATCTACTGCTAAATCGTGACGTGTTTGTGATACCATTTGACTATTCCCTTATACGCGGTATATCGACTCTACACGGATAATAACAGGCATGTCGAACGCACAAAATAACTCGCAAAAAATTTCAACACATACCCCCATGATGCAGCAATATCTGCGGATAAAAGCAGAACATGCTGATACCTTATTATTCTATCGAATGGGGGATTTTTACGAACTTTTCTATGATGACGCGAAACGTGCTGCGGAGTTACTCGATATCTCACTCACCGCCAGAGGTAGTAGCAACGGCCAGCCCATTCCAATGGCTGGCGTGCCCTACCATGCAGCTGAAAATTACTTGGCTCGATTACTCGAACTTGGTGAATCTGTCGCTATTTGCGAGCAAATCGGCGACCCAGCAACCAGCAAAGGCCCCGTAGAACGCCAAGTTGTACGCATTCTTACGCCAGGTACTCTAACCGATGAAGCCCTGCTTCCAGCAGCTCAAGAAAATTTACTCGTTGCGGTGAATCCTGGCGATAATTTCGGTATTGCCTGTCTTGATATGGCAAGCGGTCGTTTCACGGTACTCGAAGCCGCTAGTCGTGAACAACTGCGCGCAGAACTCGAGCGCTTGCAACCAGCCGAGGTGTTATACCCAGAAACTTGGCAGTTTAGTGACAAAGAATTGAATTGCAGCTGCTGCCGACGACGCCCCGAATGGGAGTTTGACCAAGCGAGTTCGGAACAACTTTTGCTACGTCAATTTCAAGTTGCGCATCTCGATGGATTTGGTATTCGTCACCTGCATACTGCAATAGGCGCCGCTGGAGCCATTTTAAATTACGTGAAAGCTACTCAGCGAGCGGCGTTACCGCATATTACCTCAATTGTTGCTGAGCGCTACGACGATGCGATTATGCTCGATGCAGCAACGCGTCGAAACTTA
Organism: Pseudidiomarina andamanensis; assembly: GCF_009734345.1. GTDB lineage: Bacteria > Pseudomonadota > Gammaproteobacteria > Enterobacterales > Alteromonadaceae > Pseudidiomarina > Pseudidiomarina andamanensis. The sequence continues at coordinate 521,731 of NZ_CP032551.1, read as the reverse complement.
GAACTGGTGCGCTCATTGAGCGGACAGAAAACTGCTTTGTTTGATGTACTTGATAACACCAGTACCGCAATGGGAAGCCGCTTGCTGCAACGTTGGTTGCAACGCCCTTTACGCCAGCATCAACAACTGAGCCGTCGCTACAACGCCGTTGGCGCATTGCAACACATAGATTTTCACGAGCTACATCAGCAGTTACGTCACATAGGCGATATTGAACGTATTTTGACACGTATTGGTTTGCGCAGTGCACGCCCTCGTGATCTGGCAAGATTACGTATTGCTCTACAAACGTTGCCGAGCATTCAGGAGCTTATTGAGCACCCTGATCTCGTAGTCTGGCAACAAGCCATTGCAACGTTTCCGGAGCTTGCCGATTTACTTGAGCAGGCCATTGTCGAGCAGCCGCCGATGCTCATTCGCGATGGTGGCGTGATTCGTGACGGTTTTGACGAGGAACTTGATGAGCAACGTCAATTAGCTGCCGGCGCTACCGATTTTCTGCAACAAATTGAAACTCGAGAGCGGCAACGTACGGGTATCATGACGTTGAAAATCGGCTACAACAAAGTTCATGGCTATTACCTGGAAGCGAGCCGTGCTGCGAGCGCGCAAATTCCAGCCGATTACCAACGTCGCCAAACCTTGAAGAATGCCGAGCGTTATATTATTCCTGAGTTGAAAACCTACGAAGACAAAGTTCTGCAAAGCCAAAGCCGTGCCCTAGCCCGGGAGAAATGGTTATACGAAAACCTCATTGAGCAAATTGCCGAACATCTACAACCATTGCAGCATACCGCGATGGCATTGGCTGAAATTGATGTGTTACGCAGTTTTGCTGAACAAGCGTTAACTTATCAATACCAACGCCCAGAGCTCGTTGAACAAATTCAAATTGAGCTCAGCGATGCCCGTCATCCAGTGATTGAGCGATTACAGCAAGAACCGTTTATTGCCAATGATGTGAGCTTGACGCCGCAACAACGATTATTGCTGATTACTGGTCCAAATATGGGCGGTAAATCCACATATATGCGGCAAACCGCGTTACTCGCAATTATGGCGCACTGTGGCAGCTTTGTTCCGGCAACAAAGGCCGTATTTGGCCCAATTGATCGAATTTTTACTCGTATCGGCGCGTCAGATGATCTTGCTTCCGGCCGTTCTACCTTTATGGTTGAAATGACCGAGGCTGCGAATATTTTGCACAACGCAACGGACAAAAGTTTGGTACTGATGGATGAAATCGGTCGTGGCACCTCAACTTATGACGGATTGGCTTTGGCTTGGGCTTGCGCCGAAGCATTGTTAGATAAAAATCGTGCGTTAACGCTGTTTGCCACGCATTACTTTGAACTCACCCAAACCATTGGGCACCACGACGGTGCACTGAACGTTCACGTAGAAGCGACTGAGCACGGTGATAGCATTGCGTTCCAACACAAGGTGAAGACCGGCGCGGCAAGTCGAAGCTTTGGCGTCCAAGTTGCGCAACTAGCTGGTTTACCAAGCTCGGTGTTGCAGCAAGCGAAACTCTATCTGCAGCAACTTGAACATGACCATCACGGTGTTGTCGAGGCTACGCCTGCAAAATCATCGACAGTTCAGGTGCCACTGTTTGAAGCTCAACCGAGCGCGTTTGAACAAGCACTGGCAGATTTAGACGTGAACCAATTAACGCCAATTGAAGCACTAACCTGGTTAGCCCAGTGGCAACAAAAAATGCGCACAAGCAAGTAAGCGAGTGCGCATTGAATTCTCTACCAACGAACGAATGATGATCTAGTCGCGATGGAACAACGAATCGAGACTCAACCCTTGTTGTCTGAGCATATCGCGTAAGCGTCGTAAGGCTTCAACCTGTATTTGGCGAACCCGTTCACGAGTCAGACCAATTTCACGTCCAACATCTTCCAAAGTGGCGGGTTCATAACCTAACAAACCAAATCGACGCGCTAATACTTCACGTTGCTTTTCGTTTAAGTTTTCCAGCCAAGTCATGATGTGATCGCGCACATCCTCTTCTTGCATGTCGCCTTCAGGGCCATAGTCGTTATCATCCGTAAGCATATCGACTAGTGTTTTGTCGTTGTCACTGCCGCCCATTGGCGTATCGACCGAGGTGACACGCTCGTTCAGGCGCAACATACGGCTGACATCAGCAACAGACACATCCAGCTTTTCGGCAATATCTTCAGCGGTAGGTTCGTGATCGAGTGTATGCGCGAGCTCTCGTGCGGCTCTTAAATAACTATTAAGTTCTTTAACAACATGAATTGGTAGGCGAATGGTACGTGTTTGATTCATGATGGCGCGTTCGATGGTTTGACGAATCCACCACGTCGCGTAAGTAGAAAATCGAAACCCTCGCTCAGGATCAAATTTCTCAACCGCGCGAATTAAACCGAGATTACCCTCTTCGACTAAATCGAGCAAAGCTAATCCGCGATTGGTATAACGACGAGCAATTTTGACAACCAGGCGAAGGTTACTTTCAATCATCCGAGCGCGTGCTTTCGCATCACCTTTACGCGCCAAGCGCGAAAAATGAACCTCCTCTTCCGCGCTTAATAGCGGTGAATAGCCAATTTCACTCAAATACAGCTGCGTCGCGTCCATTTTCTTCTGGTAATTGACACGATTCGCCAGTATTTCTTCAAACGCCTCATCACTATCATCAGGAGCAGATTGCTCCATTGACAACAGCTCTTGCTCGTCAACTTCGTCTATGTCTTCCTGATCTCGACTCATTGTGTCCCCCGAGGCAAATAATGCCGTGGGTTGACCGACTTCCCGCGAAATCTCACTTGAAAGTGCAGCTTAACGCGTTCTGCATCGGTATCACCCATAGCGGCGATTTCGTCGCCTTTATTGACCCATTGTTGTTCTTTTACTAATAACTGCTGGTTATGTGCATAAGCCGTAATATAGTCATCATTGTGTTTCAAAATGATTAACTGACCGTAACCTTTTAATGCATTCCCTGCATAAACCACTTTTCCAGCCGCCGCCGCATAAATCGGATCACCGCGCGAACCGGCAATATCCAAACCTTTCGTTCCCGTTTCCGCAGTCGAAAACTCTTTCAATACACGTCCGCCTGTGGGCCACTGCCAAATAATATCTTTACTTGCCGGAAGTGGAGGTTCTGTTTTACGCGGTGGTAGCGTCCGAGCTGGCTTATTCTGTTGCTTTACTGTTAACGGTTTGCTTTTATTTTGTTTAACCTGTTGTTCACGATACTCTTTCTTTGGTGCTGACGCAACGGTTTGTGATTGAGCTTTTGGTTTCACCGGCGCGGTTCTGGAAGTTGTTGCTGTTAAACGTAATTTCTGTCCTGGCACAATCGTATAGGGGGCATCAATATTGTTCCAGCGAGCCAGCGTGCGAACATCTTCGTTGGCACGAAAGGCAATGGAATAAAGCGTATCGCCCTGCTCAACAATGTAAGAAGCTGCCGATAAGCTAGCAGGTTCAAAGTCGTGGATAGTTTTACCCTTATACAATCGGGTAACCGGCGCGGGTTCTGTACGCTGGGCACAGCCACCTAGCACTAAAAGAAGTAGCGCTGTGTTCAGTACAATGAGCTGTTTAACGCGTCCACACATAGGCAATGATGGCTAAAATCACCATCCCCCAACCAATCCGGTCAACATAGGTACGCAGATGTACGGCCATTTTGGGGCCTCCAGTTTTCAGCAACCAAGCGACTAGAAAAAAACGTAAGCCACGACTGATGACCGAGCCCATAACGAATGGGACGAATGCCACACTTAACATCCCACCTGTTACTGTGAACAATTTATACGGTAGTGGCGAGAATCCAGCAATGAAAATAATCCAAAAGCCATAAGCATGAAACCAATCGGTAACACGCACTAACTTATCCTCATAGCCCGCCCATTCCACCAACGGGATCACGACAGGATCAAATAAGAAATACCCGAGCCAATAACCAGTGATACCACCGAGAACCGAGGCTACGGTTGTGATCCATGCGAACTGCCATGCTCTTTGCGGCTGCGTCATCGCCATCGGCGCTAGCATGACATCTGGTGGAATTGGAAAAATAACCGACTCAGAAAAACTTAATCCAGCAAGGATAGCTGGAGCGCGACGATGCTGAGACCAACTCAAAACTTTATCGTAGAGCCAACCAAAAATTTTCATATGGTTGCCCCTGGTACTAACGGTACAAATTTCACTTCGCCCAATTCCTTTTGTTCAAATTCGTCACCAAAACGACGCACGACAATGAGTCGTTGTATGGTGGTGCCTACTGGGATGACCATCACACCACCGTCGGTGAGTTGCTGTAACAATGCCATTGGCATCGAACTTGCCGCCGCAGTGACAATAATTCCGTCGAATGGGGCTTTACTTGGCCAGCCCTGCCAACCGTCGCCATGGCGCATGGATACATTGTGTAGATCCAACTTCTTTAATCGTCGCTTGGCTTGATATTGCAGTTCAGCAATTCGTTCAACTGAATAAACATGATTGACTAACTGTGCCAAAATTGCTGTTTGATAGCCACTACCTGTACCAATTTCTAACACTTTTTGACAGTCGTGTTGCATCAATAATTGGGTCATTGAAGCAACCATCAACGGTTGTGAAATGGTTTGTCCTTGACCAATGGGCAGTGCGGTATTTTCATAGGCCTTATGGGCTAATGATTCCGGCATGAATAAATGCCGAGGTGTCGTTCGAATGACATCTAATACAGCGGTATTGGTAATACCTTCTGCGCGCAACTTATCAGCTAATTTGCGCGCCATACCTTGAAAGTTTTGAATCATGTTGTCGTTTTCGTTAACCAGTTTGACAGGGTATCTTGATGACTACGAGCCGTCATATCCAAGCTCAATGGTGTTATTGAGACATAACCCTCGCGCACAGCGTGAAAATCGGTTCCCTCGGCATCATCTTGATGACCACCAATAGGCCCATACCAAAATATATCGCGACCAAATGGGTCTTTGCTTTGTACCATGGTTTCTGCTCGATGACGGCGCCCTAAGCGCGTCACTTTATAGCCTTTCAGTTCATCAAACGGAACTGCGGGTACATTGATGTTCAAAATGGTATCCAAACGCAGTGGTTGCTCTGCCATGCGGCTTACGATATTGGCGACAACTTGTGCTGCAGTATCGTAAAACTCATCACTACGTGACCCCATTGAAACCGCAATCGCTGGCAACCCCATAAAACGGCCTTCCATTGCTGCAGCTACAGTGCCTGAGTACAAAACGTCGTCGCCCATGTTAGGGCCATCGTTAATACCAGAAACGACCAGATCAACATCATCAGCCAATGGCGAATTGGTACCTAAGTGAACGCAGTCAGTTGGCGTACCGTTAAGTGAATAGAAACCATTTGGTAACCGTTGCATTCGCAATGGATTGTGCAGCGTTAACGAGTTACTGGCGCCACTGCAATTACGATCGGGGGCTATCACGCGTACTTGAGCAATGTCTTTTAAACGCAGATATAGGGCTTCAATGCCTGGGGCATGAACGCCGTCGTCGTTACTGACTAACAACTTCATCATGAGCTTGATTACCTTGGTTTGGTTCACTATTCGGGTTGCTATTTGGAGTACTCATTGCATCTTGCATCAGTTCACGTAATACGCTTGTCGCAAAACTACCACGTGGCAATGAAAACTCGAGTTCCGCACAATCATCGGTTAACCAGCGCAATTGCGGGCTTTGTAATTTCAGTAGCAATGGCCGACGGGCATGGTCAATACGTTGTTTCGCTAAACCTTCCATTAACTCTGGATACTGCTGACAAATTGACTGTTCTAATTCAGCGATAGCCTCAGTACTTGCCCATTTATCGTTACCCGGCAACGGTGCCGTCAACATGATATCACCCTGCGAATAGCGCTCAAGTAAACTTGCATCTAGGGTATCCACTACAAAAAACGATTGGCTGCCTTGCAACATCACAGCGTCGCCAAGTTCAGGTGTTAAACGTTGTTGCGATATACGTTCACTAACCACTTGATTGAATAAAAACGAACGGGCTGCTGATAAATACAAACCGATTTGATTACGATTCAGTCGCCTTTTGAGTTGCCCAGCAAACCAGCGTTTGGCCTGTTCAATGTTCTGACCATTGTGACCAAAACGTTGTGCACCAAAATAGTTAGGGACGCCCTGCTCGACTATTTGTAACCAGCGTTGATTGAATGCTTCCACATCATCAATTTGTCGAATTTTTAATACGAAATGATTCGCTCGGTGCGTTCCAGTTTTCAGTTTCTTCGGTTGTAGAGCTGCTTTCTCGACTGAGAACTCAGGATGTTCAAGAGTTTCCCAAGGTAACAAAGCTTGCCCCGGCAACTGTACCGAAAACCATTGGTAGGTCACCGCATGGCGATCTTTCAAACCAGAGAAACTCACATCGCGCTCTTTGACACCCGCGAATTTTGCTAATTGCCCGGCAACAAAGGCTGTATTCGCACCTAGTTTCTTAACCCATAACCATTGATGTTCACCAACTTGTTGGCTTTCATCAGTAACTGGTAACTCGAGCTGCTCGGTTACCTGAAAATCATCAGCGGAGGCTTTAAATTGTCCGCGACACGGCGGCATTCCATGTAAGTAGGCTTCAGTCACGGGAAACACTCGGCATCAATAGCACCACAGCATGACAGGCGATGCCTTCTTTACGCCCAACAAACCCGAGCTTTTCAGTGGTGGTGGCCTTCACATTAATGTGCGTGACATCTGCCGCTAGCAGTGCAGCAATACGTTCTCGCATGGCAATAATGTGAGGTGCAAGCTTAGGTACTTGAGCAACCACGGTCACGTCAAGATTACCTAATTCGAAACCCTGCTGCTGAACAAGCTGATAAACGTGTTGCAACAACTGACCGCTGTCGGCACCCGCATATTGTGCATCGGTATCTGGAAAATGTTGACCGATGTCGCCTAAAGCCACAGCACCTAGCAATGCATCGGCAACGGCGTGCAATATGACGTCGCCATCAGAATGTGCAATCAATCCTTGCTCGTATGGTACTTGAATTCCACCAAGCGTGAGTGGCCCTTCTCCACCGAATTTATGCACATCGTAACCGTGCCCTATTCGCATACTTACTCCTTTGCCATCATGGCAATAAACGTGGCGGCCAACTGCTCATCGCCTGGCTGCGTAATTTTAATATTGGTTTGCTGCCCCAGCACTAGCTTCGGATGCCCTCCGGTTAGTTCAATAGCTGAGGCTTCATCGGTAATTGCCGTATTCTCAACGCCTAGTTGGGTTAACGCATCCACCAGCCGCTTGGTGCGGAAAACTTGTGGTGTTAATGCGCGCCATAATCCGTCGCGCGGTACACTGTTAGCAATGGTGTCAGTTGCTAACGTTTGTGCTTGCTTTATGGTATCAGCCACCGGAAGCGCAAGAATCGCACCATCAGCATGTGTCATACCAGAATCTATTACCGCTTTAAGTTCTGCAGGCTGCAAACAAGGACGCGCAGCATCGTGCACCACCACCACATCAAAACCATCAGCTTGCGCGGCTGCAACGCCTGCAAGTACGGATGCTGCGCGAGTCGCACCACCAGCAACCAAGTAAACGGGACACTTTGAATCAAAATCTAACGCTTGTACTCGTTGATCATTGGAAGCTACCGCAATATAAATAGCCGCAACACGAGCATCGGCAGCTACGGCGGCGACACTATGCTCAAGAACCGTTTTACCGGCAATTCGAAGATATTGTTTTGGCTCGGCCAAGGCCATGCGACTGCCGATACCGGCAGCGGGAATTACTGCGGCAACCCGAATCTGGTTTTGCATCATGTCGATTAATTTGTTGTTTGTTTTACTGGTACAATGCGGAAAAACGTTTCGTGCCGTTTAATTAAGCCAAGTTCGTTACGTGCACGCTCTTCTAGCGCAACTTGTCCTTCACGCAAATCGTCAATATCGGCCGCTAGTACTTGGTTTCGCTGCATTAAACGTGTATTGGTTTCCGCTTGTCGCACCACGTCTGACTGCAAGTGCCAATAATCTGGTAAGCTGTTTTTACCGAACCACAGCCGATATTGAAGCGCACACAAGGCAACAATAAAGATGAGTTTCAATAGTCGCATAGCTGTCCCCACTTGCTGTTGTTCGTTATTATAAATTAATGCAGCAGTACTGCTAGTATATCGACCTTTGTCATAAAGCCCAACGATTAATCGAGAGCGTATTTTTTATGGATTACATATTGATCACTTTGATTATTTTCGTTGGTGCATGCCTTCAAGGTATCACTGGATTTGGCTCTGGACTTATAGCGGTGCCGCTTCTCACCTTGCTGTTACCACTGAGTGTTATTACGCCGACTTTGTCGATTATTAATTTCGCCATGGCGACGTACCTTGCATGGATGCTGCGTCACGCGGTGCAAGTTCGTCAATGGCGATGGCTATTGGTAACTGGGATTATCGGTACGCTTGCTGGCAATTGGTTACTCAATCATATTCGCCTCGATTGGCTGCAGATGGGTATGGCGATTATGGTCATCGCTGTCGCATTGCTATTTTGGTTTGGTGTGCAACTAAAACACCGCAGTACAGATGGATTGCAAGGTATAACGGGACTTTTGGCAGGTTTTAGTAACGGCGCATTGACCCTTGGAGGCCCACCTGTGGTATTGTTTTTGACCGGTAATGGTCTTGACCGAATCGCATTTCGCGCCACATTGACTATTTTCTTTTGGGTGTTGGCGTTAACCAATATTGTGTCTTTCAGCTTTCAGCAACGCTACGAAACAGCTCATATCCCTATTGTCATTTGTCTGTTGATTGGCGCTATAAGCGGCGCGTGGTTGGGGCACAAAATTAGTGACAAGCTGTCTGAACAACTCTTTCGTAAGCTCAGTCTATTATTAGTAATGGTTGCAGGAGCAATCGCATTTGCTGGCGCCTGGAACGCTTAAAACGTTACCGTAGTTGCCAACAACACTTCGCGCAAAGATAACGTACGTGGGTCGATGCGGCCTTTATGATTCCATTGATGACCACAAAACGCTGGTGCTAAATTGGCATGATCTGGACGCAATAGTCTTAGCTTCTCCCCTTCCGCCTCTAAGCATTCGCCTTGAAATGAAAACCAACCGTGCATGTTACAGTGCACACGCTGTTGCTCTTTGTCGATGCGGTCAATGGAATCTAAGCGGGCTTGCTGAATAGGAAGACGAAAATCAAAGATAGGAACGGTATCGCCGAGTCGTGCCGAATGTGTCAACCAACGTTGTAATTTACTTGGCTGCGTTGCACTCACACTGAGTTGCCGTTTTTGTGATGACTGCCAACTCGCATTTTGTACATCCAGCGTATACGGCGCATCACTTTCCAACATGCCTCGTGCGGCGTTCTTAACGTGATATGGCAGACTTTGTAAACGCCGTTGCAGCAGCGACATCGAAACTTGTGCTTGTTGTGATAGTTGTTTCAGCTCACGCTCATACAACGCCATACACAGTTCTGCAAATACAGCAGAGCTCACACCCACCGCTGAGGTAGATGTGAGCTGCTGAAAGATATCGCTTTGATGTGTCACAACAGTGACCAGTTCAGCTTAGCTGTGCTTCGCGTTCACTTCAGCACGACCACGATATGGCGCTTTGCCATTCAGTTCGGCTTCAATGCGCAGCAACTGGTTATACTTAGCGACGCGATCAGAGCGGCACAATGAGCCAGTCTTGATCTGTCCCGCCGCGGTACCTACGGCCAAATCAGCAATGGTCGCGTCTTCGGTTTCGCCAGAACGATGTGAAATAACCGCAGTAAAACCTGCTTCACGTGCCATGCGAATTGCCGCTAGGGTTTCCGACAAGCTACCAATTTGGTTGAACTTGATCAAAATTGAGTTCCCGATACCTTGTTCAATGCCGCGCTTCAAAATCTTGGTATTGGTCACGAATAAATCATCACCAACCAATTGTACACGGTCACCAATACGGTCGGTGAGAACTTTCCAGCCGTCCCAATCGCTTTCGTCTAAGCCATCTTCAATAGAGATGATTGGGTATTTCTGACACAAGCTGTCAAGGTACTCGGCGAAACCAGCGGCATCAAACGATTTACCTTCACCAGCAAGATTGTATTTACCATCGCGGTAGAATTCTGATGCTGCACAGTCTAGAGCCAAAGTCACGTCATCGCCCATGCGATAACCTGCTTTTTCAACCGCTTCAACAATCACAGTAAGCGCTTCTTCATTGCTCGCTAAGTTCGGTGCGAAACCACCTTCATCACCAACCGCAGTGCTTAAACCGAGCGCTTGTAAGACTTTTTTCAAGGCATGGAATATTTCGGCGCCCATCCGCAAACCTTCTTTAAAGCTTTGCGCGCCAACCGGTTGAATCATGAACTCTTGAATATCAACGTTGTTGTCGGCATGTTCGCCACCATTCAAAATGTTCATCATTGGTAACGGCATGCTAAATTCACCCGCCGTACCATTGATTTCAGCAATGTGGGCGTACAAAGGCAAGCCTTTGCTGCTTGCTGCTGCTTTCGCTGCAGCTAAAGACACCGCCAAAATAGCGTTGGCACCAAGCTTTTCTTTATTTTCAGTACCGTCAAGATCTAACATAATCTGATCAACACGCTGTTGGTCAGTGGCATCAACACCCGCTAATGCTGGTGCAATGGCGTCATGAATATTGGCTACAGCCTTTTCAACGCCCTTACCTAAATAGCGCGCCGGATCACCATCGCGCAATTCTAACGCTTCACGTGAACCAGTTGATGCACCACTTGGTGCTGCCGCGCGACCCCAATGACCGTTGTCTAAAAACACATCTGCTTCAACGGTTGGGTTGCCGCGTGAGTCCATAATTTCACGAGCTACAATTTTACTGATTGCTGCCATGACAGTAGCCTACTCCTGTTAATACACGCGACGCTTAGGCGCGACGCTTTTTCTGATAAATACCTGCGGCTTCAATAAAGCCACGGAACAATGGGTGCCCATCACGCGGTGTTGAGGTGAATTCCGGATGGAACTGTGCAGCAACAAACCATGGATGTTCAGGAATCTCAATAATTTCGACCAGTCGATTATCATGCGACCAGCCTGAAATTTTCAAGCCGGCTTGCTCCAATTGTTCAATGTAATGACCATTTACTTCATAGCGGTGACGGTGACGCTCTTTAATCACGTCTTTCGCATATAAATCACGCGCCTTGGTTCCTTTCACGAGGTTACATGGCTGCGCACCTAAACGCATGGTACCGCCTAAATCTGAGCTTGAATCGCGTAATTCTTTTTGACCTTTCGCGTCCATCCATTCAGTAATCAGACCAACCACTGGATGCTCCGCTTTGGCATCAAACTCAGTGCTATTCGCAGTTTTAAGGCCGGCAACATTGCGCGCATATTCAATCAATGCAATCTGCATACCCAAACAGATGCCAAGATAAGGAATGCCGTTTTCTCGAGCGTACTGAGCGGCCATAATCTTACCGAGAATACCGCGTTCACCAAAACCACCTGGTACGATAATCGCGTCAACATCCGCAAGTTTCGCCACACCTTTGGTTTCAACGTCTTGCGCGTCAATATAACGAATATTGACGGTTAAACGATTCTTTAAACCGGCGTGCGCTAAAGCTTCGTTCACAGACTTATAGGCATCTGGTAATTCAATATACTTACCGACGAAACCAATAGTCACCTCACCACTTGGGTTAGACTCTTGATAAAGTACTTGTTCCCACTCAGATAAATCGGCTTCTGGACATTCCATGCGGAAACGGTGTACGACAATTTCGTCCAAACCTTGCGATTTCAAAATCGCTGGAATTTTGTAAATGCTGTCGACATCTTTTAAGCCGATAACAGCTTTTTCTTCAACGTTGGTGAACAACGCAATTTTAGCGCGTTCATTCGCCGGCAATGCACGGTCTGAACGACACACTAAAATATCTGGTTGAATACCAATTGAACGTAATTCTTTCACTGAATGTTGTGTCGGTTTGGTTTTGACTTCACCTGCCGCACCCAAGAATGGCACCAACGTGAGGTGCATAAACAAGGTGCGATCACGCCCGACTTCGGTCGCTAACTGACGAATGGCTTCAAGGAATGGTTGTGACTCAATGTCACCAACCGTACCGCCAATTTCGATAATCGCGATATCGTAGCCTGCACCACCGTCAACGATACGACGCTTAATTTCGTTGGTGATATGCGGGATAACCTGAATGGTTGCGCCAAGGAATTCACCGCGACGTTCGCGACGAATAATATCTTCGTACACACGGCCAGCAGTAAAGTTGTTTTTCTTCGTCATACGCGTACGAATGAATCGCTCGTAATGACCAAGATCAAGATCGGTTTCAGCGCCATCTTCGGTGACGAATACTTCACCGTGCTGAATTGGGCTCATGGTGCCCGGATCAACGTTGATATAAGGATCAAGTTTTAGAATCGTGACCTTCAGGCCACGAGCTTCAAGAATTGCCGCCAAAGAAGCTGCAGCAATGCCTTTGCCCAGCGAAGATACAACACCGCCGGTGACGAAAATATAATTAGTTGTCATGCGAAACCTAAGTCGTCAGGTTAAAAGGGATTTGCTTCAAGACGGGAAAACAGTATACCCGAAGCTTCGCTTGTCGACAATTTAAAATCGCATCGCCAGTATCATTAACAAATCACCCACTACGCTTCACCGCTTGCCAATGACGCTCAAGTTCATCCAAACTAAGCTCTTCTGGATTCTTATCGAGCTCGCTTAATCGCTTTTCAATTGCCTGGAAGCGCTGTTTAAATTTCAAGTTAGTGCGACGCAATGCATGTTCCGGATTGACTTGGGCATGGCGTGCTAAATTTACGACGGCAAACAATACATCACCTATTTCCGCTTCCAACGCCTGCTGGTCACGCTGGCTACGAGCCAGCTCTTCTTCAACTTCGGCTATTTCTTCTCGAATTTTATCAAGAACAGGCTTTATTGTTGGCCAATCGAAACCAACATTTGCCGCCCGTTTCTGCAACTTAAGCGCTAGTAAAATACTCGGTAAATTATAAGGAATGCCGTTAAAAACACTATCTTCTTGACCTTTTTTAGCGCGTTCCTCTGCTTTTATCTGTTCCCACTGAGCTTTAATTTCCTCATCGGTTTGCGTATTGCTGTCACCAAATACATGAGGATGACGACGGATGAGCTTTTCCGCGGTTTGTTGCGCCACATCATCAAAAGTAAATTGTTTTTCTTCTGCGGTCAGTTGGGTATAGAAAACAACTTGAAATAATAAATCGCCTAACTCGTCTTTAATGTCTGCTAAATTACCTTCGGTAATCGCCGCCGCAACTTCATAGGCTTCTTCAATGGTGTAAGGAATGAGCGTGGTCATCGATTGTTTCAAATCCCACGGGCAACCGCCATTTGGGTCTCGCAAACGTCGCATTACCTCTAATAACGCGGCAACACCTTGAAAGTTTTCTTTCTCATCTACTTTCGTCGTCATTGCGTGACCCTCACCACGTTGTGAATTCCTTTTAACTGACTAATTCTGCTGAGTAGTCGTTGTACATCGTCTGCGTCAGCAACAATAATTCCCACTGTTACTAATGCTTGGCGAGTCGCAGTATCTAAACGCGAATCAAGTTGTGCCACGTTGACTTTTTCATTCGCAAGCACACTGGTGATGTCGTGCAATAAACCTTGGCGATCATCCGCGTCTATTCGAAGATTCACTCGATAGTTACAGTGTTTTGCTTGGCTCCAACTCACTTCTAAAGCACGCTCTGGATGGAGCTCAAGTAAGTGTTTAAGTTGCTCGCAATCAGTGCGGTGTACCGAGACACCACGGCCCTGGGTGACAAAGCCTAAAATAGTATCGCCAGGAACTGGCTGGCAGCACTTCGCAAATTGCACCAATAAGTTACCAATTCCCTCAACGGTGACATCACTTTGTTTGCCGCTACGGGTTGGTTTGCTCTTACGTGCTGTTAAGCGCTCGATGCGCTCCGCAGCACTATCAGATTCAGGGCGCAACTGATTCACAACCTGTTGCAGCCGTACGTCACCAGCACCAATCGCCGCAAGTAAATCGTCTAGATGTACCATGTTAAATCGTTCTAATACGCTTTCGGCCTGCGCCAACGGCACATGATGTTTCGCTAACTCAGCTTCAAGTAACTCTTTGCCGGTCTTCAGGTTCTTATCACGGTCGAGTTTTTTGAAATAGGTGACAACTTTGCTGCGTGCCCGTGATGTTTGTAAATAGCCATTCGCTGGATTGAGCCAATCTCGTCGAGGTTGCGCATTTTTTTGCGTGAGAATTTCTACGCGTTCACCATTCTTCAAATGATAGGTAAACGGCACAATGTGACCATCAACTTTAGCACCTACACAGCGGTGCCCCACCTGCGAATGAATGTAATAAGCAAAATCTAACGGTGTTGCACCAGCCGGTAAGTCAATCACCTCACCTTTGGGCGTGAAGACATAGACACGGTCTTCAAATACTTGCGAGCGAATTTCATCAACAAGTCCGTCATTGCCGGCCATATCATCATGCCATGCTAGCAATTTACGTAGCCAAGCGATTTTTTCTTCGAAGCCTGAACCTTTTCCGGCAGCACCGCCCTCTTTGTACATCCAATGCGCCGCAACACCTAATTCGGCATCATCATGCATGGCCTGAGTGCGTATTTGAATTTCAACATGTTTGTCTTGTGGGCCTAACACCACGGTATGAATCGACTGGTAACCATTGGCCTTGGGGGTGGCAATATAATCATCAAACTCAGATGCAATATGACGCCATAAGCTGTGCACAACGCCTAGCGCTGCGTAACAGTCTTTCAATGAGTCAGTGATAATGCGCACAGCGCGAATATCGTATAACTGGTCGAAGTTTAGATGCTTCTTCTGCATCTTGCGCCAAATGGAATAGATATGCTTCGGTCGGCCATAAACCGTTGCCTGCACGCCTTCGTCGTCTAAAGCTTGCTGCAATGCCTGCAGAAAATCGTTGATATAGGTTTCGCGGTCAATACGCCGCTCATGGAGCTGCGCGGCAATGGTTTTATAAGTGGTTGGATGTAAATAGCGAAAGGCGAGATCTTCAAGTTCCCATTTCAACTGGCCAATACCAAGGCGATTGGCTAACGGTGCATAAATTTCATTACACTCTTTGGCGGCAAGAACACGCGTTTCTTCGTCCAGCGTTTTCACTTCACGTAAAAAGCAGATGCGCTCCGCAAGCTTAATTAATACCGCACGAACATCGGTGACCATCGCTAACAACATGCGACGCACATTATCGATTTGTACGAGACTTGGTTTGCCATGTTGAAAGTGTTGCAGCGCACTGATGGTCTGCATTTGTTGCACGGCTTCAAGCAACACCGGTAGGCTTTTGCCGCCCCACGCTAACGCTTCTTCTAAATCTATCAGTTGCGCCTCAAAAGCAGGACTATATAAAGCGGCGACTAATGATTCTTGATCGAGGTTGAGACCAATTAAAATCTCAACCATTTCTTCGCCTTTCACCAGAAGCTGTGGCTGTTTTGCGCGTTCACAAATAAGCTTCAGGCGCTCAGCATGGTCACGCAGCTGCGTACAGCGTTCGTCCGAATCTAATTCTGCTAGCCAATCGCCATGTTGATGCGGCTTATCAACATGCGTACTGCGCACCCAAACCACCGTGTTACTCCCGTTCGAATAATGTCATGACCTCAATGTGATGGGTCTGCGGAAACATGTCAACCACTTGCGCTTGTTTTAACTGATACCCGCTCTCCTTCAGTACCTTTGCATCACGTGCAAGGGTATCTGGCGCACAGGAAACATAGACAATTCGCTGCGGTTGTCGTGTGGCGACTTCTTGAATGGCATGTGGAGCGCCCGCACGAGCAGGATCCAACAACACTTTTGTATATTGCTCGTTGCTCCAGGCCTGGCTCGACCACGATTGTTCAAGATCGGTGCAGAACGCGGCAAGGTTGACTTGAGCTCGGTGAGCATTTGCTTTGAGTTGGTCGACCATCGACGCAACGCCTTCAATGGCGGTAACCTGTGCTCCAGCTAATGCCATCGGCAAACTGAAGTTACCGCTACCAGCATACAGTTCAAGTACCTTATCACTTGGCTGAATATCCAGCCAAGTTAGGGCTTGCTCTACCATTATTTCGCTCAGTTGCCGATGCGCCTGGATAAAATTCGTAGGCGAACAATGAATGCTCAATCCTACTGTGTGATAACTTAAAGGTTCTGACGTTGATAGTGGCGCCAACTGCTGCTCAGAATCACACCATATAGCCACGTTGTAGGTTTTCGAAAACTGTTCGAGGTGATTCTGATCACTTGCCGTTGGCCATTCTCTGAGGCGTAACAGCACTACAACCTGATGTTCAAACTCAATGAGTTCAACATGACCGAGTTGTTTGACTAACTCAAGTTGTGGCAATAGGTGTTGTAATGGCGCTATTAATTTATTTAAGCTCTCTGCGAGAACCAAACAAGCATCAATCACGGTAATTCGTTTACTCTTGGGCGCCCTAAATCCCATTTTAAATTGCTGTCGTTTCGCGTCATAGTGCACCGCTAATCGAGCACGCCGACGATAGTGCCAAGCATCGCCGGCCAACGGTTCTAACCATTGCAGCGCTTCAACTTGCGCAAATTTCGCAAGCATCTCGGTCACAACTTTTTGCTTGTGCGCCCGCTGTGCAGCTAACGCGAGATGCTGTAAATCACAACCACCGCATTGCTCATAAAAAGCACAAGGTGGCGTTACACGCTGCTCGCTAACCGTTTGAATTCGCTCCAATTGCGCATCATGCTTGCCTTGAACCGTAATCGTTACTCGCTCATCGGGTAATGCACCCGGCACAAATTTGACGCCCTTGGCAGTACGAACCACACCTCGTCCTTGATGATCAAGGCCAACAACCTGCTGATCGGTTAATCGCTGCAGCTTTGCTGTGCGGGCTTGCGGCTTATAAAACTGAGCCATGTAACCGCGCCTGTTGCATAATCGCCTTCATATCACGCACCGCTTGCTCAAGCCCAACTAACACGGCGCGTGCGATAATTGCATGGCCTATATTGAGCTCAACCAACTGTGGAATGGCCGCAATCGGCGCCGTATTGTGATAGTGCAGACCATGCCCAGCGTTGACTTGTAAACCAGCCGCCTGCGCATATTCTGCAGCGTCGCGTAACTGAGCTAACGCTTGCATTTGCGCCTGCTCGTTGGTTTGTTCAGCATAGTGCCCTGTGTGCAGTTCAATAATCGGAGCGCCTGTCGCAACGGCAGCGTCAATTTGGCGTTTGTCGGCATCAATAAATAGGCTGGTCGCAATACCATGTTCGGCAAGTTGTGCTACCGCACTGGTGATCTTGGCTTGTTGACCAGCAACATCGAGACCCCCTTCGGTGGTTAATTCTTCGCGCTTCTCTGGCACTAAACAACAAAACGTTGGCTTGGTACGACAGGCAATTGCTAGCATTTCGTCAGTGACTGCCATTTCTAAGTTCATACGGGTTTGTAGGGTGCGCGCAAGAATCTCAACATCGCGATCCTTAATATGCCGTCTATCCTCACGTAAATGCACAGTAATACCATCCGCCCCCGCCTGCTCCGCAATGGCTGCGGCTGTGACTGGGTCAGGATAGTTAACGCCACGGGCATTACGAACAGTTGCGACATGGTCAATGTTGACACCTAAGTAAATCGGTGGAACTCCAACGGTTGAATTCATGACATATCCTTAAATTGAACAAAGAGTTGACGGCTACGCAGCGGCTGATTACCCAAATAAGGTTGCAGTGCCACACGCATCAGTCGTTTAAATAAGTTTAGCAGGCGTTGATCGGCCACTTCAAAATCGCCAAGCCGCAGTATATCGGCGCCATTCAATACAATAATATCGGCCTGATTGCTGGCGTTTGTCAGCGAAAATCCAGATTCAGGAATGAATTGATACGTTTGCGTTGCGATTATGGGTTGCTCGTGGGTATCCATGTGCCAGTCAAAACCATGCCCTAAATGACAAAGTAATTGCCATTCAAAGCGCCGCAGAATTGGCTCAACATGACTCACCTGAGTGAGTAACTCCAAGGTTTCTTGATAGTCTTGAAAAAGGCCATCAACCACATGGTATGGTGTGGTCAGGCGCTGCACCAGCTCATTGACATAGAAGCCACTGTAGAGCGCCGTTCCTTTTAGGTTCAAACTGGTATCGATTGCTTCGGCAGCGACCAATGTCTGTAATTCGTGACGACCGCGAGTACTAATTTGCAACGGGGTGAAGGGTTGCAAGATACTACGCCAAGCACTTTTCGGCCGTTTTGCACCTTTCGCAATCGCGCGAAAACGGCCATGCTCAGCAGAGAACAATTCAACCAGTAAACTGCTGTCTTGATAGGGCCAGCGATGCAATACAAACGCCGGTTCCACCGCTTAATCCTCGCCGTAACCCAAACTACGCAGAGCTCGCTCGTCGTCAGCCCAACCCGATTTCACTTTCACCCATAACTGCAAGTGAACTTTCCCACCAACCAGTGGCTCGATATCGCGGCGCGCTTCGGTACCAATGGTCTTTAACTTGCTACCACCTGCACCAATTACCATGCGTTTTTGGCCATCGCGCTCAACCAGTATGAGTGCGTGAATGTGCGTGGTACCTGATGGTGCGGTCTTGAACTGCTCAATTTCAACGGTCGTGCTGTACGGCAACTCATCACCGGTAAAACGCATCAGTTTCTCACGAATAATTTCAGCCACCATAAAGCGTAGCGAGCGGTCGGTCACATAATCCTCTGGAAAATGATGTACGCCAGGACGTGCATGCTTGTGCACGATTTCTCGCAAGGCTTCGACTTGTGCGCCGGTCGCTGCTGATAATGGGATAATTTCCGCGAAGCTATGCTTTTCGGCAAGCTGCTGCAAATAAGGTAATAGCTCAGTTTTGTCTTTAAATTGGTCAATTTTATTAATCACCAAAATAACCGGGCGCTCTGATTTTTTTAGTTTATTCAGCACCATTTCGTCGTCACTGGCCCACTTACCCGCTTCTACGACAAATAGCACAACTTCAACGCCACTCAGTGAGCTCGACGCCGCTCGATTCATTAAACGGTTAATCGCGCGCTT
Source organism: Pseudidiomarina andamanensis (assembly GCF_009734345.1). Classification (GTDB taxonomy): domain Bacteria; phylum Pseudomonadota; class Gammaproteobacteria; order Enterobacterales; family Alteromonadaceae; genus Pseudidiomarina; species Pseudidiomarina andamanensis. The sequence goes on along the minus strand of NZ_CP032551.1, from coordinate 502,608 downwards.
TTCATCTTGGTGAAGACCTGGCGTGTCCACATAAACAATTTGGCGCTCGCCTTCGGTTTCAATGCCTAAAATGCGGTGGCGCGTTGTTTGTGGCTTGCTTGAGGTAATACTAATTTTTTGCCCAAGAATACGATTAAGTAGCGTTGATTTGCCAACATTTGGGCGCCCTACTATGGCTACAAACGCTGATTCTGAGCTGTATTGCGGTTCAGTCATGAATTATCCTGCTGAATAAGTTGCTCAAGTGCTTCGGTTGCAGCGTGCTGTTCAGCTTTACGGCGACTTGTGCCGGTTCCACGAATAGGCTGTTCCAACCCATCAACTTGACAACTTACGGTAAATTGTTGGTTATGTGCTTGCCCTTGTGTCGCGACAACTTCATAAATAGGGAGTGCGCGCTGGCGCCCTTGCAAATACTCTTGCAAACGCGTTTTCGGGTCTTTATGGCTTGCGCCTGGCTTAATGCCTGCCAACTGTTTCGAATACCAGTTTAGTACAACCTCACGACACGTGTTTAAATCGCTTTCTAAATACATGGCGCCCAGTAATGCTTCTACCGCATCAGCGAGTATGGATTCACGGCGATGTCCGCCGCTTTTCATTTCACCGGGGCCAAGCACCAAGAATTTCCCTAATTCGAAACGCTGCGCCAATTTTGCGAGGCTGCGCCCGCACACTAACGTGGCGCGCATACGGCTTAAATCGCCTTCATCAATATTGGGGAATTGTTCAAATAACGCTTCACTAATGATGATACCTAACACTGAATCACCAAGGAACTCGAGGCGCTCATTGTGTTTCGCCGCAGCACTACGGTGGGTCAGTGCCTGCGTCAGTGCATCACGATTCTTGAAGGTATAACCAAATGATTTTTCAAGCTGTTTCAGTGGTGGTTTTGGTAAACTCACGCCTTACTCCACACTACCAAGACGATGCCAGCGAACCCCCGATGGAACCCAACTCGGTAACCACTCTGGCACCCAAGATTCTGGGCCGCGATCAAATTCCAAACTCATCCAAATAAACGTGGCTTTGCCAACTAAGTTCTCATACGGAACAAAGCCCCAATAGCGACTATCTTCAGAGTTATCGCGATTATCGCCCATCGCAAAATAATGACCTTCTGGCACTATCCATTCATCAGCGGCAGTGCCAGCTTGTTGAAAGTAATAAGCGGTACGCGGCGCCACAGTCGGATCGATAAGTATTTCATGCTCAACGTCACCAAGTTGCTCCGAATAACGCTGCAGTGGTGTCGTGCGACTAAAATAAACTTCGTCTTGTTGTTGCACATTGCGTTCAATCACTTGCAACTGCGGGCATTCTGCAGAGCTATCAACGCATGCCGGCTCCAAATACAAAGTCTTGTTACGATAGATGATGCGATCGCCTGGTGTTGCCACAATGCGTTTAATGAAATCAACTTGTGGGTTTACCGGAAATTTGAACACCGCAATATCGCCACGGTTTGGTTTTCCAGTTTCCAGAATTTCTGTACGAAATAATGGATCACGAACACCATAACTATACTTTTGCACCAACACAAAATCGCCAGCCAACATGGTTGGCATCATCGATGCTGATGGAATTCGAAATGGCTCATAGAAAAATGAACGAACAATTAAAATGATAAACAAAATTGGAAAAACGCTTTGTGCAAATTCCGCCACACGTCCCTGCGGCGCAACGCGTTCACGTTCTTCATCATCCAAAGTTTTGTTGGTTTGTTCTTCTACTTTAGCGATAGCTGCCAAACGCGCAGGCTTCTTCATTTTGGCATCATACAGCCAAATTAAACCCGCGACGATGGTCACCAGCGTTAGCACAATCGAATAAAAGTTAGCCATTTAATTTTGATTCCTAGCGCACCGAGCGAATCGCATTACTTGCCAACTTTGAGTACGGCAAGAAACGCTTCTTGCGGTACTTCCACGTTACCAAGTTGCTTCATTCGCTTCTTACCTTCTTTTTGTTTTTGTAACAGTTTTTTCTTACGACTCACGTCACCACCGTAACACTTAGCGGTCACGTTTTTACGCAATTGCTTCACCGTAGCACGTGCAATAACTTGCGTACCAATAGTCGCTTGAATAGCGATATCGAACATTTGTCGTGGAATTAACTCTCGCATTTTATCAACCAATTCGCGACCACGGCCTTGTGAATTATTACGGTGAGTAATCATCGCCAAGGCGTCTACCTTGTCACCGTTAATTAACACGTCAACACGAACCATGTCCGCTTCTTGGAAGCGTTTAAAGTTATAATCAAGCGACGCATAACCGCGACTCGTTGACTTTAATCGGTCAAAGAAATCCATGACCACTTCAGCCATTGGTAGCTCGTAGGTCACTGCAACTTGATTGCCGTGATAAGCCATTTTCGTTTGTACACCACGCTTATCGACACATAGCGTAATGACGTTACCAAGATATTCTTGTGGAACGAGAATGTTTGCTTCAACAATCGGCTCGTAAATGGTTTCAATATCGTTTACTGCCGGCAAATTGGCAGGGTTATCCACCTTATGTTCTTTGCCGTCTTTGGTAATTACTTTATACACCACCGTTGGTGCGGTGGTAATCAAATCGATATCATATTCACGTTCTAGGCGCTCCTGGATAATCTCCATATGGAGCATACCCAAAAAGCCCACGCGGAAACCAAAACCGAGCGCTGCCGAATTTTCTGGTTCATAGAACAAAGAGGCATCATTCAATGAGAGTTTCGACAACGCATCACGGAAGTTTTCATAATCGTCTGACGAAATTGGGAACATGCCCGCATAAACCTGCGGTTTTACTTTTTTAAAGCCCGGTAGCGGTTGCGGCGCTGGTTGTTTCGCCAAAGTCAGGGTATCCCCTACTGGCGCACCGTGAATTTCTTTAATACCGGCAATGACAAACCCTACTTCACCACAACGCAAAATGCCGGTTTCTGTTGCTTTTGGTGAAAAGAAACCAACTTTATCAATCTGATGCGTCTGCCCGGTCGACATCACTTTCATTTTGTCACCAGCACGTAACACACCATTTTTAACACGTACTAAACTCACCACGCCTTGGTAATTATCAAACCAAGAATCGATGATTAACGCTTGTAATGGTTCTTCTGGATCACCTTGCGGTGGTGGAATTTGTTTCACAATACGTTCTAAAACTTCATCAATTCCGATGCCCGTTTTGGCAGAACACTGCACCGCATCAATCGCTTGAATACCGACAATGTCTTCAATCTCTTCAGCCACACGCATTGGATCAGCCTGCGGCAAATCGATTTTGTTTAACACCGGCACTACTTCGAGGTCCATTTCAATAGCTGTATAGCAGTTCGCCAAGGTCTGAGCCTCAACGCCTTGCGCTGCATCAACCACCAACAAGGCACCCTCACAGCCTGCTAAACTACGTGAAACTTCGTATGAGAAGTCAACGTGTCCTGGCGTATCGATAAAGTTCAGTTGATAGGTTTCGCCGTCTTGTGCGGTGTAATGCAAGGTCACGCTCTGCGCTTTAATGGTAATACCGCGTTCGCGCTCAAGATCCATTGAATCAAGTACTTGTTCAGCCATTTCACGGTCAGTTAAACCGCCACAATGCTGTATCAAACGATCAGAAAGAGTCGACTTACCATGGTCGATGTGCGCAATAATTGAAAAATTGCGAATATTTGCTTGCTTAAACGCCTTCTCTGGCATTAATGCCCCCGCAACAACAAAAATAAGGAATAAATACTAACCGCTGATCATACTGATTTATGCGGTTCGGGACAAAGAATTTCGGGTATTTTTAATCGATTTGTTGCACGCTCAACAGTTGTGCAACCTGAATATCACGTTGCTGTAACCAATGTCGTAACAGGTAGAAGCTGAACGCAAAGCCACTAAACGCACTAAGAATCACCCACCCTTCTGACCACAACAACAGCTGACCTGTCGCAATAGCGATCAGCAATAAGACTAGAATCGGGAGTAGGTAAACCGCTAGCGAGTAGCGTGTAAGCGCTTGTTCCGGGAGCAATAACTCAATTTGTTGACCAGGACTAAACTGCCCTTCTGGCTTGTGGACACGAAATTCAGCACGACGATCAGAAAACGCCTTTGAGATGACGCCGGCGCCACAGGTATTTTGTTGTGCACAGCCAGTACAACCGGTTTTTAATTCGGTCGAAACCAATAAAAAATCGCTTTCTACGGCAATAACTTCGGCAAGTTCACGAATCACTGCTGCATATCCTGAGTTGAAACCACCATATTCTCGGCAATACGACGTAACGTATCCGCAGGTAGTTTTCCAACCACAGTTACGGCGTACCCTTCAACAAAGGTGTTCACCAGCGATTCAGGGCCTTGGTAAGCCAAGCTCGGTAATTTTTGAGCGCGTTGATCACTGACATAAATTGATACTTCAGTAAGTCCATCGCTGAATAGAAAATAATCAGTTGGCAATTGCGTATCATAGAGCTGACGATGATGTGAACGACGCAAATCAAAGCCACCGGGTAACCAATTCGGGCGCAGCGGGAAGCGCAGTTCAGCCAGTTGCTGAGTATCATAAAGCTTCGGCGGACGTTGAATGGCGCTTACTTCAGTGAGTTGCTCTGGTATTTGGTCGGAAAAACTAATCGACGTTAATTGTAACTGTTCGAGAACCTCACCTTGTGGGGTCATCATTTGCAGCTTCAACAGCATTCCCGAGTCACGATCCAGCCACAGGTCATAATGGTAACGATTGTCATCGCGACTAATTAGCCGCAAATACTGGGCGGGACGCCCCGTGACTCGCATACCACCGCTAGCAATCACTTGATAATGCTGATTAATATTCGAAAATGGCTTGTAGAACGCAGGGGGAATTAATCCAACCGTAACATCAGATTGAAGCGTGTAGGAACCGCCTGCTTGAGAATAATAATATGTTTGATCACCCACGCGTAACGCACGCATGTCAGCACCGTTAAGATAAATTAATAACTCAAGGTCGGTGGTGTGATCATAATTGCCATGAAACCAAACTAATGGTTGTATCCGCTGCCCTTGGCTTTGAACCAAGGTCGCTTCAAAATTAAGGTCACGCAAAGAACGGGCCATGCGGTCAAACCATATTTGGCCCATATTGGCGGCGCGTTCTGCAGTCACTTCTTGCTGTGCATTGGCACCGAGGGGGGCGATTGCAACCAACCAAAGTGCAATCGCAACGACATATTTAGTCATTCTGTTCGTTTAACTTCTCAACGGTTGATGATTCTTGTTGCTGCTGTTCTTTGTCTGCTTGCAATGACAGCTGCAATTGACGCTGATGATCTAACATATACGACTGCAACAACTGGCGTTGTTGAGCAATTTCTGCCTCTGATGGTGCTTGTGTTTCAATCACCGTATTGTAACTAACCGGGTTACGGCCACCAAAAGGATTCGTAATGAGCGCTGGCGAAGTGACGCTTGGTGTTGCCTGTTCAACGTCAATCACTGGCTGTTGAACGGAAACGACAGCAACTAACGCAACACTCGCAGCAATAGCAATACTACCGGCAGGCTTAAGCCAACGACTCGCCGCACGCGCCATGGCGCCACCTTGCTGCACCGAAGGCTGTACCACCACCGATTCTTGCGATAGTTGCGCCGCGACGCGAGCACTAATATCAATTTGATGATTCGTTTGCGCATCACCACGCATCAGGTGCCCGACTAACGCATAGCGTTGCCATACAGCCTGTGCCTGTTCATCGTCCAACAACGCTGAAATTTCAGCATTAAATGGACGTTCAGCATCAGCACCTGAATCACTGAAGTGATTATCAAGTAGTGCTGAGGCATTTTGTTTGCAACGATCAGACATAAAGCTTCCTCAAATTCAGTTTAGCGCTCTAATAACGGCCGTAATTGTTGATCTATCGCCTCACGCGCTCGGAATATTCGTGAACGCACGGTGCCAATAGGACAATCCATTTCGATGGCTATCTCTTCATAACCTAAACCTTCAATTTCACGCAGTGTTATAGCACGACGCAAATCTTCCGGTAAATCATCGATGGTTCGCATTACGACGTCACGAATCTCATCGGTTAACAACATACTTTCTGGAGAAGCGCTGTCTTTCAGCGCACCGCTTCCCTCATAAAACTCAGCTTCATCGGCATCAACGTCATTGGCTGGCGGTTTGCGCCCTTGTGCCACCAAATAATTTTTAGCCGTGTTTACCGCAATGCGATACAACCAAGTATAAAACGCGCTATCGCCACGAAAATTAGCTAAGGCTCGATAGGCTTTCACAAATGTTTCTTGGGCTACGTCGGGCACATCGGCCTGTTGTTTGACATAGCGTGATATCAGACTCATCACTTTGTGCTGATATTTTTTTACCAACAAATCAAAGGCTCTTTGGTCGCCCTGTTGTACTCGTTCTACCAGGGCTTTATCTGTTTCTTGTTCGCTCATCCGAGCCCGCTCTCCTCAACCCCTAGCTACGTCAGATATTAGGCCCGTTGCGTACTTGCAAAGTATGACCCAAGTGTTCGTAAAAAGTTCGCAAAAAAAATTCAAAAGAGTAAAATCGCTTTTATTCCTTTGGCAGATCAGCGTGTTGTCACGCAAAATATCCCACATACTTTATGGAACAAATGTCACATTATCAATGCGATGTACTCATTATTGGTAGCGGCGCTGCTGGTTTAACACTAGCTTTACAACTAGCTGACCACGCCCAAGTTACGGTTCTTTCTAAAGGGCCGTTAACTGAAGGCTCAACCTACTACGCACAAGGCGGTATCGCTGCTGTATTCGATGAGAATGATAGCATTGAAAGCCACGTTGAAGACACTTTAGTTGCCGGTGCCGGATTATGTGACATTGATGCGGTAAAGTTTACCACAAGTCATGCCAAAGAAAGCTTACAATGGCTTATTGATATCGGGGTTGGCTTTGATCGTGTTGATGATGGTCAGTTTCACTTAAATCAAGAAGGTGGTCATAGCCATCGCCGTATTCTCCATGCAGCAGATGCGACTGGTCGCGCGGTGCAAACGACATTAGTTGAACAAACGAAACAACATCCGAACATTACAATTCTAGAACGCGTCAACGCAGTTGATTTGATTACGCATAAACATGTTGGTGGTGAACAGCGTTGTTACGGCGCGTATATATTGAATCGTGTGAATCAACGTGTTGAAACAATTGCGGCGCGATTTGTCGCTTTATGTACCGGTGGCGCCAGCAAAGTTTATCAGTATACGAGTAATCCAGATGTCGCCAGTGGCGACGGTATTGCCATGGCGTGGCGTGCTGGATGTCAAGTTGCCAACATGGAATTTAATCAGTTTCACCCAACCTGCTTATTTCATCCCAACGCCCAATCGTTTTTGTTAACCGAAGCGTTACGTGGCGAAGGAGCCGTGTTACGTCGGCCTGACGGCAGTCGCTTTATGCCTGAATTTCACCCAGCAGCAGAACTAGCGCCGCGCGATGTAGTGGCTAGAGCTATTGACTATGAAATGAAGCGTCTCGGTGCTGATTGTATGTTCTTAGATATCTCGCATAAGCCAAAAGCGTTTATCCAAGAGCATTTTCCGAACATTTATGACAAATGCTTAAGTTTAGGTATTGATATCAGCAAACAACCGATGCCGGTTGTACCTGCCGCCCACTACACTTGCGGTGGTGTAAAAACAGATTTAAACGCGCGAACGGCGGTCAGTAATTTGTACGCCATCGGCGAAGTTGCCTATACCGGTTTGCACGGCGCCAACCGTATGGCGAGCAACTCACTGCTCGAATGTCTGGTGTTTGCCCGAGCGGCAGCAACCAACATCATCGAACAATTACAGCAGGTTAAGTTACGTACCGACCTCCCCGCTTGGGACGAAAGCCAAGTGAATGACTCTGATGAAGAGGTCATCATTCAACATAACTGGCACGAGTTGCGTTTATTTATGTGGGACTATGTCGGTATTGTACGAACCAACAAGCGGCTACAGCGCGCATTACGACGCATCGAATTATTGCAGCAAGAAATTCACGAATATTACAGTCACTTCAAAGTCAGTAATAATTTATTGGAGTTGCGTAATTTGGTGCAAGTTGCTGAATTAATTGTACGCAGTGCCATGGCGCGACATGAGAGTCGCGGTTTACATTACAACCTCGACTACCCTGATTTACTGGCTGAGGCGAAGCCGACCGTATTGACGCCAACGCAACAAAAATCGAGCTAGGCGTCGATATTGCGCATCGCCAAGCCAACTGCGCGGTAACCATAACCAACGCCGCGCAGTGTTCGGATGGTGCAAAATTAATAAGGCGCCCCACGGCGTAACCCACGATAACGGCTGCAAGTGCCAACACTTTTGGTCTAAGTCGTCTAGTTGCACCCAAACACCCGTGTCGTTATTCACGCCCCAGACATGAGATGGAAACCGTAGCCATGCCCACGGCCGAACTGTCAGTTGCCAAAGCATGGCCGCTTCCGCTGCATTTATACTTTAACGCGGCCGAGTATATAAGCCACCATGGCCGCCAGTTCTTCATCTTCGCACTTTTGATGCCCCATAAACCACGCGAACAAATCTGGGTCATCACAAGTTAATAAGCGTCGAAAAGCATCTTGCTGTTTCGCATCAAGATCATCGTATGCTTCTTCAACGAATGGCATAAATAAAACATCGAGTTCTAACATGCCACGACGGCATGCCCAACGAAGGCGATTTTTATCTTTCAATGTGTCGGCATTTTGTTGCAACTTTTCCATGCGAATCCTTCTTTTACGACAAAAATTATGCGTCGCGAAATAAAACGGCTTGTATAATGAAAAAACATCCCCATCTATTCGTTTATCGATGAGAAAGTGAGGTTTCGTGTGTTAGATACAGAGTTTACCAAAGCTCAGCCTGAATACGTAACGGTTTCATTAACAGATTACGGCGTTATTCGTCTGACCGGTCCACAAACCGATGAGTTTTTACAGGGGCAGTTATCCTGTGACATGAAGCAACTCAGTGACCGTGGCTGGTTGTTTGCCGCACACTGTGACAACAAAGGTAAGGCGATGAGTACGCTATTCGTCACTCGCTTTGCTGACAGTGTGTTATTGCTGAGTCATAAAGACGCCATTGCCGCTAGTCTGGCCCAGTTACAAAAGTTCGGTGTATTTAGCAAAACAGATATCGTCGATGCTTCCGAGCAATTATCACTTTTTGGTGTCTTCGGTACAGCGGCACCAGCGCGTTTAGCGGAATGGCTTGAACAACCGTTGAACGTTGCCGACGAGCAAGCCGTAACGGCTTTTTCAGATGGCGTCGCATTGACCTTAGGTAGCCAGCCAGATCAATACCTTTTGGTAACCGAACGTGATAACTTTCCTACAAATTCTTCAATGGATGCTTGGAATGCACTTGAAATTGAACGTGGTCGACCGACCCTAGTTTCAGGTACAATATTGGAGTATGTGCCCCAAATGCTGAACGTACAGGCGTTGCATGGTATTAGTTTTACCAAGGGGTGTTATATCGGCCAAGAGACCATCGCTCGGATGAAATATTTGGGCAAGCAGAAGCGAGCACTGTTTCGTTTAGTTGGCCAAGGGCAATCGGTTTCAGCCGGTGCCACGCTGGAACAGCAACTTGGTGACAATTGGCGACGTGCCGGTACGGTAATTAATGCAGTGAGCCGTGCTGACAATCAACTTGATCTCTTAGCGGTACTGCCAAGCGATATTGAGGCAGATACTAAGCTGAGAGTGAAAGATGATGACGCGAGTCTTTTGGAAATTTACCCACTGCCTTATAACTTGGATGAATCATGAGTCAAACTATTAGCCAGGACAAAGTTGTTGGAATTCACTACACTGTGAAAACCGCCGAAGGCCAAGTTCTGGATCAATCAAAAGAAGGTCAGCCGCTACAATTTATCTTTGGTCGCGGTATGTTGATCAAAGGTCTTGAAAACGCACTAGACGGTAAAGCAACTGGCGACAAATTTGAAGCTGAAATTCAACCAGCTGATGCCTACGGCGAGCGTCACGACGGTCTTATTCAAACCGTTCCACGTAGCTTGTTTGGTGACAACGAAGTTGCTGTTGGTATGCAGTTCCGTGCTAGCACTGATGCTGGTGAGCAGTCGGTAATGATTGTTGACGTGAGTGATGACGAAGTCACTGTTGACGGTAACCATCCGTTAGCTGGTACAACGTTGAACTTTGACGTTGAAGTAGTTGAAGTACGTGATGCTGATCCAAGTGAATTGGACCACGGCCACGTACACGCTGATGGTAATCATAACCACGGCTAATTCGCAGAAAATTGCGACAAAAACGCACCCCCGGGTGCGTTTTTTTATGCTTAATACAGCGTATACTAATCGTCAAATTCGCCAAACTCACAAGTGAACGTATTCATGACCAACAGCAAAGCTTACCCGTTTAGTTCTGCCACCGCACTTGCTCAGGCGCTTGGTAAAATCGACCAAGAAAGTCAAGGCGTCGTACTTCCTATTCATGTGGCGACCACCTACATTCGCGGAGCGGATAATACCTACCCGACCGGTAATGTTTATTCGCGAGCGGACAATCCAACTTATAAACCGGTTGAGCAGCTGCTATGTCAACTTGAAGGTGGCGAGCAAGCATTATTATTTGGCTCGGGTATGGCGGCCGCTACAGCCGTATTTTTGGGTTTAAAACCTGGTGATCATGTGGTTGCACCAACGGTCATGTATTGGGCACTGCGCAATTGGCTGCTAAACTTCGCCACCGATTGGGGTTTACGCATCGATTTTGTCGATATGACCGATCTTGAAGCGGTGGCTGCAGCTATCACGCCACAGCAAACCAAGTTGGTTTGGCTAGAAACCCCTGGTAATCCAATGTGGACCATTAGTGATATCGCCGCCATCAGTGAATTAGCAAAGTCAGCCGGTGCTGCGGTTGCTGTCGATTCCACTTGTGCGACACCATTGCTCACGCAACCTCTCGCGCTAGGCGCAGATATTGTCATGCACAGCGCGACGAAATATCTAAACGGCCACTCAGATGTGATTGCTGGTGCGCTAATTACCAAACAAGACTCGCCTTATTGGCAGCGTATTCGCGCGGTGCGCGCACAAGGTGGCGCCGTTCCTAGCCCGCATGACGCAGCGCAATTGCTCCGCGGCATGCGGACCATGCACCTACGGGTAAGAGAGAGCTGTAGCAATGCCATGTTCTTGGCTGAGCAACTCGAACAGCATCCACAAATACTTGAAGTTTTGTATCCTGGATTACCAAGTTTTGCGGGGCATGCGGTCGCCTGTAAGCAAATGCATGGCGGTTTCGGTGGTATGTTATCCATTCGCGTTAAAGGTGGTGAGAGCGCAGCAGTGCATCTTGCGGCGAACACCAAACTATGGAAACGCGCCACGTCGCTCGGCGGCGTCGAAAGTTTGATTGAACACCGCGCCAGCGTTGAAGGCGAAGGCACACCTTGCCCTCCTGATCTACTGCGCTTATCAGCCGGCATTGAAGACAAACACGAACTTTTGAATGACCTATTTCAAGCGCTTCCCAAAACGTAACTTTATATAATTTTTATACAAAATCGGCGAATCACAATAGAATATTTATGATTCGCCGAAATAAGCTGATCTTCTATAGATTTCAGAAGGTCAGCCCGCATGCGCCTTAAAATACTTCTAAAACTTCTCAGTATTCCTCTAGCTTGGGTTGGATTTGTTCAATTCATCTTTGCTTGGTTAAATGTCTTCTATTTTCGCGATGGTACCGGCGCCCACTTCTTTTTTAGCTCGGCGCTCGTATTTCTTGTCGCTATTTCATTTTGGGCTTTCAGTAGAAACGTCCCGTTAACCAAGATTTATCCGCAAGATGGTCTCCTTTTTGCCACATTCACTTGGCTGTTGGCGGGGCTATGCAGCGCTATCCCGATTTATCTCGTCACCGATGTGTCTTGGACTGATGCGACGTTCGAATCAATCAGCGCGATGACCACAACCGGCGCTACAATTCTCGTCGGCTTGGATGACATGCCCATTGGCTTCTTGATGTATCGCCAATTTTTGCAATGGCTTGGCGGCCTTGGCGTTGTCATTTTCGTTGTTGCTGTATTACCTATGCTAAACGTGGGTGGCATGCGTTTACTTGTAGCCGAAACCCCAGGCCCAGTGAAAGACGAAAAGATTGTGCCGCGCGTTGGTTATGCCACGCGTTATCTCTGGTTAATTTATGTCTCCATTACCACGTTTTGTGCGTTGAGTTATTGGCTCGCTGGCATGTCCGCGTACGATGCCATTGCACATAGTTTTACAACAGTATCCACAGGCGGCTTCTCAACACATGATGCCAGCATGGGATACTTTGATAGCCAGCTCATTCTATACATCGCTAATGTATTCATGATACTTGGTGCTATTAGCTTCAACTTACATTATCGCGTAATTTTCAAGAACCAGTGGAATCAATATTGGCAAGATGAGGAAACCCGCGTTTTTATCCATTTAATTGCGGCAATATCGATTATTCTTATCATTATTCTGACTATTTCTGCTAATTACGACACCTTAAGTGAACGCGTTGCACAAAGCATATTCCATATCGTTTCATTTATGACGAGCACCGGATATGGTGCAACCGACTTAAGTGCATGGCCAGTTGCGACCGGTTTGTTGCTCGTATTTACAAGCTATTTAGGCGGCTGTGCAGGCTCTACTGCAGGTGGCAATAAGATAGTTCGAGACATCATCACTTTTAAAATTATTCGCCAACAACTTTTTCTCCTCTCCCACCCTCATGCGGTAAAAGCCGTGCGTTACCAAAAACAACTCGTCGGCTCTGACGTATTGAGTGCGGTCATGGCGTTTATGCTACTAGCTGCCACAATGAGCCTTGTTCTGACTATTGCTTTAATGGCGACTGGCCTTGATTTTTGGTCATCATTTACCGCGGTATCGGCATGTTTAAACGTATTAGGCCCTGGTTTTGGTGAAGTTGGTAGTAACTTCATTCCAGTTACCGATGCAGGCATTTGGATATTAAATTTTGCCATGCTATTGGGTCGATTGGAGTACTTCACTATAATTGCCTTATTACTTCCTTCATTTTGGCAACGGTAACTTGCATAACAGCACAATTAGCCATCAATATTGGTCAATTATCAAAGCGCTCTCGATTATGAGCCTAATGACCGCGATTGCCTTTGTTCTAGAGCGTTGGTTACTCCCTAGCTCTGGAACGGTTCTGGTTATTCTTGCTGGCGTGATCATTACCTCCTTATCCGTTCCAAACCGTATCGCTTATGGCGCCGTAATATTTGGCGCATTAGCATTTAATTTCCTGTTTACTGCGCCTCGTGGCTCATTGCATATGGAAGATTTTGAAGAAATCACCACGATGGCGGTATTTCTCGCGGTTGGATTGGCAATGGTTTACTGGATAACTCGCGAGCGTATTCAACGCGCCGAATTGAACGACGCTGAGTTGCGTTCAACGATTTTATTGAGCCTTTCACACGATTTGCGAAGCCCTTTGACCAGCATTATAGGTAATTTGTCGACGTTGCAAATTTACCGCGAGCAAATTAGCGTTGAACAGCAAGAGGAATTAATCAATGCCGCATCGGAGGAATCGGAGCGACTACACAGTTATCTTGAGAACCTTTTTCAAGCCACGCGCTTTGAACATGGTGCAGTGCACATATTCCCGCAAAAAATCTCTGTACACGATGTAATTGTTGAAACTATAAAGAGGCTTCCAGCAAATTCGCGAATTAACTACCTCGCCTCGAACCATCCAGAATGTATTATTGAAGTTCAAGTGAGCCTCTTCACCCAAGCACTCTATAATATTCTTGATAATGCGCTGCGTTACAGTAACTTAGAGAAACCCGTTACCATTGACTTAAAAGCCACCGCGCATGGTTCAACTACAGGCGCAGAGATAATGATTACCAACTACCTCAATGAACCGTTAGTAGAATCGCCAACAAATTGGTTAAAGCCATTTTATTCGGCTCGCAAAGGCGATCGTGGACACGGTGGTGCGGGACTAGGCTTAAGTGTTGCTTTTAGTATTATCAAAGCACATCAAGGTCAACTTTCATTTGAGAGTGATGAGCACCAACTTAAAGTTCGGATACGCTTACCATGACGACTATCTTATTCATTGATGATGAACCGAAGATTAGGACTTTTGTTCGAATTTCACTTCAGTCTGAGGGTTATGAATTTTACGAGGCCAGCTCAGCGCGACAAGGGTTGATGATGGCCGAACAGTTATCGCCAGATCTGATTATCCTCGATCTGGGTCTTCCTGATAGCGATGGATTATCAGTAATTCAAAAACTACGTCAACGCCAGAGCAATCCACCAATTATTGTCCTGAGTGCGCGCGATGATGAAGATGTGAAGATTACAGCACTCGATTTAGGCGCAAACGATTATTTATGTAAGCCCTTTGGCGTACGTGAACTTTTAGCTCGAATTCGGGTACTTTTGCGCGACTTGTCTGCCAGCCAAATGAATTCGGATATTCCATCAGTGATGCGCTTCAATGCGTTGGAAATCAACTTATTAAAGCATCAGGTTACATTAAACCAGAGTCTCGTAAATCTAACCCCGAAAGAGTACGAATTGCTTTATTTGTTAGCGCAGCAACCACAAAAACTACTCGAGCATGACTACTTACTGACCCGTTTATGGGGTCATCAACATCGCCACAATACCCAGTATTTACGCGTTTGCGTAAGCCAACTGCGGAAAAAACTAAACGATGACTCGGAACATCCACAGTTTATAGAGACCGTGCCGGCACTTGGTTATCGCTTCATCCCTGCCCCCACGAACTGAGAAAAGCGTTAATCGTTATTCGTTAATCGTTATTCGGCTATAAAAAAACCCGGCGTAAAACGCCGGGCTACGAATAACCAATAACGAATAACCAATAACGCTCTTATTTTTTAGGACGCATGTGCGGGAACAACAACACATCACGAATTGACGGCGAATCAGTTAACAACATCACCAACCGATCAATCCCGATACCCTCACCCGCTGTTGGCGGCAAACCATGTTCTAACGCTGTCACGTAATCTTCATCGTAGAACATCGCTTCATCGTCACCCGCTTCTTTTTGCTGAACTTGTTCACGGAAGCGTTCTGCTTGATCTTCGGCGTCATTTAGCTCCGAGAAGCCATTTGCCAGCTCACGTCCACCAACGAAGAATTCAAAGCGGTCGGTAATAAATGGATCGTTATCATTACGACGAGCTAAAGGTGAAACCTCAGCTGGGTATGCGGTAATGAAGGTTGGTTGCATTAACTTGTGTTCCGCCACCTCTTCAAAGATCTCGATTTGAATTTTACCCAAGCCCCAATTTGGCTTCACTTTAATACCCAAAGATTCAGCCAATGCAGTTGCTTGTTCAAGGCTATCGAGCTGCGCTTCGGTAGCTGTTGGCAAATGCTCTAAAATCGCTTCTTTTACCGTCATTCGCGCAAATGGTTTACTGAAGTCGTACTGTACGCCTTCACTTTCAAATTGCGCTGAACCCAAAATTTCGGTCGTCATGCCGCGAAGCATGTCTTCGGTTAAATCCATCAGATCTTGGTAATCGGCATAAGCCCAGTAAAACTCTAGCATGGTGAATTCTGGATTATGACGCGTTGATAAACCTTCGTTACGGAAATTACGGTTAATTTCAAACACTTTCTCGAAACCACCAACAACCAAACGCTTCAAATAAAGTTCAGGCGCAATACGCAGATATAACTGCATATCTAAAGCATTGTGATGCGTCACAAACGGACGCGCTGCGGCACCGCCTGGAATGGTTTGCATCATTGGCGTTTCTACTTCCAAGAACTGCTTTTCAGCTAAGTAACGGCGAATGTAATCCACCACTTTCGAGCGCACAATAAAGGTTTTGCGAGACTCTTGGTTGGTAATCAAATCTAAGTAACGCTGACGATAGCGCATTTCTTGGTCTGATAAACCGTGGAATTTATCTGGCAGCGGACGTAGCGCTTTGGTTAATAAACGAACGTCATCCACTTGCACACTCAATTCACCAGTTCCGGTGATAAAAAGCGTTCCCGAGGCACCGACAATATCGCCGAGATCCCATTTTTTGAACTCTTCGTTGTAAAAACCTTCAGGCAGGTTATCGCGCGCTACGTAGAGCTGAATTTGGCCCGACATATCTTGAATCGTCGCAAAACTTGCCTTGCCCATAATACGACGCGTCATCATACGACCAGCAACGCTGACACGAATTCCTTTCGCCGCGAGCTCTTCTTTTTCAGAACCATCAAATTGATCATGCAATTCAGCAGCTAAACTGTCGCGACGAAAATCATTCGGGAATGCTACGCCTCGCTCGCGCAACGCAGCAAGCTTAGCCTTGCGCTGGGCGATTTGTTCATTGACGTCCAACTCAGGGGCTTGCATTTTATCGTTCATGGGTAAGTTTCCTCTTTTCGCACGGCCTCACGCCCTGCAACTTCAATTTATAAACCTGATTTCAAACTTGCTTCAATAAATGGATCGAGCGCACCGTCAAGTACCGCTTGCGTATTGCGGTTTTCAACACCGGTACGCAAATCTTTAATCCGTGCATCATCGAGCACATACGAGCGGATTTGACTGCCCCAGCCAATATCTGACTTTGAATCTTCTAGCGCTTGTTTTTCAGCTAATTGTTTTTGCAATTCTAACTCAAACAACTTCGCGCGTAATTGTTTCATCGCGGCGTCTCGGTTTTTATGCTGCGAACGATCGCTCTGGCACTGCACCACCACGCCGGTAGGTTCATGGGTAATACGAATCGCCGAATCAGTACGGTTAACGTGCTGACCACCGGCACCTGATGCACGGTAAGTATCGACGCGCAAATCGGCCGGGTTAATTTCAATTTGGATAGAGTCATCGACTTCTGGATAGACAAACACCGAAGCAAACGACGTGTGCCGACGATTTCCTGAATCAAAAGGTGATTTACGTACTAATCGATGTACGCCGGTTTCGGTACGTAACCAACCGTAAGCATATTCACCTTGTACACGCACCGTGACTGATTTGATACCAGCGACTTCACCTTCAGAAAGCTCCGTAATTTCAGCTTTAAAGTCATGCGATTCGGCCCAACGCAAATACATCCGCAGCAGCATATTTGCCCAATCTTGTGCTTCCGTACCACCTGAACCTGCTTGTATATCTAAATAACAATCTGATGCGTCATGATCGCCCGAGAACATCCGACGGAACTCAAGCGTTGCTAGTTGCCCTTCTAACTGATCAAGCTCAGCAACCGCATCGTTGTAAGTTTCTTCATCGTCCGCTTCAACGGCTAGCTCGACTAAACCTTCAACATCCTCCAGCCCTTGCGCGAGATTGTTCAACGTTTCAACCACTTGCTCAAGACTCGCGCGCTCTTTTCCTAAAGCCTGCGCGCGTTCTTGGTCGTTCCACACGCTCGGGTCTTCAAGCTCACGAGTCACTTCTTCAAGGCGCTCTACTTTCTGAGCGTAGTCAAAGATACCCCCGAAGTAGCTCGCTGCGTTTACGCATTTCTTTTATCGCAACATAAGTAGCATTCGTTTCGAACATAGTTTTTCAATCTCAATAGCAAGTTGTTTGCATGGTTGTTCACAAAGGGGGCGTATTCTACCGCAAAGCGTAAAAATGCTCTAGTTGTAGCTGCACAGAAGTGCGTCCACGAAAGTGATTTAATTGGACTTTATAGGCAGCATGCAATCGCTGCACAGAATCATCTGGCCAGATTTTTAAATCAATGTTAAATGCAATCGCATCAACAACCACGCGCTGTGGCGTTTCAAGCACCAATTTCAAATGACGCTCACCAACCACCCGGTGATCCACGATGCGAAACTCACCATCAAAAATAGGCTCCGGAAAACCTTGTCCCCACGGACCATAAGCTTCCAGTTGGCGTACAAACGGTTCTTGTAGGTAATCGGCATCGAGCTCTCCGTCCGACCAAATTGTGCGAGTAAGCTCCTCGTCGCCTAGCCAAATTTCAACCTGTTGCGTAAATGCTTGCCGAAATTCGTTTAAGTTTTCGTGCGCGAGGGATAATCCAGCCGCCATCGCATGACCACCAAAGCGTTCAATTAAATGCGGATACAAACTATGCACACGTTCTAACACATCGCGGATATGTAACCCCGGAATGGAGCGTGCTGACCCCTTTAAATAACCATCGTCACTGTCAGCAAAGGCTATGACCGGTCGGTGGCACTGTTCTTTCACTCGGCCCGCAACAATCCCAACCACTCCCTGATGCCAGCCAGCTTGATACAGTACTAACGCTGCTGGTAACCGATCACCGTCGGCATTAAGTTGCGCCACATAAGCTTCAGCTTCTTCACGCATTTCAGTTTCGATATTGCGGCGTGCTTTATTCAATGCATCGAGTTGTGAGGCTAATTCTTGCGCCTGCGCTAGATTTTGCGCGAGCAAGCATTCAATACCAGCGGCCATATCATCTAACCGACCTGCAGCATTTATTCGCGGACCGATTGCGAACCCAAGGTCACTAGCCTGAAGCTGCTGCGGATCACGGTTCGCAACCTGAAGTAATGCAGCGATGCCCGGTCGACAATAACCAGCCCGAATGCGTTGTAAACCTTGCTGCACTAAAATACGGTTAACACCATCAAGTTTAACCACATCGGCAACGGTTCCGACAGCAACTAAGTCGAGCCATTGCGCTAAATTCGGTGTTTCAATGCCGCGCTCACGCAATTCATTGCGTAACGCTAATAACACATAAAATGCAACGCCTACCCCCGCAATATTGGGGCTAGGAAACTCACAGTTTGGTTGATTCGGATTGACAATGACATCGGCATTCGGCAATTGAGCACCAGGCAAGTGGTGATCAGTAATAATCACCGTCATACCCGCAGCTTTCGCTGCTGCTACGCCAGCGTGACACGAAATACCGCTATCAACCGTCACGATAATCTCCGCGCCTTGTTGCTGCGCTTGCGCGACAACCGCAGGCGATAGCCCATATCCATCGGCAAAACGGTTCGGAACAATATAGCTCACCCGTTGGGCACTGAGAGCTTGGAGTACCGAAACCATCAATGCCGTCGAGGTGGCGCCATCGGCATCAAAATCGCCACAGATACATATCGCTTGTTGCCGCGCAATCGCGTCGGCAAGAATTTTTGCAGCGACGTCGGTACCTTTAAGCAAATTAAAGTGCGGTAGCTGTTTGGCGCCGAGATCAAGTTGCTGAGCTTCGGCAATACCCCGGCGCGCGAGTATTTGTGCAAGCAATGGTGGCAATCCCGCAGCCCAATCCCCAACTTCAACTTTGGGGCGACGTTGTATGCTGATATCTGTCATCATTACTTATCGAGTTCTGCAGCTAAACGCTCTGGCGGTACATAGCCAGGTAACATGCGTCCTGATTCGAACACAATAGCTGGCGTACCACGAACTCCGAATTTATGGCCTAGGGCATAATGCTCCGCAACTGGGTCATCGCACTGCTTTGAAACTAAGGGGGCGTCATTTTTGGCCGCACTTAACGCAGCTTGCTGATCATCCGCACACCACGCATTTTTCAAGCTTGTGGCAGCGCTGCTTTGCATGCCATTACGTGGCCATGCTAAATAGCGCACAGTAATGCCCAGAGCAAGGTATTCATCGATGCGTTCGTGTAACTGGCGACAATAACCACAACTGGTATCGGTAAACACATGAATGACATGCTTTTCATTCGTGGCAGTGTATTCAATCACTGTATCCTCAACCTGCGCTAAATCTTTTACTCGCATGGCTTCAAGAACCATTTCACTAACGTTATTTGGTTCGCTTCCGGTTATGTCGAAGATTCTACCACTAACAATATGTCGACCATCTTCACTTGCATAAACTAACCCTTGATCAGTGATAACTTCCATTAACCCATCGATATGTGCCGGACGCGCCGACTCAACAACAAAGCCCATGCGTTGCATGTGACTGGTATCAAACGCGCCATTTGCAACTGGTGCTTTCGATTCCGCTATAGTTGTTTGCTCAGGTGAGCACGCTATTGCAAAGAAACTTAAACCCAAAACTGCCAAGTACTTCATGAATTATCCTATGTTCACTGCTGTCGAATCCTAACTATGCACGCGGGTGATGGCTTGCATGTAATTGCTGCAAACGTTCGCGTGCAACGTGTGTATATATCTGTGTCGTCGATAAATCGCTGTGGCCCAATAGCATTTGTAGCACCCGCAAATCGGCACCATGGTTCAATAGATGGGTTGCAAACGCATGACGTAATGTATGCGGCGACAAATGAGAGCGTATATCAGCACGTTGAGCATAATAGCGAATTCGGTGCCAAAATGCTTGTCGCGTCAAAGGCCCGCCGCGTCGAGTCACAAACACCCAATCGCCGGGTTGCGCGTGCAGTTGCTGACGACCATCTTTGAAATACTGCTGCAGCCAATCTAAAGCTTCTTCCCCCAAAGGTACCAAACGTTCTTTGTTACCCTTACCGACAACTCGCACGAGCTCTTGTTGAAAGTGAATCTGATCGACTTGCAAGTTTACTAACTCGGTTACTCGCAAGCCCGTTGCATACAAGACTTCGAGCATGGCTTTGTCACGAAGTTGCACTGGGTCGTCACTATCTGGTGCCGTTAATAAAGCTTCCACTTCGGCTTCAGACAAACTGTGAGGAATAGATTGCGGTTGTTTCGGACGAGCTAAGCGGGTTGTTGGGTCACTCGAACACAATCGCTCAGCAACTGCATACTGATAAAATTTCTTTAACGCACTGAGCGCACGAGAAGTGCTGCGAGGAGAAAAACCATTTTGCCGACGCCACAACAAATAGCGCTCTAAATCGGCACTGGTCACGTGAAGTAACTGTGCCTGTTGATATTCACTGAGAAAACGCTGAAAGCTGCGCAAATCGGTACGATACGCGGCACTGGTGTGCTCGCTAACGCCCTGTTTGAGCCAAAGCCGATCAAGAAACTTAGCAATTTCTTCATCGACTTCAAAAGGTATCGCATCGGCTGGCTTTGCTGGGCTCATTGGTTCACTTCGTTGTTTAATTCCAATGCCAACATCATAAACGGGTTTACAGTGACTCTCAATCTGCTATTATGCCGCCCTCGCGTGGAGGGGTTCCCGAGCGGTCAAAGGGATCAGACTGTAAATCTGACGGCTCAGCCTTCGCAGGTTCGAATCCTGCCCCCTCCACCACTACTTTTTTACCAAACCAAAATCAATTTGCCCTGCGTCGCATTATCGCGCAAGCGCTGAAAAGCTTGATCAACCTCGCCAACTGGCATCACCTCATCAATATTTGGCGTTATTTTTGATTGCTCAAACAGCGGCCAAACATGTGCGTATAATTCAGCCATAATTCGTGCTTTTACCTGCGGCGGTTGGCTTCTTAAAGTACTGCCAATAATCCGTTGGCGTTTCATCAACAGTCTGCCAGCATCAAGTTGCGCCTCGCGCCCACCCATTAAGCCAATGACAATTAACCTGCCATCAAGATTCAGCACTTGTTGATCCCACGCCAAATAGTCACCAGCAACCGGGTCTAGAATAATATCGGCGCCCCCCCATGCCTTCACTGCGTCAACAAAACTACCATCGCGTCGATTCCATACTTGTTCTGCACCGAGTCGTTTTGCATGCGCAAGCTTATCGTCATTACCCGCTGTTGCGAATGTTGGATTGCCAAGTTCACGCGCAAGTTGCAATAACGCCTGGCCAACGCCACTTGCTGCCGCATGCACGAGAACGCGTTCACCGGGTTGTGCTGCGGCTAAACCGTAAACGTTGTACCACGCTGTGGCAAAAACCTCACAAATTCCTGCGGCTTGAGCGAGATCCATGCCTTTTGGTACAGGTAGGACTTGGGCTGCTGGTACTGCAACATATTCCGCATAGCCGCCACCGGTTAACAGTGCGCATACGCGGTCGCCAACTTTGAAAGCGCCCACGTCAGTTCCCACAGCATGAACCACACCACTCACTTCTAGGCCAAGTACATCAGATGCGCCTGGCGGTGGCGGATAATGACCAGCCAATTGCATTAAATCGGCTCGATTCATACCACTGTAGGCAACTTTAATGAGTACTTCGTCCGCAGCGATTTGTGGCTGTGGTCGATGTTGCCATTGAACCTGCTGCTCACCGGCAACAATGACTTGCATACTTGCGGACATAAATTCTCCTTATGGAATGTCACAACAGTGAGATCGAAACTCAGTTAGGCGGTTAGTTTACCCGATTGATAATCACGCAACGCCTGTTCAATTTCTGCCTGTGAATTCATCACAAAAGGTCCGTACTGCGCGATAGGTTCACCAATTGGTTCGCCAGCTAAAATTATCATGCCCACCGAACTGTTAACCGATTTCAACTGCAAGTCATCGGTTTGATTCAAGCGCACTAATTCACCACGTTCAACTTGTTTGTCATTCACGGTCACGGTTCCAGCATAAACATAGGCTAAACGCGTCTGTTGCTGTTGACTTGGAACCATTAGCTCTGCATCTTGATCGAGCCGAACATCGAGCATCAGGAAACGCTGTTCAGGTTGCTGTATTGGCCCTTCTTGACCATCTAATTGACCGGCAATGACGCGAACTTCCGCATTGTCATAATTTACCACCCCAAGCTTAGCTTGCGGATAGTCCGCCCAATCCGCAGCTTCCATCTTGCGCGCAGCCGGCAGGTTAATCCAAAGTTGAAATCCCCACATCAACCCATCTTCTTGCTTTGGCATTTCGGCGTGGATAATTCCGCGTGCTGCTTTCATCCATTGTGCACCACCAGCCTCAACCACACCGGTATTGCCGTTGGAATCCTTGTGCTCCATCCGACCTGCCAGCATGTAAGTTAAGGTAACAAAACCTCGATGCGGATGCGGTGGAAATCCTGCGATATAATCGTTTGGATTATCCGAGCGAAACTCATCCAACATTAAAAATGGATCTTGGTAACGCAGACTTGGCTGGTTCACAATACGCGTCAACTTCACACCGGCGCCATCTTGAGCTGGCATACCGCGGTGACGACTTAAAATGACATTGCTCATAACACCACCTCTTTACGCGTGTGCGATGCTAAAAAATCAAGTTGTGGCCCGACTGGAACAACACCCGTAGGGTTAATCATATGATGGCTACCGTAATAATGCTGCTTGATATGATCCATAACGACAGTTTCAGCGATACCCGGTACTTGATACAACGCTTTCACATAGTTCCAAAGATTAGGATAGTCCACAATACGGCGCTTGTTCGTTTTGAAATGCCCCACATAAACGGAATCAAAGCGTACCAATGTGGTAAACAAACGCCAGTCTGCTTCAGTTAACGTCTCACCAACCAAATAGGATTGCGTCGCAAGTCGCTCTTCTAACTTATCAAGCGCCTCAAATAACTCTTCAAATGCTTCTTCGTAGGCCGTTTGCTGGGTAGCAAAGCCGCACTTATAAACACCGTTGTTGACGCGGTCATAAACGTAGTCATTGATGGAATCAATGTCTTGTTGAAGTTTCTCTGGATAAAAATCTAACGTATTGCCCGTGATATCGTTAAAAGCACTATTAAACATGCGAATGATATCCGCCGATTCATTGCTTACGATGGTTTGTTGTTGTTTATCCCAAAGCACCGGAACGGTAACGCGACCGCTATATTCACTATCTGCCTTCAAATAAAGTTGATACAGAAAATCTAGACTATATAAATCATCATTCAGCGGTTGTTCAGCAAATTCCCAGCCATTTTCAAGCATTAGTGGATGCACTACGGAAACAGTAATGTGCTGCTCTAACCCTTTTAACTGGCGAAAAATAAGCGTGCGATGCGCCCATGGACAAGCATAGCTGACGTATAGATGATAGCGCCCGCTTTGTGCTGGAAACTTTGCGTTCGAATCTGCCTCAATCCAATTCCGAAACTGCGCCGCACTGCGCTTGAACTTGCCACCGGTACTATCGGTGTCATACCACTTATCTTGCCATTTTCCGTCGACGAGTAATCCCATGACGATCTCCTTAAAGATAATTCGGATGTCTTGGAATAGAGTATAACGGGTAAGTTATCGAATGATTATTGAGAAATTCGGGGCTTTATATTCGAAAAAATCGAACAATCGACACTTAATCAGAAATTAACTGGCTCACAACTTGTGCACTAAGCACATCGGCGTGTTGCTTCAATTGATGATGTAATTCGGTAAATCGCGCAACGGTTTGTTCAGCTTGCGGCTCGAGTTGTAATGCGAGTGCTGCCGTCAAATTATTAACCGTCGCCTCTTCTTGCGCGAACTCTGGAACCAATAATTCATCAGCAAGCAAATTAGGCAAACTGAAAAATCGGGCTTTAAACAGCCGCTTGATCAATTGATACGTTAGCCAGTTAAATTTATAGGCGACCACCATTGGTCGCTTAATTAACATGGCTTCCAAAGTAACCGTACCCGATGTAAGTAATACCGCATCGCACGCCGCCATGGTATCGCGAGACTGGCCATCAATCATCGTTAACGGCAGTTCAGGCGCTATCTGTTGTTGGAGTACTTTGAATTGTTCGGCTCGTGCAGCACTGATCATTGGCGTCACAAATTTCAAAGCTGGGTTATCTGCATACAAACGTTTTGCAACCTGCAAAAATAATGGCGCCATGCGTGCAATCTCGCCTTTGCGACTGCCTGGCAAAACACCAATCCACTGTGACTCGCTATCAAGCTGAAGCAGCCCACGAGCATCACTCTTTAGCCACTGCATTGGTATTGCATCTGCTAATGGGTGCCCAACAAAGGTCGCTGCGAGTTCGTGTTCATCGTAAAAGGCTTTTTCGAATGGTAATAGACACAGCACATGGTCAACCGCTTGCTTAATGCCATGTATACGACCTTGACGCCATGCCCACACTGACGGACTGACATAATGCACGGTTTTGATACCAGCGGCTTTGAGACGTTTTGCAATCGGCAAATTGAAATCGGGTGCATCGATACCAATAAAAACGTCAGGGCGACGTTCTAAGAAGGTATTTACAAGTAATCGGCGATGTCTAAGTAGTTTGAATAGACTTCCCAGCACTTCAGCTATGCCCATGACTGCCAAGTCTTCCATGGGTACAAGACTTTGCAGACCTTGCGCTTGCATTAATGGTCCACCAACGCCGATAAACTCAGCGTTGGGATACAAACGGCGAAGCTCACGCAACATGCCAGCACCGAGTAAGTCACCCGAATGTTCGCCGGCTATCACCGCAATGAGAGGAGTTGTTGAGGTTGTCATGGTGTCTTGTCGTTAAAAAATTAACGAATAATACCGCGTTGGCTATTTTGAACGAAATCAATCAGCGGTGACAACTCAGTTTCTGCATCAAGTTCACGCATCTTTTCTACCGCTTCATTAATGGTTAACCCTTGACGATACAGCAATTTAAATGCGCGCTTAATATTCAGAATCTGGTTCGGTTGGAAGCCACGGCGCTTTAACCCTTCAGCATTAATTGTTCGCGGTGCCGCATTGTGACCTTGCGCCATGATGTATGGTGGAATATCTTGCACCACCACTGAGTTAACTGCAGTGAATGCATGCGCCCCAATGTGACAGAACTGATGCACCCCGGTAAAGCCACCTAAAATCGCCCAATCGCCAACATGCACATGACCGGCCAAGGTGGTGTTGTTGGCAAGAATCACGTTATTTCCCACCATACAGTCATGCGCCACATGCACATAAGCCATCAGCAAGTTATTGCTGCCAATTTGGGTCAACCCTTGATCTTGCACCGTACCGCGATGAATGGTCACACATTCACGAATCACGTTATTGTCACCAATCACTAAGCGCGTTGGTTCACCGTTGTATTTCTTATCTTGGCAATCTTCGCCAACCGATGCGAATTGAAAAATTCGGTTATTTTTACCCAACACCGTCGGTCCACGTAACACCACATGCGGGCCAATGACGCAATTGTCACCAATTTCAACATGAGCCCCGACAATCGTGTACGGACCAATTTCGACATTGTTGCCAATGCGTGCTGAGTCATCAATAATGGCGGTCGGATGAATCACTTAGACTTCCCTTCTTGCACAAATGATATCGCAGCTACATGCTAACTCACCGTCAACATCCGCACGACCTTTAAACACCCAGATACCGCGGCGCTCTTTTTCAAATGTCACATGCAAATTCATGGTGTCACCGGGTAACACTTGGCGTTTAAAGCGTGCGTTATCAACGCCCGCAAATAAGTATAGGTCATTCACGCCAGGGCTGCTTTCAGTAATTTTAAAGCCGAGCAAACCAGCCGCTTGCGCGAGTGCTTCTAAAATTAACACGCCCGGGAAAATAGGATTTTCCGGAAAATGCCCAGTAAAAATCGGCTCATTGACTGAAACATTTTTAACCGCATGAATGGTGGTTTTGTTGTCACACGCAACCACTTTATCCACTAACAGAAATGGATAACGGTGCGGTAATAACCGAAGAACTTCTTTAATATCAAATGCGCCATCTGCAGACAAAGCGTCATCCTCGTTTTATCATTAATTAATTATTGTTCGAGTTGTTTTTCAATTTTTTTCACGCGCTGGAACAAGTCGTCTAGCTGACGATAACGAGCCCCGTTGCGACGCCACTCACGTTGTGGCGCAGCAGGAATACCTGAAGCATAAGCGCCAGGTTCAGTAATTTCCTTAATAACCATTGAGAAACCACTGATTTGCACATCGTCACAAATTGAGATGTGTCCATTAATTGCAGTCGCGCCACCAATTAAACAGCGCTTACCAATGCGGCAGCTTCCCGCCAACACCGTACATCCCGCAATAGCTGTGTCTTCATCAATAAACACGTTATGAGCAATTTGACACTGATTATCAATAATCACGCCATTGCTAATAACAGTATCGTCAAGCGCACCGCGGTCAATGGTCGTACTCGCACCAATATCAACACGGTCACCAATGACCACGCGACCTAGTTGTGGAATTTTAATCCACTTGCCACCTTCATTGGCCCAACCAAATCCGTCGGCACCAATAACGGTACCAGCGTGCACCAAGCAATGTTCACCAATCACACAATTGTGGTAAATCACCACGTGTTGCCACAATTGCGTGTTTGCACCAATGTGAGTACCTGGCCCAACATAACAACCGACACCAATGGTCACATTGTCTGCTAACACGACATTTTCAGCAATCACCGTATTCGCACCAATGGCAACGTTTTTCCCAATTTTTGCACTCGGATCGACCTGTGCGCTGGCATGAATATGTTCAGCTGGTTTCGGCGTGGTGTCCAGTAGCTGTGCAATTTTCGCAAATCCCGCATAAGGGTTGCGTGTACGTAGCGCGGACATGCCATCAGGAACATGAACATCGGGAGCTACAATCACCGCACTCGCTTTCGAGGCATCGAGTTGGCTGCGATATTTTTCATTGGCCAAAAAGGCAATTTGCCCCGGCTGAGCCGAGGCAAGTGTTGCAACACCGGTTACAGTAAGGGCTGCATCGCCCTGAACTTCTGCACCAATTGCGTCAGCAAGCTGCTGCAATGTTAGTGTTTGCATTAACTTAGTTTCCACCAGTCATCTTTTTGACAACTTCATCAGTCAAGTTTGCTGAATCTGCTGCATAAACTAATGCGCTGCTTTGCAACACAACGTCAAAGCTTTGCTCACTTGCAACCGCTTGAGCGTTGCGCATAACATCAGTCATTAGCTTGTCGCGTAATTCATTGCCGCGACGGCCCATATCTTCACGCAACGCTTTTACTTTCAGTTGGCGTGTCGTGTCGAGCATTTCCATTTCGCGTTCCATTTTGATGCGCTCAGCTGGTGACATAATTGATGCATCACGCTGCGCTTTCTCGCTTAGTGCGCGCATTTGCTCTTCGAGCTTAGTCACTTCTTCAATTTGACCTTTGAATTCGTCTTGAACTTGCTGCTCAAGATTACGGGCTTGTGGTAAGTTAGCCAAAACTTCTTGCATGCTTACAAAGCCAATTTTCTGTTGTGCTTCTGCCGCGTTGGCAAAAAATGCAGATGACAATAAAGCAACTGCGATACTAGATTTAACGATAGCTTTCACTATTAACTCCTTGATACTTATTAGAATGTTGTACCGATATTGAACGTAAACGTTTGCGTACGATCGGTCTCTTCTGATTTAATCGGCCGACCAAATGATAACGTGATTGGCCCCATTGGTGAAATCCATTGTATAGAAATACCGGCCGCGGCGCGATAGTGCGTTGGCTCACTATAATCTTTCAATGGTGCCGAATTACCGAGCAGCTCTAGTTGACTATAGGTCGCATAGTCAAACTCAGTATCCCATACGTTACCTACATCGAGATAAAAACTGGTACGTACGGTGTTTTTATTCTCTTCAGAAATAAACGGCGTCGGCACAATTAACTCTAACCCACCTACTGCCATTGCATTACCACCTACCGAGTACTGGCTAACAGCAACTTGGTCGGCACCTGGATAGGCCGGTAGGCCCGTAGGAATACCGTCATAGCCTGGTTGCCCCGGAATACTTTGTGGATAACGATAAATGGCGCGCGGACCTATGGTATTCCCTTCGAAACCACGCAAGTTATCACGACCACCCAAACGGAAGTTCTCATAGAATGGGAACAGGTACTCGTTACCATTATCATCGGTGCCGTAACCGTTACCGTAACCAATACGCAAACGTGTCATAAAGACAAAACTATGGCTATCGTTAATCGGGAAATAATGGCGATAATCATAGTTGGTACGGAAATAATTTACATCGCTATTCGGCGTGGCAACTTCAACGCTCAAGCTGTTCGATGAACCAGCGGTTGGGAACATCCCTCGGTTCAGGGTCACCCGACTAATACCAGCCGATAATTCAAAGATATCAAACTTCACACCCAAATTCGGGTTTTGCTCATCGAGATATGGACGATAGAAGCGCGATACTTGCTCGTAACTATCGACATTACTGATCTGCTCATTTCGATATGTCGCACCAAAGTTTAAGCTCGTTACTTCGTTAATTGGAAAACCAATTGAGCTGCCAATACCATATTGTTTTTTGTTGTAACGAATATAGTTTTCAAGATTACCAGCATCAAACTCGCTTACATAAAGCTGGCCGGACAGGCTCACACCGTCTTTCGTCAAATAGCGATCGGTGTATGAGACAGATGCACTCTTATTGTAGCGGTTCGTGTTCACGTTGATCGCTGCGCGGTTACCGGTACCTAAGAAGTTTTCTTGCGATAAACCTAAACCAATCTGGAAGCCCGAGTAATCGCCATAACCCAAGGTAAAGTTAAAACTTCCTGATGGTTGCTCTTTAACTGTAAAGTCTACTTCAACGCGATCATCTTCAGTATCCGATTTACGAGTCGACGTTTCCACCGTTTCAAAATAACCTAAACGCTCCAAACGCACCTTACTTTGCTCAATCAATTGATCATTGAGTGGCGCACCTTCAAGTTGACGCATTTCACGACGCAATACTTCATCAGCTGTCACGTTGTTGCCAATGAAATTAATCCGTTCGACATAAATACGCTGACCAGGATTAACTGAGAAGGTTAAATCAACCTCGTTACTTCCTTCTTGCATATCCGGAATAGCCCGAACTTCAGGGTAAGCATAGCCAAAACGGCCGTAATAACGTGAAATAGCATCCTCTAAAAACGTAATTTGTTCAGCGTTATAGCGCGTGCCAGGATCAATTGAGGTAAGGCGCTTAATGACTTCTTCATGCCCTTTTAAATCACCAATAACATTCACTTCACGAATATCATAAACTTCGCCTTCGTTCACATTAATGGTAATGTAAACGCCCTCTTTATCAGGCGTCATACTTACTTGAACCGATTCAACTTGGAACGCTAGGTAACCGCGATTACGGTAAAAACTTTCTAGTTTCTCAAGATCACCGGTCAACTGTTGTTTCTGATAGCGCCGCTCACCAATAAAATTCCACCATGGGAGCTGATCTTTCAGTTCAAAGTCAGCCAATAACTGGTCATCGGAAAAGCTACTATTACCAACAATGTTAATTTGCTGAATTTCTGCAGAATCACCTTCTTCAAATTGAAGTTCTAAGCGGACTCGGTTGCGTGGCAACTCAATCACATTGATATCCACGGTCGCATTATACTTACCAACACCGTGGAAGAAGTCTTCAAGCCCTGTTTCAATTGACGAGATCATCGTACGATCGAGCTGTTCACCAACAACAATGCCGCTGTCAGTTAAGCTCTCTTCCAACATCTCATCTTTTATTTCTTTGTTGCCATCAAACTCGATGCTTGAAATGGTTGGCCGCTCAACAACTTCGAACACTAACGTGTTGCCATCGCGTTTAACGATAATGTTCTCAAAATATGCTGCAGAGTTTAACGAGCGAATGGCAGCGCGAATACGGTTAGCATCCACTTCGTCACCAACACGAATAGGAATGTAGGTTAGCGCTGCGCCTAATGCGACGCGCTGTAAACCACGAACGCGAATGTCTTCAACGACAAAATTTTCGGCATTTACTTGTGAATTATTTTCTGCACTACTCGCCTCGTAAGCCGGCAGTGCCGCCGCTGCAACGAGGGCGCTTAAAAACAGCTGTTTCAACGTCATTCTGTGCTACTTAATTGTTTTATGTTGTACATGTCGTTTCATTGCGACAACCGCAAAATATCATTACTAATCGCAATTGCCATTAACGCAAAAATTAGAATACCGCCAATACGGTAACAAATCTCTTGAACACGTTCAGAAACGGGTTTTCCTCTTGCGCCTTCAATGGCCAAAAATGCGAGGTGCCCGCCATCCAATACCGGTAATGGTACTAAATTGATGATGCCCAAATTGACACTAATTAATGCTAGAAACCCTAAAAAATAAACTAAACCATAGCTGGCTGTCGCCCCAGCACCTTCGGCTATTGCGACAGGCCCGCTTAAATTACTAACGGAAACTGTTCCGGTAACAAGCTTACCAATCATCTTGACGCTGAGAACCATGAGTTCCCAAGTACGCTCTACACCGCGCCACAATCCCTCAATCGCACCATATTGCTGGGTAAATCGATAGCTTTCCGGATACGGTGCAACGGTTGGTTCTACCCCTAAAAAGCCGATTGCTTGGTTATTCACTTTTCGACTACCCAAACGAACCGGAATTGTTAGCTCCTCGCCTTGTCGTTCAATCGTTATATCAACGAGTTGCCCCGGCGCTTGAACAATGAAGTCTCTGGTTTGAGGCCAATCGGTAACAGGAGTTCCGTTGAATTGAAGAATTTTATCCTGCAGCTGCAATCCGGCTTCCGCAGCAGGTGAGTTTTCCGCAACATAACTGAGTTCCAGTGAAACCTCTGGTTGAAACGGTTGCATACCTAACGCTAAGAAGGTCGGTTGTTGGCTATCATCCAAGCGCCATTGCGAAATATTCAAGGTGTAATCGCGCAAACGGTTATTCTCATCGCGCGTTTGCAATACAACCTGATTGTTGCCAAGAGCGGCGGCAAGATTAAGATTAACCTGCTGCCAATCAGCGGTGTGTTGATTATCAACAGCAACAATTTCTACTGGCGTAGCAATTCCTGCATCGGCAGCAATTGAATTTGGAACGGTACTGCCAATAATCGGCTTCACTGACGGCACGCCAATTAAAAACATTAACCACAGAACACCAATTGCTAAAATAAAATTGGCAACTGGCCCTGCAGCAATAATTGCGGCACGTTGCGCCACCGATTTTGAATTAAAGCTTAAGTGACGTTGTTCAGTCGGCACTTCGTCAACGCGCTCGTCAAGCATCCGAACGTAGCCACCCAGCGGAATCAAGCCAACTTGATAAACGGTACCATCTGCAGCTTGGCGCTGCCAAATCGGTTTACCAAAACCAACCGAGAAGGTCAGCACTTTAACGCCACATCGACGCGCTACCCAAAAGTGTCCAAACTCATGAAAGGTCACCAAAATACCAAGAGTAATGACAAATGCGCCAAGCGACCAGACAATACCACCCATTACGAAACTTGCTCCACCTGCTGTCGTGCTATAGCACGCGCTTTTGTATCCAGTTCAATTAATGCTTCGACCGTTGTTATTTCAACAGCGCTCAATTGCTGTAACACCCTATCACAAATCTCAGCAATTGCGGTGAATGGAATGCGTTCTTGTAAAAATGCGGCCACAGCAATTTCATTGGCCGCATTGAGGCTTGTGGTCGCCCACTGTCCTTCCCAGCAAGCATCAATGGCTAACTGAAGACATGGGTATCTTGCCGCTTCTGCGGGCATGAAGGTTAATTCGCCCAATTGCAGAAAGTCTAACGCCTGTACACCGCTTTCAATTCGCTTCGGGTAGCCAAGACCGTAAGCAATAGGCGTACGCATATCCGGTTGCCCCAACTGAGCAATAACCGAACCATCGATATAACTGACCATTGAGTGAATCACGCTTTGCGGGTGCACCAACACCTGTATCTGATCTTTTTTGCAATTAAACAACCAACGCGCCTCAATATACTCAAGGCCTTTATTCAACATGGTGGCTGAATCGACAGAGATTTTTTGCCCCATAGACCAATTTGGATGGTTGCAGGCTGCGGCTGGTGTCTGCTGCGCTAGTTGGGCAATTGGCAGCTCTCGAAATGGCCCGCCTGAGCCCGTCAACAAAATCTGATGAATACCTGCAGCGGCCAAATCGGCATGCCCCAGTGGCTGCTGAACGTCTAAAGGTAAACACTGATAAATCGCGTTGTGTTCGCTATCAATTGGTAAAAGTTCTGCACCATGTTTCGCTACAGCGTCCATAAACAGCTGCCCAGACATCACTAGTGCTTCTTTATTCGCAAGTAAAACCCGTTTGCCAGCCTTCACTGCAGCCATGGTCGGCAGTAACCCTGCAGCACCAACAATTGCTGCCATCACAGTATCAACTTGAGCGTCGGCGGCCACGGCGATAACCGCTTCTTCGCCGCCCAAAACTTCACAGTTAAGATCTGCCAATTCTTGTTGCAAGCGTTGAGCAGCTTGCTTATCAGCCATTACCGCGTAGCGCGGCTTGAAGCGTCGGCAGATCGTGATCATATCTGCCACATTGCCGTTTGCGGTTACCGCAAATAGCTCAAATTGGTCGGGATGATTAGCCATCACCGCTAGGGTGTTTTGGCCAATTGAACCGGTTGCTCCAAGAATGGTAACGCGTTGCTTCATATCAGGTTAAAAACCACAGGTAGGAAAGCGTAAAAATTGGTAACGCAGCAGTTAAGCTATCGATTCGATCAAGAATACCGCCGTGACCAGGTAATAATGAACCACTGTCTTTTACACCAGCACAGCGTTTAAACATGCTCTCATTCAAATCACCAAACACCGACGCAACTACAGTTACCAAACCAGTAATGTAGTAACCGCTAAATTGTTCGGCTGGAATCTTTAACCAGTGGGCTAACACCATCATCACGACAAACGCGAGGGTAATGCCACCACATAAACCTTCCATCGTTTTACCGGGGCTAACTGCCGGCATTAATTTATTGCGACCGTAGCGCACGCCAGCAAAATAAGCACCAACGTCGGCTGCCCACACTAACAACAGCACAAACAATACTGCAAAACCGCCAAACAACGGTTGCTCGGCATAATTTAATGAGCGCACAGCAACTAATCCAGCCCATGCAGGAATAAGTGTCAATAATCCAAAAACGCCCACAATAGAACGGGTACGTGACCATACCCTTCTACTTCTTGGATAATTAATAACGAGCGCGATGGCAATTAACCACCATACACAGCCGATGATAATCAATGTGTAAATAATGGGGTCAAGCTCGCCATCTAACCAGATTTTATCAAGTGGCACTAACCACATGAGCAAACCGAGAAGTACCGCAACGAATGCGGTGTAAGCAATGCGTGCACTTGTACGAGTTACGTTCATCAGTGGCGCCCATTCCCAAGCGC
This sequence comes from Pseudidiomarina andamanensis, assembly GCF_009734345.1. Lineage (GTDB taxonomy): Bacteria > Pseudomonadota > Gammaproteobacteria > Enterobacterales > Alteromonadaceae > Pseudidiomarina > Pseudidiomarina andamanensis. The sequence continues at coordinate 468,646 of NZ_CP032551.1, read as the reverse complement.
CTGCGGCCATTAACCCAATAACGGCAATTGCAAACCATAACAATGGCAGCCCAAACACCGCATATAATGCTAATGGGATTAAAATAAGTGCAGTTATTAAACGTTGTTTAAGCAAACTAGTCCCCGGATGTCACGTCGGTATCTAAAATGGCTTGTTGTAGCTGCTCACTGGTCAGCCCAAAACGTCTTTCGCGACAGCTAAAATCTGCAATGGCTGCAGCAAATTCGCGGTCATCGAAATCTGGCCATAATACCTTACTAAAATAAAATTCTGCGTAGGCCAATTGCCATAACAAAAAGTTGCTAATTCGGTGTTCGCCTCCTGTTCTTATTAATAAATCTGGCACTGGTTGATCCGCCAGTTCAAGTTGCTTCGCTAGTTGCTCTTCAGTAACTTGCTGCGGCGTTAGCTGCCCCGCTGCAACTTGCTCTGCTAATTTACGCGCAGCTTGGGTAATGTCCCAATGCCCACCATAGTTCGCAGCAATATTTAAATTCAATGCAGTATTGCCGGCGGTCAAAGCTTCAGCTTCTTGCATTTGCTTTTGTAAACGCTCACCAAATGCTGACTTGTCGCCAATAATTCGCAAGCGCACATTGTATTTATGAAGTTTTTTAACTTCTCGTTTCAGTACCGTCATAAATAACTCCATGAGCACTGAAACTTCTTGTTCTGGCCGCTTCCAGTTTTCGCTGCTAAACGCAAACAAGGTTAACGACTCGATACCTTTTTTGCGAGCAAATTCGACCGCTGCACGAACAGCTTCAGCACCGGCCTTATGACCTGACGTGCGGCGCTTACCGCGCATTTGCGCCCAACGTCCGTTACCATCCATGATGATTGCCACGTGACGTGGTATTTTTATTGTCGATACTTCCGTTGTTGTCATAGGTCATGCCATACAAGAAAAAACGCCGTGCGAGTATACCTGACACGGCGCTGTCCACCAACGTGGAATACGAATAACTGCTTAAACTTCCATCAAATCTTTTTCTTTTTCTGCCAGCAGTTCGTCAATTTTTGCAATGTAGGTATCCGTTAGCTTCTGAATTTCATCCGTTGCTTTGCGTTCTTCATCTTCAGTGATTTCTTTATCTTTCAACAATTCTTTGAAATCATTGTTCGCATCACGGCGAATATTACGAACCGCAACACGGCCCTGCTCTGCTTCAGCACGCACAACTTTAACTAAGTCACGACGACGCTCTTCTGTCAGTGGTGGTAATGGCACACGAATCACTGTACCGGCTGCAGCTGGGTTTAAACCCAAATCAGACGTCATAATCGCCTTCTCAACAGCACCACTTGATGACTTGTCAAATACCGTAATCGCAAGTGTCCGTGAGTCTTCGACGGTGATATTCGCCAATTGCTTTAATGGCGTGTCCGCGCCGTAGTACGGCACCATAATTCCATCCAAAATACTTGGGTGCGCACGGCCTGTACGTACTTTTGAAATTTGTGAGCGCAGCGCTTCAACGCTTTTTTCCATACGCTGCTTGGCGTCTTGTTTAATTTCGTTTATCACGTTTTTATCCTTTCAATTCTTAATGCACAAACAATTTAGTTTATGCTTGCTCAATCACGCTTTTGCTGGCTATTAGTGTACCTTCTTCTTCGCCCATAATCACGGCTCTTAATGCACCTGGTTTATTCATATTGAAAACCCGGATAGGTAAATTATGGTCACGCGCCAGCGTAAATGCGGCTAAATCCATCACCTTCAGTTGCTGTTGTAGCACATCATCATAGCTAATTTGACGGAATAACTGAGCGTTAGGGTCTTTTACTGGGTCGGCAGAAAAAACGCCGTCCACTTTGGTTCCTTTAAGTACTAAATCAGCTTCAATTTCAATACCACGAAGGCACGCAGCTGAATCAGTCGTGAAGAATGGGTTACCAGTACCGGCAGAGAAAATCACTACTCGGCCTGATTTTAATAAACTGATTGCGTCAGCCCAATTATAACTATCACACACACCGTTTAATTCAATGGCTGACATTAAGCGTGCGTTGACAAAAGCTCGATGCAACGCATCACGCATTGCTAACCCGTTCATGACGGTCGCTAACATACCCATGTGATCGCCAACCACACGATTCATACCGGCTTTGGCTAAGCCTTCACCGCGAAATAGGTTACCGCCACCTATCACCAAACCAACTTGAACGCCCAGTTCAACCAGCTCTTTTATCTCCTGAGCCATGCGGTCTAAAACTTTTGCATCAATGCCAAAAGGCTCATCGCCCATTAACGCCTCACCGCTTAATTTCAAAAGTACACGGCGGTATGCAGGTTTGCTACTTGGTGTCATCAGTTCGCTCCATGTTCAGGTTTTAAGGGGGTTCACCCTAAAAAAAACCGCATCCTGCCGAGCAGGATGCGGTTTCTATTATCGACTGTTTGTCGTCGGCAGCGTCATTGGCATTAAGCCTTTTTCGCAGCTGCCATTTGCGCTTGAACTTCAGCAGCGAAGTCTTCAGCTTTCTTCTCAATACCTTCGCCCACTTCAAAGCGAACAAAAGTAAGAACGTCAGCGCCTTTCTGCTTCAGTAAGTCTGCAACAGTGATTGATGGGTCTTTCACAAATGCTTGACCAGTTAAGCTGATCTCGCCAGTGAATTTACGCATACGGCCTTCAACCATCTTCTCAGCGATATCTTGTGGCTTGCCACTTTGCATTGCGATATCAAGTTGAATTGCACGTTCTTTCTCAACCACTTCAGCTGATACGTCTTCTGGCTTCACAAACTGTGGAGCGCTTGCTGCAACGTGCATTGCTAAGTCTTTAGCTAAGTCAGAATCACCACCAGTGATTGCAACTAATACACCAATACGACCGCCGTGAACATATGCTTCAACCAAGTCACCACCTTCAATAGTGATCACGCGGCGAACGTTCATGTTCTCACCGATTTTCGCAACTAACGTTTCACGAACTTCTTCAACAGTGCCGTCACCGATGTTGGTTGCTTTCAGCTTTTCAACGTCAGTTTCTTTGTTTGCGAATGCCGCTTCGATAACTTTCTCACCGAAAGATAAGAAGTTGTCGTCACGAGCAACGAAGTCAGTTTCACAGTTCAGTTCAACCAAAGTACCTACATTACCTTCGGTCTTAGTCAGGATTACACCTTCAGCAGCTACGCGACCAGCTTTCTTAGCTGCTTTCGCTTGACCACTTTTACGCATATTTTCGATCGCCGCGTCGATATCGCCGCCGGTCTCTTCCAATGCTTTTTTGCAATCCATCATGCCAGCGCCAGTGCGCTCGCGCAGTTCTTTAACCAGAGCTGCTGTAATAGCCATGTATTTGTCCTCTAATCAGATGACTTTATTCAGTTTCTTCAGCTTCAACGAAATCGTCAGCTTTGCCTTCAACAACTGCGCCACGCGCGTCGTTGATAGCTGCCGCCGCTGCGTTCAAGTACAGTTGTACTGCACGAATCGCATCGTCGTTACCAGGAATTACGTAATCAACGCCATCAGGGTTTGAGTTAGTATCAACAACCGAGATAACTGGAATACCCAAGTTATTCGCTTCTTTAATTGCAATGTGCTCGTGGTCAGCATCAATTACAAACAATACATCTGGCAAGCCAGCCATATCTTTGATACCACCAAGGCTCTTCTCAAGCTTTTCCATTTCGCGGGTGTTAACCAACGCTTCTTTCTTGGTTAGCTTTTCGAAAGTGCCGTCTTGGCTCATGGTTTCAAGTTCTTTCAAACGCTTGATTGATTGACGGACAGTTTTCCAGTTCGTCAACATACCACCCAACCAACGGTGATTTACATAAAACTGCTTACAGTTGATTGCAGCTTCTTGTACTGAGTCTGCTGCCGCACGCTTAGTACCAACAAACAAAATTTTACCTTTGTTTGAAGCAACGTGTTGCAAGAAGTTCAACGCATCGTTGAACATCGGAACAGTTTTCTCAAGGTTGATGATATGAATCTTGTTACGCGCGCCAAAAATGAACGGCTTCATTTTTGGGTTCCAGAAACGGGTTTGGTGACCGAAGTGTACACCAGCTTTCAGCATGTCACGCATTGACACGTTTGCCATGATAATTTTCCTTTTTAAGGGGTTATGCCTCCATACATCCCATAGTTCGACCCGCAACGTTATTTCGTATTTGGGCACCCCGAGCTATGTGTCGATGTATGTGTGTGTTTAAGTTAGTTTTCATGCAATCAGAAATTGCGGGCGCTTTATACCATAAACTGACGGTACAAATCAAGTTTTATGCGGCTATTGCGATGCTTCACGATGCAGCGGTTTGCTGGTAAACTAAGCACAATTTTATTGTCTTAAGCAGGGACTTATAGAGCCTCATGAGTATTAGTATTAAAACGCCTGAAGAAATCGAGAAAATGCGTGCTGCTGGTAAGCTTGCCGCCGATGTTTTAGAAATGATCGGACCCTATATAAAGGCTGGTGTAACCACCGCAGAAATTGACAAAATTTGTCACGATTACATTGTTGAACATGGCGCTATTCCTGCTCCTTTAAATTACCACGGATTCCCCAAATCGGTCTGTACGTCGCTAAACCATGTGGTTTGTCACGGTATCCCGAATGAAAAACCATTAAAAGAAGGCGACATCATGAACTTAGATGTCACGGTGAAATTAGATGGTTATCACGGCGATACTTCTAAGATGTTCGTGGTTGGTAAACCAAGCATACTTGCCGAGCGCTTGATACGAATTACTCAAGAATGTTTGTACATGGCGATAAAGATGGTCAAGCCAGGTATGCGCACCGGTGATTTTGCTGCGGTGATTCAAAAGCATGCTGAACAACATGGCTACTCCATTGTTCGCGAATATTGCGGACACGGCATTGGCGCGATATTCCATGAAGAACCGCAAATATTACATTATGGAACTGCGGGTACTGGTGACTTACTGCAACCAGGTATGTGCTTTACTATCGAACCGATGGTCAATGCAGGTAAACGCCACACGAAACTCATGCGCGACGGGTGGACGGTGCTAACCAAAGATCGCAGTTTGAGTGCACAATGGGAACACACCTTGTTGGTTACCGAAGACGGTGTTGAAGTGCTAACCCTGCGTAGCGATGAAGACCTGCCACGCGTTATTCGTCACACGAGTTAACCTATCATGCTAAGCGCCCCTCCCCGTTGGCCTAACCCGGTCACCTTGAGCACGGGGCGCGAATGCCTCGAGGCTTATCATACTTGGCTTGCTGATGCCTTCGTCACCGCGGATATTGATTTTCTGCTTGCTCACCGCAGTAACTTTATCGATACGCTTCTGCAACAGCTATGGCAGCAATTTAATCTTGACCAGAGTCATCTTAGCTTAATCGCCGTTGGTGGCTATGGCCGTGGTACACTGCATCCGCAATCAGATATCGATTTACTCTTTCTTCATGCAGAACCGCTCTCGACAGTAGAACAAGAAAATATTCAGCAAATCATCCAGTTTTTGTGGGATCTGCGACTGGATGTTGGGCATAGCGTAAGAACGCCCGCACAGTGCATTCAACAAGCAGCAGAGGATGTCACCGTGGCAACAAGCTTGCTAGAGCAACGCGTAGTGTGCGGTAATCAACCTTTAGCAGAGCAATTCTTATGGCAAGTTCAACGTGAATTTCCATGGTCGAGTCGCGCTTACTACCAAGCTAAATATGTCGAACAACAAGAGCGCCATCAACGCTATCACGGTACGGCTTACAACCTAGAACCGAACGTTAAAAGCACTCCCGGCGGTTTACGTGACATTCAAACCATCAGTTGGATAGCTAAACGTCATTTTCACACGCAAAATGATGAAACTTTGGTTCAGCATGGCTATATCTCGGCTGAAGAGCTTTTAGAACTGAGAGAATATCAACAATTACTCGGGCGCATTCGCTTTGCGCTGCATTTAGAAGCTCAAAAGAAAGAAGATCGATTACTGTTTGATTATCAACCGGGCGTTGCCGCGCGGCTAGGCTATGGTGAGCCGGGCAAACATGCCGTTGAAGCCTTAATGAAGGATTACTTCAATGCGGTGGTTGGTGTCACTGAGCTCAACGACATGCTATTGCAGTTTTTCGAACAAAGTATCCTTAGCAGTAAGCACGTTGAGCCACTGCAACTAAACGACAACTTTGAAGCCTACGGACCATTGATTGCAGCACGACATGAAAACGTCTTTGCTGAGCCTCAAAATTTACTGCAATGTATGTTGTTAGTGGCGGCACATCCGCAATTAAAACAATTGCAGGCTCAAACACTCCGACTATTGCGTAACGCCCGCCGTCAATTGCGTCAGCCGCTAAGCAATGATGCCGAATGTCGTCAGTTATTCATGCAATTGTTACGCCATCCCAACGGTTGCGGTGACGCCTTTCGACTCATGCACAAACATCAACTCATGGCCAACTATTTACCCCAGTGGCAGCAAATTGTTGGACAAATGCAGTTTGACCTTTTTCATGCCTATACTGTCGACGAACACACGTATCGACTGGTTCGAAACCTTTATCGCTATAGCGATTCAGAGTATGCAGAAGAGTTTCCGTTGTGCGCCGAACTTGTAAGAAATATGGAAAAACCCGAACTGTTATATCTGTCGGGTATCTTTCACGATATTGCGAAAGGTCGTGGTGGCGATCATTCGGAGCTTGGTGAGATTGACGCCTTAAATTTTGCTCGACTGCATGAATTAAAGCCTGAGGATGGCAAACTGATTGCTTGGTTGGTACGCAATCATTTAGTGATGTCGGTTACTGCACAAAAACGCGATATTCATGATCCGGAAGTGGTTCGCCAGTTTGCAGAGCAAGTTGGTAACCGCCGCTATCTTGACTATTTGTATTGTTTAACCGTTGCCGATATCCGTGCCACCAACAGTAGCTTGTGGAACAACTGGAAAGCGACACTGCTCGAGAATTTGTACCAATCTACCGCGCAGTTTCTTACTCAAAGTAAACCGTCGCCAGCTGGCGAAATGCGCCAACGGATTCATCAACATCAAGCGCACGCCATGGGGCTACTACTGAGCCTCGGCTTTGGCGCTAAAGCGGTAAATGAATTGTGGAGCCGTTTTACCGCCGATTATTTCCTTCGTCATCAACCCGAGCAAATTGCGTGGCACTCACAATATATTTTACAACTCGAGTCAGACGATCAGTTACCGCTGATTCTGGTTGGCGATGAAAACAATCAAGGCACTACCGAATTATTTGTTTATCATCTTGAACATGAAAACTTGTTTGCTGCGGTTGCCGCAGTATTAGATAGTCAGGCACTTAGCATTCACGATGCCCAGATTTTGGCGACGCGCGATGGCTATGTCATGGATACCTTTGTAGTACTTCAAGACGACGGCGAGCCACTCACTGACATCCGTCGCATTGAATCGCTAAAACAACAGCTTCACGATGTATTGCGGCAACGACAATCGGCGCCAAGCGCACAGCGTCGCCTGCCGCGGCGGTTACGTAGTTTCAATGTCGCTACTAAAGTTGAGTTTGTGAGTGAGCGGAATCCTCGTCGCACGGCTTTTGAATTAACTGCGCTCGACCGACCGGGACTAGTCGCCCGCGTCGCAAAAGTGCTTCAGGCATTGGATTTGAACATACTTACCGCTAAAATCACCACGGTTGGCGAACAGGCGGAAGATTTATTTATTGTCACTACCCGTCGTAATGAAGCCTTAAGTAACGAACAGAAACAGCAATTGCGTGAGCAAATCATTGCTGCTCTCGATCATTAGTAAGCGTCTTTCAGGCGTGATATCAAGTAGTTATAGGATAGTTCATGAGCACACTACAAGAACGAATTGAAGCCGCATTTGAGCAACGCGCGGATATTTCACCAAGCCGCGTACCCACTGATCTGCAACGCGATTTAACCGAAGTGATTCAAAAGATTGATCAAGGTGAGTATCGAGTTGCAGAAAAAATTGACGGGCAATGGGTCGTCAACGAATGGTTGAAAAAGGCCGTGTTACTCTCATTTCGCACGCAAGATAATCACGTGATGAACGGTGGCGAAACTCGTTTTTTCGATAAAGTTGATAGCAAATTTATCGGCTATGATGATGCCCGCTTCCGCGCTGAAGGTATGCGAGTTGTACCACCAGCGATGGTGCGTAAAGGCGCATTTATCGGTCGTAATGTGGTACTGATGCCATCGTACGTCAATATCGGCGCCTACGTGGGCGAAGGTACCATGGTTGATACCTGGGCCACGGTAGGCTCATGTGCGCAAATAGGTAAAAACGTTCATCTTTCTGGCGGTGTTGGTATTGGTGGTGTGTTAGAACCATTACAGGCTGCACCAACCATTATCGAAGACAATTGCTTCATTGGTGCACGCTCAGAGATTGTTGAAGGCGTGATTGTTGAAGAAGGCGCGGTTATCTCTATGGGTGTTTATATTGGTCAAAGCACTCGTATTTATGATCGTGAAACTGGTAAGATTCATTACGGTCGCGTACCAGCAGGTGCCGTTGTCGTGCCAGGCACCTTGCCGGCAAAAGATGGCTCGCACAGCTTGTACGCCGCAATTATCGTGAAGAAAGTTGACGCAAAAACACGCGCAAAAGTTGGCATTAACGAACTTCTGCGCGCAGCTGATTAATTTGTTTCAGTAAACGGTCGTAATAAGTCTTGAGGTAACGGCAGTTCAATACGAACTGCCGTTTTCGTATGGGGGTGTTCAAAAGCTAATTCGGTTGCCGCAAGCATCAATCTGTGCAGATTAAAATGCTCTCTAAAAAATCGATTATGGCGACCATCGCCATGATGGCTGTCACCGATAATAGGATGCCGCAAATGCGCCATGTGCCGTCGCAACTGATGTTTTCTACCAGTTTTCGGCTTCAGCTGCATTAACGAATAGCGCGATGTTGGGTGGCGTTTCCCCACAGCAAACGGTAATTCTATTTGCTTTATACAGCGATATTCAGTCACCGCCGCTTGTGCCTCTTTATTGGGATCGGCCTGAGCATCCGCAATTTTATCCAATTCCTCTTTCAGCGGATAATCGAGTACGCCGTCGCTTAAATAGCCGCGAACTACAGCATGGTAAGTTTTCTCAACCAGACGGTTAGCAAATAACTCAGTGGTCAATCGTGCCGTGTCGGCATCTTTGGCAAACAATAAAATACCTGAGGTAGGTCGATCAAGACGATGAACCGGATAGACACGTTGACCAATTTGGTCGCGAACTTTTTGCAGTGCGAACTCAGTCGCCTCACGCGCAATCCAACTACGATGAACTAATAAGCCGCTCGGTTTATCAATTGCCACGAAATAATCGTCATGGAACAGTATCGGTAATTCGGTATTAAAATTAGACATCTTCGGCTAGAGGGTCCGCCCCGCTCAGTAAAATATCGAACTCGCGCAAACTTGAAATGAGCCCTTCGTGATGCTCAAGTTCTTCACGGTAAACGTGCGTCGCCATTGGGCTAACTGCGATGTTTTGTGGCAACGGGTGTTCGCCATCGAGCATCGCCCACATACGCGGCAACATAATAAATTGCAGCCACTGGTGAAAATCCAGTGTATCCATCGCAAACGGTTCAACACTCTCCAGCGCTTGCGCCGAAGGATAATGCGTTTGCCACAAGCCTAGACAATTGAGTTCGGCTTCAATTCGTTCAAGTAAACGCGCTGCGCGTTGTCGTTGGTCCATGACTACCTCCACGACTTATTTTAGTTATAATGGCCGACATCTTTAAGCAAAATGATAAATGTTGCAAGTTTCATGACCATGACAAACCTAGCTGAGTTACTCAGCGAAAGCCATAGTGATTATCTCGTTTACGATTTAGGCCGCCGCGTTCAAGCGATAGATACCGATACATTTAACGCAATTTGCGCGCAACAGCGTCCTTACCCGTACCCGCTGCAAGACCAAGCATGGTTTGCTGTTGTGTTCTGGCCGAAACTCCGAGCTGAACAGCCAGAGCCGTTTCTATGGTTCTTAAAAATGCCCCTCGATGAGCGCGGTTTGCTTGATCATGCCGCACAACAAGAGTTTATGGCGCATGTGATCGCATTACTCGGCCAACAAATTACTGGCGCTCTCACTAGCGAACAAGAGCAACAGTTGCAGCAATCAGCTTATTTATTTACGCCTTCAGAAGCCAAGCGTGCAGCGATACATGCGCAACTTACCGCAGGTTGGAACCGACCACCATCTCGGTACTTCAACGCGGCACTCGAGGAATTGCAATCGCCAACAGAAAGCGGCTGGCAACATTTGGGCCTGCAAGGTATTCATGATGTGGCGGCCCGCTTAAAGCAACACCCTGAGAGCACGCAAGCGATTGCCGCGCATTTCGAGAATTATCCAGACGCGTTACAAAATGCCTTGGCTGAAGCGCTCGAACATACACAACCACCGCAAGAATTAGCTGATAAATTGCTAACTTTGGTAAATGCTCAACAACAACAGTTGCGTCTTAATGTGCTGCGAGCACTTGCCGGTTTTGCCAATACGCCGCAATTGCAAACCTTGTTAGCGCAGCGCATGGCAGTGGCAACAGCTGATGAATTAGTTATCATTGTCGCACGGCTCTGGCCGGCGTTATGCGGGAATGCCGAATTGATGGAAGCCTATCTTGTTCGCGTGGCGGAACTAAATAATGCTGCTCTGTTTGGCGGTATCGTGCGCGATCTGCTGCGTTTACCAGAAACTCGCATCTTTACTTTAGGGTTAGTACAACGCAATGATCTGCCGGTTGCTTTGTATCAAGCTTGGCAACAGTTCATTGGAGCTAATTCATGATACTAGGCGATGCCATCTTACTGCTTTTTGTCGGCTTTGTGGTTTTACTATTCTGGCAAGGTCGACGTCAGGCCGAGCACGCACGGCGCTACGTTGAGCAGTATTGCAAAACGCACCAATTGCAGTTTTTAGATATTGCTTGGCAAAGTGGACGACCGGCAAAACGGGCGCGCCATATCGGCTGGTTAAGTACCTACGAATTTGGTTTTAGTAGTGATGGTGAGAGTCGCTACGTGGGGCAAGCGACGTTATTTAACTTACGCTTAGTGGAAGTAACCGTGCCGCCCCATCGCGTACCGAATGCCGATTAATTAGACGGGCGAGAATTCTTTGGCCCAGTTTTAATGCCAATCAGACTTAATAGAAACTGACCATACATCACCCAGTCGCCTAATAATGAATAAGCCGGATACTTAAATGTCGCCGGCTTGTTGTGCTCAAAACCGAAGTGCCCCAACCATGCAAACCCGTATCCCACGAATGGAATAGCCACTAACCAAAGCCACTGTTGAGTGAATACTGCGTAGACAAGTACCCCCAACACCAACGTACTGCCAATATAATGCATAGCGCGACAGCGTGGGTCAGCGTGCTCCGCTAAATAGTACGGATAAAACTCAGAGAAATTCTTAAACTGCACGATTCACCTCTTGTGCTTGAACTCGCGATTGAAACAATAATTTGCCACGAATGTCGCCGACATCAAGTTCTTGCACCAGCTCATAGCTATTTTGCTCAAACAGTTTGAGATGTTGTGGTTGGGTGACATAAACCGCTAAACCACGCGATTGCGGCTCTTCATCCAATGCCGCTTTTGCGGCACGAACCAATAGATCACCCCACCCCTGTTGCTGATAACGTGGACTTACCGCAATAAACGCCAGCATGTGGTAATCATCACCACCAATCACTTCCTGAATTAAACGTTCTTTTTCGAGCAACTGCATGGTACTCACATAGCCCGCAGTTAATAGCATTTTCAGACGCCAGTGCCAGTATTTTCCTGGCCCAAAACTTTTGCCCGGCTGGGTTAAACAAACCACACCAATTAATGACTCACCATCAAAAACACCGAGCATGGGCTGCTGTGCTTCCCAAAAGGCCATCAACTCTTCACGTATCGCGGCTCGTAACCGTTTTTCATAATCCGGTTTATCGGCCTGAAAAATTGACATGAGTAAGGCATCATCATGATAGGCCTGATACAGCAGCGACGCCGCCATTTTTAAATCTTCAGCAACTAAATAAGTTAATTGCCCTTCACGTAATTGAGCTGGATTTATTGTTGTCATTCTATGCTCTTTCCTTCGTACTCGGTTTGGTGAGCGCTACTACACCGTTACAACCTCAACGCTCGGATACGTTACAACTACAAATAACTAATGCTCAAATTACTTGATCCAGATCAATTTGGCTATACCCTACTCCATTTCTTCGCTGACAATTCTTGGTTTAATTTTTTCGATGAAGGCCGCCAATGATGGCGCCAATATTTCATGTTGTGGTTGGCCGACAAACTCGAGTCCAACTTGACCAGATTCATTATCAACGGTTATCAGCAAGTCATCGGATTCTTCCGCCAATCCAATAAACAGCGTGATCGGTTGACGCAGTCGGCGTTTCATTAACACATGCCCTGCTAAATTAGCTTGTAATCGTTCGCCGTCTTCGCGACAGTGGTTTTGTAATAAAATTAACGGGTGATTGTCGTACTCGACATTGAGATCTGCCGCGAACCAACGTCCGTAGAATATTGCGATATCCGGATGAAATGGCTGCTCAAGCGCATTAGCAAGATCATCAAATTGCAATGGTTCCTGTTGTAGAATGGGTTGCCAATGCACGAGTTCTTCTGCTGCAGCTTCATTACCTTCAGGTTGGCGATAGATAGGCGCTTGCCAATCTTCGTGAGCTTCAGTTAATAAAGGGATATTAACTTCTGCGTAAGCGGTGCTATAACGGTGAATAAAGTCATCAAATACGGTAACAAGCGACATGAATGAGCCCTATGGTTTTTTCTGGTAACTCAATGATAGCGGCGCTACAATGGCCGACTGCATTAAAAACGGTAGTGTAACAGGTAATTAAAATCGATGAAGCAAGAGCTTGCCCATTTAAATTTGGGACAACCCACACAATATCCAACGCATTACGACGCCGCACTATTGCAAGCGGTACCACGTCAGCTCAATCGCACACCAATTGGTCTTGAAGAAGGTGCTCAGTTACCGTTTCATGGCGATGACATTTGGCACGGTTACGAATTGTCGTGGCTAAATCACCTCGGTGTACCGCAAGTTGCCTTGGCTGAGTTTCGAGTGCCTTGTACCAGTGCCAACCTCATTGAATCAAAGTCATTCAAGCTCTATCTCAATAGCTTTAACGAAAGTCGTTGGGACAGCTGGGCTGATGTGCAAGAGCAACTTGCTATTGATTTATCGGATTGTGCAGGCGCCTCAGTAGCAGTTCGGCTTAGTACTGTCCAGCAAGCACAACGATTGGCCTTTGGCGATTTACCTGGGCATTGTATTGATGAGCAAGCCATCGAAATTGATTGTTACGACTATAATCCTGAGCTGTTGCAGTTAAGCTCAAACGACATCGTGTCTGAGACCCTTCACAGCCACCTGTTGAAATCTAACTGCCTTATTACAAATCAGCCAGATTGGGGGTCGGTATTAATCCGCTATCACGGTCCGGCAATTGACCATGCAGCTCTTCTTCGCTATATCATCTCATTTCGACATCACAATGAGTTTCATGAACAATGCGTTGAACGGCTTTATATGGATATAAAATCGCGACTCAAACCAACACAGTTAACTGTTTACGCGCGTTACACACGCCGCGGTGGCTTGGATATAAATCCATTTCGTTCTGATTTCGAGCCAACACCTCAGTCTGTGCGCTTAAGTCGCCAATAATAATAAACAAGGAAAAACTATGAGATTTAAGATTTCTCCACGCGGCAGCATGAGCTTGCTGTCGCAATTGGAAATTAACCGCTTACAACAAAGTAGCGACGAACAACTGTATCGCCTATTTCGCAACTGCTGCTTGGCGGTATTAAATGCGGGAAGTACGACCGACAGCAGTGAAGAGATTTTTGAAAAGTACAAAGATTTTGACGTGAATGTGCTTAAATGCGAGCGCGGTGTCCAACTTGAGCTGGTGAATCCACCTGCTGAAGCATTTGTGGACGGCAAACTTATAGCTGGTATGCAAGAACTGGTTGAAGCGGTGCTGCGTGACATTTTATTTACCGGTGAACGTTATAACGCACAAACTCTTGATTCAGCCGATACCCATACCCTCACCCACGTAGTGTTCGATATTTTGCGTAACGCGCAAGTGGTTCAACCGAATCTCGAGCCAAATGTGATTGTTTGTTGGGGTGGTCACTCAATTAACGAAGTTGAATACAAATATACCAAAGAAGTTGGTTATCAACTCGGCCTTCGTAGCCTAAATATTTGTACCGGTTGTGGCCCAGGCGCTATGAAAGGCCCAATGAAAGGTGCAACCATTGGTCACGCCAAACAACGTATTGTTGATGGCCGTTATTTAGGTTTCACTGAGCCAGGAATTATTGCCGCAGAACCACCAAATCCAATCGTCAACGAATTGGTCATTCTGCCTGATATCGAGAAGCGCTTAGAAGCATTTGTGCGCTGTGCGCATGGTATTGTGATTTTCCCAGGTGGCGCAGGCACAGCCGAAGAATTACTCTATATTCTCGGTATTTTAATGCATCCGAACAATCAACGTCAGGTGTTACCGATTATTCTGACTGGCCCTGAAAGCAGTCGTGGCTATTTTGAAGCTATTGACGACTTTATTGCGGCTACATTAGGTGACGATGCGCGTAAATTGTATCAAATCATCATTGCTGACCCAGCTGAAGTTGCGAAAACCATGACTCAGGGCGCTCAAGCAGTGAAAGAATATCGTCGTGACACGGGTGACTCGTATTGCTTTAACTGGACCCTGCACATTGATGAAGCGTTCCAACGTCCATTCGTGCCTAATCATGATAATGTACGAAACTTAAACCTTCATCGTGAGCAAGAGCCGCAAGCACTAGCTGCCGACTTACGCCGAGCGTTTTCAGCCATTGTCGCTGGTAACGTGAAAGATGATGGTATTCGTGCAATTCGCAAACATGGTGTGTTCGAAATACATGGCGAAACCGACATGATGAAGAAGTTGGACGTATTGTTGCGGGCATTCGTCGAACAAAGCCGGATGAAACTACCGGGTTCGGTATATCATCCATGTTATCGCGTCATTACTGACTAAAATCGCTAGGGAGGCGCAGCCAATGTCGAAGATGCTGAAAGTCGTACTTATCGGCTTTGCAATTTATGCGGCAGCCGCTGCGCTGGTCCTGCACTTTTATCAAGCCGATCCTGAAAACATGAGTTGGCAGGAACGCGAAACCTTTAATTTGAAGCAAATCGGTCGATTGAATTTGGGAACCCCGCGCGATGACGTGATTCGCTTGCTCGGCTCGCCAGATATTAGCGAAGCAAAGGCAACCGACAATGGCGAAGTGCTGATTCTATTTTATCGCACTCACCACGTGAAATCAGACGGTATAACCACTCGTGATGAATGCACACCGTTGTTATTCAAAGATGGCGAGCTGATTGCTTGGGGTGCTGACGCTTATAGCGAGTATCAATCTTTTTAATGATGCTTAGCACCATTCCACACATCAAAATCTGCTATAGTTCGCGCCAATTTTGTACTCACATTTGACGACCCTAGAAGTAAGAAGGTACCTGCAATGAGCACCACAATTACCGTGATTCCAGGTGATGGCATTGGTCCAGACATCATCGATGCAACATTAAAAATTCTTGATAAAGCCGGCTGCGAGTTTAACTATGAATTTGCTGATGCGGGCTTAGCTGCTTTAGAAAAAACTGGCGAACTTTTACCACAAGCCACGTTGGATGCTATTGCTCGCAACAAAGCGACCTTAAAAGGCCCGCTGACAACGCCTGTTGGCGAAGGTTTTACCTCAATCAACGTAAGCTTACGCAAGCAGTTCAATCTGTACGCCAACGTGCGTCCAGTAAAATCATTCAAGGGCACCAAAGCACGTTACGAAGATATCGATATCATCACCGTGCGTGAAAATACTGAAGGCATGTACTCAGGCTTAGGTCAGGTTGTCTCTGAAGATGGCTCAGAAGCCCAAGCAATGAGCAAAATTACTCGCGCGGGTGCTGAGCGTATCGTTCGCTTTGCTTACGAGCTAGCACGTCGTGAAGGCCGTAAAAAAGTAACTGCGGTTCATAAAGCGAACATTTTGAAGTCTACTTCAGGTTTGTTCCTTAAAGTGGCGCGTGAAATCGCAGCGGAATACCCAGATATTCAATCAGATGAAATGATTGTTGATGCAGTGTGCATGAAGCTTGTCATGAACCCAGAGCAATTTGATGTGATTGTTACCACCAACTTATTTGGTGATATTTTATCGGATCTTTGTGCTGGCTTGGTTGGCGGCTTAGGTATGGCACCGGGCGCTAACATTGGCGACAAATCAGCAATTTTTGAAGCGGTTCACGGCTCAGCACCAGATATCGCTGGGCAAAACTTAGCGAACCCTACGTCAGTTATTTTGGCAGCCATTCAAATGCTGGAATATCTTGGTATGCAGGACCAAGCAAAGCGTATTCTTGCTGCGGTTACTGATGTTATTGCAAGTGGCGACCGTACCACACGTGATTTAGGTGGTACTGGTGGTACAACCGACTTCACCCAAGCGGTCATCGATCGCCTGTAAGATTAGTTGATCATTCAAAACGAAAAGCCCAGTTCCTAACGGTTCTGGGCTTTTTTATGCTTCGTTTTCAATACGTTTTGACAATTATAGCCAGCGTATATGCACAGTAATCTCTTCGCGATCGTGATAAAGCTGTTTCGCTTGCAATTCAAACCGGCCACGACCTTGTTCAACTAACGTTTGCTTAATCTGTTCAAGGTATTCTGCCACTGCGGCATAGCGTCGCTTCATTGGTAGTTTCAAGTTGAAAATCGCTTCTTTGCAGTCACCATCAATCAACCAACTCGTCATCAGCTCACCAACACGCGCAGGTTTCTCAACCATATCGCAGACCAACCACGTCACGTTTTTTTTCTTCGGGCGATACTTAAAGCCATCTTCGCGAATATGTTTTACTTGGCCCGTATCCATTAAGCTTTGCGCCATTGGACCATTATCAACAGCTTGCACCATCATGCCACGACGCACTAACTGATACGTCCAACCACCAGGCGCCGCACCAAGATCAACGGCGTTCATGCCTGAGGTGATACGTTCTTCACGCTCGTGCTCTGGCACAAACACTTGAAACGCTTCGTCGAGCTTTAATGTTGAACGACTTGGCGCATCACTTGGCGAACGTAAGCGTGGAATACCCATCAACCAAGGTGATTGGTTAAACGAATAAGAAAAACCAATATATACTTCCTGATTACTTAAAAAGAACGCATGCAACGTTGGTCGACGGTCGCTTTCTTTCACCGTTAACCAATCAATTTTACGTAGTCCCTGACGCAGTGGCACAGTGAATTTACGACAAAATTTTGACAGCTCTTTACCATCATTGGTATCGGGTGTTTCCACACGAATATCGCCACACGGCTTCACACCAGCGAAAGCCTCTTGTACGTCCTCATCAAGCAGCGCCACTTGCACCGCACTTACCCGATCTTCTTGTGGCAGCTCGGTGACATGAGCCAAAATCACAATGAACTGGCGCGTGAAAATTAACTCTCGAAGAATTAACTTTTTCGCTAAATGCTCTGCTTCTTCCGATTGACAGCGATAAACCACAAAGCCTTGCTGCGGCTTTGTTTGGCAATAGCCATAGATGCCTAGTACTGCGGTTTTATCTTGCAGCTCTGCGGCACAATCATTTTCAAATCCGGGCCGACAATAGGCCACAATTCCGGTCATTCATAACCCCTTGGTAAAAGCGTTATTCGTTATTCGAATTTCGTTATTGGTTATTCGTAGAGCAAAGATTCAAACCTAATGACTTACTTTTATCTGTTTCGAATAACCAATAACGACTAACGATCAACGCTTTTTATTAGTTTCGTTACTTCGTTTACTGCCGCTTGCCACAATTGCTCGCGCGTATAGCCACTGCGCTTCGTTGGTTCAAGACTGTGATCACCACCCTCAATCCATTTTACCGCAACATTTGCAGGCAACGGATAACTGCGCACCTGCTCAGGCTTGCCAAAGTTATCTCGTGTACCTTGAATAATCAGATTCTGTTCGCGGTGATTATTTAAGTCATCCAGTCGCAATTTTTCAGGTTTGCCAACTGGGTGAAATGGAAAACCCAAGGCAATGGCGGCTCTTGAATTCAGCTCATCGGCAAGTCGAAACGCAACGCGAGAGCCCATTGACTTCCCCATTAAAAACAATGGTTTGTCGTCATTAAACTGGCTTGCCACGGTGCGCATGCAATGCTCCAGCTCAGACATTCGATTCGGTGGTCGACGTACACCTGAATCCATAAATTTTTGCCAATAAGGAAAGTTAAAGCGAACCACTTCAATATCGTTCAGTGCTAATGCCAGCGCGATATATTGCATAAAATCGCTTTGTAACCCAGCACCGGCGCCGTGCGCAAAAATCACTCGATATTGACCATCGGCGTTATCGCGATGAATCGCAACACGCTGGTTATCACTCATAACTATCCTCTTCTTCTTCGACCACTTGCAGTAGCCAATTTCGGAAGGTGGCGATTTTACCGACTTCTGACTGAGAGTCACGACAAACAAGATAAAAAGATTTCTGCCGTGGTAAGGCATCAGGGAATATTTGAATTAAATGTCCTGCATCAATTTCTGGCTTGACCAATACATTATTAGCTAACGCAATGCCCTGCCCGTGCACGGCTGCTTTCAGTGCTAAATTGGAATGACTAAAAATTGGCCCGTTGTCGCCCTTGTCTTTATCTATACCAACCAGCTTAAACCAGTCTTTCCAAGCATTGCGAGTTTCGTCGTGCAGTAACGTATGATTCAACAAATCACGTGGTTCACGCAGTGGTTTGGTGCCATTTAATAGTAATGGAGAACACACCGGAATCAGGTATTCATTGTGTAATTTATAAGCTTTTAAACCTGGCCACTTACCCGCGCCGTAATAAATAGCAACGTCAACGTCATCAGTTAATGAACCGTCCACTTCATCAACGGCACGAATGCGGACATCGATATCCGGATAAGCTTCACGAAACCGGCTTAAGCGCGGCACGAACCATAAAATGGCAAAACTTGGCGGTAATGAAATGGTTAGCGAGCCACGCTGACTGGCAAATTTCACCTTTTCAGTCGCTTGAACAATGTGATCGAAAATTTCTTTTAGTTCAAGATAATAGGATTGACCTTCTGGGGTAAGTAACAGTGACCGATTGCGGCGTAAAAATAATTGAACCCCCAAAAATTCCTCAAGCGCTTTTACTTGGTGACTTACCGCTGCTTGGGTAACAAACAATTCATCAGCTGCCCTAGTAAAACTCAGGTGTCGGGCAGCAGCTTCAAACGCTTTTAAGGCATTTAATGGGGGTAATTTACGCATCAGTACTCGTTATAGTCGAACGCCACCGTCTATTTCTATCACACGTCCGCTAAAGAAGTCATTCTCAATAATATAACGCGCACTGTGGGCTATCTCTTCTGGCTGCCCCCAACGGCGTAACGGCACCATGCTCAATGCACGTTCAACTGCCTCAGGCTTCATTTGTGCAGTCATTGGCGTTTCGATAAATCCTGGTGCAATGGCACCACAACGAATACCAAAGCGACCTAGCTCACGTGCCCATGTGACCGTCATCGCAACCACGCCGGCTTTCGTTGCCGCATAGTTGGTCTGGCCAATATTACCGGCACGAGCAACACTTGAAATATTAATGATAACGCCGCCGTTGCCAGCTTTTGCCATATGAGCCGATGCCTCGCGGCCACATAAAAAGCTACCGGTTAAGTTAACATCCAATACTGATTGGAACTGTTGTAACGGCATTTTGTGAGTAATCTCACCGTCTTTGCACTTAATCAACATACCGTCGCGCAAAATACCCGCGTTATTAATCAACACGTTCACCGCGCCAAAGTCTGCTACGATGTCATTAAATACCTGCTCAACAGCTGCTTCGTCGGTTACGTTCACAACGTAGCCTTTAACCTTCTTGGCACCTTTAGCCGTACAAATACCTTCAGCTTCAGTCAGCGTGTCGGCATTCATATCAATCAGCGCCAATTGCGCGCCTTCTGCGGCAAAATGTTCAGCCATCGCGCGGCCCAAACCTTGGGCGCCACCGGTAATAACAATGGTACTTTCAGCAATTTTCATAATTTCCCCGTTCGTTATCGGTTATTTTTTATTCGCTTTAACGAAATTAAAGATACTGGAGAAGTCTTCACGACCGTGTCCAAGCTGTGACCAACTGCGATACAAGTTGTGAGTTAAACCACCCATTGGGGTCGCCGCACCGCTAGCTAACGCCGCTTGCTGTGCCAGGCCAAGGTCTTTACTCATCAAGTCAACTAAAAAGCCACCTTGGTAGCCGTTGCTTGAAGGCACATTATCCATCACACCAGGGCAAGGATTATATACATCTAAAGTCCAGTTGCTACCGGAACTCTTCGACATAATCTCCGACAGCACTTTCGGATCAAGACCATGAGCAATGCCCAACTGCAACGCTTCCGAAGTACCAATCATTAACACCGACAGCAACATATTGTTGCAGATTTTCGCAACTTGACCAGCGCCTGTATCACCGGCACGGAAGATGTTTTTGCCCATGTGTTGCAATACATCGCGCGCACGATCAACTGCGGTTGTATCACCACCACAGATAAAGGTCAGCGTACCGGCCTTCGCGCCACCAACACCACCAGAAACTGGTGCATCAATAAACGAAATACCTTCCGCTGCTAATGCTTGACCAACCTTACGTGCTGTTTCTGCGCTAATCGTACTGCAGTCAATCACGAGTGTGCTGCTTGGTAATTCGTGAATCAAGCCATTATCACCCAAGTAAACACTCTCAACGTGTTTATCTGCAGGTAACATGGTAATCACGAAATCAACGCCTTGCGCCGCTTCATTGGCCGAGCCGGCCACGCTGCAACCGGCGTCTTTCGCTGCCTGCAATGCTACTTCTGCTAAATCAAAAACTTTAACCTGATGGCCGCCTTTGAAAAGGTTTGCAGCCATCGGGCCGCCCATATTGCCAAGCCCAATAAATCCAACATTCGCCATAAGAACCTCGTTATTCGTTGCTCGTTATTCGTTGTTCGTTATTCGTTGTTCGTTATTCGTTGTTCGTTATTCGTTGTTCATTATTCGTCCGCTGCGCTATTCGAACAGTGCGAAGCACGTACGAACAGTGAGCAAAGCGAACGCACGAATAACGAACAACGCTTTTTATCACTTACCTAAAGTTGCGAGTGGGTGATCAGCTGCCGCCCATGGCGACGTGAAAAAGCCATCAACCTCTTCAGCCGAAACCTCACCAACCGAACCATGCTGCCACTTCGGCTGCTTATCCTTATCAATTAACAGCGCGCGAATACCCTCTGCGAAATCGCCGCGCATCGCACATTGAACCGATAAGGTTAATTCAAGACGGAAGCAGTCAGCTAAACTCAAATCAGCGCCGTGTTGTAATTGATTCCACACAATATGAGCAGTCATTGGACAACCTGCCGCCAGGGTTTGACGGGCGCGAGCTAGCCATTTGTCATCGGTCGTATCATTCACAATTGCATTAACAACGGCTTCGATGTCAGCACCTTGCGTCAACTTTTTAATCAATTGCTGGTGGGCTTCCACTTGTCCAGCAGGACGCTGATTGCTATCGCGCATGCCAATGCCATTGAGAACATCAGTCACTTTTTGGTGATTCAATGCAGCGGTATCGCCCCACTTCACGTCTTTCAAGCCTGCGAGTACGTCGTCTTTACTGGTGCTTGCCACAAAATGATCCGCCAGTTTCAAATACAGCGCATCTGTCGCGTTCATGTGCGCGCCAGTGAGCCCTAAGAATAGGCCACAGCCCTCAGGCATTTGATTCAAAAAGTGGGTCGCGCCAACATCAGGGTACAAACCAATCGTCACTTCCGGCATAGCCAACAACGAGCGCTCAGTCACAATACGATGGCTGGCACCGTTCATGAGGCCCATACCACCGCCCATCACAATGCCGTGCCCCCAAAGCACAAGCGGCTTTGGGAAGGTGTGAATGGCGTAATCAAGTCGGTATTCTTGGCTAAAAAAGTCAGCAACCTCATCAACCAACACGCCTGGCTTCGCTTGCATGGCTTTGTACATGGCCACAATATCGCCACCAGCGCAGAAAGCTTTCTCACCCGCCCCTTGCATAAATACGCAGGCAATAGCGTCATCGTTTGCCCATTGCTGCAGCTGTGGTTGCAACAGCTGAATCATAGGTAAGCTTAACGCGTTCAATGATTTTTCTGAGTTTAGGGTGATGATACCAATGCGTTTGCCGTTACTTGCTTCAAGCTCGTCGAACAATACTACTGGATCCATAATGACCTCCTTTTAAGACAGAAAAGCCACCCTTAAAGGATGGCTCGGTCCATATCGGCGAGTAGGCGGCGTGCGATAATCACCCGCATAATTTCGTTGGTGCCCTCAAGAATTTGATGCACGCGTACATCGCGCACATGACGTTCAAGCGGGTATTCCTTGATGTAACCGTAACCGCCGTGAATTTGCAGCGCTTCGTTACACACTTGGAAGCCAACGTCGGTGGCAAAACGTTTTGCCATCGCGCAATAGGTGGTTTTATCTGGATCGTTGCTATCAACTTTGAATGCCGCCAAGCGAACCATCTGACGCGCAGCAACAAGCTCGGTAGCCATATCAGCTAGCTTAAACTGCAACGCTTGGAAGTGGCCTAGCTCTTTACCGAACTGCGTGCGTTCGTGCATGTAGTTGGTTGCTGTTTCTAACGCTGCTTGCGCAGTGCCGACTGAGCATACCGCGATATTAATACGGCCGCCGTCTAGTCCCATCATGGCAAACTTAAAGCCTTCGCCTTCTTCGCCAAGCAAATTATCAGCCGGAATACGAACATCTTCAAAAGTAACCAAACGAGTTGGCTGAGCATTCCAGCCCATCTTCGCTTCTTTTTTGCCGTAGCTAATACCAGCTGCATCAGCTGGTACGACAAATGCAGAAATACCTTTCGGCCCAGCTTCACCAGTGCGCGCCATAACAACGAGTACGTCGGTACTACCGGCACCTGAGATGAACATTTTCGAGCCGTTTAACACGTACTCATCGCCATCTTTTTTCGCAGTGGTTCGCAAGCTTGCCGCATCAGACCCAGCACCAGGTTCAGTCAAACAATAAGAACCTAACTTCTCACCCGTCACTAATTCTGGAACCCACTGTTCAATCACATCTGGTTTCGCGAACGAGCCAATCATCCAAGTTACCATGTTGTGAATGGTCATCATGGCGGTGGTGGCGGTACAACCCATCGATAATTGTTCAAAAATCAACGCCGCGTCTAATCGACTCATGCCGAAGCCGCCGGCGTCTTCTGGGGTGTACATACCCATAAAGCCCATTTCACCGGCTTTACGGAATACTTCAACTGGGAAGTGTGATTCTTCATCCCACTGCGCAGCAAATGGCGCAAGTTCTTTCTCAGCAAAAGCTTTTGCCGTATCGACAAAAGCTTGTTGGTCGTCAGTTAAATTAAAGTTCATGACAACGTCCTATTACTTCAAATGAATCGTCATATTTGGACCATTGGCATCAGCGATATCGCTTTCAAACCAACGAGCTGTAATGGTTTTGGTTTCACTGTAGAAGCGCACCGCTTGCTTACCATAAGCATGCAAGTCACCAAAGAATGACCCTTTCCAGCCGGTGAATGAGAAGAACGGCAGTGGTACCGGAATTGGAATGTTGATACCCACTTGACCAACTTCAACGTTGTGCTGATATTTACGCGCCGCTGCACCGCTTGCCGTAAAGATTGACGTACCGTTGCCGTATGGGTTCGCATTGACCATGGCTAATGCGTCATCGAGTGTTTCAACTTCAGTGGCGCACAATACTGGACCGAAAATCTCATTCTTGTAGATTTCCATGTCGGTGGTCACTTTACCAAACATAGTTGGACCAACCCAGTTACCGTTCGGGAAACCTTCAACTTTACAGTTGCGACCATCAACTAACAGCTCAGCACCTTCTTTTTGGCCTTGCGCAATAAAGTTCTCAACGCGCTGCTTCGCTTGCGGACTGATCACTGGACCGTAAGCTGCATCTTTATCGTTCCACGCGCCTGGCTTCACTTTCGCAAGTTCAGCAGCAACTTCCGGAATCCACTCACGTGCCGCACCAACGAATACCGCAACAGAAATCGCCATACAACGCTGACCCGCAGCACCTACCGAAGCACCAACCAGGTTGCTAATCACTTGTGATTTGTTGGCATCAGGCATGATCACGCAGTGGTTTTTCGCACCAGCAAATGCTTGAACGCGTTTCATGTTTTCAGTACCGCGGCGATAGATGTATTGACCTACAGCCACTGAACCAACAAACGAAATCGCGCGTACGGCAGGTTCGTCTAATAAGAAGTCAACCTGCTCTTTACCGCCGTGAATAACTTGCAACACGCCTTTTGGAGCGCCTGCTTGCTCGAACAACTCAACCAAACGCGTTGGCGTTAATGGATCTTGCTCAGATGGTTTCAAAATGAATGTGTTACCGCAGGCAATCGCCAGTGGGAACATCCAAAGTGGAATCATCGCAGGGAAGTTAAATGGTGTAATACCCGCACAAACACCAAGTGGCTGTGTGTAGCTGTAGCTGTCAATGCCGCGCGCAACGTTCTCAACCGTTTCACCCATCAGCAATGATGGAATGTTCGCTGCATGCTCAACTACTTCGATACCACGCCATACGTCGCCTTTCGCATCATCAAAGGTTTTGCCGGTTTCGCTGGCAAGAATCTCAGCAATTTCATCATGGTGCTCTTTCAGCAACGCTTGATAACGCATCATCACACGCGCACGCTCAGAAACTGGCACTTCTTTCCAAGTCAAAAACGCTTTTTTCGCGCTCTCAACCGCTTTTTTCATCTCGTCTTGTGTCGCGCAAGGTGCTTGTGCAATCACTTCTTGCGTGGCTGGGTTGGTCACGTCAATCCAGTTACTGGTGTTCGACTGCACGAATTCGCCGTCGATAAATAAAGGAACTTTCTTGCTCATCTGTATAACCTCTTTATTGAATTCGTTACTCGTTATTCGTTATTCGTTATTGGTTATTCGTTATTCGTTATTCGAAAAAGACAAAAACCAATCAAAAATGGTTCAAAAATTCACACATCGAAAAGCGCTCAAACCTCGATACAGAGTTAACGAGCAAACAACGCTCACGAATAACCAATAACGAATAACGACTAACGCTTTTGCCGTTCATTCATTGTCGTTGTTTTCGAAGTCCTTTAACATCGACGATTTTGCCCCTATAATGGACAAAATTGCGATCTCGGAGCCTTCCATGAGCCAACCTTCATCGTGGCCACTTCCAACGGGAAGTTCACGCGTTGTTTTGCCATTACAATTGACCCGACAACTAGCTCGCCATCCACTGACGAAACATTTATATCCGCTTGCATACGGACATTATGTCGATGCCCAAGGGCACCAAGTAGAACGCCAGCAACACACCGATTACCTACTCATATTTTGCCATCGCGGTAGCGGCTGGTATCGAACCGAGACGGCCAGCGGCACGCTCCGTGCTGGACAATTATTGCTATTACCAGCTGGGCAGGCTCACGCTTATGCAGCGCACGCCGAACAGCCCTGGAGCATTTACTGGGCACACTTTCAAGGTTCCGCAGCAGCGGCATGCCCTGAATTTCTTGAATTAACCGACCAGCAACCGGTATTAACGCTAGCTCGCTGGCGACAACTTATTCCAGTGGTTACCGACCTACTCAATTTGCAAACCCAACGTCATCAGTTTGCCGCGGCGGTGGTCGCCGCCAGTTTACTGCAGCGAATTATTGCTGAATTACCGCGCTTAACGGCAACCATGCAGGCGCCACAAGGCTTTGATTTACCGGCACTCGAACGCTTTATGTACGACAACTCGCATCGCGACTTAAGCCTAGACGATTTTGCTGATTTTGCTGGGTTATCGCGCTTTCATTTCAGCAAAAAATTCAAACAATTCACTGGTACTAGCCCGATGCGTTACTTTAATCAAATTCGGGTTAAAATAGCCTGTCAGTTGTTAGATGCTTCAACCGATTCAATTCGTCAAATCAGTCAACAACTCGGTTTCGATGACCCGTATTATTTTTCGCGACTGTTTAAGAAAACGATGGGTATATCACCGCAGTACTATCGCGAAAGTTCTGCAACCAAAAGCGCAAATTAAAAAAGGAAAATAACTATGTGGATACTTTGGGCTGTGACCGCACTATGGGCTGCAAGCTTTTCACTCATCGGGGAGTTTCTTGCCGGCCATGTCGACGGTTATATTGCCGTATTTATCCGCATGATCCTTGCGCTTGCTTTGTTTTTACCGCTTTGGCGCCCTGCTCGTCTTGCTTTTCGACAGCAATGGCAGCTCGCCGTTATTGGTGCCATTCAAATTGGCGTGATGTATCTTTTCCTCTACCACGCATTTCTTTATCTATCCGTTCCTGAAGTACTTTTATTTACGATTTTTACGCCACTTTATGTGACGCTTATCGACGACGTGATTTTCCAACGTCGACATTTACCGGCTCGTTGGTGGCTTGCAGCGGTTGTCGCCGTCATTGGTGCCGCCGTCATCCGCTTTGAAACACTTAGCGATTCATTTGTCATTGGCTTCTTATTGATTCAAGCAGCCAACCTATGTTTCGCGGCTGGGCAAGTCTTTTATAAACGACTCGAACTTGGTGATGCTCGTAATCAAGTACACGCCTTCGCCCTATTCTTCATTGGCGCCACCGCTGCATCTGGTATTGCGATGGCACTCTTTGCCGATTTCTCTAAAGTACCAACAACCCAGCTAGAATGGGGTATTTTACTGTGGCTTGGTCTCGGCGCATCCGGCCTTGGTTATCTGGCATGGAACCTTGGTGCGAAGCGCGTTAACGTTGCCCAACTTGCCACCATGAATAATATGCTTATTCCAGCGGGCTTGCTGATTAACTATGCGTTTTGGGGTCAAGCCGTAGACTGGCCACGGCTTGCCCTCGGCGGTGCCATTCTGATTAGCTCAGTATGGCTCGCGTCAAAACGATCAAGCTAGATCATTTCAACAGCGACAGCTACGGCTTCGCCGCCACCAATACAAAGCGACGTAATACCACGTTGCTTGCCGCGCTGTTTCAGCGCGTGCAGCAACGTAACGAGCAAACGTGCGCCGCTGGCACCAATTGGGTGACCAAGTGCGCAAGCGCCGCCATGAACATTCACTTTGTCATGGTCAATATCCATTTGCTGCATAGCGAGCATGGTCACCATCGCGAAGGCTTCGTTAATTTCCCACAAGTCAACGTCGTCTTTATTCCATTGAACCTTATCGAGCAATTTGTTCATCGCACCAATTGGCGCCACGGTAAATTCAGCTGGCGCTTGTGAGTGCGTCGCATGCCCGACAACACGTGCTAACGGTTTTAAGCCTCGCGCTTTCGCTTCGCTTTCACGCATCAATACCAATGCGGCAGCACCGTCTGAAATTGAGCTCGAGTTCGCTGCCGTAATCGTGCCATCTTTGGCAAACGCTGGGCGTAAACCTGGAATTTTATCCGGCATGGCTTTGCCTGGTTGCTCATCAATTTCAACGGTAACATCGCCCTTACGCGTGCTGTAGGTGACCGGCACAATTTCATCTTTGAACAAACCGTCTTTAATTGCTGTTTGAGCGCGGCTTAATGAAGCCAAAGCAAAGTTATCCATCGCTTCACGACCAAGACCATAGTCATCAGCAGTGCTCTGTGCATAACAGCCCATAGCCTTGCCTTCGTAAGCATCTTCAAGACCATCCAACATCATGTGATCATAAATGGCATCGTGGCCCATGCGGAAACCTGCGCGCGCTTTTTTCAGCAAATAAGGCGCATTCGACATGCTTTCCATGCCACCAGCTACCACCACATCGGCCGAACCAACATGAATTAAATCATGCGCGAACATCACCGCTTTCAAGCCAGAACCGCACACTTTATTAATGGTTGTCGCGCCAGCACTGCGCGGTAGCCCTGCATACAATGTTGCCTGACGCGCAGGCGCCTGCCCTAAACCGGCCGGCAACACGTTGCCCATAATGACTTCCTGCACGTCGTCGCCACGCAACCCGCTCTCTGCAAGCGCTGCTTTGATGGCGATGGCGCCTAAATTGGGGGCGCTCACTTCGGTCAAACTGCCTTGAAAGCCACCCATTGGGGTGCGTTTGGCGGCAACAATCACTACTGCATCAGACATAAATACTCCCTTGAAGACCCAAAAACGTTATTCGTTATTCGTTATTCGTTATTCGAGAATACAATGACGTCTAGCTTTCAAACTATCGCATCGCGCTACTTCCGATTTTATACGAAATAACCATTGAGCGAGCTGAGCGAACGAATAACCAGTAACGAATAACGAATAACGAATAACGAATAACGCTTTTCGGCTTTTCTTACCTTTACGTTAACGTCAACTTGTTTTAAGCTTAACGCTCTCAACCATGACAAGCAAGCAAAAATGAACGCAACAACCATCTACAGCATCGGCGAATTAGCCCGCGAATTCGACATTACCACTCGTAGCATCCGGTTTTACGAAGACCAAGGCCTACTATCGCCCAAGCGACAGGGGCAAACACGGCTTTATACGAATAAAGATCGTGTACGTTTGAAGCTTATTTTACGGGGTAAACGGCTTGGGTTCTCGTTGGCAGAAACCAAAAATTTGTTTGACTTGTATGACATGGAAAATAGCAGCGCACGTCAGCTGCATACCGTTTTAGCGTTGATTGATGACAAGAAAATGTCACTCAAGCAACAACTTGAAGATATTAAGGTTCTTTTAGTAGAGCTCACCAACTTAGAAGATCGTTGTCGCGATGAACTTGCTGAAATTGGAGCAGATCAATCGACAACAAGTTCTGCAGTAGCAAATCAGGAGTAGTTATGATTAGTCAGTACACCACCTTTAATTTCGGCCTTGGTGAAACCGCGGAAATGATTCGCGAATCAGTCAATGCCTTTGCTCGTGATGAAATTGCACCACGTGCTGCGGAAATTGATGAGAAAAATGAATTCCCTGCTGATTTGTGGCGCAAAATGGGTGACCTCGGCTTACTCGGTATGACGGTTCCTGAAGAGTTCGGTGGTTCTGGTCTTGGTTACCTCGAACACGTTGTCGCGATGGAAGAGATCAGCCGCGCATCTGCTTCAGTTGGATTAAGTTACGGCGCACACTCAAATCTTTGTGTAAACCAAATTGCCCGCAACGGTAATCAGGCACAAAAAGAAAAATATCTACCGAAATTATGCAGTGGCGAGCATGTTGGTGCGTTAGCAATGAGCGAACCGAATGCGGGCTCTGACGTGGTCAGCATGAAACTACGCGCTGAACTGCAAGGCGACCACTACGTGCTTAACGGTAATAAGATGTGGATCACCAACGGTCCTGATGCCGATGTACTTGTGGTTTATGCGAAAACGTCGCCTGATAAAAACTCACGCGGTATTACTGCGTTTATTGTTGAAAAAGATTTTGCTGGTTTTAGCACCGCTCAGAAGCTGGATAAATTAGGTATGCGTGGTTCGAATACCTGTGAACTAGTATTTGAAAACTGCAAAGTTCCTGCTGAAAACGTCCTAGGCGAAGTCGACTGCGGTGTTGAAGTGCTAATGAGCGGTCTCGATTATGAGCGCGCTGTGCTTGCGGCAGGACCATGCGGCATCATGCAAGCTTGTCTTGATGTGGTAGTTCCCTACGTTCACGACCGCAAGCAATTCGGCAAAGCCATCGGGGAGTTCCAATTAGTGCAAGGGAAAGTTGCAGACATGTACACCCGTACCAACGCGGCTCGTGCTTATGTTTATGCCGTTGCGCAGTCATGCGACCGCGGTGAAACTACGCGTAAAGATGCTGCTGGAGCCATATTGTATGCTGCTGAATTAGCGACACAATTGGCTCTTGATGCCATTCAATTACTGGGCGGAAACGGTTACATTAACGAGTATCCGACCGGGCGCTTATTGCGCGACGCAAAATTGTATGAAATTGGCGCCGGCACCTCAGAGATTCGTCGTATGTTGATTGGCCGCGAGCTATTCAGCGAATCAGCTTAATTTTGCGCAACTAATTATCAGGAGTCGCAATCGTGACGGTATTAACCAGCACAGTGAACCCAAAAGACGAGACGTTTTTGGCGAATCAACAAGCCATGCAAGAAGTGGTTGACGATTTATTTGCTAAAGCAGAACAAATTAAACAAGGTGGCGGCCCGAAATACCAAGAACGCCATCTATCTCGCGGTAAGTTATTAGCGCGCCAACGTATCGAAAAATTACTCGACAGCGGTTCGCCATTTCTTGAAATTGGCCAATTTGCAGCGTGGGATTGTTACGAAGATTACGTTCCTGCTGCGGGCGTGGTTGCCGGAATTGGTCGTGTTGAAGGTGTGCAATGTATGATTGTTGCCAACGACGCGACGGTAAAAGGTGGTACTTACTACCCGTTGACGGTGAAAAAACACCTTCGTGCGCAAGAAATAGCCGAGCGCTGTCACCTACCCTGTATCTATTTAGTAGATTCAGGTGGCGCAAACTTGCCGCGCCAAGACGAAGTATTTCCAGACCGTGATCACTTCGGTCGTATCTTCTTTAACCAAGCCAACATGTCTGCGAAGGGCATTCCACAGATTGCTGTGGTTATGGGTCTTTGTACTGCAGGTGGCGCCTACGTGCCGGCGATGGCAGATGAAAGTATCATTGTTAAAGAGCAAGGCACCATTTTCTTAGCTGGGCCACCGTTAGTTAAAGCGGCGACAGGTGAAGAAGTAAGCGCGGAAGAGCTTGGCGGTGCCGATGTTCACACCCGCGTGTCTGGCGTCGCCGATCATTTTGCAATGAATGATGAACATGCTTTGGCGCTCGCGCGTCGGTCTGTTGCTCGATTAAATTATCGCGGTGCAGAACCGGTTCAGCCAAGCGAAGTGAAAGAACCTCGCTTCGATGCCAAAGAGCTATACGGCATTGTGGGTACCGATTTACGTAAACCATACGACGTGCGTGAAGTGATTGCGCGCATTGTTGATGACTCTGATTTCGACGAGTTTAAACAGAATTACGGTAATACGTTGGTTACTGGCTTTGCTCGTATTCACGGCTATCCGGTCGGAATTGTTGCCAACAACGGTATTTTGTTCTCAGAGTCAGCACAAAAAGGCGCGCACTTCATTGAGCTGTGCGCGCAACGGAAAATTCCGTTAGTGTTTTTGCAAAATATTACCGGCTTCATGGTTGGTAAAAAGTACGAAGCTGAAGGTATTGCAAAACACGGCGCCAAAATGGTGACCGCAGTAAGCTGTGCCCAAGTACCTAAGTTCACTGTTCTCATTGGTGGCAGTTATGGTGCAGGTAACTATGGTATGTGTGGCCGCGCCTACGACCCAACCTTAATGTTCATGTGGCCAAACGCTCGTATTTCTGTGATGGGCGGTGAGCAAGCTGCCGGCGTTATGGCGCAAGTCACCAAAGATAACTTGGCACGTAAAGGCGAAACCATGAGCGCCGAAGACGAGCAGAAGCTTAAACAGCCGATTATCGATACCTACGAAAAACAGGGTCATCCCTACTATGCTTCGGCACGGCTATGGGACGATGGCATTATCGATCCGGCGCAAACACGCACTGTTTTAGGGCTCAGCTTAGCCGCTGCCAACAATGCACCAATTGCCGACACCAAGTTCGGCGTATTCCGGATGTAAGGAGGCGTTATGGCATACCAAGCAATCGATCTCACGATCAGTGGTCACGTGGCGTATCTGACTTTAAATCGACCAGAGGTTCATAATGCCTTTGATGACAGCATGATCGCCGAACTTTTACATGCTCTCGATGACGTTCGCGCCAATGACAATGTTCGCGTCCTCGTTCTGCAATCAAATGGCAAAAACTTCTCAGCGGGCGCTGATTTAGGCTGGATGCGCTCCATGGCCGCTAAAAATTACGATGAGAATATTGCTGACGCGGGTGAACTATCACGCCTTATGCAAGAGCTTGACGAGTTACCAAAGCCCACCATTGCCCTAGTGCAAGGGGCAGCATTTGGTGGTGCCGTTGGCTTAGCGGCCTGTTGTGATATCGCGCTCGCAACGCCTGCTAGTAGCTTCTGCTTAAGCGAAGTGAAAATCGGCTTGATTCCGGCTGTCATCAGCCCATACGTCATGCGCGCCATCGGCACTCGTCAATCACGTCGTTATATGGTTACGGCTGAGCGTTTTGGTGCGGAAATAGCCCACCAAATTGGTTTGGTACACGAAGTCGTTGACGATCTACAAACTGCTGTACGTCCATTAATTGACAGTTTGGTTACCAACAGTCCGGCGGCAGTTAGCGCGGCCAAGCAGCTTGCATTAGATATCGATCAACAGCCGCTCAACGCAAATACACGACGCGTGACCATTGAACGTATCGCAGAAATTCGGGTTTCGGCAGAAGGCCAAGAAGGCCTCAGTGCATTTTTAGAAAAGCGCGCGCCGAACTGGAAAACAACTCAATAATTAAGGAACAGCAATGTTGCAAAAATTGCTAATTGCTAACCGCGGCGAAATTGCTTGCCGCATTATCAAAACGGCTAGAGAACTGGGTGTGCGTACTGTAGCGGTTTACTCTGATGCAGATCGTCACTCCCAACACGTACAGTTAGCCGATGAGAGTATTCATATTGGCGCCGCGCCAAGTGCGGAGAGTTATCTGGTCATCGATAAAATTATTGCCGCCGCAAAGCAAACCGGCGCCGATGCCATTCACCCTGGTTATGGCTTTTTATCAGAGAACGAAGATTTTGCCGACGCGTGTGCTAGCAACAATATTATCTTTGTTGGGCCACCAACCAGTGCCATTGCTGCAATGGGTTCGAAGAGCGCCGCCAAAGCAATTATGAGCGAAGCTGGCGTACCGCTGGTGCCGGGCTATCACGGTAGTGAGCAAAGCGCTGAAAAATTGCGTACCGAAGCCGAAAAAATTGGTTACCCAGTGCTGTTAAAGGCAGCTTATGGTGGTGGCGGTAAAGGCATGCGCGTGGTCGAGAACGCAAAACAATTTGATGAAGCCTTGAGCTCAGCTAAACGCGAAGCGCAAGCCTCGTTTGGCAATGACAAAATGCTCGTGGAAAAATTCATCGGCAACCCACGCCATGTCGAAATTCAAGTATTTTGTGATGAGCACGGCAACGCTGTTTATCTAGCTGAGCGCGACTGCTCGGTACAACGTCGCCATCAAAAGGTCATTGAAGAAGCACCAGCACCATCCATGAGCACCAATACCCGTCAAGCGATGGGCGAAGCCGCTGTGCGTGCTGCGCAAGCGATTGATTATGTTGGCGCCGGTACCGTTGAGTTCTTACTGGATACTGACAACAAATTCTACTTCATGGAAATGAATACGCGTTTGCAAGTGGAGCATCCAGTCACTGAAATGGTGACGGGTCAAGACTTGGTTGCGTGGCAACTTATGGTGGCTAGTGGCGAACCCCTGCCCCTAGCTCAAGATCAGATTGAAGTGAACGGCCATTCATTTGAAGCACGAATTTATGCCGAAGACCCCGATCATGAGTTTTTGCCAAGCACCGGAACGCTGCACGTGCTGCAACCACCTGCAAGTAACGATTATGTGCGCATCGATAGCGGCGTTATCGCTGGCGATGAAGTCAGCTCATACTATGATCCAATGATCGCCAAACTCATTGTTTGGGGTGAGAACCGCACCGTTGCGCTGCGTCGACTTATTCAAGCACTAAACGACTATCGCGTTGCTGGTGTACGCACCAATATTGATTTCTTACGACGTATTGCCAGCCACAAGAAATTTGGCCAAGCAGAATTAACCACTCGCTTTATTGAAAAATATGAAGCGGACTTGTTCCCAGACACAAGCCATTTGGTGAACGACTATGCGGTAATGGCAACTTTGGCTGAACGCTTTGATGAAAAATCAGTGGGCAACCAAAATCCATGGTTTACCCAACATAGTTTTCGTTTAAACCAACCGCGGCAATTCGGCCTCAACCTGCAATATGGTGACACTATTCACGATATTCAGTTGGTTGAGCGCAAGCAATCTTGGTATCAAGTTGACAGCAACGACGCGTGGCAAGTTGATCGTATTGGCGAGCAGTGGTTCTTTAGCAAGAATGGCCACCGCTTCCAAGCCCACATTTTACGTGCAGAGCACGATATTGTCGTGATGACCGAGCACGCGAGCTTGCGTTTCAATCGCCATAATGTCACTGATACACTTGAGCAAGAGACTGCAGCTGGCAGCCTCACTGCACCAATGAATGGTACAGTCGTTCAGGTGATGGTTAAAGCTGGCGATACTGTCACTGCAGACCAAGCACTGGTGATTATGGAAGCGATGAAGATGGAATATACCATTCGTGCACCACGCGACGGTGAAATTGCCCAAGTATTCTATCAAGCTGGTGATCTTGTCAGTGATGGCGCTGAATTGATTAGTTTGAAAGATGAATAAGGATACCCCATGAGTTTGCCGCAACAGGTGAAAATTGTTGAAGTTGGCCCACGTGATGGGTTGCAAAACGAGCAAGCAGTGCCCGTTGAGGCGAAAATTGAACTCGTGAATGCGTTGGCGCGCGCTGGCTTGTCGTATATTGAGACTGGTGCCTTCGTGAGCCCTAAATGGGTACCGCAAATGGCTGACAGCGCCGCGGTATTTGCTGGTATCGAACGCCTCGACAATCGCACCTACGCCGCTTTAACGCCAAATTTAAAAGGCTTCGAAGCGGCTATCGCTGCTGGAGCCGATGAAGTGGCCATATTTGGTGCGGCATCAGAAGCCTTTAGCCAAAAAAATATCAATTGCAGCATTGCCGAAAGTCTCGAACGCTTCGCGCCGGTAATCGAAGCGGCACAAGCACAAAATATGAAAGTACGCGGCTATGTGAGCTGTGTGCTGGGTTGTCCTTATCAAGGTGAGGTCAGTCTTACCGACGTAGCGTATGTAGCCGAAAAACTCTGGCAAATGGGCTGTTATGAAATATCTCTTGGCGACACTATCGGTGTCGGTACCCCACTCCATGCGCAGCGCATGTTAAGCGCTGTCGCAGATAAAGTGCCAATGCAACAACTCGCATTACACTTCCATAATACCTACGGCCAAGCGCTGGCGAACATTGCCAGCTGTTTACCTATGGGGGTTGCCACGCTTGATAGCGCGGTAGCTGGGCTTGGCGGCTGTCCTTATGCCAAAGGGGCCAGCGGCAATGTCGCGACCGAAGATGTGGTGTACATGCTGCATGGTATGGGGATTGATACGGGAGTTGATCTCAACCAACTCGTACATGCTGGCGCGGCAATTTGCCAACACTTGAATCATGGTCCGCGCTCAAATGTTGCACTCGCAGAATTAGCTAAACAGGAACACACAAAATGACAACTAAAATCATGTGGCAACCTGACGCAAACCAAATTGCAGCCGCTCGCATGACCGATTTCATGCAGAGCGTGAACCGCGAACACGGCACTAACCTAGAAACATATAGCCAACTTCACGATTGGTCTGTTCAACATCATGAAATTTTTTGGCGTGGCATTTGGAACTATTTTGATGTGATTGGCAATGCCGGTGAGCGCACGCTTATCGACGGCGACAAAATTCCTGGTGCGCAATGGTTTCCTTATGCAAAACTAAATTTCGCAGAAAATCTTCTGCGGTATCAAGATGATCATATCGCCCTCGTTTTTCGCGGCGAAAATGGCGCGCGACAACAATTAACTTACGCCGAATTGCGCCATGAGGTCGCTGCATTAGCTGCAGCCTTCAAACAACAAGGCGTTGTTGCCGGTGATCGTGTTGCAGCAATGATGCCAAACTGTATTGAAACCATTATTGCAATGTTGGCAACCACAAGCTTAGGCGCTATTTGGTCAAGTTGCTCCCCCGATTTTGGCGTACAAGGTGTGGTCGATCGGTTTGGCCAAATTGAGCCAAAACTCTTTATTACCGTTGACGGTTACTTTTATAACGGCAAGCAACTCGACATCAGCGAAAAAGTAAACGCCATTCGTGCTGAACTCAGCTCGGTTGAAACCACAATTATCGTTAATTTTGCAGGTTTTGAGCATCAATATGACGCTAGCTCGATAGCCTGGAACGACTATCTCGACCGCTCGGTAACCACGCTAGAATTTGTGCGTATGCCGTTCAATGCGCCGCTATACATCATGTTTAGTTCGGGTACCACCGGTGTGCCAAAATGCATTGTTCACGGTATTGGTGGCACCTTATTGCAACACATGAAAGAGCATGCCTTGCATACGGACATTGATCGCGACGATGTGTTTTTCTATTTCACCACGTGCGGCTGGATGATGTGGAATTGGCTGGTTTCCGGCCTTGCTCAAGGTGCAACACTGGTGTTGTTTGACGGTTCACCATTTTATCCAGGCCCTGCTGTGCTCTGGGATATTGCCGAGCAAGAGCAAATCAGTGTGTTTGGTACGAGCGCCAAGTATCTTTCTGCGCTTGAGAAAGCTGAGTATACGCCGCGCACGAAGCATAACTTGAACGCATTGCGATCTATTCTAACTACTGGTTCTGTGCTGGCACCTGAAAGCTTTGATTTTGTTTATCGCGACATTAAATCTAACCTGTGCTTATCATCAATTTCAGGTGGTACCGACATTGTCTCTTGTTTTGCGCTTGGTAACCCGATTTTGCCAGTACATCGCGGCGAGCTGCAATGCAAAGGCCTTGGCCTAGACGTACAAGTATTCAATGATGATGGAAAAACCGTCGAGCAAGAAAAAGGCGAGCTAGTATGCTGTAATAGCTTCCCTTGTATGCCGATAGGGTTCTGGAACGATAACGATGGCCAACGTTACTTTAATGCCTATTTTGCTCGTTTTGAAAATACGTGGGCGCATGGTGACTATGCTGAAGTGACCGCCAACGACGGCGTGATCATCTACGGTCGCTCTGACGCGGTTCTCAATCCAGGTGGCGTGCGTATTGGTACTGCGGAAATTTACCGCCAAGTTGAAAAAATTGATTGCGTGCTAGAAAGCATTGCCATTGGTCAACGCTGGCAAGATGACGAACGTGTTGTGTTATTTGTACGCTTACGTGAGGGCGTAACGCTTGACGATGCCTTGCAACAAGAGATTCGACAGATTATTCGACGCAACGCAACGCCTCGCCATGTACCTGCGGTGATTGCCCAAGTGACGGATATTCCGCGCACCATTAGTGGCAAGATCGTAGAGCTAGCCGTTCGCCAAGTGGTGCATGGTGAAACAGTAAAAAATACCGATGCTTTAGCGAATCCCGAGGCATTAGAGCAGTTCCGTAATCGCCCCGAACTTGAGTCATAGAGCTTAGGCAATAAAAATAACAATAGGAATTCCGGCATGAAGCAATGGCGTTCTCTGATCATCACCGCTGTAACAGGGCTGTCAATAACCATCGCTGCAGCTCTGATACTCGAGCAATACGATCACAAACGCATTGCAGAGCGCATGCGGGCCGACGCACAAAGCTTAGAGGGCAATGTGCGCGGCAGCTTAATTCGTTTACTTTATGCAGGCGAAATTGCTGGCGAGCTATTAAAGATGAGTGATAGCGGCCCAGCGCAACAACTCCCACAGCTTCGTCGGGCGGTGAACTCCTTCTATCAATCGGTTCAACACATTACCGTTCTAGATGAACAACTAAACTTCGTTGATCAAGAGCTCTTAAACGGTGCAGAACAGATTATTGTCGATAGTTATCAGGGTACCGCTGAACAGGTCATGAAACTGCAACAATCAACTGACACAGCCACCCTCATGCCTGCTCATAATCTCTCGTTGAACGCCCACGATTTGGCATTATTCTTGCCAATTATCAACGTTGATCAACGTTATTACGTGGCAATGGTCATTGATGTACCCGAGTTGCTGAAAAGCACCATTCATCATCACATCATTGAGGGATATCAAGTTGAAGTTAAACAGAATAACGATTTAATTTACGCTTTCAGTGGAGAGCAGCAATTCAAAAATAGCTGGAATACTGACTTTACGATTCGCGTTGCGAACCAACAATGGCAATTTATGGTGTGGCCAACACCATTAAAATTTTCAGAAATGCATGTGATTAATTCCTACATTGTGCCGCTATTAGGCATGTTCATAACTGGTTTCTTTATGCTGTTGGTATTTCGTATGAAGTTGCAGCAGCAGCGTTATGAGCGACTGAAAACCAACAATGCAGAATTAATGCAGCAGTTGCAAAAACGCGACGAAGTCGAACAACAGCTGGCTTATCTATCCGAGCATGATGCATTAACCGAGGTGCCGAATCGAAACGCCCTCCTCCGCTATTTACATGAGCGACTTCCAGAGTTAGCGATTAAACAAGGGCAACTGGTCGC
This sequence comes from Pseudidiomarina andamanensis, assembly GCF_009734345.1. GTDB lineage: Bacteria > Pseudomonadota > Gammaproteobacteria > Enterobacterales > Alteromonadaceae > Pseudidiomarina > Pseudidiomarina andamanensis. The sequence continues at coordinate 430,200 of NZ_CP032551.1, read as the reverse complement.
GATTCAACTCAATGTCGATCATTTTAAAGAAATTAATAATGCACTTGGCCATAAAATTGGTGATGAATTATTACGCCGTCTTGCCCACCGTATTCAACGTTGCCCAGTTAAATTTGATTTCATTGCTCGTATTGGCGGCGATGAATTTTTAGTGGTGAAAGAAGGCGTGACAACCGATCAACAAGCAACTGAAATTGCTGATCAGTTAGTTCGTATTGTGAAACCGGAGTTTTACATCAACAGTCATGAAGTTTATGCGTCGGCATCAATGGGAATTGCCTTCGCCAATGATGCCGATTTTGATGCCGATAATCTGTTGCGTCATACCGATGCGGCTTTAAACCAAGCGAAAAAATCGGACTATCATGGCATCAATATTTACAATCGTTCACACCAGTCCGAGCTCTCAAAACGTCAATTTTTGTTAGAGCAATTGCATAAGGCCGTTGAAGCACACCGCGTCGAAGTTCATTATCAACCAATTTTTGACCTGCGCTCGAAGGATGTGACAGGATTGGAAGCTCTTATGCGTTGGCGCCAAGATGATGGCGAATTAGCGCTACCGGAAGAGTTTTTATCACTCATTGAAGACACCGGTTTGATTGTGCCGCTCACCGACAACCTACTGAAAAAAGTTCTCAATGATTATGGGCAATGGCTTGCGGATGACCACGCACAATTGACCATTCACATCAATTTATCGGGTAAGCAATTAGCTTTACCTGAATTTCCAGACTTGTTACAGACAAATCTACGCCGCTATAACGTGCCGCCGGAAAACTTGTACATAGAAATTCATGAAGACTTGTACTGCAGCCATGCATGTCAAAAAGACGGCGTACTCGCAAAATTAAGAGCTATCGGCGTGAAATTAACGGTTGATGGTACTGGTTTAAACTTCACTAGCATGAAAGCCATGCAAATATGTCCGCCTTATTTACTTAAAATAAGTCAGGTACTTCTGAGTGACATTCCTCACAATAGAGTGCAGGCGCTAATTGCCGACACCATGATAAAATTTGCCCATGAACGAAGCATTCATATTTGTGCGGTGGGTGTAGAAACACAGCAACAGATTGATTTTTTATTGCAGCGTGATTGTTTATCCGCGCAGGGCTATTTCCTCGCGCGCCCTGTTCCAGCAGAACAAGTTCAAAGTATGCTCGAACACCCTGATCAAACAAATAATGACACGCCTTACCAGGAGTAAATTATGCAACGCGAAAGTATGGAATTTGATGTCGTAGTAGTTGGTGCAGGCCCTGCGGGTTTAAGCTGCGCCATACGCCTTGCCCAGCAGGCACAAGAAAACGATCAAGAATTAATGATTTGTGTGGTCGAAAAAGGCTCTGAAGTAGGCGCCCATATTTTATCGGGTGCCGTATTTGAACCGCGGGCGTTGAACGAATTGTTCCCTGATTGGAAAGAGCGCGGTGCGCCACTCAACACGGAAGTAACTGGCGACGACATAATGTTATTGAAGAGCGCCGAGAAAGCAACGAAGTTACCCGGTTTCATGGTGCCAAAGACATTCCACAATAAAGGCAATTACATCGCCAGTATGGGGAACGTCTGTCGTTGGTTAGCAGAACAGGCTGAGCAACTTGGAGTAGAAATATTCCCTGGCTTCCCCGCCGCTGACATTATTTTAGAAGATGATCGTGTCGCAGGCATCATTACCGGCGATATGGGCATAGACAGTAAAGGCGAACAAAAACCTGGTTTTGAACCTGGCATGGAGCTTCGCGCAAAATACACGGTTTTCGCAGAAGGTTGCCGAGGTCATCTAGGTAAGCGTTTGCAAGAGCAATTCAACCTCACTGAAGGCAAATCACCGCAACACTACGCAATTGGTTTCAAAGAGATATGGGATATTCCAGCAGAACAACACCAGCCAGGACTGGTTGTTCATACCACCGGTTGGCCGCTTACTGACGATGCTAGCGGTGGTGGCTACTTGTACCACGCTGAAGATGGCCAAGTGTATGTGGGCTTAATTGTCGATTTGAATTACCGCAATCCGTACTTAAACCCATTTGGCGAATTCCAAAAATTTAAAACGCATTCTGAAATAGCAAAAACGCTCAAAGGCGGCAAACGTGTCACCTATGGCGCACGTGCTATTGCCAAAGGTGGTTTCTATGCCTTACCGAAAATGACGTTTGCAGGGGGGGTTTTGGTTGGCTGCAACGCCGGTACGCTCAACTTTGCCAAAATCAAAGGCAACCACACCGCAATGAAATCAGGCATGTTAGCCGCCGAGAGCATCTTCGCAGCATTACAACACGATGAAACCCCTGTTGAGTTGCAAGATTTCGCTGAGCGCTTTGAAAAGTCATGGCTCTATGAAGAACTGTATTGTTCACGTAACTTTGGGCCAGCCGTTCACAAATTCGGCACCATATTGGGCGGGGCTTACAACACGGTTGACCAAAATTGGTTCGGTGGAAAATTACCGTTCACCATTAAAGATGAGAGCACTGACCACAGCCAAATGCGTAAAGCGAGTGAATGCAAACCGTTGGATTATCCGAAACCGGATAATAAATTAACCTTCGATCGTTTATCCTCGGTATTTTTATCGAATACGAACCATGAAGAAGACCAACCGTGTCATCTTCAATTGAAGGATAACTCAATTCCATTAACAGTAAACCTTCCAGAATACGCCGAGCCCGCACAACGGTACTGCCCTGCGGGTGTATATGAAGTGGTTGAGGAAAACGGTGAAGCCGTATTTAAAATTAATGCGCAAAACTGTATTCACTGTAAAACATGTGACATTAAAGATCCGTCACAGAATATAACTTGGGTAACACCAGAAGGAACTGGCGGACCAAATTATCCAAATATGTAATTCATTTAATTAAATTAACTTTGTGTGTAAGATATTTAAGACAAATTTTTAAGATTGTCGTCTTAATAAACTTCGTATTAAATTAATTACACACATTGTTAATAATTTGGACTAACTATGAGCGAGTTTTTAAAAATCTTAAACCATGGACGACGTTTAAAGGCAGCAGTAAAGGAACTATCTGTCACTGAACTAGAAGAAGTACGCGAAAAATTAAATAAAGTTATTGAAGAGCGGAAAGAAGAAGAGGCCGAGCTTAAAAAGCTTGAAGTAGAAAAACAGCGAAAAATCGAAGAAGTAAAACGCTTTATTGATGAAGCTGGAATTGATTTAGCCGAATTAGTTGGTGAGCCTTCAGTCACAGCAAAAGTAAAAACCAAACGTACGCCAAAACCACCAAAATACGAAATTACCGATAACGATGGTAACCGCGTAACTTGGACCGGACAAGGTCGCATGCCTAAAGCATTAAAAGCAGCTGTCGATTCCGGTAAATCTTTAGAAGACTTTCTCATTTAAACAAAAAAGCCCCGCTAAGCGGGGCTTTTTATTTCACTATTTAAAATTAATGAACGGTAATATTCACATCACCCACACCAGCATCCACACTGACTCGATGTTTTCCGTCAGAATTAGCTCGGCTATTCGCTGTCATTAAAAAGCGATTATTTTCAATATTGCCTAACCCTCTAATTGTGCTATCACCAACACCAATATCCGTTTTAATTGTTTTATAGTCGCCGTAAATATCTAAATCAACTTCACCAACACCCAGGTCAATGTTGATGTTCGTGGTCCACAAATTCCCACTAATTTCACCCACACCAAGATCGGTCTCAACGCGGCTAACTTTCGGTAGTTTAACAACCCAATCCAATTGAATACCGTCTTGCTTTGGCACACGAAGTGTTAATTGATCACCTGCTTGCTCAGCAATAAGCTCAGCGTCTTCAACATTACCTTCTTTGTCAAAAACAGTGTCATCATCTTTATAGGCACGAATAGATACTTCCATCACATCGCCTTCAGTGCGCTCAAACGTAATGGTTCCTACGCCAGAGTCAAAACTAACTTCCGTTGCATTGGTTACGGTGTATTCAGCAGCGATGTGCTTTTCGTGTTGTTGCGCAGAAGCTGTAAATGGCAAGCTGATCACGGTAATACCAGCGATCATTCCTAAAGCAATACTCCAAGTGGTGCGTTGACGGTTCATTGTTGTTGTCTCCGTAATTATTAATGTTGTCATCATCGTCTTCATAGGACGTAAAAAATTCACTCGAAGTTTATAAAGCAATTATCATGCCAATTATTTACCCCTTTAATTTCAAGACGTTACTCAATATTCCATGCTGAGATTCTCATCATAAATTAGTCAAAATCACAAAATTATGCTCAAATAACACAAATTTAATTCGACCAGATACACGAACCATGTCCGAGCATTCGATTATGACTTCTCATACCATTGAACCGATAGGATTCATTGAATCACCCTACCCGGAGAAGTTTGCCGTACCACGACAACCTGGGCTCGTACCTGCGGCAAGAGCCCGCATCGTGTTGCAAGGTGACTATGGACATCCTGATTGCGTTCGCGGCCTAAAAGAGTTCTCCCATATTTGGGTTTTATTTTTATTTCACCAAACCACAGCTCAGGGCTGGAAACCTCTGGTACGCCCTCCGCGCCTTGGTGGCAATGAGAAACGCGGCGTGTTCGCCACCCGCTCGACGTTCCGCCCAAACAATATTGGTATGTCGGTAGTTCAAATTATCGATATCAAACATCAAGACAAACAAACCATTATTGAGGTGCAAGGTGCAGATTGGGTAAATCACACACCGGTGATTGATATCAAGCCTTACGTGCCCTACGCCGATGCTATACAAGCGGCTACTGGCGGATTTGCACCAACCGCGCCAGAGAAAAATTTGATGACTACTTTTAGTGATCAAGCACGAGAAGAATTGCAACAGTTGATGCCTCACTATCCGGAATTACAGGCACTCATAACGCAGGTGCTAGCACAAGATCCTCGCCCCGCGTATCAACAACACGACGACGCTGACCGCGAATACGGCATGACGCTATACAACGTGAATATTCGTTGGCGCGTGCTGAATCAAGAAAATCATGTAATAAGTATCAGTAAAGGCTTTTGACACAGCGCCGCTACTGATAGAATTTCAAGTTAATTACACCATTGGAATTTTGCTGGAATTTGAGGATCACATGCGTACCAGCCAATATTTATTAGGAACATTAAAAGAAACACCTGCCGACGCAGAAGTTATCAGCCATCAATTGATGCTGCGCGCCGGTATGATTCGTAAAGTTGCCGCCGGCCTCTATACGTGGACACCAACCGGATTGCGTGTGCTGCGCAAAGTGGAACGTGTTGTTCGCGAAGAAATGGAACGCGCCGGTGCTCTAGAAGTTCTTATGCCAATGGTTCAGCCCGCTGATTTGTGGGAAGAGTCTGGTCGTTGGAATGACTACGGCCCTGAGCTACTTCGTTTACACGACCGAAATAACCGTGACTTCGTTTTAGGCCCAACTCATGAAGAAGTCATCAGCGAATTAGCACGTAAAGAAATTAGCAGCTACAAACAGTTGCCACTGAACTTGTTCCAAATTCAGACCAAATTCCGTGACGAAATTCGCCCGCGTTTTGGGGTGATGCGTTCACGTGAGTTCATCATGAAAGATGCGTACTCGTTCCACTTAGACCAAGACAGCCTGCAGCAAACCTATGACGTGATGCATGCAGCCTACTGCCGCATCTTCGAGCGCCTCGGTCTCGATTATCGTCCGGTTATTGCAGATACCGGTTCCATTGGTGGTAGCTCATCGCATGAGTTCCATGTGTTAGCGAGCTCTGGTGAGGATGACATTGCGTTTTCAGACAGCTCTGATTACGCCGCTAACGTGGAAATGGCTGAAGCCGTAGCGCCTACTACTGCGCGCCCTGCGCCATCGGCGGAAATGGAGAAAGTTGCTACGCCAGAAGCAAAAACCATTGCAGCATTGGTTGAGCAATTCCAGGTGCCAGTTGAGAAAACCGTCAAAACACTCATTGTGCACGGCACTGAAGAAGGCAAACTGGTAGCGTTGATCATTCGAGGTGATCACGAACTCAACGAAATTAAAGCCGCCAAACACGAGTTGGTAGCAAGCCCGCTGGTGTTTGCAACGGATGAAGAAATTCGTGCAGCGATTGGCGCTGGTCCTGGTTCATTAGGCCCAGTTGGCCTATCAATGCCTGTCATTATTGATCGCAGTGTTGCGGTTATGGCTGATTTCGCTGCCGGTGCCAACGATGACGGCTTCCACTACTTTAATATCAACTGGGAGCGTGATGTCGCTCTGCCAGAAACCTTTGATTTGCGTAACGTTGTTGCCGGTGACCCAAGCCCATGTGGTCACGGCACACTGCAAATTAAACGCGGCATTGAAGTCGGTCATATTTTCCAACTTGGTAAGAAATATTCAGAAGCCATGAAAGTTGGCGTATTAACCGAAACCGGTAAGCACGAAACCTTGACCATGGGTTGTTACGGTATCGGCGTATCTCGTATTGTTGCTGCAGCAATTGAGCAGAACCACGATCAATACGGCATCATCTGGCCTGACGCATTAGCGCCGTTCCAAGTCGCGTTGGTACCGATGAATATGCACAAATCGGCACGCGTACAAGAAGTTGCTGAGAAGCTTTACGCCGAGCTAACCGCTGCTGGTATCGATGTTTTGTTTGATGACCGCAAAGAGCGCCCAGGCGCGATGTTTGCCGACCTCGAACTTATCGGTATTCCGCACCAAATCGTGATTGGTGAGCGTAACCTTGATGAGCAAGCGGTTGAGTACAAATCGCGTCGTAGTGGCGAGAAAGAAAAAGTAGCGATTGATTCAGTTCTGCAGCATTTGCAAAACCAGCTTTAATCGCTCACATCTGTTAGCGTTGGAATAAAAAAGCCCGAATTCAATTCGGGCTTTTTTGTTTTCATTGCAATCAAAGAGTTAAATTATTAACTCTCAGAACCCGCTAATGGCTCCACATAATGCAAATGCATATCCCAAGGGAAGTGAATCCAAGTTTCTTGCTCAAGGTCTGCAACATAATCATCCACTAATTGCATACCTGCTGGCTTTGCATAAACTGTGATGAATTTCGCTTTTGGAAAACGCTCACGTAAAAACTTCAAGGTATTACCGGTATCAACCAAGTCGTCAATAACCAAGAAGCCTTCTCCGTCGTCGGTTGCGTTCACATCTTTCAGCATGGTTACGCTGTCGCGTTGGCTGTCATGATCGTATGAACTCACGCAAACCGAGTCGACAACACGAACATTGAGCTCACGTGCCACAATTGCCGCCGGAACTAACCCGCCACGGCTAACGGCAATAATGCCGCGCCATTGTTCAGCAGGTAACTGACGACGAGCCAGTTCCTTTGTTGCTCGATGCAACTCTTCCCACGATACGAAAAACTCGCGATTTGAATGCCATCCCATAATGATTACCCCAACCAAATAAATTTAGCGACAAACAGCGCTGCTAATACGGCAACACTCCAATTTAGTTCACGGATTTTGCCTCCGAGCGCTTTCACCACAACGTAGCTAATAAAACCAAGCGCGATGCCGTCAGCGATTGAGAAGGTTAATGGCGTCATCAGTAGCACAACAGCTACCGGAGCCGCTTCCGTAATATCGTCCCAATCTACTGAACGAAGCGTAAACAGCATCAGTACCGAGACATAAATAATTGCGCCGGCCGTTGCATAAGCGGGAACCATACCTGCTAATGGCGCGAAAAATATTGCCAAAATAAATAGTAGACCAACCACCACAGCAGTAAGACCCGTCTTACCGCCTGAGGCAACGCCTGATGCGGATTCGACATAGCTGGTTGTGGTTGATGTACCTAACGCCGCACCTGCAATTGTGGCTGTACTATCAGCCATCAACGCACGTTCTAAACGTGGCAATGAGCCGTCCGGCTTCGATAACCCTGCACGCTGGGCAACGGCCATTAAAGTGCCCGACGTATCAAACAAATCAACAAACAAGAACGCAAAAATAACGCTCAACATGCCCACATCAAACGCTGCAGCAATGTCCATTTGCATAAACGTTGGTGCCAAGCTCGGTGGCGCTGCAACAATACCATTGTACTGCACATCACCAAGCAAAAATCCGGCCAAGGTCACTAAAAGTATACTAATCAGCGCTGCACCTTGAATACCTCGTGCAACCATACCAATAATCAAGAAGAACCCTGCGCCAGCAAGCAGCACAGATAGTTGCGACATGTCGCCCAACGACACTAACGTGGCGTTGTTCGCAACAATGATATTGGCGTTCTTTAAGCCAATTAACGCTAAGAAAGCACCGATACCTGCAGCTATCGCTAAGCGCAGTGTTACCGGTATCGCATTAATGATCCATGAACGCACGCGCAAAGCTGAGAGTAAGAAGAATAAAATACCCGAGAAAAACACGGCGCCGAGCGCTGTTTGCCACGTATAGCCCATACCAAGAACAACACTATAGGTGAAGAACGCATTCAGACCCATGCCAGGTGCTAAAGCCACTGGGTAATTCGCCCACAGGCCCATCACCAAACAGCCAATGGCGGCAGCTAAACAGGTGGCGACAAACACTGCGCCATAATCCATGCCCGCTTCGCTCAGCATCGATGGATTTACGAAAATAATATACGCCATGGTTAAAAACGTGGTGATACCTGCAACAATTTCACGTTTTACCGTACTTCCCTGCGCTTTGATTTGAAACAACCGCTCCAATAAAGCCTGCATAAGCCCCCACTCTTGCTCTGCTGATTAAAAAATTGCGGTATTCTACAATAATTTCATCGCTTTTGCCGCACTAATCTGTGGTAACCTGATTGCCTTTAATGCACTCGGCAACCATTATTCAAGGAGTTTTTAGTTATGCCTCGAGTCATATACATTGATGCCCAAGGTGGCGAATTTGAAGCTGAAGTCGAAGTTGGTCAAAACCTGATGGAAGGTGCTGTTGATCATATGATTGATGGTATTCTTGGTGAGTGTGGTGGCGTCATGTCATGTGCAACCTGCCACTGTTATGTTGATCCGGCGTGGGTAAACAAAATTCCAGCAGCGAGTGAAATGGAAGAAGACATGCTCGATATGGTGGTCGACCCGCAAGAAAACAGTCGTTTAAGTTGCCAAATCGATATGACCGAAGAATTAGATGGGATTGTTGTACGTTTACCGAAATCGCAGTTTTAAGCGCTTTCTACCCGCACAAATACTTCATCATGATAGCCGGTTGTCACGCGCATAAGCCCCGACAACTCGGCATCTAACTCAGGTTCACCGGTATCAACCAGCAGCGGGCGTTGCCCTAGCGCTTGTAGTTTTGCCTTGGTTGCCACAATTTGAATATGATCTTTGCCGACGCGGCGAATCACCGCTGGGCTAAGTTGTTGATTACCACGCCCGAAAATATGCCCTTGCCCACCGATTACCGTAATAATCATCTGCACTGGGCCCTGATGCTCATCAATGAGTTTTTCGAGCTGTGTCGCCGTCGCATCACTAGCAATTACCTGGCCAGCAAGTACCACATCAACACCCAATAGAGTATTGGGTAGGCTCAATTCTTCCATGATAAACGCGACCGTTGAACCTGAGCCCATCACATAAAGCGTATCATCGTCCATACTTTCAATAACATCGGCAGCAATGTCGGCAAGTACAAGCTCATCACTTTCTTTACCGCCCATCTTTACTGCCTGAACGTAACGCAGCTCAGCTGGCACCAACATCTCACCATAGCGACGCGCTCGCACAGTGCCCTGACGAAATGCATCTTCATCAATATCCATCACATCAGCATTGGTCACACTGGTCAGCTGGCCCAGTATAAGCTGCTCAAGTACCTTACCCGCAGCAGTTGGTGATATCGCGTAAACACCTGAATGAATTTTCACGCCTGCAGGAATACCAAGCACAGGGCGTTGTGCTGGATAGACGGCACATACATCTCGCGCAGTACCATCGCCGCCAGCAAATAACAGTAAATCGATATCATCTCGCTCGGCTAATAACTTCGCTAGCTCACGCGTATCGTCCGCCGATGTGAGCGACTGTTGAGGGGTATATATGACGTCACAAACATAACCAAGATCACGCACGATATCTTCACCGAGGCCACCAGCACCGGTCACAAACTGGATTTGATCCGAATAAGCTTGAATAACCTTTAGTGCCTGGCCTACACGTAACTGTGCTTTGGGTGTTGCACCTAATTCAAGAGCGCGCTTTGCAGTGTCGGCGCCGTCACTTCCTTTTAAAGCAACGGAGCCGCCCAAGCCTGCATATGAATTGACAATGAGACCAATACGAAACAACGGAGACTTATTCACCTTTATCGCGAGTACCTTCTTGAATAGCTTCGCCGGCACTCTCAAGATCTTTACCGATGCCTTCAATAGTGGCACAGCTACTCAAACCTAACGCGACTAAAAGCATAATGAAATGGCGATTCTTCATGTTATGTTCCAATTAGTTATTGTTGTTGCGGGCCAAGGCTGCTGATAAAAATCAGCCAAAGCTCGGGCAAATTTCTCCGCGCGACGCGGAATACCTTCAATTATATAGCGAGATAATTGTTCTTGAACAGCTTTTGTAAACGCTAGTCTATCAACTTCAATACCACCTAAGTTATCCACGCTCACTTGAAATGGCACTCCAGCACACAGCGAAAACAACCACTCTAATGCTTGTGGCTTACGTTCTACTTGTTCAAATTCAGCTTGCTGTTTGGCATCGCGACCATCCGGTTCATACCAATAGCCATAATCAAACAGCTGCCGACGCTGCTCACCGGCAATACACCAATGAGCAATTTCATGTAATGCCGAAGCGAAAAAACCATGCGCAAACACTACCTGATGATGCTCACCGGCCTGCTCTGCAGGTTGATAATACGGCTCATCAGTTCCGGCGACTAACCGAGTGTTAAATTCGTCATAAAAACACTGGTCAAACAGCGCAATCAGTTGCTGATAATGATGTTCTGTCATACTTCTCAACAGCACCTAGATAGAACAACAAAATTATTCAATAGTTGGAACGGTGACGTGAACATCGCCGTTTTGCGCGCGTTGCCGTAACCAATGATCCATAATCACCAACGCCGCCATCGCCTCTACCACCGGAACACCACGAATGCCGACACAAGGATCATGGCGACCACGCGTCACAATTGAGCTTGCTTCGCCGTGAATATCAATCGTCTCTCCGGCAATGGTGATGCTTGAGGTTGGTTTAAAGGCAACTTCAGCAATAATTGGCTGACCACTGCTAATACCGCCAAGTACGCCACCCGAGTGATTACTAGCAAAGCCTTTCGGTGTTAGCGCGTCGCGGTGTTCACTGCCGCGCTGACCTGCAACAGCAAAGCCGTCACCGATACTGACGGCTTTCACCGCATTAATGCTCATTAGTGCTTTCGCCAAATCAGCATCCAGACGATCAAACACCGGCTCGCCTAAACCAACAGGTACGCCAGTTACTTCAACACGCACACGTGCGCCGACCGAGTCACCATCTTTTAGCAGCTGCTTAAGATATTCTTGCGCCGCCTCTGACATACGACGGTCTGGGCAAAATAAAGGATCATCCGCGACATGTTGCCAAGCAAAGTCAGGCTGCGCAGGGTCTGTGCAATGCGGACCAATTTGCACCACGCCAGCGTGAAACTTAATGCCGAACTTTTCAGCTAAGTATTTTTGTGCGATAGCGCCAGCGGCAACCCGCATCGCTGTTTCGCGTGCCGATGAGCGACCACCGCCGCGATAATCGCGTACACCATATTTGTGCGCATAGGTATAATCCGCATGGCCGGGTCTGAATTTCTCTTTAATATCACCGTAGTCTTTACTACGCTGATCGGTATTTTCAATAAGCAGCCCAATCGGTGTTCCGGTAGTTTTCCCTTCGAATACGCCTGAGAGAATCTTCACGCTATCCGCCTCTCGCCGGGCTGTTGTGAAACGGTTTTGCCCCGGTTTCCGACGGTCAAGCAACGGCTGAATATCCGCTTCAGAAAGCTCTAGGCCTGGCGGGCAGCCGTCAACGACAGCCCCAATTGCGGCACCGTGACTTTCGCCAAAAGTTGTGACCCGAAATAATTCACCCCAAGTATTTGCTGCCATGACTCTGTCTCAGTAGTTTTTGTTACGTTTGCGGTGTCGCGCTAAAACTTTTCGCGATGCTCTACGAGGTCGGCATACGTCAATACAAATACGCCATCACCTCCATGTTCGAACTCAACCCAGTCAAATGGAACTTCAGGGAATTCTTCAGCTAATGCAACCCATGAGTTGCCGACTTCACACACCAAAACACCCTGCTCGGTTAAATGTTCCGGCGCTTCACGCAAAATGGTTCGAACCAAATCTAAGCCATCGTCTCCTGCTGCTAAACCAAGTTCTGGTTCATGCCTAAATTCGTCAGGCAAATCAGCCATATCCTCGGCATCGACATACGGTGGATTCGTGACAATCAGATCATAACGTTGCTTCGGCACACCATCATACAAGTTCGACTGAATCGGAATAACGCGCTCATCTAAACCGTGCATCGCGATGTTTTCTTCGGCAACAGCAAGTGCATCTAACGATAAATCCAACGCATCAACTTCGGCCTCGTCAAAGGCATAGGCACAGGCAATCGCAATACAACCACTTCCCGTACATAAATCAAGAATACGTTTCGGCTCTTGCGTTAACCAAGGTGTGAAGCGCTTTTCAATCAGTTCAGCAATCGGCGAGCGTGGCACTAAAACACGTTCATCAACCACAAATGGCAACCCAGCAAACCATGCTTGGCCAATCAAATAAGCTGCCGGCTTGCGCTCTTCAATACGCGCAGTTACAAATGCCACAAACTCATCAAGCTCGTGTTCTTGCAGGTGCGCCCGCTCAAACATGGCGAGTTGCTCAAAACTCAGCTGAGTAACATGCCCCAACAAAAGTTGCGCTTCGCTATAGGCGTTATCAGTGCCGTGACCAAAATAAACATCGGCACTCTGCATTGCAGTGACAGCCCAACGCAGTGCATCGTGTAAGTTGGTTTGCGTAAATGTGACATTTACCTGAGACAAGGTAGGTTCTCCGAAGTTGTTCTGTTCTTTGCCATAAGATACCCTAATAGCACTAATTTCGCATCCAAAGATGCACGTTGATAAGCATAAAACGAGTGGTTATGAGTGACGATTCAGACGATTTCGCGTTGTTTCGCGAACAAGTAAAGGTTGATCGCCGTATTCGCAGCGAAACCGTTCCAGCACCGCGCCCTCAACGGATCATCAAACGTACAGGCTCGAATACCCCCGAACGTCAACAACAGGCAGAGTTTTTCTTTTCTGACACCTTCCGAGCCCACTTCCCCGAAGGCCCAGTGCGCTATTGCGCTGAAGGTGAATCATCGCACGTACTCAAGCAACTGCGCCGTGGCGACTTCCCACCTGAATTATTTCTTGATCTACACGGTATGACCCAAGCCGAAGCCAAGCGCGAAATAGCCGCGTTATTGCACGCCTGTACCAAACAGAATGTTGATTGTTGTTCAATTATGAGTGGTCACGGGAAGGGGATTTTAAAAGAGAATTTACCGCATTGGTTGGTACAGCACCCGGCGGTGCGAGCGTTTCATCAGGCGCCTGCGGCCCACGGAGGCAACGCCGCCCTCCTCATCCTCATTCGTTAATCGTTATTCGAAAAAGCAACCAACGAAAAACCAAAAACATCGCAAACAAAAGTGAGCAAACTTCGCACATAATCCTACAGCGAGCTTTCTCCACGACTAACGAATAACCAATAACGAATAACGGTTTTTAAGGGACGATCATGCGGATGAAATCGGCGCGCTGCATCGCCACATCCAACTTCAACTCCGCCATCCCCGCCGTCGGAAACAACAACGGCGGTGTTTTCTTATCAAGCGTCGCCACAAGATAGCTCACAAACGGCATATGCGAGACCAACACAATAGTTTCAGCGTTCGGGTAGCGGCTTTGCAACATCGCAAAAAACCAATCACAGAATTCCTGTGGGTCACTTTCGGGAATAGCGTCATCGGCAACATCGCGATGACTTGCAGGTGCAATCGATTCAACAATCGTTGCCGTTTGCTGAGCACGAATAAATGGGCTAGCCAATAACCACTCGAACTGAGTTCCCTGTTCTTGCATGTATTCTTTGAGCCAATTAGCGCTCGCCACCACCTCACTTTCGCCAAGTGTACTTAGCGGGCGAATGGCATCAGCTTTTAACGCTTGCGCTGGTTCAGCATCACCATGGCGCATGATAAACAGGGTAACAGCCACGACTTATTCGTTCTCCTCAGCTGAGTCAGCTGATTCATCTTGGCGTCGACGTCGACGACCACCGGTAACCGGATCGGCACGCCCTTCGTCTTTCGCTTGATCAGCGCGACGACGTCTCACCGCTTTCGGATCAGCAATCAACGGACGGTAAATTTCGATACGGTCACCTTCACGTAATTCATGATCTAGCTTAACCGCTTTACTCCAGATACCAACCTTTTGTTCCGAGAGATCAATTTCTGGGAAGTATTGCTTTATTTGCGAACGCTCAATCGCCTCTTCAACCGATGTCCCAGCCGGAACTCGCAGCGGAATAATTTGTTGACGTTCAGGCGTTGCGTACGCTACTTCTATTTGAATTTGTTGCGGTGCCATCGTTTATTTAGTCCCATACTCATGCTGTGCACGTTGTACAAACGCATCAACCATGCGACTTTGTAACTCATTAAAGATTTTACCAAATGCCATACCGAGCAATCGATTCGCAAATTCAAATTCAAGCTTTAATACAATTTTGCAGGCCTGCTCATCAAGCTTATGGAAGCTCCAGCCACCACGCAAATACTGAAATGGCCCGTCTACAAGCTCCATATCAATACGTTCAAACGGCACCAGCGTATTACGTGTCGTGAACGATTTGCTAATACCGGCTTTGGAAATATCGAGACGGGCGACTTTATTTTGCTCATCGCTTTCCAGCACCGACGCGCTGCGGCAGCCAGGCACAAACTCCGGATAACGATCGATATCATTCACCAATGCGTACATTTGCGCATCGCTGTATGGTACTAAAGCACTCCGTTCAATCGTCGGCATCGCAGTCCTCGTTTGGTTAAAATGATGCGCATGATAGCGCATTTCATACGCTGAATCACCCTCTCAAATTGAGCAAATAAACCCGTGATTTTGCAATAAAACAAATTTTAATTTTTCATACCATCGGTATAATACAAGGCATGAGCAAAACTAAAAAAAATCAAAATTCCAACACCATCGCGCTAAACAAAAAAGCGCGCCATGAATATTTCCTCGAAGATAAATTTGAGGCCGGCCTAGCCCTGCAAGGTTGGGAAGTCAAAAGTATTCGTGCCGGCAAGGTCAACATCAGTGACACCTACGTCATCATTAAAAATGGCGAAGCGTATTTATTGGGTGCGCAAATTCAACCGCTTATTTCGGCGTCAAGCCATGTGGTGTGCGATCCTGAACGTACCCGTAAGCTGTTATTGAAGCAACGCGAGCTCGACAAACTCATCGGTGCCAGTGAACGCGAAGGCTATGCGATTGTTGCCACCGCCATGTATTGGAAAAAGCATTTGGTTAAATTGGAAATTTATTTAGCCAAAGGTAAAAAGTCACACGATAAACGCGACACCATTAAAGAACGTGATTGGCAACGCCAGAAAGCACGAATCATGAAGCACAACGTGCGTTAAATGGTATCCGTCAATTCTGCGTTGACATCACTTTTTAATCGCGATACATTCAACCCATCAATTAGACAAGCTAGTGAAATAGCTTAAAGAATAAAGGAAGCAATCGTGTTAACGATGTCACAGCAATCACAACTACGTAAAAACTGGTGGTGGCATTTCCCGAACTAGCGGGCGATGTATCTGTGCGTGTTTATCACGTTTGCTACAAACCCGCTTCGATAAGCGGGTTTTTTTATGCACGCTTATCGATATCAAGCGGTAAAAGAAAGTTATACAACTTTGAACAACCAAAAATTATCGACAAACACTCAACAACATAGAGTACCGTAGCGTGAATATTATTGAACAACCTGGCTTCCTGACGAGTTTACGCATGAAGCTGCCCTATCAAGCCGATACGCTTGCCCTTTACGAAAGGCTCTGCTCAGCGCAGCAGCCAAGTTTGTTGCTCGATTCTGCCGAAATTCAATCGCGCCAGAATCTTAAAAGTTTGCTGATGGTCAATGCTGCTGTTCAATTTACTTGTCAGGGTCAAGCTGTCACTATCGACGCCCTCACCAACAACGGCACAGCCCTTTTGCCATGGTTAGCGCAGCAGCTTAGCGAACTGGGTAGTGATGTTTGCGAAGTGACGGCATCCAACCAGCAGTTGCTGTGTCAGTTCAAGCAAACTAAAGCGACCGCGGACGAAGACTCTCGTTTACGCGCGCCCAGCAATATCGAGCCCTTGCGAATTGTTCAGCAACAACTTCAAACCAAAGCGCAACTTGGCGCCCCGCATGCCATGGCGATTTTTATCGGCGGCGTGTTTGCTTATGATTATGTGGCGACGTTTGAGCAACTACCTAACGTTGAAACCGCTGACAATAGCTGCCCAGATTATCAATTCTACCTCGCGGAAACCTTGCTCGTTATTGACCACCAACAGCAAACAACCGAGCTACTCGCGAGCCTTATCAGCGGACCAAAGAGTGCCGAATATTATGCGGACATAGCCGCACAAGTCGGACAAATTGCTGCTCTTTGCCAATTTCCATCGATGCAAACTTCAAGCAAAACCGAATCGGTTGATGACACCCTAAAGGCAACACCTTCAGCTAAAGAGTTTGCACAACAAGTGCTGCAGCTGAAAGAGCACATCAGTGCTGGCGATATCTTTCAAGTGGTGCCGTCGCGGCGCTTTCAGCTACCGTGCAGTGATAGTCTGCTAGCTTACGCAGAGCTCAAAAAAGCCAATCCATCGCCATATATGTTTTACCTCCGTACGGACAGCTTCGAACTATTCGGTGCATCGCCTGAATCGGCACTTAAGTACACTGCGGCAACCAATCAAGTGGAATTGTATCCAATAGCTGGTACCCGACCGCGCGGTAAAAATGCCGATGGCACCATTCATGCCGATTTAGATAGTCGTTTAGAACTTGAATTGCGCTTAGATCAAAAAGAACTCTCTGAACACATGATGTTGGTTGATCTCGCACGCAACGATCTAGCTCGCATTGCCGAGCCTGGTACCCGCTATGTTGCTGACTTACTTCAAGTTGATCGGTATTCCCATGTCATGCACTTAGTTTCACGCGTGGTTGCGCAATTAGCGGACGATTTAGATGCACTCCATGCGTATCGCGCCTGCATGAATATGGGCACCTTAGTTGGCGCCCCTAAAATTAGCGCCGCCACCTTGATTCGTCAGGTTGAGCAACAACGTCGTGGTAGTTACGGCGGTGCTGTCGGCTATGTGAATGGTGCGGGTGATATGGATACCTGCATTGTGATTCGCTCAGCCTTTGTCAAAGATGGTTTAGCAACCATTCAAGCTGGCGCTGGTGTGGTACATGACTCCGATCCCGCGGCAGAAGTCGCAGAAACCGAAAACAAAGCACGCGCGGTGATAGAAGCCGTACGTAACGCCAACAAACGTATTCAGGAGGCAGCGGATGCTCGCTAATCAAACACCCACTACCGCGGCTCCTGATCGCATTGTAATGCTCGATAACTTCGATTCATTCAGCTATAACCTCGTTGATGAATTGCGCCAGCTCGGCTACCCATTAGTGGTTTACCGCAACGATATCGATGCCCAGCAGCTCATTGCGACCATGCGTGACTATTCGGGGCGTCAGCTCTTATGTTTGTCGCCTGGCCCCGGGCATCCTGCGCATTCCGGCAACCTGCTTGCGTTAATTAAAGCCGCACAAGGCCACTTCCCGATGCTCGGCATTTGCCTTGGCTTTCAGGCACTCATCCATGCTGCTGGTGGTGAAGTCGACCGCTGCCCAGACATTGTGCATGGCAAAAAAGCACTGATCGAAACACGCCACCATTGCATATTTGAACAATTGGATAATCCATTAACCGTGGCTCGCTATCATTCATTGTGTGGTTACAAGTTGCCCGACTCCATTCAAGTGCTTGCAGCAACCGGTGCGATTCCAATGGCGGCAGAATTTCCTGAGTTTCAGGCGATTGGCTTTCAATTTCATCCGGAATCTATTTTGACCAGCCGCGGTACGCAGCTATTGGCGCAAACCGTTGCCTATTTATTTCAACAATACCGATTTGAGCCGCACGGGAGTTAATCATGCAGGCACTAAATTCATTACTCAACGGCGAGCCCTTAACCCTACAACAGGCAGAGAAACTGTTTGATCATTTGGTTAAAGGCGAGCTCAATGACATCCAAATCACCGCAGCGCTAACGGCAATGAAACTGCGTGGCGAACAGCCAGAAGAAATGGCTGGTGCAGCACAAGCATTACGTCGCGCTGCGAAGCCTTTTAAGCGCCCTACCCGAGCCGTCATTGATAGCTGTGGTACGGGTGGCGACGGTAGTAATACCATGAATATTTCGACCACCGCAGCGTTAGTGGCCGCCAGTATGGGTTTAGCGGTTGCTAAGCATGGTAACCGTAGCGTGTCATCACGCTCAGGCTCAGCTGATGTGCTTGAAAGTCTCGGCTTATCGGTCACACAAGACCCGGAAGTCGCTGAGCGACAACTTGATACGTTTAACTTTTGTTTTCTATTTGCACCACATTATCACCCTGGTATTCGCTATGCGATGCCAACTCGACAAACACTGAAAACGCGCACCTTGTTCAACTTACTCGGGCCGTTAGTCAACCCAGCACGCCCTGATGCACAAGTACTGGGAGTGTATGATCCAAGCTGGTGCCGACCAATGGCTGAGACCTTGAAATTATTAGGTTGTCAACGTGCCATGGTAGTTCATGGTTCGGGGCTTGACGAAATTGCCTTGCATGGTTCGACCCATGTGGTTGAGTTGCGCGACGGTGAACTCACCGAATATACACTCAATTCGACTGATTTTGGTGTACAGCCAGCCCAAGTGGCTGAGCTAGTGGGCGGCGACGCGGATTATAATGCGCAGCTACTCAAGCAGGTGTTAGCGGGGGCAGCAACACCAGCACAAACCAATGCCGTTGCCGTCACCGTTGCAGCCATGCTCTATGTGACAGACCAGTATAATGACTTAAAACAGGCAACCGCAGCAGTACAAGCGCATCTCGCATCCGGCGCCGCGTTAGTGCACTTAGAGAAGCTTCAGGAGTTTAATCGTGGCTAGCTCAATACTTAACGAAATTGTAGAAACTCGCCGCAGCTCGGTGCAAGCGTTCTTGGCGCAACTGGATATCGCGTCAGTAGAAAAGCAGTTGGCACCAAGCCAACGCAGTTTATACCAAGCACTGGCGCAGCCTCGAGCGAGCTTCATTCTTGAATGCAAAAAAGCGTCGCCGTCGAAAGGCTTGATTCGCCCGAACTTTAACCCGGTGAGCTTGGCGCAAACCTATAGTCGTTACGCCGATGCGATTTCGGTACTCACTGAGCCCGATTACTTTCAAGGCGATTACCGCTATTTAGCGGCTGTCGCGGCGGCCGTGCCGCAACCCGTGCTTTGCAAAGACTTCATTGTGATGCCAGAGCAAGTTATTTTGGCTCGCCACTTTGGCGCCGATGCCATTTTATTAATGTTGTCCGTGTTAACTGATGACGAATACCACCAATTAGCAGAGCTCGCCGCGCAGTTGCAGCTTGATGTGCTCACCGAAGTAGCGACCGACGAAGAACTCACACGCGCATTAGCGTTAAACGCAAAAATCATCGGCATTAACAACCGGAATTTGCATGACTTAACCATCGATACGCAGCGCAGTATTGATATGAGTCAGCGCATACCAGAGGGCGTTTTAGTTGTGGCTGAATCAGGGTATTCGAACCATGCGCAAGTTCAACAAGCAGCAGCCCATGTTGATGGATTTCTTATTGGAAGTGCGTTGTCGCAATGCGACAATGTGGATCAAGCTTGTCGCGAACTAATTTACGGGAAGCATAAGGTTTGCGGCTTAACTGAACCGGCCGATGCAACCGTCGTTCGTGCAGCTGGTGCGGCGTTTGGCGGGCTCATTTTTGTTGAGCACTCACCGCGATATGTCAGCTTGAAGCAAGCACAGGCGATTGTGCAGGCTGAGCCTCGATTAAGCTTCGTTGGCGTATTTGCCGATCAACCGCTCGCTACCGTTATCGAAATAGCGCAAACACTTGAACTCGCCATTGTGCAGTTGCATGGTCAGGAAGACATTGATTACATCAGCGAGCTACATAAAGCGTTGCCAAATACCAAAATTTGGAAAGCCATTGGCGTCGATGAGCCGCTCATTTTGCCACAACTCGAAGTGGACGCGTTTTTACTCGACAATCGCTTTGGCGGTAGCGGGCAGCCTTTCGATTGGTCGTTATTAAAAGGCTTAAGCAAGCAACAACTCAGTCAGTGTATATTGGCTGGCGGGTTGAGCCTCACCAACTTAAGCGAAGCGCAAGCGACCGGTATTCAGCAACTTGATGTTAACTCTGGCGTTGAGTATGCCAAAGGGCGCAAAGACGCGGGCAAAATCACGAAATTTTTTGAACATATTCGAACATACGGTAAATCAGATAACCAGATCCCGCCGGATCAGGAGGCAGTATCATGACCCAATCAACCGAGAAATTATCCGCCTATTTTGGCGACTTTGGTGGCCAGTTTGTGCCTGAAATTTTATTACCGGCCTTGGATCAGCTCGAACAAGCATTCATCGATGCTCAGCAAGACCCAGAATTTCAGGCTGAATTCGCTGATCTATTAAAAAATTATCTAGGTCGGCCAACTCCAGTTTCACTTTGTCGCAACCTGCCGTTGCATTCGCCCAATGGCACCCAAATTTATCTGAAACGCGAAGATTTGCTGCACGGTGGTGCGCACAAAACAAACCAAGTACTTGGCCAAGCCCTTCTGGCAAAACGGATGGGCAAAAAACGTATCATTGCTGAAACTGGTGCCGGTCAGCACGGTACGGCAACAGCGCTTGCGTGTGCGTTGTTAGATCTCGAGTGCATTATTTACATGGGCGCTAAAGACGTTGCGCGCCAACAACCAAATGTGTTTCGGATGGAGCTCATGGGTGCCAAAGTAGTGCCAGTTGATACCGGTAGCGGTACTTTAAAAGATGCTGTAAACGAAGCCATGCGCGACTGGACCGCAAGTTATAGCACGACTCACTATTTGCTCGGAACTGCGGCCGGCCCGCATCCATTCCCAACCATTGTGCGTGAATTTCACCGGATGATTGGAGCCGAAGCAAAAGCACAAATGTTAGATCGCATTGGTCGCCTCCCTGATGAGGTTATTGCCTGTGTTGGCGGTGGCTCGAATGCGATTGGTATGTTTGCTGAGTTTATCGACGAACCAAATGTCGCATTAGTGGGTGTGGAACCGGCCGGCAAAGGCGTTGAAACGCCGCATCACGGCGCCACGCTGACCGCTGGAAAACCGGGCATTTTACATGGTTGCCGATCGTTTCTGATGCAAACTGACGAAGGTCAAATTGAAGAAAGCTATTCAGTCTCAGCTGGTCTCGATTATCCCGGCGTGGGTCCACAACATGCCTATTTGCGGGAGATTGGACGTGCACGTTATGAATCGGTCACCGACCAAGAGGCACTGGATGCATTTCAAATACTTGCGCAGCATGAAGGGATTATCCCAGCGCTTGAATCAGCTCATGCGCTCGCCTATGCCCTGCGCCGTGCGGCCGAACCTGATGCGCCAAAGGTGTTATTAATTAACCTCTCTGGTCGTGGCGATAAAGATATTGACCATGTACGCCGCATTTTCCAACAAGGAGAGCAAGCATGAATCGTTATCAACACATGTTTGAGCAGTTAGCATCGAAGCAACAAGGCGCATTTGTTCCTTTTGTAACCTTAGGCGACCCGACACCAGAATTAAGCCTCAAAGTGATTACGGCCCTCGTTGAAGGCGGCGCCGATGCACTTGAGTTGGGGTTACCGTTTTCTGATCCTGTCGCTGACGGCCCGACCATTCAAATGGCGAATATCCGCGCCCTTGCCGCCGGAACCCGCATCGCTGACGCGTTTGATATCATCAAGCAAGTTCGCGCGCTTTACCCAGAACTACCGATTGGCTTATTGGTTTACGCAAACCTTGTGGTGAGTAAAGGCACCGAATCATTTTATCAACGCTGCGCAGACGCCGGTGTCGATTCAGTGCTCATCGCCGATGTTCCAGTACGTGAAGGCTTGAAGTTTGCGGAAGCCGCAAAGCGGCATGATGTGGCGCCTATCTATATCGCGCCACCCGATGCGTCTGAGCAAACGTTGGTGAATGTTGCGAAGCATAGCGAAGGCTATGTTTACTTGCTAAGTCGCGCAGGTGTCACTGGTGCTGAAACACAAATGCAAGCACCAGCCAGCGCTGTCATCGAGCAATTACGGAACAATCACAGCGCACCGCCGTTGCTGGGTTTTGGTATCGCTAAGCCTGAGCACGTTCAAGCTGCATTAAACGCAGGTGCCGCTGGCGCGATTTGTGGCTCAGCTATTGTGAAAATTATTGAACAGTACCAAAACGATGAGAGCCAACTCATCCATGAACTCACGCAGTTTGTTAAAACGATGAAGGCGGCAACAAGCAACGCTTAAGTGCAGCTTCAACGTTTGGATATTTAAACTGATAACCGGCCTGTTGCACACGCTCAGGAATAACCAACTGGCCGGTTAGTAACATCTGTGACATTTCGCCAAGCATTAACTTTAATGCCCATGCAGGCACTCGCATAAAGTGAGATTTCCGCAACACTTTCGCAACGGTTTTACTAAATTCCCGCTGTTCAACAGGGTGTGGCGCCGTTGCGTTATAGATTCCGCGCGCGCTCTCGTTCGCGAGTAAAAACAGAATAATCCCCACCATATCGTCGAGCTGAATCCAGCTAAACCCTTGTTTACCGTCGCCTAACGGACCGCCAAGGCCAAGCAAATAAGGCGGCAACATCTTCTGTAGTGCGCCGCCTTTCGGCGCTAACACCACACCAGTGCGCAATACACAAACACGGGTTTGCTCCGACTCAGCGGCTAAAGCTAGTCGCTCCCACTCGGCACATAAATGATGCGCAAAATCATCTTTCTCTACTTTCGTAGCCTCAGTTACGGGCGTACTGCCTTGCGCCCCATAATAGCCAATCGCTGAACCACTGATAAATACTTGCGGCGGCTGAGCGGCAGCCTGAATGGCTTCGGTGAGATGCCGAGTGATATTCCAACGGCTCTGCTCTATGCGAAGCTTTTGCCGAGAACTCCAACGTTTGTCTGCAATACCCTCGCCTTGCAAGTTAATCACGGCAAAATAATCACTAATATCGGTCACTTCATCCAAGCTTCGAATCACATGCACTTGCGAACCAAGACGCTGAATGGCGCGCTGTGGATTACGACTAATCACCGTGACCTGATAATTCGTTAATAAGTGCGGAATTAATGCTGAGCCAATTAAACCGGTGCCACCTGTAATCAAAATTTTCATGCTGGCCTCTCGCTGTGGAAAAACTATACTGGTACGTTGCTTACTTTGGTTAAGTGTAGTCTTTGAATCTAGTACCTAACAAACTTTTCTGGCACACTGCGGGAATAAGAATATAACGGGCATCATCATGTTGTTAGTACTTGAATATTTACCAATCATTTTATTTTTTCTTTTTTACCTACTTGGCGATATTTTTATCGCGACCGGTGTGTTGATGGTCGGTACGGTCATGCAAATTGTCGTAATGAAATTTATGCGTGAGCCAGTGACCATGCGCCACTGGATAGTCATGTGGGCAGTGCTTATTTTCGGCAGTATCACTTTGTTTCTACGTGATGAATGGTTTGTGAAGATCAAAGTCACCGTCATTTATATCGCTATTGCGTTGTTTTTGCTTATTGGCATGTGGTGGAAGAAGCGCAGTCCGCTGCAAAGTATGCTTGATAGCGAGATTAATCTCCCACCGTTTGCGTGGCGACGTCTCACCTACGCATGGGTTGTGTTCTCGTTGTCATTAGCCATCATCAACGTCTACATTGCAGAAATGATGAGTTTAGATGCTTGGGTCAACTTCAAAGTATTTGGCACCCTTGGGGCGACGCTTATCTTTAGCGTGTTTTCTGGTGCCTATATGTTTAAACATCACACCGATCGTGAAAAAGATGCAGAGGAAATTGAATAATGTGGTTTGTTATTTGGGCTGAAGATGCGCCAAACTCGTTAGCGGCACGACGCGCAACACGTCCTGCACATTTAGAACGCTTGCAACAGCTGAAGGCCGATGGCCGATTGCTCGTGGCAGGTCCTTGCCCCGCTATCGCATCGAGTGACCCGGGTGATGCCGGCTTCACCGGCTCAATGGTTGTGGCCGAATTCGATTCATTAGAAGCAGCCCAGCGTTGGGCAGACGCCGACCCTTATTTCGCTGCTGGTGTTTATGCCAAAGTTACCGTAAAACCGTACATCAAAGCGTTACCGTAACTCCCCATGGAATATCCACGTCGCGTCAGAATTCAGTCGGCGCCCGATCGAACCATTATTGCTTATCACTGGCACACACCTAATCCACGCGGTGTCATTATTATGGCACCCGCGATGGCAGTGCCCCAGGCCTTCTATCAGCACTTTTGCCAATGGCTCAGCGAACAGTACTATGACGTGATTAGTTTTGATTTTTACGGCATTGGTGCATCAATTGATAAGCCACTGGCACAAATTCATACCAGTGTCACCGATTGGGCAACCTATGATGCGGCGGCAGTGATTGATTACGCTATTGCACAACGTCCGTCGCTACCATTACTGTGGTTTGCGCACAGTATCAGTGGTCAACTGTTTGGTATGATTCCGAATTATCAGCAGGTTAACCATATGCTAACCGTCGCGACCGGCAGCGGATTTTGGCAAGCGACCAAACCACAATTGAAGTACAAATCTTGGCTGTTATGGCGAGCCATCACCCCATGGTTAATTCCATTACGAGGTTATTTCCCAGGGCGGAAATTAGGCATTATCGGTGACGTGCCGGCTGCCGCCATGCAACAATGGCGGCGTTGGTGCTTGCATCCGGAGTACTTAGTTGGGGCGGAGCAGTTACACAGTCAATACGCTGGCATCAGCACCCCGATCACTGCGTTAGGGTTTACCGATGACGAGATGCTAACCGTGCAGAACATTCAAACCATGCATGACTTTTACGCCAGTGCTCCACAGCAACGCCATGTGATTGCTCCTGCTGATTTAGCGCTAAAACGCATTGGTCATTTTGCCGTATTCCGAAAAGACTACCAACCCCATTGGCAGCAACTTTTCGGAACACACATTGATCAAGCATTTTCGAAGTAGCTTATCGACAACTTAAGCAAGCTTGCGAATTAATTGGGCGGTGTTACGTCGCACCAATCGAGCGCAAGCTAATCGGCCTAAGGTACCCACCACAATCGCACCAGCTAGAGGGCCAACTAGCCAGAACCGCCAGTGTATGGTTGCCGCCATTTCGAATACTTGCGTCTGCAAAATCCACAACGACAACTCCATTGCCAATGTCGCGATTAATCCACTAATAGCACCCAGAATAAGAAACTCATAGGTCACGCTGCGACTCAATAACTTCGCTGGAGCACCTAATGTCCGCAGAATCACCAGTTCTTGCTGACGTTCTTCCATTGAAGCTTGTACCTGCGCCAACAACACTAACACGCCCGCAATCAATACCAGCACTAAAACGAAGGCAATCGCAATGCTGACTTGGTCAATCACTTCGCGTAATTGCTCCATAATGGCATCGAGATCAATTAATGACACTTCGGGGAACGGTTTGAAGAGCTCATAGAGTTCGCTTTGCCGTTCTTTCGGTAAATTGAAACTCGAAATAAACGTCGCCGGGAAGTCTTCTAGCGTACTGGTATTAAATATCATGAAGAAATTCGGCTGCAACGAACCCCAGTTCACCTTACGAATACTCGTTACCGGCACCGTAAACGTATTACCGCCGATATTGAACTCTAGCTCGTCGCCAATCGACAAGCGCATCCGCTCAGCCACTTCTTCTTCAACTGAAACTTGCGGTTGCGGGTTATCACCCCACCATTCACCAGCAAGAATTGTATTGTTCGGTGGCAAATCGTCGCGCCAGGTTAACGAAAGTTCACGACCAAAACCTTCACGTTGCTCCGCATTATTGGTTTGCGTATCCGCTTTATCGCCACCATCTTCTTTGGTGACTTCATCACGAACAGGAACACCGTTCACCGCTGTCATCCGTCCTGGCACCACGGGATACATATCATTGGATTCAATATCGCGTGCAGCAAAGCGCTGCTCCAACTGATCAACGTCATCTGGCGCCACATTTACGATAAAGTAATTCGGGGCATCATCAGGAAGTTGACGTTCCCAATCAGCTAACAACTCATTGCGAAGCGCCAACACCAATAACAACAACATAATCGCTGTTGAGAAGCTCAACATCTGTACGCTATTGGCCTGCGCACGGCGCTGTAAACCAGCCATTGCCAAACGCCATGCACTACCCGCTTGCATACCAGCCTGACGACTCGCACGTATAAAAAAGCGACCTACGGCCAATAGCAGCACCGCAGCGACAGCACCACCGGCGAATAGCGCCGTTGAAAGCAGCCATTGTTGACTGTAAATCAGCAACAACGCATAGATGGTTCCCGCTGATGCCACCCAGTGCAACCAACGCAGTTTATCTGTACCTGTCAACTCACGGTTCAATACCCGTAAAGGTGGAATGGCGATCAAGCGCAGCAATGGATACAGCGTAAACATCACCGCACTGACAAAACCGGTTGCCGAAGCTAATACATAAGGCTTCAAACCAGCCGCTGGCAACTCTGCTCCCAATTGCGACGCTACAAATTCAATGACTTGCGCCTGTATTATCCATCCGAGCAACAAGCCAACGCCAATGCTGATAAACGTGAGCAACAACAAATGCAGAATGAAAATTCTCTGAATTTGTCGACGGTCTGCCCCAAGTGTTTTGAAGATTGCCACCACATCGTAGTTACGCTGACAATAACGCTGTGCCGCTACAGCCACCGCGGTCGCCGCCAATACCACACCAAGCAGACTCGCTAGTAACATAAAACGCTCAGCGCGCTGTAAACTGCGGGCTAATGGGCTATCACCATCTTCAATGCTACGCCAATTATGAGTATCGTCATTCAGTTGCGGTGCCAACCACTCGTAATAAGCATCCAGTTGATCTGCTGTACCAGCGAAAAGTACGTTGAAACGCACCCGCGAGCCTGGCTGAATTAACCCTGTTTCTTCTAACTGATCGTAATGAATCAACACGTTAGGGCTATCAGTAAATACCGAAAAGCCCACATCAGGCTCATACGTAAGCACGCGCGAAACTTTAAATTTACTTTGTCCGATTTCGAGCGTGTCGCCGACCTGCAATTTCAATTCTTGAAACAAAGCCGCGGCAACCCAAGCCTCACCCTCGCCCGGTAACTGATTAATCACCGTCGTTTCTTCACCGAATGGTTCCGAGGCTGTCCGCAAACTACCGCGTAACGGATAACCATCGCTAACCGCTTTAATATCAACCAGTGCTAAATTATCTTTGGCAAAAGCCATGCTGTTGAACACAACTCGGTTGGCCGTCTTTAAGTCACGTTGTTGTGCTTGTTGCAGCCAATCGTCAGCAATTGGCCGACGTGAGCTCAAAACTCGGTCAGCCGCCAAAAATTCCGCGCTACGAGCCAGCAGCCCCGATTGCAAACGCTCAGTAAATAATGACAACGACAGCACCGCTGTCACTGACAGCACAATTGCCGCTGCCATAATGGTCAACTCACCGCGCTTAAGCTCGTGGCGCAATAACCGCCATGAAATCTTATGCCACATCGTTACTTACCTCGGTTAATCGACCTGCATCCATCTTCAAAATACGCTGACAACGCTTCGCTAACTCAGCGTCATGCGTGACCATCACCAAGGTGGTGCCTGATTCCTTGTTCATATCAAACAACAAATCTTCAACTTTATGCCCAGTCGTCGCATCAAGGTTTCCGGTCGGTTCATCAGCAAACAATATTTTCGGCGTACCAATAAATGCACGCGCAATGGCTACGCGTTGCTGCTCACCACCAGATAATTGATTTGGATAGTGCTTCAAACGCTCGCCCAAACCAACTTTGGTTAATAATTCGCGCGCCTGTTGCTCTGCATTTTTATGCCCTGCCAACTCAGCCGGCAGCATCACGTTCTCAAGCGCTGTCAAACTTGGAATCAATAGGAACGATTGAAAAATGAAGCCGATTTTTTCAGCACGCACTTTTGCACGCTGCTCCTCATCCAAATTCCCTAAATTTACGTTATCTATGGAAACATCACCGTCACTTGCGAGGTCTAATCCTGCAAGTAAAGATAGCAAGGTCGATTTACCAGAGCCTGACGCACCAACAATAGCCACGGTTTGACCTGCTTCAATAGACAGGTCAATTGGCTGTAAAATGTGTAGAATGCCGTCTTGTGTCGTAACTTTTTTTTCTAATTGAGTGGTTTGAATAAGCATTTATGAAAAACTTCCTAGCTAAATTGTTAGTAATCGTCGCATTGTTCGTTGTTATACGTCCAGTTTCGGCAAATGTCTCACTTGTTGTTTTAGGCGATAGCTTGAGTGCCGGTTATGGCATGGCGCAAAGCGAGTCGTGGGTGGGCGTATTGCAACAACGCTGGGCCGAAAAATATCCGGACATTACGCTCATTAATGCCAGTATCAGTGGCGACACCACCCAAGGTGCTTTGAATCGTTTAGCTGGGGTTATTGAACGACATCAACCCGACGCTGTGTTCGTCGAATTAGGCGGAAATGACGGCCTACGCGGCTTCAACCCAGCTAGTATCTCAGACAATTTGGTACAGATTATCATGCAATTGCAACAGCAGGACGCTAAAGTTGCGTTAAGTCAGGTGAGAATTCCGCCGAATTACGGCCAGCGCTACAGCGAAATGTTCGCCGATATTTTCCCGACGGTCGCTGAGCAGCATCAAGTGCCATTGATTCCATTCTTTATGGAGCAAATTATTGAGAACGAAGAATTAATGCAAGGAGATGGGATTCATCCGAATCGTGAGGCACAGCCGCTTATCGCCGATATCATGGAACCGCACCTACTGGAATTAGTGCAAAAACGTTAATAGTTATTCGTTATTCGTTATTCGTTATTCGTTATTCGTTATTCGTTGTTCGTTGTTCGTTAAAGATAGAAAAAAGCACTAACGACTTTGGTTTTGGTTTTGGTTTTGGTTTTGGTTTTTCGAAGAGTGAGCGAAGCGAACGTTCGAATAACGACTAACGAACAACGCTTTTTTCTTAAGAAGTGGCGTCCCCTAGGGGATTCGAACCCCTGTTACCGCCGTGAAAGGGCGGTGTCCTAGGCCTCTAGACGAAGGGGACCCCGGACAAACATTCTGGTTACTCAAAGAGTGGCGTCCCCTAGGGGATTCGAACCCCTGTTACCGCCGTGAAAGGGCGGTGTCCTAGGCCTCTAGACGAAGGGGACCCCGGACAAACATTCTGGTTACTCAAAGAGTGGCGTCCCCTAGGGGATTCGAACCCCTGTTACCGCCGTGAAAGGGCGGTGTCCTAGGCCTCTAGACGAAGGGGACGCACCAGAACAAATCACTATCAAGTTTTCACTACTGTAAAGCGCAGCTTTGGTGGAGCTAAGCGGGATCGAACCGCTGACCTCTTGCATGCCATGCAAGCGCTCTCCCAGCTGAGCTATAGCCCCACACCAACACTGAAATTCGTGTGCTGCATCAGTACCCTGACAGCGGGGCGAATTCTAGGGTAATTGGCGCACTACCGTCAACCTTTTTTTTGGTAATTTTGATTGTTTGCCGAATTTTGCGTCAGTTCGAACAAATCCCGATCAATTTCGTCTAAGTACGCAGTAATTAAACTTTTGTTCTGACCCGCTGGGTGTTCTGTGACTTTCGCGTTCGGTATGCACCAAAGTGAAATAATCAGCAAAAACTGCTGCCAATTGTTGTGCTGAATATCGCTGTACCGGTAAACCACTGCATTTTTCTGGACCATCTTCGGCGAACGTTGCAATAATTGCGTAACCGCCCTGCTCGACCGCTTTTGCCGCTTGCTCGACGTACGCTCTTTGTTGCTCTTCGGTCACTAAAAAATGGAACACCGCGCGATCGTGCCAAATCGAAAATTGTGCCGTGGCAAATTCAGTCGTGAGCACGTCGCCAACCAACCACGAAATGGCTTCTGCTTTCGCTTTTAGACGCTTTTTTGAGGCAGCTAATCCACTTTCTGATAAATCAAGCGCAGTAATATCGGTAAAACCTGCAGCCAGTAAATTATCGACGAGTCGCGATGCACCGCTCCCCACATCAATAATCGCTGCTTCGTGACTCATACCGGTATCGGCAATTAAGCGCACCGAAGTTTCAGCCTTGGTTTGAAACCAACTTACGCGATCAACTGCTTTGGTTCGATAAACGTCTTCCCAATGATTTTCTACCATATGGTTTTTGCCTATGTATTACTCATCAAAGTGATAAATTCGTTCTAACGATGCGCGATCTCGCACAGTTACTTCCATGTCTCGAACGAGACCATCCTCAATACTATATACCCAGCCATGAATAGCTAATTCTTGGCCCCGGTCCCAAGCTTGCTGGATGATTGTTGTCTTCGCCAAATTTCGGACCTGTTCAATCACATTCAGTTCGCAAAGCCTATCCAAACGCTCTTTAGCGCCACCGATGCTTTCAAGTTCGTCATGGTGAATACGATAAATATCTTTAATCGGAAATAACCAATGGTCAACAAGCCCATGACTGCAACTTTCGGTAGCCGCTCGCACGCCGCCACAGCCATAATGTCCTACTACTAAAATATGCTTAACATGCAGTGTTTCAACTGCATATTGCACCACTGACAAGCAGTTGAAATCAGTTTGAATCACCTGATTTGCGACGTTGCGGTGGACAAATAATTCTCCAGGTGCCATACCAACAACCTGATTTGCCGGAACTCGGCTATCTGAACAACCAATCCACAAATATTCGGGTGATTGTTGCGCCACTAGATTATTAAAAAATGTGGGATCTTGCTCGCGCATCCGTGTGGCCCAAGCGTGGTTGTTGGCTAACAACTTATCGATATCTTGCATGCTTTTAATCTCTGAGAGACATAGAAAAAAGGCGCCAAACTGGCGCCCTTTCCGAGTTACTGCGCTTGTTCACGTTCAATGATAAACGAAATAGCACGAGCAATACGTCCTACCACTTGTTCTTGCGACAATAATTCTAAGGTCACATCGAGTGATGGTGAATTACCCGAACCGGTAACAGCAACACGCAATGGCATGCCTACTTTACCCATACCAACGCCAAGATCATCGGCCGTCTGTTGAATAGCAGCTTGAATCGTTGCAGCGTTCCAAATATCTAGACTTGCAAGACGATCTTGCACCGCTTCCAGCGCTTCGCGAGCGACCGGACGCAAATGCTTCTTCGCTGCAGCTTCATCAAATTCTTCGTATTCTTCGTAGAAATAACGGCTTTGTTCTGCCATTTCTTTGAGTGTTTTCACCCGATCAGCCATCAATGGAATAAGCTTCTCAAGCGCTGGGCCACGGCTTACATCAATGGCTTGATCAGTAAAGTGCCATTGCAGATACGGAACCACGCGCTCAACCGGCAATGACTTCATGTAATGCTGGTTCAACCAATTTAGTTTCTCGGTGTTAAATGCCGATGCCGCTTTGTTAACGTCATCAAGGCTAAATAACTTCACCATTTCATCAACGCTGAAAATCTCTTGGTCACCGTGCGACCAACCTAAACGTACCAGGTAATTTAATACGGCTTCAGGCAAGTAACCGTCGTCACGATATTGCATAACGCTAACTGCACCATGACGCTTTGACAACTTCTTCCCATCGTCGCCTAAAATCATCGATACGTGCGCATACTCTGGCACCGGTGCACCGAGCGCTTTTAAAATATTAATTTGACGAGGTGTGTTATTAATATGGTCTTCACCACGCACCACGTGCGTAATGCTCATTTCCCAATCGTCGATAACCACACAGAAGTTGTACGTTGGCGTACCATCGCTACGTGCAATAATTAAGTCATCAAGTTCGGTGTTAGCAAACTCAATTGGCCCGCGAATATGATCATGAAACTTCACGCTACCTTGTTGCGGGTTACGGAAGCGCACCACATATTTGTCGCCAGATACATTCGGGTTATCGCGGCAGTGACCATCGTAACGAGGCTTTTCGCCACGCGCCATTTGGTCTTCACGCATTTGTTCCAAACGTTCAGTCGAGCAATAACACTTGTACGCTTTATCTTCTTCTAACAGCTTGTCTATGTAATGCTCGTAACGATCAAAGCGTTTGGTTTGATAATACGGACCCTCATCCCAATTCAAACCTAGCCATTCCATGCCTTCTAAAATGGCATCAATGGCTGGTTGAGTTGAACGTTCACGGTCTGTGTCTTCAATACGCAGTACAAACTTTCCGCCAGCTGCTTTCGCAACCAACCAAGAGTACAGTGCGGTACGCGCACCACCAACGTGAAGGTAACCAGTAGGACTTGGGGCAAATCGGGTGACCACTTTCATAATTCTTGCTTTCTCCGCATTATTCGGGTTATTTTGCAGTTTCGTTATGCATGCATTCTACCAAGAAGCAGCGGCAGGCGCATTAGGGGAAAGCATAGATTATTGTGTTTTTACTAAGCAGGATGTTGATTTTTACGGCAAAGCGGGGAAAAAATCAGCAGTCGAACAAATCAAGTGAGATTTCCTGTTGACAGTATCGTTAAGCACCCTATAATACGCCCCGCAACGCAGAGAAAAGGATGGTTAGCTCAGCTGGGAGAGCACCGCCCTTACAAGGCGGGGGTCACTGGTTCGAACCCAGTACCATCCACCACTTCTTCATTTTCTCTGTCTCCCTGATGGATGGTTAGCTCAGCTGGGAGAGCACCGCCCTTACAAGGCGGGGGTCACTGGTTCGAGCCCAGTACCATCCACCACTTCTTAAAAACGAAGAGCGTTAATCGTTATTGGTTATTCGTTATTCGGAAAAGAAAACCCCAAAACCAACACCTTAAAACTAAATACGCTAAAACGTGTTTCGTATTTTCGTTTTCGTTTTCCGTTTTTAACGAATAACGAATAACGATTAACGAATAACGATCAGCGCTGTGAAGCGCTTCAAGTGTCTTGAAAATAGCAACATCCAGCCGGCAGCCAGCCAACCAAACAATAACAATGCTTTCACCAATGAAAACGTTGGCCAAAGATTACTAATTAAACTCAGCAGTAAAACCCCATCAATAAGCCAACTACACCACAATAGAATGGGTACCACGCCAAATGAACGTGCCACCCACTCTGGAATGTCCGCTTTTAATTGCGTTAGCAGAATAAACACAAAGAATGCCGGAAGCCCTACAAGCAAGGCTAAGCCGAATTGATCAGTGCTGGTGTAAAAGAATTTGAGTAAACGCGAACGATCTTCCATGAACGTCAACGAAATAATCCACGCGGCATAGCCGCGTAAAAAAATAGTAGAATAAAAAGCAGGCTCAACGGCGTTTTTAATTTGCCGTCTGGCGTTACATAGCGTTCATCACCGGGCAGTAATTGCACGTCTCATCTCTAACTCAAATCAAAAGTGTCGCTATGCTACGTGCACCGTATCAATTTGTCGACTCTGCCGACGTTTTTGTCGTGCCGCCCAGTATTTCTCATGAAAATAATAGGCTACCGTATTCACCACCGGCTCGATCAGTGCCACTGCGCCACCAAGCACAATATCACCGGTCATTAGCCAGACGAGGGTGAATGCCACGCTCACGTGCATCACGCCAAAAGAAACTGTTTTCGCCATATCGGTATCCCCCATGAATTTTCCATGAATAGATAATATCAATTACTATGAATTTATCTAACCGAAATAACCGATGAACGTGAAATGCAAAAGCGATATTCGTTAGTCGTTATTGGTTACTCGTTAAAAACGAAAGACCGTTTTTGTTTTGTCTTTTCGAATAACGTCTAACGAATAACCAATAACGCCGTTAAAGGACTTTGAGTTGCTCGCGGAGTTTAGCAACATCATCTCGCAACGCCGCCGCCTTCTCGAACTCCAAATCTTTAGCCGCCTGATACATTGCCTTCTCAGTCTGTTCAATTTTCTGAACCAAGGCCTTCGGATCAAACATAGCTGGATCGTAGGCTGCTTCCGCTTCGCTCACACGCTGTTTCTCGCGGCGTGGGGCACGAATGCCACCGCCGAGATCCATGACGTCGGTCACGCGTTTGTTTAAGCCTTTTGGTGTAATGCCGTGCTCTTCGTTATATGCCACTTGCTTCGCGCGGCGGCGATCGGTTTCGTCGATGGCGCGTTGCATTGAGCCGGTAATGCGATCAGCATAAAGTATGGCACGACCGTTGAGATTACGAGCCGCACGACCAATGGTCTGGATTAATGAGCGATCAGAGCGTAAGAAGCCTTCTTTGTCGGCATCAAGAATCGCGACAAGAGATACTTCTGGCATATCCAAGCCCTCTCGTAGCAAGTTAATACCAACCAAAACATCGAACTCACCCAAGCGCAAATCGCGAATGATTTCCATCCGCTCAACGGTGTCGATGTCTGAATGCAAATAGCGCACGCGAATGCCGTGCTCGTCCAAATAATCGGAGAGGTCTTCTGCCATCTTCTTAGTTAGTGTGGTCGCAAGAACACGTTCGTTACGCTCGACACGTAAACGCACTTCCGACATCAAGTCATCAACCTGAGTGGCGACCGGACGAATCTCAATTTCTGGGTCAATCAATCCCGTTGGGCGAACAACCTGCTCGACGACTTCGCCTGCTGATTTTTCAATTTCATACTTTCCAGGTGTCGCGGAAACATAAATGGTTTGCGGCGCAATGGCCTCAAACTCTTCAAACTTGAGCGGCCGGTTATCCAACGCTGATGGCAATCGGAAGCCATAATTGACCAAATTTTCTTTACGCGAACGGTCGCCTTTGTACATGGCACCAATTTGCGACACGGTCACATGCGACTCATCAATAATCAGTAAGGCATCATCTGGCAAGTAATCTAATAGGGTTGGTGGTGGCTCGCCTGGCGCACGCCCAGATAAATAGCGCGAATAGTTTTCAATGCCCGAGCAATAACCAAGCTCCAGCATCATTTCAATATCGTATTGAGTGCGCTGACTGAGTCGCTGCTCTTCCACCAACTTATTCGAATCAAGAAGCTGTTGTTTGCGCTCTTTTAATTCTTCTTTAATACGCTCAATGGCATTAAGAATGGTTTCGCGTGGCGTGACATAGTGCGTTTTTGGATATACCGTTGCGC
This sequence comes from Pseudidiomarina andamanensis, assembly GCF_009734345.1. Taxonomy (GTDB): domain Bacteria; phylum Pseudomonadota; class Gammaproteobacteria; order Enterobacterales; family Alteromonadaceae; genus Pseudidiomarina; species Pseudidiomarina andamanensis. The sequence continues at coordinate 394,746 of NZ_CP032551.1, read as the reverse complement.
GGGCGACATCAGCCTCAGTCACCTGCCCGGTTAACGGCTCAAAAAAGCTGATGCGATCAATTTCATCGTCAAACAGCTCAACACGAATGGCTAACTGTTCTGATTCCGCAGGGAAGATATCAATGACTTCACCGCGCACTCGATAGGTGCCCCGCTCGAACGCCGCGTCATTACGCTTATATTGCAACTGCGCCAAGCGGCGAAGAATATCGCGCTGATCAATCAAATCACCGCGACGCAAATGCAGCATCATTTTCATATACGATTCAGGGTCACCCAAACCATAAATACATGATACCGAGGCCACCAATACAACGTCACGACGCTCCATCAATGCCTTAGTTGCGGACAAGCGCATCTGCTCAATGTGATCGTTAATTGACGCATCTTTCTCAATAAATGTATCCGTGGTTGGTACATACGCTTCTGGCTGATAGTAATCGTAGTACGACACGAAATATTCAACCGCATTGTTCGGGAAGAATTCTTTCATTTCGCCATAGAGTTGCGCAGCGAGCGTTTTATTGTGAGCAAGAATTAACGTTGGCCGTTGGATGTTTTGAATCACATTGGCCATGGTGAAGGTTTTACCCGAGCCAGTCACACCCAATAAGGTTTGATGAGCTAAACCTGCATCTAAGTTGTCAACCAAGCGCTCGATGGCCGCCGGCTGGTCGCCCGCTGGCTGATAATCGGACTTGAGTTCAAATGCTCGACTCATTTGGTTGCTCCTTCTGCCACACCTTCTAACGCACTATTCACGTGCTCTTGCCGCTCGCGCGCTGTTTCCAACCGTAAGCCACGGTGGAACCAGAACCATGCAAGTACGCCAGTGATCACGTTCGCGATCACGCCACCCACGAATAACCCTGGTATATCGTAAATAATGGCACCTAACCAACTCAGCGGCACGAACATCACAAATAAACGCACAATGCTTAATGCCAACGCATTCATCGGGCGATGCAGTGCATTCAAACTTGAATTCGTCAGAATAATCACGCCCTGTACACCGTAACCAATCGGCATAATAAAGATGAATAACCGAATTAGACGTGCCACTTCCGGATCATCGGTAAATGCTGCGGCAATCCACGGTGCCGTTGCGACTAATAAACCATAGATAAATAGCTGAACAATGAGTACGCTGCGCACCGCGACCCGATAAGCCGCACCAACACGATCAAATGAGTGTGCACCAAAATTTTGACTAATTAACGGTGGCAACGACATCGATAGCGCCAGAATAATCACACTCGCCAGTGATTCCAAACGCGTGCCAACACCAAATGCCGCGACTGCCGGCGCGCCGTATGCTGCAATAATCGCAGTAATCACCGCCATCGCTAATGGCGTTAACATATTGGCACCAGCAGCGGGTACCCCAATATTCAAGATTTGGCGTGCGGAACGTAACCAACTAGCATCAGCTGGTGCTTTTAACGATAACAGTTGTTTATAACTGAGGTACCACAACACCAAACCTGAGCCGATAATCCAGGAAATTAAACTGGCGAGCGCTGCACCTTGTACGCCCATGGCTGGAATGGGGCCAAGACCGAAAATTAATATCGGATCAAAAATAGCGTTGAGCAGCCCTCCCGATGCCATGATCAAGGACGGTGTTCGGGTATCCCCGGCTGCGCGTAATACGGCATTGCCAACCATTGGCGTGACCAACAACACGGCACCTAAGAACCAAATGGACATGTAATCATGGATGTATGGCAATAAACGTTCTTGGGCATTCAGCGCGGCGAAAATTGGATCCATGGTGAGATAGCCAATTAAAGACAAGATCATCACCAACAATGCTGACACCGACAACGCCGTTGCACCATCAAACTTGGCATGTTCCTCTCGGCCCGAGCCACGCTTACGTGCGATAACCGCTGATGTTCCAATACCCAAGCCAATCGCTAAACTTACAATGGTAAAGGTAACCGGAAAGGTAAAACTGACAGCAGCCAACGGGTCAGTGCCCAACATACCGACAAAAAACGTATCAACCACGTTGAAGCTGATTAGCGTCAACACACCAATGATCACCGGCCAAGTCATCCGCCAGAGAGTGGGTTGAATAGGATCGTGCAGTAATGATTTTGCCGCTACAGCTTGGCTCATGTGTCGTTAATACCGGTATTGAAAAAAGAAGCCGTAGTGTAACGAATTTTGCGCTTTTTCGCTATGTTATAAGCTGTGTCTCAATAGACAAAATTCCGCGAAAAAGATATAGTAGCAGCAACTTTTTCACCCCATCTATGTTTAGGATCGCACTGTGAAATACCAACTATCTGACCGTGTTAACGCTATTCAACCATCGCCAACACTTGCTGTGTCGCAAAAAGCTGCTGAACTTAAAGCTGCTGGCTATGATGTGATTGGTTTGGGTGTGGGTGAACCTGATTTCGATACCCCTGAATTTGTCAAAACCGCGGCAAAAGCTGCCATTGATGCGGGTCACACCAAATACACGGCGGTCGACGGCATTCCGCAACTCAAACAAGCCGTGGTTGATAAGTTCAAGCGTGACAATGGCTTAACCTACGAAACCAGCGAAATTTTGATTTCTGCCGGCGGTAAGCACAGTATTTTTAACTTGTTGAGCGCATGGCTTAATCCGGGTGACGAAGTACTGATTCCTGCGCCGTATTGGGTATCATATCCAGATATGTCGATTTTAGTCGGTGCCGTACCGAAATTCATTGAAGCAGGTATTGAGCAGCGCTATAAAATCACTGCTGAGCAATTAGCCGCAGCCATTACTCCGAAAACACGCTTAATGTTTTTAAATAGCCCGTCAAACCCAACAGGCACTGCTTACACCAAAGCTGAATTAGAAAGCCTTGCCGACGTGTTGCGTCAACATCCGCAAGTTCTAATCGCCACCGACGATATGTACGAGCACATTTTGTGGAGTGACGAGAGCTTCCATAACATCGCGATGGTTGCACCAGATTTGAAAGAGCGCATTGTGATTTTGTCGGGTGTATCAAAAGCATACGCCATGACGGGGTGGCGCATTGGTTACGCTGCTGGCCCTAAGCCACTGATTGCCGCGATGAAGAAGATTCAATCGCAAAGCACCTCAAACCCAGCCAGCATCAGCCAGTGGGCCGCGCTTGCTGCACTTGAAGGTGACCAGAGCTGTATCACCGACATGGTTAAGGCGTTTAAACAGCGCCACGATTATCTCGTGGAAGCCCTCAACGAAGTTCCTGGTATGAAATGCATTGCTGGTGACGGTACTTTCTATACGTTTGCTAATATTGATGAGCTTATCAGTCAAAAAGGCGCAAGTTCAGACGTTGAGTTGTGCGAGATGATTTTGAATGAAGCCAAAGTGGCGTTAGTTCCAGGTACCGCATTTGGTGCACCTGGCCACTGCCGCTTCTCGTTCGCCTGTAGCCTCGATACGCTAAAAGAAGCAGTAAAACGTATTAAAGCGTTTGCCGAAAGCGCTTAATCTTCAGCTTAAATAATGTCGACTGAAGCCGCATTCAATCAATGCGGCTTTTTTCATGAATAATTCATATGACATGGTCATGACAGCAACGCTAAAACAGTTGTTTAAAATATATTCGTCACAAAAAATTAATCATCGGAAATACACTGGGTTATAAGCGCTCTATTAGCGTCGGTTTTGTGTACAAATTAGGTAAGAAATACACAATCGATGTATCAAAATGCGACAGACGACATGTCGCCGCCAAAAACTTTCAAGGTTCTGTAAAGGTGACACATAACAGGTTGTTTTATATAGTTATTTATTTTTAAAGCCAATTTTTAAGCAATCGCTAAATCAGCCCCAAAAGCCCACCGTTAAAAGCAACTCACACAGTTTCCCACAAGGTTATCCACAGATTTAGTGGATAAGATTGTCTAGCCGTTGAAACACGTGCGATCTGCTTTCATGTGGATAACCGAGACGAGTTTGAGTGTATATCATTTGGTATATAGACAACCATTGTGACTACTTGACTTTAAATTTTTCATACAGTTTGCGCACAAAACAAGCAAACAGCATTTTTTAGTATTGACAGAGGCCGCAACCGCCTTTAACATTCGCACCCGTTGTCAGATGTGTTCCCCAGTAGCTCAGTTGGTTAGAGCGGTGGACTGTTAATCCATGTGTCGTTGGTTCGAATCCAACCTGGGGAGCCAAGACATCTCACAACACCCCCGAATACCCCTTAAGTATTCCCCAGTAGCTCAGTTGGTTAGAGCGGTGGACTGTTAATCCATGTGTCGTTGGTTCGAATCCAACCTGGGGAGCCACTTAATAACTCTTTAAACATTCCATGTAATCTTCAAATTCAGTACGCTGCCAAAGTCTTGCACTTAAATGGTGAACAGGCTCTACTGCGCCGTCGCTTAACCATTCGGCAACCGCATGCGCGACATTCGGCCAGCGACAATAATTCCCTTTTTGCACCTGTAAAAACTTCGATACCGCGTCAGAGTCTAATGACCACATCACTTGCGCTAAACGTGATCGCTCCAAACATTCGGCATTGGCTGTTTGCTCAAATTGACCGGTTAACGGCTTAACTAGCAATTTCTTGCCCGTTGCCAGCGCTTCGCTAGCGGTTTCGAAGCCGGCGTTGCTGATGATTCCCTCGGCTCTAGCCATCGCTTCTGCAAATCCAATTCGTGATGGCGCAAAATAACGAATATGCCCCACTTCACGTTGTTCTGCTTGCGGATGGAACACCTCAAAAGTCGTATTCTCAAATGGCTGTAATAGCTTATGAATAGATGCCAGCGGCTCAAATGGTAAATACACGACATAATGACGCGGACGCACGCTAGCGTTGCGACCACGCTGATGAATAATTGGCGGTAATACATGCGATGCGTCATCAAACCAATGCATGCCAACGGCGACGTCAGCCGGCGCAAACCAGCGTAACATTTGTCGATGGGCTGCTGAAATTGGCAGGCTGGGCGTTGGCTTATAGAATGCGTACTGACGCCCTAAACCAATCACTTTTTTACCTTGCAAGCGCCCTGCCCAAGCGGTAATCGGTTCATAATCACTCACCACTAAATCAATGTCGCTTAAATCGAGTTCACGCACATCTTTCCAAAACTGTTGCCATTGATTACGACGCACCGTTTCAAACAAATTCACCTTGCCCTGCTCAACCACAAACGACAAGCCTTGGCGCCATTGCCAGTCACCAAATGCAGCCATGTCAAATAACTGACTTTTATCGCGGCCAGAAACCAAAAATTGCACCTGAACATCTGGGAAGCTCTCTAACGCCTCAGCTAGGGCTGAACATCGGCTCAAATGGCCGTTACCGGTTCCCTGAACACCAATTAAAATTCGCATACTACCTCCATGAACTTTACGACGGCGCTAACTTGCCAAACTAATTGCATAACGACTAATGACGTAACCGAGTGTGGCACCGGCGAGAATATCTCCAGGGTAATGCACACCTAGCAACACACGCGAAGCACCGATAGCAGCAGCCCAGACATAGAGCACCCATGACCATGCTGGGAAGAAAGCACTCATAATGCCAGCAAACAAAAAGGCAGCTGTGGTATGCCCTGACGGAAAACTAAATTGATCGTGTGCCAAAATGACCGAACGAAACTGCGGATTCTTTTGATAAGGACGTTGACGCTTTAATATACGTTTTAGTATTGAAAACAGCGGTACTTCAATTGCAAAACCAATAAGCAACGCGGTAATAGGAATAACACTTTCAGTCTCAAGATAAATCGCCATCATTAAGGCTATCAGTGCATACACATAACCATCACCTGAACGAGATATCCAACGAACAATTTGATGGCGACAGCAGCGCTCAAGTCGATGATTTAACCAACGAAAACTACGTTGATCAAACTGGCTAAACTTACCAATCCATCTGGCCATAAATGCGGTCATCATTAATGCCTCATGCGGCTTGCCGTTGCTGGCTTGGTTGAAATTTAGACAGTTCGCGTAACAACACCGTGACAGTTTTATGAATATTCAGTGACAAACTTGAATAACACTACAGTTCATCGGTTGTTTCACAGCGCTAAAAATTCGATAATAGGCACTATTCAAAGTAATGGGACGGATTTTCGCATGGGTGACTACTTGCTGCTGTTGGTAGCAACGGTACTAGTCAACAATTTCGTATTGGTTAAATTCCTCGGGTTATGCCCGTTTATGGGGGTTTCCAATAAGCTAGAAACCGCTATCGGTATGTCGGCTGCAACCACGTTTGTACTAACGTTAGCGTCGGTTTCGAGCTATTTGGTGAATCAATATATTTTGGCGCCGCTCGATTTGATGGCGTTGCAAACATTGAGCTTTATTTTGGTAATTGCCGTTGTGGTGCAATTCACCGAAATGGTCGTGCACAAAACCAGCCCTACTTTATATCGCTTGCTAGGTATTTTCTTACCGCTGATCACCACCAACTGTGCGGTACTTGGTGTGGCTTTATTAAATATCAATGAACAGCACAATTTTATTGAATCAATTGTGTACGGTTTTGGCGCCGCTCTTGGTTTCTCTCTTGTACTAATTCTGTTTTCAGCCTTGCGCGAGCGCTTAGCGGCAGCAGATGTTCCTATCCCGTTCAAAGGAGCGGCTGTGGCAATGATTACAGCGGGCCTGATGTCTCTGGCATTTATGGGCTTTAGCGGCTTGGTGACCACCTCATGACCGTTGTAACTGCTCTCATCGTATTTGGCGTTCTCGCGCTTATTTTCGGTCTTATTCTTGGCTTTGCTGCCGTGCGATTCCGCGTTGAAAGTGACCCGATTGTGGATCAAATCGATGCAGTTTTGCCGCAAACACAGTGTGGCCAATGCGGCTATCCGGGCTGTCGCCCATATGCCGAAGCCATTGCCAATGGTGATGAAATAAATAAGTGCCCACCGGGCGGTCAATCGACAATTAATGCCTTAGCCGATTTGATGGGCGTTGAGGCGAAACCGCTGGATTCTGCTCACGGCGAAGAAGACGTGAAGAAAGTTGCCGTCATTCGTGAAGACGAATGTATCGGCTGTACCAAATGTATTCAGGCGTGCCCTGTTGATGCCATTTTAGGTGCCGCTAAACAAATGCATACCGTAATTGCACACGAGTGCACGGGCTGCGACCTTTGTGTAGAGCCATGCCCAGTGGATTGTATTGACATGGTTCCGGTGCCTGTTCGGCCGGATAATTGGCAGTGGGATCTCCAGCAGATTCCTGTTCGAGTTGTGGAGTCGTCAAACTAATGTCAGCAGCAACCAAAGCGATAGAAGCAGGTCACATTTGGACGTTTCCAGGTGGTATTCATCCGCCCGAGCGTAAAGAGCTGTCGAATCAAACATCCATAGCACCATTGCCGTTAGCAAAAGACTATTATTTGCCGTTGAAACAACACTCTGGTGCACCCGGTGAACTGTTGGTACAGGTGGGCGATCAGGTGAAAGCTGGCCAAGCACTCACGCAAATTGGCGCGAATAACGGGCTGCCCGTGCATGCCCCTACTTCCGGCACCATCACCGCCATTGGGCCTGGTATTATTGCGCACCCGTCGGGGCTTGCCGACACGGTGATTACCATCACAGCCGACGGCAACGATGAGCATATTGCCCTAGAGCCATTAGCTGATTACACACAAATCAGTCGCGCTGATTTGCTTGAGCGAATCAAGGATGCAGGCATTGCAGGTTTGGGCGGCGCCGGTTTCCCGACGGCGCAAAAACTCGCGTTACAGCGTCCGTTAGACTATCTCATTATTAATGGCGTTGAGTGCGAGCCTTATATCAGTGCCGATGACCGTCTCATGCGTGAGCACGCACAAACCATTATTGATGGCACCGAAATTCTGCTACACATCGCTGGCTGTAAAAAAGCGTTAATTGCGATTGAGGCAAACAAACCTGAAGCGATTGCGGCATTCGAAGGGTTATTAGATAAACACCCGCAACTTGCACTGCGCGTGGTGCCGGTGAAGTACCCGTCAGGTGGCGAAAAACAGCTAATTCAACTATTGACCGGTCGCCAAGTACCAAGTCGCGGGTTGCCAATTGATGTTGGCTTAGTGATGCAAAACGTTGGTACCGCATTTGCCGTAGCGCAAGCGGTACTTCAAGGTAAACCGCTGATTGAGCGCGTAGTCACGGTCACCGGTGAAAATGTTGAGAAGCCAGGTAATTACTGGGTTCGCCTAGGTACGCCGGTTGCCTATTTATTGGAACAATGTGGGTTTAAACCGGAACCCGACCAACGGGTAATTATGGGTGGGCCCATGATGGGCTTTACCCTCGCTGACTTGTCTGTACCGGTGGTGAAAATTACCAACTGTATTTTAGTGCCAAGCAGCCAAGAACTTGCGCCAGCACAAGACGAAATGGCATGTATTCGCTGTGGTGCTTGTGCTGACGTCTGCCCTGCCCAGCTGTTACCACAACAATTACAGTGGCTGGCTAAAGCAAAAGACTATGACGGGTTAGATCAGCAGAACCTATTTGACTGTATTGAATGCGGGGCTTGTGCTTATGTGTGCCCAAGCGAAATTCCGTTAGTGCATTATTACCGTAAAGCGAAAGCTGAAGTTCGCAATATTGCGCGTGAAAAGGCGAAAGCGGAAGTGGCACGCGAACGTTTTGAAGCACGCCAAGAACGCCTTGAGCGCGAGAAACAAGAACGTCTTGAACGGCATCGTAAAGCCGCCGAAGCACGGAAGAAAGCCCAAGCTGAAGCTGTCGCACAGGGCGGTGACAATCCGCAAGACGCCGTGCAAGCGGCCATTGCCCGCGCTAAAGCACGAAAAGCAGCACAAGCGGCAGCGGCTCAACAACAGAACAAAGAAGGTGACGACGCATGACCTTTAAAATAGCGGCCTCACCCCACGCGCACCAGCGCCGAACCACGCAGCAAGTGATGCGCTGGGTGTATCTGGCGTTAATTCCTGGGGTTCTGGTACAAACCTATTTCTTCGGGTTTGGCGTTTATGTGCAACTCGCTTTGGCGTTGTTGACCGCATGGGTTGCTGAAGGGCTCGCCATGCGTTTACGTGGCCGGCCGGTTGCGCATGCATGGCAAGATCACACGGCCATCGTCACCGCAGTATTACTCGCGATTAGTATCCCTGCCCTTGCCCCGTGGTGGATTATTGTCATGGGTACCGCATTCGCTATCATTGTGGTGAAGCACGTGTATGGCGGTGTGGGACAAAACCTGTTTAATCCAGCAATGGCTGGTTATGTATTGCTGCTTATTTCATTCCCGGTACAAATGACTAGTTGGCCAATACCGAATGAACTTGCGCAGTTACAGGTTTCAATAAGCGATACGGTGAGCCTGATTTTCAGTGGCTTCACCCAAGCCGGTTATAACCTTGAGCAACTACGTATGGGTGCTGACGGCATAACCATGGCCACACCACTCGATAGCCTTCGCAATGATTTGAATCACCAGTTGACGCTGGGCGAGGCCCTCAGTAAACCAATTTTTGATGACTTTGCCGGTATTGGCTGGGCATGGGTGAACATAGCCTTTTTGCTCGGTGGCCTCGTTCTCATCAAACAAAAGATTATTAGCTGGCACATTCCTGGCGGCATGCTCGTTGGCCTATTGGTTCCAGCCGCTATTTACTGGCTATTTAATCCAGACCAAGCAATCACGCCAATGTTGCACGCATTAAGTGGCGCCACCATGCTTGGTGCGTTCTTTATTGCGACCGATCCGGTGACTGCCGCAACCTCAAATAAAGGTCGTTGGGTATTCGGCTTGTTGGTTGGCTTCTTGGTATTCGTTATTCGTACTTGGGGTGGCTACCCTGACGCCGTTGCGTTTGCTGTGTTGTTGGCAAATATGACCGTGCCAGTGATTGATAAATACACTCAGCCGATTGCTTACGGTCACGGAGGTCGCTCATGATTTTTAAAAGTATGGGACGCAACGGACTTATTTTGGCAGGCTTTGCCATTGTCGCGACATTCTTGGTGATCATGACCTCGCTCGTCACCAAAGAGCCGATTTCACGTCAGCAAGAGCAAGAATTACTGCGGGTATTGAATCAAATCATTCCCGCTGACCAGCACGACAACGATTTATATCAAAGCTGTACGGTTATTCGTCATCCTGATCTTGGCTCAGCGCCGCGTCGGGTTTACCGCGCTTATGTGAACAATGAGCCAACAGCGGTTGCTGTTGAAGTGACGGCGCCCAATGGTTACAGCGGTGCCATTCATTTGTTAGTGGCACTGAACGCTGACGCATCAATTGCCGGTGTGCGCACACTGCAACACCAAGAAACACCCGGCCTTGGTGACAAAATCGAAATTCGCAAAAACGATTGGATCACCAGCTTTAATGGCCAGCGCGTGAATGGCGAAGACGACCCGCGTTGGGCCGTGAAGCGCGACGGTGGCATGTTTGATCAATTCACCGGCGCAACCATCACGCCACGGGCGGTAGTTCAAGCGGTGAAACGTGCGGCATTGGTATTTGAAAACAACCAACAGCAATGGTTTAGCGCACCCGCAAACTGTTATGGCGAAAGCTCAGGAGCACAATCATGAGCAACGACGTGAACGTGAACACCAACACCTACAAAGAACTCACTTGGCAAGGTTTATGGAACAATAACCCCGCCTTGGTGCAATTATTAGGGCTATGCCCACTGTTGGCGGTTACCGCGACTGTAACCAACGCACTTGGTCTTGGTTTAGCCACGCTTTTAGTGCTTGTTGGTTCGAACATTACCGTCAGTTTGGTACGCGAATTTGTACCAAAGGAAATACGTATTCCCGTATTTGTGATGGTTATCGCAACCTTTGTAACCGTCATCCAGTTACTGATGAATGCATACGTATACGGTCTATACCAAGCACTGGGTATTTTCATTCCGTTGATTGTCACCAACTGCGCCATTATTGGCCGCGCTGAAGCCTACGCCTCGAAAAACCCATGGCATCACGCTGCATTTGATGGTTTGATGATGGGCCTTGGTTTTACCTTGGTATTGGTATTGCTCGGCGGTATTCGTGAGGTTCTAGGTAATGGCACGCTGTTTGATGGTGCGAACTTATTACTTGGCGAATGGGCGGCTGACCTACGGGTTGAGTTGTTTAGCGTGGATTACCCGCTGCTGCTTGCCATATTGCCACCCGGAGCCTTCATTGTGATGGGCTTCATTATCGCTGGCAAAAATTGGATTGATCATTATCGTGCCGCCCATGCGGAGAAACCAGAGAAACAGGTGACTCGTGCTCGAGTGACGTCACAATAAGAGCTATGAATAAACAAAAACGCGTTGAAATATTAGAGCGCCTACGCGCCAATAATCCTAACCCAACCACAGAGTTGGAGTACAACTCAACTTTTGAGTTGCTGATTGCTGTCTTACTCTCAGCACAAGCGACCGATGTTGGCGTGAACAAAGCGACACGTAAACTATTTCCCGCCGCCCCAACACCGCAGGCAATGTTGGATTTAGGCGTAGATGGCGTCAAAGAACACATCAAAACCATCGGCCTTTTCAACGCGAAAGCTGAAAATGTCATCAAAACCTGCGAAATTCTAGTAAATCACTACAATGGTGACGTACCTGAAGATCGCGCAGCCCTTGAAGCACTGCCGGGGGTCGGTCGGAAAACGGCCAACGTCGTATTAAATACTGCCTTTGGTTGGCCAACAATTGCCGTGGATACGCATATTTTCCGCGTTTCAAATCGCACCAAATTTGCCCCTGGCAAAACCGTACGCGCGGTAGAAGACCGTTTAGAGAAAGTGATTCCGACCGAATTTAAAGTAGATGCACACCACTGGTTCATCTTGCACGGTCGTTACACGTGCATTGCACGCAAACCACGCTGCGGCAGCTGTATTATTGAAGATTTATGCGAATTTAAAGACAAAACCTCGGACGACTAGGAGCATCACATGCGTTTATTACATACCATGTTACGCGTTGGCGATATGCAGCGCTCAATCGATTTTTACACCAAAGCCTTAGGCATGAAATTGCTCCGTACCGCCGACAACGAAGAATACAAATATTCGTTAGCGTTTGTCGGTTACGGTGACGAGGCCGACCACAGCGTATTAGAGCTCACCTACAACTGGGGTGTCAGTGAATACGAGCATGGCGGCGCATTCGGCCACATTGCTATCGGTGTTGAAGATATTTATGCCACCTGTGACAAATTGAAAGAAGCTGGCGCCGATGTTTACCGCGAGCCAGGCCCAGTTAAAGGCGGCAAAACCATTATCGCATTCGTTCGCGACCCGGATGGCTACGCCATTGAATTGATTGAACGCAGTGCCAAGAATCCTGGGGATTTATGAGTAACGACAACGCCAATGCGTTAATGCAAAAGCGCTTTCGCGGCTACATGCCGGTGGTGATTGACGTTGAAACCGCTGGTTTCAACGCCAAAACCGATGCGCTATTGGAAATAGCCGCTGTCACGTTAAAATTCAATGACGACGGCTTATTGGTGCCCGACCAAACCTTGCATTACCACATTGAGCCCTTTGAAGGCGCGAACATTGAGCAAGCCGCCATTGACTTTAACGGCATTGATCCCCACTCGCCATTGCGCGGAGCCGTGGATGAAGCCGGCGCCCTCAAAGACATGTTTAAACCGATTCGCAAAGCGCAAAAAGACGCCGGTTGCCAACGTTCCATCTTAGTTGGCCATAACGCCACTTTTGATCATGGCTTCGTCATGGCTGCCGCAGAGCGCGCGAATTTAAAACGAAACCCTTTTCATCCGTTTGTTACCTTCGACACCGCAGCCCTCGCCGCCGTGTTCTTAGGCCAAACCGTGTTGATTAAAGCCTGCCAAGCGGCAGGCATTGAGTTTGACAATAAGCAAGCACACTCGGCGGTATACGATACAGAGCGTACGGCTGAGCTGTTTTGTTTTATGGTGAATCGCTACCAAGCCCTCGGCGGCTGGCCTTTGAAATAATCGTTGTTCGTTATTCGTTATTGGTTATTCGAAAAACCGACTATCAAACTTTCTTTAATCACGAGTAACGAATAACGAGTAACTAATAACGACCTTTACGAGATGACAATGAACAAGACATTACTGAATGCCGCTATTGCTGGCAGCCTCCTATTTTCCGCAACCGCTAACGCAGAAATCTTCTGGCAAGACATCAGCGCCACCTACTTGAATGGCTCCAACTACGAAGTTGGTGACAGCGACCGTCAAGTCTTTACCTTTGAGCATGCTGGCGGCTATAGCTGGGGCGACTCGTTCTTATTTGTTGACCGCTTGAAGTCAGACGACGGTTTCACCGAAACCTACGCTGAAATTTCACCGCGCTTCAAAGTATACGACTTTGCCGAAGACAGCTTGGTAAAAGCAGCTTACGTTGCAACTACCTGGGAAGTGGGTCAAGGTTTCGATAACTACTTAGTGGGCGTGGGTACTGATCTGAATGTAACCGGTTTTGATTACTTACAGCTCAATGCATACCGCCGTAGCAACGAGTTTTACGAAAGTAACTATCAGCTCACCGCCGTTTGGGGCGTGCCTTTTGCCGAAAACTTCTACTACGACGGATTTATCGACTGGTCTTCAGCCAGCGAAGGTCATGCCGCCGAAATGAACTTTACCTCACAGCTCAAGTACAACATCGGCCCTATGATCGGTTATGACAACCGCCTATATGTGGGTGTTGAATACGCTCATTGGAATAACAAATTCGGCATTCCAAATGTTGACGAACGCAATGTAAATTTGTTACTAAAGGTCCATCTATAATAATAATGTAATAAATAAGGTGTTCGATGTACCGATGGAAACGACTCAATACTATTCGCTATCTGACACTTTCCATCGTTTTGTTCGGTGCTTTTTTAGGGGCGCCGAGCACTGCCCAACCCCAAGCAGACGACGCGCATTACCAACAGCAGCGTATACTTGCTAATCAATACTACAGCGATTTCAATAACGCTCAAGCGCAAGAAATTTGTCGCGAAACTCCGCCCAAGCCTGATGACTTTGATTACCGCTTTATTTGCGTCGAATCATTGTTAGATGTCGATGAGACAACCATCGAATTAATGTATCAGTTCTATGCCGACGCGCTTGAAGCCGATCGCATTAATGATGCCGCGCGTATGCTATCGTCGATAGGCTGGGCACAAGCGAGCATAGGTAACATCAGCGCTGCATTCGCTGCCTACGAACAAGGGCTCGAATTCGGCGATAAGATTGACTTTTTTGTACTCAATAACTTGATGTTGAATACTGCCACGCTTTATATCATGTACGGCGATGCTGACTATGTAGCAAAGGGCATTCAGCTTCATAAAGAAACTATTGAACGCTTTAAAGAGCGAAAACAATCACACCCTGAAGATGTGGCTTATGCCGATCGCGCCATTACGTTAACCCACTTCAACTTAGGGGTTGCCAACGCCTTTCATGTTCATAAATATGACGAAGCCTTAGCGTGGTTTGAAAAAGTTGATATCAACCGAATTGATCTGCGTAAGTCTACACTCATTTTTTCGGCGCTAGCTGCGCACAAAACACAACAACCAGAGCTCGCGCGCAGCTACCTTCAGCAAGCTGATGCAGCCCCGCACAGTAGCGAAGTTGATACCCAATACCTCGACTGCTATCGCGACTGGTTACTACTAAATTGGGGCGAGATTAGTGGCTTACCCAATTGCGAAAGGTTATCGACCAAAACTCCAGTTGAAGTGAAACTAGATTTATATAAGCGTATTGCGCAACATGCCGACGACAATATTCGCATAATAGGCCTAGATGGCTTACATAAATTATTTGTTAATAAACTTGAGAACAGCCTTAAGCAGAGCTCAACCATTGCCGCTTCAAACGCTGAGTTGAACCGCCTAACGCAAGAGTCGCGTTTAAAATCGCAATTAATTGAAAACGAAAAAGCCCTCAAGCTAGCAGAACAAGAAAAACACGAAAGCCAAGTAACACTCACGTTTGCTATTACCGTGATATTAGTTATGGCCGTATTACTGTTTGCTTTGCGCTTAGAGAAAAACCGAAAATTAGCGCAACAATTTGAACAAATGAGTGTGCATGACGCATTAACAGGGCTTTATAATCGGCGTTACTTTGAGCAGCAAATTGGCCGTGAATTAAAGTTAGTAAAGCGTGCTATAGAAGAAAACAACCCTTACAAGTTAGCTATTTTTGTACTTGATATTGACCATTTCAAATCGCTTAATGACACCTACGGCCATGATGTTGGCGATAAGGTACTGTGCGAATTCAGCCGCCGTGTTGAGTCGGCAATACGCGAAACCGATGTGCTCGTGCGTTGGGGTGGCGAAGAATTTGTGGTCGTTAGTCGCGTTGACAAAAATACGGCCTATCAGGATATAGCCAATCGCATTCGCCTAGCAGTAATAAGCACGCCGTTTGCTGTCAATGAAACCGAGAAAATAACACTAACTTGCACCATTGGTGGTATTATTTTTCCGTTTAATACGCAATCAATTAACACAACATGGCAAACTCTGGTTCAGTTAGCCGATGCCGCTTTATACTACGGCAAAGAAACCCAACGCGACTGTTGGGTTTGTATAGAGCATATTGAAACCGAAGAAGCTCTACAGTTAGCACTTTCTGAACCGTTAGTTAAAACCTTACCGCACAAAAGCATTCAGATAAGTCGCTACAACGATTAGAACAAAACCAAAACAAGGACAAACCAATGGCCTGGCAACAACGTGTTCCTCATATTCTAGCCTTGATGATTGTTGCCACCATGGTGTGGTCATCTATTAACCCTGCAGATATGCGCGTGTGGTGGGCCGAAATGGTGCCTATTATGGCCATTTTTGCTGGATTGTTGCTTAGCTTTCGCAAATTTCAATTCAGCAATACCAGTTACGTACTCATGAGCGTATTGCTCATTATGCACACCATTGGCGCCCACTTTACCTTTGCCAACGTGCCGTTTGACTGTGTTACCGATACCTTTGGCTTTGAACGCAACCACTATGACCGTGTCGCGCACTTTAGCGTTGGCTTCTATGCCTATGCGGCTGCCGAACTGCTGGTACGCAAAAATTGGGCGCGCCCCGTTACCGCCATGTTCTTCGGGCTATTTTTAATTATGTCGGTTGCCGCTGCTTACGAAATTATCGAGTGGCAATTTGCCGTTATCGAAGGCGGTGACGCTGGCATCGAGTTTTTAGGCTCGCAAGGCGACGAATGGGACGCACAAAAAGACATGCTAGCAGACACATTAGGCGCACTGGCAGCATTGGTGTTGTTCTGGTTCTCTAAATACCGCCGTCAAGTTTAGGTTATTCGCCTATATCTTCGTTCCAAAGCGTCGGATTATTGGCAATAAAAGTTTTCATTAATTCAATACAGGTTGGGTCTTGTAATACCTCAACCTTCACTCCGGCTTGACGCAAACGCTCTTCGGCGCCCATAAAGGTTTGGTTTTCGCCGACCACCACATGCGGAATACCGTACAGTTCAATAACGCCTGAACACATGCAACATGGTGATAGTGTGGTATAAATGGTGCACTCGCGGTAAACCTTCGCTGGCTGGCGACCAGCGTTTTCAAAGGCATCCATTTCCCCGTGTAAAATCGGGCTACCGCTTTGTACACGACGGTTATGCCCACGACCGATGATTTTGCCGTTGTGCACAATGACCGAACCAATCGGTACACCGCCCTCTTCCATTCCTTTCTTGGCTTCCTCAATGGCGGCCTGCATAAATTTATCCATTTTTTACTCTCTTTTTTTGTTTCTTATAAAGCTGCTATGCTCAGGTAAATACAACAATAAAAACTTCAAGGAAGATAATCTATGAAAATTTTGCATATTACCGCGATATTCATCTCAACACTGCTGACTGTTGCGCCGCTTCAGGCCGAAGAGTCATCTAAAGAAGAATTATCGAAAGAAGAATACTTAAAGGAAGTGAACAAGGCGTTTGGTCGAATATACGAAGCGACTAATGGCAAAACATTGAGTGCTCAGCTCGTCGCGCTTGAGGCGCTCTCTGTTGAGTATAAAGACAATAAACCTGTTTCGGATTTACTGCTGCAAGAGCGCGGTACCGCCTATTCATTGATGGGCAAGCACCAACAGGCCTTATACGCATTTGATCAACATGATCCGAATCCAGATGAACTAGTTCCCGCAGTCAAAGATTTGGAAACGCGTGACGCAGTAGTAGCCATCGCTGAAACAACGAGAAATTATCAGGTTGTGATGATCAACGAGGCGCACCACGTACCTCAACACCGCGTGCTGACTTATCGATTGTTAGAGCAATTATGGGATCAAGGTTTTCGGTACTTTGCGTTAGAAGCGCTTTCGCCTGATGCCGAAAACGAGATACCGAAGGACTATGTTCATAAGAAGGCCGGCTTCTACACCAAAGAACCGCTGTTTGCGAGTTTAGTGCACTATGCCCGTCAGCTTGGATTCCAGCTTATCTCCTATGATTATGGTTCAGAAATTGGTACTGGAACCGAGGCACGTGAACGTAGTGCTGTGAAGAACCTGCGCGAGAAAGTATTTAATAGCGAGCCCGATGCCAAAATGCTGATTCATGTGGGATACAGTCATATCAACGAAGATGGCTGGCTTGCTCATTATTTAAAAGAAGCGATAAAGATTGATCCACTGACTGTCAATCAAACCGACTTTACCGAACGAAGCCACATAAAACACGAGCCCGAAAGTTACACCTGGCTTATCGAAAACCATGATTTTAATAACCCAGTTGTACTGACCGAAGCGGACGATGCATTTTGGTCACCGACTCCGGCAGAATACGATATCACAGTGATCTGGCCGCGCACGGAATACCGCTTAAACCGCCCCAAATGGGCAAGTTTGGAGCGAGAATTAAAGCCCGTAGACATTTCGTGGTGCGAACAAAATTTCCCGTGCACAATTGAAGTGTACCGAGTGGGTAATGAGGATGAAGTGCCCTCCGACCGAATCGTTATTACTGAGCCAAATGTACCAACCGGTATTTTCATTTCGGAATCGAGTCAATTGATCAAAGTTACCGACACCGAAGGTAAGCTAATACACACTGAGACGCTTCCGCTTGAGGAGCCAGAGTCATGAGTCACGAGAAAATTAACTACATTGAATTACCTGCCCGCGATATTGAGGGCACCAAGGACTTCTTCGCGAAGGCTTTCGGATGGAGTTTTATTGACTATGGTCCTGATTACGTTGCCATACAACATGCAGGACTTGATGGTGGGTTTTATCGCTCAGAGTTAGTGGCATCGATAAGCACTGGCAGCGCGTTAGTTGTGCTGTACAGTAAAGAGCTTGAGGCGAGTCAGTCACACGTTGAACAAGCTGGCGGCGCAATTATTAAGCCAATTTTTGACTTCCCTGGCGGGCGCCGTTTCCATTTTACCTGCCCTAGCGGGAATGAATATGCAGTTTGGTCTGATGCGGTTTAATGTCTGGTACGTGCCAATTGCTGACCTTGTATCGGAAAAGTTACGATAAGAATCGATGTATCATGATTCAAGAAGGTAGCCGATATGCTTTCTTACCTCTTCTGCTGGTACATAAAATTTGTGACCAATATCTGTTTTTACCACCAGTCGGCCAAATTCATTGATTGAGTTTACAGCGCCACTCAAGTTCTGTTTCACAACATTGAAAGAGAATGATTGTCCTGGCTCGAGAACAACTTTTGGGAGTAATTGAGATGTGAAACCTTCATAAAGCAAAACGGTTACCTGCTCTTTTTGAGGTAGCTCAATTTGAAACTGGCTGATAAATGTTTTGAAGATTGAATGATTTTCAACTGCCACGTTCATACCTTGCATGCGCCCGTATATAGGGCTTTCTGCAAAGGAAATACTCAACTTTATTTTCAACAACGGCTTAGATAATTTGTTATTTACAAAATTTAGGCCGAGCAATGTTGCAGTTAAAGTAATCGTTGAAACAATCGGCTCAATTTCAATATTACCTTGTTTACTAAAGTTACTCTCAATAAGCCACCAAATCGACGCGACTAGAGCTAATAAATTAGCCAAGGCTGCCAGTAAAAATCGGAAGTTTTCCTTAATGTAATTCAAAATAGCATCCTTAGCTTATTGAGTGGCAAGGCCGGATTCTAGTCTACGTATCTCGATACCACAAATCTAATCCCAAATGCGTATTGGGGCACTCTAAGTAACATGTATTCATGGTTCACAGCGTCCGCAATTCGCTCGCAGCTGCCCTTCGGCTTAGTGCTAGTAGTGGACAAATTCGCTAAGCTTAACAGGCACGAATTCGCCCTGTGAATTCAACTAGACTCATAATACCTTTTGTATGGCTAGTGCCATTTTCTTCACAGTAGCGGCATCGAGACCCAAGGTGTTTTTATTCAAATTGGCATCACTCATACTTCCAATATGGTTCAGCCAGTCTCGGTGGTAATACTCAGATCTGTTGATTGTGCTAATACGAGAGTTTTTAGTCTTGATCGACTCCCATTTTCTGTGAGTTGAATCGACACGCATATGGTATAGGTAAGAGACGAAAAAAGTAGCACCAATCGTAGTGAGTTGCTCGCCTCCCTCAAAAGTAAATGTATGTCTTCCAGAATTTGAATTAGCCATTTCTATTATTCCTCGAAGTCGAAGTGCTACCATCGCCCAGCTCACCAAGCAAATTTATGATGGCGGCTTCAGACGCTTCCATGCCGCCGTATTTTCCGCGCCACTTGTAAAACGTTGAATTACCGATACCGTACTTACGGCAGATGTCTTTCACCGGCATACCGGCCTCGGCTTCTTTTAAAATCGCCACAATTTGGCTTTCAGTCATGCGTTTGCTCATCGTATAACTCCTTTGTTTTAGTTTAAAAGAAATTCTACGAGTGGGCTGTATTATTTTACGGGGTAGTTACACTAGCGACACCCACACTTACTAATAACGGGACGATAACAGGAAGGCTAGTCACTAGTTGAAGTCGAACGAAAGTCAGAAAGGTCCGTTCCTCGCTCAAAGCAGTCGCTAATGTGGCTAATCCTCGAGCTTCTGCATCAACACCAAAAGCTCGCTAACGACTAATTCAGGTTCATCAAATTGCACAAAGTGACCGCTTTTTTCAGTCAAAATAGATTTGCCTTGCGGAAACGCATTAGCCCAGTTTTGCCATAATTCACCCCACATTCTTCTGCCTTGATCTGTAAAGAATAAGTTCGGTGGATTCTCCACTTTTTTCACCGATGTGATGACGATAACAGGCATATCTTTAATTTGAGGGTAATCAGGTAACGGACGCTTACTCCAGAAGTCCAAATATTGGTTAGACATTCCGTCTTTCATATCGGCAAGTTTGATTTGAGCTATTTCTTCGTTACCCTTTTCTAAGTCGATAGCCCGTAAAATATCAACATCATGCTCGGACGAAGGATCTAACAACATAAGCGCTTTTATTTGTTCGGGATAAGCTGCGGCAAAGTCTCGGGCAATACTTCCACCATAAGAATGCGCAACCAATATAACCGGTTGATGAATACCTAGTTCACGTAGCAACGAGCTAGCTAAATCAGCATAGTCTCGCGAAGTGAAGTGCTGTTTGATTGAAGTTGAGTTCCCATTACCGACTCGAGAATAGCGAATAACTTTTGCATGCTCTGATATTCTTTCAAAAACAGGCTCCCAGTCAGACATACCTGCGCTGCCGCCAGCCTCCAATAGAATTATTTCACTGCCGTTGCCAGCAATTTCATATTCGAGATCATATCCCTTAACCTTCACAAAGTCGGGATTAGAAAAGGCAGCCAAAGGAAATAAAAGAACCAACAAAAACCAACCAAACTTCATTGTTTTTCCTTAACAATCATTGCTCGAACTTAGAATATTGTCCGAGATCTACTCCACTAGTTGCCAGACGAACACTCGTTCACAACCGCCAACCCCATATCGATATGCGCCACAATATAGCCATATTCTTTCTTTGAGAGGTTGCCACCTTCGAACTCATCTTCAGCAAGTTCATGATCCCAAGCCTTGCCGCAAGGCGCTGGAGGAATTGACGTATCCCGTTCTAACAAATACTTTTGTTCTTGCTCGAGACGATGACCTGCCTCGACGGCACGTTTGGCGCAATGGCTTAAAGCATACTCAACGGCAAATTTATCGACGCTGGGCATGCCTACGAACTCGACCTCGCAGCCTAGAGTGCGATTGCCTGCCCTATCGATATAAAACAGCTTGCCGGTGGTGCAAGCTGAAAGAATAAAAACTGCAGCGATAACAACAAAGTATCTGTTATTCACAATAGTTACCGGCTTGGTTAAGTTCGACGCTTGCGGTCACGCGATGGCTTTTTACCGCCACCAGAATTTTTATCACTATTACCCTGTGGCTTTCCAGCGCGACGCGGCGGGCGTGGCGCTTTCTTAGGGACCGGTGTTTTGCCGTTTAATTCAACATCGGCAAAACCTTCAAGTTTGTGGCGCTCAATTGGCTGGCCAATTAGTTTCTCGATGGCTTTGAGTGTTTTAAACTCTTCGTCCATGACCAGCGAAATGGCGTGTCCAACCTGCCCTGCGCGGCCAGTACGACCAATACGGTGCACGTAATCTTCGGCCACTTGCGGCAAATCAAAATTGATGACATACGGCAGTTTTTCGATATCTAAGCCACGGGCGGCAATGTCCGTCGCAACTAACACTTGTACCTTGCCGGCCTTAAAGTCAGCTAAAGCTTTGGTGCGTGCGCCTTGGCTTTTATTGCCATGAATTGCAGCAGCTAAAAATCCGTCGCCATCCAGCTGTTTTACCAAGCGGTTAGCGCCATGTTTAGTGCGCGAGAACACAATCACTTGCGGCAAATTGAGGTTGCGCAGAATTTGCATTAGCATGCGCGGTTTCTGAGTCTTCTGCGCGGCATACATGATTTGATCAATGCGCTCAGCGGTCGCATTTGGCGGCGCGACACTAATTTCTACTGGGCTATTCACCAGGCTTTTTGCAAGCGTACGAATATCGTCCGAGAACGTAGCCGAAAACATCAACGTTTGGCGCTTCGCTGGCAGTAACTTGATGATTTTTTTAATGTCATGAATGAAGCCCATATCGAGCATACGGTCAGCTTCGTCAAGAACTAGCATTTCGAGTTTTGGAAAGCGTATGGCGTTTTGCTGGTAGAGGTCGAGCAATCGGCCTGGCGTTGCCACCAAAATATCGACGCCCTTGCGTAACTTCATCATCTGTGGATTAATCTTCACGCCACCGAATACCACGGCATAATTGAGCGGCAAGCCAGCGCCGTAATTCATTACGCTTTCACCAACTTGCGCAGCTAATTCACGCGTCGGCGTCAAAATGAGTACACGCGCGGTATTGGCTTTCGCACGCTCATTATCCTTTAACATTTCAAGAATCGGTAAGGTAAAGCCAGCGGTTTTACCGGTGCCGGTTTGCGCTGCGGCCATCACATCTTTACCAGCTAACACGGCTGGTATTGCTTGGGCTTGAATAGGGGTGGGTTCAGTATAACCTTGGCGTGTCAGGGCAGATAGAATTTCAGGGCAAAGTCCGAGTTCAGAAAAAGTCATGTATAAATGTGCAACTCAATTGTGATAAGAACATGCATTCTAACCGATTACAGCTCACACCGCAGTTAATTTCACTTTAAGTTAGTTCTATTAAGTATCGGCTAACCAAACTTCCGTTATCATTAATCTCGGAATGGAAAACTCCACCACACGCTTCAATCATTGCGCGTGAGGCAACGTTATGTTTATGACAGTGGATATGGGCCGTTTGAATGCCAAGTTCGCGAGCTTGCTCAAGGCTTAATTGGAGTAATTTAATTCCCAAACCTTGCCGGCGAAAAGATGGGCGAACACTTAAACCGATATGCCCGCCACAGTATTCAATTTGAGCATTTAACCGATGCCGGATATTTGTGCAGCCAATGATTTCATCATCCGCAACCATCCAAAATGTCGAGCTTTGAACAAATCCATCAGGCACCCTGGTTCCGTTACGAATACCTTCGATACGATCCAACATGGCTTCAAAATCACGATGCTCAAAATCTAGTGGAAACGGATACCGTTCCTCGCTACCAAGCTCAGCTATATAAGCGTCATAGCTCGCTTTCAATTTCGCCGTCGGCAATATAAGTTGATACACAAGATCCTCGAAAATTCTTAGAAGTCGAAAAAAGCAATTTCGGTCAAGACTCAACGCAATATTACCTTTAAAGTAGCATTTAATTATAGAGGGAGATTCGCGTTGGCAAACTATCACGAACGTTTTTTAAAGGTGATTCAATTTATCGAGTCCAATCTTGATACCGATCTAAATGTCGAGACTCTATGTGACGTAGCTCATCTATCGAAGTTTCATTTTCATCGACAGTGCTCAGCTGTTTTCGGAATGCCTATTATGTCTCTAGTCAGAATGCTTCGCTTAAAGAAAGCAGCATTTCAATTAGCATTCCGAAAAGAGATAAAAATACTCACCGTAGCTTTTAATAGTGGGTATGAAAGTAATGAAGCATTCACTCGGGTTTTTAAAAAATATTTCGGAATGGCGCCATCTAAATTCAGAGCAACACCAAATTGGAATCGTTGGCAGACTCATTACGACCCTGTTATGCGGTTAAGGAAAAACACCATGTCAAACAACGACTTATTTTACGTACGTGTCATTGAATTACCGGAAATCACGACAGCTGCAATTGAACATCGTGGCTCGCCGAATGTTTTAGGAGCGACGCTGGCAAAGTTTATTGAGTGGCGAAAGGTGAATAGGCTTCCCCCTAGTAAAAGTCGCACCTTCAATTTCATTTACGACGATCCGGCAACCACTCCTGCGGATGAATATCGCTTTGATATTGCCTGTTCAATCGAGCGCGATATGACAGATGATGAGGTAGGTATTATTACGAAGAAAATTCCAGCAGGTCATTATGCCATGCTAAAACACAAAGGAAGCGACGATACTCTTGGCGAGGTCATTCAATTTCTTTTTACCGATTGGATTGCAAACTCAGACTTTGAACTTCGAGATTTCCCTTTGATTTTAGAACGTATCAGTTTCTTTCCTGAAGTGCCTGAGCACGAAATGATGACGCATGTTTACTTACCAATCCAAGCCAAAAGTTCGCTATCCCCAAAAACGAGATAACAAACGGCAGCAACATTCAGAATAACCGTCATGTAATATTCCACGCGAAACGAAGTTTTACGGGTTTTGTGGCGGAATTGCTGTTGAGCAATCAACGCACCGGGCCAGCCACCTAATACAGACAGCCAATGTAAGACTTTTTCCGGTGTGCGTTGATTACTTTGTTGCGCGGCACGTTTATCGAGCGCGTATAGCAGATAGGTTACGGCACTAAGAAGTGCGAAAACCCAGGAAACCTCAACAGGTAGATCGGTTACGAGACTGGCATAACCCACACCACCAATATAAGACATGGCGATAATCAGAATTGGAATCATGAACCAATCGATGCTTTCACGAACATAAGCAATACCAGTTGCTCTAAGCTTTCCATCAGGCTGTTGCTGTAATTTAAAGGTAACTTCGTCACCTACTTTCGGCTTGCGGCGTCGATTTTCAAATTCCTTGATATGCGCAAATGTTTGCTGTTGCGAGCTCGCCATTTGCACAAACCCAAAGCCTTTATCCTCATTCCATTTCACCAAAACGCCATTGTGTCGCATGCTTTTATGTCCTTATAACGAAACACTCTGTGGATAACTCTCTCGCAATATTACATTTCGGTATCACAAAAATCGACGCCGAAACTCAGCTTTACGTTGTTCTTGCGTTCCCTTTGATAAGCCTTTACAACGATGTGCCGCGTGAGCATCCCACCCCCACGGCCAACGTTTAAATTCATGCTCGTGACACGCCGGACAAACCTTTCTGTATTCGTTTAACCTTGGATGTGTTGATAGTAATTTTTTAGATGGCACCCAAACAACATCTTGGCTCTCGACCTCTCCGAACACTTCTAATTCTGCTTCGTTCAAGCTTGCTACCCATGCGGCACTATAGGCATCGACTTGGTCATGCATACTACCAGCACTAATTCTCTTTAATATTTTCCAATCTCGCGGCGTTGCCGGCCAACCGGTATAACGAGCAATAGCTTCTAATTGTAACTTTGGAACGCCTTTACGTGTCTTGTGCTTGGTATTTGGTATCAATCGACGGATGTTAGCTTGCGGGAATACCTCTAACACGGGTGCTATCTTCGCCAACTCCCGGGAAATCTCAAAGCCCGCAAGCATCCAGAGTTGCATGGCATGCGGAACCCGAGCCACCTCACCACCTAGCGCCAAATGACGACGCACCTTGTTTATGATTTCATCGAACTCGGGCTTTGAGGGCGTTTTGTAGCAACGTATGCCTGCTTGATTGAGCTCGCGCTCAGCAACTCGATAATCTATCTCTTCTGAGCGAGGTCGCAGCGGCGAATCAATCGCAATCCGCTCAGGCTTTACACCATAAAAGTGACAAACATCGGAAATATACTGACGAATTTGCCGCGCGTAATTCAGATTATATTCGTGCTCTACTACCAGTTTATTGCCATGACCATAAGGCGCCGCAAACGGAAGTTCTTTCACCGGTAAGGGAATTAGGCGCCCTTCCCGCTTCTCGGCAAAAACAATCGGAATGCGCTTCTTCACCGCGCAAGAGACATCAACTCCAATAAAGATAGATCTATCCATTAAAACGACGATCCCGGTTGCTTCAAAAACGCCAACTCATCAGGCGATGATTCGCGCCCGAGTATTGCGTTACGGTGCGGATAGCGGCCGTATTTATCAATAATTTCCTTATGCTTTAATTCGAAGTCGTAATTGGTTTCTAAACCGGGTTGTTTAAATAGTTGAACGGCTTGCTGATGAATCAATGCCGATTCACTGTGCATATAAGGCATGTATAAGAAAGCCTTTTCGGCGGCATTAAAATTGGCATCGACCTTTAACGCGACAACTTCTTGCGCCAGTACCAATGCCATCGCGTCTTGCGCGAACGAAGCCGGCCTATCTCGGTAAACATTCCGAGAAAATTGGTCTAACACGATAATTTCGGCTAGTCGGCCCTTGGCAGACTCTCGCCACTGCCAGAGTTCCCCCTGAGAAGCTGCTTTCAAAGTAGCGCCAAAACGGTGTTTAATCGTTTCGTCTAACGCATCACTTTTAGCAAACCACTGTTGAGGCGTCAGCTCGTTAAACCAAAAATTCAAAACATCAGCAAAGTCATATAATTTCATGCTATAAATTCCTTAGTGCGTGATTGAATTTAACGCTTCATTAGTAAGCGCACAAGTGTAAGGGGATAAGGACGCATGAAAACGATTGGAATTATCGGCGGTATGAGTTGGGAATCCACCCAAACGTACTATCGGTTGATTAACCAGAAAGTGCGCGAGCAGCTTGGCGGATTGCATTCAGCTAAAGTCATTCTTTATAGCGTCGATTTCGCCGAAATAGAACCCTTACAACACGCCGGCGATTGGGCTGGCACGGCAGATATACTGGCGGAAGCAGCGCAAGCGCTTGAAACGGCCGGCGCAGACTTTATTGTGCTGGCAACCAATACGATGCACAAAGTATCGCCAGAAATTGAGCTCGCGGTAAACATTCCCCTACTCCACATTGCCGATGCAACAGCGGCTGCACTGCAAGTAGACAATATCACCACCGTCGGTCTTCTTGGCACCAAATTCACGATGGAACAAGACTTCTATCGCGACCGACTCGAGTCACATGGTATTTGCGTCGTTGTTCCTGAGCTAAGAGAAAGAAACCGTATTCACGAAGTAATTTTCAAAGAGCTCTGCTTGGGCAAAGCAGTGCCGCAATCAAAAACAGATTACTTAAATATCATCAACAAGCTTGCCGAATATGGCGCTGATGCCATCATTTTAGGCTGCACGGAAATCGGGTTACTCATCAGTCAGGCTGATACAAAAATAAAACTCTACGACACAACCGAAATACACGCTGATCAGGCCGTCAAATTCGCGCTAAGTTAGAGCATCATGAACGACAGTAGAAAGATTACTATTAAGTTTTTATCGGAAGCGCCTGAATTATCAACTATTATTGCCAAGTGGTACTACGATGAATGGGGAACTGATAATGCATCGATGACGCTCGAAGCCATGCATGACATCGTCCAAAAGAAAACCGCAAATAACGATCAGCTCCCTTTAAGTTTAGTAATATTCGTTGATGACCATATTGCCGGCGTCGCTGAATTAAAGTATCGCGAAAATAAAAACTTTCCGGAATATACCTACTGGCTTGGTGGTATTTTTGTTGCCCCTCAGTATCGTGGTTTGGGTCTTGCATCTAAACTCATCAACAAAGCAAAAACTGTCGCAGAAAAACTAAACGTGAAACAGTTATATCTGCAAACTGAGCCCAAAAATATCAGCCTTTACGAAGGCCACAATTTTAAGCAACTTCACACCGCAGATCATATGGGTATTCAAACAACCATCATGGTTACCAATTTTTCAGAATAAAAAAGGCCGCCAGTAGGCGACCTTTGAAGTACTCATAAACTAGAATCTGTCTTAAAACCCAAACGATTGACCTTGATTTAGGTTTCCTCGGGTACTACGGCTCGGATTTTGCCACAAAAAGTCGCTGTATTGGGAGCCTGAACCACTCAGCTGCAGAGAATCGTTTGCAGATGAATCGGTTGTTTCAGAAACACCGATGGCCTCAGACTGCATGCCGATCGCTGGGCCCGATGTTGCCGTCATCACACCTTCGTAGCTAATAAACTGCACCACTTGTTCTTGAGCATCAATCAATGCGAGACCATCAGGCGAACCATTCTGCATGCCACCGAAATCAAATGCTAAGGTGCCGAAGCCACCCTGTTGATTACTGATGACGCCAGCTAGCGCAACAGTCGCGTAAACTTCGCCGTTGCTGCCGTTGTATCCCACAATAGTCCAACCACTGAGGTCGCTGCCTGAGTTACCGGCCACTTCAACAAATTCGTTTCGGTCACCGCCTTTGTTGTCGTAATGAAATTCATTTATCCAAACAACTGGGGTAACCGGCGGCGCGCTTACGTTAATTAAAGCAACGCTTTGATCAGTTGCACCTGCGTCATCGGAAACAGTGAGCGTTACGGTGTACTCACCTGCAGCCGAAAACGTATGATTAATTAATGCGCCTGTTGCTGTTGTACCGTCGCCAAAATTCCAATTGTAGGCGACAATACTGCCATCCGAATCGCTGCTGGCAGAGGCATCGAATTGGCACTCTAGGTAGGTACAGGTAGTGTTGAATACAGCTGTTGGTGCCGCATTGACCGGTGCACTACTCACGAAGCTTTGGCCCAGGTTAACGCTACCAGCGGTTGCGCTCTGAGGGGCTTGCCAAGTGAAATCACTGTATTGCTCGCCCGAGCCACTAAGCTGTAACGAATAACCAACCGGTGTCGTGCTGGTTTCACTAACGCCAATATCTTGCGATGATTGTCCAGTTGCAGCTCCGTCCGTTGCCGTCATAACGCCTTCGTAACTTAAGAACTGCACCACATTACCCTGAGCATCAATTAACGCTACACCATCCGGTGCACCATTTTGCAAGCCACTCATTGGAACGTTTAAGGTACCGAATCCATTACTTTGATCAGCTAAAACGCCACTCAAATTAGCGGTTGCATAGGCGGTTCCACCATTACCGTTATAGGCTACCAGTTGCCACCCACTTAAATTGCTTCCGGCACTTCCGGCCACTTCAACGAATTCGCCCGTATCTGTGCCATCATTGTCGTAATGAATTTCATTAATCCAAACGCTGGCAGCTTGAGTTCCGCCGCTTGCGGTTGCAAAAGCTTCGTTGCTAAATACCGATTCGTTACCTGAGGTATCAACTGCCGTTACAACGTAATAATAAGTTGTGCCACCTGAAACGCTGTAATCATCATATGCTACTGAAGTAACAAGTGCATTGGTCAATCGGCTGTAACCGCTACCCGCGACTGTGCTTCGATAAACATGATAACCCGCTAGATCTGATTCGGCATTTTGATTCCAAGCTAAGGCAATAAGTCCGCTACCGGCAGAAGCACTGACATAGCTTGGTGCCGTTGGTGCGGTGGTATCGCCACCACCTGAGCTTCCATCACAGATATTCTCGAACACACAGGTTGCGAATTCAGGGTGATCAATAAACGGATTGCGGTTGCCTTGGAATGAATACACGATATCGTTACGACGGCGCTCCAAGTCATCCACAGGGTCTTCTTGATGCCATTGCAGCAAGACTGATTTCAAACCCATGTAAGCGACCGAAATGTTTGCGCCCTGATTCGATTGAGCAATCAAATTGCGATCATCGGTCAGAATCAGATCCGGCTCACTAAATCCAGTCACGCCGTGCGTACCACCTTCATAGCGCACAGCCATGTACATCAGAGCACGGGCGACATCACCGCGACGCCCTGACCAGGTTTCCCAAGTACCGGCATCAAAAGATCCTTCCGTCCAATTCGATTGGCTTGAGCTGCCACCTCGCCCATTGTTAAACTCGGTTGGCTTTTCAGTACAAGCCGTCGTGCAATTGGCATACGGCTTATTACTGCGACTTGAGTTATAGCCACTGTCTGAAATAAACAAATGATGCGCATCGGTATAGGCATAATTTGAACTGCCATCATTCGGAAACCCATAAGATTTTGGCCAGCTATGTTCGCGATTATAAAGTGTGTTGCCACCGCCAACTTTTCCATAACTGGCGTTTTTATAAACATCGATCACATTATTCGTATTATCCGGATCTTCATCGGCCGCTTCTAAAATATCCCAAGTATCGGTGCTACTTGAGGTATATGGAAAGCGTTGGTGATCATCAATAATTTCGTGAAGTGATTGTTGTAAGGTTTGTGCGTTACTTTGATCAACCGAGTTGTAATAACCGGTTGGCGGAGCCGCAATTGCTGTAAGTGAGAAAAATGAAAAACAAGTGACCGCGAGCAGGCTTTGTTTTATCAAGCCTTGTTTTGAAAAGACGCTCATCGATTTACCCTTATAGTTTTTATAAATAATTGGTGTATACATCGAATATTTATTGCAAACAAAGCTTAATCAATAATTGAACAGCTGATCATTAATTAACCAAACCTTTGCAGTAAACGAGCGCATTAAATCATTTCTTTATTAATTTTCAATGACATTTTTTAGAAATAAAAAAGGCCGCCCGAAGGCGACCTCTTGTTCTTTATTGTTTCGTTTTCCGAATAACGAATAACGATTAGCCAATAACTCTTTTCGTCTTTACAGCTTGCTAGCGTTCTTAGACAGGTAATCAGCAACACCCTTAGGATCAGCCTTCATACCTTCATCACCTTCTTTCCAACCAGCCGGACATACATCGCCGTGCTTCTGGTGGAAGTTCAACGCGTCAACCAAACGAATCATTTCGTCAATGTTACGACCTAATGGTAAGTCGTTCACGATTTGGTGACGAACTAAACCGTCTTCGTCAATCAAGAACGATGCACGGAAAGCAACGCCAGCTTCTGGATGCTCAACGTCATAAGCACGGCAGATTGAGTGTTTCACGTCAGCAACCAATGGATATTTCACTTGACCGATACCACCGTCTGCTTCAGCAGTGTTTCGCCATGCGTTATGCGTGAATTGTGAATCGATAGAAACACCGATTACTTCAACGCCACGCTTCTTGAACTCTTCTAAACGGTGATCAAATGCGATCAATTCAGAAGGACAAACGAACGTGAAGTCTAATGGATAGAAGAAAACAACAGCTTTCTTGCCTTTAATTTGCTCGTGCAAGTTAAAGTTTTCAACAATTTCGCCAGTACCAAGTACGGCAGCTGCAGTGAAGTTAGGAGC
Source organism: Pseudidiomarina andamanensis (assembly GCF_009734345.1). Classification (GTDB taxonomy): domain Bacteria; phylum Pseudomonadota; class Gammaproteobacteria; order Enterobacterales; family Alteromonadaceae; genus Pseudidiomarina; species Pseudidiomarina andamanensis. Next base: position 363,916 of record NZ_CP032551.1, on the reverse strand, counting down.
CTTACGACCTACTAATACACCCATGGTTAATCTCCATTTAGTTGTTTAAGTTTATTCAGCTTCTGGCGCCGGATGACGCGCAGCAACTTCGTTAATTAATTCTTGTAATTCGCCTTTTTGGAACATTTCCAAAATAATGTCACAACCACCAACTAATTCGCCTTCAACCCACAATTGTGGGAACGTTGGCCAATCAGCAAATTTCGGCAATTCAGCACGGATATCTGGATTTTGCAGTATATCCACATACGCGAAGGCTTGGCCACAGCTCATGAGAGCTTGTGAAGCTTGCGATGAGAAGCCACAGCTTGGCAACTTCGGTGAACCTTTCATGTACAACAGAATCGGATTTTCTGCGATCTGTTGCTTAATTTTTTCAACAGTTTCCATGACTACCTCAGGTAATGAGCGTTTCTAACGGCGCGCATTATACCATGTTCATAAAACACATTCAGTACGCGAAACCGTCATAAAGAAGTTATACTTTAGGGTAAAGTTAACCCTTGAAATAAACTTTTGTGCCACAATTTCACTATATAGTGACGGCAAGTTTTGAATTCAATGGTAAAATAGCCAGAATTCGAAACAAACAATTAAACGTACAATACACTCATTTCTCAACAACAACGGAGAGTCGACATGGCATTTGAATTACCAGCATTGCCTTACGAGAAAAATGCACTTGAGCCACATATTTCAGCAGAGACCATTGAGTATCACTATGGTAAACATCACCAAACTTACGTGACCAAGCTGAACGACGCGGTAAAAGGCACCGATATGGAAGGCAAGTCACTCGAAGATATTATCAAAACTTCTAAAGGCGGCGTATTTAACAACGCAGCTCAAGTTTGGAACCACACGTTCTACTGGCATTGCTTAAGCCCAAATGGCGGCGGTGCGCCTACTGGTGCGGTTGCTGACGCAATTAACGCGGCATTCGGTTCATTCGACAAGTTCAAAGAAGAGTTCAGTGCGCAAGCAGCTGGCAACTTCGGTTCTGGCTGGACTTGGTTGGTGAAAAAAGCTGACGGTTCAGTTGCAATCGTGAACACCAGCAACGCTGAAACCCCGCTAACTGATTCTTCAGTCACGCCAATCATGACCGTTGACGTTTGGGAACACGCTTACTACATCGATTACCGTAACGCGCGTCCAAACTACTTAAACGCGTTCTGGAACTTGGTAAACTGGGACTTCGTCGCGAAAAACTTCGCGTAAGTCTGAATCTTCAAAAACGGCCAAATCGCGTGCGGTTTGGCCGTTTTTTATTGCCTCCCTGCTGATCAAATCACTTGAAAATGACGTAATCACCCCCACTGCATAGTTATACTTTTATCAAAGTGAGGGCTTATGTTTATTGATGTATCTAATCGTTTTACAGTCGCACCAATGACGCGTACCAGTGCTGATGAGCACGGTGTTCCAACTGAATTGATGGGCGATTACTACGAGCGTTTCGCCAAAGGTGGTTTCGGATTGATCATCACCGAAGGTGTTTACACCGATGATCGCGCCTCACAAGGCTACGTGAACCAACCTGGTATCATTAATGCGGCACAGGCTGACGCCTGGCGAAGCATTGTCGAGCGTATTCATGCCGCCGGTAGCAAAGCCATCATGCAGCTCATGCATGCCGGTGCACAAATGCAGCACAGCAATTTCGTTGATCAACCAATCGCACCAAGTGCCGTACAACCGAAAGGTGAGCCGTTAAGTTTATACGGCGATGTGCCGGGTTGGTTGACCCCAAAAGAAGCATCTCTCAGCGATCTTGAGCATGCCTTAAATAGCTTTGTCGCTTCAGCGAAAAGAGCCGAAGAAATTGGGTTTGATGGTGTTGAATTACATGCTGCGAATGGTTACTTATTGAATGAATTTTTGAGCACGCACTTTAATCAACGTGACGATGAATTCGGTGGTTCGCTCGACAAGCGAATCGCGTTTGTTGAACGCGTGGTTCGTGCTGTTCGAAACGCCGTCAGTGACAACTTTGTCGTCGGCATCCGAATTGGGCAAATCACGGTCACTGACAATGACTATCAATGGCCTGAAGGCGAAGCTGCTGCGGTGAAGTTAGTGCGTGTGTTAACCGATGCCGGCGTTGATTTTATTCATACCACGGACACCACAGTTGACCGCAAGCCCTTTGCTGATAACAGTAAGAAGACACTGGCCGAGGTGGTTGCGGCTGAAACGAACGTTGGTTTGATTATCAATGGCGGTATTGATGAGACCAACTACGCAGACTACGCCGCGCAATTCCCAAATGCACTGCTGGCGTTAGGTAAAAAAGCGTTAGCGAACCCAGACTTCCCGGAGCGTTTTAAAGCAGGTGACACCTTGGCTGATTTGGATTTTCAAATGTTATTACCAAAAGCCACGTTGGAAAACGAGTGGAAGTGGCGTGCTCAACAAGGCGTCGAATAAATCGGAATGAAGGCTTGTCGAGTAACGCCTGTTACTCGACAACTTCTTTAATCGACTTTATTCAACTTTACTCAACTAGGTTAGCAGGAATATCACCACGCATGCCGTGCCAAATACGGCCAGACTGGTAACCATACTCACGAACCAGTAATACCGCATCATCACGACGCGAATCGGCGGCCATTTCACTGAGGTCTGCGTAGTATTTACGTGCCAATTTACGAGCATCCGCGTTAGAGAAATAGAAGTTACCGATGCGCGAATACAATCCTTTGAAACCGTTCAATACCAATACGTAGATTGGATTGCCCGATGCCAGCGCTAAATCGTGATTCAAACGGTAATCGTACTGGCTAAAGGCTTCAGCTGAGTCTTCGAGTGACTCGGCTTCTTTCAATAACTCGACAACCTTCTCTGGTGCATTGCGAACCGCTTGACGAATATAGATAGCACTAATATTGGTGCGAGCAGACAATAACTGATCGACCAATTCTGGCATGCCATCTTCATCAAGGCGCGCTAACGTTTCGAGGATATTCAGACCTGAGGTTTCCCAGAAATTGTTGACGCGCGTTGGCTTGCCGTGCTGAATAGTTAACCAACCATCTCGGGCAAGACGCTGCAACACTTCGCGCAAGGTCGTACGGGTAACACCAATCAGCTCGGACAACTCACGCTCTGCTGGTAAGATAGTGCCGGGTGCAAAATGCCCGTTCCAGATTGATTTTACGATATATTCCTCGGCAAAACCTGCTGGACTTTGTGCCTTAATAATCATGAAGTGGCCTGTATTTTGAATAACGTTACCTAATGTAGGGTTACTATTTGTTATAATCAGTTGCTTGATTCTACCAGTCTTTTCAATGGTCGGACAAGTTTTGTAAAGCTTCTTAACCCAATCTTATCGACAATCAATTTAGGCTCAGGTATCGTTCTTGGCAAATAATTATAAGGCGGTGATTTTATGGTAACTTTTTTAGCCAAACTCCCGGCACAACGAAAGGCCTGGGCAATTCTTTCAGCGTCATGCTTTGCATTGTTAGCTGCGGCTTTATTTTTTCAATATCAACTTGGCTTAGAGCCCTGTGTAAAATGTATTTATCAACGCACCGCCGTGCTAGCCATTGGTTTAGCCGCATTAATTCCGCTATTCGCACCGCAATTACTGATCACGCGAGTGCTGGGTTTTGCGGGTTGGTTAGTGGCTTCTATTTGGGGCTGGCTGATTGCGCGCGAGCATCTCGAAATTCAAAACTCAGAAAACTCATGGTTTATTGTTTGCGACACCTTCCCAAACTTTCCTAGCTGGATGCCGCTGCATGAATGGTTTCCGAATTTCTTTGCTGCCCCTGGGCAATGTGGGGAAATTGACTGGCAGTTTATCGGCTTAAGCATGCCAGGTTGGATGCAGGTTATCTTTGCAACCTACACCATAATCGGTGTTGCTGTTCTGCTAGCGCGCTTGGTGAAATTCAAAACGGTTTAATTGGTATCGCGTAGCGGCCAAGTCACAATACGAAGTTCAAGGTCTTCTTCTACTGCGTCTTCATTGTCGATTAAGCCTGCTGCGCTCATGCCAGTGGCAATCATTGGTGCCCGGGAGCCGGCATGGTAAAGCGGATGCCATGACGCCAACCCACGTCCCTCAGCTAAACGCCGATACGCACAACTGGTCGGCATGTAATCCAAATCATGAACGTTTTCAGGGGTAATGACGACGCAGTCCGGCACATGTTGTTTGCGGTTGGCGTAATCACTGCACTGCGCCGTTTTGGTATCGAGTAATCGACAGCTAACGTCGGTGTAATGAATCACTTCTTCGTTGTCAGCTTCGTCAATGAGTTTGTGCAAGCAACACTTGCCACAGCCATCACAAAGACTCTCCCACTCCTCGTGGGTTAATTCGTGTAATGCTTTGGCTTCCCAAAAATGACCGCTCACGGCTTACTCGGCGGCACGCACAACACCGGCCCATTGCCACTGTTGTGTGTCGTTTTTGAGAGTTAGTTCAAGTTCATCGCCTAAGCTTAATGCGGCAACACCCGCAGGCGTGCCAGTCAATACCACATCACCCGGTACTAGCGTGAATTGCTGTGAAATATCCGCGAGCAAGTCGGCAATAGTAAAAATCATCTCGCTTGATTTGCCGTGCTGCCGACGTTCGCCATTCACTGACAACGCAATGTCAAAATCAGCATCCGAATTAAACTCAACGCGCCCAACCATCGGCCCGAGTACACAGGAGCCATCGAATGCCTTCGCTCGCTCCCACGGTTGGCCTTGTGCTTTTAATTCGCTTTGCACCTGACGCAGCGTTAAATCGAGCGCGACACCGTATCCCGCAATGGCTTTTATGGCTTGCTCAGGCGTCGCTTTGCGCAGTGGAATACCGATATAAACTGCCAATTCAATCTCGTGCTGGCATTCGCCTTGATCCGTTGGAATACGCACCTCTGGCAGGCGTGTAATGGACGACGGCGGCTTCATAAATAACAACGGCCGAGTCGGCACGGGGTTATTTAATTCAGCGGCATGATCCACATAGTTGCGGCCCACACAGACAATTTTGCTTGGCGGTTGTAATCCCATACGTGCTTACCTCGGGAAACGAATACGATCAGACAAATACCCTACCGCGGCCACAAAATAATGTGAGCGGTTCCAACGCATTAAAGCGTCATAGTTGTTGTACGCTAAAAACACACGACCTTGTTTGTCGTCTGGTATCACAACCGATGCTTCAATGTCGTCGCGCTGCGGCAAATCACCACCATCATAGCGACGTACGCCAAGTTCTTGCCATTCAGATAATGGCTTTTTCACATTCAATGACGCTAACTCAGTATCAAATTCTTCAGGCAGTTGCACCTGACGGCCCCACGTCACATCGTCACGCCAGCCAACCGATTTCAAGTAATTTGCGGCCGAGGCAAACACATCACCTTGCGAACCCCAAATGTCTTTACGACCGTCGCCATCATAATCCACCGCGTACGACATAAATGAACTCGGCATAAACTGTGCCTGGCCCATCGCACCAGCCCAAGAGCCTTTCATTTGCTCAATTGGAATGTGGCCTTCTTCAACAATGGTCAGGGCATGCCATAGCTCTTTTTTGAAGAACGCTTCACGACGCCCCTCATAGGCCATGGTGGTTAAAGCTGAAATAACATCCATACCACCAGTAAATGAACCAAAGTTTGTCTCAATTCCCCATAACGCCACAATAAAGCGCGGTTGAACGCCGTACTCTGAGCCAATTTTCTCGAGAAGTTCCCGATGCTGCTCGTACATTTCTACCGCTTTCTTTGCCTTCCACTCAGGCACTGCGCGCGGTAAATAGGTATCCAGAGTCAGTTTGAATTCTGGTTGATTGCGATCCGCTTTCACTGAGCGTTGGTAAAACTGAACGCCGGCAAAAGCCGTCTCTAACGTCTCAGCTTTGTAACCATCTGCAAGCGCTTCTTGTTTAATCTGCTCAACATAGGCGGTAAAGCCCTCTTCGCCCTTCTCGGCATTTTCTTCTGCCACCGCCAGCCAAGGCACTGCCATAAAAATGACGGCTAAAGTTAAGTTACGGACTACTTGAATCATGACGCAGACTCCTTTTGTTGTTGCTTATGCGTCGCCAATAAATTTTCTTCTTTCGGTGGCATCTGCAAATAAAATCCCGCTTCATTGAGGTGCTTGGTTAACTCCTCAACGCTCAATCGTGCCAATTTGCGCTCGGCTTTTAGCGCAATGGTCATCACGTGTATAGGTTGACCAAAGCTTTTCTGCAAAGGTTCAGGGATTTTTGTAAAGTCCGCAGGGTGCGGCATGTAAAGATAGGTATCAGCCCGACGTGGGCTGCGATAAATCGCACACAACATGATTAACGATCTCGCTGTAATATCGCTTCCAAAGATGCTTTCAGCTTAGCCCCTCGCCAGCTTCGGTACAAGTCAGGGAGTGACAGGTCTGACTTGGCAGCGGCAGGTATTTGCCATTCCCAATGAATCACATCATTGATTTGGCGGCGCGATGCAATTAAGCCCGGCTCGACGCCTAGCTCTTTTGCTAAGGCCGCTACTGCTTGCTTAATGGCATTGAATACTGGCTTGTAACCACGCATATCCGTCAGACGTTCAAGTAGTGCTGGAAAACTCTCTACTGCCTGCCCTTTTCGAACGGCGGCGAGTAATGACTCGCCCGCATAACGAATTGTAACCGGCGATAAGTCGGTAATACCACGCAAGTGCCCCAGATTCTCTGGCATGCGACGCGCCAGCTCAAGTAAGGTGTGGTCTTTCGCCACGAAGCCGAGCGGAATGTCTGACTTCTTCGCGCGCTCTAAACGCCACATCATTAACTCACGCAACACGGCCAGTTGCTGTTGATTGCATTGCCAGGCATTACCAAAAAACAAATACAACCACTGCGGCGGCACTTGCTGCGCTCGACGAATTACCTGCTCTGCGCTCTCGGCTTCCACTAATGCAATTTTCTCGTCACTGAGCTCAGCGCGTAAGCGTGGATAAATATCATGTAAATAGAACACATCGGCAGCAGCATAATCGAGTTGCTCGGCCGACAATGGTCGCTGTAACCAATCGGTTCGCGATTGCGACTTATCGAGTTCAACATCGTCGTAATGCTTGACCATCGCCGCATACCCCATCGCTTCGCCATGCCCCGCAAAAGCTGCTGCAATCTGAGTATCGAAGATATGGGTCGGAATTTGCCCCATGTTTTGCGCCAAGATTTCGTAATCTTCGCCGCCAGCATGTATCACAACATGCACGTTGGGATCTTTGAGCAATTGCCAAAACGGCTCTAGGTCAACGCCTGAGGTGGGATCAATCAACACTAACTGATCAGCCGCGCGTACCTGTAGTAAACCCAAACGGGCATAATAAGTGCGCGTGCGAACAAATTCAGTATCAAGAGCGAGATAAGGCGCTTGCCGAGCTTGCTCGCAGAAAGCGAGCAAGTCAGCATGGGTGGTAATAAGCTGAAATGGCAGCATGTGTTAGTTCGACTTTGCCTCTTCTTCGTCGCGAAGTTCGCGACGCAGTATTTTACCGACGTTACTTTTCGGTAACTCATCACGGAATTCAACCAACTTCGGAACTTTGTAGCCGGTCATATTTTCGCGCGCATAGGTAATCAGCTCTTTTTCGCTTAAGCTGTTGTCTTTGCGTACCACAAATATTTTAACTTGCTCACCAGAGGCTTCATGAGGTACGCCAATGGCCGCAACTTCTAGAACTTTTGGATGGTCGGCAATCACATCTTCAATTTCGTTCGGGTACACATTAAAGCCTGAGACCAAAATCATGTCTTTCTTACGATCGACAATTTTGAAGAAGCCATTTTCGTCCATTACACCAATGTCGCCGGTCGCGAACCAGTCGCCGTCCTTCATGACTTTTTCGGTTTCTTCTGGACGATTTAAATAACCAACCATGACTTGTGGGCCACGTACCTGAATTTCACCGGGTTCGCCCTGCACCACTTCTTTACCCGTTTCAGTGTCAACAATGCGCACATCGGTTGATGGCAGCGGAATACCAATGGTGCCGTTGTAATGTTCGATATCGGTTGGGTTCACCGTCACAACCGGAGAACATTCCGTTAAGCCGTAACCTTCCAACAAGCGCGATTTGGTTACGCGTTCCCAATGCTCAGCAACTGATCGTTGCACTGCCATACCGCCGCCTAGGGCAATTTTCAGATGCGAAAAATCTAAGTCTTTAAAGCCTTCGGCATGAAGTAACCCGTTAAACAACGTATTCACGCCCGAAATCATTGAGAACGGATATTTCTGGAGTTCCTTGACGAAGCCTTTCATATCTCGCGGGTTGGTGATCAAGATATTACGACCACCGTGCTTCATGAAGGTTAAGCAGTTCGCCGTTAAAGCGAAGATATGATACAGCGGAAGTGCTGTCACAATGGTCTCTTCACCGTCGTTCACCAATGGCGCAACAATGGCTGAAACCATCTCTAAGTTCGCAACCATATTGCGGTGCGACAGCATCGCGCCTTTGGCTAAACCAGTGGTACCACCGGTGTACTGTAAAAAGGCGAGATCGTTGCCAGACATCTGCGGGCGCTCATATTTCGCCTTCTCACCTTGATTCAGCGCAGTGCGGAAGTTAACGGTGTTTTTGAGCGTATAACTCGGAACCATTTTCTTCACATATTTAACGACCGCATTCACAAGCCAACGTTTGGGTGCCGGGAGCATATCGCCAATAGCGGTTAAGATAACTTTCTCAACCGGAACGTCCGCTTCAACTTTTTCAAGGGTGTTGGCAAAGTTATCCAGAATCACAATCGCTTTCGCGTTGGCATCTGACAGCTGATGCTTTAATTCACGGGGGGTATACAGCGGATTCACGTTAACGACCACGAGACCCGCACGTAAGGCACCAAATAGCGCAATGGGATACTGCAACAAGTTTGGCATCATAATTGCCAATGCATCGCCTTTCTTAAGGCCTTGTTGTTGCAAATATGCAGCGAAATGACGCGAAAGTACGTCAAGTTCGTTGAAAGTTAGTTCGGTATCCATATTTACATAGGCAACTTTGTCACCGTAGTTTTGGATACTTTGCTCGAAAATGTCGACCAGCGAATTAAAATGGTCCGGATCAATAGTCTCCGGTACGCCAGCTGGATAACGTTTAAGCCAAATTTTATCCACGCGCTTCATGCTCCTGAACAATTTATGTCATTTTTATATGTTAATAACGCGCAATCATCGCATATCCGACCAGTGTTGCCTAGCCGTTGTGTGCACGAACCATCTGTGATAATGCACCGATAATCGCAGCTGGTTGCTCCATATGCACGTGATGCCCACCTTCAACTTCTGCCACTTCAAGATGTGGCACAAACGCTTGCCACTGCTCAAGCGCTTGTTTCAAACGTTGATGACCGGTGCTTCCAAGAATCACTTGAAACGGACATTGAATATGTTTCAGCACGTCAGCAATTTGTTCGGCGGTTAGCCGTACAGGAGATTTTAGACGTAGTTGGCCATCGGCGCGAAACCGGAAGTCATTGTCACCAAGCTTCTCGATACCGCGCTCGACCAAGAGCGCCGCAAGTTCTCGGCTAAAATCACCGGCATGTTTGCGTGCCATTACTGCGGTTTGTAAATCGCGATAGTGTGGGCGGTGCTTGAATTGCTGCTGCCAACGGCTTTCAAACCCTTGGCGTAAGTCGGTGGTGGTATCGCTTGCTTTCGAAGCGAGCAGTCCAAAGGCTTCAATCGCCAAGAGCAAAGATACTTTCTCTGGCGCAATACCCGCAAACATATTGGCGACATAAGCCCCCATTGAATGGGCGACAATGCTTACTTTTTGCCACTGTTGCTGCTCACAAATGTGCCAAAGGTCATAAACATAATCCATAAATGGGTAGTAATTGCCTGCCGGACGATGATCACTATGACCGTGCCCTGCCCAATCGAGTGCAATGAGGTGATACTTTTCAGCAAGTGGGCTTTGTAAAAATGCCTCAGCTATCGGTAGAAAACTATGCGCATTATCAAGCCAGCCATGCAGTGCAAGTAGCGGTTCGCCTTTCCGGTTACCCCAGCTGAGCCCGCGAACATTGCCCCACGGCAACTCAAAAGAAACAGGCTCAGCAAACTGCCGAGCCTGTTTATATACCAATGTTTCTTCAATCATTGAATTTTACTACTTCCGTTTAATTAATTATCTTTCGTCGGCTGAGGGTTTTTATCCATCACTGGACCTGGATAATAAATGCGGCGTGGATACGTCGGTTGCGAATACCAATAGTGACGATACCACAGCGCATCATAATTCACTTCCAAGCGAGCAGGCTCTTTTCGTACCGGCCATAGGTATTTGCTTGAAACGTTGAGTACTGGAAATAAGTAGGTGTACTCATCAATCGCGCCAGTTTCTGGCTCAGCTACGGTGCCGACAAAGGTCACCGAACTACCTTGTTTCCATACCATTGGATCAACGAAGCCAGTTATCTTGGCGCGAAAACGGCCTTGGCTCTGGTCACTTGTTAATGGTCGACCCCAACGCTGTAGGTCGAAGTTGACCACCTCAATCACCGTTCCCGAATCTGAGTTACGCACGTCAGCGACGACGCCACCCCAGCGTGCGGTTTTGCCAACAGCAACTTCTGGCTGTTCTAGCGCAGCGCTATACGAAACCAATTGCTCATCATCAGCAACTTGTAATGCGTCAGGAAACGACGAACAAGCACTGAGCAGCAATGCTGAAAAAATAGCGGCGATGCGTTTCATAATCGGTACCTCACTGAAATTTGATTCGTACTAGTTATAGCACTTAGATTAAGCTTTTGCTCAGTAAGTTCCGGTATTTTGGTGTTTTATTCACGCCCCGGTAACTTTTTCCAAGCAACTTCATTACGTACATACAGCGGCTCAAGATCGGCAGCTTCAACGGCCTTGCCGTTAACGAGTGCCCAACGCAACATGTCTTCAGCTAAAGGCAATGTCACAGCTTCTAGCACAGTCACCTGCTGGTTCGGATTCAATGCCTCACCATAGGCTTCCCAGCCAGTTCCAGCGCCTTTCACTGCATCAGTCGCAGCAACGTCAGACCACCATGCTAATTCAGTAATATCTGATAATGGTGCCATTTGTTCAGGCGATAACTGTTCTGCCATGCCGTTATTGTTGCGAAACGGCGCAACGTAAATTTCCTGCATACGGGCATCAATCGCGCTGATCACCGCTTTTGCATCATGTTGACGAATCGCCTGCTGAGCAAGTGCTGTTAATGTACTGACGGGAATTACCGGCAAAGTGTGACTAAAAGCCAAACCTTGTGCGACAGAAACGCCAATACGTACGCCGGTAAAACTTCCTGGGCCGTTACCAACAACAAGCGCATCGAGGTCGGCCAGTGTGATGTTTTGCTCATCGAGTACTTCTTGTACGAAGCCCAAAATACGCTGTGAATGCTCACGTGGTGTCACTGCGGCACGAGTGACTAGGGTATCTCCGACTTTCAGTGCCACCGAACATTGCTCAGTGGAAGTATCGAGTGCTAAAACTGCATTCAAATTCACTCTGAATTCTCCAAAGTATCTAAAAACTCAAGCGCTACCGTTAAGTCACGCGTGCGACGCATGGCTGGTAAGCTTTGCAAAAATACGCCGCCATAGGGCTTGGTGACGAGGCGCTGATCACACACAATCAATACACCTCGATCATCGGCATCGCGAATAAGTCGCCCTGCGCCCTGCTTCAGCGCAATAATAGCTTGCGGTAATTGTACCTGAGCAAACGGGTCAACTCCACGCAGACGACAGTCTTCCACGCGCGCCTGCAGTAACGGATCGTCGGGGCTCGCAAATGGCAGTTTATCAATGATCACGCAACGCAGAGCATCGCCACGCACATCTACCCCTTCCCAAAAAGAGGCGGTACCAAGCAATACGCCATTACCTGCCGCGATAAACTGCTGTAACAACTCACGTTTACTAGTACTGCCCTGCACAAAAAGAGGCCGGTCGGTTTTATGCTCTAATTGCTTGGCAATCATTTGCAGCATACGATGGCTGGTAAATAACACGAATGTACCGCCACTTTGATTGTGTTCAATCACTTGCTCAACAATCTCAAGCAGGGTTGCCGGCATCCCCCGCTCATGCGGTTGCGGCAAGTAACGCGGCAGACACAGTAAAGCCTGTTCAGCAAAATTAAATGGGCTCGCTAAACACAAGGTTTTCGCGTGATTAATACCAAGCTGCTCAGTAAAATGACGAAAATCTTCACCTACCGCTAATGTTGCTGAGGTGAATACCCACGCCATCTCACTACGCTCAAGATAGCCACCAAACTTCTCAGCGACACTTAATGGCGTTTGATGCAAGGTGACCTGTCGAGCGGTGGTTTCAAACCAGAAGCTATAACCTGTGCGGCTCACATCCTGCAGCTGTTCCCATTTATGTAAGAACTGCACACAACGCTCATAAGCGTTATCAAGATCTTGATTGCGCCCGAGCGCACTCTTGCATACCTCACGCAAGAATGTGAGATGCTCTGCCACCACATCGGCAGCAAGTCGCACCGCCGGCTGCTGCGAAAACTGACGCCAATTGCCCCGCATCGGATCTTTCGGAAACACCAAGCGCCAATCATTTAAGCTACCAAGTAGCTTATCGGCGGCTTTATCGAGTTGGCGCAAGTCTTTGAGCTCGGTTAAATACAGTACTTTGAGCTCGTGGGCTAATTCTTGTAACTGACGACTGGAAACCGCTTCACCAAAATATTGGCTGGCAATATCAGGTAGCTGATGGGCTTCGTCAAAAATAACGGCATCGGCCTGCGGTACCAGCTCGCCAAAACCAACATCTTTAAGCGCCATATCCGCAAAAAACAAATGATGATTCACCACAACTAAATCAGCATCCATGGCGCGTTTACGGGCTTTCACCAGATAGCAATCGTCATAATCGGGACAATCACGCCCCAAACAATTGTCTACCGTGCTGGTTACCGTGGGCAGAATGGCTGCGTCTTCTTGCAAAATGTTGATGGTACCGACATCACCATCATCCGTTCGCTGCGCCCATTTTCTCACTTCAACTAACTGACCTTGTAGCTCTTTGCTCATTTCACCGCTGTGCGCCACGGCCTGATTCATGCGGTGCAGACACAAATAGTTCGCGCGGCCTTTCAGTAGCGCCACCATCTTCTTTGGCGCTAACGCATCACGTAACGCGGGTAAATCGCGGTGATACAACTGTTCTTGCAAGGCTTTGGTGCCGGTCGAAATAATCGCTTTACCATCATCCAGTAACACCGGCACTAAATAAGCAAAGGTTTTGCCGGTACCAGTTTCCGCTTCTACTACGAGTTGTGATTTTTTTACCAAGGCACGTTCGACCGCAGCCGCCATCTCGCTTTGCGCCGCACGAGGCCGAAAGCCTTGTAGAGTGCGCGCCAGCACACCATCAGCTTGAAATTGTGAGGTAACTTTAGACATGAAATGGGTTCGAAATTAGTGATGCGACAAATGTAACATAAAACACGAAAGCGTTACTCGTTATTCGTTGTTCGTTATTGGTTGCTCGTTATTCGTTATTCGAGAAAAGAGAAAGGCTAAAATTAAATATACAACTTGATACAGGAAATTACATTTTCTTTGTTTTTATTGGTTGATAGCGGCAAAAATACCTATACAATTAACCCGTACTTTAATCGAAGAGCTAAACAAGCCCTTCGAATAACCAATAACGAACAACGAATAACGAACAACGATTTTATGATTTTAAAGCAGCATCACCATCATCTACATCTGTGTTAGCCCAGACATTCTCTGAAGGCTAACTCAAATATTTTGGGGCTGCCTTCACTGAATTCATAACGAACCCCGCAAGGCGCCCTTTGCGGGGTTTTTTATTAGGAGTTTTACATGGTCGTCGATAAGAATTCACAGCGTTTAACCATTGCGATTCAAAAATCAGGACGTTTAAGTAAAGAATCCATTGCTCTTTTGCAAGCTTGTGGCTTCAAATTCAGTTTGCACGAAGCACGCTTATTAGCGCACAGCAGTAACCAGCCAGTTGATTTGTTGCGGGTGCGCGATGACGACATTCCAGGTTTAGTGATGGATGGTGTGGTTGATCTTGGCTTGGTTGGCGAAAACGTGTTGGAAGAAGTACGACTTGAGCGCAAAGCTACCCAACTTGCCTGCGACGTGCAGCGTTTACGTGCGCTTGATTTTGGCCAGTGCCGTTTATCCATTGCGGTACCAAAGGAAGAAGCCTACAACGGTATTCAAGATCTTGATGGCAAGCGCATTGCAACAACTTACCCGTACTTGCTGCAGAACTATTTACAGGACCGTGGCGTATCAGCTAACAACGCGATTCTTACCGGTAGTGTTGAAGTGGCACCACGTGCGGGGCTGGCTGATGCGGTATGTGATTTAGTCTCAACCGGCGCAACGTTAGAGGCCAACGGTTTGGTCGAAAAAGAAGTAATTTTCCGCTCGCAAGCGCAATTGATTCAACGCCCTGAACCATTATCAGCGGCAAAGCAGGCTATTGTCGATCAATTACTGCCACGCATTGACGGTGTGCAAATGGCGCGCGAAAGCAAATACATCATGCTACACGCCCCTGTGAAAGCACTTGAGCAAGTGGTTGAGTTATTACCTGGTGCCGAGCGCCCTACCATACTGCCGTTAAGCCACACCGATGAGCTTGTGGCAGTGCACGTCGTCAGCACTGAAAAATTGTTCTGGGAAACCATGGAAGAATTAAAGGAAATTGGTTGCAGCTCTATTTTAGTGCTGCCGATTGAGAAGATGATGGGGTAAGCCATGCGCGTATTTCAATGGTCACAATTATCCGACCAACAACAAGCTGATGTGCTTGCGCGACCAGCGCAAAGCCAATCGGCTGAATTGCAGCAACAAGTTGCGGCAATCATTGATGCCGTTGCCAATGAAGGCGATGTTGCCGTCTTGCGCTACACCCGTCAGTTTGATTGCGAAACATTAAACGAATTGCGCTACAGTGAGGCTGACATCGCAGCGCAAGCGAATAAACTCTCAACCGATGTGCAACAAGCGATTGATACGGCCTATGCGACTATTCGTGCGTTTCACTTACAGCAACAACCGCAAGACATTCGTGTTGAAACCGCGCCGGGCGTTGTTTGTACGCAACGCTTTGACGCATTGAACGCAGTAGGTCTTTATATCCCGGGCGGTACTGCCGTATTGCCATCGACCGCGCTGATGTTAGGTGTGCCGGCACAAATCGCGAATAATCCACGTCGTGTGCTTGTCAGTCCGCCAGATAAGAATGGTGAGCTTAGCCCAGCCCTAATGTATGTGGCGCAAAAATGTGGCATTACCGAAGTGTATCGATGTGGCGGAGCACAAGCGATTGCAGCACTCGCAGTGGGTACCGAAAGTATTGCGCCGGTAGCCAAAATATTTGGCCCAGGAAACAGCTTTGTAACTGCAGCAAAACAACAAGTTGCGCAGCGCAGCGGCGGTCCTGCCATTGATATGCCTGCGGGCCCTTCTGAGTTACTTGTCATTGCTGATGACACGGCCAATCCTGCTTTTGTTGCAGCCGATTTATTATCGCAAGCCGAACACGGCGCTGATTCACAGGTTATCTTGGTGAGCCCAAGCACGTCTCTCATTGAAGCCACGCAATCGGCTATCGAGCAGCAACTTGAAGTACTACCGCGATCTGCAACAGCTCGTAAGGCGCTAGAACAAAGTGCGTTGATTCAAACTGAATCGCTTGAACAAGCTTGCCAGATCAGCCAACGCTACGCGCCAGAGCACTTATCAGTGCAGATGGATGATGCCGAACAGTATCTTCCACAACTCACGTTGGCGGGCTCCATTTTTATCGGCCACTATACCCCTGAGTCTGGTGGTGATTACGCCACCGGAACAAATCACGTGTTGCCAACATATGGCTTTGCGCGCAACTACAGTAGCCTTGGCTTGCTTGATTTTTATCGCCGCTACACCACCCAAACCGTTTCGAAGCAAGGGTTAGCGCAACTGAGTAAAGCGATTATCACACTCGCTGAAACAGAAGGTTTGAGAGCACATGCTCGTGCCGTCAGCATTCGCTTGGAGAATCAATCATGACGCTAGCCGCAACTTTACAACGTACGCACTTAGCCGAGTTAACACCGTACGCATCGGCACGTCGTAGCATGAGCGGTGGTGCGGTTTGGCTTAATGCCAACGAAGCGCCAGTCACGCCGGTTTTGGCGGAAACAGCAACGCAGTTGAATCGTTACCCAAGCTTTCAAAGTGCGACGCTCAACCAAGCCTACGCTAACTATGCCCAAGTCAACGCCGAGCAAGTATTGAGCTGTCGAGGCAGCGACGAAGCGATTGATTTGCTGATTCGCAGCTTCTGCGAACCTGGGCAAGATGCCATCATGATCACAACCCCAACTTACGGTATGTACGCCATTAGTGCTCAAACCCAAGGCGCTGGTGTGGTTGATGTGCCGCTGGTTAGCGCCGAAGATGGTACTTTTCAGTTGAATGTGGATGGTATGTTGGCGGCAATGGCTTCAAGCTCACAACGCATCAAATTAGTCTTCGTATGTAATCCGTCAAACCCACTTGGCAATAAACTAAATTTAGCGGAACTAAAGCGACTGATTGACAGCGTTGGCGACCGAGCTCTTGTGGTTGTGGATGAAGCCTATATCGAGTTTGCGGCGCATGAATTAACGACAAACAGAAACGTTCAAGCATTGAATGAAGTAAGCCAGTGGCTAGCGAAGTACCCGCAGCTTGTGGTGATGCGAACCTTGTCAAAGGCCTTTGGCTTAGCGGCAATCCGCTGTGGCTTCGCGCTTGCCAACACGGATGTGATTGACGTACTGCGTAAAGTGATAGCACCGTACCCAATGCCACAGCCGTGCTTAGATATTGCTGAAAAAGCGCTATCTGTCGAGGGTATAGCGGCAATGCAGCAAGCAATTGCCGAAACCACAGCCCAACGCCTAGCCTTTGTAGAAGCCATAGCAAATAAGCCTTGGGTTAAAAAGGTTTGGCCAAGCTGCACCAACTTTGTCTTACTGGATGTCGAAAATGCGGAACAGCTCGTCGAGCAATGTCGTCTTGGTGGTGTCTTAATTCGTAATCAGTCAGCACAACGCGGCCTAAACAACAGCGTCCGTGTCAGCATCGGAAGCGCAGCAGAGATGCAGCAGTTAATGGAGGTATTGCCATGAGTTCAAACAGCCCACAGAAAATTTTATTTATCGATCGCGATGGCACGTTAGTTGAAGAGCCGCCAGTGGATAAGCAGTTAGATAGCATTGCGAAGTTAGTGTTTGAGCCGCAGGTGATTCCAACCTTGTTAGCGCTACAAAACAAAGGCTATCGTCTGGTGATGGTATCGAATCAAGACGGTTTAGGTACCGATAGCTTTCCGCAAGCCAACTTTGATGCGCCACATGACCTGATGATGGCAATTTTCACTTCGCAAGGGGTCCGCTTTGACGATGTGTTGATTTGCCCGCACTTTGACGAAGACAACTGCTCGTGCCGCAAGCCGAAACTTGGCTTAGTGCGCGATTACTTGGTGCAAGGCAAAGTTGATTTCACTGATTCATACGTTATCGGCGACCGCGATACCGACATGCAGCTTGCTAAGAACATGGGTATTCAAGGCATTCGTTATGATCGTACGAACAATACCTGGCAAGATATTGCGCACCAGTTAATCAGCCGCCCACGGGTTGCTTCGGTGCAGCGTACAACTCGCGAAACCGATATAAAAGTGGCCGTCGATTTAGATAAAGCGCAGCCGATTCGCATCAGCACTGGTATTGGCTTTTTCGATCACATGCTCGAGCAAATTGCGACGCACGGCGGCTTTTCGTTAGCACTCGACGTATCTGGCGATCTGCACATTGACGAGCATCACACGGTCGAAGATACCGCCCTCGCAATTGGTCAGGCGTTGCGCCAAGCCTTAGGTGATAAGCGTGGTATTGGCCGCTTCGGTTTTGCATTACCGATGGATGAGTGCCGTGCCGAATGTTTGATTGATTTGTCTGGTCGTCCTTATTTGCAGTGGAATGCACAATTCAGTCGCGACACCGTCGGTGAGCTATCTACCGAAATGGTCAGTCACTTTTTCCGCTCGTTGAGCGACGCGATGGCCATTTCGCTGCACTTAAGCACCACGGAGGGAAATGCGCACCACCAGGTTGAGAGTTTATTCAAAGTGTTTGGTCGTGCCTTGCGTCAAGCCATTGCCAAAGGCACCAGTGATGAACTGCCATCCAGTAAAGGAATGTTGGCATGACACAACAGAATTTAGTGATTGTTGACACCGCTTGCGCAAATTTGAGCTCGGTTCGGTTTGCTTTTGAACGCTTAGGCGTTACCCCAGAAGTCACCGCTGATGCCGCTCGAATTGCTGCAGCGGACCGGGTCATACTACCGGGTGTTGGTACGGCGCAAGCAGCCATGCGCAACTTACAGCGTCTTGAGCTTGTCGAAACCTTGCAAAACTTGCAGCAGCCGGTGCTTGGTATTTGTTTAGGTATGCAGTTATTAACCGATTGGTCAGCCGAAGGCGAGGTGGATTGTTTAGGTGTGATTCCTGCAAAAACGGTGCGTCTGCAAGCTGGTGAGCTGCCACTACCACACATGGGTTGGAATACGGTAACCGCGATTGGATGCAACCCGCTATTGCGAAACATGGACACCGAGGCGTGGTTTTACTTTGTGCATAGCTTTGCCGTTGCGAAAGACGATTCAACCATCGCGCAATGTGATTATGGCCAAGAGTTTGCTGCCATGATTCGGCATAAGAACTATTTTGGTGCGCAATTTCACCCAGAACGCTCTGGCAACGCCGGCGCTCAATTATTAAAGAATTTTTTGGAGTTAACTGATGCTGATACCCGCGCTTGATTTGATTAATGGCGAAGTTGTGCGTTTACAGCAAGGTGATTTCGCACGGCAAACGACCTATTCGAGTAATCCGCTCACACTGGTTGAAGCTTACGAGAAAGCAGGTGCAGAGTGGTTACACCTAGTCGATTTAGATGGTGCGCGTGATACCTCACAACGCCAACTAGCGTTACTCAAAACCATTACCGCGAATACCACCATGAACGTACAAGTTGGCGGTGGTATCCGCAACCAAGCCGACCTCGAACAGCTTTATGCAGCTGGTGTGCAGCGTGCGGTTGTCGGTTCGGTTGCCGTGCGCGAGCCGCGACTGGTGCAGCAGTGGCTACAAGAATTCGGACCAGATGCCATTGTGCTCGCCTTAGACGTGAATATCGACAGCAACGGCGTTGCTTATGTTGCCACCCACGGCTGGCAGGAAACCTCAACGACAACGTTGACCGAGCTCATTGATAGCTATTTGCCATATGGGCTTCGCCATGTGCTTTGTACCGATATTAGCCGTGATGGCATGTTAACCGGTACCAATGTTGCGCTTTACCAACAGCTCAAACAGCTTTATCCGCAGCTTCAACTGCAAGCGTCAGGCGGGGTTGCCAGCTTAGATGATTTAGAGGCATTGCAGGCCATTAACTGCGATTCCGTAATTCTTGGAAAGGCATTGTTGACTGGTAAGTTCACCTTGACGGAGGCACTACAATGCTGGCCAAACGCATAATTCCATGCCTTGATGTTCGTAACGGTGAAGTGGTGAAAGGCGTTCAATTTCGTAATCACGAAGTGATTGGAGCCATTGAGCCATTAGCTGAGCGTTATGCGCGAGCTGGCGCTGACGAATTGGTATTTTACGATATTACCGCGTCATCCGATGCTCGCGTTGTCGATAAATCCTGGGTTGAGCGGATTGCACGCTTGATCGATATTCCATTTACCGTTGCCGGTGGCATCAGCTCAATTACACAAGCACAAGAAATTCTGGCGATGGGTGCCGATAAAATTTCAATCAACTCGCCTGCCCTGCGCGACCCAAGTCTGATCAACACTCTCGTTGAAGAATTTGGGCAGCAATGCATTGTCATAGGCATCGATAGCTTTTATAACGCGGAAACGAATGCCTTCGAAGTTTATCAATTCACTGGCGATGAAACGCGTACCCAAAAAACTGCGTGGCAAACGCGTGATTGGTTGCGTGAGGTAATTGCTCGCGGTGCTGGAGAAATCGTTCTGAACTGTATGAATCAAGACGGCGTGCGTAAAGGTTACGATATTGACCAATTAAAAATGTTGCGTGCTGATTGTCCGGTGCCGTTAATTGCATCGGGCGGTGCCGGTAGCATTGAACATTTTGAGCAAGTTTTTGATCAAGCAGATGTTGATGGTGCCCTTGCCGCTTCGGTATTTCATAAAGGAATTATCAAAATTAAAGCACTCAAGCAAGCATTACAGCGGGCAGGCATTGCCATTCGGCCGGTGTGAATCGGCGACAAGGAGTAACTCATGCGAATAAATCAAACGAATATCGACACCGTCGATTTTGCGAAAGGTGACAACTTATTGCCGGCGATTGTGCAACATGCATTAAGCGGTGAAATACTGATGCAAGGCTATATGAATAGCGAGGCGCTGCAGCAAACCTTGGCAACCAGCCAAGTGACTTTTTATAGTCGCAGCAAGCAACGTTTGTGGACGAAAGGTGAAAGCTCAGGTAACACGCTTGAACTTGTTAGCGTGCACACCGATTGTGACCAAGATAGCCTATTGATATTGGTTAAGCCGTCGGGCCCTACCTGCCATTTAGGCACTCGCAGCTGTTTTACCGATGCGCAATCGCAACCGATGCTGCAACGCTTAATGGATACCATTGAATCACGTCGTGGTGCCCCAGTTGATAGTAGTTATACCGCTTCGCTATTTGCCGAAGGTGTTAAACGTGCGGCACAAAAAGTTGGCGAGGAAGGTGTCGAGGTTGCTTTAGCCGCAGCGGCTGGCGATTCTAAAGAACTATTGAATGAGAGCGCGGACTTGCTCTATCACCTTTTAGTGACATTGGCTGCCCGCGATTTAACCTTGAATGACGTACTCGAAGTATTGCATCAGCGGCATCAATCGTGAGCCGTTGACTCTTCTACAAACCGCGCCGCATGAGCGACTTTATAACGGCGACTGACTATCAACAGTCGCCAGCTCAATAATACCGCGGCGCAGCTTAAGCCTACGATAAAGCCAATCCACATACCGGCAGCGCCCATTGATGGCACAATCCAGTCGGTCAGCGACAGAATAATCCCTAAGCTTAAGCCAAACGGCCAATACGACACAAAGGTAATGAACATCACCACTTTGGTATCTTTGTAGCCACGCAATGTTCCCATCGCAATGGCTTGGAAGGTATCCGAGAGCGTGAAAATTGCCGCTAATCCCATCAGGGTTGCAGATAGTTGAATAACCGCCTGATCATCGGTGTACAAACCAGCTAACCATGCGCCAGCAAGATACATAATGAGACCGTTAACGGCAGCAAAAGTCATCCCATAAACCGTTGCGAGCTTGTGGCTTAACATTGCGTTAGCTGGATTACCAGCTCCCAACGCAAAGCCAACGCGCAGCGTAACGGCCATCGATAAACTTAATGGCACCATATAAACCAACGACGAAATATTCAGTGCAATTTGATGACTGGCGACCACCGTGGCACCCAGCGGCGCTATAACCAACGCCGCGGCGGCAAATAAACTCACTTCAAAAAACATCGACGTTGCAATCGGAAAACCAATACGCACGATGTACCAAATATCATCCCAGTTCGGCGCGTGGAAGGTTTTAAATATCTGCAATTTTTTGAATCGTTCAACCACCGACACATAAACCAGCATGCCGAGTGCCATCACCCACAACACAATGGCTGTCGCCAAGCCACAGCCAGCGCCACCGAGGGCAGGCATACCAAACTCACCATAAATAAAGATATAGTTCACCGGAATATTGACCAGCAGACCGAGTACGCCAATCACTAACGAGGGCACCGTGTGTGATAACCCTTCGCAAAAGTTGCGCAGCACCATGTAAAGCACCAGCGCTGGAATACCAAAGCTCACGTAAAATAGGTAATCGAGCGTGACCCGACGAAACTCATCTTCAACCGACATGGCGTTGAGAATCAGCGGTGCCGCTTGGATAACAACAAAGCACAGAACACCACCTATTAATGCGGCATAGATGCCCTGCTGCACCATATTCCCAACTTTATGGTGTTTACCCGCACCATCAAAATGAGAAATGATTGGTGCCAATGCCAGTGCAAGCCCCATGATAATTAACGTAGACGGTACCCACATACTGCCGCCTACAGAAACAGCTGCAAGATCAGTGGCACTGACACGCCCTGCCATTAAGGTATCGACAACGCTCATCAGCATTTGCGTCAGTTGAGCGATCAAAATAGGGCCCGTGAGCCGAGCTAACTTAATTGACTCAGTCCACCAATGGTTGGGTTGTTCCACTTCTGTACTCCTAGTCTGAGCCGAACAAGGCCCAGCCAGCGTCCAAGGTTTCAAGAAAACGGGTTATTTGCGAGGCGGTATTATACGCCCCTAATGAGACTCTGACGACCGCTGGTAACTGCCATTGTTGTAATAATAATTGTGCGCAGTGATGCCCTGCGCGCACGGCAATCTGGTGTTGGTCTAACCAAGCGGCAATGTCAAAGGCTTGAAATGCGTCGCTGTAAAATGCCACTGTGGGTGTTGCGTGCGCCCCACTCGGCAATACGGTAAGCCACGGGCGTTGGTGTAATTCACGCACCAGTTGTTGGCGTAACTGCGCTAAATGAGCGACATCTTTTTGCTTTTGAAGCCATGTCACGGCTGTCGCCGCAGCCACTGCCGCAGCTGTATTGGGGCTACCAGCTTCAAATTTATGAATACCATCAATAAATTCAGCTTCTGTAAACGTGACACGCTGTACAATGCCGCCACCAACCTGAAATGGCGCCATACTGTCACGCAGTGCATCACTCAAATACACCACGGCACAACCATTCACGCTATAAACTTTGTGCGTGCTGAAAACGAGTGCATCACAATGAAGCTCAGTGACTTGAATTGATGTATGTGCAGCCGCTTGAGCAGCATCAACAATGGTCCACGCGCCCCGTGCTTGTGCCGCCAGCAATAACGGTGTAATCGAAAACAAAGCGCCTGTAATATTACTCGCTGCAGTGATACTTACTACCCGCGTACGCTCGTTGAGTAACGCTTGCCAGTCGCCTAAGTCACCAGTTTCTGGATCAATTGGAATATATCGCAGGATTAACTGGTGTTCATTTGCTAGACGTTGCCACGGTAAAATATTGGCATGGTGCTCGGCTGTCGAGAGTAAAATTTCATCGCCAGCTTGCCATTTCACTGGCACTTGCTGCGCTAAACCGTTTAGTGCCGCGGTGGTCGATGGCAGTAACGCAACATTCGCAGCACTCGCGCCTATAAATGAAGCGAGCGTCGAGCGCGCTGTTTCTAAAGCACTGGTTGCCGCACGCCCCAGTTGATGACTTGCTCGGTGTACATTCGCATGATGCTGTTGGTAATAGTCCGTAAACGCTTGCATAACCACGTCAGGAACCTGACAGGTTGCGGCGCTATCGAAATAAATGAGTTGCGGATGCTCACGAAACAAAGCGAATTGATTCATGCCACCACTTCATGCTCTTTAGTAACGAATGCAACAATTTCAGGGTTCACTAATGGTGCATGCGTCACGGGTCCCATATGACCACAATTCAAAATTTCCGCTTGGGCATTTGGCATCACTTGCAGCAGATGATGCGCCACACAACGGGCACTTTCTTGCGTATGCTTGCCTTGCAACACCAACACTGGCATATCGACATGACGGTAATCAGATAACTTATGTGGTTCGCCCATCAACGCCGCAAAATCTTTTGTGACTTTACCGGCCTGAAGTACCATACCCGCACGAATTCGCTCTGGTAATGCATCAAAATAGCCCGGCTGATTCCAATAGTCGACGAAAGCCCGCGTCGCCGCTTCGGCATCATGTTGATACATTTGCGCCGCTATTTTTTCTATTTCAATACGGGCTGGTTCATTCGCTTCAAGTATATGAAACGCCACCGGCTCAAACACCACCAATTCACGCACTGAAACCGGCTTTTCTAACGCAATCTTCAATGCCAATGCGCCGCCATAGGAATGACCGACAACGGTGATGGGTTGTTGCCATTGCGCGGCCACAATTGCTTCTAAGACACGAGGTAATTCATCGGTAAACCGAAATGCTTCAGGTTCTATATCTTCAGCAGCCGGCGCTTTACCATATCCCAGTAAATCAACCGCTAAAATATCAAACTGAGCTTCAAGCTGCGTAATCAGGCTGCGCCATTGACCACTATTACTTTGCGAGCTGTGCAATAAGAGTAGCGGTTGTTTTCCAGCGACTCCGAAGCGATGCACGCCAGGTAATGAGGTCATAACGAGCCACCAATAAATACGCCAATGACAAAGCCGGCTTGCAACAGCAACACACCAAAGGTACCGAGTACACCCACAGTGCGTGCCCATGACGGTCCAATAGACATCGTTAGACCTAGTGCATGACACACGCGGGCAACGAAAAATGCTGCGCCTAGTGCATGAAGAAGCGCTGCTGAAGCGCCTTGCAATTCCATTAAAACAAACAGAATTAATGACAATGGAACATACTCAGCGAAGTTACCATGAATGCGTACTGCGACTTTCAAGTCTTGCGAATCACCGGTACCGATGCCGACACGGTCACGCCAGCGTAACCGAATAATATTGACCGAAAGCGCAACATAAAGCAGCGTCAATAAGCCTGCATACAACATACTAATCGTTAACGTCATGTCCATGATTGTTATCCTTTTTATGAACAAAGAGTGTATGAACGAACTGTGAGTTTATACAAAAAAGCCCACACAAGGTGGGCTTTTGGAATTCTTCAGATAACGCGAAGCTTATTTCAACAAGCGACCGAGCTCGTTACTAATGTCTTCTACGTCACCAGTTCCATCAATTTTATGGAATTGAACCTGACCTTGTTCGGCTAGTTTACGATAATATGCAACTAAAGGCTCGGTTTGTTCATGATAAATTGCCAAGCGCTTACGCACAGTTTCTTCTTTGTCGTCATCGCGAATCACCAAATCATCGCCTGTTTCGTCATCCTTACCTTCCACTTTCGGTGGATTGTAAGTTACATGATACACACGACCTGAACCCGGATGCACACGGCGACCAGCCATACGCTCAACAATCACTTCGTCCGGCACGTCAAATTCAAGTACCACGTCAACATCGATACCGGCAGCATGCATACCATCGGCTTGTGGAATTGTCCGTGGGAAACCATCAAGTAAAAAGCCGTTTTGACAATCAGGCTGTGCCACGCGCTCTTTGACCAAGCCAATCATAATGTCGTCAGACACTAATTTACCGGCATCCATGACCGCTTTAGCTTGCTTACCTAATTCGGTACCGTCCTTAATTGCAGCTCGTAACATGTCACCCGTTGAGATTTGCGGAATCCCAAAAGTTTTCATTAAGAACTGCGCTTGTGTACCTTTCCCTGCGCCTGGTGCGCCCAACAGGATAATGCGCATGAACAACCTCTTTTACTTAATTTGTTTAATGCGGATAAGTTAAGGTCGAACTTTACCTTGCACCAACAGGCTTTACAAGTCCGAGTATTGCCGACTTTCGTCGGACAATGCTCTTACTCAAGCTAATTGCTGGAATTTTCCGCACCTTTGTCGAATACTCGCTGCTATTAACAGTTATGCTTGCACTTATGCTTGCGTTAAGTCGAGCATCAACTTATTCATACGAGCGACAAATTTAGCCGGATCTTTCAAGCTACCGCGCTCCGCAAGTGTTGCTTGATCAAGCAATACGTGTGCCCACTCACTGAAGCGACTGTCGTCATCCAATTCGACAATGCGTTGAACCAAGGTATGCTCTGGGTTTATTTCAAAAATATACTTCGTTTCTGGTACTTTCTGTCCAGCCGCTTCCATCAGCTTGGCCATTTGCGTACTCATGTCATTGTCATCGGTAACAATACACGCCGGTGATTCAGTCAAACGATGCGTCACACGCACTGTTTTAACCGTATCACCCAACGCTTTCTCAAAACGCTTCAGCTGAGTTTCAAAGGCTTTTTCAGAAGCTTCTTGCTGCTTCTTGGTTTCAGCATCATCAAGCTCGCCAAGGTCAAGGTCTCCGCGAGTAACTGACTGGAATGATTTTTCCTTGTACTCGGTCAAATGGCTCATTAGCCACTCATCGATACGCTCAGACAGCAGCAATACTTCGATGCCCTTCTTGCGGAAAATCTCCAACGCTGGGTTATCACGAGCAGCTTCATAACTGTCCGCGACAATGTAGTAGATCTTTTCCTGCTTCTCAGGCATGCGTTCAATGTAAGCGTCTAAGCTAACCTTCGCTTCACTTGTATCTTCATGAGTTGAGGCAAAACGTAGTAAGCTCGCAATGGTTTCTTGGTTGCCTTGGTCTTCCGCTGGCCCTTCTTTTAATACCGCACCAAAGGTATTCCAAAATTCTTGATACTTCTCGGCATCGTCTTTGGCCAGCTTACTCAGCATACTTAGAATTTTCTTAGTGCTACCATTGCGCATGGAGCGAGTAATTTTGTTGTCCTGCAAAATTTCGCGAGACACGTTCAGCGGCAGATCCGATGAATCCATTAAACCGCGCACAAAACGCAGATAGGTCGGCATTAACTGCTTGGCGTCATCCATAATGAATACGCGTTTTACATACAGTTTAATACCGTGTTGCGTTTCACGATTCCATAAATCCCATGGCGCGCGCTTCGGAATGTAAAGTAAGCTGGTATATTCTGATGTGCCTTCAACCTTATTGTGGCTCCACAACAACGGTTCATCGAAATCGTGCGCAATAGTCTTGTAGAACTCTTTGTATTCGTCATCTGATATTTCTGACTTTTCACGAGTCCACAACGCTTGCCCAGAGTTAACCGATTCCCAACCGTCTTGTTTCTGGTCATCGTCACGCTTCGGCATTTGAACAGGAATACTTAAGTGGTCTGAGTATTTTGTGATGATGCTCTTTAAGCGCCACTCATCAAGGTACTCATGCGCGTCATCGCGCAAATGCAAGATAATATCGGTACCGCGTTTCGCTTTTTCGATATCACGCAGATCGTACTCACCTTCTCCGCGTGAGAACCACTCAATAGCAGTGTCCGAACCAGCGGCACGGGTGCGAACGGTCACGCTGTCGGCGACAATAAATGCCGAATAGAAGCCAACACCAAACTGACCAATTAAGCGGCTATCTTTTGCCTGGTCACCAGACAATTGACTAAAGAAATCAGCGGTACCCGATTTTGCGATAGTACCGAGATTCGTCATGACTTCATCGCGCGTCATACCAATACCGTTATCGCTGATGGTAATGGTACCAGCATCTTTATCAGCACTCACGCGCACGAACAACTCAGCATCGTCAGCGAGTAACGTACTATCGCTTAATGCTTTGAAACGTAGCTTATCGGCAGCATCCGATGCATTCGATACGAGCTCGCGCAGAAAGATTTCTTTATTTGAATAAAGTGAATGAATCATTAAATGAAGCAACTGCTTCACTTCGGTTTGAAAACCGTGGGTTTCTGCTTGACGGGTCTCCGCCATAGTGATTTCTCCTACACTATCTTACGATTAATCAACAATGATTAGATGGGTATAGAAGAAAGATGGGGATGGCGCTTCGCTTTTCAAGCGCCATTTTCAGTAATTTATGCAGGTTAGTTGTGATCGATAACCTTACGACCACTGAAGGCGTGCCCAAGTGTTGCTTGATCCACATATTCAAGCTCGCCTCCTACCGGCACGCCGTGTGCAATCCGCGAGGTTCGAATGTTTCGAGACCGCGCTAAATCGGCGATAAAGTGAGCTGTGGCTTCACCTTCAACAGTAGGGTTGGTTGCAAGAATAATTTCTTCAATCGCTTCTTGTTGCAAACGTTTTGCCAATACATCCAAGCCAATATCTTCGGGTCCTATGCCATCTAACGGTGACAAATGCCCCATTAGCACAAAGTAACAACCTTGGTACTGTCCTGTTTGCTCTATGGCTAATACGTCCGCAGGTGTCTCGACAATGCACAGCAAGCCACTCTCACGACGCTTGGCGTTGGCGCAAATCGCGCACGTTTCTTCCTCGGTGAGCGTGCGACATTGGTTACAATGCCCCACTTTCTCCACGGCTTCCGTTAACGCATGTGCTAGCCGCAAAGCGCCTTCGCGCTGCCGTTCTAGCAACTGAAATGTCATGCGTTGCGCGCTCTTTGGGCCAACGCCTGGTAATAACCGTAACGCTTGCACAAGCTCTTGTATTGCCGGACTAAGACGCATGCTTCACCCGCATTTAGAAAGGCATTTTAAAACCTGGTGGTAAATTCATACCGCCAGTGACTTCAGCCATTTTGTCTTTGCTGGTTTGCTCAACGCGACGCACTGCATCATTAATTGCCGCAGCAACCAAATCTTCAATCATTTCGCTGTCGTCGTCTTCAAACAAGCTAGGGTCGATGCTCACGCGACGAACATTATGGTTACCTAACATGGTTACTTTAACCATACCAGCACCGGCTTCGCCCGTTACTTCAAGGTTTGCGATTTCAGCCTGCGCTTTTTGCATACGCTCCTGCATTTGCTGCGCCTGCTTCATCATGTTGCCTAAACCACCACCTTTAAACATAACTACCTCTGTTTTCTATCATTAATCTGGTTTGACGGAGTCAGCCTTTAGCTGTGCTCCAAATTCGCTTTCAATTTGCTGCGCAATCGGGTCTTTCGCCAGCGTTTGCTGCGCGATGTTCAATCGATGAGTATTAATGCGCTGCTGAATTTCAACCGGCGTTGCAGCCTCGGCATCACCCACCAAAATATCACGCAACGTCATATCAAATTGCGTCGCCATGGCTTCTTTAATGGTGCCGACTGCGCCGTCATTCAACAGGTAGGCCCAGTTTTTTCTCACCATTAACACATACTGGTCGTGTTCTTTTTGCAACACACTATTACGCGCCAACTGCCGCGTCAAACCATGCAAATCGAGTGCATCAATCATGGCTGACCAACGATCAATTTCTGCGGCCCGTTGCGTGCTATCGGTGATTTGCGCATCAATTTCTGGCATCTCAATCGGCGTGTTTTCCGCTGATTGAGGCGCTGTTTGAGCAGCTTCTTGAGGCTGCTCTTGAGGCGGTTCATGCTTAGCCTGTTGATTCAACTTGGTGTCAGCTTGTTCAACTGCAGGTTGTTTCTGAGCCGGCTCGTTGGCAGCTTCACTTGTTGTTACTTCACGATTTTTTTTTTGCGCCAGTGCGCTACGTGTTGCTAACAGCGCCTGTAAATCACTTTGCGGGGTGGGCTCTTGCGTCCCTTCTAATTCAGATGGCGCGACACTTTCATTAAAGTCGGCAGCTTGTTCTGCATTCGCTTCTGGATTAACTTCGCCACGAACTTCTGTATGAGACTCAGGTTCTTCAGCAACCGCATCATAATTTGCCGCATCGTGATGATTCGAATTATCTACCTGATGCAACCGCTCTGCTGGCATATCATCAGTCAGGGCCGATGGCGGTGGTGCCGTTGCTGTTACTGGCTTTATCTTGGTGACCATCTCGGCCGGCGTTTCTACTACCTCGAGATATTCTGGCCGAAATGCCATTAAGCGCAGTAGCGTCATTTCGACACCACTACGAACGTCACTCGCGTAATTTAAATCACGACGACCTTGAACCAATATGTCGTAGAACACCTGTAATAACTCAGCTGGTAACTGCTGTGCTAAATGCTGCCCAGCTTGCTCTAAACCGGTGGCATGGGCGGTTTCTGGCACCGCTTTGTACAATGCCATCTGGTGAATAAGGTTTTGCAGCTCTGGCAATAACCCACTGAGATCAGGTACTTGTCCCGCAACTTGCTCTAGCGTACTAAGCATTGTTTCCGCATCACCACTCAACACATTTTGCATCAGGTTAATTAATTGGAAACTCGGAACACTGCCAAGCATTTGTTGCACGCCATGCATGCTTACCGAATGGTCGCCTTGCGCAATGGCTTGGTCTGTTAAACTCAAAGCATCGCGCATACTGCCCTGCGCGGCACGCGCCAATGCCTGTATTGCCGGCTCCTCAAAAGCGATATTCTCGGATTTGAGTACCTGCATTAAGTGGTTGGCAATTTCATCGCGCGACAACGCTTTCAAATTGAACTGTAAACAGCGGGATAGCACCGTAATAGGCAGTTTTTGCGGGTCAGTTGTCGCTAATAAAAATTTAACGTGCTCAGGCGGCTCTTCAAGCGTTTTTAACAACGCATTGAAGCTATGGCGCGATAACATGTGCACTTCGTCTATCAGATAGACCTTAAAGCGACCTTGGGTTGGTGCGTACTGTACGTTATCGAGTAATTCACGCGTATCTTCAACTTTGGTTCGTGAAGCGGCATCGATTTCTAGAAGATCAACAAAGCGTCCCTGATCGATAGCCGTGCAGGCACTACATTGA
This sequence comes from Pseudidiomarina andamanensis, assembly GCF_009734345.1. GTDB lineage: Bacteria > Pseudomonadota > Gammaproteobacteria > Enterobacterales > Alteromonadaceae > Pseudidiomarina > Pseudidiomarina andamanensis. The sequence goes on along the minus strand of NZ_CP032551.1, from coordinate 333,459 downwards.
CCGCAAGGTTCCGCGGTGATCCCTTGCTCACAATTGAGGCTTTTTGCAAGTATTCGAGCAATGGTTGTTTTACCAACACCGCGAGTACCGGTGAGTAACCAGGCGTGATGTAATCGACCTGTTTGTAAGGCATTAAAGAGCGGCTTCAACACATGTTGTTGCCCAACTACTTCGCCAAAATTGCGGGGTCGCCACTTACGTGCGAGAACTTGATAGCTCATGGCCAATATCTTCTCAATCTGTCGCTTCAGATAAGTAGCTAACTTACCTTAAAATGAGCACAGGGTATAGTATGGAATCTTGGCTTGTTGTAACCGCTGAGCACCTGGTAAATCTGCAAGCGTGATAATAAATGCGCATTCAATAATGGTCGCTTGCTGCTTCTTGAGCATTTCTACCGCTGCCAAAATTGTGCCACCGGTCGCCAGTAAATCGTCAACGACCACCACCTTATCGGCAGCGTTAATATCGTCAGCGTGAAGTTCCAATTTATCTTCACCATACTCCAGCGCATACGTTTGTGACACGGTTTTGCGTGGCAGTTTACCCGGCTTCCGTAAGGGCACGAAGCCAATTCCCATCGCGTAAGCTAATGCGGTGGCAAAAATAAACCCACGAGCTTCAATGCCTACAATTTTGGTAACACCTTGTTCACGATAACGCTCAGCAAGTACATTAATCGTGTGCCGAAATGCTTCACCATCAGCAAGTAGCGGTGTGATATCACGAAATAAAATGCCGGGTTTTGGATAATCCGGAATGGCTCGGATAAAGCTTTCTATCTGCATTGAATATCTCAGGCAGTTGTTTGTTGCGGATTACCTGTTGTCGCAGCAAGATCATTGAGTAATCCCAAAAGACGTTGCGCTTCTACAGGTTTTGGCAAGCACAAATTCGCACCAGCTTTATCTGCTAGTGGTTGAACTTGCGCAGCATCTTGTGTGGTCATCAAAATAATTGGCGTTTGTTGGTAATGTTCCGACTGACGCAGATTTTTAATCAGCGCCAAGCCGTCCATCAATGGCATCTTGTGATCCACCAACACCACATCGAAATACTGACTTTTAGAACGATTTAAGCCGTCGAGGCCATCATTGGCACAGCTAACCGTAAACGGGCTTTGCTCAATAATTTGCAGCAATTGCTCCCGCGTCGCTGGTTTATCCTCAACCAGCAATAATTGAAGTGACATAATATGCCTATTTAAGTTAACAGCTTATGCTGAAAAGAACTTATACCAACCTAAAATTGCTGGTAATACTGGTACTGCAACAAATACGATTACTGCAAGCCAGCCCATTTTTACGCCCGATTCATCACGGAAGTTTTCATCATGTGCCATAAAATACAACCTCACTGACTAAAATTTGCGGTGCGGATCATACTTTAATTGTGGCTCGGGAACAACAAAGCTCTTTGGTATAGTTTCTGGCACCGTCGCGAGCAAACCTTGATGCAATTGTTCTGGCGAAAATTGTGGTAACTGACCGGCTAGATGTTCAGCAATTGCCAGCAGTGTAAGATGAGGACGCTGAATCAAATAATCGACAAGCATCATGGTAACAGCATTAAGTTGCAGAAATTTGACCGCGGACGTGAAATTATCATTGCCGATGTCATCAACGCGATATACCGCCAAATAACATGGCTGCTCAAGCGGTTCACTCGGAATGATGTCAGGTTGAATGGTGTGCACGGGATAATCAAATGCATGCCACTGCAGTGATGGGTTTACTTGCCAAACAACTTGCTCTAGTTCGGTATCAAGCGGCGGTAAAATACAAGGCAAGTCAAAATGATAGACATCAACTTCCATACGTTCGTAAACAGCGAGTTGATAACTCCATTCAGGTAACCATGGCGCTTCAAACGTCGCTAAAAATTCAACAAATTCAGCTCCAATCGCCGAAAATAGCGGTGACTTTGATTGATGCGTTGCCACAAAGGCGCGCAGCATTTCACGTTCCTGCTCTGTAGTCAGAGTGCTGAACAACACCGGAAAGCCTCTTGTGATAAAACTTTCTATGTTGTTACGAACCAACCGCTGATACACCTTTAAACGTCGCCCTTCGACATTTGGCCGTTCAGCGCTATCCGGTTGACGCAACCACTGCGACCATTGTTGTTGAATACGCTGAAAATTACTCATGCAACCTCAGGCTGTTGCGTTACATTTTTGACTGCCTGCATTTCTTTCAATAGCTCGGCTAAAGGTGGAATATTGAAGTCACGTTCTAACAACACCGGAAATGGGCCATGATGCTCATAACTTAATGCCAGTAACTCTAATACTTCGGGGCGCACTGGTGCACCATGCGTATCAATGAGCAGGTCAGGTTCTTCTTCAAAGTGTCCGGCAATATGCCCATAACTGATGCGCTCAGTTGGTAATCCCTTGATAAATTGAATTGGGTCGTACTGATGGTTGACGCTATTCACAAACACATTATTCACATCAAGTAACAGTTCACAATTGGCTTGTTCTAACACGCGATTAATGAACTCAAGTTCATTAAGTTCCGTTGCGGCCGGCGCATAGTACGAAACATTTTCTAATATCAAAGGACGCTCTAATAGCTCTTGAACGCGCTTCACACGCTGTGCAACATAATCGGCAGCTTCTTCACTGAAAGGGATAGGCAGTAAATCATACAAATGACCGCCTGCCGAGCAATAGCTTAAATGTTCGCTATAACGGTCGATATTGAAGCGTTCGAGAAATGCTTTAATCTTTAATATAAAAGATTCGTCTAACGGATCGGGGCTGCCAATAGACAGCGAGAGACCATGGCAAAACAACGGGTAATGCTCGCGCAGGCGATCAAGCTGATAGGTTGCTTCATAGCCACGCTCGAGCCAATTTTCTGGTGCGATTTCCCAAAAATCGACGACGGGATTCTGTTGCAAAACGTCCGCTAAGAACTCCCGTCGTAATCCTAAACCAACTATGCGCCGCACTTCCCTTCGCCACATTTGCCTTCGCCACATTTACCTTCTTTGGCTTTCTCGCTCATGCGTTCTTTAGCTTTCTCGTCCATTTTTTCCATGGCTTTGTCGCCACCACATTTGCCTTCACCGCACTTGCCTTCGCCACATTTGCCTTCTTTGGCTTTCTTGGCATCTTTGTTTCCGCCGCAACGCATTTCTTGCTTCTGTTGCTGTTGCTGCTCTTGCTGATAGCCACCAGGTAACTCAGTAAAACCAAATGGATTCGCAGAAGCTGTTACACCCGCTGCACTTACTAATAATGCACCCACTGCTACTGAAACTGATTTTTTCATCGCTTTCATGGAGAATTCCTCTTATGTTGTTCTCGATCAATAGACTAGCATTTTTTAATTCGACATGTCTTCTATAACAATAGTTCAAGAGAAACAAAAAAACCCCGCTAAAAAGCGGGGTTTTACTCAATATTTAACAATGCTCTGTAATCAGATTACAGTGAAACGCCGCGATTAGAAGCTTTTTGGCGAATATACTGTTCCCAACTTGCCGCATTGCGACGCTGGTCACGATGTTTCTTCGCTTCTTGTACATATTTCAATGCTTCACGGAAATTGTTTTCATAGAAATAAGCTTCCGTTAAAGACATATATACACGACCTGGCTCTTCAATACCTTGGTCTAAAGCTTTCATATAAGCGTCAGCTGCTTTCATGTACTGTTCTGCGCGAAGGTAAGCGTTACCTTGACGACGGAAGAACTCGGCCTTGTCAGCTTGAGTCTCTTGGAGATTCGCTGATAAACCGTACATTTCTGCTGCTTTAGCATATTCACGAGCTTGCTCGAAGCTACTTGCCGCACTTTGGTAGTTACGAGCAGTTTTCTCAATATCGCCAGCATTTAAATGCTTAACCATAAGAGTGGCTGCTTTGTATGGAATTTGCGAGTTAGCAAACAGTTGGATCATCGCCTTAATCTGGCTTTCTTTGTCCAAATAACCTGCAAGATACGCAATTTCTAACGTTTGTAACGCTTTGTCGATATTCTCAGTCAGCATATAAAGCATGCCTAACTGACTCCACCATACTTTCTCAGTAGGTAGTTTATTCAAACCGACTTCAAGTACTTTAATTGCTTCTTTGTACTGCTCAGTCTCGTAGTAAGCTGCAACTTTTAACACATATGGGTTTTTGTTGACTTCACCTTCAGCTTCATAAGCTTGAATTGCTAAATCTGCTGGGCGAACAATTTTGTCAAATTGCTTCAACTCATAAAAAGCATTCGCAATTCGCAAAAACACATCTGGATCAGCTTCACCAGTAAACTGTAACCACTTACCGTAGTAGGTTAGTGCAGTACGGTATTCTTCAAGCTGCAATGCTAGGTCTGCAGTTAACTTCAACACCAATGCTTGGTCGCCATGACCTAGAACATCAGCATCAGCTGCACGTTTGACCAAATCAAATGCTTTACGCTCTTGACCGTCCGCTGCATAGAGATTACCGAGAAAACGATTCACATAAGCGGTATCAAATTCACTACTTGGGTCAATTTCCACCAAAATAGCGATAGCACCTTTAGTGTCTTCTTCTTCGGTATATAAGTCCAATGCAGTCATCAAACGACGGCCAACACGCTCGCTAACCGTCTGATTGCGGCGGCTTTGCTTGGCAGCTTCGACTTGTTCAGCCGATGGCAAGTTGTAATTGATTTCTTGTGAGGCGGCAGGCGCTGGTGCGGCTGCCATCACAGTACACAATACACTCGCACTAATTAATGTTGTGAGTTTTTTGTGCATCATCTATTACTCCATATCCAACGTAAAGTCGAGCTGGACCGTCTGACCTGGCTGGCGTACAGCTTTACCGTCAACAACCTTCGGCTTGTACTTCCAACGCAATAATGCGCGACGAGCTTCTTGGTCAAACACACGACGTGGCTCTGAGTCGATAACTTCAACGTCAGTTACACCGCCGGTTTCGTCGATTGTAAAGCGCAATTGCACCCAACCTTGAATACCGTCACGTGCCGCTGCAGGCGGATAGCGTGGGTTGATACGAACGATAGGTGTTGCTTCACCGTCGCGAACCATCAAACCGCCAGCGTTCAAGCCTGTATCGGTACCACCAACATCTACCTCAAAACCTAAGTCGAGATTCATACCATCTGAGTCTGAAGTATCAGGCTCGTTTGGCGGAGTCTCAGGCGGTTGCTGAGGCGGAGGCGGAGGTGGTGGTGGCGTACGGCGACGCTGATCCACATCCGAATCCGGTGGCGTTGTTACAAGTTCGATCGGTGCAGTCGGTGGTGGACCTTCGTTACGTCCCTCACCGCCGCTAATCAAAAAAGCCATGAAAGCGAACAGAAGGAACGTAGCTGCAGCACCTAATAGTATTGATACTATAAAGCGCACCATATTAATCGTCCTCTGCGGCTATGGATATCTTGTCAATACCCGCTTCCTTAATTTGATCCATGACTTTTACGACAACACCATGCTTGGCTTCTTTGTCCGCCTGAATCACTACGATATCAGTTGGCTGTTCTGCCAATAGACGTTCGATGTTCGCGCCTACACGCTCTACATCAACCATACGCTTGTCCATCCAAACTTCGCCATTCGCACGAATTGCGATAAAGATGTTGGCAGAAGGTTTCTTCTCCGCCTGACTCGCTTCTGGCTTGTTCACGTCAATACCAGCTTCTTTAACGAAAGAGGTGGTTACGATGAAGAAGATCAACATGATGAATACGATGTCGAGCATCGGCGTCATATCGATCGCTGCATCTTCCTCTTCACGAAAACGTTTACGTGCCATAATTCTTCTCTCTTAATGATGTGGCAAACTGTCGATCAATCTTTCTTTCGCTCGACGCACCCGTGCTTCTAAGCGAGAGGCGAAGAACATACCTGACAATGCTGCAACCATGCCCGCCATTGTCGGGATTGTTGCCATCGAAATACCCGACGCCATCAAGCGTGGGTTACCGGTACCTTGTACAGCCATGATTTCAAATACTGCAATCATACCCGTTACGGTACCTAGTAGTCCGATTAACGGACAAATCGCTACGCAGGTTTTGATCAACAAAATACGCGCATTTAGTTTTTCGTCGGCTTCAGAAATCCATGCATCACGGATTTTGTGAGCGTACCATGAGGTGGTATCTTTCCGGGCATCCCAGTCGCTGATGATTTGTTTCTTCAGCTTAGGGAATACGCCGGTCAGGAACCAATAACGCTCAATCATGAGAACCCACATGAGAAAGAGCGCCCCCATGACGACGTACAAGACGTCGCCACCGGTACCCAGAAAATCCCTGATAGATTCCCAGAGCTCCACCAGGTAGACCATAGGATTACTCCTTCTTCTCCGCGTGCGCGGCGACGATACCTGCAGCCTGTTCATCTAATACATGAACAATAGACTTGGCGCGTGATGCCACAATCGCGTGTACAAGAATCAATGGCAACGCAGCAATCAGACCCAATGCGGTAGTAACCAACGCCATTGAGATGTCGCCTGCCATGATTTTCGGATCACCAGTACCAAACAAGGTAATTGATTGGAAGGTACCGATCATACCAACAACTGTACCTAAGAGACCTAACAATGGCGCGATAGCCGCCAAAATCTTGATGATGTTAACGCCGCTGTCGATGCGTGGCGTTTCACGCAAGATAGCTTCATCAAGTTTCAACTCAAGGTTCTCAGTGTCAGCAGTTTTGTTCTCTTGATACACTTTCAAGATACGGCCAAGTGCGTTTTTGTCAGATGGGTTCGCAGTATTTTTCAACTGAGCGCGCATCTTCGCACCTTCAATACCTAAAGTGATGAACTTGTAGATAGCAATCAAGAAACCAACAATAAGAGCTACAGTGATTACATAACCAACTGTGCCACCTTGATGATAGCGCTCTTCAAGTGTTGCCTTCTGAGTTGCAAGGTTCAAAATTTGACCACGAGCTGGGTCAATGTATAAACCTTCGTAACCAGTTTCAGTTTCTTCAAACGCTTCAACAGTTGCCAATACATAATCTTCTGGCTGACGACCCAATGGCTGAATTTCTTCAGCAGCGTCGTTGTAGTTGAAGTACTCGCCTTGAGAAATCAAGTTGAACACACCGATACGAGTTACGTCACGGTTCTCAGTTGAACCATCAAGTAATGTCACATCGCTGTTGAAAGTAACAACTTTGCCTGACTCTTTCATTTCGGTTAACCATGCTAACCAAAGCTCTTCAAGCTCAGCAATCGTCGGAACTTCTTTTGCTTCAGCGATAGTTTCCAATACGTCTTCACGACCTGGATACTGTGCGCTTACGATTGAAGTCGCGATACGACCGATAGTTTCAGAAGCTGCACCACGCGCAACACCAACGATTTCACCCAAAGTACCAAGAGCGTTTTGCAACTCTTGTTCTTTGTTTGCAAGTGCGATTTCGTTTTCAGCGAACTCCGCTTGCAAACGCTCACCGCGAGCTTTTTCGTTTGCTAGCTGACGCTTCGCATCGTTTAACAATGCTTGTTTGTCAGCGCGCTCTGATGTGAACTCAGCTTCGCGCTGCGCGTTGATACGCTGAGACGCTGCACGGTTTTCTTTCACTAGTTCAAGTAATTGGTCTAGTGATTTCGCTTCATCTTGCGCGTAAGCAGAGCTCGCGCCAGCTGATAATGAGAATGCTGCTGCGACCAGCAAAGATTTCACTAGTTTGTTCATTCTGCACGCTCCGCTGCATAGATAGGCAGTTTAATCAGATCAGGGGCGGTTTGCTTCCGCGCCATACGAATTGCTTTGGTCAAAGCGCCCAGGTAAGCATCATCAAGAGCTTCCCATGCGCCCGTATCTTTGTTGTAAATCCAACCGTTTTTCAGGTCCAAAGATTGAGCCATTAAAGCAGCACGTCCTAAGTGGAAGAAGTCAACAGAGATTTCTTCGCCTTCGAACTGTAACTTGCCTTCGTATGCGATAAGACCAGCACCGTAATCCATTTCAGCTTGATAAGCTTCAGTAATCTGACGGAACTGTTCTGAGGTCGTTACGTTTGAAGCACTCATGATTTCGCGTAAACGCTCAACACGAGCCATACGACGCTCTTTGTGAATTGGAAGATCCAGCTCCACAAACTGCTCCAAAGCGTCGATCATGTTGTACATTAAAGGAACCACGCCTTGCTTGGTTGCTTCAATGCCGTCGATCTGGCGCTGTAGAGAAGCCAGTGATGCATTCTGATCATCAACGAGACGCTGAACGTGATCATTGTAGACTTTTAAGTTTTCGTATTCGTCTACAACGGCACGGTACTCATATAACAACTCTTGGCTCTGCTCGAACAAAGAATCGATTTTTTGCTGAGACCGTTTGTCAGCAGTATGTGTTTTTGCTTCTTCGTTTTGCAACGTAGAAATGTCTTGGGCAGCTGCGCTAGCGCTACCTGCAATTGCGAACATCCCGATAAGGGCTGCAGCAACTTTGCTTTTATTGATTACTTTGGTCATAGTTCCCAACCAATTTGACTTAACTTTAAGCTCAACGACCTAATGTCGCCAGCCTCCCAGTTATTTGAGTGACGAAAAGAGTTTAATCAACACTTGCAGCTATTACCGATAGAAAGCCTACGGTAATAATGCATCAATACTCCCACGATCGACGCGGCGATGTCAACAACGGATATCAGCTAAAATTCACACTAAATATAGATAAAACCTCGTTTACAGCATCTTAACACTTCTGCATAAAACGTAATTTAAACTGCATAATTACCCGTAAAATTATGACACAAAAATCTTTATTTTGTACTTCATTAATTTACGTTAGACTCAAGCATCAATCAGTTAGATACTTTAACTTTAGGAATAATGCTTCTGCATGTCTAGTCAAACCGTTATTAGCGATCAACTACGCCTGCGCTTAGAAACAGAAATTAATGCTTTAGAGAGGCGTATTTCGCAATTGAACATTAGTGAGGAGAGTTTTTCCGATTGGTTTGATGCGCAACTGTTTAGTCAAGATGCTAATGAGCCTCAAGCTTATATAAAGGAAGTACGGCAAAACCTGAGTAGCCTCCTAAATGCAACAACCACCAGCCGTAGCCAGTGGTTGTCAGAACGCCTAGCACATCAGCTCAGTGCGCTACACCAAGCGCTGCGCTGGATGGAGCAACGCCGCTAACTTACTTATCATGTCGAAAGTAGAAACCGAGCGCTTGCCGAACCGCCAGTGGAAGTTCTGGTAACGCACTTTTAGGCAGTAAGTAAGTGGCCATCGCGAAGAAGTCTTTGAACACTCTATTTTGTTCTGTGGTACGACGCAAATAATCATGGCCCGACGAACCACCCGTTCCAATTTTCGTACCAAGCATTCGTTGCACCATCATTGCATGTTTATATCGCCAAATTGTTAGCTTCTCATCCATTTCAGCCAACGACGTAATGACTTGATGGGCAAGATGAAATGCTGGTTCCTCGCGATACTGTGTAATAAACAGTGCACTGAGCATCGCTCTTTGCGATAGTCGGACGCGGTTATCTTCCTGTAACGATTTATAACGTTCGTTATCAAATAGCGCCAAAAAATTGTCCCGATTTAATTGTAAACTCGCTAATTCTGTCTCCAATTGAGAGTCATCAGCGGCATTCTGCCGAATAATTTCTTCATCTCTATCTAATGAATTTTGCACAGCTTGCTGATAAACATCCCAGAAACTAAAGTCGTCAAATTGCAAAAACGGCATACGAGCTAGCCACTGATCGACGCAATCAAACAAGCTCGGTTGCGTTTCCAGCTCTTCTAAATAAGCGCGATGGTCATCGTTAAGGCGGTTATAAAACGATTGCTGATCAAACGCAATACGCGTATCACGGGTCAATCCCAGCATTATCTCGAGCTCTTTGAATTGAATACTTTGAAAACCCGAGGCTGGAACAAGGTAATCTCGAAACTCCAAAAACTCCTGTGGCGTCATCGTTTCAATGACTCCTACTTGGTCGTTCATCAAATCTTGAATGGTTAGTACACGACGCAAGCGATGCGCAACCAATTGCAGCGCGCGATCATCAAGCTGCTCCGCACGAAACTCTTTATAAATAGCGCGCAGTTCATGCAGAACTTGCTTAAACCAAAGCTCATACACCTGATGGACAATTATAAATAGCATCTCATCATGGGCTTCTGGCCCATACATTTTGCTGTGTGGTTCTTGAGAATCTAGGAGTTTATCAAGTTGCAAGTAGTCGCCGTAATAAACCGGCTTTACATTCTTCGGCATGGGGAAATCTCGTTGTTCGTTAATCGTTATTCGTTATTCGAGTAACGCCTTTGCTTTAGTGTGTCTGTTTTTTCCAATAACGACAAGCAAAGCGATCGAATAACGAGTAACGCTTTTCACGAAAAGCGCAGCGAACGAACAAAGAACGAAGTGAACGGACGAACAGCGAAGCGCACGAATTACGCTTTTGGAAGATGATTGGGTGGCGACCTCACCAGCCAGCACCCCGGCACCCACATCCCTGACTACGGCTGCTCCCTTCCGGGCCTGACCGGGTTCGCCAGTTCGTGTTGCGGGGGGACCAATGAGGTCACCATAACGGCGGGCATTATCCCTCAAAGCCAGTGCACTCGCAAGGCAAGTACAGCTGACTGCTGAGAAATTAAGCACTTTTGACTATTTCTTTTTATTTAGGCGGTCTTTTATGGCTTGGCGAGCAGCTTCAGAACTCAACGCACGCGCAAATATCTTCGCTTCGCGTTCAATTCTATCTGCAACCGGTTCAGCCGGTTGTTTAATCAATTTCTTCGCGGCACGTAAGCCACCATGTGGTTTGCTTGCCAAAGCTAAAGCAACTTGCTCCAGCGTATCTTGCAGCTCGTCTGGTGCCACGACTTTGTTTACTAACCCATAGCTTAGTGCCGCATGTGCATCAAAGTTATCGCCTAGCAGCAATAACTCGGATGCTTTCAAGTGACCACATTGTTGTGGAAGCAATAAACTTGAAGCTGCTTCAGGAACTAAACCTAAATTGATAAATGGCAGCGCAAATACGGCGTCGTTGCTGGCATAGACTAAATCACAATGCAGCAATATGGTTGTCCCAATGCCGATTGCCAGACCATTGACACCTGCGACTAACGGTACACTGAGTCGACTTAAGGTATAGAGAAACTCAAAAGGCGGCGCGCTATCGTCTAACTCTTCGATAGCTAAAAAGTCGTTCAAATCATTACCCGCGGTAAAGCTGTCACCTTCGCCGGTTAATACAACAGCCGCTATTTTACTATCACGGTCAGCAGCCTGGAGAGCTGAACTTAATGCGGTATACATGTCTTGCGTCAACGCATTCTTTTTCTCTGGGCGTGCTAAAGTTAACCATAAAACGTTATGACGAACTTCTTCTTTCACCAAATTACTCATTGCCGCGTTTTTCCCAAGCTGCTTTGGTACCTTCATACAGTGGCAAAATGAGGTCAAGCGCCGTTTTACCCTGACTTGGCAAGGTTTCATTGTTGTCACGGATAGGTGTTACGCGTTGGCCCCATTTAATGATGCCAGCACCACAAGTTAAGCCACCGCCAAATACCGCCGACACAATCGTGTCACCAGGTTTCACAATCCCCTGCTCTACCGCTTCACAAAACGCAATAGGTAATGTTGCAGATGACGTGTTGCCGTATTTTTGAATGTTAATGACCGTCTTCTCTTCCGGCACCTTACACATTTTCGCAAGATAATCGATCAAGCGTTTATTCGCTTGGTGTGGAATTAACGAATCGATGTCATCAGTTGTTAGGCCGGTTTCTGCAAAAACTTTTTCAACAGCGGTGTTCATACCTTTTACCGCGCGCTTGAAAATCTCTTGGCCAACGAAGTTAAACGGCATAATGCCGTCGAAACCAAAGCGGTCAAAGCTCATGCCAAACTCGAGCGCAAGGACATCACGCGCATCAGCATCACAAGTAACGTGCGAAGCTAACAACCCGCTTTCGACATCACTTGCTTCTAGGATCATTGCGCCAGCGCCATCACCAAACAGCACAGCACTCTCACGTTTAGTCCAATCTAGAATTCGCGTCAGGCGCTCAGCGCCGATAATCAAAACTTTTTTATGGGCGCCAGTGCGAATCGCTTGAGTCGCATAATGCATGCCATATAAAAAGCTGCTACATGCTGCGTTTAAGTCGAACGCGGCAGCGGTTTTGTTACCTAAATCACGTTGTACTGCAGAAGCGACGTTTGGAATAATTTCATCCGGCGTACAAGTACCCACTAGAATCAAATCAAGTTCTTCGGCATCTAGGCCTGCAGCTGCCAGCGCATTTCGCGCCGCCACGGTCGCCATTTTTGAAGTACCAACAGCACTGACGCGACGCTCCTCGATACCCGTACGGGTACGGATCCATTCATCGGAGGTATCTAAAAAAGTAGCCAAGTCATCATTGGTCATCACAGCTGGTGGTAAACATTTTCCCCAACCGGTAATTTCTGCGTATTTTTTCACGAGTTAAAACCTATATAGTCATCTGTCGTTTTTCGCTATCATAGCACGAATGTTACCGAGTGAAATGTCCGACCATTGATAACCGCGTTATTCGTTACTCGTTATTAGTTATTCGTGGGTTAGGCTCGCTCGATAGTACGAATTTAGATTTACACACTTTTCGATGCGTATGTTTTGGTTACTCGTTTTCATCCTTAATTAACGAACAACGAATAACGAATAACGATTAACGAATTAAGAGCTTATGACTTTACTAACAAGTGCCGCTGGCACATGGCAGCTTCAACGCTATCCCGTCCGCTCCCACGACACACTACAAGCCTGGGAAGCGGCGGATGAATTACTGCACGAACTGATTATTGAACGTGACGATCAGCGTCCATTATTGATAAATGATCAATGGGGTGCATTGTTAATGCCATTTGCTGGGCTTGATGTGGCCAGTCAAAGTGACTCGTATGTGAGCCATTGTGGATGGCGGCATAACCTTCAACTCAATCAGCTGCCGGATACGTTAACTGCACTTGCGCCACTTGACCCGTTGCCGGACGATCGTGATGTGGTGTATTTAAAAATTCCGAAGAGTCTAAGTTTACTCGAATTTCAATTAGCAAAACTAGCCGCTGAGTTGCCGGCCGGGACACCGATTTTTGCGGCGGCGAAGAGTAAGCTGATTACCCCAGCTGTACGCGAGCTATTCTCACATTATTGTGATCATCTCAACGTTTCACTTATCCGTAGAAAGTGTCGAACCATTCAAACTGTGACTCGTTCAGTTGCGCTTGATCAAGGGCGTTTCATGAGCTCATGGGATGTGCCTGAATTCAATCTTACTTTGCACCATCATGCGGGTGTATTCGCGCGCAATCAACTCGATATCGGCGCACGCTTTATGCTTGATAATATGCCGCCAGTTGGGGCGGAAAAAGTGATTGATTTAGGCTGCGGGAATGGTGTGTTGGGGTTGCAGTATGCGCGATTGTCGCCTACTAGCCACGTCACTTTTGTGGATGAATCCTATTTAGCGATTGCGTCAACGCACCGCAATATCGTCAGCAACTTGCCTGAATCGCTTTTGCCACTTTATGAGTTTGAAGTTGACGACTGTTTGTCGCATCAAGCCACAGATAGCGCCGATTTAATTCTCTGTAACCCACCGTTTCATCAAGAACATGCCGTTACCGAGCATATTGCGCGACAAATGTTCAAAGATAGTCGGCGAGTTTTACGTAAAAATGGCGAGTTGTGGGTAGTGGCGAACCGTCATCTACCGTATTATCAACCGCTAAAACGCTTATTTAAGTCGGTGCACCAAGTTGCACAGAATAGTAAATTCGTTATTTTTAAAGCACGAGGATGATTATGCGTTATCTGCTTCTAACCGTCGTCATGTTCTTGAGCAGTATGAGTTCTGCCGCCCAAGTTCAACCTGACAATTTATTCCCGAAGGTAAAATTCATTACCACTGAAGGGGATATAGTGGTCGAACTCGATCGCGCTAAAGCCCCTATTACCGTCGAAAATTTCCTAATGTACGTGCAGGCTGGAAGTTATAACAACACCATTTTCCACCGCATTATTCCGGGATTCGTTGTGCAAGGTGGCGGCTATGATAAAAACTTCGAAGCGAAAACCATGTTTGACCCAATATTCAATGAATCCGGAAATGGTAAGCTCAATAATTACGGTACGATTGCGATGGCGCGAACATCCGATCCGCATTCAGCGACTCGTCAGTTCTATTTCAATATGAATGATAACGAAACCTTAAATCCATCAACCAAAGGTTGGGGATACGCGGTATTCGGATGGGTGGTTTCTGGTGAAGAAGTTCTCGAAAAACTCGCTAGCGTAGAAACTGAGTTTTACCACGAACAAACCGGCTGGCCGAACGTTCCGAAGCAACCTCCGGTATTGAAAAAAATTGAAGTAGTACCAGTCCAGTGAGTTTGCCGAATTCAACGCCTTGGTATAAAGACCTTGCGGTATATCGTGAACCCCGAGTTTGGGTAATTTTTGGCTTCGGTGTCATTAGCGGATTTCCATGGGTACTCATCGGCTCCATGCTCTCAGCTTGGTTGCAGGAAGTCGGCGTCGATCGTTCCGCTATCGGACTGTTCGGCGTGGTATTCATCGCGTACTCAATCAATGCACTATGGTCTCCACTGATCGACCGCGTCAAACTCCCTTTGTTGAATGGGTTGCTCGGGCAACGTCGCTCCTGGATGGCTCTCTGTTTAACGGGTATTTTATTGGCCACCGCCGTACTCACTCAAATTAATGTTGTTGAACATTTGTGGTGGGTTGCCTTTGCGGCTTTAGTCATCGCTATATTTTCATCAACCCAAGATATTGCCATTGATGCGTTTCGAATTGAAACCTTTGGCCCGCATGAAGCGCGTCTGCAGTCAGCCGGCGCAGCCATGGCAACGGCCGGTTGGTGGAGCGGCTATAGTGGGCTTGGGGCTATTCCATTCTTCTTAGTTGATGGCACCAGCCTATTCTGGCAAGACGCCTATTTAGTCTTGTGCTTTGTGATTGTCGCGCAATTACTGTTTGTACTGGCAGTGAAAGAATCAATTCGCTACCGCCCGGCTATACCAACGTTTAATCATTGGCTCGATTGGCTACGCAATACTCTTGTTGACCCCATCACCGAGTTCTTTAAGCGCAATGGTTGGAAGCTCGCGGTGGGCATGCTGTCATTCATTTTTCTGTTTAAAATTGGCGAAGCTTTTCTCGGCCGCATGTCGATTGTTTTCTATAAAGAAGTAGGCTTTAGCAACGATGACATTGCGGTGTATTCGAAGATGGTCAATTGGTGGGTGACCATCATCTTCGCTATTCTCGGCAGTTTCGTGAACTTGCGTTTAGGAATTGTTCGCGGACTTATGTTAGGCGGTATTGCAATGGCCGCATCGAACTTGATGTTCGCCTGGATTGCTGGCGTCGGTCCGAATACTAATCTGTTCCTTGCTGCGGTGATCATCGACGGCTTTACGGCTGCTTGGTCTACGGTCGCATTTGTCGCGTTCATTAGTTTATTGGCGAATCGCGCCTTTACCGCAACTCAATACGCCTTATTTGCTTCACTCGGAAACTTGGGACGTACGTTACTCTCGTCCTATAGCGGGTACGTTGTAAACTGGCTAGACGGAAACTGGCAGTTATTCTTTATTCTCACAGCCATCATGGTATTACCAAGTTTGTTGATTTTATTCGCGCTACGTAAGTCACTCACGCGCTTAGAGCAAAATTATCATCGGGAGCTCGAATAAATGCATTGGTTAGTTGCTGGCACAGGTGCTGTCGGAAGTTTAATGGCCGTTAACTTACGTCGAGTCGGTGAACATGTCTCGATAAAGCCACGCGTGCCTGGCAAAGCACGCGCGATTGAAATCATTCATGCCGCGCATTCGCTCGAGTTTGGTGTACAGCAATTTCCAATCGAGCAACCAACCCAAATTTTTGCTGCGATCAAAGCCTATGATGTCGCCAATTTTCTCGAAGAGTTAAAGCAGGCGCCGTTACCAGCGGGTTCCTCGATTGTTTTGAGTTACAACGGTATGCTTGAGAACGAAATTAACATCATGCCGGAGCGCGCTTTGCATTGGGTGACAACACATGGCGCATACAAGAATGGCAATGAAGTGGTTCACGCTGGCCTTGGCGAGAGTTGGTTAGGTTGGGCACGCGTAGAGCATGCTTCGAGTAGCCGCCCAGCTGAGTTATTTAGTGTATTAAATAATGCGTTACCGCTGCTGAATTGGAGTCCGGCCATCAACCAACGTCGCTGGCAAAAGCTTGCCATTAATTGTTTAATCAATCCGTTCACGGTTATTCATGATTGTCGCAATGGTGAGTTACTACAGCACAATATTACCGAGCTACAACATCAGGTTGCCGAGGAGATTTGTTGGTTAGCGGAACATCAAGGTATTCAATTAAACTCGGAAAGTTTGGTTGAAAGTGCCCGCAGCGTTATTAAAAATACGGCGAATAACTACTCGTCGATGCTGATGGATGTGCGCCAGCAGCGCCGCACTGAAATTGACTACCTGAATGGTTTCGTTGCACGCCAAAGCGCAGCGGCTGGAACTGCGGCGCCAACCAATGAAACACTGTGGCGCCGCGTTTTGGAGTTGTCGGCTTAGTTATTCGCCGCCAGCTTGCTCATCTTCGATAAAATCGACTACTTCAAGCCCGAAACCTGATAGCGCCGAGTAACGCTTTGGTGAACTCATTAGGTGCATGTGATGCACGCCCAAGTCGGCTAATATCTGCGACCCGATACCCACATTACGCGAAGCATTCGAAGCTGCTGCCGTTGGCTTCACTTCACCGCGGTCTTCCGCAGCGAAACTCATCACCTGCTCTAAAATATCCTGCGGGCTTTGTTGACGACCAATAACCACGAGTACACCGTCATTTTGACCGATGTATTCCATCGCATGCCCGAGCGGCCAACTGCGCTTGGCTGCGCGTTGAGTGGCAAATAGATCATTAAATGTATCTTGCAAATGCACGCGCACATTCACTGGTTTATCAGGGTCAACTTCACCATGTACCAATGCGTAGTGTACTTGCTTATCAATGGTGTCTTGATAGGTAATCAGTTCAAACTCACCATATGCTGTTGGTAATTTACAATGTGCTTTACGCTCAACGGTTTTTTCTTTCAGTGACCGGTATTCAATTAAGTCCGCAATCGTACCAATCTTTAAATCGTGCTCTGCTGCGAATTTTTCAAGATCAGGACGACGCGCCATAGTGCCATCTTCATTTAGGATCTCGACGATGACAGCCGCTGGTTCAAAACCAGCTAAACGCGCAAGGTCGCAACCAGCTTCCGTGTGACCCGCACGGTTTAATACGCCGCCTGATTTTGCTTTCAACGGAAAGATGTGGCCCGGCATAACTAAATCTGCCGGTTGCGCATCTTTTGCCACGGCAGCTTGCACGGTACGTGCTCTATCGGCCGCTGAAATTCCTGTGGTAACACCCTCTGCCGCTTCGATAGAGACGGTAAAGTTCGTCGCATAAGGTGAGTTGTTTTGATCAACCATTAGCGGCAAACGTAATTGCTTGCAGCGCTCTTCGGTTAACGTAAGACAAATCAGGCCACGCCCATAGCGCGCCATGAAATTAATAGCCGCCGGTGTGACACATTCTGCAGCAAGAATCAGATCGCCTTCATTTTCCCGATCTTCATCGTCCATCAAGATGACCATCTTGCCTTGGCGAATATCTTCAATGATTTCTGCAGCACTGTTTAAACGAGTCACGACGTTAAGTCTCCTCTCACCCGGCGCGGAACCGCGATAATTCGAACATCATCCGCAACCTGACGAACATCTTTTAAAGTTAGTTCTGGCACTTGGCTCATGTGAGTAAATGCCGGCAAATTCAATAATCCGTGGCCATGATGGCCCATTAATTTTGGCGCTAAATACAGCACCAATTCATCGACTAATTCAGCCGTCAATAATGCGCCAGCTAACTGCGCACCGCATTCGGTCCAAACCGAGTTGACCTGCTTGTCGGCAAGTACATGCATCAATTGTGTTAAATCGATGTGCCCGTTATTCGTGCGAACAATGGTGATGCATTCTACATGCGCTGCCCAAGTTCGTTCGACAATCGTATCGGGCGCATGCACCACGATAATTGGGAACGGTTCTTTAAATAGGGCCTCTTGCCCGGTTAACAACCCCTGCGAGTCAATAATCACTCGAGTTGGTTGCCGTTCGGCCTGCGGATGGCGTGCGGTTAAAATCGCATTATCAGCCAGTACTGTTTTTGCTGTACTCAAAATCGCACCACTTTGAGCTCGCCAACGATGAACATCGCGACGCGCATCGGTACTGGTTATCCACTGACTCTCACCATTTGATAGTGCAGTACGACCATCGAGGCTAGCGGCCATCTTCACTCGTAACCACGGCCGCTGACGCTGCATTCGTGCAACAAACCCGTTGTTAAGTGCCAACGCTTGCTGTTCAAGAATACCGACGATCACCTCAATGCCATTCGCGCGCAGGCGCTCAATCCCTTCGCCGCTAACCAGAGGGTTGGGATCTTTCATCGCTACGACTACGGTCGCTACTTCAGCCTTAATCAACGCATCGGCGCATGGCGGCGTACGGCCAAAATGGCTACATGGCTCTAGCGTGACATAAACTGCCGCACCTTTCGCCAAGGCTCCCGCTTCACCGAGTGCGTATACTTCAGCGTGAGGCTCACCAGCTCGCTGATGCCAACCCTCACCAACAATTTTGCCATCAGCAACCACCACGCAACCAACCATTGGGTTAGGCGCAGTTGAAAAACGCCCCTGAGCGGCAAGCTCAAGGGCGCGTTGCATATAACGTTGATGACAGGCCTGTGGATCAGTCATTGAGGCGTGCTATCTCCTCGCCAAACTCACGAATATCGTCAAACGCACGGTAAACCGACGCAAAGCGAATGTAAGCAACTTTATCGAGCGCCTTAAGATTTTCCATCACTAGCCCACCAATAACTTGGCTTGTGATTTCACGCTCACCGGTAGCTCGCAGTGACGATTTCACATTCTGAATCGCCTGCTCCATCGCTTCTAGACTCACTGGGCGTTTTTCCAAAGCTCGCAGTAAACCATTGCGTAGTTTGTCCTCGTTAAATGGCTCACGAGTACCGTCTGATTTAATCACGCGCGGCATAATCAGTTCTGCCGTTTCAAACGTCGTAAAGCGCTCCTTGCACTCTGTACACTCACGGCGGCGGCGCACGGAAGCGCCGTCTGCCACCAGGCGCGAATCAATCACTTTGGTATCTTGTGTGCCACAAAAAGGACAATGCATACGCTCGTTCCTTAATTCATTTATTTATAAACAGGAAACTGTTTACACAATGCTTTCACTTGCTCTCGAACTTGTTCAATCACGCTTTCGTCATTGATGTTATCAAGGACGTCACAAATCCAGTTCGCTACTTGCTCGGCTTCGGCTTGCTTGAAGCCACGGCGCGTAATCGCTGGGGTACCCAAACGTAAGCCAGAGGTTACAAATGGTGAGCGCGGATCATTTGGTACCGAGTTTTTATTCACTGTGATATAGGCACGACCAAGCGCAGCATCCGCGTCTTTACCGGTAATATCTTTATCGATGAGGTCAACTAAGAACAAGTGGTTCTTAGTACCGCCTGAAACAATCTTATAGCCACGTGATTGCATGACGTTAACCATCGCGTTCGCGTTATCTAATACTTGCTGCTGGTACGCTTTGAACTCCGGCTCCATCGCTTCTTTAAATGCAACCGCTTTGGCTGCAATCACATGACACAACGGGCCGCCTTGGCTACCAGGGAATACGCCACTATTTAATTTCTTGTGCAAGTCTTCGTCGTCTTTACCCGACAAAATCAAACCACTACGTGGGCCAGCTAATGTTTTATGAGTAGTAGTGGTAACCACATCAGCAAATGGCACTGGGTTTGGATATAGGCCCGCTGCAACTAAACCAGCAACGTGAGCCATATCAACTAACAAATATGCACCCACTACATCGGCGATTTCACGGAATTTTGCCCAGTCAACTACTCCTGAGTAAGCAGAGAAGCCCGCAACAATCATTTTAGGTTTGTGTTCAAGAGCTAACTCACGCACTTCAGCGTAATTGATTTCGCCAGTCGCTTCATCCAAACCATACTGCACAGCATTGTACAATTTACCTGAGAAGTTGACGTGTGAGCCGTGGGTCAAGTGACCACCGTGGGCCAAGCTCATACCCAGAACCGTATCGCCAGCATTTAATAATGCTAAAAACACCGCTGAGTTTGCTTGTGAGCCAGCGTGTGGCTGTACGTTGGCGTATTTTGCGCCGAACAATTGTTTCGCACGCTCAATCGCTAAATCTTCAACGGCGTCAACGTATTCGCAACCGCCGTAATAACGCTTGTGCGGGTAACCTTCGGCATATTTGTTCGTCAGTTGCGAGCCCTGTGCTTCAAGTACACGCGGACTGGTGTAATTTTCTGAAGCGATTAATTCAATGTGCTCTTCTTGGCGTTGAACTTCGCCAGTCATTGCCTGCCATAAATCTGCATCATAATCGGCAATATTCATTTCATGTTTTAACATCGGGGCTCCTGACTTTACAAACTGTCGAACAAAAAATAAGTGGCGCCTAGTTTACCAATATACTTGGGTTAGCGCCAACTTAAGGGTTAAAATAAACAATTACGATTTTAGCTATTAAATATCGCCTCAAAAAGGAACGCATGCTGTTATGGCACAATACATTTATTCCATGTCGCGGGTCAGTAAAGTCGTCCCGCCGAAAAAGACGATTTTAAAAGATATCTCGTTATCATTCTTCCCTGGCGCCAAAATTGGTGTGCTTGGTTTGAACGGTGCGGGTAAATCAACGTTACTACGCATCATGGCTGGTGTTGATAAAGAATACGAAGGTGAGGCACGCCCACTTGCTGGTACGCAAATTGGTTACCTGCCGCAAGAGCCGCAACTTGATGAAGATAAAACCGTGCGTGAAACGGTTGAAGAAGCGGTTGCTGACGTGAAGAACGCGCTGGCCGAACTCGACCAAGTGTATGCTGCCTATGCAGATGAAAATGCCGATTTTGACGCACTCGCTAAAAAACAAGGTCAGCTTGAAGCAATCATTCAAGCGAAAGACGGTCACAACATCGAGAACATGCTTGAGCGTGCCGCTGATTCACTGCGTTTGCCACCTTGGGATTCAAAAATCAAAGTACTTTCAGGTGGTGAGCGTCGCCGCGTCGCCATCTGTCGCTTGCTACTAAGTAAGCCAGATATGTTGCTTCTCGATGAACCGACTAACCACTTGGATGCTGAATCGGTCGCATGGTTAGAGCGCTTCTTGCATGACTATGAAGGAACTGTTGTAGCAATCACCCACGACCGTTATTTCCTCGATAACGTGGCGGGCTGGATTCTCGAACTTGACCGTGGTTACGGCATTCCTTGGGAAGGCAACTACTCGTCTTGGCTTGAGCAAAAAGAAAAACGACTTGAGCAAGAAGAGAAGCAAGAAAAAGCCCGCCAGCGCAGCATTAAGCAAGAGCTTGAATGGGTTCGTCAAAATCCGAAAGGTCGTCAAGCGAAGAGCAAAGCACGTATGGCTCGTTTTGAAGAGTTACAAAGTGGCGACTATCAAAAACGCAATGAAACCAACGAGCTCTTTATTCCACCAGGCCCACGCTTAGGTGACAAAGTGCTTGAAGTGAATCATCTGAAAAAAGCTTATGACGGCCGCGTATTAATTGATGATTTGAGTTTCAGCGTACCGAAAGGTGCCATTGTCGGTATTATCGGCCCGAACGGTGCGGGTAAATCGACGCTATTCCGGATGATTACTGGTAAAGAACAGCCAGACTCAGGAACAGTAGAGTTGGGTGATACGGTTCAATTAGCTAGCGTTGATCAGTTCCGTGACAGCATGGTCGACAAAAATACCGTATGGCAGGAAATTTCTGATGGCCAAGATATTCTGCGCATCGGTAATTTTGAAATTAACAGCCGAGCCTACGTTGGTCGCTTTAACTTCCGTGGTAATGACCAACAAAAGCACATTGGTGAACTATCTGGTGGTGAGCGCAACCGAGTGCACCTTGCCAAGCTTCTCAAAGCTGGCGGTAACCTATTGTTACTCGATGAACCAACGAACGACCTTGATGTTGAAACCTTGCGAGCTCTTGAAGAAGCATTACTGGAGTTTCCTGGCTCAGCATTAGTTATCTCGCACGACCGTTGGTTCTTAGACCGTATCGCGACCCATATTCTGGATTATCGTGATGAAGGTCAGATCAACTTCTACGAAGGTAACTACACCGACTACGAAGAGTATATGAAGAAGACTCATGGCGAACAGGCTATGGAACCGCATCGTACTCGTTATAAGCCAATTGGCGTGTAACTGTCGGTATTAAGCATAAAAAAAGGGCTGTCTCGACAGCCCTTTTTTGTTTCTGACTAATTACTATGAATAAAACTTGCGCTGCTCAATAACACCTGGTGCAAATTGGTCAACACCAATCGCGGTCATTCGTAGCTGCTCAGTCTTCTTCAGCGATTTCGCTTCGTCTGCGGTAATCACTTCAGCTTTGCGAGCAGCTTTCACCAGCTCATCACCACTGAGATCTTCCGCAATATCGCCGAGCTTCACCGCTTTGCGAATACGTTTGTAGACATCCGCATGCTCACGCATAGCTAAAAACGCAAGCTCCATATGCCCTGTCATGTCGTTGGCATCATCCTTCCAATAACATAAGAAAGTATGACGATCACGGGTGACACCGGGCTCCATCATACTTTTCGCAACAGCTTGCAAATTGGCATCCGATGGTTTGTTGTAATGAATACCTAACGGGAAGATTGCCAAACGCAAAGTCCAGGCCACAATGCGGCTTGGGAAGTTTGCAAAAAAGCCTTTAAACGCCTGACCAATTTCGTATAAATGATGCTCAAGAGCATATTCGACAAATGGCAAATCACCCGATTGACGACCGTCATCTTCGTAGCGTTTTAACACTGCTGACGCCATATATAGATGACTTAAAACATCACCTAGACGAGCCGATAACATCTCGCGACGTTTCAAATCGCCGCCCATCACTAGCATTGCCATATCGGCAGTTAATGCAAGTGCGCGACTCATTCGGGTTAACTGTTGGTAATAGCGAGCCGTTGGGCCGCTCATCGGGCTGGCATTAAAGCGGGCGCCAGTGAGACCCATAAATAAACTACCGAAGAAATTACCCGCCGCAAATCCAATATGCTTGAGCAACAAACTATCAAATTGCTGCAAACCTTCGTCTTCATTTGGATTCGAAGCCGCTTCCATTTCCGCCAATACATACGGGTGGCAACGAGTCGCGCCCTGACCAAAGATCATCAAGTTACGAGTAAGAATGTTTGCACCTTCAACCGTAATCGATACTGGGGTTGCCATATAACCATGGCCTAAATAGTTGCGCGGCCCCAATTGAATGCCTTTACCAGCATGAACGTCCATGGCTGCATCCATCACCTGGCGCCCCATTTCTGTCATGTGATATTTAGTCATTGCGGTAATCACCGAAGGACTTTTGCCCTCACATAGTGCTGTTACTGTTAAACGGCGCATTGACTCTAAGGTATAGTTAGTACCGCCAATTTTACCCATGGCTGCTTGTACGCCTTCGAACAGACCAATTGGCATACCAAATTGCTGACGCACATAGCCATAGGCTCCGGTCATACGCTCAGTCACATGGCCTGTCGCCGCCGCTAAGGCTGGTAAACTAATGCCCCGCCCTGCTGACAAACATTCCATCAGCATGCGCCAGCCTTTTCCAGCGTAATCTTTACCACCAATAATCCAATCGAGTGGAATAAATACGTCTTTACCGTAGGTTGTACCGTTCATAAAAGCTTGGTTTAACGGCAAGTGGCGCTCACCTGTTTCAACACCCGGATGATTCGTCGGAATCAAAGCACAGGTGATACCAATGTCTTTTTGCTCACCCATCAAGCCATCAGGATCATACAATTTGAATGCCAAGCCTAATACTGTCGCAACTGGCGCTAAGGTGATGTAACGCTTGCTCCAATTTAAGCGAATACCAACAACTTCTTTGCCTTCGAACTCGCCTTTACAAATAATTCCAGTGTCTGGAATCGCACCTGCGTCAGAACCAGCTTCTGGGCCAGTCAACGCAAAGCACGGGATGTCAGTACCGTCCGCTAAACGCGGCAACCAATAATTTTTCTGTTCATCGGTACCGTAATGCGTCAGTAGTTCACCTGGGCCTAATGAGTTGGGTACCATGACTGATACCGCAGCACTAATTGAACGTGTCGCAATACGCGAAACAATGTGTGAATTCGCTGCTGGCGAAAAATCCAAACCACCAAATTCTTTGCCAATGATCATCGCGAAGAATTTTTCTTTGCGAATGTAATCCCAAACTTTCTTTGGTAGGTCTGAATCTTGCTGAACAATACGGAAATCGTCGAGCATCGCTAGTAAGGTTTCTAGCTGATTATCAATGAAGGCTTGCTCAGCTTCGGTAAACTGCGGCGCTTTCGTCTGGTGGAACTTATGCCAATCTGGACGTCCGCTAAAAAGGTCGGCATCCCACCATGTGTCACCAGCTTGCATAGCCTCGCGTTCTGTTGGCGATAACGGCGGTAGTACGCGTTTAAAGAATGCAAACGCAGGTCGTGTAATTAAGCTGCGGCGAATATCTGGTACCGCGACGAGCAATACCACCACAACGACTAAAAGAATAATAATTTCCATTTCAAAACACCTTAACCTATCGGTACAACGGGCAGAAAAGAATGCTTAAGCATTACTTAAAAAGCATAGTCCATTATTCGGTGGGTGCATCGACCCCACCAGCTAAAAACGGAATCAAACGGTCAATCACTTGGTCAGCGGCAATAGCTTCACCAAAATCTGCCGCAGCTATTTCGCGAAGTGCAGGGCCTGATACTTGAGCAAACACAGTGGCACCTAACACGAAGTGCAAGCGCCAGAACATATCAACGGGACTCAATTGCGGGTTCGCTAGGTGCAACGTTGCCAACAAGCGCTGCATCACATCGCCGAAATGATCCATAGTATAGCGACGCAGATGGCCTTGAATATCAGCGTAGGCGTAGCCAAGCAGACTTAAAAATATCGTCGGCCCGTGCTTACGAACTTCGCGCAATTCATTTAACGGCCCTCGAAAACAATCAAAAACCGCACGCGTGGTCACCTGCGGTTGCTCAACAAGTTGCACCAGTTCACGATCAAGTGCGGGCATTAGAACTTCGAGATAACGCGCCATGACCGCTTGAATCAATGCTTTCTTTGAGCCAAAGTGGTAGTTAACCGAAGCGAGGTTTACCTCTGCATCTGCGGTAATTTGACGCAATGAAGTTTGCTCGAATCCATGTTCGGCAAACAGCGCCTCCGCAGCATTCAGTATTTTATCTTTCGTAGATACTCGTTTTGCCATAAAAACGCGTCTCGCTTTATATTCTGCACGTTTAGAACGCACATTTTAAACATGCGTTTTAATTTAAATCAGTTTGTGTATGAGCGCAAGCCAAAGGATGGGAATAACAACGACAAAAGCCATGCAGGGTGTTTATATTATGTTTTCGCATTAAAAAAGGCGCTCGTTGAGCGCCTTTGTAGTTTTAAAGCAAACGAATTAATTGCTTGTGTCGAGTTGCGTAAAGCCTTTCACCAATTCATCAACCGCTTTCATTTGCTGCAGATAGGGCTCTAGTTTTGCCAACGGCAATGCACATGGGCCATCACATTTTGCTTGGTCAGGATCAGGATGCGCTTCAATAAACAACCCAGCTAAACCGAGTGCCATGCCTGAACGAGCAAGAACAGCGGCTTGCGCACGACGGCCATCGGCAGAGTCTTCACGACCGCCAGGACGTTGCAAGGCATGCGTCGCGTCAAACATGACTGGCGCCATTTGTTTCATTTCATCCATACCCAGCATATCAACCACAAGATTGTTGTAACCAAAGCAGCTGCCCCGCTCACACAAAATAACATTGTGGTTACCCGCTTCACCAAACTTCTTCAAAATATGACGCATTTCATGTGGTGCCAAGAACTGCGGCTTCTTCACGTTGATAATCGCACCGGTTTCCGCCATCGCAACGACCAAATCTGTTTGGCGCGCCAAAAACGCTGGTAGCTGAATAATATCCGCCACTTCAGCGACCGGCTTAGCTTGGTGAGGCTCGTGTACATCGGTAATAATCGGTACATTAAAGGTACGCTTAATTTCGGAGAAAATTTCGAGGCCTTTATCAAGACCCGGGCCACGGTAAGAATGAATCGAAGACCGATTCGCCTTATCAAAGCTTGCCTTGAAGACATAAGGGATACCAAGGCGTGACGTCACTTCAACGTAATGTTCCGCAATACGCATGGCTAAATCGCGCGATTCTAGAACATTCATTCCGCCAAATAGCACAAACGGCAGATGGTTACCCACCTGCACGTCACCTACTTTAATTACTTGGGTGTTAATCACATTGATATCCTTTACCTAACTCGAAGTACTGCACGCATTAGCCGTTGGCAATGACGCGCAAAATCTGTCCACAAATATAGGCCATGTAGGTGCCTAATGCATAACCAAACACTGCCAACAATACGCCTACCGGCGCCAATGATGGATGAAACGCAGAAGCCACAACGGGTGCCGAAGCTGCGCCACCAACATTCGCTTGGCTACCTACTGCCATATAGAATACTGGTGCTTTGAGTAGACGAGCGACCACCAACATTAAGCTGGCGTGAATAATCATCCAAATAGCACCAATCAAGAAGTATTTTGGCACATCCACAATGGCTGTCACGTCCATATGCAAACCAATGGTTGCAACCAAAATATAGACAAACATAGAGCCATATTTCGATGCGCCAACGCCTTCAAGCTTGCGTGCTGGTGTAAACGACAACGCGACGCCTACCGTGGTTGCAATCACGATCAACCAGAAGAATTTCTTGTCTAAACTAAAGTCTTTTAACGCTGGAACATGATCGGCAATATACGGTGCAATGACGTCGGCACCCCAATGCGACAAACCAGTCACGCCAAACGCAACCGCCACAATAAACATCAAATCCGGTAATTTTGATTCGCGACGATGTTCAGCTTCGTACTGTTCCATCCGGCTTTTAATCGATTCAATCGCGCTAGTGTCCGCGCCAATTCGCTTATCGATGGCGTTGTTATTCGCCGCCATATACAGCAACACAGCCATCCATAAGTTCGCCACAATAATGTCAACGGTGACCATTGCTGAGAAAATCTCACCGCCAACTTCATATACTTCTTTCATTGCGGCTTGGTTAGCACCACCGCCAATCCAGCTACCCGCGATGGTGGTCATGCCGCGCCATACGGCATCTGGGCCTGCACCGCCGAGCATTTCAGGGAAAATAGCGCTAACAATCAGCAGCGCAATCGGCCCGCCGATAACAATACCGACAGTACCGGTTAAAAAGAGAATAAGTAGCTTTGGACCGAGTCGCAGAATGGCTTTCAAATCCAAACTTAATGTTAGCAACACCAAACAGGCTGGCAGTAGATAATCCATCACCAGCGGATAGATTCCGGTGTTGGCGCCATCGACAATGCCAAAAGTGTTGAGCAACGAAGGAATAAAATAGCAAAGTAATAAGGCTGGAACCCACTTATAAAACTTTTGCCAAAAACTATTTGAACTGGTTTGCGTATAAAAAATAAGACCGAGAATTACGGCCAGCAAGCCAAAAATAATACCGTCATTGGTAATCAATGCAGAGCTTTCCACAGGAACCCCTTATTATTCTATTTTTTAATGAAGGACGTGCTGGGGGGCCGCCCACGTTTCTAGTTGCAAGCGCAGCAGCTGTGCACTTGGGTCATCTGGGCATTGTTCGACAAAATACTGGTAATCGTCAACTGCTGCTTGTTGGCAGTCGAGCTCTTCTAACACATAACCACGATCACGAATTTCGTATGGATCATCCGGAGAAATCGCCAGCAACATATGAACAACAGTGAGTGCATTGGCAAATTCGCGGTCATGAATCATCGCATGTTTGAGCTCAGTCAAATAGCGCATCAGAATGGTCTTCTGGTCGGCTGCTTCGAACATATCCCATGAAAACTCAAGTGCATCATCGGTGACATCCTCGAAGCGTTCCTGCACTTGATGACCTTCAAGCAACTCGCCATGCAGTGGGTCAACAAAATAACTTTGCTGTTCAAAATCAAAACGCAGTAACGGGTAGCCAGGGAAATCCACGAGTTCGGTCTGAATGCCCGCATACGCTGCCGTCTCTTGCAGTAACAGCGCCAAACTAACCGGCAAGCCGGTACGATAGCTAATCACCCGGTCGAGCAAAATTCGCTGCGCACCAACTATTGGCTCTGGCGCATCACTAAAGCCTAAATCGAAATAAAAGTCGTGAATCACTGCCTGCAGTTTTTCAATACCCGTCAGTGCTTCATGTTTGTGTGTCATTTCGCGAATCTGCTGATAATAATCACTAACGTACTGATCACTATCAGAATGAAAGGTACGACTAATCTCCCACACTATTTCAATAGTTGGGAGAATTTCATGAGCAACATGTTCTAAGTATGAAAAACGCATAAACCCTTAATTCGTTATTCGTTATTCGATCGGTCGCTCACGCTCCCTTGTCGTTATTCGTCAAAACACCTTCGAGTAACGAATAACCAATAACGAATAACGATTTTTTAAATCAGTGCTTGTTTGCTGAAGGCGATGTGCAGCAGAAACATAATCCAGCTCAGCGCCCCCACAAAACCAACATAACGCAGCCAGCTAACAGAAGCCTTCATCGCTACCAAACCAAACAAAATATAGCCCACTAAGCCAATCACTTTATTAATCAACCATGGTGTTTCCCACGGCCACATTTGCCAGTGAATCAGCATACCGACAATGGTCAGCAACAATGCTGTGTCGATGATGTGTGGAACTACTTTTACCCACTTCTGGTTCGCCATGCCGGCGCCAATACTGCGCCAGAAAAAACGAAGCATGAATAATACCACACTTATGGCCACAAAGGTGACATGGAGATGTTTTAGAGCTATAAATGACATCAAGAACGTCCTTTCTAATCGTTATTTTCGGTTAAACGTTGATAGGCATCAGCAACTTGCTGACGCACTTGCGGTTGATGTTCTAACAACCAGTTTTGGTAAAAACTTAATTCATGTTCAACTCGTTCGAGTTGTTCTTTCACCCGAATAATGTCGCGATACGAGCGCAGCGCTGACATCACACAGGTAAATAATTTCTGAGCGGTTAACTCAGTTTTCGCCTTGTAATCATTGATATCGTAATTAATAACAACGGAGCGCTCTGGTGCTTGGCCTGGTTGCCCTGTGCGCAACACAATCCGACTGGTGCGATTATCAACCGTTTCGCGAATATACTTCGCTACTTGCAGACCGGCATCATCGGTGTCCATCACCACGTCAAGCAACACAATGGCAATGTCGTCATGCTCAGAAATCAACTGCTCTGCTTCACGGCGCGAGTAGGCACTTAAAAAGTTGAGCCCTTTCCCCTCAAACACCAAATCCATGAGAGCAAGGCGCGTAACCGCGTGCACTTCGCGTTCATCGTCAACAATTAAGACCTTCCAACCGGCTTCCGTCGTATGGTCCGGTACTTCTTCTTGGTCATTTTCTTCAGCGAAGATGAAATCATTGGCCATTGGCATTACTCCATTGTCCGACTGTTACGCGCTCAAGATTAGCATAATCTCGAATACTCGTAACCGCATTAAACTGTGCGCTTTGCATGAGTTCTCGAACCGCAGCGCCCTGCGTCCAACCGTGTTCAATCAACAGCCAACCTCGCGGCTTTAAGTAGCCTGTTGCTTTAGTGATAATTGTTTCAATATCTGACAAGCCTTGATTTGCCGCCACCAACGCACTTTTCGGCTCAAACCTTACGTCACCTAACTCAAGGTGCGGATCATTCGCATCAATATAAGGAGGATTAGAAACAATCAGATCAAATTTCTGTTGCGCCTCAATTGCTGCAAACCAATCACTTTGCTTCACGTCAACAGCAAGGTTTAAAGTAGCGGCATTTTGTTTAGCTAAGGCAACAGCTTCTGCCATTTTATCGACTGCCATAACTCGCCACTTGGGACGACTACTTTTTAATGCCAACGCAATGGCACCGGTACCAGTGCCTAAATCAAGCACTGCAGACTCTACAGGTAACGGTAAGCTCAGGGCATGCTCGACCAATACTTCGGTATCGGGGCGCGGAATTAAGGTGCTATCGTTGACAGCTAATGGTAACGACCAGAATTCACGCTGCCCAACTAAATGAGCGATCGGAATACCTTGCTGACGTTGCTGAATAAGCGCCGCGAATCTCTCTTGCTCGGACGGTTCCAACAATCGGTCAGACCACGTAAATAAGTAGGTACGATCGCGCTCAACGATATGTGCTAACAACACCTCGGCGTCAAGCTTGGCGCTCTCGCTGTTGGTGAGTTGTTGCGTTGCCCATCGCAACGCTTCAGCAAGCGTCATTGGTGTCGTTATCATTGACCTTCAGCAAGTGCAGCGAGCTGATCGGCATGATGCTCTTGTACAATAGCGTCGAGAATAAGGTCAAGCGCTCCTTCAAGAACTTCATCTAAACGATACAAGGTCAAGTTGATACGATGATCGCTGATTCGCCCTTGCGGATAATTGTAGGTGCGAATACGCTCTGAACGATCACCACTGCCAACTAAACTACGACGCGTTGATTGCTCTTCGAGACGACGTTTTTCATCTTCAGCCTGTTGCAAGCGCGCTTGCAATACCGACATCGCTTTGGCTCGGTTTTTGTGCTGCGAACGCTCGTCCTGACATTCCACCACAAAACCTGTTGGAATGTGCGTGATACGAATCGCCGAGTCCGTTCGGTTAACGTGCTGACCACCCGCACCCGAAGCTCGGAAAGTGTCGACGCGCAAATCAGCTGGATTAATTTCTATAGCTTCGGCATCAGGTACTTCTGGCAACACTGCAACGGTGCAAGCCGAGGTGTGTACACGACCTTGTGATTCCGTCTCAGGAACACGCTGCACACGGTGACCACCTGACTCGAATTTAAAGCGCCCATACGCACCATCACCAGATACATGCGCAATTACTTCTTTAAACCCGCCATGTTCACCTTCGTTACAGCTCACCATGCTGACACGCCAACCATGCTGTTCGGCGTAGCGGCTGTACATACGGAATAAATCGCCTGCAAAAATAGCAGCTTCATCGCCACCAGCACCCGCACGAATTTCGAGATAACATGGACGGTCATCATTCGGATCTTTCGGTAATAAGAGAATTTGTAGTTCATGCTCGAGCTCTTCTTGCTTCGCCTTCGCTTCATCTAATTCCACTTTCGCCATTTCGCGCATTTCAGCGTCGTCTTCTTGCATCATTTCTTGCGCTGCCGCCTCATCAGCTTGCGCTTGCTGGTAACTGGTA
The DNA here is from genome assembly GCF_009734345.1 of Pseudidiomarina andamanensis. Taxonomy (GTDB): domain Bacteria; phylum Pseudomonadota; class Gammaproteobacteria; order Enterobacterales; family Alteromonadaceae; genus Pseudidiomarina; species Pseudidiomarina andamanensis. The sequence goes on along the minus strand of NZ_CP032551.1, from coordinate 301,972 downwards.
AAACATTTCACCAACTCTTCCAGCTGAGAATACTCACGCGACAAGCCCCGAAACTTATCTTGGTCCGCAATAATGCCTGGGTCACTTAACAAGTGTTGTACTTCTTCATAACGCTCAAGTAGCGCTTCTAATTTTCGAATAATCGAAGGATTCATCATGCGGTGAGGACCTTACTCGTCATCTGCTATTAATTTTTGAAATACCGCTAAGGTTTCGAAATCACCCGCGGCGCCAGCTTCACGCATCATTCGCGTCGGCTGATGGAGAAATTGTTTGGTTAAACGTTGGGCGAACTCACCCAGCACGTCATCGGCACTTTTGCCCGCAGCTAACTGATTGCGAGCGCGTTGTAATTGTTCTTCAGCCATCTGTTCAGTGCGCTGGCGAAAATCACGAATCACGTCAACATGATCAAGCTGGCGTATCCAAGCCGTAAAAGCTTCGGAATGCTCAGCAATAATGACTTTTGCATCAGCGGCTGCTTCCTCGCGGTTGCGAAGGTTTTCTGTAATGATGCCTTGTAAGTCATCAACCGTGTACAAGAAGGCATCATCTAATTCATTCACTTGTTCTTCAATATCACGCGGCACGGCCAAATCAATCAGTAGAATTGGTTGCCGTTTACGCGCCTTCAACGCTTTCTCGACCAAACCCTTACCGATAATGGGTAACGGACTGGCCGTTGAACTAATCACAATATCAGCTTGCGGTAATAACTCAGGTAACTCACCCAGCGTATGCGCTTGACCTTGGAAGCGCTCAGCCACTGCACTCGCACGTGCCAACGTACGATTGGCTACCATTAATTGTTTAACACCATGCTCAGTGAGATGCTGCGCAACGAGTTCAGCTGTATCGCCTGCTCCAACCAACAATACCCGCGACTCTGGCAGCTCCGCAAAGATTTGGCGCGCCAAGTTGACTGCCGCAAACGCCACCGATACCGCATTTTCGCCGACTTTGGTTTCGCTGCGCACGGTTTTTGCTACCCGAAAGGTGCTCTGGAATAGTCGCTCAAGTACCGTTCCCACGCTCGCTTGGTTACGTGCGAATTGATAGGCTTGCTTCACTTGTCCAAGAATTTGTGGCTCACCGAGAACCAAAGAATCGAGGCCACTAGCCACAGCCATTAGGTGCTCGATAGCTGCGCCATCTTCGTAGGCATAACAATGCTCGCGCAACTGTTCCAACGGAATACGGTGATAGCCTGCAAGCCAACCAATCAACATATCGGTGGATGCCACACCATGACAATATAACTCGGTGCGGTTACAGGTAGATAAGATAACGGCTTCAGCCACGCCAGTTTGTTCACGCAAAGCTGGCAACGCTTGATGCAGCTGCTCTGGCGAGAAGGCGACTTGCTCCCGTAACGACACGGAAGCGGTTTTGTGGTTAACACCTAGCGCGAAAATGGTCATAATAGCAAAAAATTGCGAGCCTCTAACTACTGCGAAACGCTGGCAATTGTACGTGAAAGCCCGCATGATGAAAAGCGCACGAACAGGGATAGCAAAACCAATGAAACGTCTCCTTTTAGTAGTACTCACAAGTGCTTGGTTGACTGCTTGCAGCAGTGTTCCTGAGCCACCAAGTATGCGTGATGTTGATGCCGAGGCGGTGCTCGCGCAGCAGCAACAACTTAAGCAACTGGATAACTGGCGCTTGCGCGGTCAAATGGCCTTATTCGACTTACGTGCGGATGATCGCCACGGGCTTTATGTAGATTGGTACTCAAGTGCTGTTCAGTTAACCATGCGCTTCTCACACCCATTGCGCGGCACGCTCGCCAAGCTTGAACAATCAAATGGTCAAGCTGTGTTAATCGATGAAGATGGCAAGGAGTATCGTGCCACAACCGCTCAGGAATTACTGTGGCAATATTTCCGATTGGATTTACCGATGAATCAGATTAGCGCCATTGTCATCGGTCAGGAACTACCGAGTATGGTCGAGAAACAATATCAATTGCAGCAGCACCAGCAACAATCTTATGCGCTATTGTCAAATTTTGTCATGCTGGCTGCTGATCAAGTTTGGCGCGCACAACTCGGAGAGTATGAACTCATACAAGGCACTTTTTTACCTCATAGCATTAACTTAACGACCGACGCATGGCGGTTAAAACTGCAGGTATCGCAATGGCGCTTTTAACTTTACCAGCGGTCGCTAAATTAAATCTATTTTTGCATATTGTCGGCCAACGCGCCGATGGTTACCATAATTTGCAAACGCTATTTCAATTTATTGATTTCGGTGACGAATTATCTTTCGCATTGCGTAAAGACTCGGAAATCACCTTGAGTTGTACTGAACCAGCTCTCGAAACCGATGACAACCTCGTATTGAAGGCTGCGAAGCTACTCACCGAACAATCTCAGCAAAGTTTACCTGGCATTCATATCCATATTCATAAGAACTTACCCTTTGGTGGCGGCTTGGGCGGCGGTTCGTCTGATGCAGCAACAACATTGCTCGCACTACGCCATCTTTGGCAGTTGCCATTAAACGATAATGAATTAGCCACAATAGGCTTACAGCTCGGTGCTGATGTGCCTGTTTTTGTGCATGGACAAGCAGCCTTTGCTGAAGGTGTAGGTGAGCATTTACAGCCGGCACAACCGCCCTGCCCTTGGTATTTGGTTATCCACCCTGGTGTACAAATTAGTACGCCAAGTATTTTCAAACACCCTGACCTACCGCGTCAGCATCCACCGCTCGAATGGCCACATTGGAGCTGGGAAAATACCAGTAACGACTGCGAAGCGCTGGTCCGTCGACTCTATCCAGAAGTTGCCAAGGCCCTCGACTGGTTGGTAGAATACGCGCCGTCTCGATTGACTGGCACGGGTGCATGCATCTTCGGTCGATTTGATAACGAGACAGATGCCCGTGCTGCATTGCAAAGGATGCCTGCACAATGGACAGGGTTTGTCGCGCGAGGTCTCAATGAAAACCCGGTCTGCCAGCAACTGCGGCAGGCTTCAACTGTGAACCTAACCAACAAGACTGAGGTTTAGTGTGCCTGACATGAAGCTCTTTGCTGGCAATGCGACGCCAGAACTCGCCCAAAAAATTGCCGACCGCTTATATATCAAACTCGGTGATGCTGAAGTTGGCCGTTTTAGTGACGGTGAAATCAGCGTCATGATCAATGAAAATGTTCGTGGTTCTGACGTTTTCATCATCCAATCAACGTGTGCACCAACCAACGACAATCTCATGGAACTTATCGTGATGGTTGATGCGTTGCGTCGTGCTTCTGCAGGTCGTATTACTGCGGTCATGCCATATTTTGGTTATGCACGCCAAGACCGTCGAGTGCGTTCGGCTCGTGTACCAATCACCGCGAAAGTTGTCGCTGACTTCTTATCAAGTGTTGGGGTTGACCGTGTGTTAACGGTTGACTTGCACGCTGAACAAATTCAAGGCTTTTTCGATGTGCCGGTCGATAACGTGTTCGGAAGCCCGGTATTGATGGAACACCTACGTCAACAAGACTTCCACAACCCTGTTGTAGTTTCACCTGACATCGGTGGTGTGGTTCGAGCTCGCGCTATTGCAAAATTACTTAACGATATCGACCTCGCTATTATCGATAAACGTCGTCCACGTGCCAACGAGTCACAGGTCATGCACATCATCGGTGACATTCAAGACCGCGACTGCATTATTGTTGACGACATGATCGATACCGGCGGCACTTTGTGCAAAGCTGCTGAAGCGCTCAAGAAAAACGGCGCACGTCGTGTATTCGCTTATGCCACTCACCCAGTCTTCTCAGGCAACGCTTTTGAGAATATTCGCGATTCGCATATCGACCGCGTGATTGTTACCGATAGCATTCCATTAAGTGCTGAAATGAAAGCCTTAGACAAGGTGCATCAGCTAACCTTGAGCGGAATGTTGTCTGAAGCGCTACGCCGCGTCAGCAACGAAGAATCAATCTCAGCAATGTTCGAGTATTGATTGAAATTTGAGGGCGCCAGTGGTAATATTTCGCGCCCTCAAATAAGCAAAACAAATTTTTGAGGAACACGTCGGGTATTTGGTCGCGAATATCCGGCTTATTTTTATTTAACGGAGACACTCCACATGTCAACAATCGATTTTACTATTCAAGCAGAACTCCGTACGGATACAGGGAAAGGTGCGAGCCGCCGCCTGCGTCGTGCGGAAAAAGTGCCTGCAATTTTGTACGGTGCCGATAAAGAAGCAGTTTCAATCACGTTGGATCACAACAAAGTGAACAACATGGCTGACCACGAAGCTTTCTACTCGCACATTTTGACTTTGGTTATCGACGGCAAGAAGCACGAAGCGATCTTGAAAGACGTTCAACGTCACCCGTACAAGCCAAAATTAACTCACTTGGATTTCCAACGTGTTGTTAAAGGTCAAAAACTTCATACTCACGTACCAGTTCACTTCATCAATGAAGCATCAGCAGTTGGCGTGAAACAAGAAGGCGGCGTTGTGGTTCACCACATTGCAGACCTAGAAGTTTCTTGCTTACCAAAAGATCTGCCTGAGTACGTTGAAGTAGATATCGCGAACTTGAAACTGGGCGAAACCTTGCACTTAACTGACTTGAACATGCCTAAAGGTGTTGAGTTGGTTGAATTGACTAAAGGTGAAGACCACGACCAAGCAGTTGTTTCAATTACTGCACCGCGTGTCGAAAAAGAAGTGGAAGAAACTGAAGAAGAAGTATCTGCTGAAGTTCCTACCGCTAAAGAAGCGAAAGAAGAAGATAAAGACGCTGAATAAGGTCTTATGTCGACCATTCGCTTACTCGTGGGCCTGGGTAATCCAGGCCCCGAATACTCCCAAACACGACACAATGCAGGCTTCTGGTTAGTCGAGCAATATGCTCGCATGCACGGCCAAACACTTCAGCCTGAAACCAAATTCTTCGGTCATACCGCACGTATTCAAAAAGGCGCCACGGATTTACGTCTGTTGCTGCCAATGCAATTTATGAATCGAAGCGGCAATGCCGTCGCTACCCTCGCAAACTTCTACAAAATTGAGCCGCATGAAATTTTAGTCGCTTACGACGAGCTTGATCTCCCACCCGGTGTGGCGAAGTTTAAAACCGGAGGCGGCACTGGCGGGCATAACGGCATCAAAGACATTGTAGCGCGACTGGGAACGCCTGATTTTCATCGCTTACGTATCGGTATCGGTCATCCAGGTGACAAGAGCAAAGTTACCGGCTGGGTGCTTGGTAAAGCGCCTCAAGCTGATCAACTATTGATGGACGATACCATTACGGAAGCATGCCGCAGCATTGATATACTAATGCAGCAAGACCTGCGCGCGGCAACGCAGCATTTACATAGTTTCAAAGCACAGAGAGAGAAATAAGCATGGGATTCAAGTGTGGTATCGTCGGCTTGCCGAACGTAGGTAAATCAACGCTGTTTAACGCGCTGACCAAAGCAGGTATTGAAGCTGCAAACTTCCCTTTCTGTACCATCGAGCCAAATACGGGTGTGGTCGCGGTTCCTGATCCGCGTCTTGATGAACTCGCTAAAATTGTGAATCCACAACGTGTGGTTCCGACCACCATGGAGTTTGTGGATATCGCCGGTCTCGTAAAAGGCGCCTCAAAAGGCGAAGGCCTTGGTAATCAGTTCTTAGCGAACATTCGTGAGACAGATGCGATTGGCCATGTGGTTCGTTGTTTTGAAAACGACAACATTGTTCACGTTGCTGGTAAGGTTGACCCAGCCGAAGACATCGAAGTCATCAATACTGAGCTTGCTCTTGCTGACTTAGACAGCGTCGAAAAAGCGATACACCGTCAGGGTAAAAAAGCGAAAGGTGGTGATAAGCAAGCAGCCGCTGAAATTGCCGTGTTACAAAAGCTTTTACCTGCTCTAGAAAGCGGCGAAATGGCGCGTTCAGTAGCGCTATCGGACGACGAAAAGGCAACGATTCGTAGCTACAACTTACTCACCATGAAGCCAACCATGTACATCGCTAACGTGAATGACGATGGTTTTGAGAATAATCCATACCTCGATAAAGTGCGCGAAATCGCCAGCAAAGAGAATGCGATTGTTGTTCCTGTGTGTGCTAAAATCGAATCAGAAATTGCCGAGCTTGATGACGAGGAAAAGGCCGAGTTCATGGCTGACCTTGGTTTAACTGAACCAGGTTTAAACCGTGTTATTCGTGGCGGCTATCAGCTATTAAACTTACAAACCTATTTCACTGCAGGTGTGAAGGAAGTTCGCGCTTGGACTATTCCAGTAGGTGCAACGGCGCCACAAGCTGCTGGTAAAATTCACACCGATTTTGAAAAAGGCTTTATCCGTGCCGTTGTTGTTGGCTTTGACGACTATATTGAATTCAAGGGTGAACAAGGTGCGAAGGAAGCTGGTAAGCGTCGTGAAGAAGGTAAAGAGTATATTGTGAAAGATGGCGATGTGATCTTGTTCCGGTTTAACGTGTAAAAGCGTTATTGGTTACTCGTTATTGGTTATTCGAAGAAGAGATTGGTTCGATGGGGAGCTGTGGATTGGCGCCCCATTCGGACCATGACCCATCATAGAGTTGCACTTCAGTAAAACCGGCGATTCTTGCCGCAACTAATAAAATACATGCCGTGATACCTGAACCACAGGTCAAAATTAAATGGGGTGATTTGGGGCCCACCAACGAAATAAACATTTCTTCGAGGTCATCAGGTTTTCTATAACGGTTATCATCGAGAACTTCGAGAAATGGCAAATTAAAAGAGCTGCGAATATGGCCACTGCGCATCCCTTCTCTTGGCTCTGGTTTCGTGCCATTGAAGCGGTCTGGTGAGCGTGCATCGATAATACTACTTGAACCACTTTGGGTTGCTTTGAGCACTTCTTTTGACGACACCAGCCAGCTTTTATTGAACTTTGCGACAAAGTTGCCGCGTGCTGCTCGCGGCAACGCGTATTCAGTTGCGGCAGGATAGTTATCGGCTAACCACTGTGGCAAACCACCATCAAGAATACAAACCTTATCAAACCCCATGGCTTTTAGTATCACCCAAGCTCGTGGCGATGAGTAAATGCCTTGGTTGTCATACACAACCACCGTATCGGTTTTATTAACACCCAGTTCTTGTAGCGCTAGTGTCACTTGCTCAGCGGTCGGAAAGGTATTGGGTAGCGCCGACGAGGTATCTGTTAACCGCTGCTCTAAGTCTAAATAAATTGAATTGGGAATAACTGTGAGTTCGTTGTATTCCAGTGGCGTGCGCCCAACAACCTTTGTCATGCTCGCATCCAACACATGAACATGGCTTTTTTTAATGTTCGCAGCCAGCCAACGTGTCGATACCAAACAGGGCGGCACAGCTTCTTGTACCGCCGCAGTCTTCGTACCTTCGTTCAATGTTGCACTATCCATATCGCAAATTATGTCCGTTTTCTAATTATTGATAACCTATCGCGACAGCAACAATCATTGCTATCGCACAGGCAAATAACAACTTCAACATCAACGGGGCAACGAACTTAAACCAACGCTCGTAGGGCACACCTGCTAAACCTAAAATTCCCATTAATACAGGATTAGTCGGCACAATCATGTTCATCAAGCCATCGCCCATTTGGAACGCCAACACCGCAATTTGACGACCAATACCAGCTGTATCGGCAATCGGGACCATAATCGGCATGGTGACAAAGGCTTGTCCGCTTCCTGAAGGAATAAACAAATTCAGTATACTTTGAATGATGAGCATACTAACCGCACCAAAATGCGCCCCAAAAGCTTCAACCGGCATCGCTAGGTAATAAATAACCGTGTCGAGTACCTGCCCCTGTTCCATAATCATAGCAATCGATCGAGCAAAGCCAATGAGCAATGCCGTTGCCGTTAATTCAGCAGCGCCTTCAATAAACTTGTTCGCTGCGTCGCTAGCACCCATTTTAGCAACCAGAGCGGCAAACAAACCGAAACCTAAAAATAACGCACTCAGCTCAACCAAATACCAACCATGAACTTTAATGCCCCAAATCAGCACGCCAAGTACGGCGACAAAGCCAAGTAGAATGATTTTATGACGGCCATTTAGTGCTGGGTAGTCATCTTGTTCATTGGTTTTTGCCGGCGTTATATCCGCAAGCAATGAGGCGGCAGGATCAGCAGCAACGCGTTTGGCATAGCCATAGACATGATGAAATGCGATGCCAAACAATATTGGCCATAAAACGAGTCGGTACCATAATCCCGATGCCGGCGGTACTTCGGCAACGGCTTGGGCAATCAGTAACGTAAATGGATTAAATAGAGATAAGCCATAGCCAATACCATAACCCACTATCAAAATACCCATTGCTGTTATGCCATCAAGTTTCAATGCTCGACAGAGCGCCACCAGCATGGCGACAAAAATCAAATACTCTTCAGCCACACCAATTAAGGCAGAGAAAATACCGAAGGTCAGCATGCCACCGAGAATTAACAAGCCGGTCTTATCGGCAAACTTCTTAAGCAATAAGCCAATTAACGCATCTAACATACCGGTAGCGCGCAAAATACCCATGACGCCACCAATTAATAGCACAAAGAAGATAACCGCCTGGGCATCGCCTAACGCTTGCGGAATAACCGTAAGTAACGTCAACGGACTCAGCAATGGTTGTTTTTCAAGAACACTGTAAGTGCCTGGCTGAACAACGGTTTGTCCAATATCATTAACCGTACGTTGAAATTCGCCAGCTGGAATAACCCAGGTAAGAATCAATGCTGCAATCATCATGTACAACATCAGCACTAAGGTGTGCGGTATTTTTATTTTTATCATGGCGGGGAAAACCTGCTCTCGTTATTGGTGAATCACTTCCTTATGGAATGAAGCGAGTATAGCAAGTAATCGGTTTTGTGTACTAACCGGCAGCTTTTGCTGATCCATGGCGGTCATCAAGTGCTCGACAATCGCATTAAATTCAGCACGCGAAATATCCATTCCGGTATGCACCGTCACCATCGATTCGCCAGAATAATCGCAAGGGCCACCAGAGAGATCACAAATATGCTCCGACAGCATGCGGTGAAAACGGTCGATATCGACATTTTCAAAGTGATGAATAACACGCTCATCTTCAGCAATTTCGAGAATAAAGGCTTCCATGAGCTGGCTTATACCCTGCTGCTGACCAAGCTCGTCATATAACGTTCGTTCGGTCGCGTTCGCCGGCAACGCCAACATGATAATGAAGCCAAGCAAGTATGCTCGAATCATTGTGAATCTCCTTAAAACGTAACCTGAAGTGAACCATAGATGCCATCTTGACCATCAGCACCGGCTATTGATTGCAATTGCGTGTATGCCAACGCGACTGCAACACGCTTATGCGGAAACCATCCCACGAAAACGTCATGCCAGTCATGCTCTTTCGCGAAGCCTAAGTTATTGGGTTTCTGTCGATATTCCACACCAATCACCCAATGCCGATTAATGAACATACCGACGGCAAGCTCGCTCTGTAGCTCATAACTGTTATTCGCATCACCACCGAAACCAAGTAACCCCATTTCGTTAGCCTTAGTGGCTCGCAATGTTAGGTTCGCCAACCACGTGCGATGCCAGAGACCATCAAGCCAAACTTTGGCGCCGCTTATATAGAAATCTGTTCCTGTATCATCTTGTGCACCAACCGCCTGCGGTAAGTCCAAAGACTGATTTCGTTTATGCTGGATGCCAACCGTAAATTGCGGCAGATCACCATACAAAATATCACCAGCAATTCGATATTTAATCCCATAAATATCCTGCTTCAGGCTTCCACCAAGACTTAGTAAATCAAATTGTTGTTTGGCGACACTAAATTCCCAACGATTATCAAAAGACAGCGTGGCAGCTTTTACCGTCAATTTATAGTCATCCACATCCGCTTGATTATAGGCGACAGTTCCGCCCCACTGCCCTTCTTCGGCATAGCTCGAGAGTGTTGCCCATGGGACTAGGCCGCCACCGCCGCTGCCTTCGACTGTTGTTAAACCGCCCGTTGCAATAATTCGGCCAAAATCAGCCATCGCACTCTGGCTTACAAACAGTGTTGCAACCGCCAAAGCTGGCATAACAAGCCCAGTTAATTTACCCATGCCTACTCTCTCTTTGGTAATTATCCAACCATTCTTCGAACTGCGCCGCTGCGAGCGGTCGACTGAAGTAATAACCTTGCACCGTATCACAGCCCAACTGTTTTAAAACTTGCCAAGCGGAATCTTCCTCAATACCCTCGGCTACAGTGGTTAACTTCAATTCATGTGCGAGCAAAATCGTTGAGCGCACAATAGTTTCATCTTCAGGTATCGATGCAATGTGTTGAATGAACGATCGATCGAGCTTCAGCTCATCGGCTGGTAGACGTTTGAGTTGCGCCAGCGACGCATATCCGGTGCCATAATCGTCAATCGCAATTTTGAATCCTACTTCACGTAACTCCTGCAAACGCGAAATAGCCTGTTCAGGGTCTACCATCACTGCACTTTCGGTTACTTCTAAAGTAATCCATGCCGGCGACAAACCTCGCTGCTTCGCCGAGTCAGTGACAAACGCAACTAATTCAGACCATTGCAAATCAAGTGCCGACAAGTTAATTGCTAAGCTCAATTGCAACCCCTGCTCGTGCCACAGTTGCAATTGGTCCAACGCGGCGCCACAAACCCATCGCGTTAAACGCTGAATTTCCCCCGTTTGCTCCGCCAACGGAATAAATTCATCGGGCCGAACCACACCAAGTTGTTCATCACGCCACCTTAATAATGCCTCAACACCGAGTACCTGCCCGGTTTGACACGACAGCTTCGGTTGAAAGTGCAATTGCAAGCGCTGTTCTCGAACCGCACTTGGTAGTGATTGAACAATCTGTAAACGCCGTAGATATTGCTCGTCCATCCCTTGACTGTACGCAACCGCAAAAACACTTGCGCGTTTCGCTTGGCGCGCACAAAGTTGAGCTCGCCGAAGTATGCTATCGGCATCATCGGCAGCATGAGGATATGCCAAATAACCAGCATGAAAATCCAACATATAACTGGTTTCTTCTAACCACCAGGGCAAGCTCAATTCAGTTTTTAGCGAGACAATGAGAGCATTCACCTGTGGTTCACTCTGTCGCTTACCGACCAGCACAAATTCATCGCCACCGAGGTGCCCCACAGACCAATTCTTCGGAACCGCCGCGCGTAGGCGTTCTGCAATCATACGCAACAACTCATCGCCAACTTGCTGCCCAAAGCGGTCATTCACTTCGCCAAAGCGAGCAACATTCATCAGGACAACATAGCCACTCTGTTGCGACTCGATAGCACTTTTCAACAAAGCTCGAATGGAAACTCGATTCGGTAATCCGGTCAGTAAATCATGTTCTAATTGAAATATAATTTGTTGCTCGCGCTCTGCTATTCCCTGACGCATTCCTTCAAAAGCATCACTCAACGCACCAAACTCATCGGCGCGATGAATCGAAACTGGCTCTCGATAGTCACCGGCACCCAGTTTTTTAGCAGCGTCAGTAAGCGCTGTGATTGGTTGGCTTATTTTTCGGGCGGTAAAGGTCGCAAGTAGTCCGGCAAAGATCAACGTTGCCAGTGCAATACCAATATACTGACGTTGCAGTGTTAAAAACTCCTGAGTTGCTTCAAGCTTGTCGGTACTGAAAATAATCATCAAGTTTGCTTCAGTATTAATGGAAGCGCTATCACGGTTGTATTGCGAAACATGAGCTGCAATATCATTGGCAGCTAAGCGTTGCTGCAAGTTACTTGCATTCTCCGCCATCATCTCGCGCTGTTCTGAATCTAAACTGGTTGCATAGATCGTCCCGGTAAGTTGATTCAAAAAGGTAATATCGGCATGGGTCAGCTGTCGCATTAAAACCGCAAAATCATCATCAATAGCAAACCCGAGTGTTGCCCATGCGATTAAATTCGGCGCGCGAACCGGCACCGTCACTATCTGAAAAATCTCTTCATTAACGGTAACGAATTGAGCTTGAACGGGGGCATTAGTTAGCGTCGCTAAAGGTGGCAATAACTGTGTTGCGTGTGTTGCGGCAATTTCCTCGCCCTGCGGAGATTGAACGACAATCAGATCAGTACCAATACGCTGACCGTGATTGACTAGCGCTGAAATAATGGTGTTCTCATCACTGCTGGCAATCGCCTCGCGAAACCCGAAATCTGTCGTTAAAACTTCGGCGGCTTGTTGTAATTGCTGAGCTCGCACATCAACAAGCTCAGCAAAAACACGTTCACTCACTTCAAGTTCGCGTTCTAGCGTTCGCTCAGATTGTTGTGACGTGGCTAACCAAATAGCAATTAGCGCAAACAGCAAAACCGCACCTGCAAGTGCGGTAAATACCAATAACAATCGTGACCGAAAACTTTTAATCTTCATTTAATTATTATTTTTCCGACGATTAAAACGTTGTTGCAATGCTGATGCGGGCGGCGGACTTTGGTGTTGTGCTTGTACCGGTAACGTCACCGTCAATTGCTTTTGTCCAGCCACTATCGGTACCACCATTTCTTCTGTTACCACGTCAGTTAATGACGGATACCAAACGTGCACTTGCGTTGCGCCTAACGGCAACGTTACTGTTCCCTGCGCGTTTGTTTGGCGAGATAAATCGTGCGGGCTAACATAAATATAAGCCTGCATATGATCATGGATATTGCAGCCTAACACCACAATGCCCGAATTCTCGAATTGAATCTCTGGAGCTTCACGATTGCTATATAAAGGGAGTTCGAACGGTTTAACTTCTGAAAATGAATACACTTGATGACGAATGTTATCGCGGTTCGGAAATGCCACTTGCGCGTTTTCACGAACGGCTAAAATATAGGGCACAAACAATCGATCTACTTGATCCATAATTGCAGTAGGTTGTTCAGATGTTGCCAACTCAACACCATTGACACTCACAACCGCAAGCGCCAACGGCTGCTGATTGCTATCGAGTACTGTCACGGTCAATGCGTCTACAGACGTCGTTTCCTGAGCGGAAACTGCCGAAAAACCCTGCGTGAACCATAATGTCATTAGGAAAACAATTTGAAACTTGGTCATTGTGACCCCATGCTTAAGGGTGAAGTTATTTAATAAATACTGAATATAATCAATTGAGATCAGCTTAACTGATCGGCTACAACAAATGCACTACATTTGTTAACCCATAGGGGTAGAACATGCAAAAAGGAAACAACGAGAAGACTGATACACGCGTTGAAAAAGATAGCATGGGTCAAGTTGAAGTGCCCCAGAATGCCCTGTGGCGCGCTCAAACCGAGCGTGCTAGGCAAAATTTTCAGTTGAGCAAACTGGTGTTCCCCATCGAATTTATCTATACGCTTGCACATATTAAGGCTGCAGCAGCCGATGCCAATTGTGAGGCCGACGTTATTTCCAAGCAGCAAGCTGATGCGGTTCATAAAGCAGTTGAAGCTATTATAGCTGGGCAAGCTGATGAGGCATTCCCGCTTGATATATTCCAAACGGGCTCTGGCACCAGTACCAACATGAATATGAACGAAGTGATTGCGTCACTGGCCGACAAGCTCTGTGGTGTGCAAATACATCCAAACGATCATGTGAATGCCAGCCAGAGCAGTAACGATGTGATTCCTACCGCAATTTTGGTTAGTAGCGTGCTGAGTCTGCGAACGAACTTAATACCGGCATTAACGCATCTCAGACATACGATTGAACAGAAAGCTAAGACGCTCACTGAAACCATTAAAACCGGTCGCACTCATTTGATGGATGCTATGCCATTAAGCATGGCGCAAGAGTTACGAGCGTGGGGCACGCAACTTGAACATGTTGAAAGTGGTTTAAACCATGCATTGTCGCTAGCCAGCAGTTTGCCACAAGGTGGCACTGCAATAGGATCGGGAATTAATGCACCAGAAAAATTTGGCGAGCGCTTTTGCCATTTCCTAAGTCAACGCACCGCAACCAAATTTGAAGCAAGCTCAAATCCGTTCGCCGGTATTGCGGGCCAAGAGGTCAACTTGGCACTAAGTGGTCAGTTAAACGCTTTAAGTGCTGTGTTGCTGAAAATAAGTAATGACTTACGGTGGATGAATAGCGGTCCGCTGGCAGGGCTTGGCGAAATTAGTCTAAAAGCCTTGCAACCGGGTAGCAGCATCATGCCAGGCAAAGTAAATCCGGTTATTCCTGAAGCTGTTACGATGGTTTGCGCACAAGTTGCTGGCAACCACCACACGGTTTCTATCGCCGCCCAGCAAGGCAATTTTCAATTGAACGTGATGCTACCAGTGATAGCTTTTAATCAATTGCAAAGTATCGAGCTACTCAGCAACGCTGCACATGCGCTTGCTGATAAAGCGATCGCTGACTTCACGGTCAATCACGATCGCTTAAATGAGGCCTTGGCAAAAAATCCGATCTTGGTAACCGCATTGAATCGGGAGATTGGCTACAACAAAGCCGCTGAAATTGCCAAACAAGCCTACCAGCAGCAGCGCCCTATTCTCGAGGTCGCTGTAGAGATGACCGATATTCCTCGCGATAAACTCGAACAACTGCTCAATCCGAAAAACTTAATTTAAGGAGTAGAAATGTCACAACATATTGTAATTACCGGTGCTAACCGCGGCATTGGATTGGCTCTCGCGACACAATTTAAGCAACGCGGCGACTCCGTCACCGCAGTCTGTCGTAAAGCTTCCAACGAACTCAAAGCGCTCGGGGTTTCGATTATTGAGAACATCGATGTGACGAACCTTGAGAGTATTACTCAATTGAGCCAACAGCTGCACGGCAAAGCCATCGACATATTAATTAATAATGCCGGCTTGCTTGAGCGTGAACAACTTGGCAGTCTCTCAACGTCAACCATTGAAGCGCAATTCAAAGTGAATGCGATGGGACCACTGTTAGTGACGGATGCCCTTCGAGACAATCTTCACAAAGGTAGCAAAGTTATCATGATCACCAGCCGCATGGGCTCAATGGCTGATAATGGTTCCGGTGCCTACTATGGCTACCGCATGAGTAAAGCCGCCTTAAACGCGGCAGGCGTTTCATTAGCGAATGACCTGAAAGACGATGGCATTGCTGTCGCCATGCTACATCCCGGCTTCGTACAAACCGAGATGGTGAATAACGCCGGCGATATCAGTGCAGAAACGGCAGCCGAACGATTAATTCAACGTATCGACGAACTATCCATTGCAACCACCGGTCAATTTAAGCATAGCAACGGTGACTCACTACCGTGGTAACACCCTAATTAAAAATAGTGCGCGTATTATCGACAGTTTCGTATCAATCAGTGAATTAGTCGCCGAATAAATAAGCAAACTATCCGTTTTTTAAGCAATCGCGCAGAAATCATGGATTTTTTGAGAAAAAGAGGTTGACGCTTTCGCCCCTGATTTGCATAATACGCGCCGCACTCAACGAGTGCAGTTTGATTAAAATTTGATGTTGGCTACGTAGCTCAGCTGGTTAGAGCACAGCACTCATAATGCTGGGGTCGCAAGTTCGAATCTCGCCGTAGCCACCAATCAAATTCCCTTTTGGGCGGACGTGGTGGAATTGGTAGACACGCTGGATTTAGGTTCCAGTGCCTCACGGCGTGAGAGTTCAAGTCTCTCCGTCCGCACCAACTCAAACTGTCAGGCGGTATATTCTGTTGGGGTATAGCCAAGCGGTAAGGCAGCGGGTTTTGATCCCGCCATTCCCAGGTTCAAATCCTGGTACCCCAGCCATCGCCACTCTCTTCTTGATGCACCCAGTGTTGGGGTATAGCCAAGCGGTAAGGCAGCGGGTTTTGATCCCGCCATTCTCAGGTTCAAATCCTGATACCCCAGCCACTTTTTCCCCTGTGTATTGCGGGGGTGGCGGAATTGGTAGACGCGCTAGCTTCAGGTGCTAGTGAGCTAACGCTCGTGGGGGTTCAAGTCCCCCCCTCCGCACCACCTCGGTGGTGAACCGCAATGAACAGACTGAAAGCGTTATTGGTTAGTCGTTATTCGTTATTGGTAAAAGCTAATAACATCAAATTACGATTAACCAATGACGCTTTTTTGTTTCCCGAATTTCCCCTTCGAGTAACCAATAACGAATAGCCAATAACGGTTCAGAAGCCGATGGCTTTGCGCACAAGCTCACGTTTCAGTGGTGCAACCTTATCAACTAATGCCAATCCAAGCGCTAACAAACCTCGCGGTAGCAAATGTTGTGAGCGGAAACCAACGTGAATCGCATCCATCGCGCGCATCATCTGTTGATTCTCTTGCATACGAATCCGCTCATATTTGGCTAATGCCTCTGGAAGGGGCTGCTCAACAAGTTGCCGCGTTAATTCTTGTACATCAGCAAAGCCTAAGTTCACACCCTGCCCCGCTAGCGGATGAATGCTATGCGCCGCGTCACCAATCAAGGCAATCGAATCGTGGCTGATATATCGCAATGCACGTTGTCGACGTAATGGGAAGCTCGCGAATTGAGTGATGGTATGTTTGCCAATATGAGGTTCGAAAACATTGTTCAAACTTTGCTGTACTGCTTCATTCTTTCCAGTAAATTCTTGCCATTGTTGTTCTGAACGATAGTCGATTAAACAAGCTAGATGATCGTTTAATGGCAGCAGCGCAAATGGCCCTTCACTACGAAAAATTTCCCAGGTGGCCGCAGGTAATGGCTTCTCAACATCGGCTATGGCAAGCATACAACGCATATCATAATCCCACCCACGTTGGCCAATTTGCGCGGCCTTTGCCACTTGTGACTGTGCGCCATCGGCACCAAGCAACAAATCATAGGTGAGTATTTCGCCGTTGCTTAACCTCACACGACGATCAGTTAAATCAAAGTGTTCTACGCGTGTTTCACTGTATACCGAAATATTGTGCTCTGAGAATTGCTCCCATAACGCTTCTTGCAATGCATTATTTTCAACCATCGCGCCAAGAGCTAACGCATCAACGTCATTATTAGAAAAATTCAACCGGTAACCATCAAGAGTCTGCACCGCCAAATCGGTATACATGAATTTGCGCTCAGCGCGAATGTTTGACCAAGTGCCTAACTCTTTCAGCCACTCAACATTTCGCAAATGAATGGATGAAATACGTAAATCCCAATCACCTTCACTTAGAACAGTCTTGCCCGCTTCTATAACGGTTACGTGATGCCCCAGTTTCGCTATGGAAACAGCCGCACTAGCGCCCACCATACCACCGCCGACAACGACCACATTCATATATTTATACCTATTTACCCAGTTAACTTACTTCGCATAATAAAAAATACTGCGCCACAAATACACAGCCCAGCCCATAAATAATCCCAAGTTAATTTTTCTTTCATGTAAAACAAGGCAAATGGCACAAAAACTGAGAGTGTGATCACTTCTTGTAGAATTTTTAATTGTCCAAGATTCATTACCTCGTAACCAATTCGGTTCGCGGGAACTTGCAGCAAATATTCAATAAGAGCGATACCCCAACTCGCAAATGCAGCAATAATCCAAGGTTTGTCGGCCATGTTTTTTAAATGCGCGTACCACGCAAAGGTCATAAAAACATTGCTCAACGTAAGTAAAGTGATCGTGATAAGATAACGGTTCATTATTCTTCTCTCTGGGTGCGGTTAAAACACCGCGTAAGGACATTATGGACACCCCACAACGAACGGTGGTGATTGCTTCTGCTTTGGTACTTGGCGCCGAGCTTTGTTTTGCTGGCGTCAGTGCGTTAGTAAAGTATTTGAGCACCGATTTGCCTTCTGAACAATTAGTGTTTTTCAGAAACTTAATGGCGTTTGTCGTATTGCTACCATGGTTATGGCGTAAAGGCCCTGATGCATTCAAAACCAAAGCATGGCGTTTTCATTTAACACGCGGTTTAGCTGGGCTTGCCGCGATGTATCTTTTCTTTTACGCCATCGCAAATCTGCCACTCGCGCAAGCGACCTTGGTGTTACTGTTATCGCCATTTATTATTCCAATTATCGGTCGGGTTTGGTTAAAAGAACGCGTGCTCGCGCAAACTTGGATTGCGATTGGTATTGGTTTTATTGGGGTATTTGTTTTCTTAAACCCTGCCGAGACGCATTTATCACCGATTATCGGTATCGCTTTTATTGCGGCTTGTTTAGCTGCATTTACCAAAACCTTGATCCGACAGATGTCAGCAACAGAGTCATCAAGTAAAATTGTCTTTTATTTTTCGACATTAGCAACCGTGATTTCAGCCATTCCGTTAATTTGGCGTGGTGAGTCAATTGCTAGTGAACATTGGTTGGGTATTATTGCCATGGGTGGCTTAGCCGTTGCAGGACAGCTCGGCATGACCAAGGCTTTTGCGCTAGCACCGGCGGCTCGAGTGGGTGTATTCACCTACAGCTCGGTGATATTTGCGGCGCTTATGGGGTATTGGTTTTGGGATGAACCCATTACCGTGAGTATGATTTTAGGCGCCTCGATTATTACGGTTGCGGGATATTTAGCAATTCGTACACGTCGCAAGGCAGAAACTGGTCACAAAGTTGGCAGTTAGGCTTGGTTCAAGCTAAAATAGCTACCCTTTTATGATGTGGTGTCCGATTGTGGTCGTATCAATGTGATAAGCGACACAACGAAGTAGATGAGCGCAGAGGTTTATGAGTAAGAAGTTATATATTAAAACGTGGGGTTGTCAGATGAACGAGTACGATTCAGCGAAAATGGCTGATCTACTCAAAGCAACGCACGGTTATGATGTCGCTGCAGAGCCAGAAGAGGCTGACTTAATCCTGCTCAACACCTGCTCTATTCGCGAAAAGGCGCAAGAGAAAGTGTTCCATCAATTAGGGCGCTGGAAAACTCTTAAAGATAAAAATCCTGATCTCGTTATTGGTGTGGGCGGCTGTGTGGCATCGCAAGAAGGTGATCATATTCGTCAACGCGCGCCATATGTTGATATCGTCTTCGGTCCGCAAACACTGCATCGCTTGCCAGAAATGGTCAAACAAGTTCAGACCAACCACACACCAATGGTTGATATTTCGTTTCCGGAAATTGAAAAATTTGACCGCTTACCAGAACCAAAAGCTGATGGTCCAAGCGCGTTTGTTTCAATTATGGAAGGGTGCAGCAAATACTGTACCTTCTGCGTTGTGCCTTATACCCGCGGCGAAGAAGTTAGTCGTCCAGTTGATGACGTGTTATTTGAAATCGCTCAGCTTGCTGAACAAGGCGTTCGCGAAGTGAATTTACTTGGGCAGAATGTGAACGCGTTCCGTGGTGAGCATCATGACGGCACCGTTTGTCGTTTTGCTGAATTACTGCATTTGGTAGCAGCCATTGATGGCATTGACCGTATCCGTTACACCACCTCTCATCCGGTCGAGTTTACTGACGATATTATTGAAGCCTACGCGACCATTCCTGAGCTGGTGAGCCATTTGCATTTACCTGTGCAAAGTGGTTCTGACCGCATTCTGACATTGATGAAACGCGGCCATACGGCGCTTGAGTACAAATCTCAGATCCGTAAGCTGAAAAAAATTCGCCCAGACATCGCGATGAGCTCCGACTTTATCATTGGCTTCCCGGGTGAAACCGATGCTGA
The DNA here is from genome assembly GCF_009734345.1 of Pseudidiomarina andamanensis. Lineage (GTDB taxonomy): Bacteria > Pseudomonadota > Gammaproteobacteria > Enterobacterales > Alteromonadaceae > Pseudidiomarina > Pseudidiomarina andamanensis. The sequence continues at coordinate 282,382 of NZ_CP032551.1, read as the reverse complement.
TTTCGAAGCAACTATGGATTTGATTCAAGCCGTTGACTATGACATGAGCTTCAGTTTCATCTATAGTGCGCGCCCTGGTACACCAGCTGCCGATTTACCTGATGACGTTAGCGAAGATACCAAAAAGCAGCGCCTGCAACTATTGCAGCAACGCTTGAATCAGCAGGCGCACGCTCATGCTCGCCGTATGTTAGGTACTGAACAACGTATTTTGGTTACTGGACCATCGAAAAAAGACCCAATGGAGTTAAGCGGGCGTACTGAGAACAACCGTGTTGTGAACTTTATGGGTACGCCAGATATGATCGGTAAATTTGTTGATGTGAAAGTCACCGATGTCTTTGTCAACTCACTGCGTGGCGAAGTCTTGCGCGTGGAATCCGATATGGGCTTACGAGTCGATACATCGCCACAAGCCATTCTCGCACGTCAGGCAAAAACACAGCCTGATGAATTGGGTGTCGCCACCTTTGTGCCGCCACAAGCCAATTAAAGTAACGAGGTAACCTTGAGTCAAACTGTTAGTACGTTGGACATCGATTTAGAACCAGCCGATAATCGCCGCATCGCTGATCTTTGCGGCGCTTTAGATGAAAATTTAAAGCATATCGAACGTCGTTTAGGCATTGAAATTAGCTATCGCCATAATGAATTCCGTTTGATTGGTCCGAACCATACGGTGCAAGCAGGCGCCAAAATTCTGCGTGATCTTTATGTCGAAACCGCAACGGTTAAAGGCGAAGAAGGCAAAGTAACACCGCAAATGGTGCACTTAGCGGTGCAACAAGCCAAAGTGCTCGAGCAGTCACCGGAGAATGATCCGGCGGCAGAAAAAATGACCCACATCAAAACCAAACGTGGGTTAATTAAGCCGCGCAATCATAACCAGTCTGAATATGTACGCGCTATTTTGACTCATGACGTTAACTTTGGCGTTGGCCCTGCCGGTACTGGTAAAACGTATTTGGCGGTGGCTTGTGCTGTAGACGCATTGGAACGCCAAGAGATTCGCCGTATTTTGTTAACGCGTCCAGCGGTTGAAGCCGGTGAAAAACTTGGCTTTTTACCTGGCGATCTCGCACAAAAGGTCGACCCGTACTTACGTCCGTTATACGACGCATTATTTGAAATGCTCGGGTTTGAAAGAGTTGAAAAGCTCATTGAACGCAATGTCATAGAAGTTGCACCACTTGCCTATATGCGTGGTCGCACATTAAACGACGCGTTTATTATTCTCGATGAAAGTCAAAACACGACGTGCGAACAGATGAAAATGTTCCTTACCCGTATCGGCTTTAATTCTCGTGCCGTTATCACAGGTGATATCACTCAGGTTGACTTGCCGCGAGGCCAAAAATCTGGACTACGCCACGTCATCGAAGTACTGAAAGATGTCGATGATGTCAGTTTCACTTTCTTCCAAGCTTCTGATGTCGTGCGCCACCCTGTGGTGCAACGCATCGTTCAGGCTTATGAGGCGTTTGACGAAAACTAATGAACCACGTAACTATCGACGTGCAGATTGCCTGTGATGCAGCTGATTTGCCGTCAGAAGCTTCTTTTGAAGCCTGGGTTGAAGCGGTGCTACACCACCTGAACAGCATCACAGAAACAGAATTAACCCTACGCATTGTTGATCCTGAAGAAGGTTTAGCGCTTAATCAGCAATATCGAAATAAAGCGTATGCCACTAACGTGCTATCGTTCCCGTTCGAGTCTCCGATACCGTTGCCGATTAATTTACTCGGTGATTTGGTGATTTGTGCTGAGGTTGTTGCCAACGAAGCAAATGAACAGAATAAGCCGTTGATTGCGCATTGGGCGCATATGGTTGTACACGGAACCTTGCATTTGCTAGGTTATGACCATATTGAAGACGACGAAGCCGAGCATATGGAACAGCTCGAAAGAGACATTCTAGCAGCACTGGGGTATGCTGACCCCTATGCTGATGACTACGCTGATGACCAGCACTAAACGGAGTAAAAACAGCACATGAGCGATGATAATCCACACTCTACCAACGGTTCTGCGCGTAAAACGTGGGCAACCAAACTGTTGCAACTTTTTACCGGAGAGCCGAACAGCCGCGAAGAGTTAGTTGATTTAATCCAAGACGCCGAAGAACGCGACTTAATTGATAATGACACCAAGGAAATGATCGAAGGTGTGCTAGACGTTGCCGAACTTAAAGTTCGCGACATTATGGTGCCTCGTTCGCAAATGGTAACCATTGATATCAACCAGAGCGTCGAATCGTTTTTACCAATTGTGATTGACTCACAGCACAGCCGCTACCCCGTGGTTAGTGAAAACAAAGATCACATTGAAGGGATATTACTCGCGAAGGATTTACTCGCTTATGGTTTTGGCATGACCGACCATGAGTTTGCCTTATCTGAAGTGATCCGCCCAGCGGTGATTGTTCCTGAAAGCAAACGTGTTGATGTGTTGTTGAAAGAATTTCGCTCACAGCGCTATCACATGGCCATTGTTGTAGATGAATACGGCGGTGTTTCAGGTCTTGTCACTATTGAAGACATCTTAGAAGAAATTGTTGGCGAAATTGAAGACGAAACTGACTACAACGAAGACAACAAAGCGGATATTCGACGTATCAATAAATCACGCTATTCCGTGAAGGCTCTGACCACCATTGAAGATTTCAATGACTACTTTAACACGACATTTGGTGATGAAGAATATGACACCATTGGTGGGATGGTTGCCCACGGCTTCGGTCATTTGCCGCAAGTTGGTGAAGAGTTAACTCTCGGTGGTATTTTGTTTAAAGTTACCGGTGCTGATAAGCGTCGGATTCAGCAACTTCAGGTAACCATGACGGATGCCAATAACGTTGTAGATGCGGACTAAATGAACATTCGCCGCATTATTGCGTTGCTACTCGGTGGCAGCCTTGTTTTCAGTTACGCACCGTTCTCGCAAGCATGGTTAGTACTTCCTGTATTATTCGGATTATTATTCACCACCCGCCATGCTACGCCATATATGGCGTGGCGCATCGGTTTCTATTTCGGACTAGGCTGGTTTAGCGCTGGATTGAGCTGGATCTACGTCAGTATCGATCAATTCGGTGGCCTACCCGTACTTGCGTCAATTGCGGTTCTCGCCGCTTTATTTATATATCTAAGTATCTTCCCAGCTCTCGCCTTATTCCTTTGGAAATATTTCGAGCGCAAGTTCGGTGCTTTCGCAATCGGCATTCTGCCGCTTACTTGGCTTATCAGTGAATCGATTCGCGGCTGGTTTCTTACCGGATTTCCATGGTTAGAACTCGGCTACACACAAACCGATAGCTGGCTTGGCAATTACGCACCTTGGTTAGGTGGTGTTGGCGTAACGGTTATTTTATGGTCGATTGCCATTTCATTGTTCTGTTGGTTTGAACACCAACGCAAAGAATTCGGACTGGTCGCTTTTGGCTTACTGATTATCCCATTTGCTTTGCCATGGATTAGCCCGATAAAAGCAACCGGCGAAGAAGCTCGCGTGCTCTTGGTACAAGGCAACATAGAGCAGTCTATTAAATGGAATCCTGACCAGCATTGGCAATCGCTCATGACATATTTGGATTTGAGTCGCCCGCATTATCCAACCCATGACATCATTGTTTGGCCAGAATCCGCCGTTACAATGCCTGAGCCATACACCGACGATGTTCTGAAGAATATTCACAAAGCTTTGGTAGACACTGACACCACATTGATTACCGGTATCATTGATTACCAAAACAGTGAGTACTTTAATACGATGATTGTGTTGGGACTCGATGCCCCATTTCAACCGGTAGAACCCTACGCGCACGGTCACACTAATCGCTATCAAAAACATCAATTATTGCCTATTGGTGAGTTTGTTCCCTTTGAAGATTTGCTTCGTCCATTGGCGCCGTTGTTTGATTTACCAATGAGCTCGTTCACCCGGGGTGACTTCGAACAGCCAAACTTACGAGCGAAAGGCTTTCATTTGGCGGGTGCGATATGCTATGAAATTGCATTTCCAGCGCAAGTTCGCGCGAATGTTTCAGCTAATACAGATTATATTTTGACGGTAAGTAACGATACCTGGTTTGGCGCATCGCATGGCCCCGCACAACATATGCAAATTGCTCGTATGCGAGCACTCGAGCTAGGCCGACCACTGTTGCGCGCCACTAATAATGGTATAACTGCCGTCGTGGATGCCTATGGGAATGAATTAGCCCGAGCACCTCAATTTACGTCAACGGCGTTAAGCGCTGAAGTACCGATAGTTCGAGGACAAACTTTGTATCAATTATTCGGTTCGTTAGGAGCTTGGTTAATTGCTGTTTTAACGGCATTGGTCAGTACTTTGATAGCACTTCGTCGTAGTCAAGCACGCTCAAAATCAGTAAACTAAGCTTACTCAAGCTACTGTATAAAACATTCATTAATCTCAGCATGGAGAATCGCCATGGAAAACGTTATTGCTGCTATATTATTTGCTGTTTTGGTCGGCGCTGGTTCACTTGGTGTAACTAGCCTAGGCATGTTTGCTTTTCACCGCAACGAAGATCGGGATGCACAACAGCGTGAGCGCCTCGAATATGCATTTTTTGGCATCTTTGGTGTCGTTGTAATGCTGATGATGTGGTACGCACTTTAATCTAAAAATAAGCAGTTGAATGGATAGTCAGATGTCAAAAAAAATAGCGGAACAATATGATCCGGCCGTTGTTGAACCAGCGGTTCAACAACGTTGGGAACACGACCAAGTATTTAACGTTACCGAAGACCCAAACAAAGAAAAGTTTTATTGCTTATCGATGTTTCCTTATCCAAGCGGTAAGCTCCACATGGGTCACGTGCGTAACTACACGCTTGGCGACGTCGTTGCCCGCTATCAACGCATGCAAGGCAAAAATGTATTGCAACCGATGGGTTGGGATGCGTTTGGCTTACCTGCAGAAAATGCTGCTATCCAGAACCAAACCGCGCCTGCTAAGTGGACCTATCAAAATATTGATTACATGCGTAACCAATTAAAGTCATTAGGCTTTGGTTATGATTGGTCGCGTGAAATTGCCACCTGCACACCTGAATATTATCGTTGGGAGCAATGGTTTTTCACGAAGCTATTTGAGAAAGGCTTGGTGTACAAAAAGAACGCGACTGTCAACTGGGATCCAATTGACCAAACAGTACTAGCTAACGAGCAGGTTATTGATGGCCGCGGCTGGCGTTCAGGAGCGATTGTCGAGCAAAAAGAAATTCCACAGTGGTTTATCAAAATCACTGATTATGCCGATGAGTTGCTCGCAGATCTTGACCAACTTGAAGGTTGGCCAGAGCAAGTTAAAACCATGCAACGGAACTGGATTGGTCGCTCTGAAGGCGTAGAAATCGATTTCTCTATTGCCAATAGCGAACGTCAGTTAACCGTTTACACCACGCGCCCAGATACGCTTTACGGTGTCACTTATATGGCGGTAGCGGCGCAACATCCGCTAGCACAAGAAGCAGCAGCGAATAATCCAGAGCTCGCAGCATTTATCGAAACCATCAAAAACACCAAGATGGCTGAAGCTGAACTGGCGACCATTGATAAGAAAGGCATGGATACCGGCGTTCGTGCGGTTCACCCAATGACCGGTGAAGAAATTCCTGTTTGGGTCGCTAACTTTGTTCTCATGGATTACGGTTCAGGCGCAGTCATGGCGGTACCTGCTCACGATCAACGCGATTGGGAATTTGCGACCGCTTACAATCTACCTATTCAAGTTGTGATCAACCCTGCATCTGGTGACGAAGATATCAACTCGAGTGCCATTACAACCAAAGGCACCACAATAAACTCGGGCGATTACAATGGTTTATCGAGCGACGATGCATTTAACGCTATCGCTGAGCATCTAGAACAACGTGGTATTGGCCGTCGTCAGGTGAATTATCGCCTACGCGATTGGGGTGTATCACGTCAGCGTTATTGGGGCGCTCCAATTCCGATGCTGAATTTGCCAAACGGCGAATCGGTGCCGGTTCCAGAAGACCAACTGCCGGTACGTTTGCCTGAAGATGTGGTTATGGATGGCACCACGTCACCAATTAAAGCCGATGAGAACTGGCGAAAAACAACCTATAACGGTGCGCCAGCCGAGCATGAAACAGATACCTTCGATACGTTCATGGAATCGTCGTGGTACTACGCACGTTATTGTAGTGCCAATTTCCATGATGGCATGCTTAACCCTGAACAAGCGAATTACTGGTTACCAGTCGATCAATACATTGGTGGTATCGAACACGCAATTCTTCACCTATTGTACGCACGCTTCTTCCACAAACTGCTGCGTGATACCGGTTTGGTTAGCTCCGATGAGCCGTTCAAGCGGTTATTAACCCAAGGTATGGTGCTAGCCGACAGCTACTTCCGTGAAGATTCATCAGGAAAAATCACCTGGTACTCGCCACTGGATGTCGAAATTAGTCGCGACGAGAAAGGTCGTATCGCCACAGCAATTTTGAAAACTGATGGCCAGCCGGTGCAGCACGGCGGCATGACGAAAATGTCAAAATCAAAGAACAACGGCATTGATCCTCAGGTCATGATCGACAAGTACGGTGCCGATACGGTTCGCTTGTTTATGATGTTCGCAGCACCACCAGAAGCCACACTTGAGTGGGCTGATTCAGGGGTTGAAGGCGCGCAACGATTCCTACGTCGTGTCTGGCGTTTGGTCGCCGATTTTGTTGAGGTTGCTGAGCAGCCACGCAGCCAGGCTTGGAGCGAACTTACCGAGGCGCAACAAGAGGTTCGTCGCGAAGTTCATCGCACCATTGCCAAAGTCACCGATGACATGGGGCGTCGCCAACACTTCAATACCGCAATTGCTGCTGTGATGGAGCTATTGAATCGCTTGCAAAAAGCGCCGCTTGATAGCGCACTCGACCGCGGCATTATGGCCGAAGCTCTAGACGCTATGGTACTGATGCTCGCGCCAGTCACACCGCACCTGAGTGAAGCATTATGGCAAGCGCTTGGACACAACGACGACGTTAACTTTGCCGCATGGCCACAATTTGACGAAGACGCGTTAGTTGAAACCTCAGTTCTTGTGGTTGTGCAGGTAAACGGCAAAGTTCGTAGCAAAATTACAGTTCCAGCTGATGCCAGCCAAGAGCAAGTTACCGAAGTTGCCCTTGCCGATGAAAACGTACAAAAATTTATCGATGGCAAAACCATCCGTAAACAAATTTACGTTCCAGGCAAACTGTTCAACATTGTGGCAAATTAAACCATGCGGCATTTGATACTGAAATTAACCGTTATAATAGTTGCCACAGCCCTAACCGGCTGTGGCTTTCAACTGCGTGATAATTATCAGCTACCAGCAGCAATGCAAACGGTTAGTATCGAAGCCCCTGCATTTAGCGAGTTTGGACAAGTTTTGGAGCGCCGTTTAAGCCTTGCCGGCGCAAAAATTGAGTCAGCACAGCAAACGCGTCTGGTCATTGAAATTCTTGACGATACGCTAGACCGTCGAACGCTCTCGTTATCGCAGTCAGGGCAAGTAGCTGAATACGAGATGATTTACACGGTTTACTATCAACTCATTGAACAAGGTGAAATTTCTGCCCTGCAACAAGTTGAGGTGTATCGTGACTATCAAGATGACCCAAACTTTGCCTTGGCCAAAACGCGTGAACGAGAAGTCCTTGTTCAAGAAATGCGCGAAGAAGCCGCCCGGTTGCTGTTACGTCAGACCATTGCACATCTCTCGGAGTAGCTTCGATGCAACTCGCACCTGCACAACTGCATGACCAATTTTCTCAACAAGGGTTACCGGCAGTCATCAGTGTGTTCGGTGATGCACCTTTATTGATTGACGACGCTTTACAGCAACTCCGCAAAATAGCTCGCCAGCATGGTATTGATGAGCGCCAGCGACATGTGCAAGATAGTCAGTTCGACTGGCGTCTGCTCACCGACCAAAGCGCCAGCCTCAGCCTCTTCTCAAGTCAGAAAGTAATTGAGCTTGAGCTGCCAGAGGGAAAACCCGGTCGTGAAGGTGCCGATGCCTTGCGACAATATGCAAAGGCGCCACTAGATGATCAAATACTTATTGTCATTGGGCCAAAGCTAAAACAAGAGCAACTCAAATCAAAATGGTATCAGGATTTAGCTTCGGCTGGCCCGATCGTTAATGCGAATAGTCCTGATCGCGCCGGCTTACCTCGCTTCGTGCAACAACGGGCACAGCGTTACAACTTGCAACTAACCCCTGAAGCTAACCAACTGCTTGCCAATTGGTTTGAGGGGAACTTGTTGGCGCTCGATCAAGAGTTGCAGAAGCTTGCATTAACTGATTTGCCGCAACCAATCTCAGCTGAATCCATTCAGCAAGCTGCTCAAGATCAGAGCCGCTTCAATGTCTTTGCGTTGCAAGAAGCAATATTGCATGCCGACCTTAGCAATGCCCTGCACCGCCTTGCGCGACTGCTTGAAGATGAGGTTGAAGAAGCCATTCTGAATTGGATGTTGCAGCGTGAATGGCAGGTGGTTTGCACGTTACAACAAGCGGATAATTTTGCAGACGCGTGTCGCAAGAATGGCGTATGGCGTAATCAAGAGGCACCCTATCGGAACTTCTGTCAACGTATGTCGCCTCAGGCGGTCAGTAAAGCTGCAGAGTTACTCGCACGACTTGAATATGCTTTCAAACGTGATTCCGGTGAAGATTACGGAACCCTGGCAACGCACTTGGTCACGCTCTACTGTCAACCGGAATTAGTGAGTCGATTACCACAATGATGCGCGCAATTTTAGGTGGCACCTTTGATCCGATTCATTGGGGACATTTAAATGCCGCCTCCAGTGTCTGTGAACAAATTCAATCCGATCATTTAGTTTTATTGCCGAGTGCACAACCGCCACATCGCAGTTATCCTGGTGCGACAGCCGAACAGCGTTTCGCGATGGCAACGCTTGCCGCCTCTGACATTCCCAACTGCACCGCCGATAATTGGGAGTTATTGCAATCACGAAAGTCTTATACTCAGTTGACTTTAGAGCAATTTCATCAGCGTTGGCCGCAAGATACTCTGGTATTCATTGTTGGCGAGGATGCCTTTGCTGGATTGGAAAGCTGGTATAAATGGGAGCATTTGCTTGATCATGCGCATTTAGTGGTGATGCGTCGTCCTCATTCACATAATGTGTTTAGCGAAACCCTTCAACAGTGGTTAGCTAACGTACAAACGAAACAACCAGAACAACTTCATCAACATGCGAGCGGCTGTGTTTATCTTGCTGAAACGCCAGCGTTTGATATATCGGCAACTGCCATTCGTAATGCCATTCAAACCGAACAATCTTGGACACACTACGTTCCTAACTCAGTCGCTAACTATATCCAAACACATCAACTCTATCGTTAGCTGATTTTTACTATCGCTTCGTGGTAAACTACGCCCGTTTTATGCGATTATTTTATTAGCCGAATTATTGGAGTGTGGAACTCTTGCAAGCAGAACAATTACGCGATTTCGTAGTAGACAAAGTCGAAGACCTCAAAGGTCGTGACATTAAAGTACTTGATGTTCACGATCAAACTGATGTTGCCGAATACATGATCATTTGTTCAGGTAACTCAAAAACACATGTACGTAGTATTGCTAACTACGTTGCAACTGAAGCGAAACACCATGGCGTTGCGCCATTAGGTATTGAAGGTCATGAGCATTCAGAATGGGTACTCGTTGATCTCGGTGATGTGGTCGTCCATATCATGCAGGAATCTATTCGCGACTTTTACGAGCTAGAGAAGCTTTGGGGGCGCAAGTAATGCGTATTCGGCTGATTGCCGTTGGGCAAAAAATGCCTGATTGGGTCAGCACCGGTTACCAAACCTACGCGAAACGTTTTCCCGCCGATTGCCAACTCGAGCTTATTGAAATTAGTGCTGGCAAGCGCGGGAAAAACGCGGATATACCCCGTATCCTCCGACAAGAAGGCGAAGCCATGCTCGCCGCAGTTGGTAAAGGTGACCGCATTGTCACCTTAGAAGTTACTGGCAAAAGCTGGACCACACCACAACTTGCACAGCGGCTTGAGAATTGGCTCATGGATGGACGCGATGTCAGTTTACTGGTTGGTGGGCCTGAAGGTCTGGCGCCAGAATGTATCGCTGCCGCCGACGAACGCTGGTCATTGTCGGCTCTTACCCTACCGCACCCACTGGTACGTGTGCTGATTGCCGAGAGCTTGTACCGAGCATGGAGTGTGACAGCTAACCACCCTTATCATCGCGAGTAACATGAAGCATAAACGCGTCACCATTCGAGATCATCATGCTGAATCTGCGCTGTTTGGGCGCCGTGTTTTTGTTAGTTTAATTATTGTTGTACTCGCTTTCGGCGTGTTGTTTACCAACATGTATCACTTGCAGGTCGTTGACCACCAAAGCTTTCAAACTCGCTCAAATGATAATCGAATTAAGGTTGTGCCGTTAGCGCCCAATCGTGGTTTGATTTATGATCGTCGAGGGCGTTTATTAGCTGAAAACCGACCGGTCATGAGTCTTGAAGTGACCCCCGAGAAAGTTCAAGATTTAACTCAAACGTTAACCGAATTGCAGCAATTGCTCGCCATTGATGATGAAACCATTGCAGAATTTCATGAAAACAGACGACGTGAAAGACGCTTTAACCAAATTATTTTATTAGACGGTTTAACGGAGCAACAGGCGGCGAAGTTCGCAGTCCGTCAGCATGAATTCCCCGGTGTTAGCATTGAAGCACGTCTCGTTCGCCATTACCCATACGGTGAAGCCATTACGCATGCGCTTGGTTATGTTGCCAAAATAAACCGGAATGACTTAAACACCTTGCGCGAACAGAATAAGCACGCCAATTATGCGGCCACTCGCGTCATCGGAAAACTTGGCGTTGAACGCTATTACGAAGAGTTGTTGCACGGTACCATCGGCTATCAGCAAGTTGAAGTTGATATTCATGGCCGCAATATTCGAACGCTCTCGGTAGAGCCCCCAATTCCAGGACAAGATCTTCATCTTGAACTCGATATCGAGCTCCAACAGTTTGCGTATGACCTTCTTGGGGATGAACGCGGCTCGATTATTTTAATGGATCCTAGCGATGGCGCTATACGTGCGATGGTAAGTAAACCAAGCTATGACCCTAACTGGTTTGCCCAAGGAATCTCATACGCGCAATATCAGAGCTTACTCAGCTCACGCCATTCACCTTTGTTGAATCGCTCAACGCAGGGTGGTTATCCCCCTGCTTCAACGGTTAAGCCACAGCTTGCTGTACTTGGTCTCGAACAAGGCATTATCACACCTACCACAAAAGTTTGGGACCCAGGTTGGTTTCAAATTGAAGGCGTCGACCACCGCTATCGAGACTGGCTAGCCTGGGGACATGGTTGGGTTAATGTTACCGATGCTATTGTTGAGAGTTGTGATACGTTTTATTACGACTTAGCGTTGAAATTAGGTATTGATAGTATTCATGACGACATGGTTCGCTATGGCTTCGGCGCTCGAACCGGAATCGATATCGCTGAAGAATCATCCGCAGTTATGCCGTCACGAGGCTGGAAGCGCGCCCGTTTCAATCAACCTTGGTACGCTGGTGAAACTGTATCAATTGGCATTGGTCAGAGTTATTGGACCACAACACCGATACAACTTGCTGTCGGTACGGCGGTAGTTGTTAATCGTGGAGAGCGACCGGTACCAAGATTATTACACGCTATCCAAGAAGGCGAAGTTGTGCTTCCGGCCGTTGTTGAAACACGTGAACCGGTTACCTTGAAAAATCCCCGAAATTGGGATGTTGTATTGCGTGCACTCAATTTAACGGTCAGCTCAATCAAAGGCACGGCACACAGCGCGTTTAAAGACGCAACATTTACCAGTGGCGGTAAAACCGGAACCGCACAAGTTCGCAGTATCGGACAGGAAGAAGAATATAACGCCGAAGAAATTGACGAGCGCTACCGTGATAACGCCATGTATGTTGGTTATGCACCAGCTGATAATCCCGAGCTCGTTGTTGTGATTGCAGTTGAGAATACCCTCGGTGGTGGTGGTAGCGTTGCCGCACCAATGGCGAGAAAGTTGCTCGACTTCTATTTTGAACAGGAACAACGATATGCGCAGCAATAATGAAAGCAATAAGTGGCTGCAGCGTTTTCATATTGACGGCCCCCTATTCCTTGGGCTACTCACTTTGGCCGTATTAAGTTTAGCCACGGTTTATTCTGCCAGTGGGCAAGATTTAGCCATGACTGAACGCCAAGTGATTCGTATTGGCCTCGCTTTCACAGCGATGTTAGTGATTGCGCAAATTCCACTGGGTGCGGTTGAACGCTTTTCCCTCCCCCTATTCGCACTTGGTGTAGTGCTCTTGCTTGGCGTCCTTCTATTCGGTGAGTCTAGCAAAGGCGCACAACGCTGGTTGAATCTCGGTTTTGTGACCATTCAGCCATCAGAAATTATGAAGCTTGCCGTTCCCATGACAATCGCTTGGTTTTTGGCTGAACACGGTATACCACCGACAAAACGCCGCATGGCAGCAGCATTTTTGTTGCTGATGGTGCCGACATTAATGATTGCGAAGCAACCCGATTTAGGCACGTCGATTCTCATCGCTAGCTCCGGTATTTTTGTGTTGTTTTTAGCTGGTATTAGCTGGCGATTAATTATATTTTTTGCCACCGCATTAGGGGCCTTTGTTCCCGTATTGTGGTTTTTCTTGATGCACGATTACCAACGCCAGCGAGTATTAACCTTTTTAGACCCTGAGCGTGATCCACTCGGCGCTGGCTATCAAATTATTCAATCTAAGATTGCTATCGGCTCAGGAGGCGTTGAAGGAAAGGGTTGGCTGCAAGGCACACAATCACAACTCGAATTTCTTCCTGAGCGTCATACAGACTTCATTTTCTCAGTATTTAGCGAAGAATTTGGGCTGGTTGGCGTTATTGGCCTGTTGTTACTCTATGGCTTTGTCGTCTTCCGCGGCATGATTATTGCCATGCGCGCGCAAAAAGTTTATCAAAAACTTCTTGCCGGCAGCCTAACACTTACTTTTTTTGTTTATGTTCTTGTAAATATTGGCATGGTTTCCGGCTTATTGCCGGTGGTTGGTGTACCCTTACCGCTGATCAGTTATGGAGGCACCTCAATGGTGACTTTGTTAGCTGGGTTTGGTTTACTAATGGCCATAGCAACAAACAAACGCTTAGTCATGCACGATTAGCAAAAGGAACAAATTCTCATGGGTAACTTGACCAAGGCACTGATGCTGGGCATTTGCGGTACGGTAAGTTTGACATGCCAGACAGCTCAAGCGGATACCGATTATCAGCAACAACGCGAGCAGTTTGTTGAGCAAATGGTGACAAAACATGCGTTTGAGCGCACTGAAGTTGAATCTTTGCTAGACCAAGCCAAGCGTGACGAGACAATTCTCGAAGCCATTGCCCGCCCATGGGAAGCAAAGCCCTGGTACCAGTATTATCCAATCTTTTTAACTGAAAAACGTTTGCAATCTGGCCTGAAATTTTGGCAGCAGCACGAAGAGACATTGGCGCGTGCCGAGCAAGAGTTTGGTGTTCCCGCGGAAATCATTGTTGCGATTATTGGTGTTGAAACGTTTTACGGCGAGTACCGCGGCAAATATAGCGTGCTAGATGCGCTTTATACACTTGGCTTTCACTACCCACCACGTGCTAAATTTTTCCGTTCAGAACTTGAACAGTATATGTTGCTCACACGTGAAGAGTCGCTTCCAGCTCTTGAATTGATGGGCTCTTACGCAGGTGCGATGGGCTACGGTCAGTTTATTTCCTCATCATATCGCCATTATGCCGTCGATTTTGACGGTGATAATGTTCGTGATTTATTGGGAAATCCTGTCGACGCCATTGGTAGTGTCGCAAACTACTTCGCCGAACATGGCTGGCAGAATAATGAACCCGTTGCCGTTAAATTGGCGGCGTCCGAAGCGCATGCAAAGCTGGTGAGTAAAGGGTTAAAGCCGGACACAACAGTTGCAGAGCTGAAACAGAACGGTCTAGAATTACCAGAACACAGTGTTGTAATGGAACAATCCTTAGCCAAAGTTTTCGAATTTGAGTTAGCTGAAGGCCATGAATACTGGTTGGGGTACAACAATTTTTATGTCATTACTCGTTATAATCACAGTCCGCTGTATGCCATGGCTGTTTATCAATTGAGTCAACAAATAAAACAAGCGCGCTAAATCATGATGATAAGTTTTCGGTTTGTGCTAATACTGACGGTCATCGTTCTGTTGAACGCGTGTTCTAGTTCATCTCCGTCAAACTCACGTTATAGTCAGAAATATGATTCTATTCCGTCGCGCTTACCCACGGCCGATGAGCTAGTTGAACCAGAACCATCTTTTGAGCCGCCAAGCCGACAAGGCAATCGAACCTATTCATTATTCGGTAATACCTGGCATATCTTGGATGACGTAAGTGACTTCAGCCAAGAAGGTGTGGCCTCGTGGTACGGGGAAAAATTCCATGGCCACCTCACCTCCAACGGCGAAACCTACGACATGTACGCCATGAGTGCAGCGCATAAGACGCTCCCGCTACCAACTTATGTACGCGTAACCAATTTAGATAATGAAAAAAGTGTGGTTGTTCGAGTCAATGACCGTGGGCCATTTCACGGGAATCGAATTATCGACCTTTCCTATGTCGCTGCTTATAAACTCGATATGTTAAAATCTGGGACCGCTCGCGTAAAAATTGAAGCATTACAGCCTAGCTCAGGTAACGAAGCCCTCGCTGTTACCCCGCCGTTAAAAATGGAATCGATCGACCAGTTCTATATTCAAGTTCATGCCGGAAGTGATTCAGCTCGATTACAAGCTGAAGCTGAACGCTTACAGAAATTATACCAAGTTCCTGCAACTACTCAGCCAAATAATGGTCTATATCGGGTAGTTTTAGGTCCGTTGGCTGAACCACAAACCAATAAGTTACTAGAACAGCTAAGGAAAGCTGGGTATCCCGATGCATTTCGTGTCGCGGTTCCGTAATCTCTGCGTTTGTCGGAAATAAATAGCAAGCTACGGCAGAATCCCCTGGGTAACTGCTATAGCCTTTAAATTTATGCTATATTCAGCGCCCTTTATTCATCCAGAGTTTCAAAAAAAAAGAGAAGAGTTAACATGCGTCGTGTACTTCGTCACTTTGTTCGCACAATTGCCATTACTGCCGTCGCGTTTACTGCGGTAGCGCAAGCAGCAATTGTTCCCCCGGCACCTTCAGTCAATGCCAAAGGTTACATTCTGATTGATTACACAACGGGGCACGTTATTACCTCGGAGAATGCCGATGAAGCATTGGCTCCGGCTAGCCTCACTAAAATGATGACAAGTTACATTATCGGCCGCGAACTCCAAGCCGGTCGTATTAGTAATGAAGACATGGTTACGATAAGTAAAAATGCTTGGGCAAAAAACTTCCCAGAGTCATCGAAAATGTTTATCGAAGTAGGCAAAGAGGTCTCGGTCGCTGATCTTAATCGCGGTATCGTTATTTCTTCAGGTAATGACGCCTGTGTAGCCATGGCCGAGCATATCGCCGGAAGTGAAGGCGCATTTGCAGATTTAATGAACACCTACGCTGCTGAACTAGGCATGAGCAATTCAAGCTTCGCAAACAGCCATGGCTTACCTGATCCAAATCAATACAGCTCGCCGCGTGATATGGCGACTTTGGCACAGGCGCTGATTCGTGACGTGCCTGAAGAATATTCGCTGTACGCCGAGAAATCATTTACCTACAACAACATTAAGCAATATAACCGCAACTCGCTGTTGTGGGATCGCAGCATGAATGTTGATGGTATTAAAACCGGCCATACAAATGAAGCCGGCTATAGTCTTGTTTCTTCAGCAACCGAAGGCGATACCCGTTTAATCGCCGTGGTTATGGGCACTTCAAGTGAGCAAGCACGTAAGGTTGAAAGTAAGAAGTTGCTTAACTACGGCTTCCGCTACTACGAGACAGTGACTGCGTATCAAGCTGGCGAGAGTTTTGTTGACCATCGTATTTGGGGTGGTGAGCAAGATACCGTCCAATTAGGTGTGACTGAGCCAGTCGTGATTACATTGCCAAAAGGTCAGCGTAATAATTTGAAAGCTAATTTTGAACTGAATCAAACGCTTGAAGCGCCTATCGAGAAAGGTACACAAGTTGGTACTGTCTATCTTCAGTTAGAAGGCGAAGATATTGCAAGCTACCCGCTTGTGACGCTAAATGCCGTTGAACAGGGTGGCGTGTTCAAACGCTTGATGGATTGGGCAAAGCAAAAGTTTAGTGGTGAAAGCGAAAGCTAGGATCACCAATTAAGGCAGCACAAGTGTCTGACATCGTCTATTTAAACGGTGACTGGGTCACCGGTAATAACGCAAAAGTCTCGGTTTTCGACCGAGGCTTTTTGTTTGCGGATGGCGTATATGAAGTTATTCCAGTTTATCAGCGCCGTCCTTTCCTTCCCGAACTCCATATTCAGCGACTGCAACGCTCAGCGGATGCGATTGGTATTGCGCCTATCACGACTGAGTTTTGGCATCAGCTCGTGCTTGATTTGATTAACCGCAATAACCTCGACGACGGTTTAGTATACATTCAGTTGACGTTTGGTGCCGATAGCCAGCGTAGCCATTTACCAACGCAGCCACTAACACCAACCATCTATGCTAGTCTGTCGCCTCTTAGTGTGCACTGGAATACACCAAAACCGGTAAAAGTCGCTGTTTTAGAAGACATTCGCTGGCACCGCTGTGATATCAAAAGTATCAGCTTACTCGGTAATATCATGTTAAAGCGTGAGGCTGCGAAACGAGGCGCTATCGAACCATTACTGCATCGCGATGGACGCATCACCGAGGGTGCTTCGTGTAATTATTTTATGGTAAAACAAGGGCGCCTCTACACACCACCGGCCGACCACTTGATTTTAGCTGGCATTACCCGCACATGGGTAATACAACTAGCCCAGCAGCTAGCTATTGAGGTTCATGAAGAAGCGCTTAATGTCAACGAATTGCAACACGTTGACGAAGTATTCCTGACAAGCTCAAGCCGCGAAGTACAGCCGGTTGGTCAAATTGATGATATAATTGTCGGCAATGGTCAATGCGGAACGATTACCGCACAGATAGCTGAAGCGTTTCACGCCAGCAAACGACATCTCATTCAGGAGTAAAGCATGCAAAAAACACGCTTTGATGAGTTGGTAGAATTCCCATGTCACTTTACCTTTAAAGTGATGGGGCTTGCTGTACCTGAGTTACCAGACACCATTGTCGCGGTAGCGCAACAGCACGCACCCGGCGATTACTCGCCAACGGTTAAGCCAAGTAGCAAAGGTAATTACCATTCAGTATCGATCAAAGTTCAAGTCACGAGCCAACAGCATATTGAAGCGCTGTATCGCGCCTTAGCCGATATTGAAGAAGTTCGTTATGTCCTCTAAGTTAATTATTCGTCACCTCGGTCAACAACCTTATGAACCTGTATGGTCTGCTATGCAGACGTTCACCGATGAACGTGATGAAAATACAATTGATGAACTTTGGGTACTCGAACACGAGCCAGTTTTTACCCAGGGGCAAGCCGGTAAAGAAGAACACATTTTAGCGCCAGGCGACATTCCGATCGTGAAAGTTGATCGTGGCGGTCAAGTCACCTATCACGGCCCGGGTCAATTGGTCGTCTATTTCTTGCTCGATATTCGTCGTCGCAAGATGGGCGTTCGCCAGCTCGTCAATGCCATTGAAGATTCAATTGTGGCAATGATGGCAGAGTATGGTGTTGAGGCAGCAGCGCGTCCAGACGCTCCCGGCGTTTATGTGAACGGTTCAAAACTTTGTTCGTTGGGTTTGCGTATACGTAAAGGCTGTTCGTTTCATGGCTTAGCCTTGAATGTAGATATGAACCTTGAGCCATTTTTACGGATTAATCCATGCGGTTATGCCGGTATGCAAATGGTGCAATGTAAGGATTTGAATGGGCCGCAAAGTGTGAGCGAAGCGGCGCAGCATGTAACCCAAATTTTCGCACGACTATTGGGTTATGAACACACGACTGAAGAAACAGGATTCGCGAAAGATTATGTCAAAGCCAGTTAGAGTTGAACCTGGGGTAAAACTACGTGACGCCGATAAAATGGCGTTGATTCCAGTGAAGATTGTCCCTACTGAGCGCGACCAAATGTTGCGTAAACCAGAGTGGTTGAAGGTGAAACTACCCGCCTCCACTCAACGAATCGACGAAATCAAACAAGCGATGCGCAAACATGGTTTGCATTCAGTCTGTGAGGAAGCGTCTTGCCCTAACCTTGCTGAATGTTTTAACCACGGTACCGCAACCTTCATGATTTTGGGCGCTATTTGTACCCGCCGCTGTCCGTTTTGTGACGTTGCTCACGGTCGCCCTCTTCCAGTCGACCCAGAAGAAGCGGTTAAACTCGGCGCAACCATTCGCGATATGAAAGTGAAATATGTTGTTGTGACATCAGTTGATCGCGATGACCTTCGTGATGGCGGCGCACAACACTTTGCCGACTGTATTAAAGAGATTCGCGCACAAAGCCCTGGTATTCAAGTCGAAGTGCTAGTACCAGACTTCCGTGGCCGTATGGATGTCGCGCTAGAAATACTCGCTGATGAAGCTCCTGATGTATTTAACCATAACCTTGAAACTGTGCCGCGCATGTATAAAGCGGCGCGTCCTGGCGCTAACTATCAATGGTCGTTAGATTTATTGCAGCGTTATAAAGAAGCGCGTCCTGATGTTCGTACGAAATCTGGCTTGATGGTTGGTTTAGGTGAAACGAACGACGAGATCCTTGAGGTTATGCGTGACTTGCGCGCCCACGACGTTGATATGTTGACGATTGGTCAATATCTACAACCGAGCCGTCATCATCTGCCTGTGACACGTTACGTCACGCCTGCTGAATTTGATATGTTCCGCGAAGAAGGTGAGAAAATGGGCTTCACTCACATTGCATCTGGCCCACTGGTTCGCTCGTCTTATCATGCCGACATGCAGGCCGCTGGTAAGGAAGTTAAATGAGTATTCTCATTTGGTGCTTACTAATTGCAGGGCTATTGCCAATTGCGGCAAAAGCCCCTGTTGTGTATTTCCAGAACCGCGATAAAGGTTATGACAACCGCCATCCACGCGCACAACAAAGTCGATTAACCGGCGCTGGAGCACGTGCAGTTGCCGGGCACTACAATGCTTATGAAGCGTTCCCACTCTACGCTGCAGCCATTTTGTTGGTACTGGTGACCGAACAGGTGACTGAGCTAAACACCACTTTGGCCATTAGCTTTATCGGTTTCCGTGTCGCCTACCATATCTTTTATCTTGCGAACTGGGACAAGCTGCGTAGCTTGGTGTGGTTATTCGCCCTGTTGTGCCCGGTATTAATGATTGCGCAAACAGCGATTACTGTGGGCGCGCAATAAGCTCGAGATAGAGCGGTGGCCACTGGTTTATATCGTAATACTGCATCGGCGTCATGTCGGCTACCGGGCGCCATGCATATTTCCCCTCAACGGCATCACAAGTAGCAATCGCGTGCAACCCAACCATGTTTGCTAACGATCCTAACTGCCATTTATCTTCATTCACTGCTTTGGCTAACTGACGCCAATCATCAACAGCAAAATGCCATGGAAGCTGATGCCATAGCTGTTGTAACTCTGCACTCGACATCTGCAGCCTATCCGTAACAACGACATTAGCGCTAGCGTGATCATAGCGACCCGAACAGAAATTTTCAGCGAGTTCAGGTGCCATTGCATATTCGTCGGCTAAACCTAGCCAATGTCCTAATTCATGCGCCAATAACGACAGCGAAGCATCTGTTGGTAAGGTGATTTGATTCGGATAGCTACTGGCAAGCCCATGCTCAGCGGCAACAAAAAGAATTGAACGCGTTGACGACAGATCTTCATTGCTCGAATGCCAACCGCAGTTTGCACGTTGACGTGTGCCCGCTCGCTCGCAATGAAGTTGTTCAGGTCGATAGCGTTGTACTGAAAAGCAGTTCACGAACCGAGCCAGAGGGTGTTTGTGCCAGCGGGATAGATTATTTAATACTTGTTGTTCGTGTGATGTTGGTAAATAGAGAGTAACCGGCGCCATAACGCCGCATTGTTGCTGGGTAACACCAGTCGTTGGTGCCACTGTTTTCAACGCGAGATCATGAAGGTTCGCTGCACTAACGGCATGACTCAAAAGAGCGACCACGCCTGCAACAATTATTACTCTCACAATTGTACCGTTAGTTTGTTTTGGCGTTAGCTTCTAGCGCTTGCTTACTACGTTGCAATTCCAGGTTTGCATAGCGATATTCCAAAAACATGAATACATTCGTACTCATGGCTAAACGAAAGTACACCGATGCCGCAGCAAAATCGCCGTCTAACTGTTTGAGTTTACCAAGGTAGAAATAGGTCTCACACATACGCTCGGCAAGCGTCTCATCAGGCTTTAAATCCCTAACAGCAAAACCTTTTAAAAAGGTTTGCTCGTCGATAGCGCCGAGCATGAGATCAACTAAGCTCCAACCCCATTCGGTATTACCATACTCAACACGCCGTTGCGCGAGATTTAAGCGGGCGGCCATGGCATCCTGCTCAACTTCAGCCAAGAATAACCAAATAACACGATAAGGATCATCTGGTTGCGCTTCAAAAAACTGCTGGAAATCTTCAATAGCAAGCTCAATGCGCTCATCGTAATACGCATTGACGCCGCGGTTTAATACCGCATACGGGTGCTCTGGCTCGAGCTCTAATACCCCATCAAACATTTCGTATGCATAGCCGAACTCTTCCATTTGGGTGTAATGAATACCGAGATAATTGTAGGCATCGGCTAAGCGTGGGTTATATTCCAGCGCATGATTAAAATCAATTCGTGCCAGCGTCACTAAGCCAAGCGCATCATATAAAGAGCCTCGGCGATAGAGCAACTCGGCACGACTTTCTTCGGGCAACTCTAGATCGCGAGCAACAATTTCATTCAGCTTCGCAATTTCTAACTGATAACGAGCGTCAGGCTCTTGTGGTGTCACCACAAATAAATTGGTTAGTGCCGAATCTGGTGATTTTCCAGTTTGCGCACACGCACTCAACAGCATCATCAGCGCAATAACAAGCCCGAAACGGATTTTCATGAACGACTACCTTGTTGTGAAATTCTTAACAGCATCATAACGTAGATTACACTAAAAAACGAAAACTGACTGTTAAGAAACTTCAATAAAAAAGCTGTGTTCGGTTACCCAAACACAGCTTTTTCAATCACTAAGAACTAAAACACTTACTCGTCGTTTGAAGACTCTTCTGAGGCTTCTTGAGCAGGTGCTTCTGCTGGCTTCTCAGCCGCATCTTTCATGCTCAAACGAACGCGTCCTTGACGGTCAATCTCAAGTACCTTAACTGGTACGACGTCGCCAACCTTCAAGTATTCATTCACATCATTCACACGCTCTTCAGCGATTTGTGAAATGTGAACCAAGCCATCTTTACCAGGAAGAATCGTTACGAATGCACCGAAATCAACGATACGAGCAACTTTACCTTGATAAATGCGACCTACTTCTACTTCAGCAGTCAGCTCTTCAATACGAGCAATTGCTGCATCAGCAGATTCTTGGTCAGTGGCCGCGATACGAACGGTACCGTCATCATTAATTTCGATGTTGGTATTTGTGCTCTCAGTTAATTCACGAATAACTGCGCCACCTTTACCGATTACGTCACGGATCTTATCCGGATTGATTTTGATGGTGGTGTAACGTGGTGCGTAGTTTGATAATTCAGTACGTGCGCCAGAAAGTGCGTCATCCATCACATTCAAAATGTGTAAACGCGCTGCTTTTGCCTGTGCTAATGCAATTTCCATGATTTCACGGGTGATACCGTCAATCTTGATATCCATTTGCAATGCTGTCACACCTTCTGTGCTGCCAGCTACTTTAAAGTCCATGTCGCCCAAGTGATCTTCATCACCCAAGATGTCTGAAAGA
The DNA here is from genome assembly GCF_009734345.1 of Pseudidiomarina andamanensis. Taxonomy (GTDB): domain Bacteria; phylum Pseudomonadota; class Gammaproteobacteria; order Enterobacterales; family Alteromonadaceae; genus Pseudidiomarina; species Pseudidiomarina andamanensis. Next base: position 260,277 of record NZ_CP032551.1, on the reverse strand, counting down.
ACAACAAACTTGTCGCCTTCTTTCACCAAGCCCATCGCGATACCCGCGACCGATGACTTGATTGGAACACCTGCATCCATCAACGCTAACGAAGCGCCACAAACAGACGCCATTGAGCTAGAGCCGTTTGATTCGGTGATTTCAGAAACCACACGAATGGTGTACGGGAATTCTTCTTGTGACGGCATAACAGCCTGTACACCGCGCTTCGCTAAACGACCATGACCTATTTCACGACGCTTCGGCGAGCCAACCATACCTGTTTCACCAACACAGTATGGAGGGAAGTTGTAATGCAACATGAAGCGGCTATCAGTACGACCGGTCAAGTCGTCAATCATTTGCGCATCACGCTCAGTACCCAAGGTAGCTGTTACTAATGCCTGAGTCTCGCCACGAGTGAATACTGCAGAGCCGTGCGTACGTGGAAGCACACCAGTCGCCATATGCAATGCACGAACCATGTCTGGTTCACGACCATCGATACGTTTTTCACCAGCGATGATACGGCTACGTACAACGGTACTTTCAAGCGAATGGAACAAATCACCGATTTCCTTCGCATCTAAGGTTTCGTCTTCAGCAACCAATTTTTCAGTTACTTCAGCTTTCAATGCTGCGATTTGCTCGTAACGCTGTGCTTTCTCAGTGATACGATAAGCATCACCAATACCTTGCTCAGCCAATTCTTTAATTTTGTTCAGCAACGCATCATTGGTTGCCGGCGCTTGCCAGTCCCACTTCTCTTTGCCAGCTTCAGCGGCAAATTCGTTAATAGCGTTGATAACGGTTTGCATTTGGTCGTGACCGTAAACAACAGCACCTAACATGGCATCTTCAGACAATAATTGCGCTTCAGATTCAACCATCAATACAGCACTTGAGGTACCAGCTACAACTAAATCAAGCTTAGAAGTTGCCAGTTCATCCATAGTTGGGTTAAGCACGTATTCATCGTTAACCACACCAACGCGCGCAGCACCAATTGGGCCAGCGAACGGAACGCCAGAAATCGCTAATGCGGCAGAAGTACCAATCAACGCAACAATGTCAGGGTTAATCTGTGGATTAACTGACACAACGGTTGCAATTACTTGTACTTCGTTGTTGAAACCTTCAGGGAATAATGGACGAATTGGACGGTCGATTAAGCGTGACGTTAACGTTTCGTTCTCTGATGGACGGCCTTCACGCTTGAAGAAACCACCAGGGATTTTACCGGCAGCGTAAGTACGCTCTTGATAGTTCACGGTAAGTGGGAAGAAATCTTGACCTTCTTTAGCATCTTTTTTAGCAACAACGGTTACCAATACGGTGGTGTCGTCCATGCTTGCAAGTACTGCTGCTGTTGCTTGACGCGCCATCGCGCCAGTTTCTAACGTAACTGTATGTTGACCATACTGAAATTTCTTTGTAATCGGATTCACGTGTTATTTTCCTTTCTTCTTTCTCTCATGCGTTATTCGTTACTCGTTATTCGTTATTCGTCTTGGCCTTAAAACGATTAACGAATAACTAATAACGATTAACGCCCTTTGCTTTTCATTAAACAAAAAAGGGGCCACAACAGGGCCCCTTTGCTCGAACAGTGCTTAGCGACGTAAACCTAGTCGCTCAATCAGGCTTGCATAGCGCTGATTGTTTTTACGCTTCAAGTAATCCAACAACTTACGACGTTGGCTAACCATACGTAACAGACCACGACGTGAGTGGTGATCTTTTGCGTGTTCTTTAAAGTGGCTTTGCAGCTCGTTAATGTTTGCAGTTAACAAAGCAACTTGAACCTCTGGAGAACCAGTGTCGTTTTCGCCTTGACCGTATTCTTTAACGATTTCCGCTTTTTGTGCCGCAGTTAGTGACATATCTTACTCCTGATTGTTTAAGAATGTCAGTGCCAATCACTAATTCAGCACCGACGAAATCGCTGTGGATTATACGCATGAATGCGCCCAAACGCAATGCCAACAACGGTTAAACTCGGTTTTACAGGTTCAGTACGCGCTTCGGTGAAAGAACACCGTTTTGCCAAATACCGATACCAAGAAATTCACCACTTGCAGCATGAAAGACCCGCCAAGGCGCGTCGCCCGGCGGTGCATCCAAAGTTATTTTTGCCGGGTTACCACTTTGAAAGCGTAAGGCGTTAGCAGCATCGATAGAAACGGCTTGAACTTGGCGAATCACGCAATCATTGGGTTGTAATAGCAGGTCAAGCGCCGCGTAGTCATCGGCTTCGCGATTCGTTTGCTCGGCAATTTCAGCAAGCTCAGCTAAGCTCAGCATCGGCCCTTCAACACCTTCAATCCAGCTCCGATGGAGTTCCTGAACATAGGCGCCACAACCCAAAAACTGGCCCATATCGTCAATTAGTGTACGAATATAGGTACCTTTCGAGCACGTCACTTCCAAGGTCAGTTGATGATTTGCCCATGCGATAAAGTTGATGTTGTGAATCGTGATTTGACGCGTTTTACGCGGTACTTCAATACCTTGGCGTGCATACCAGTACAGCGGACGCCCTTCGTACTTCAACGCCGAATACATGGATGGTGATTGCTCTTGCGTACCCACAAAATGCGCAATGGCTTGGTCTATTTGCTCTTGCGTGAGCGACTCTAATGCGGCTTGTTCACAGCGCCACGCCACCTCACCTTCAGCATCACTGGTAGTTGTTCTCGCACCTAACTGTGCGACAACGCGATAGGTTTTATCCGCCTCTAACGCAAAGTGCGATACTTTCGTCGCCTCACCAAAGCACAACGGTAACAAGCCCGTCGCTAATGGATCTAAAGCACCGGTATGCCCCGCCTTATTGGCATTAAAAAAACGCCGCACTTGCTGGAGTGCGGCGTTTGATGTGATATCACGGGGCTTATCTAACAAAATCACGCCACTTACATTGCGGCCCGATTTACGTCGTCCCATTTATTCGTCTCCGTTTGAGTCCGGTTTCGTTTTGGTGCTGTCGTCAGCATCATCGCTACGCTGCGAATCACGACGAATGGCTTCATCTACCAAACGCGACATACGAATCCCCTCATTCAGTGAAGGGTCGTGAACAAAACGCAGTTCAGGGATAATGCGTGCTCGCACACGCTTACCTAACAACGAGCGGATAAAGCCTGACGCATCGTTCAACACTTTCAGTGCTGTTTTCACGTAAGCTTCATCGTCGTTAAAGAAGGTCACGAATACTTTTGCATAAGCAAGATCACGTGATACTTCAATCTCGGATACTGTGACCATTGACACGCGTGGGTCTTTAATTTCACGCTGCAATATCATCGCGATTTCGCGTTGGTATTGCTGACCCACTCGGTCAGTACGGCTAAAGTCTTTTGCCATATTGGTTTATAGGCTCCGCTCTACTTGAACTGTTTCAAATACTTCGATTTGGTCACCGACTTTCACGTCGTTGTAGTTCTTCACGCCAATACCACATTCCATGCCGTTACGAACTTCTTGTACGTCATCTTTAAAGCGACGTAATGAATCAAGTTCGCCTTCAAAGATAACCACGTTATCACGAAGAACACGAATTGGTGCCGAACGCTTCACGATGCCTTCAGTAACCATACAACCAGCAATTGCGCCAATTTTCGGTGACTTAAATACATCACGAACTTCTGCCAAACCGATGATTTGTTGTTTGAACTCAGGTGAAAGCATGCCACCCATGGCCGCTTTAACTTCGTCAATCAAATCATAGATAACGCTGTAGTAACGCAAATCAACAGCTTCTTGCTCAATGACACGTTTAGCTGAAGCATCAGCACGTACGTTAAAACCAACGACGATAGCGTTCGAGGCGCTTGCCAACGATGCGTCAGTTTCAGTAATACCGCCAACACCGCTACCGATAATATTCACTTTTACTTCATCAGTAGAAAGCTTCATCAATGAGTCAGCAATTGCTTCCAAAGAACCCTGTACATCTGATTTCAATACGATGTTCAGTTCTTTCACGTCGCCTTCAGCCATATTCGCAAACATATTCTCTAGCTTCGCTTTCTGCTGCTTCGCTAGTTTAATTTCACGATATTTACCTTGACGATAGTTTGCTACTTCGCGTGCTTTACGCTCATCTTTTACCGCAGTCGCTTCATCACCGGCTTGCGGTACACCCGATAAGCCAAGAATCTCGACCGGAATTGATGGGCCAGCTTCTTTAATATCTTTACCGTTCTCATCGCGCATCGCACGAATACGGCCATATTCAAGACCACAAAGAACGATATCACCTTGGCGCAAAGTACCCTCTTGAACCAACACTGAGGCAACTGGGCCGCGTCCTTTATCAAGACGTGATTCAATCACAATGCCTTTCGCCATGCCGCTAGCATTAGCTTTTAGATCAAGTACTTCGGCTTGCAACAACACCGATTCAAGCAACTGCTCAATACCTTCACCGCTATGTGCAGATACAGGTACAAACATCACATCGCCACCCCACTCTTCAGGGATAACATCGCGTTGCGCTAATTCATTCTTCACGCGGTCAGGATCAGCTTCTGGCTTATCCATTTTGTTGATTGCTACAACCACTGGAACGCCTGCCGCTTTCGCGTGCTGAATCGCTTCCAAAGTTTGTGGCATCACGCCATCATCCGCTGCAACTACCAAGATAACGATATCCGTTGCACTGGCACCACGAGCACGCATTGATGTAAACGCTGCGTGACCTGGTGTATCCAAGAATGTAATCATGCCGTGGTCAGTTTCAACGTGGTATGCACCAATGTGCTGAGTAATACCACCGGCCTCACCGCTTGCTACTTTCGCCTTACGAATGTAATCAAGTAAGGATGTTTTACCGTGGTCAACGTGACCCATAACGGTAACAACTGGCGCACGTGACACCTGATGTTGGTTTGTCTCTTCATCACGGTCTGCAAGAATTTCTTGCTCAAGCGCGTTTTCGCTCACCAACACCACTTTATGACCCATTTCTTCAACAACCAAAGAGGCCGTTTCTTGGTCTAATACTTGGTTAATTGTGACCATCTCACCCATTTTCATCATGGTTTTGATCACTTCGCCAGCCTTCACCGCCATGCGGTTAGCTAACTCACCAACAGTAATGGTTTCACCAAGCTTCACTTCACGCTCTACAGGTGCCGCTGGCTTATTAAAACCATGCTGCAACGTTGAGCGCTTAGAACCTTTGCGACGTTTTTCACGACGCGGCGCTTCATCACGCTCATCATCTTTACCACGACGCTTGGTTTTATTGCGACGGGCACGACGCTCTTCACCTTCGTCTTGCTCATCTTCCGCGGCTTGCGCAGTCTGCGAGGTGGTAAAGTGAACTTCTTCTTGCTCAGCTTTCTTACGTTTCGCTTCTTCTTCTTGCCAACGCGCTTCGTTTTCTTCAGCTAAGCGACGAGCTTCTTCAGCCTGGCGTGCAGCTTCTGCTTCTGCTTTTTTGCGAGCTTCTTCTTCTTGCGCCTTGCGTAAACGCTCCGCTTCTGCTTTCGCTTCATCAGCTTTCTTACGCTCTTCAGGCGTCATTGCTGCACGTTTTTCAGCTTCAGCCTTCGCCTTCGCTTTTTCTTTCTCTTTGCGTGCAGCTTCTTGCTTCGCTTTTTCTTCTGCAGCTTTTGCGTCAGCTTTTGCTTTCGCTTCCGCAGCAGCTTTTGCTTCTTCTTCTTTACGTTTCGCTTCAGCAGCTAAACGCTCTTGCTCTGCTTTTTCTTGATCAGCCTTTTGCTGCTCTTCAAGCGCAGAACGTTTCACGTAAGTACGTTTTTTACGTACTTCAACTTGCACTGATTTACTGCGGCCTGGGCCACCACCAATGCTTAACGTGCTTTTTTCTTTTCGCTTCAACGTCATCTTGGCAGGCTCACTTGGACCACTACCACCATGCGATTTATTTAAATGGGCTAACAGGGCCTGTTTTTCATCTTCGTTGACACGGTCGCCTGGCTGCTTTTTCATGCCTGCTTCCGCAAACTGTTGCACCAAACGATCAACTGTCGTACCGACGTCTTTAGCTAGTTTATCCAGCGTTACTTCTTCCATAGTCTCTAGTACCCCCGTTGATCTTATTCTTCGTTACCGAACCAGCAGATATTACGTGCTTGCATAATCAGCTCGCCTGCTCGCTCTTCGGTTAACTCGTCAATTCCGGCTAAATCATCGATGCCTTGCTCAGCAAGGTCTTCTAAGGTAATGATGCCACGACTTGCGAACACATAAGCTAAGTGACGATCTAAACCTTCAAGGTTTAACAACGTCTCATCTGGTTCAGCACTTTCTAATGATTCTTCGTTAGCTAATGCTTGCGTCGTTAATACGGCTTTCGCACGAGTACGCAATTCTTCAACGATATCTTCATCCATACCTTCGATGTCTAATAACTCATCGACTGGTACATAAGCGATTTCTTCAAGTGTTGAGAAGCCTTCGTCGACAAGTACAGACGCAAAATCTTCATCGATATCGAGTTTAGACGTGAACAAATCTAAAACTTTTTGCGCTTCAGCTTGGTTCTTCTCGGTAAACTCGTCAACTGACATCACGTTTAACTGCCAACCCGTTAATTGACTTGCCAAGCGCACGTTCTGACCAGCTTTACCGATAGCCTGTGCCAAGTTGCCTTCTTCAACCGCGATATCCATGGTGTGTGCTTCTTCGTCAACAACAATTGACGCAACTTCAGCAGGAGCCATTGCGTTAATAACGAACTGTGCTGGGTTATCATCCCACAGCACGATATCAACACGCTCACCACCGAGTTCGCCTGATACCGCTTGAACTCGTGCACCACGCATACCAACACACGCACCAACAGGGTCGATACGACGGTCGTTACTTTTCACGGCAATTTTTGCACGTGAACCTGGATCGCGCGCTGCGCCACGAATTTCAATCATTTCTTCGCCAATTTCTGGCACTTCAATGCGGAACAACTCAATCAAGAAGTCAGGATGTGTTCGGCTGACAAATAATTGCGCGCCGCGCGCCTCTGGACGCACGTCATACAATAAACCGCGTACTCGGTCACCAGCACGGAATGATTCACGTGGCAATAACTCTTCACGATAAATAATCGCTTCCGCATTGTTACCCAAATCAAGAATCACGTGTTCACGCGTCGCGCGCTTCACGATACCACTAACAAGCTCACCAACTTGATCGCGGTACTCGTCAACCACTTTAGCGCGCTCAGCTTCGCGTACTTTTTGCACGATAACTTGTTTTGCGGTTTGCGTGGTAATGCGGTCAAATTCAATTGATTCGATCTGTTCTTCAACATAATCGCCCGCATTCACTGTCTCATCTTCATATTGAGCAGCAGCTAAGCTAATTTCTCGATATGGATGCTCTAATGGTTGCTCACTATCGTCGACCACTAACCAACGACGAAACGTATCAAACTCGCCGGTTTGGCGATTGATACTTACGCGAACATCGATATCACCTTCGTATTTCTTTTTAGTTGCGTGCGCAAGCGCAGATTCAAGCGCCTCAAAGATTTTCTCTTTTGACACGTCTTTTTCGTTTGAAACCGCTTCTGCAACCAATAAAATTTCTTTTGCCATTGTTTTGCCTCGCCTACGCAATCCTTAGTTGAACTGAGGAACTAAATGAGCTTTCTTAATTGATGATTGCGCTACCTTCAGCGTCTCGCCATCAACATTGAATTCAATATAATCGCCATCAACAGCGACAATTATACCTTTAAACTTACGTTTTCCTTGCTGCGCCATCGTCAGCTCAACGGCTGCCGTTTCGCCTAAATAATCAGCATACTGATTGGCTTTAAAGAACGGACGCTCCATACCTGGGGACGATACTTCAAGGAAGTATTCACTTTTGATTGGATCTTCAACGTCCAAAATTGCACTCACCTGATGACTAACGTCAGCACAATTATCCACACTGACACCATCTTCGTGATCAATGTAAACGCGTAATGTTGAGTGTTTTCCAGCGCGCACAAACTCGACGCCCCACAGGGTAAAGTCTAAGGCGGCGACTGCCGGTTCTAACATGTCAAATAAACGGTCTTCCATTCGAGCCAAGTTTGCTAACTCCTAAAAACAAAAAAGGGCGTAAACGCCCAGTGTTATTGACTGCCAACTCAAACTAATACATCACGATTAGTTTGCCGCAGCAAAGGTCACATAGTAAAAAGCCCCGAACTGCTGCGGGGCTTTTAAAACACTGGACCCTTTTGTAATTGGTTGCGGGGGCAGGATTTGAACCTACGACCTTCGGGTTATGAGCCCGACGAGCTACCAGACTGCTCCACCCCGCGTCCGAAAACGTGTCCACATTATAAGGGTTTCGACTTGAAACCGCAACCGTGGCCGGTTGCTAATTTGGTGCGGATGGCGGGACTTGAACCCGCACGCCCGAAAGCACTACCCCCTCAAGATAGCGTGTCTACCAATTCCACCACATCCGCAAAACTTGAACGCTTACAGCGTTGTATTAATTGCCGCCAGGAACGTCGCTGTCGTTCGCTGGAACAGCTGGCACTTCTTCAACCGGTACTTCAATTTCGTCAAAGTTGCTCTTAGTATCGCCGTTACCTGAAGACAGGTTACCTAGCACTAAGCTAAGAACGAAGAAAACAACAGCTAAAATTGCAGTAGTGCGCGTTAAAAAGTTACCTGAGCCGCTCGAACCGAACACGGTGTTTGATGCACCAGCACCAAATGACGCGCCCATATCAGCTCCTTTACCCTGTTGGATCATAATGAAACCAATCAGAATTAAGGCAACAATTAAGTATGCAATCAATAAAATTTCGTACATAACTTATTTACTCCGGGCTTGTGCAGCGTTGCAAATCGCAACAAATTGTTCTTCGACTAAGCTTGCGCCGCCTATCAAACCACCATCAATATCAGCCTGAGCAAACAATTGCTCGGCATTGTCAGCTTTCACGCTACCACCATACAAAATTTGTAGGTTGACGCCTGAAGGCCCGAATTTTTCACCTAACCAGTTACGAATAAAGGCATGCACTTCTTGTGCTTGTTCAGGACTCGCTGTTAAGCCAGTACCAATAGCCCAAACTGGTTCATAAGCAATCACGATACGCTCACATTGCTTGCGCGACGCTAATGCTTCAGCTAACTGTGATGCAACCACGTCAAACGTTTGTTGCTGTTCACGTTGCTCTGCACTCTCACCAACACAAAGCACCACTGTCATCGTTGATTCATCAAGAATCTGATTCACTTTGGCAGCAATTCGTTGCGCATTATCGCCATAGAATTGACGACGCTCAGAGTGACCAACTAACACCATGCTTGCACCGGCCTCGGCTAATAACGCTAAACTGTGTTCACCCGTATGGGCGCCACTGGCGTTCTCATTAGCATCTTGAGCACCAAGTTGAATGTTGTCGTAAAACGCGGCTTGTTGCCAAGCTGGCAGTAATACGGCCGGCGGACATACCACCACACTAACATCCGCATGTTGCGCTGAACTGTCGCGAAGTGCTTCAGCCATGGCCGTGACCAACTGACGGTCACCGTTCATTTTCCAGTTAGCTATAACTAACGGTTGGCGTTGCATCTAAACCTCTGACTTCGTTGAGAGCGGCGAGATATTACATAACCTCGCCGCAACTTACAAGCAGTGAATGCGGAAATAATGCTTCACTGGTTAATTACTAGCCGCTTCCACTTCACTGGCTATTTCTTCGGCGAATTTGCGCACAGTTTTTGCGTCTTTACCTTCCACCATGACGCGAATCAATGGCTCGGTGCCTGACTTGCGCAATAACACCCGGCCATTGTTGCCCAACGCCCGTTCGACTTCTTGAACCACTGCTTTCACCGTGTCAGCTTCCAACGGGTCAGAGTCAGAGTTAAATCGTACATTCACCAGTGCTTGTGGGAACTTCACAAAGTTTTCCAACAGTTCATCAAGGCTGCGACCTTCACGCTGCATTGCCGTTAGTACTTGCAAACCAGCAATAATACCGTCGCCCGTACTGTGGAACTGACGATTGATGATATGCCCAGAATTTTCGCCACCAATGCGCCAGTCGCGCTTCACCAGTTCTTCCATGACATAACGATCACCAACTTTCGCTCGCACAAACGGAATTCGACGATCAGTGAAGAATTTTTCCAGCGCAAAATTGCTCATTAAGGTGCCAACAATACCGCCCTGTAATAAGCCATCTTGCTGGGCCGCACGCGCTAGAATATAAATAATATCATCACCATCAACAATGCGACCGCTGGCTGTGACCATCATGATGCGATCACCGTCACCGTCAAGCGCAAAGCCAAGATCAGCTTTTTTCTCTAAAACTTTCTCGCGCAAAGCATCGAGATGGGTTGCACCACATTTTTCGTTGATGTTCACGCCATTTGGCTCAGTACCAATTTCCCATATATCGGCACCCAGTTCTTTCAGCACGTCTGGGGCGATGTGGTACGTTGCGCCATGCGCGCAATCCACAACAATTCGTAGCCCTTTTAGCGACAAATCCGACGGGAAGACGCTTTTACAAAACTCGATATAACGACCCGGTGCATCATCAATTCGACTCGCACGCCCCATATTTTCGGATGGCACGCAGCGAATGGGTTCATCTAAAAGACGCTCAATTTCAGCTTCTACGCTGTCGGGTAATTTACTACCCGAATCAGAGAAGAACTTAATGCCGTTATCGTAATAAGGGTTGTGTGATGCGCTGATCACAATGCCTGCTGCGGCACGAAAATTTCGCGTCAAATAAGCGACCGCAGGCGTCGGCATTGGCCCTAGAAATTCGACGCTCACGCCGGCTGATAACAGCCCTGCTTCCAGTGCTGACTCCAACATATAGCCCGACAAGCGGGTGTCTTTTCCAACTAATACACGTTGATTACCACTAGCCGACAACACCGTACCTGCTGCCCAACCAAGTTTCACAGCAAAATCTGGGGTAATCGGAAAATCACCGACGCGACCACGTACACCGTCGGTGCCAAAATACTTACGCTGACTCAAGCGAATTCTCCAGCCAAGGTTGCTGCAACGACCTTCATTGCATCAACCGTTTCCTTGACATCATGCACACGAATAATCTGTGCCCCTTTCATTGCGGCAATCGTTGCCGCGGCAATGCTACCTGCTAAGCGCTCACTCACCTCGCGCCCGGTCACCTGACCAATCATCGACTTGCGTGACATGCCAATCAATAGCGGTAATTGCATATCATGCATTGCCTGTAGTCTTTGTAGCAGCTGGTAATTATGCCTGACTGATTTACCAAAGCCAAAGCCTGGATCGAGATAAATGTTGTTTTTTTGTATTCCCGCATTCACACAGGCTCTAACCCGGGCATCTAAAAATTGCTTCACCTCGTTCACTACGTCGTCATAACGCGGTTCATGTTGCATCGTACGTGGCTCACCCTGCATATGCATAAGACAAACTTTCACCTCAGGTGATGACGCGAGTAATTGCTCTGCACCTTCGTCGCGCAATGCATTGATGTCGTTAATCATGGCAATATTCAGTTTCAATGCTTCTGCCATCACTGCGGTTTTACAAGTATCCACCGAAATCGGTACATCAAAGTTAGCTTGCAACTTTTCGATAATCGGCAACACTCGATCGAGCTCTTCGGCGACACTCACACCTTTACTACCAGGACGTGTCGATTCACCGCCGACATCAAGCCAAGCAGCACCATCTTGAACCATTTGTTCGGCTTGCCTTAGAGCTTGATCAACTTGATTAAATTTACCGCCATCTGAAAACGAATCCGGTGTGGCATTTAAAATGCCCATTACCTCTACATGTGTGCGTGTATCAGCCATCAGTCATACCTATTATTGTTCAAAAAAAAGCCCCGCTTTACGGGGCTTTTCAAAACTGATTAACTTGCTGGCGTGTCACCAGCTGGTTTGCTTGTCGACACTGGTTGGCTACCTTCAGCCTTACCATCATCGCCGCCCGATTTGTTGTTATCGCGTTGCTGCCAGTCACGAGGCTCACGAACATCGCGACGATTCATCAAATCGTCAATCTGATCGGCATCAATGGTTTCATATTTCATCAACGCATCTTTCATCGTGTGCAGAATATCAACGTTCTCTTCCAAGATACGTTTTGCACGATCGTAGTTGCGATCAATGAACAATTTCACTTCTTGGTCAATCGCACGCGCAGTTTCATCAGACATATGTTTGTGCTGAGTGACCGAACGACCTAAAAACACTTCGTTCTCGTCATCAGCATAAAGCAGTGGCCCCATTTTCTCAGATAGACCCCACTGGGTAACCATCTTACGAGCGATTTGGGTTGCACGTTCAATGTCATTAGAAGCGCCAGTCGTTACTTTCTCATCGCCGTATATTAATGCCTCGGCAATGCGGCCCCCGAACAAGCTCGAGATCATACTCTCCAGATGTTGCTTGGAGTGGCTAACGCGATCTTGTTCCGGCAAATACATCGTCACGCCGAGCGCACGTCCACGCGGAATAATTGACACTTTGTATACCGGGTCATGCTCTGGCACCAAGCGACCGACAATGGCGTGACCTGCTTCATGATAAGCAGTCATCGCTTTCTCATCTTCAGTCATCACCATAGAGCGACGCTCTGCACCCATCATGATTTTGTCTTTGGCTTTTTCGAACTCTTCCATAGCAACAATTTTCTTGTTGCCACGTGCTGCAAACAACGCAGCTTCGTTCACCAAGTTTGCCAAATCAGCACCAGAAAAGCCGGGTGTACCACGCGCAATAACAGACGCATCAACATCTTTACCTAAAGGTACTTTGCGCATGTGCACTTTCAGAATTTGCTCACGACCACGAACGTCTGGCAAGCCAACCACAACTTGGCGGTCAAAACGACCAGGACGCAACAGCGCAGGGTCAAGAACGTCCGGACGGTTGGTTGCGGCAATAACGATAATGCCTTCATTGCCTTCAAAGCCATCCATCTCTACAAGCATCTGGTTCAAGGTTTGCTCACGCTCATCGTGACCACCACCTAAACCCGCACCACGCTGACGGCCAACGGCGTCAATTTCGTCGATAAAAATAATACACGGCGCTGCTTTCTTTGCTTGTTCAAACATATCGCGCACACGTGATGCACCAACACCAACGAACATTTCAACGAAGTCAGAACCTGAAATCGAGAAGAATGGGACGCGCGCTTCACCAGCGATTGCTTTAGCAAGCAACGTTTTACCTGTTCCCGGAGGACCAACCATCAACACACCTTTCGGAATTTTACCGCCAAGGTGCTGGAACTTGGTTGGATCTTTTAGGTAATCAACTAGCTCGCTAACCTCTTCTTTCGCTTCGTCACAACCAGCAACATCGGCAAAGGTTGTTTTAATTTGGTCTTCGCTCATCAGGCGCGCTTTGCTCTTACCAAACGACATCGCGCCACGGCCACCACCGCCCTGCATTTGACGCATGAAGAATATCCATACACCAATTAACAGCAACATTGGGAACCACGAAATAAAGATTTGCGCCAAAATGCTTGGCTCTTCTGGCAGCTTACCGTTTACTTCAACATTGTTTTCTAACAAGTCATCGAGCAACTTTGGATCGTACTGGGTTGGCACCACGGTGGTAAATTGTTCGCCACTGCGTGATTGAGCCTTGATCATACGACCGTCGATATCAACCGACCGTACACCACCATTGTGTACTTGATTGATGAATTGGCTATAAGCCACTTGTTGACCATTAGCACCGCTTTGACTGAAGTTGTTGAAAACAGTCATTAAAACAACGGCTATGACCAGCCATAAAATGAGATTTTTTGCCATATCGCTCAAAGCTGACTACCTCTTGTTTGCATTTGTAGCACGCCTTACAGGGTACTACAGTTTGTAACCGGTCGCTACCAGATACACTTCTCGTGAACGGGCTCGCGATGAGTCTGGTTTACGCGTCTTCACAGTCGTAAACGCAGCGCGGACGTTCTTCAAAAACTCTTCAAAACCTTCGCCATGGAATACTTTGACGACAAAACTGCCATTTGGTTTCAGCACCTGATGACACATATCTAGGGCCAATTCAACAAGATACATTGAACGTGGTAAATCGACATTGTCGTTACCACTCATGTTCGGCGCCATATCTGACAATACTACATCTACGTTTTTGCCACCAATTCGGCTCAATAATGCGTTTAAAACTTCCTCGTCGCGGAAATCACCTTCCAGAAAGTCGACCCCTGCAATCGGATCCATCGGCAAAATATCGCAAGCAATAACTTCGCAGTTGCCATGCAGTGAATCTACAACAAACTGCGACCAGCCGCCCGGAGCGGCACCGAGATCGACCACAGTCTGCCCTTGCTTTAATATGCGATCTTTCTGCTGTATCTCTTCTATTTTAAATACAGCACGCGAGCGATACCCCTTTTTCTGTGCTTTTTGCACATAGTGGTCGCTAAAATGTTCTTGGAGCCAGCGTTTGCTGCTGGCGGAGCGTTTTTTCGTCATGTTTCTCTTACCAAACTGGCTTCTTCTACCCAGATGGCGGTAGAATAGCGGAAATTCAAGTCATTCGATGGGATATATTACATGGCAACGGCCGTAACCTTAAGCAATAAACAAAAACAGCACTTAAAATCATTAGCTCATTCACTAAAACCAGTTGTTCTTTTGGGCGCAAATGGCCTTACCGAAGGCGTGATGGCAGAGATTGAATTGGCGCTCGAGCATCACGAATTAATTAAAGTGAAAGTGCCTGATGAAGACCGTGAGATGCGTGAGAAAATCTACGCGACCATTATCGCACACACTGGTGCGACAAAAGTACAAGTGGTTGGGAAAATTTTAACCATGTACAAACCAAGCCCGGCTGCGAAAATTCAACTGCCGCGCGCTTAGTTTCCATTATTTACTGTCTGTCTGCGCTGTAGCGAGAGCTAATGCAACTTGTTGCAGCGCCGTTTCTAGTAACATCGCATCACCACGCCGCTTAAAAAATGTCTCCGCCATAAACTGACGGTTTTGCTCTGTCATTGGCACTTGAAACCGCTCCATGATTGGTTCGACAAATTCCAACGCTTTTAATGTGTCTGCCACCGACGGCGTCGAATACGCCACACCTTCATTTTCTGTGACAGTCAAACTCACACCGGGGTAAAGCAAGTCGACATTAGGTGCAAATAACCAATCCAACGACACATTCTGTCGCAAAAGACCTTCTATAACTCGATCATAATTGATGGAGCCTCGGCGCTTCCAGTTACTGTAAGTGCTTTCGGGTAGCCCTAACCAACGCATAACGGCGCTCGCCGAGGTCTGTTTTGATACCAATTTTAATCGTTCAATGCAGGTATCAATATCTGGCAAATCAAAGTTGCTTTTAGCCATAGTCTGTGGTCTATTTCATTTAACCTGTCATTTGAATGTTTTGAGCGTATTTTGGTGTCAAATGACAGATTTAACCTTAAATTGAGTTATTTTTAGAGTTCTTTGTGAGCTTCAATTTCACTAACCTTGAACAGATAAGCACTATACCTGATGGACAGTAAACAAATCAAAAAGGAATTAATGCGCCGCGGCTTTGATTTTTCAATGATCGCTGAAGCATTGGATAAGAGTCCGTCGCTGGTCTCTAAAGTGGCATCGCGTAAAGCTCGTTCACAGCCAGTTGCATTAGCGATCGCAAAGGCCTTAGGAATGGAAATTGATGAGGTATTCCCAGATATCGATGCCTATCATCACCAACCGATGACAGCCGAGCAGCGCAAACAAAAACAGCGCGAACTAGTCGCGCTGTTAAAAGACTGACGGAAAAGCTTAGTATCGCTCGCTAAATGTATTCAACCTTCACGACTTCGTATTCAACTTCACCGTTTGGTGTATTCACGCGAGCGACATCATCAATCTCTTTACCAATGAGCGCTCGCGCAATTGGTGAATTAATTGAAATAAGATTCTGCTTAATATCAGACTCATCATCACCGACAATGCGATAAGTCATCTCCTTATCAGTAACCGTGTTGTAAACAGTCACGGTCGCGCCAAAAATCACCTTGCCTTGATTTGGTACTTTGGTCACATCAATAATTTGTGCATTAGAAAGTTTCGCTTCAATCTCCTGAATACGACCTTCACAAAACCCTTGCTGCTCTCGCGCTGCATGGTATTCAGCATTTTCTTTAAGATCACCATGCTCACGCGCATCTGCAATCGCTTGGATAATACGCGGTCGATCTTCAGTTTTTAATCGCTTCAATTCCTCCCGCAGCATCTCCGCGCCGCGGGTGGTCATTGGAATTTGATTCATCGTTCTAAAACCCTTTTGTGCAATGATTGAAGTGAATTCACACGCGCACGGTCATCGGCGGTGTTGGCTTTCACTGTGGCAAACGCTGCATTTAATGTTGTGGTATAGGTTACTTTATTCAAGAGCGCTTCACGGCGAATATAGACTGAGTCTTCAATTGCCTGACGCCCTTCAACTGTATTGATTATGTAACTGTACTCGCCGTTTTTGATTGCATCAACAATATTCGGACGGCCCTCTTGTAGCTTGTTCACAACAGAGCACGCGATGCCTTCATCGTTTAACAGTTTTGCCGTACCGCGAGTCGCTTCGAGGCTAAAGCCCAACCCAATCAGTCCGCGCGCCAAATCGAATAGACGTGCTTTGTCACCGTCACGTACCGACAATAACGCTTTACCTGCTTTTGCTAATGCTTCGCCGGCACCGAGGTTAGCTTTAGCATAGGCTTCTTCAAAGCTCTCACCTACGCCCATAACCTCGCCGGTAGAACGCATCTCAGGGCCGCGAATTGGGTCAACACCTTGGAACTTAGCAAATGGAATAACAACTTCTTTCACTGAGTAATAAGGCGGAATGACTTCTTCGGTATAGCCTTGCTCAACTAACGACTGACCAACCATCACGCGCGCGGCAATTTTTGCCAACGGCAAACCAGTCGCTTTAGATACAAATGGCACTGTACGAGCCGCTCGTGGGTTTACCTCAATGAGATAAATTTCGTCATCTTTAATCGCAAACTGCGCATTCATCAGGCCGTTAACGCCAAGTTCAAAGGCCAGCTTACTCATCTGATCGCGTAATTCGTCTTGAATCTTGTCACTCAATGAGTACGGCGGCAACGAACATGCCGAGTCACCAGAGTGAACACCCGCCTGCTCAATGTGCTGCATGATACCGCCAATCAACACATCTTTGCCGTCACAAATTGCGTCAACATCAACTTCAATCGCGTTATCTAAGAAGCGATCGAGTAGTACTGGTGCTGAGTTCGAAACTTTCACGGCATCTGTTAGATAACGCAGCAAGTCACTCTCGTCATAAACGATTTCCATTGCGCGGCCACCCAGTACATAAGACGGGCGAACCACCAATGGATAACCAATACGTTCTGCTTCGCGTAAGGCCTCATCCACTTTGGTTACAGTCGCGTTTTCTGGTTGTTTCAAACCTAAACGGCGCACGGCACCCTGGAAGCGCTCACGGTCTTCAGCGCGGTCAATCGCATCTGGCGAGGTACCAATAACCGGAACACCGTTCGCTTCAAGCTCACGCGCTAATTTCAATGGTGTTTGGCCACCATACTGAACAATCACACCCTTTGGTTTTTCGACGCGAACAATTTCCAACACGTCTTCTAGCGTGATTGGTTCAAAGTATAAGCGATCAGAGGTATCGTAGTCGGTTGAAACGGTTTCTGGGTTACAGTTCACCATAATTGTTTCGTAACCGTCTTCACGTAACGCTAGAGCTGCGTGTACACAGCAATAGTCAAATTCAATACCTTGGCCGATACGGTTTGGACCACCACCGATGACCATGATTTTGTCTTTGTCGCTTGGCGCAGCCTCACACTCTTCATCGTACGTTGAGTACATGTAAGCTGTGTCTGAACGAAATTCTGCGGCACAGGTATCGACGCGCTTGTAAACGGGGTGAATGCCTAACTCGTTACGACGACGGCGCACTTCAGTTTCAGCCACGTCGAGCAAATCAGCAATACGCTTGTCAGCGAAACCTTTGCGTTTCAATAAACGCAACGCATGCGCATCCAGACCCGCCATACCGAGCTTTTGTACTTCTTCTTCAAGCAGCACAATTTCTTCAATTTGAATGAGGTACCATTCATCAATGCGCGTCAGTTCAAATACTTCATGAACCGTCATCCCTAAACGGAATGCATCGGCAATATAGAAAATACGCTCGGCACCTGGCTCTTTCAGTTCACGAATCACTTTACCGCGTGCTTCTGGGTCGTTAATGTCGACCATCGGATCGAATCCAGATACGCCTATCTCCAGTCCACGCAACGCTTTTTGCAATGACTCTTGCTGGTTACGACCAATAGCCATCACCTCACCCACTGATTTCATTTGGGTGGTGAGACGGTCGTTACAACCTGCAAACTTTTCAAAGTTAAAGCGAGGAATCTTAGTCACAACGTAATCTAACGCAGGCTCAAACGAAGCTGGAGTTACGCCACCCGTGATTTCGTTTTCAAGTTCATCAAGGGTATAACCAACAGCCAATTTCGCTGCAACTTTCGCAATTGGGAAGCCAGTGGCTTTCGATGCTAACGCAGATGAACGTGATACCCGTGGGTTCATCTCAATCACAACCATACGACCAGTATCAGGACAAACACCGAACTGAACGTTTGAACCACCGGTTTCAACACCAATTTCACGCAATACAGCCATCGCTGCGTCACGCATCAACTGGTACTCTTTGTCGGTTAATGTTTGTGATGGCGCTACGGTGATTGAGTCACCGGTGTGAATACCCATAGCGTCAAAGTTTTCAATGGCACAGACGATAATGCAGTTGTCTGCACGGTCACGTACCACTTCCATTTCGTATTCTTTCCAACCAATTAATGATTGGTCGATGAGTAATTCTTTCGTCGGTGATAAATCTAAACCGCGACGACAAATTTCTTCAAACTCTTCACGGTTATAGGCGATACCACCGCCGCTTCCACCCATGGTGAAACTTGGGCGAATAATTAGTGGGAAGCCGAACTCTTCTTGAATTTCAAAAGCTTCTTGTAAATTGTGAGCAACCTTTGCGTTCGGTGTTTCAAGCCCAATAGCTTTCATTGCCTTATCGAAGCGGTCGCGATCTTCCGCTTTGTCGATGGCGTCCGCATTAGCGCCAATCATTTCAACGCCATATTTCGCCAATACGCCATGCTTATCGAGCTCTAGCGCACAGTTTAATGCTGTTTGACCACCCATAGTTGGTAACACAGCGTCAGGGCGTTCCACTTCAATAATCTTCGCAACAACTTCCCAGTGAATCGGCTCAATGTATGTCACATCGGCCATTTCAGGATCGGTCATGATGGTTGCTGGGTTCGAGTTCACCAAAATTACCCGGTAACCTTCCTCACGTAGCGCTTTACAGGCTTGAGCACCAGAGTAGTCGAACTCACAGGCCTGGCCGATAACAATCGGACCAGCACCAAGAATTAGAATGCTTTTAATGTCGGTACGTTTTGGCATAGTTACTGGCTCATCAATTCAATAAAGTGGTCAAATAACGGGGCCGCATCATTCGGGCCAGGGCTCGCTTCTGGGTGTCCTTGAAAACTAAACGCTTTCACATCCGTTCGCTCAATACCCTGTAAGGTACCGTCAAATAGTGATTTATGGGTTGCCTTAAGATTCTCCGGTAACGTTGCTTCGTCTACCGCAAAACCATGGTTCTGGCTGGTAATCATAACGCGACCACTGGCTAAATCTTGCACTGGATGGTTTGCACCGTGGTGGCCCAGCTTCATTTTTACGGTTTGTGCGCCACTTGCTAGAGCAAGCAGCTGATGACCTAAGCAAATTCCGAAAATAGGTACTTGGGCTTCGATGATGTCTTGAATTGCTTTAATCGCGTAATCACATGGCTCTGGGTCACCAGGGCCGTTCGACAAAAATACGCCATCTGGATTCATCGCAAGTACGTCTTTTGCTGGTGTTTGCGCAGGCACCATCGTCACTTTACAGCCACGATCGGCTAGGAGACGAAGAATATTGCGTTTGCATCCGTAGTCGTAGGCTACCACGTGGAATTTCGGCTCCGTCAGTTCGCTAAACCCCTGACCGAGTTTCCAGCTTTTGCTGGTCCATTCAACTGGCGTTCGAATTGTGACTTCTTTGGCGAGGTCTAAACCTTTCAAGCCCGGGAATTTCTGCGCCAGTTCAAGCGCCTGCTCCACATCAATTTCTCCAGCCATGATACAGCCATTCTGCGCACCCTTTTCACGCAAAATGCGCGTCAATTTACGCGTATCAATATCCGCAATACCCACAACATTACGTTGACGTAGGTAATCACCCAATGACTGTTCACGGCGGAAGTTGCTTGCTTTCAACGACATGTCACGAATAATCAGACCCTTCGCCCAAACGCGATTGGATTCTTCATCTTCGTGGTTAGTACCGTAATTGCCAATGTGGGGATAAGTAAGGGTAACGATCTGTTCTGCGTAGGAGGGGTCGGTGAGAATTTCTTGGTAACCGGTCATGGCGGTGTTAAAAACAACTTCACCAACCGCGGTACCGCCGGCGCCAATGGCCGTGCCGTGAAAAACAGTCCCATCGGCAAGTACCAAAATGGCTTTACTTGCTGAGTGGCTCGCTAGAATACTCAAGGTTAACCTCCGTACATAAAAAAACGGGTGAATCAAAAAATGACTTCCCCGTTGATTACCTTGCACCAGCGTCGGATATTCAAAAACTGTGATTCTAAAATCGCGTTTCTGAGTACCAGTGGAGTGCGCGTTTCAGCTTGCCCGAAATGTTACTGGCAAATTGACCGTATTCTACAGAAAATCGGCCGTTTCGTAAACTGAAAATTGGTGATTTGTACAAAGACGTTGCACTAGCCCGTGAAGCTAGATCAATTGTTTCAAAAGTGTTTTTAATTGCAGCATATCGGCCATGCTGTATAAGCCCGCCGGCTGATCTTTCAACCACTTTGCCGCTTGTACTGCACCCTGAGCGAAAATCTGACGGTTGCTCACGCGGTGGGTTAATTCAATACGTTCACCGGCATGTGCAAATAAAACCGTATGTTCGCCAATAATATCCGCTGCGCGCATGATCGAAAAACCAATTGAACCAGTTTCACGCAAGCCATCACCACGCACGCCGGCAGAAAGTTCACTTAAACTTTTGCCGCGCCCTGCTGCAGCACTTTCGCCAAGTGCAACTGCCGTTCCTGACGGCCCATCGCGTTTCGCACTATGGTGAGCCTCAAAAATTTCGATATCTGTATCTGGCAACGCAGCAGAAGTCAGTTGAACTAACTGGCGTAATAACGTGATGCCAACACTGGTATTTGCTGCGTATAAAACCGGCATGGACTGCCCAGCTTGAGCCAATAATTCATGTTGCCCCTCGCTCAATCCTGTTGTGCAAACAACAAGCGGCACACCGAGACGCTGTGCTAGGGCAATATTATTTTCTAACGCCTGCGGTAACGAAAAATCGATAAGAACATCAGTTTGATGAAGTACAATCTCACCTGCGTGCTGAAACCGCACTCCAGCTTCGGCAGCGTTAGGATAAATAGGTTCGCCATAGCGGCTAGACTGCTCACTAACAACAGCAGCTGTTACCGTTGCATGAAGTCGTGATGCGTTGGCAACCACTGCTTTGCCCATACGACCGCTGGCTCCTAATATCCCTAGCTTCATAATTCCTCGTTTGTCGTTATTCGTTATTGGTTATTCGTTATTCGTTATTGGTTGATCGTTGCTTGGTGATTGCTGTGTTTGCTGATTGCTTCTACCGAGAACGACGGATACAGCCATGTCGCCGGTGACATTTGTTGCCGTTCGAGCCATGTCAATAATACGATCAATAGCAGCAATAAATGCGATACCTTCAAGCGGTAATCCTATAGCATTTAGGGTTACCGTTAACATCACCATTGCCGTTCCAGGAACACCTGCAGTACCCACTGATGCCAAAGTTGCCGTCAACGTAATTAACATGTAATCAGCCCAGTCTAGCGGAATACCGTAAATTTGCGCAATAAAGATAGAGGCAATTGCTGGGTAAATACCGCCACAACCGTCCATGTTGATGGTGGCACCGAGCGGTAAAACAAAACTGGCGTACTCTTTTTGCACGCCCAACTTTTCAGTAATGGCCTGATGGGCCGCTGGAATCGTGCCGAAGCTACTGCAGGTGGTGAACGCAACCAATTGTGCCGAAAACACCGACTTAAAGAAAAACCATGGCGACATACCGGCTAAACGCACCATGGTGCCGTAAACCAACACGATGTGAAGAATACATGCCAAATAGATTGCGCCGATAAACGCCGCCAACGGGGTCAAGCTTGATAGCCCATAATGCCCCACAACCCAAGCCATCAAACCCAAAACCCCAAGCGGGGTTAATTCTAGCACCATCTTGGTAATACGATACATCACCTGAGCGCCGGCTTTCATCACATCGCCAAATGGCTTCGCCACGTCGCCCAACTGATTAATCGCTACGCCAACCAATGCCGCAAACACGACAATCTGAATCACGTTGCCTTCAGCCAGTGCCGCAATTGGATTCGTCGGAATAAAGTTTAAGAAAACCTCAATTGGCCCAGGCACATCCTTAGGCTGGTAATTACTGTCGGCTACCAAGTCAGGCGAAGGGGTAATGTCCAGCAGTTGCGCAACAGATAAACCAATTAAACTAGCAATAACAGCCGTTAGCAAGAACAAGCCGATGGTCTGCGCACCAATCTTGCCGGCTTTCTCACCGCTACCGAGTTGCAAAATAGCACTCACGATGGCGAAGAAAATCAATGGTGCCACTAACATTTTCAGCGCATTAATAAACAACGTGCCCAGCGGACGCAACGCCTGCGCCACGTCGGGATGTACTACACCAATAATCACACCCAGCGCAAAAGCACCAAGCACGCGCTGCCAGAATGGAATTGCAAACCAAGCCTTAAACATAACACCTCTTTAAGAACGTTATTCGTTGTTCGTTATTCGTTGTTCGTTATTGGTTATTGGTTACTCGATCTCACGAATAACCAATAACGAACAACGAGTAACGCTTTCGCTTTGTATTGTACTAACGCAGGCGAACAGGCTTTAGTTCATTTTGGACTGACTTATAACCGATATTCGTTACTGGTTATTCGTTATTGGTGGTTTTTTCACGCTTGTTCACTTCGTTCAAAGTTGTCGCATTGCTATGTGGGGAGACCTGAGCAAACCCGTTATTCGGTCAAACGAATAACGGGTAACGAACAACGAATAATGATTTTGCTTTTAAAGGGTGCAGAGCGGTTTGCGGCGCTGGGCTGCCGCTTGTTGGTACACTTGCTGCACTTTCGGCGTGTAAGCTTCTAGCGCCTGAATACGTGACTGTGGGGACGGGTGAGTCGAGAGAAATTCTGGTGTCGCAGCGCCATTCACTTTCGCCATATTGCGCCACAAATTAGCAGCTTCCGCAGGGTTGTATCCAGCTGCAGCCATGTAATCCATACCTAACTGGTCCGATTCACTCTCGTGCACACGTGAGTACGGAAGTAAAACACCCACTTGGGCGCCAATGCCGAGCGCCGCCATGGCTAAGGCTGCAGTTTCGTTATCGAGGTTTTCAGATACCAGAACGGAGCCGACTTGCAAACCAAGGCCAACCGCAAACTGATTCGACATGCGTTCGTTACCATGATCGGCAATCACGTGCGCTATCTCGTGGCCGATAACAGCAGCTAGCTGATGACGATTCTCTGTGACTTTCAGAAGCCCTGTATAAACCCCAATATTTTCACCTGGTAGCGCGAATGCGTTAACTTGCTCACTATCAAAAACAGTAACGTCCCACTGTCTATCGCGCCAAGGGCTGGGCAAAACGGTAATCAAATCATCAGTAATACAACGCACATAAGCATTGGTACGTGCATCAGTACTGATTTTTTCTTTCTCTTTTAACTGGGCATAACTATCGTCGCCCAGAGAGGCTAATTGACCACTGGAAAATAACATCAACTGACTGCGCCCGGTAGGCGACTCAGTACATGCACTCAGCAATACGCTACTGACTAAAGCAGCAATACCGATTTTCATCCAATGACCCATAACCCCTCCTAAATGCGTTGATCGTTATTCGTTACTCGTTGTTCGTTATTCGTGGGTTTGTCACGCTCTTAAACGAATTTCCAAGTTATCACGTTGTTCTGTGCGAAGACTTAAACAAATTAGTTACTCGATCTCTCGAATAACCAATAACGACTATCGAACAACGCTTTTTGTGTTACCCGCGAAGATCGTCGAAGAACTTGCGAACACCGTCAAAGAACCCCTTCTCTTTCGGCCGATACTTGCCCGCTTCGTCGCCAGTGCCCATCGACTCTTCAAGTTCACGCAATAATTCGCGTTGCTTGTCAGATAAATTGACTGGTGTCTCAATCACAACTTTACAAATCAAATCGCCCACGGCACCCGTACGAACTGACTTCACACCTTTACCACGTAAGCGCAATAATTTGCCGGTCTGCGTTTCAACAGGCACTTTCAGCTTCACTTTACCTTCAAGGGTTGGCACTTCAATATCGCCACCCAAAGCAGCTCGCGTGAAACTGATTGGTACTTCACAGTATAGATTATTTCCATCACGTGCAAAGATTGGGTGTTCACGTACATGTACTTGCACATATAAATCACCGGACGGCGCACCCATTTCGCCTGCTTCGCCTTCACCACTTAAACGTATTCTATCGCCCGTATCGACACCAGCAGGAATCTTCACTGACAAGGTTTTAGTGCGCTCAACTCGACCTTCACCATAACAAGTGCGGCAAGGATCTTTGATGACTTTACCGCGCCCGCGGCAATGCGGACATGGTTGTTGCACGGCGAAGAAGCCTTGGCGCATTTGAATCTGACCCGAACCATGGCAGTGGCCACAGGTTTCAGCACTGCTACCTTCTTTTGCACCGCTACCGTCACAGTCTTCACAGGTGCTTAATTTCGGTATTTTTAATTCAACTTCTTTACCTCGAACGGCTTCTTCTAGGCTAAGTTCAAGGTTGTAGCGTAAGTCGGCGCCTCGTTGTGCTTGAGCACGACCACGACGGCCGCCACCACCAAAAATATCACCGAACACATCACCAAAAATATCAGAAAAATCTGCAGCGCCAGCGCCACCACCAAAGCCACCTTGACCTTGTTCAAATGCCGCATGACCATATTGGTCGTAGGCCGCACGTTTTTGCGGATCTGACAATATCTCATAAGCGGCGCGTACCTCTTTGAATTTCATCTCAAGGTCTTTGTCGCCTTTGGTACGGTCAGGATGGTATTTCATCGCCAACTTTTTGTAGGCTTTTTTGATGTCGCGTTCGCTGGCATCTTTGCTGACACCCAGCACTTCATATAAATCTGGTTTCGACATAATTATGTGGTTTCCACGTTCCTTTACTTCCTGCCTGATACAAGCACACGGAGGCTACCCCTCGGCAACCCCCGTGTGTTGAACTACAGACACCCGGTGGGCGTGCTATTACTTCTTGTCGTCTTTGACTTCTTCAAACTCAGCATCAACAACATCGTCAGCATCTTGCTTGCCGCTATCGCCGGCGTCACCTGCCTGTTGAGCTTTCGCTTGAGCCGCTTCCATCAATTTACCTGACGCTTCAATCAAAGCTTGCTGTTTCGCTTCAATTTCAGCTTTATCAGAGCCTTTCATCGCGGTTTCTAAGTCGCTAATAGCTGATTCAATGGCTTCTTTGTCGCTCGCTTCAAGCGCCTCACCGGCTTCTTCAAGCTGCTTGCGCGTACCGTGAACCAGAGCGTCGGCTTGATTACGAACTTGCACCATCTCTTCGAACTTACGGTCTTCTTCGGCATTCGCTTCAGCGTCGCGAACCATTTTTTCTACTTCATCATCGCTTAAGCCAGATGAAGCTTTAATGGTAATTTTCTGCTCTTTGCCAGTGTCTTTGTCTTTCGCTGATACGTGCAAGATACCATCCGCATCAATATCAAAGGTTACTTCAATTTGCGGCACGCCACGTGAAGCTGGGCGAATACCTTCTAAATTGAATTGACCTAATGACTTGTTATCTGCAGCGCGCTTACGCTCACCTTGAATAACATGCACTGTTACCGCTGCTTGATTGTCTTCTGCAGTTGAGAAGGTTTGCGATTGCTTAGTAGGAATCGTCGTGTTCTTCTCAATCAACTTGGTCATCACACCACCCATGGTCTCAATACCAAGTGATAATGGCGTCACGTCAAGCAACAAGACGTCTTTCACGTCACCTTGCAATACACCTGCTTGAACTGCAGCACCTACGGCAACTGCTTCATCTGGGTTAACGTCACGACGTGGCTCTTTACCGAAGAAATCAGTGACAGCTTGCTGAACTTTTGGCATACGGGTTTGACCGCCCACCAAAATAATGTCGTGAATTTCACTCACTGACAAATCAGCATCTTTCAACGCTTGTTTCACTGGCTCTAAAGTTTTCGCGATCATGTCTTCAACCAACGATTCGAGCTTCGCGCGCGTTACTTTAATCGCTAAGTGCTTCGGACCAGTCGCATCCGCAGTGATGTACGGTAAGTTCACTTCCGTTTGTTGCGCTGAAGAAAGCTCAATTTTTGCTTTCTCTGCCGCTTCTTTCAATCGCTGCATTGCGAGTGGATCTTTACGCAAGTCAATGCCTTGATCTTTGTTGAATTGCTCAACCAAGTAGTTGATCAAACGGTTATCAAAGTCTTCACCACCCAAGTGCGTATCACCGTTAGTGGCAAGTACTTCAAAGGTGTGGTCGCCATCAACTTCATCAATTTCAATAATTGAGATATCAAACGTACCACCACCTAAATCGTATACTGCGATAATGTTGTCGCCTTTCTTCTTATCAAGGCCGTACGCTAATGCTGCAGCAGTTGGCTCGTTGATAATACGCTTCACTTCAAGACCAGCAATACGACCAGCATCCTTGGTTGCTTGGCGCTGCGCATCGTTAAAGTAAGCTGGAACAGTGATAACCGCTTCCGTTACTTTCTCACCTAAGAAGTCTTCTGCCGTTTTCTTCATTTTTTTCAGAACTTCAGCAGAAATTTGCGGTGGCGCTTTTTTCTCATCATTAATCTGCACCCATGCATCGCCATTGTCTGCTTCGACAATTTTGAAAGGCATGATGCCGATATCGCGCTGTACTTCTTCGTCTTTAAAGCGACGACCAATTAAGCGCTTAATCGCAAATAAAGTTTTGTTTGCGTTTGTTACCGCTTGGCGTTTCGCCGGTGAACCCACCAATACTTCGCCATCATCAGTGAATGCAACCACTGATGGCGTGGTACGATCGCCTTCAGCGTTCTCAATAACACGTGGTTTGTCACCATCAAGTACTGCTACACAAGAGTTAGTAGTACCTAAGTCGATTCCGATAATTTTACCCATGATTCGTCTCCAACTTCATAATCTAAAACAGGTTTGATAACTCAAATATGGGGTGGCTTTTTCACTTTTCAACACCCCAAGTAGGGTTATTAAGAATTTTTCACTACCATCACCATCGCTGGACGTAATAAGCGCCCGCTCAAGGTGTAACCTTTCTGCATCACTGCCAACACAGTGTTGTTGTCATGTTCTTCCGACGGCTGCATCGCCATCGCTTGATGTAATTCTGGATTGAACGCATCGCCAACCGCACCAACAGCTTCAACACCAAACTTAGTCAGAGTACCCAGCAAGTTCTTGTGGGTCAGCTCAATGCCTTCAAAGAAGTTTTGGTTGATGTCATCTGCTTGTTTGGCAATATCCATTGCGCGTTCAAGGTTGTCGACCGTATCTAACAACTCACCGGCAAACTTTTCTAATGCAAATTTGTGCGCTTTCTCGACATCTTGCGCTGAGCGGCGGCGAACATTTTCCATTTCTGCAACCGCACGTACTGCACGGTCATTGGCATCATCAGCACGCTGTTCTGCTTGGCTTAATGCCAACTCGAGTGCTTCAATACGCTGCTGATTCTCATCCAGCGTCTCCGTTTCGGCTGCTTGAGATTCAGCCTGATCATCCTGAACCACTTGCTCAGCTTGCGTTTCCGTCGTTTGCTGCTGTTCAGCTTGCGCGGCTTTGGTTGAATCATTCTTGGTCATAACTGCGTACTCTTTGTTGAAATTCACAAATGAACAATAATTTGTTGTGATATAACTATCTGCAGGCAGTTATGGGGTCAGCTGTCGATGATTCAAGTCATCACAGCAAAAAAAGGGAAAAAACATGACGACGACAGCGCATCCAGCATTTCAACGCATTGCACTGCTGGGCAAAGTGAATCACGAAGCCACGCGCGCAACCTTGCTGAAACTCGAACAAAGCTTGTTAAATATGGGTTATGAGGTGATTGTTGAAGCGCGAACAGCGGAACAATTGAGTTCAACACAAGCGCAAATCTTACCACTACACCGCATCGGTGAGTCGGCAGATTTAGCTATTGTTGTGGGTGGCGATGGCAATATGCTAGGCGCCGCGCGGATACTTTGTGAGGCTGATATTGCCGTGATTGGCGTGAACCGCGGTAATCTTGGCTTTTTAACCGACCTTGACCCCGACCACGTGATTGAACAACTGAAATCGGTTCTTGAAGGTCATTACCAAACTGAGCGGCGTTTTTTACTACAGGCTGAAGTTTTTCACTGCGGTAAATCCAAAAGCGTAGGGCGCGCGATTAATGAGGTGGTGTTGCATTCCGACAAAGTAGCGCACATGATCGAGTTTGAAGTGTTTGTGAATGATGAGTTCGTTTATTCGCAGCGCTCTGACGGCCTCATCATCAGTACCCCAACCGGCTCAACCGCTTATTCGCTATCTGGGGGTGGTCCCATACTTACCCCGGGCCTCGATGCCTTCACCATGGTTCCCATGTTTCCGCACACGTTGAGTAGCCGTCCGATAGTTGTCGATGGCCATAGTGTTATCCGTTTACGTGCCGCAGCCAATAACGATAGCCTTCAGCTAAGTTGCGACGGTCATGTACGTATGACCGTACAACCAGGCGATGATGTGGTGATTCAACAACATCCACAACGTTTGCGTTTGGTGCATCCGGAAGATCACAGCTACTACCGCGTTTTAAGAAACAAGCTCGGTTGGGGCAGCCGTCTGTTTTAAAATTTTTGGGCCCCTCTTGCATTACTGTATAAATACTGTATAACCACTGTACACATACACAGTGCTTGAGGTGTCCTATGCTGCTTCATATGCAAATTCGCAACCTTGCGGTTGTTCGTCAACTTGATGTCGATTTTAATTCAGGCATGACTGCCATTACTGGCGAAACTGGTGCTGGCAAGTCTATCGCACTCGATGCGTTGGGTTTATGTTTAGGTGATCGCGCAGACGTCGATTTAATTCGCGCAGATGCCGATAAGGCCGAAGTGAGTGCTACCTTTCAATTAGCTAATGCAAAGTGCCCTGCCGCACAGTGGCTACACGAACAAGAACTTCAAGATGATGAGCCTTGCACGTGTGTATTGCGCCGTATCATTACCCGCGAAGGTCGCTCAAAAGCTTGGATCAATGGTTATCCGGTCACTGCATCGCAGCTTAAACAATTAGCCCCGCTATTGGTTAATATTCATGGTCAACACGAACATCAGTTGTTAACGCGACCTGAGCATCAATTGAGTCTGCTTGACGCTTATGCTCGGCATCAAGCATTACTCGATGACGTTCAAACGGCATACCAAAATTGGTATGGATTACGAAAGCAACAAAAGCAACTTCACCAGCAACAAGCGGATATGGAATCGCGACTGCAGTTACTGAGTTATCAAGTTTCTGAGTTAAACGAATTTGCTTTAGCAGACGGTGAATTTGATGAGCTTGAACAGCAGCATAAGCGCCTCGCCAATAGCGCCGCTTTAGTAGAAGATTCAGCGTTTGCTCTGAATGCCATATATGAAGGAGAGCATAATAACGCCTACAGCTTATTGCAGAGCGCATTATCGCGCTTAGAGCAGCAATTAGATACGGATCCCAATTTAGCCGAAACGGTGCGCATGCTCAGTGAGGCAAGTGTACAAGTAGAAGAAGCGGCGCGAGAACTGCGTCACTACCAAGACAATATTGAACTCGATGATGAGCAACTTGTACTTGCTGAACGTCGTGTTACCCAAGCGGTTCAACTGGCCCGTAAACATCAGTTAGAACCGCGTCAACTCTATGCACATCACCAGCAATTATTAACTGAGCTTGAACAACTTGAAACCAGCCAAGCAGAGTCTGCTGACATTGATGAACGCGTTGATCAAGCGGCACGAGCATACCGTGACGCTGCGCTGAAATTATCAGCAAGCCGGGAGAAAGCTGCAAATGAACTGAGTGAACGCATCGCGAAAAGTATGCAGCAACTGAATATGCCGCACGGTCGTTTTGTGATTGAGGTTAATCATCAAACTCAGGCACCAGCAACCCGACTTGGCACTGACGAAATATGTTTTACTGTGACCACAAACCCTGGGCAACCACTACAAGCACTAGCGAAAATAGCATCGGGTGGTGAGCTATCGCGTATTAGTTTGGCTATTCAAGTAATCACTGCAAGCCAATTGGTCACGCCAACGCTGATGTTTGATGAAGTCGATGTCGGCGTCAGTGGCGCAACAGCAGCAACCGTCGGTAAATTATTACGTCAACTTGGGGAATCAAATCAGGTTATTTGTGTCACACACTTACCGCAAGTGGCTGCGAAAGCTCATCAGCAACTTCGCGTAGACAAAATCACAGATGGTGCAAGTACCGAAACGACTATGGTTCGACTCGACCAGGATGATCGTGTTATCGAACTCGCTCGACTCCTCGGCGGCGACGAAATTACCGCGGCAACAAAAGCAAATGCTGCTGAATTACTTGCGGTCGGTTAGGTGCATTGTTTATCATCACCAACAGAATCACAAATTAACAGCAGGTGTTATGAAAGCTCTCGTCATTGCAGGTAGTGTTTTAATTCTTAGCGGATGTTCCGTTTTCGACAGTTGGGTGTACCGGATCGATATACCGCAAGGTAACTATCTTGAGCAACGTGACGTTGATCAACTTCGGGTCGGCATGACCAAAGAACAAGTTGCTTATGTTATTGGTGAGCCTGTCGCTGAAAATGTTTTTGATCAAGATGTTTGGTATTACGTATTTAAATTAAACTCTGGTCGTAGTCGTAGCGAAGATTACCAGCACAAAGTAACGTTGACCTTCGAAAATGATCAATTGATTGCCTACGACGGCACCTTCGATCGACCAGAGAACTTCGATACTCCGCTGGAGCAGTAAGTACTTACATAAGTACGAGCATAGCGCGCCAGCTTTCTTCTGAAGGTGCTGCTCAGTAAGCATTTTCGGAAGGTTCAAGTTTAGGGAGCATGATGGCGACTGAAAGCTCAGGAGTCACATTGTCGGCTCGGGTAATACTCGATGATCAAGACATCACCAAAAGCCCGACCGATCAACGCAACTATCGTATTGTCGAGCTCGATAATGGCATGCGCTGTGTTCTTGTGCATGAAGCTGAAGCGCGACAAGCCAGCGCAGCCCTCGCTGTTGCTGCTGGTCACTTTCATGATCCGCATCATGCACAAGGGTTAGCCCATTTCCTCGAGCACATGTTGTTCTTGGGTACCAAGAAGTACCCAGATGCCACTAGCTACCAAAGTTTTATTAGTGCTCATGGCGGCAACCACAACGCATGGACAGGCACTGAATTCAGTAACTATTATTTTACGGTTGATGCGAATTATTTTGACCAAGCACTCGATCGATTCATGCGTTTTTTTCACGAGCCGCTGTTTGCTCAAAAGTGGATTGAGAAAGAATTACAGTCAATTGAATCAGAGTTCCAATTAAAGCGCCAAGATGAACTACGGCGGTTATATCAAGTTCACAAAGCCACTTCGAACCCCAAACATCCGTTCAGCAAATTTTCTGTAGGAAATCTTAGTACCTTAAAAGATCAACCGAACAATTCATTGCAACAACAGCTACGCGATTTTTTCCAGCGTTGGTACTGCGCACGCCGCATGACTTTGGTATTGCTTGGTCCACAATCACTGGAGCAGTTAACCGAGCTAGCAAGTACTCACGCTCAAGCGGTAAAAAGTGGCTGTGCCGACGTCTGGGATATCGATGAACCGCTTTATTTATCTGAACAGTTAGGTATTGAATTACACGTTAATCCAATCAAAGATGCGCGCCGGCTCATTGTCACATTTGCCTTACCGGGTATTAATGACGATTACGCCAACAAGACCACAAGTTATATTGCTCATTTATTGGGCTATGAAGGGCCTGGCAGTTTGTTTGGTTATCTAAGAGATAAGCACTGGATTAATACACTTGCCGCTGGTGGCGGCATCAGTGGCAGCAACTTTAAAGATTTTAATATCAATATGCAGCTGACTGAGCAGGGTATGGCACATCGCGATGAAATTATCGCCGCCCTATTCCACTATATCCAGCTCATCCGAGAGCACGGACTGAATCCATGGCGATATGACGAGCGTCGCGTGGGTGTCATGAACGCCTTTAATTTTCAGGAACAACCTCGAGCAAGCGATCTCGCACCACAACTCGCGGTTAACTTGCAGCACTACCTTGCCGAAGACATTATTTTCGGCGATTACCGAATGGATGGGCTATTTCAACCCAAAGCACATCAGTTTTTAGACTGTATGCGCCCTGATAATATGCGCATCACCGTTATTCACAAAGATTTGCCAACAGACAGCATTGAGCCCATTTACGGTAGTCACTACGCTGTGCACCCACTTTCTCAGCAACAGCTTGAGACTTTCCGCGCGTGCACCCCAACCGGTGTCAAACTACCAGATCCAAACCCCTATCTTGCTGAACCTTGGCAATTACAGTCCATTAGCTCAGATGAACCAACCGGTTTACCTCGTGCCAAGCAAACAGCTCCAGCGCTGATGAGTTGGCATCTTCACGATATTGATTTTCGGCAACCGAAAGCGCATTTGTATCTTGGGTTTCAGCTTCCGAATGTGGTCGCGACTCCAGCGAATTTCGCTCAGACGAGACTCTGGTGTGAATTGATGCTCGATATTCTCAATGAGCAATGTTACGACGCCGAAATTGCTGGGTTACACTTTAACCTCTATCCACAGCAGCAAGGAATGACTTTGCATGTAACAGGGCCAGCACACTATGCGCCGCAATTAACCAACACCCTGCTTCAAGCCATGCTAGCGCCTGAATTCTGTCAACAGCGATGGAAGGACTTACGTCAGCGACTCATGACCAACTGGCGACAAGCCCTGTTACATAAGCCGTTAAATTTCTTATTTTCACATTTGAATGTGCAATTGCAGCCGCACACGTATTCCGTTCTTGATCTCGCCGAAGAGCTGGAGCGCTTAAGCTTTGAGGATTTTTGTGCCTCAAGTCCGCAGTTATTCACACAAGCCCAAGTACAGTTATTTGCCCATGGCGATGTTAAAGCCGAGCAACTCGCACCTGTTCATGAGGCGCTATCAACGTGGTTAGGGTTAGCCGAACCGCTGGCACCAATTGATTTAACACCCGCAGCACTTGATACACTGCCGAATAAAGTTACCGTAAACACTCAACACCCTGACCACGCCGTCATTGCTGTTATTCAGTCAATGCAAAACAGCGTGCAGCAGCAAGGTGTGTTTATGCTTCTTAATCAAATGTTACAACCACGCTTTTTCGCCCAACTCCGTACTGAACAGCAGCTTGGCTATCTGGTGGGCACCACCTACCTGCCCATGCAACAATATCCGCATCTGTTGTTTTACGTGCAGTCTTCTCGTGTTGATAATCAGCAAATAGAAACAGCTATGAATGAGTTCTTTGATGATATGCCAACGTTATTGGCGGATATCACGGAGGAAGAATTCGACAAAGCACGACAGAGTTTAACGCAACAGTTGACTGAAAAAGACTCGAGTTTGCGCTCACGCAGTCAGCGCTTATGGAGCGCCATAACACAACAAGATCATGATTTTTCAAGACTAACCAGAATTGCGAGTGCTATTGAGACACTCACAATGGATGCATTCAAAGCTGAATCGAAACATCTTTTTAACAATAAATCAGGGCAAATGTTTCTGTCTGCATGCCCCGCGAACTTTGACAGATCCCGCTAAATTGTTTAATTTGATGAACAACATAACAAATAGAAGAGCTGTACATAAAACAGTCAATTCCGGGGAAGAGCGTGCGACGCCTGCAACAGCTTTATTACAGTTTACGCTTGAGAGCACTGACAATTGTTATTGTCTCGGTGTTTTCGCTGTCATTCCCGTTGCAAGCACAAGACTGGCAAGTTGAGCTCATAAATCTTCGTCTCGCAAATCAACCGGTCAGCGCTCAGCAGCTCGACCAACGTAACCGCCCGCAGTTATACAATACCGAAACCCTTTATATTCCAGATATTCAAGACCCATTCAGTATTGAGTTTGGCGCTCCTTATGCGCCGAATGCACGACTACTCTACTATCGCTATCAACTCGAAGGTTTTGACCGTGACTGGGTTTATACTGATAACGAATACCGCCGCGCAACCTATACCAATCTAAGTTACGGCCAATATGTCTTTAAAGTCGAGGCTTCGTACGATGGGACAAACTGGAACGGTCGCCGTCAAATATTACTCGACGTTGCTGCGCCAACCTGGTTATCGCCTTGGGCTATCAGTGTCTATGCGCTGCTACTTCTGGGTATTCTTGCCGCTGTGTTTTTCATGGTTCGCGCCCGCCACTTGGCAATTAAACAGTTACGTAGCAGTGAAGAGCGTTTAAAGCTCAGTTTATGGGGCAGCGGCGATCAACTTTGGGATTGGCTCGTACCTGAAGGCACGATACATCGCCACAACAGTTGGCGCTACCTCAACGAATTTCCAATTGATCACATTCGAGCGGGTAAGCGCGGCAGCCCGAGCAATATTCATCCACTTGATCTACCCAAACTGCAGCAACAGCTGCGTAGGCATTTAGATGGTGCGACTAATTATTTCGAAATGACTTACCGAGTCAAAACAGATAATGGCTGGATTTCAGTCTTAGACCGCGGCAAAGTCGTTGAGCGTGATGATAAACAACATCCACTACGCATGACCGGAACCTTGAAAGATATTACGCCTCTGGTTGCCGCAGAAGAGCGTTTAAAAATGCTCGCAACATCTATCACAAATATTTCCGATGGTGTGTGTATTTACGATGCTGGTTTCAAGATTATCGAAACGAACGCTTCCGTGGCTAAGATAACCGGCTATTCTCGCGAAGACATGCTTGGTAGACCGTTGCAACTTCAGCTTTATAGCCCTGAATATATTGAGCAGATTAAGCGTCTGTTGAAGCAACATGGTAGCTGGCACGGCGAAGTCGAGGATTTGCGCAAAGACGGTAGCCTATACCAAATGGAGTTAACGCTTGATGCCATTCGCGATGATAGTGACCGCATCTCCCACTACGTTGCCACGTTTGCCGATATTACCGAGCGTAAATCAACCGAGCGTGAGTTACGTCGCTTATCAAATACCGATACCTTGACTGGCTTGCCCAATCGCTCCTATTTCCAAGTCAGCCATGCCAATTTGGTGCGCAAACGTATTCAGCATGCGCTGTTGTTATTTGATTTGGACGACTTTAAAAAAATTAACGACTCGCTTGGGCACGATATTGGCGATCAGTTGCTACTGCAGGTGGCCGAACGTGTTGCTGAAGTAGGTCGACCGCAAGATACCTTTTTCCGTTTGGGTGGTGATGAATTCGTATTGATGCTCGAAGATACCAGTGATCTAAGTGTCATCACTGACGTGGCAACGAAAATTCTCTCGCAGGTAGGCGAAGCCTTCCATGTGAATCAACAAGATATCGTTATTGGAAGCTCTATTGGTATCGTCGTCTATCCGAGTGACGGTACCTCGTCACAAGAACTTCTGCAAAATGCGGATACTGCTATGTATCACGCGAAAAACCGCGGTGGACATAACTATCAATTCTTCAACGAATCGATGAACAAAAATGCAGTGCGTCGCTTGCAAGTTGAAAACCAGCTACGCCAGGCACTTCGCAACAATCATATTCAGGTAATGTACCAACCGAAGGTTTCATTACGTAACTACGAATTTGTTGGCTTAGAGGCTTTGGTACGTCTTAACATTCCTGGTATCGGACTGATCAGTCCAAGTGAATTTATTCCGCTCGCAGAAGAAACTGGTTTGATAATTGAAATGGGCGAACAAGTTCTGCGTCAAACTTGCCGAGATATGCGCGAATGGGTGAAGCAAGGAACCGTGCAGGGGCGCGTTGCCGTTAACCTGTCAGCGAAGCAGTTTGTTCAGCCTGACTTAACCCAGCGCATCATGAATATCTTAAAAGAAGAAAAGCTCGCTCCTGAGCATCTCGAGCTTGAGATAACCGAAGGTGTCGTCATGGAAGACCCAGAACGCGCTATTGCAATTATGACTGAATTGCATAATTGCGGTATTCACTTGGCGCTCGATGACTTTGGTACCGGCTATTCATCGTTAGCCTATTTGAAGCGCTTCCCAATTCAAACATTGAAAATCGACAAAGCGTTTGTCGATGATATCAATGGTGCTGAACGCGATCGGAATATGGTTGCATCCATCGTCGCAATGGCACATAACATGGGATTAGATGTTGTTGCTGAAGGGGTCGTTAATACAGCTCAAGCAGCGACACTGAGCCGCTTGAGCTGCGAATTTGCGCAAGGTTACTTGTTCGCGGAACCGTTAACCAGCGATGCCTTCTTGGCACACATTAGCGTACCAGCATCGATACATTAGTGCGCCCTTGCGCCTTCAATAATTTCATCCGCTTATGGGTAAAGAACATTGGTAGTACAAGAGGCCCAAATAACAACCCCATCGCCCCCCAACGTTTCGCTCCCATCGCATGAGTTAAAGCTTGAATGTATAACGTCAGCGCAGACAACAAACAACACAGCGCAATAAACATCTCAACTCCAATTTTTACAACTGATACAACTTAAAGCCTCGAGCGCTTAATAAAAGCGCTCGTTATTTTCTGCCATTTTAACCAGCAATGGTGCTGGGGTATAACGCTCACCATGTTGCTGCTGATAGCTCTGCAAACGGCGCACAATTTCAGTCACGCCAACAGCATCCATATAACGGAATGGACCACCTCGGGACGGCGGAAAGCCGATACCGAAAATAGCGCCAATATCGCCATCGCGAGCACTACGGATGATGCCTTCGTCTAAGCAGTAGGCGGCTTCATTCAACATTAATAGCACGGTGCGCTGCGCGATCTCTTCACCGCCTAACTTAGCTGACGGGCTAATACCCAACAAACTATACACCGATTCATCAACCGATTTACCTGGCTTCTTACCCGAGTAAGCGTAGAAGCCCTTCTTGTTCTTCTTACCTTTGCGTTCGTCATCCAATAACTTACCAAACGCATCGGGCGCGCGGAATCTGTCACCCAGTTCATCCGCCATGATTGGCGCAACTTTCGCCGCAACATCTATACCCACTTCGTCCATCAATTTCATTGGACCAACTGGAAAGCCAAATTTCACTAACGCGCTATCAACCACTTCAATTGGCTCGCCTTCGAGAACTAAACGCGCCGATTCATTCATATACGGTGCTAGGATTCGGTTGACATAGAAGCCCGCGCCATCTTTCACCACAATCGGGGTTTTACCCTGTTTCTTGGCTAGTGCAACAGTTGTTGCAATGGTCTCGTCGGACGTTCCCGCATGTGTGATAATTTCAGCCAACGGCATTTTATCAACCGGCGAGAAATAATGTAATCCGATCACGTTCTCTGGACGCTGCGCCTGTGCTGCAATTTTAGTAATGGGTAGGCTTGACGTATTGGTAGCAAAAATTGTGTTCTCACCAGCAACAGCCTCGATATCAGCAACCATTTGTTGCTTCAAATTCAAGTCTTCAAATACCGCTTCAATCACCACATCGACTTGATCAAAGCCACTGTAATCAAGGCTACCGCTTAAACGCAGCATGATTGACTCAAGTTCAGCACGCGCCATGTGTTTGCGCTTCACTTTCTTATGCAACAAGTCGTAGCTATATTTCAGTGCATGCACAATGCCTTGTTCTGAAATATCTTTGATGCGAGCCGGCAAACCTGCCTTCGCAGCGGTTACATAAGCAATACCGCCGCCCATCAAACCACCACCAAGAACACCAACGCGCTCAATTTTACGCGGTTTAGTATCACCTGCTCCGGTCTCTTTTTTCATCGCTGTTGTCGCAAAAAAGATATTGCGTAGCTGTTTTGATTCGGGCGTCATGGCAAGTTCGCCAAACGAACGAGCTTCAAATTCAAGACCCGCCTCAAAACCTTTATCCGCACCATAAGCGATGGTATCGATAATTTTGTCCAGTGCTGGATAATTACCTTTCGCTTTTGCCTGCGCTTGCTCTCGAGCTTTCGAGAAAATAATGCCGCGACCAACCCCCGTGCCTTCAAGGGCTTTATTCAACAAAGAATGACGAACGCGCTTTACCTTCGCTTTACTGCTTAAGGCGAGCTTTACTGCTGCTTCAAGCAAAATACTTGCCGGCACAACATCATCAACAATCCCTAATTTTTTCGCTTGTTTTGCCCGCAGCTGTTTGCCAGTCAAAATTAACGGCAACGCTTTTTGAATACCTATTAGACGCGGTAAACGCTGCGTACCGCCGGAGCCTGGTAACAAACCGAGCTGTACTTCTGGCAAACCGATAATCGTTCGATTGCTGTCTGTTGCCACACGGTAGTGACACGCTAACGCCAGCTCTAAACCACCGCCTAAGCAAGCACCATCAATTGCCGCAACAACAGGTACTTTCAAACCTTCAATACGGTCAAACATGGCTTGACCTTGTCGCGCTAAGCTCTCGGTATCGGCAGCATTTTCACACGCATCAATCATGCTGATGTCAGCACCGGCCACAAATGAACCGGGCTTATCGCTGATTACGACAACGCCTTTGAGGTCTTGCTGCTGTTCTAATTGATTTAAAACGTGTGCGACTTCTTCGGCGAACGATGCTTTTAAGGTATTCATCGACTCACCTGGCACATCAATATGGATGACCGCTACCTGATCATCGCGTAACTCTAGCGTAAAAGCTTTTTGCTCGCTCATTATTCAGTCTCCACAATCATCGCTGCACCTAAACCACCAGCCGCACACGCCGTGGTTAACCCGACACCACCGCCGCGGCGCTTCAATTCATTTAGGGTTTGGGTAATAAGACGTGCACCGGTTGCCGCAAATGGGTGTCCATAAGCCAACGAACCGCCCATCACGTTGAATTTATCCATGTCGATTTCACCAATGGCTTCGCTGCGACCGAGTTTTTCTTCGGCAAACTTTTTACTCGCAAACATTTTCATGTTGGCAAGCGTTTGTGCCGCAAAGGCTTCGTGCATTTCAATTAAGGTTAGATCGCTGAGCTTCATGCCCGCACGGTCAAGCGCAATCGGCGTTGCATACGAAGGCCCCATCAACATATCTTCCCATACATCAATGGCGCTAAATGCATAGCTTCGAATATAACCAAGAACTTCATAGCCTAGCGCTTTCGCTTTACTCTCGGTCATTAACAAAATGGCGCTTGCACCGTCGGTTAAAGCAGTACTATTTGCCGCAGTGACGGTACCGTGCTTGCGATCAAACACCGGACGTAATTTTGCATAGCCATCTAACTTGGAATCACTACGCACGGTATTATCGCGTTTCAAAAAGTCGTTATATGGTTCGGCGTACGCGGTCATCACTTCGGCATCTAACTTGCCGGCTTCCCACGCTTCATGCGCCAAAGTATGTGAACGATGCGCCAATGCATCTTGATCCGCACGGCTAATATTGTGCGTCTTTGCCATTTGTTCAGCCGTATCACCCATGGTTAAACCGGTGCTGTATTCAGCAATTGCAGGCGGTACAGGCATTAAATCTTTAAACCGTAAACGCTTCAAAATGTTCAAGCGTTGACCTAGCGTTCTCGCTTTATTCAAATCAACAAGCGCATGGGCAAGTGAACGAGAAACGCCAA
This sequence comes from Pseudidiomarina andamanensis, assembly GCF_009734345.1. Classification (GTDB taxonomy): domain Bacteria; phylum Pseudomonadota; class Gammaproteobacteria; order Enterobacterales; family Alteromonadaceae; genus Pseudidiomarina; species Pseudidiomarina andamanensis. Next base: position 220,246 of record NZ_CP032551.1, on the reverse strand, counting down.
TCGGCAATACTGAGGACGAATCTGCACCACCAGCGATACCCACTGAAATGTTTCCAACCACCATGCTTTCTAGTACGTTGACCGTAGTTTGAAAACTCGTTGCGCAGGCACGTGATACACTGTACGCATCAGTGGATACCGGAAGGTTGGTACCCAAAACAATTTCGCGCGCAATGTTCGGTGCTTTGGGCATTTGTACTACTTGTCCGTAAACCAGCTGCTCAACCTCACTTGGGTCTAAGCTGTAGCGATTAAGTAGCTCTTGCACTACCATTTTGCCCATATCCAATGCAGGAACGCCATGGAAATAGGTCGCCTGCTTCGCAAACGGGGTGCGCAAGCCGGCAACAATCGCGATGCGGTCGCCTGAAGCAGTGGTCAGATTCTGACGTGCGGCCATAGATTTGTCCTCTGTTGTTTTGTTATGGTCATTCCTTAATCTGGTCTGACCTCATAGATGGTTACAAATTTTAACGGGTCTTTGGCGAGAATTAAACCGTTGTTTTCGGTAAAGTGCGAACTTAGAGTATAGCGATAGTATAGAAGTAATATACACAAAGCAGAGGAATCTGATGGCAGCTGAACAGTTTCAAGCATTACGTAACTACCTCGACAGTCAAGTATTGGGGCAACCTGATTTCACCGAAAGTTTGCTAGTTGCCCTACTAGCTGATGGCCATTTACTCGTTGAGGGCCCTCCTGGACTTGCGAAAACTCGTGCTGTTAATGCCCTGGCAAAAGGAGTTGAAGGTAGTTTTCATCGCGTGCAGTTCACCCCTGACTTGCTGCCTGCTGACTTAACAGGTACTGATATTTATCGTCCCGAAACGGGCGAGTTTGTATTCCAACAAGGGCCTTTGTTTCACAATATTATTTTGGCTGACGAAATTAACCGCGCCCCAGCGAAAGTTCAGTCTGCGTTATTAGAAGCCATGGCTGAGCGCCAAATCACGGTAGGCCAAAAAACCTATCCGTTACCAGAGTTATTTATGGTATTGGCAACCCAAAACCCGCTTGAGCAAGAAGGCACGTATCCGTTACCTGAAGCACAGCTCGACCGATTCTTAATGCATCTCAATTTAGATTATCCAAATGCCGATACCGAACGTGACATTTTGCGTTTAACGCGTGGCGAAGAATTACAAGGCCAAGCAGATATGCCCAAGCCTCTGAAGCAGCAAGATATCTTCAATGCGCGCAAAGAAGTACTCGGTATCTACATGGATGACGCAGTTGAGAATTATCTGGTGCAATTGGTCATTGCGACACGTGAGCCAAGCTTTTACAGCAGCGACCTCGCCCGCTGGTTAAACTATGGTGCCAGCCCACGAGCAACCATTGCGCTTGATCGGTGTGCGCGCGCCCGTGCTTGGTTACAACAGCGTAACTTTGTTACCCCAGATGATATTCATGCGGTTTACGCTAAAGTGCTGCGCCACCGTATTATTTTGAGTTACCAAGCGGAAGCCGATGGCATTGATGCTGACCAAGTGTTAGCGCAAATCATTCAGTTAGTTCCAGCACCGTAAATGAGCGCACTTCGTACCGTCTTATCACCGGAACTCGTTACGCAATGGCTTGATACGTGGCGTAGCGACGGTATTCACGTGAGTAGTCACGAACTCATGTATTACCGCAGTAAAGTGAACGCATTTCAGCGCTTTCGCCGCTTACATCCGCCTCCTGGACCAAGCGGCGCACTATTAAGCAAGTTCAAAGGACGTGGTATGGAGTTTGATGAATTCCGCCACTACCAAGCTGGTGACGATATACGCGCCATCGATTGGCGTGTCACCGCGCGCACCGGCACGCCGCACACCAAACTATTTCGTGAAGAGCGCGAACGCCCTGTATTTGTTGTTGTCGATTTGAGTGACAGTATGCAATTTGGCAGCCAACTGCTATTTAAATCTGTGCAGGCCTGCCATTTGGCGGCTTCTTTAGCTTGGCTTGCGGTGGCAAGAGGCGATCGCATTGGCGCGGTCATTACCAGTCAACATGGTCATGCAGAAATTAAGCCACAAGCGCGTCATCACGGCGTCATGCAAGTGATCCATCACTTAGTTGAACAACAACAACTCGCCATGACAAATTGGCAGCAACACCATCATCAAAACGTATTTCCAAAGGCTCTTGAGCGGCTACAACAGTTGGCTCGTCCCGGCAGCATTATTTATTTAATTAGTGACTGGTTGAGCGATGACCCGGCGCTTTGGCGCCATTGTCTTGCGTTGCAACGTCACTGTCAGCTCATGCCGTTTACAATTGCAGACCCGCTTGAGCTGCAGTTACCGCAGGTGACCGAGCACACATCATTAGAAATGACCGATGGTGAACAAGACGTGGTGGTTGATCCATACAACAAACATCAACGGCATGCTTACGCACACGCACAACAGCAGCGCATGCAAGAGGTCTTAAAGCAATGGCAGCAATTAGGGTGCCCGCTACGTTTATTCAGCGCCGCCGACGCGCTCGAGAACCAATGGCCTGGGGAGTTGTTATGATACTGCTCGATAAGCCCATTGAAATTAACGACATTGTGGCAGCTCCTGCAGCGTCTTGGTGGCCACTTGCGAGCGGTTGGTACATTCTTGCAACTGTCGCCATCATTACGGTTGTCAGTAGCATTGTTTTGAGTGTGCGAGCCTATCGCAAACGCCGCCCTCGCCGACTCGCGTTAAAACAACTGCGAAAGCAGCCGCCAGAAACACTTAGTGCTATCACGTTAATATTAAAACAGGCGACGCTAGCCTACGTGCCGCATGAGGAAACATTAAACTGGTGGGATTTTTTAGGCGAGCAATTAAACACGCGTCAACGTCGTCGTTATCAACCATTACTCACCGCATTAAGCGAAGCGAGTTATCAACCGTATGTAGCACAAGAGCAATGGATTGAGCCATATCGAAAGTTTGCAGCAGTGTGGTTGAAGCAAGCGCTTCCACTCTCAAACAAGCAACTGAAGGAGCAACGCGATGATTGATTTCGCTTGGCTCTGGGCAGGGCTTGTTTGGCCGATTCCCTTTATTTATCGCTGGTTACGCCGCCCTCACATTCAGCAATCTCAGCCGCTTACCGTTACCCATCTTCCTGCGGTTGCATCAGCTACCATTAAACCGCGCCACAGCCGATTAGGGAACGCTATTGGGGTTTTGGTGTGGACACTGCTTATTGTTGCGTTGATGCGCCCACAATGGCTTGGCGAACCCATCCCTGCGCAAAATGATGCTCGCGAAATGATGATTGCCGTTGATTTATCCGGCAGCATGGAAATTGCTGATATGGCAATTAACGGTCAACAAGTCGACCGTTTAACTATGCTCAAACATGTGATGCATGATTTTATTGAGCGCCGCGTCGGCGATCGTCTTGGATTAATTTTATTCGCAGATACCGCGTATGTTCAGGCGCCGATGACCTTTGACCGTGCGACCGTGCAGAAAATGCTTGATGAAACAGTGCTGCGTTTGATTGGTGAGCGCACAGCCATTGGCGATGCTATTGCACTCACGGCCAAACGCTTCGCTGATCGTCCACAAACCAACAAGATATTAATTCTAGTCACCGATGGACAAAATACTGCGGGCAATGTTTCGCCCGCGCAAGCCCTAGAACTTGCCAAGTATTACGATGTGAAAATTTACACAATTGGCGTTGGCGCTGAAGAAATTGTGGTTGATGGATTCTTCGGTCAACGCCGAGTGAATCCAAGTCGAGATTTGGATGAGAATATGTTGCGTCAGCTAGCCGACGAAACCGGTGGTGAATACTTTCGAGCTCGCAGCACAGAAGAACTTGAACGCATTTATACAGAGCTTGATACCTATGAACCAGTACAGGGTGAAAATCAACTTCGCCGACCGCAAACTGCGCTTTACCATTGGCCCTTAGGGTTAGCGTGGATTATGCTAGCGCTTGCGATACTACAAACGACTCGACGCAATTGGAGGCAGCATGGCTGATTTCCATTTCTTGCGACCATGGTGGTTATTAACGTTAATTCCGGTTGTCATCATCACATGGTGGGCATGGCGACATGCACACGAAAAACAGGGTTGGTCAAAAATAATCCCCGCCCACTTACAAGCTATATTGCTACCACGCAACGGCCAGCGTAGCGGTCGATTTCAATTGATGCTCGTGGGTCTGGCGTTAAGCTGCAGCGCACTTGCGTTAGCCGGTCCAGCCTGGCAAAAATTACCGCAACCGGTCTATCAATTAAAAGCCGGCTCGGTGGTGGTAATGGACATGTCGCTGTCAGTCTACAGCACTGATCTCCCGCCAAATCGCTTGAGTCAAATGCGCTTTAAAGCAACAGACTTAGTGACTGAGCATATCGATGGCGACATCGGCCTTATTGCTTATGCCGGTGATGCGTTTACCATCAGCCCCTTAACCGCTGATGGCAGCAATTTAACCAACCTCATTCGCGCATTGAGCCCAGACATTATGCCAACTCCGGGAAGTTATCCAGTGCGAGCATTGGAACTCGCCGATCAACTTCTCAAGGAAGCCGGCTACCCTGAAGGTGATATCTATTGGCTTACCGATGGCATCGATAGTCGTGATCAAACTGATATCGGCGACTTCATCAATCGTACTGCGCATCGACTCAACATTTTAGCCGTGGGCACTGAGGCTGGTGCGCCCATTCAATTACCCGATGGTCGACTGCTGCGAGATAGTAGCGACAATGTGGTCATTCCAAAATTAAGTGTTGGCGGATTACCGGTCCTTGCTGAGCGCAGCGGCGGCCGTTTTATTCAAATTCGAGCCGACCAACAAGATATTGTGTACCTCACGTCGCAAGCACCAACAACACGAGATGGCGATAAAAGTTCGATGCAGGCAGGCGATCAATGGGCCGATCAAGGGCCTTGGCTGATTCCATTAATCTTGCTGTTACTGCTGCCTCTAGCGCGACGAGGAAGACTACTGAGTATGGCTCCTTTACTCTTCGTGATTGCTCTCAGTCATCCTGTGTATGCTGCGCAGCAAGAGCCTTTAGCATGGCATGAAAAGTTATGGCAAACGCCCTATCAACAAGCAGATCAAGCCTTAAAAAATGGCAATTATGAACGTGCTGCGACCATTACCGATAATGCTTGGCAACGCGGTACTGCCAATTATCGGGCTGGTAACTATGATCAAGCATTGGTAGATTTCTCTCAACTTGATAGCGCTGAGGGCTTTTACAATCAAGGCAATAGTTTAATGCAACTGCAGCGCTATGATGAGGCAAAGAATGCCTACGCAGCGGCGTTGGAGCGTCGTCCTGATTGGACGGAAGCACAGCAAAACTTAGATTTAGCCAAGCAGCTTGCTGAACAACAACAGCAAAACCAATCCAATCAACAGGGGCAGTCACAGCAACAGCAGAATTCCGATCAGAACTCGAATCAAAACGCTGATCAAAGCTCGGAACAAAATGCCAAACAAGACGCTGAGCAACAAACCGAGAAGAACCAATCTCAAACCGATCAGTCGCAACAACAACAGCAGCAAGCCGAACAAACCAAAGAATCTGATTCACAAGAGCAGTCAGAAGCTGAGCAAAAGGCACGTGAGGGCGAAGAGAAGCCACTGCAAAGTCAGCTAGGCGACCCGTCGGAAGAAGAATTACAGCAACAAATGCAGCAGTGGTTGAATCGTATCGAAGATGATCCCGCTGTATTATTACGTAATAAAATGCAGTTTGAGGCGCAGCAGCGGCGACGCCAAGGTTCGCCTCCAGGAGTTGAGAAATCGTGGTAAACAATGTGTTGAAAGTATTTCTGATATCGCTTGTCTTTTGGTTTAGCGCAGCAGCTAGCGCACAAGAAGCCGAAATTGTCGCAAGCGTTGATAAAAATCCAATCATTCAAAGTGAGCCGTTCACGCTCACGGTAACTATCAATGATGATATCAGTGAATCTGCATGGGATGCAGAGCAACAATTACGTGACTTTCGTATTCTCAACGTGCGGTCTTCACGCCGCACCAGCGTCATTAATGGCGTAACAACTCGAACAACGTCGTTTATTGTCAACCTTCAAGCTCCAGCGACACCGGGTATCGTCAGAATTCCACCTATTCAGATAGGATCAGCGCGCAGTAATGCCATTGAGTTGACGATTCTTGATGCGGCCGCGTCGGTTGATGAGTTAGAGCAACGACCGGCTTTTATTCGCACCTCATTAGAATCTAAGCGCGTTTATGTTCAACAGCAGTTCAAGCTGGTCTCACGTCTCTATTTGAGTGCGAATCTTCATAGTGGAAATTTAATTGCGCCGAATTTACCTGAGGCCGAAGTGGTGCAATTTGGTAAAGATGAAGAATCCTACGAGATCATCAACGGCAAGCGCTACCAAGTATTCCAACGTACTTATTTGATCACGCCACAGCGCTCAGGTGATTTGAAGTTAGAAGGACCGGTATTTGAAGGACAAATAACACGCGATTCCAGTCGTTCGGTTTTTTCATCTATTGCGACTACCCAACCCGTCAGTGCCGTTGCGGTGCCTACTTCTATCACCGTATTACCTCGTCCGGCCGATTGGACTGGGCACTGGCTACCATCTGAACTCGTGAGTGTCAGCGTCGAGCGTGCAAACCCAGAGCAACCAATAGAAGTTGGCCAACCGATCACTCTCACTTATCGCGTAACCGCTATTGGGGTGAGCACGGAACAACTCCCAACCCTAACTCTCGATGATTTTGACGGCGCTTCGGTTTACCCCGAATCACCTGAGTTTGCGAGCACAACTCGCAACGGTAGAGTTATTGCACAACGTAGCCAAACTGTCGCAGTCATTCCGCGTCAGGCAGGCAAGTTCACCATCCCTGAAGTTCAAGTAGAATGGTTCAACACCCGACTAGGGCAAGCACAGCTATCTTCTTCTGAGCCCATCACCTTAGAAGTAAGCCCGAGCTCGCAAGCGGCCGCTCCTGCACCAGTTGCCGATAAACCTGCTAATGAAAACGACGTTGTTGTTGATGAGCCGACACAACAAACTAAAGCGCAATATCAATCAAACAATACGCTCTATTTTTATTTGGCTGTTATCTTCGCTGCACTTTGGGTTATCACGCTTAGCTTATGGGCATGGTGGTGGCTACGTCGTTCTGCTAAACCAGTGGCAATAAATGATAACAAAGAGCAAAACACAGCAGCCGCATCTTGGAGCCACCTACAGAAAGTTGCTCTCGAAAATGACGCTAACGCAACCGATTTGGCGCTTCGTAAGTGGGCTCGAGAGAAATTTCAATTGCCAATGTTTGACCTCTTTGAATTAGCGCAACACTTCAATCACCAACCGTTGTCCAGTCAGATAGACCATATACAGCGTTGTCGCTTTTCTGGTGCTGGTGCTACCTGGCTTGAAGGGAAAGCACTTATAAGAGCTCTCAAAGCAGCGCAAAAGCAACGTAAATCAACAAAGAGCAAAAAGGATACGCTATCCCCTCTTTATCCCAGTTAATCTTACGACACCAACAAAAAACCCGGGACAAGCCCGGGTTTTTCTTACATGCTTTATCACGATTTATTCAGCAGCAGTACCATCAATACGAATCTCAATTTCTGCTTCTTCACGCAGAGCTTCAATAAACGCGCCATAGCTTTGCTGTGTGAAGCTATTCGTCAATTGCTCAGCCATTTGTGCTTGCATTGTCTCATCAACTTCACCGGCCATAACGTCAGTCAACTGAACGACAGCTAAAGCACCACTGCTCAATTCTGTTACCGCAACTTGAACTGAGTCAGCTGCTGGCACAGCTTGCTCGAATAAGCTTTGAATAACCGCTCGCGGCACTTCTGTGTTACGACGATCAACAGCTTCTAATGCGGTTAACTCAACGCTCGGTGACTCACCATTGCGTAGCTGAGCTGCCAAAGCTTCAGCTTCTTCACGAGCTGCTGCTTGTGCTTTTTCAGTACGAACGTTATCTAATACCTGCGCACGAACTTCATCAAGTGATTTAATTGATGCTGGCTTGAAATCAATGACACGCACTACCACAGCTTGTTTATCGTTAACTTCAATAAGGTCACTATTTAAGCCTTCATCAATGAAGTCACGATTAAACAATTGCTCGATAACCACAGGATGATTTAATGCAGTAGGCGCTGTGTTACGGTTGAACCAATCACTCTGACGTACTGTTACTGCGGTTTCTTCAGCAACCGGCTGCAGTGTGTCTGGAATATCAAACGCTAATGCCGAAACTTTTTGTTGAAGCTCGTAATAAGCTTGCTTCACACGGTCTTCACGCATCTCAGCAACAATTTCATCGCGCACTTCTTCAAACGAAGTTGACGTACCCTCTTCAATCTCGGTTAGCTTGATGATGTGATAACCAAATGAAGTACTAACAACGCCGCTAATATCGCCAACTTCTTTTAACGCAAAGGCCGCTTCATCAAACGCAGGATCCATGGTGCCTTTTTCAATAAAGTCCAGGTCACCACCGGTTTCTGCGGTGAAAATATCATCTGAATATTCCGCGGCAAGTTCGGCAAAATCAGCGCCTTCAGTAAGCTTCGTTAACACTTCCTGCGCTTCTTTTTCTGCCGCTTCGCCTTCACCTTCAATAAGAATATGTGCGAAACGATAGCGATCTTGTGTTTGATAACGCGACTGATTGTTGTCGTACCATTCACGTACAACGCTCTCGTCAACTTCAACATTCTCAGCTACAACATCAGCGTCCAGTTGAACAAACTCAACCTTCACCTGCTCTGCCACATTAAAGCGTTGCTGATTTTCTTGATACCATTGCTCAAGTTCGGCGTCGGTTACTTCAACAGAGTCAATATACTTATCAAGTTCAATAGTCGTATAAGCACCACTACGTTTTTGGTTAACCAAACGTTGCACCGCTGCAGCTTCGCTCGGAAGCGCAAACTCAGACTCGACCATGGCTTGCAACAATTGTGTACGAGCTAAGTCGCGTCGCATCAGTTCAGCAAAACCGTCTGGCGTGTAGCCCAAACCGCTCAATGTCATTTGATATGTTGTATTATCAAACTGACCAGCCACTTGGAATGCGCTGATTTCACGAATCGCTGCTTTTACCTGCTCGTCAGAAACACGTAAACCCGCATCACGCGAGTATATCTCTACCAGCTTCTGGTTAATCAAGTCGTCCAACACTTGTTGGCGTAACTGCTGATTGAAACCTGGGTCAGCGGCTAGCGTGGCATAAAAGTCGCCAAACTGTTCCTGTTGACGTGCGCGCTCGTTATCAACGGCACGATCAAATTCAACCCGAGTAATTTCCTCACCGTTTACCACGGCTACCGATGGCTCTGGCTGGTTAGTGATATAACCACCTATTCCAGCTAAGGCAAAAGTAAGGGCAATCAATACTAGAATCGCTTTCACTATAAAGCTTTGCGACCCTTCACGAATCCTGTCCAACATATCTCACTAAACCTCAATTATTCCCGTTGTTGGGCGGGTATTATATCTGCTATTGCAGAAAAAAAATAACCCGAAGACAAGCTTCGGGTTATTTTCAGCATTTGCTGGCGGAACGGACGGGATTCGAACCCGCGACCCCCGGCGTGACAGGCCGGTATTCTAACCAGCTGAACTACCGCTCCGCTTTTATTAGTTTACTGAATCTTTCAGTGCTTTACCGGCTTTGAAAGAAGGTACTTTAGCAGCTGCGATTTGGATAGTTTGGCCAGTTTGTGGGTTACGACCAGTGCGAGCTGAACGCTCACGAACACTGAAAGTACCAAAACCAACTAATGCTACTTGATCACCTTTCTTCAAAGCGTCAGTTACTGCTTCGATGAAAGAATCTAGAGCACGTCCAGCCGCAGCTTTAGAAATTTCTGCTCCGTCTGCAATTTTATCAACTAACTGAGACTTATTCACAGTATCATCCCCTTAGATTGTTATTATCAGATTTGCATGGTTCCATTGCGTTCTGTTTTTTCAATGGGCCAGCGAAGGTTATAACAAGCTTAAACTAACTGTTCAAGCGATAGTGACAGATTAGCAGACATCTTCCTTATTAATCTATCACTCAAGTGGCATGCCAGAGTCATTTTGTGTTTGAGTCCGACCAATCACTTTGACTCTAGGCTACCACAAGATTTCGGATTGAGAACCCTTTTTAGCAATTTTTTTAACGAAAGAATGCGGGCTGCAGGCAGATTGTTGACTTGCAGACCTCATTTTTACGTTGTTAGGCCGATTTTTCGCCGGTTTTCGGCGCAGATTCAAGCGCAACAGCCAATACTTCATCAATCCATTGCACCGGCTGAATCTTCAAATCCCCCTTCACCGCATCGCTAATTTCTTTCAAATCACGTTCATTATCTTTCGGAATCAGAACATGTTTGATGCCGCCGCGATGCGCTGCTAACAATTTCTCTTTCAAGCCACCAATGGCTAATACTTCACCTCGCAAGGTAATTTCGCCAGTCATCGCCACTTCTGCTCGTACCGGAATTTCGGTTAGCGAGCTCACCAATGCAGTCACCATCGCAATACCAGCGCTTGGGCCATCTTTTGGTGTTGCGCCCTCAGGCACGTGGACGTGAATATCGCGTTTCTCGTGGAAGTCCTCTGGAATACCGAGTTTATTTGCACGGCTCCGTACGACGGTAAGAGCTGTTTGAATCGACTCTTGCATCACATCGCCCAAAGAACCGGTTGAAGTAATTTTCCCTTTACCTGCAACGTTAGTGGCTTCAATCGTCAATAAATCGCCGCCAACTTCGGTCCATGCCAAGCCAGTCACTTGACCCACTTGGTTATTCTCTTCAGCTTTACCGAAGTCAAAGCGTTGTACACCAAGGAAATCCGATAAATTGTCACCAGTAATCTCAACGTGTTTAATACGTTTATCTAGCACAATCTTTTTCACCGCTTTGCGACATAAGCGCGAAATCTCACGCTCAAGATTACGCACACCAGCTTCGCGAGTGTAGTAACGAATAATGCCGGTAATTGCATCGTCAGTGACATTAATTTCTTTATTCTTCAGGCCATTACGCTCAATTTGCTTCGGCAACAGGTGGCGCTTGGCAATATTCAGCTTCTCATCCTCGGTATAGCCCGACAAACGAATCACTTCCATACGGTCTAATAACGGACCTGGAATATTCATACTGTTCGAGGTAGCCACAAACATCACGTCTGACAAGTCGTAGTCCACTTCGAGGTAATGGTCGTTGAAGTTGACGTTTTGCTCAGGATCCAATACCTCCAACAACGCCGACGCAGGGTCGCCGCGCATATCAGATGCCATCTTATCGATTTCGTCGAGCAAAAATAGTGGGTTACGAACACCAACTTTCGCCATTTTCTGAATCAGCTTGCCTGGCATTGAACCAATATAAGTACGACGGTGACCACGAATCTCCGCTTCATCACGTACGCCACCTAAAGCCATGCGGATATATTTGCGGCCAGTCGCTTTCGCAATCGATTGCCCCAATGAGGTTTTACCCACGCCTGGTGGCCCTACTAAGCACAAAATAGCGCCGCGTACCTTACTGGTTCGCTGTTGCACCGCCAAGTACTCAAGAATACGCTCTTTCACTTTCTCTAAACCGTAATGATCGGCGTCAAGAATCTTCTCGGCATTCGCCAAATCTTTCTTAATGCGTGAACGTTTTTTCCACGGCACCGACACCATCCAGTCGATGTAACCACGCACAACGGTCGCTTCAGCCGACATCGGTGACATCATTTTCAGTTTTTGCAATTCGGCACGAGTTTTCTTCTCTGCCTCTTCAGGCATACTGGCGTCTTCAATTTTCTTTTGCAGTGCTTCAAACTCGTCAGGGCCGTCTTCCATTTCGCCCAGCTCTTTTTGAATGGCTTTCATTTGCTCATTCAAATAGTACTCGCGCTGACTCTTTTCCATCTGCTTTTTCACGCGCGAACGAATCCGCTTTTCTACTTGCAGCAGATCAATTTCGCCTTCCATCAGCGCCATCAAAAATTCAAGACGCTCACGTACGTCGGTAATTTCGAGAACCTTTTGCTTATCATTAAGCTTTAACGGCATATGCGCCGCCATGGTATCAGCTAAACGGTCAGCTTCTTCGATACCCGACAAGCTGGTTAATACCTCAGGCGGTATTTTCTTATTTAACTTCACATAGCCTTCGAACTGATTAATCGCTGAGCGAATCATCACCTCTTCTTCTTTTTCGTCCATCACCTCAGAATCAAGGTAATGCACTTGGGCACGGAAGAAATCAGACTCAGGCTCGAATTGCTCAATTTCAGCCCGCTGACTGCCTTCTACCAACACTTTCACTGTGCCGTCTGGCAACTTCAATAACTGCAAAATGGTCGCGACGGTACCAATGGTGTGGATGTCAGCTTGCTCAGGCTCGTCCACCGATGCATCTTTTTGTGCCGACAAAAATATTTGTTTGTTCTGCTCCATCGCCGCTTCTAAACAGCGAATAGACTTTTCACGCCCGACAAATAAAGGGATAACCATGTGCGGGTACACGACCACGTCGCGCAACGGCAGCACAGGTATGCTTAAGCGCTCAATCCGTTCTTCACTCATAAACTTCTCCAAGTAACCGGTTCGTGACAGTTGTCACTCTATCTTACCTCTTAATATGTGGCGCTCCAGCGAAAGTTCAATGTTTTGCACAAAAAAAGGGCCTAATTGGCCCTTTTTGCACAAAATTCATGCTAAACAAGCAAGTTATTCACCTGATGCGTGCTTTTCATCCTGTTGATTCGCATAAATTAAAATTGGTGATGACTCACCTTTGATGACAGATTCATCAATCACGACCTTACTCACATTTTCCAATGTTGGTAAGTCGTACATCGTATCTAGCAACACGGCTTCGACAATTGAGCGTAATCCTCGAGCACCGGTTTTGCGCGCCATGGCTTTACGAGAAATGGCTCGCAATGCATCTTCGCGGAATTCAAGCTCAACATCTTCCATCTTGAATAACGCGCCATATTGCTTGGTGAGTGCATTCTTCGGTTCGCGTAAGATTTGCACCAACGCGTCTTCATCCAACTCGGTCAACGTTGCCAGTACAGGTAAACGACCAATGAACTCTGGAATCAAACCGTATTTCACCAAATCTTCTGGCTCAACTTGCGTTAACGTCACGCCTTCAGCTTTGGGTTGTTTGCTCTTCACTTCAGCACCAAAGCCAATGCCACTGCCAACGCTAACCCGTTGCTCAATAACCTTGTCGAGACCAGCGAACGCACCACCAGCAATAAATAGAATTTTCGAGGTATCTACCTGCAGAAATTCTTGTTGTGGATGCTTACGTCCACCTTGCGGCGGCACTGCCGCTACAGTTCCTTCAATAAGCTTCAATAAAGCCTGTTGAACGCCCTCGCCCGAAACGTCTCGCGTGATTGATGGGTTATCCGATTTGCGCGAAATTTTGTCAATTTCGTCAATGTAAACAATACCACGTTGCGCCTTCTCAACGTCGTAGTCACACTTCTGCAACAGCTTCTGGATAATGTTCTCAACGTCTTCACCCACATAACCAGCTTCGGTCAGCGTGGTGGCATCAGCCATGGTGAACGGCACATCCAAAAAGCGCGCTAGCGTTTCTGCTAAGTACGTCTTACCACTACCAGTTGGGCCAATAAGCAAAATATTACTTTTGCCCAGCTCAACCAGCTCTTCGTCTTTACTCTTGGTTTCGTTGTTGGCCAAGCGCTTGTAGTGGTTATAAACAGCTACAGCCAACACCTTTTTCGCCATTTCTTGACCAATAACATATTCATCAAGATGGGCACGAATTTCGTGTGGTGTTGGTAGTTTCTTTTGCTCTTCTTGCGGCGCAATATTCTGAATCTCTTCTTCCAAAATATCGTTACACAAATCCACACATTCATCACAAATAAATACCGAAGGCCCTGCAATTAGCTTGCGAACCTCGTGCTGACTTTTTCCGCAGAAGGTACAAAACAACGGCTTTTCGCCATTACCTTCAGTTTTATCGGTCATTCTATTCTCCGCCTCGTTGCGTCAATACTTTATCTACCAAGCCATAGTTCACTGCTTCTTCAGCAGACATAAAGTAATCACGATCAGTGTCTTTTGCGACTTGTTCTAAATCTTTGCCGGTGTTCTCTGCCAACATGCGATTCAGTTTATCTTTAATATCTAAAATCTGACGCGCATGAATTTCAAAATCAGATGCTTGGCCTTGGAAGCCACCTAACGGCTGGTGAATCATCACGCGTGAGTTTGGCAAACAGAAACGCTTACCTTTCGCACCGCCAGCAAGCAAAAATGCTCCCATGCTCGCCGCTTGCCCCATACATACAGTGCTCACGTCTGGCTTAATGAAGCGCATGGTATCGTAAATCGCCATACCCGCAGTAACAGCACCGCCCGGTGAATTGATGTACAAGTAGATATCTTTATCTGGGTTATCTGATTCTAAGAATAGCAACTGCGCCACAATTAAGTTGGCCATGTGATCTTCAACCTGACCACAACAGAAAATTACGCGCTCTTTCAATAAGCGCGAGTAGATATCGTACGAGCGCTCTCCTTTTGCTGTCTGTTCCACTACCATCGGCACCAATTGTGCCATTGGGTCTAGCGCCATATCCGACATAATTTACGACTCCTGAAATAAAAATGGCTCGTATAAGTTTATACGAGCCATTAAACCAAGTTGTAGTCGATGCCGTCAACGTTGTTGTGACGGTATTCGCAACTCTTTTATTTTTTCGGGTTCATCAACTCGTCAAAGCTGGTTTTCTTTGCTTTAACTTTTGCTTGAGAAAGAATGAACTCAATTGCTTGTTCTTCTAATGCAACATTGCGAATTTGCTGCATCATTTCTTCGTTACCTTTGTAGTAAGCGATAACTTCAGCTGGATCTTCGTACGCAGAAGCGTTGTTCTCGATGATCTCGTCAACTTTTTTCTCGTCAACTTTCAACTCGTTACCACGAATCACTTCGCCCAGTAACAAACCAACTTTCACGCGCTCTTTCGCTTGTTCTTCAAACAAATCAGCTGGAAGTTGCGGCAACTGTGCTTGGTTACCACCGAAACGTTGCATTGCTTGACGACGCAACACATCAATTTCTTGGTCAACCATCGCTTTTGGTAAGTCAACGTCGTTGTGCTCAACCAAGCCTTTCAAAACTTGCTCTTTCACTTTGCTTTGCACAGCGTTTTTCAGCTCACGTTCCATATTCTTACGAACTTCAGCTTTCAACGCATCAACGCCGCCGTCTTTAATACCGAACAAAGAAACGAACTCGTCAGTTAGTTCTGGTAAGTCACGCTCTTCAACTTTCTTCGCCACAATCACGAACTGCGCTTCTTTACCTTTCAGGTTTTCAGCGTGGTAATCTTCCGGGAAAGTCACGGTAATTGTTTTTTCTTCGCCAGTTTTCATACCAATAATTTGGTCTTCGAAACCAGGAATCATACGACCTTCGCCAAGCTCAAGTGCAAAATCAGTCGCTTTACCACCTTCGAATTCTTCACCGTCTACAGAGCCAGTGAAATCGATAGTGATACGCTCACCTTTCTTCGACTTACGCTTAATTTCTTTCCAGCTAGCGTGTTGCTTGCGCAATGTATCAAGCATGGTGTCGACGTCTTTGTCAGTCACTTCAACGTCTGGCTTTTCAACAGCTAACTTGTCTAAAGCAGCAACTTTAACTTCTGGGTAAACTTCGAAAGTAGCTACGAATTGAAGATCTTGACCTTCTTCGTTTACTTTTGGCTCAATGGCAGGCATACCCACTGGGTTGATTTTTTCCTGCATCATTGCTTCGAAGTATTTGCTTTGCATAAGGTTTGAAGCAGCACGTGCACGCGCTTCTTTACCAAATAATTTCTGCAAAACATTTGGTGGAACTTTGCCTTTACGGAAACCGTTGATACGACGGTTACGGTACTCGTCTTTTAACAGACGCTTGACTTCGTTTTCGATAACGTCAGCTGGCACGGTGATCGTGGCGCGACGCTCTAATCCTTGGGTTGTCTCTACAGAAACCTGCATTGCTTTGTTACCTCGGCTTCACTATTGGCCTGAGCCCACTACCAGCGGGGCCCTTCAAAATGACGCCGCATTATAGCGAAGCCATGGGCCTACGTCGAGTAGGAACGGACATTTTTGCGGCGATTGCGCTGTGATTGTGCGCGTAGCGCGGTGATGGCGCAGTATTAGCTTGTTGCTAACTTACTCTGTGCCTTTGGATTTACTTCAATACGATTACGGCCACATTGCTTAGCGAAATATACCGCAACATCAACCTCTCGCATTAAATCATCGGTGGTTGTCGTTGCCGATGGAATATCAGAATGAACTCCAATACTCACGGTGACAGGACTCCCTAACCGTTTCTCTAACAACCTAACCCGAGCGAGAACTTTTTTCGCTTGTACGGTTAACTCGTCAACTTCTGACTGAGGACAAACCACCATAAATTCGTCACCACCAAAGCGGGCGACATATTCACCGGTGCGTTTGAAATGACTTTGTAAGATATCCGCCACAGCCTTTAATACCTCGTCGCCATGCAGGTGACCGTGCTCATCGTTAAGACGCTTAAAGAAATCGACATCAACCATGAGCAACGTTAACGGGTGCTGCGCTCGAATAGCCCGGCGTAATTCATGTTCAAGGCATTCATCTAAACCGCGACGATTCACCAACCCAGTCAAGCTATCTTGGCGCGCCAATTGCGCAAGCTTCGCGTTGGCTTCTAAAAGCTGTGCTTCTGTCGCACGTAACTGTTCTTCGGTTTTGTGACGAGCAATAGTATTGGCGATCATGTCGGCGACGAGACGCATCTGCCGAATATCGCGTTCTACCCATTGGGTCTGGCGATTCACCAAATCACACCCGACAAAACCAACCAGCTTGCCTTCCATGTACATGCCAACGGCCATCATCGAGCGAATATTTTCGCGCAATAACTCGTCACGGAAGCCACCCGCACTCTCTGGTAACATTTTTGCATCATCAACCAAAATCTGTCCGTCTTCGAGCATACGCTCAAAGAAGTACGGCATCATTTCAGCGGGAATATCTTGCAAATCGGGTTTATGCGCTTGTATACCGTCGTTTGTCCACTCGTAGGTATTCGACATTTTTGAGTGATTTTTTGAAAATTCAAACACATAGCAGCGATCTTTGCTGCCTCCGCGCCCCAATAACGCGAGAGCATGCTCAATGTGGGTTTGGCTTTGATCAGGCGTAGAATTGATGAGTTGCATGCTGATGACCGAAATCATCAAGCCAAAGCCTTCCTCTGTTGAAGATGCATGGTTAGCATGCTGTTTTGGCATGTTCTCTAGCATGAAATAAGCTCTTATAGTTGTTATAGCTTGTAGCAAATTTTAAACAGATGCCGAAATTATACGCAACTTTCGAGAAAAATCTATGCTAAGAGGGAATCAATGTTGGAATGAATCATGAGAATGGTCGGCGAGACTGGATTCGAACCAGCGACCCCTTGTACCCAAAACAAGTGCGCTACCAAGCTGCGCTACTCGCCGACTTCAAATTTTTGAGATAATGCTGAAAAGCAGAGAAATGGGGTGGCTGATGGGACTTGAACCCACGACAACCGGAATCACAATCCGGGGCTCTACCAACTGAGCTACAGCCACCACTTCATATGTTGTGCCAGGGCTTTAATGGCGCACCCGGCAGGATTCGAACCTGCGACCGACGGCTTAGAAGGCCGTTGCTCTATCCAGCTGAGCTACGGGCGCATTTCGCACTTTAAGAAATGGTCGGCGAGACTGGATTCGAACCAGCGACCCCTTGTACCCAAAACAAGTGCGCTACCAAGCTGCGCTACTCGCCGACATACTTCTTATAAGTCTTTAAAATCCCGTGCAGGACGCGGCCTGACAACGGGGGCGAATATTACCTGTTGGGCCGTAACGCGTCAAACATTTTTTTGCCCAAAATGTCCGACTGCTGAAAATACCAACAGGCTGACTGAAATTTATTCATTCCGTATTTCAGTACCCGTTTAATCGACGCTACAACCTTAGCAAAAAACATGCGAAAATAGCAGCCCATGAACTCGACACATCAGCATTTAACCGAATAAGGTGTTCACAGCAATGACTGCGCAACGTATTGATGGTAAACAAGTAGCTCAACAAGTTCGTGATGAAGTAAAACAAGGGGTTGCCAAACGCCTTGCTGCCGGTGCTCGCGCCCCCGGCCTTGCCGTCGTCATGGTGGGTGAAGACCCAGCCTCTGCAGTTTACGTTGGCAGTAAGCGCAACGCCTGCAAAGAAGTAGGCATTGTGTCTAAAGCATTCGACTTGCCAGCCACAACCACACAAGCAGAACTCGAAGCCTTAATCGACCAACTCAATAACGATGCTGAAATTGATGGTATCTTGGTGCAACTGCCATTGCCGCAGGGCTTAGATGCACAAGCCATTCTCGAGCGCATTAATCCATTCAAAGACGTTGACGGCTTTCACCCGTTTAACATGGGCCGTTTAGCCCAACGTAACCCGGCATTACGCCCATGCACCCCGCGCGGCGTGATCACTCTACTCGATTCCATTGGCTTAGACTTGCATGGCAAAAACGCCGTGGTGGTTGGCGCTTCCAACATTGTTGGCCGCCCAATGAGCCTAGAGTTGTTGCTGGCTGGTGCCACCACAACCGTTTGTCACCGCTTTACTAATGATTTAAAAGAGCACGTGCAACGTGCTGATGTTCTTGTCGTTGCTGTTGGCAAGCCAAACTTCATTCCTGGCGAATGGGTCAAACCGGGCGCCGTAGTGATTGATGTGGGTATTAACCGTTTGCCTTCTGGAAAACTCGTTGGTGATATTGAGTTTGAAACTGCTGAGCAGCGCGCCTCATACATTACCCCAGTGCCAGGCGGCGTCGGCCCGATGACCGTAGCAACGCTGATGCAGAACACCTTGCAGGCATGTGATACTTGGCATGCGCCGCTTTAATAGTTGACTACAATGTACGACAATAACCAACAACTTCCGTAGTGATGTCTTAATTTTACGATATGCCCTAGACTTTCCTTTACAATATTTATTTTAACGGAGAATCAAGGACATGTTGACATTAACGAGAAAGATCGGTGAAGAGATTGTGATCGATAATAAAATTAGAATTTGCGTCGTTAAGATTGAAGGAAAACAAGTGAAATTGAGATTTGAGGCGGATAATCAGGTTGTTATAGTAAGGAGCGAATTAATCGCAGATGTAGCTAATAGCGAATGATAACCATACGATTGCAAAGTTATCGATTTTAGGAAGCAGACTGAAAGTTTGACGCATAGCCCCACGAAAATAGAACCTTTCCAATTCTAAGAATCTCATCAACCTGAGCGGGGGCTTCACTCATAGCGCTATTAAATAATCGATTCAAATCAACCTGCTTTTTTTTGATTACCTGAAGGGTGGTTGCTGCATCGCAGCAAATACTTTGGATAAATACGCAATTAGTATTATTCGGACAATGGTAGCAGCCTTTTTTTATCCTAGTAAAAGATGAAACATTTCTTATACACCCCAAACATGACTCGTTGATATCTAAACCATTTATAACATGTTCCCAGTAGGCTCCATAGGTACTTTCCAAGAACCCGTATTGGTATGCAGTCAAACCTTTCTTAAAATCAAAATAACGGACAGAGCCGGTGCTGCCATATAACACGCTCTTAATTGACTCAAGAAGCTGTGCTCGCTTTCTCTCTTTCAACAAGAGATATCCCTTTTTATATACACTAATCGGAATAATGTTCTCGGCTTCGTGATGAGGAAGAATCTCGAGATACCAAAAGTCTTGTTCTCTATCAAAAACGTTACTAAATAGTTGCGCTGTACTTCCCAATGGCCCATTAGGATGCCTTCTGTCGCTATCAACTATACAAATCGTCAGTCTATTATCATCTATCGATTCATCGAAGTGACGTCGACAACTACTACCACCACCAGCTCTGAAATCGAGTTTGAAATTAAAATTATTTATCCGATTGTGATAGCAATAATAATTGACAAAAGAATAGTAAACCTCTTTATCATTTAAATCTTCAAGAATAAGATTGCTACTTTCTAGGAAGTTAGATTGAACAAGCTTAGTGTACCCGACAATCAAATTTCCATAACTGTCTAAATTAATTGCCAATCGATCTAACGAAAAATCTACAATTAAAAACTTGTTTACCAAAGTTTTCATAGCTTCATTTTCGCTATATATATCCCTAATGTTGATAATTTGACCTACAACAAAGTCCCCTAATCTTCCAAAATTCTTCGGATTATAAGATTCCGGAACGTCATCGATAATTACCGCATGTTTCTGTTCGATCGCAGCATTAATAATTCTATATAACGCAACATTCTTTTCAGAAGAAGATTGGCTGTTGTTTATCAAATTAATCGATCTAAGAACTATTAACATTAGTATCACGACGAGAAAAAGCCAAGCGGCCAATTCAGCAGTTGCCCCTGTTCATTAAAGCTTGACTGTTTTACTACCGACGTATCCGAAATTGCCTCATGCTCAACGATATTAATGGATACAGAATCTGAATCTATTTCCTTTGCTCGAATGCAGCGACCTATTGCATCGATAAATGTTTTACTATGCGTCTCAATTAAGAACTTAATCCTTAAATTCTTATAATTGCTAGCAACATTAACTATTGTGGACGCTAAAATATCTTGCATCTCTGGATGTAAATGCAATTCAGGTTGCTCTATTACTATTATTTTATCGACATTAGTTTCATCACCAAAATATCTAAATCTCGGAGATGCCTTCGTGTTAGTACTCATCCACATCGATACAACAACTGGAAGTATTTGCGAAAATCCAAATCCCATATCGCTTAAATTATGAAACTTTTTATAGCCTTCTGGTTTTACGCTTATTGCATAATGATTACCAACTGGGTCAACACTTATTTCAAACCTTAAATGTTTTTTAATCCAGCCTTTGAAATCAGATAAATGTTTATTTTTTAGCGACAAAAGCAGCATTGCTAAATTCGAGCCTGTATGATCTAGTTCTTTTACTTGCAGGTCCTGAAATCTATAGTACCTTTCTGCAAAAGCTCGGACTGGAGCAACATAAGAAATATTCTTCATTTGCTCGTGAATTAGATGATTAACCATCATTATGAGGTGTGGAATATTTAATATTACCGAATCATTCCATATCTGCCTGAGCTGCTCATCATTTAGTTTTAGAGCACTTTCAAATATGCCATGCCGCTCAGCGAGATAATTTATATTAGATTTATACCCAAAAAATGATAAATCGGTAATATCTAATAGCTCCGAATAGAATTTATTTGAAGATTCTTCACTTTCGAATTTCAATTTATAACTATCAGAGTATTTTTTTAGAAGGTCTAATTTATATTTTGAATTATCATCAAAATAATAATTCTTAGATTTACTTTCACCCTCCAGAACTATTGCTAAATCTGGAAGTAAACCAAAATCAATTGCATTTTCAATTGTTGCAGATAAGGAAGTTACCTGAACACCGTTCAATTCAATAACCGCTTTGGAGCCAGAGGTGTTTCTTACATCTATTGATAAATCGTCACTAACTACACTAAAAGATTTCAATTTAGTAGATTTATTATCATCACAAAGAGTGAGCGCAATCTTTATTTCTCGATTAAAATCATCTTTATTTTTTTTCGAGTTAGATAAATACACGAATTGCCCTAGGAGTGTTTTCAAGCCTATTTCAAAAGTTATCTCTTTAGTATCTGCATTCGAGTTTATTGCTGTTGCGAAGCTACCAAAATCAACATATTTATTTCCAAACCATAGAATTGGTCCTCGAGTACTTACCTCTACAGATTGTCTTAACAAAGGCAACACACGGGCTAACGTACTTTTCCCGGAACTATTCTTCCCCACCAATATAGTCAATGGATTAAGTTTTATTTTTCCGGAGTCTTTAAAAGCACGTAAATTAGTCACTCTAAGATAGTCAAACACTTTGGTTCTCGCTTCTTTGTTTACTTGCGTTTATTCTTCTTTGCTTCGACGCGCCAAACACCACCAGAGTAAAACGCTTGCCAACCTGTCGCTTTACCATTCACTTCGGTAATCACGTACTGTTCTTTGTTCTTGCGGCTGTAACGTACAATGGCTTCGTTGCCATCGTCGTCTTTTTCAGGCGCTTCCGCTAAGTAATGGAACTTACTTGGAATGCGATCTTTAAAGCGCTTCAGCTCACTCACTTTCACCGCACGGGTTTCACGTGAACGCGGGAAGGTATTCGCTGACAAAAACACACCCGACGCACCGTCACGCAATACGAAGTACGCGTTCGAGTCTTCACACGGCAGTTCAGGGAACGGCACGGGATCTTCTTTTGGTGGCGCTGGTTGGCCGTTTTTCAGTAACTTACGGGTGTTCTTACACTCGCTGTTGGTACAATCAAAATACTTACCAAAACGGCCGGTTTTCAACTGCATATCACTGCCACAACGGTCACATTCAAGCACTGGCCCATCGTAACCTTTAATGCGGAATTCGCCCTGCTCAACCACATAGCCATCACACGCTGGGTTATTACCACACACGTGCAGTTTGCGTTCTTGGTCAATTAAATAACTGTCCATTGCCGTACCACATTTCGGGCAACGTTTTTTCGCGCGCAGCGCCATGGTTTCCGCTTCGTCGTCATCGTCTTTGACGCTTACGGCTTCTTCACCTGGCAACAGGTTCATGGTTTGCGTGCAACGCTCTTTTGGCGGTAGTTCGTAGCCAGAACAACCCAAGAACACGCCGGTTGATGCGGTACGAATACCCATCGGACGACCGCACTTCGGACATTTAATGTCGGTCAGCACCATTTGATTCGGGCGCATACCGCCCTCTTCTGGGGTCATTTCGGCTTGCTGTAATTTCGCACTGAAATCGTCGTAGAACTGATCTAATGTCGATTTCCAATTGCGGTTCCCTTCGGCAATCTCATCTAGCGCTTGTTCCATTTCAGCGGTGAAACTGTAGTTCAATAAACGCGGGAAGTTGTCAACCAAACGGTCATTGACTATCTCACCCATTTTCTCCGCGTAGAACCGGCGGTTTTCTACCCGCACATAGCCACGATCTTGAATGGTTGAAATAATTGACGCATAGGTTGATGGGCGGCCGATACCGCGCTTTTCAAGCTCTTTGACTAACGAAGCTTCGCTAAAGCGCGCCGGCGGCTTGGTAAAGTGTTGCTGCGGGTCAAGCTGTTGCAGAGCCAATTCTTCACCTTTTTTCACATCAGGTAAGGTTGCATCTTCATTATTCTTCGAGCCCGCTGGCGGCTGCACTTTGGTCCAGCCAGGGAAGCGCAACACTCGCCCACGGGCACGCAGCTCATAATCACCGGCTTGCACGGAAATGGTGGTTGCATCGTATTGAGCTGGCGTCATTTGACACGCCACAAATTGGCGCCAAATGAGTTCATACAAACGCTGTGCATCGCGTTCCATATCACGCAAACTTTCTGACTTCACGCCGACGCTTGAAGGACGAATGGCCTCGTGCGCTTCTTGTGCATTTTGCTTAGAGCCATAAACGTTCGGTTTCGCTGGCAAATAATCGCTGCCGAAGTTCTTGCCAATGTAGTCTCGACAAGTAGCCACAGCCTCTTGGCTCAAGTTGGTTGAGTCGGTACGCATGTAGGTAATATGACCCGCTTCGTACAAACGCTGCGCTAACATCATGGTCTTTTTCACCCCGAAACCTAACCGCGTACTAGCGGCCTGTTGCAGGGTTGATGTAATGAACGGCGCCGAGGGACGGCTGCTAGTCGGTTTATCTTCGCGGTCTATGACTTTGTATTGGGCACCCTTCAATGCAGCCACAGCGGCGTCGGCAGCGGCCTTATCGTTCGCTTTAAAGGTCTTGCCGAGGTGCTTTTGCACCTGCATACGCAATGCATCACTATTTTGCGTCGATAAATCGGCGTAAATATCCCAATATTCTTCTGGTACAAAGGCTTTGATTTCGCGTTCGCGCTCAACTACTAAGCGCACCGCGACGGATTGTACGCGCCCAGCTGACAACCCACGCGCAATTTTCTTCCACAATAACGGTGACACCATGAAGCCAACAACACGATCGAGGAATCGACGCGTTTGCTGTGCATTCACACGGTCAATATTCAAAGCAGCCGGATGAGAGAAAGCTTCTTGAATGGCTTTTTTGGTGATTTCGTTAAACACCACGCGCTGGAACCGGCTGTCATCGCCGCCAATCAGTTCGCGTAAGTGCCAAGCAATGGCTTCCCCTTCGCGGTCCAAATCCGTTGCGAGGTAAATAGCATCAGCTTTCGCTGCCAGCTTTTTCAGTTCTGCCACAACCTTTTCTTTGCCGGGCAACACTTCGTAGTGAGCTTCCCAGCCGTGCTGCGGATCAATGCCCATTCGGGCCACTAATTTTCGGAACTCACGCTCTTGCCGATAAGCTTCTTTTTGCTCCGGCGTCATTTTTCGAACTTCGGCCGGCGGCTTGGTTTTGACGGTCGCGGTTGATTTTGTCGGTAAGTCGCGAACGTGACCCACGCTCGACTTCACCACAAAATCATTCCCTAAATATTTATTAATTGTCTTCGCTTTTGCTGGCGACTCGACAATAACTAACGCTTTTGCCATGCGACTCTCTTTTATCCGTAAGCTTGTGGGATTCTTTTTTTAGATATATCTGTTCTGCGGCTGATGCACAACCACCCTGAACAAAAATCATAAAAATACGTTTTTGCTTTATATCTATGCACCAATTGACTTACACGCGCATCAGACCAATAAAATCAAGGTGTTCAGCCCTTACGCCAAGACCAACTTGCGGGTATAATAGCCAACAATTCAACGCTTGCAACTGCAATGGAGGTTTTGTTTGAGCATGCACCACTATGAAGTTAATTTCGATGGCCTTGTTGGCCCAACCCACAATTATGCCGGGCTGTCGTTCGGAAACGTTGCTTCATTAAGCAATGCTAAATCTACCTCTAGCCCAAAATCTGCGGCTAAGCAAGGTCTTGCGAAAATGAAGGCGCTGCACGATATGGGCATGGTTCAAGGTGTTTTAGCACCACAAGAACGCCCTGACATTGCAACCTTACGCCGCTTAGGCTTTAGCGGATCAGATGCCGAAGTATTAAGCAAAGCCGCGCAACAAGCGCCAGAGATTTTCCAAGCTGTCTGTTCAGCGTCAAGTATGTGGACAGCCAATGCCGCGACGGTATCGCCTGGTGCGGATACCGCTGATGGCAAAGTGCATTTTACACCAGCTAACTTAACCAATAAGTTTCATCGCTCGCTGGAACCGACCACCAGTGGTCGTATTTTACAGGCGATGTTTAATAACAACCGTTACTTTGCACACCATACTCACTTGCCGGATAACGAGCACTTTGGTGATGAAGGTGCAGCAAACCATACCCGTTTGTGCAGCGACTATGGTCATGCGGGTGTTGAGATTTTCACCTTTGGTCGCTACGCCTTTGATAGCAGCAAACCGGCACCAAGCAAATTTCCTGCGCGTCAAACTTATGAAGCGTCACAAGCTATTGCGCGGTTACACGGGCTGAGCGACGAAAACACCGTGTACATTCAGCAGAACCCAGCTGTGATTGATCAAGGTGTTTTTCACAACGACGTGATTGCCGTGGGCAACCAAAATGTGATGTTCTACCACGAGCAAGCGTTTTTAGACACCGAAGCAAAGTTCGCCGAAATTCAGCGCAAATTTGGCGACGAACCGGTTCACTTCGTTGAAGTTAAAACCTCAGAAGTGTCGGTTGAAGATGCAGTACAAACGTACTTATTCAACACCCAACTGCTGACCATACAAGACGGCACGATGGCTATCATTGCGCCAACTGAGTGTCAGGAAAATCCTCGTGTTGCAGCGTACTTAGCTGACTTGGTGACCCGTAATACGCCAATTCGCCAAGTTCACTACTTTGATGTGAAACAAAGTATGCGCAACGGTGGTGGTCCTGCGTGTTTGCGCTTACGTGTTGCACTGAATGACACTGAGTTAGCAGCAGTAAACCCTGCGGTAATCATGAACGACGAGTTGTTCGCACGATTGAATCAATGGGTTGATAAACACTATCGCGACGAGTTAAGTGTGGCCGATTTACGTGACCCACAACTATTAATGGAATCGCGTACGGCACTTGATGAGTTAACGCAAATTCTGAAACTCGGTTCGGTGTACCCGTTCCAACTTTAATTTCGATGCAAATAAAAAACGGACGCTAAGGCGTCCGTTTTTTTATTACTGTTTCAGTTTACTCGTCTTCGTTATGAAGCTCTAAATTTGCATCTTCGCTTTGATCACTGCCATGGCGGGCAACGTCGTTACGAGCGGCATCGAGACGGTCGAGGTAGCTTTGATTAATATCGCCAGTGATGTATTCACCGTTGAACACGGATGTTTCAAAACGGGTGATATCTTTATTCTCTTGCTGCACGGCAGCAATTAAATCATCGAGCTCTTGATAAATCAGGCCATCAGCTTTAATTAAATCATTAATTTCTGACGCCTCGCGACCATGTCCAATCAATTCGTTGGCACTTGGCATATCGATACCGTACACGTTCGGGAAACGAATTTCTGGTGCTGCTGACGCGAAATATACTTTCTTCGCGCCCGCTTCACGTGCCATCTCAATAATCTGCTCTGAAGTTGTGCCACGCACAATGGAGTCATCCACCAACAACACATTTTTACCGCGGAATTCGGCGCTGATCGCATTGAGTTTACGGCGTACCGACTTACGGCGCTGAGTTTGCCCTGGCATGATAAACGTACGCCCAATATACCGGTTTTTCACAAAACCTTGGCGATACGGCAAATCTAAAATGTTCGCCATTTCCAATGCGATATCACAGCTCGTTTCTGGAATTGGAATCACCACATCGATATCTAAATCGGCATAGTCGCGTTTAATTTTCTCACCTAGCTTGCGACCCATATTGACTCGCGAAGCATACACCGACACTTTGTCGATAAATGAATCAGGACGAGCAAAGTAAACATACTCAAAAATACATGGGCAATGCTGCGGGTTGTCTGCGCACTGACGCGAGAACAATTCGCCGTCTTCGGTAATATAAATGGCTTCGCCCGGCTCAACATCTCGCACATATTTGAAACCCGTACCATCAACAGCAACGCTCTCAGAGGCAACAATATATTCGTTACCATTTGCAGTTTCGCGCATACCCAATACCAATGGACGAATACCCCACGGGTCACGAAACGCGACAATACCGTGCCCGATAATCATGGCAACCACAGCATAAGCACCACGAATTTGGCGATGCACTCGCGCAACGGTTGCGAACACATCTTCTGGGGTTAAGCGCAAGTTATCTTGTTGATAGAGTTCGTGTGCGAATACGTTGAGCAGAATTTCAGAGTCGGAAGTGGTATTGATATGACGGCGAGCTTTCGCGAACAATTGTTCTTGCAGTTCATGAGCGTTGGTTAGATTGCCGTTATGAGCCATCGCGATACCGAATGGCGAGTTCACGTAAAATGGTTGGGCTTCAGCAGAACTCGAACTGCCAGCAGTGGGATAACGAACGTGGCCAATACCAATTCGCCCTTGCAGACGATGCATGTGCCGCGTGTGAAAGACATCGCGTACCAAACCATTGGCTTTACGTAAACGCAGTGTGCCGTTATCTACGGTCATGATACCGGCGGCATCTTGGCCACGATGCTGGAGCATCGTTAAACCGTCATACAACGCTTGATTGACTGGGTCTTTACCTACAATTCCAACAATGCCACACATGCAACAACAACCTCATTAAACATTTTGGGGTAAGAAACTTGATGTATTTTCCAAGTATTCAAAAAACCACTGAATGACCACACCGAAATGCGGAATTAACTCTGAAGCTTGCCACCATGGTTCATCGGATAACCCGGTGAACGAGTCCATGAAAAATAGCAAAGCGGCGACAATAAGTACGCCACGTAACGCTCCAAACAGGCCGCCCAATAGCCGATCGGTACCAGTTAAACCAGTGCTTTCAACAAGACGACCAATTAAATAATTCACTACGGAGCCAACAATCAATGTGGCGACAAATAATGCCGCCACAGCCGCTGCATTACGAAGCATGCTATCTTCAATGCCGGTAAACAGTGTCGCGAGGTCTAAATAGAAAAATTTTGCGATAAAAAAGGCAGCCACCCAAATGGCTAATGACAGAGCTTCTTTTACGAAGCCTCGGGTTAAGCTGATTAACGTCGAAAGACCTATTACCACCAAAATCGCGATATCAATCCAGACCATTGTTAGCATTCCCTAGCGGATTCAAATTTCGCGCAAATTGTATCAGAAAGGCTGACATTTTGCGCAAAATTATTACGGCTCGTAGCGAAAAACCCGACCATTGAGATCGGTTAATTCTTTTAGTTTGGGTAGATCGGCTTCCAGCTCTTCTTTTACCAAGCCGGGCCCAACTAGGAGTTTATTACGCGGGCCATCGGCTGTCTGTACAACTTCTCGATAGGCTGGATAACCGGCGGCGCGGAGTTCTTTTACTAAGCGATCAACCGACGCTTGGTTGCGAAATACACCCAATTGAATAATCCAGCCTGGTTGCTGTAACTCAGCGTTACTCGGTGCGTCTGGCGTTTTCTTCTGAGCAGTTTTGATGGCGGGCGCATCATCGGCGTCAATTTCGAGGGTCTCAACTTGATCAAGCGAGTCAGGTAGTTTTTCTTGCTGCGGAACCGATTTCGCTGGTACCTCAGCAACTTCCACCTCTGGCTGCAATGGAATTGCTTCAAATGATTCTTGTTTTTGCTGCGGTTTACCGTCGAACAATTCTGGTAAAATGATTACCGCAAGGGCAATAAGAATAACGCTTCCGACAATTCGATTTTGCAACTGCGAGGCCATGAACTACTCCGTGGTTGGAATTTTCCCTACAGTGTAAAACGAGCCGCAAACCAATACCAGCGGTTGTGACGATTGCATGGTTAAGGCATCGCGCTGTGCTGCCTCATAAGCAGCCATAACACTACCAAAACACGTGGCGCTGGTTGCGCCATTCGGCGCATGCTCTAATAACTGCGCTGCAGTGGCGCCTCGAGGTTCCGATAAACTCGCAAAATACCAACGGGATACGGCCGGCTGCAAAGCGGCGAGTGTTCCGGCAATATCTTTATCATGGAGCATGCCAACCACCGCATAAACTTCACGTTGTGGGTAGCGATTAAGTAACGCTTGCACCAAATAATTCGCTGCATGTGGATTATGTGCAACATCGAGCAACGTATCGACCGCATTTTTACCATCACCGGCTACAAACTGGAGACGTCCCGGTTCGCGGGCTTTGCTCAAGCCCTCACGAATCGCTTTGTCAGACACAGGCAACTTGCTTGCCGCTAGTGCGGCAATAGTTGTTGCTGCATTCGGTAGCGGTAATTGTGGCAACGGTAACTCTTGTAGGAAATTATTGTCGTCGCGGAATTGCCAGGTGGCAGCACCGGTCGTGCGATAGTGAAAATCTTTACCAACGCGCCTTAAATCTACTTTTTGTTCGAGCGCCGCAGTCGCTACTGCTTCAGGGAAATCAGGCTCCCCCACAATCGCCGGACGTTGCGGTCGAAAAATACCGGCTTTCTCGCGAGCTATACCGGTGCGGTCATCACCGAGGAAACCAATGTGATCAATACCGACACTGGTTAACAGCGCGACATCAGCATCGATAATATTCACGGCGTCTAAGCGTCCACCGAGACCAACCTCAAGAATCCAAGCATCCAACTCACGCTGCTTCATTAACCATAATGCCGCTAACGTGCCGAACTCAAAATAAGTGAGTGAAATATCTCCACGCGCTTCTTCGATAGCTACAAATGCTGCAACATGTTCTTGCTCGACAAGTTGCTCGGCATTAATACGCACGCGTTCCGCGTAGTGATGCAAGTGCGGCGAGATATAAACGCCCGTGCTGTAGCCGGCACATCGCAGAATGGTCTCAAGATAACGCACAGTCGAGCCTTTGCCGTTTGTCCCCGCAACAGTAAATACTTGCGCAGAGGTTGTGGTGAGGTCGAGTCGTTCTGCAACCGCCTTGACGCGTTCAAGCCCCATATCAATGGCACTTGGATGCAATTGCTCTAAATAACTCAGCCAGGCATTAAGCCCGGCTGAAGAGGAAGGTTTGACTGGGGTCGTCATGCTTAATATTCGTCAGCGACTGCCGGCAGGTGCTGAAATTTTGCCAGCAATGCGGCAATTCGATTACGCATCTGGCGACGATCAACAATCATGTCTACCGCACCATGATCAACCAAAAACTCGGCGCGTTGGAAGCCTTCAGGAAGAGTTTCACGTACGGTCTGCTCAATCACTCGCGGACCAGCAAAACCAATCAACGCTTTCGGTTCAGCGATATTGATATCGCCCAACATAGCCAAACTTGCTGATACACCGCCCATAGTTGGGTCGGTTAGCACTGAAATAAACGGGAGGCCTTCTTCGCTCATGCGTGCCAGTGCCGCCGACGTCTTTGCCATTTGCATCAATGACAACAACGCTTCTTGCATACGTGCGCCGCCTGAAGCTGAAAAACAAATCAGTGGAATACGCTCGCGTAAACAGACTTCTGCCGCTTTCACAAAACGTGCACCAACAACCGATGCCATCGAACCGCCCATGAAATCAAATTCAAAAGCAACGGCAACAACAGGCATACCCTTTAAACGACCTTTCTGTGCTACTAGAGCGTCTTTCTCGCCGGTCGCTTTTTGAGCCGCAGCAATACGGTCTTTATATTTTTTTGAATCACGGAATTTAAGCACGTCTTTGGGCTCGAGTTCTGCACCGATTTCTTCACCCTTGCCGTCATCTAAAAAGTTCGCTAAACGCACTCGCGCAGACACGCGCATGTGATGGTCACACTTTGGACAGACGTTCAAGCTGCGTTCTAAATCAGCACTATAGAGAATAGCATCGCAACTCGTACACTTCGCCCACACCCCTTCAGGAATGTTGCGGCGTTTGTTGCTTTTCGGTTTTGCAAGAATTCGCTCTATCCAGCTCATAATATTCCGTTGTTAACTTGTTCAGTCATGTGGCGTAATTGCCAGTAAATACGCTCTATTAAAGCATATTCTATGAAATCAGTTTAGCAAAAAGTGGTCTTAACAGTCAGGTAGCCAAAGTGGACCGGGTGGTAATTGTGGTAGATCAAACTCTTGCGGATAGTCCACTTGTACCAAATATAACCCTTCGGCTTTCGCGGTGGCTGCCGCTAGTGTTCTATCTCGTCCCGCCAATAAAGTTGCTAGCCACGACTCTGACTGCTCGCCTTTACCAACCTCAAGCAAACTACCAACAATGTTACGAACCATATGATGTAAAAACGCATTGGCCGCAATATCAACCACAATGAAATCACCAAAACGACGCACGTCAATTCTCGTGACACAGCGATTCGGCGAATGTGATTGGCATTGAGCAGCGCGAAACGCACTAAAATCATGTTCGCCGATAAGGTGTTGTGCCGCCTCATGCATACGTTCCGCATCAAGCGGTTGATGGTAATGGCTTAAACCACGTCCGAGAATGCCTGGGCGCATTTTTTGATTCGCAATAATATAACGGTAACGCCGACCGGTCGCACTGAAACGAGCATTAAACGTATCCGGTACTTCGCGCGCCCAACGTACTGCAACTGAATCAGGCAGGTTGCTATTCACTCCCATAGTCCAAGCGGGCATCGCCCGCTCAAACTGACAATCAAAGTGTACAACCTGCCCTGTTGCGTGAACGCCTGCATCGGTGCGCCCTGCGCAGGTAACTTCCACCGGATGGTTCGCGACTTTACTCAGAGCACGCTCTAAAACTTCTTGAACACAGACAACTTCGCGTTGTCGCTGCCACCCAAAATACTGACTTCCGTCGTATTCAATACCAAGCGCAATGCGCGTACTACTCATTAATGACCCTGTTCTTCAATTTTCTGTAATAACATTGCCGCTTCGCGTTTCGCGTCTTCATCGTCAGTCTGCGCTACTTTTTCAAGTTCATTGCGCGCCAACTCATACTCGTCCATTTCTAAATAAGCACGAGCAAGATCAATCATACCTGACGGCGTTTCTTCGTTGTCGTCTACTTGGCCAGACTCACGTTCAAACCGTGGGCTATCAAAATCAGAGTCTGCCGATTCTGCTTCTTCAAGCAACGCATCGATTTCTAAAAACGCCGCATCATCAGAATCATCTTCAGCTTCTGGTTTAGTGGCCTCTTCAGTGGTCAAAGCTTCAAGATCGATATCATCAAGATCAACATCTTCAAATTGCTCAAGTTCAACTTCGAGATCGGTTACTGGCGCTTCATCTACGGCTGGCACCTCGGGGTCTTCGTTTGCAGAGCCCGCATCATCGATATGAAAATCTAAACTCATTTCATCATCGTCAGTACTGACCGGTTCCTCTGATTTAGTCTCAGCTTTCGGCGTCACTGGTTCCGCCGGCTCTGAATCGAACTCTAACGATAAATCTTCATCGACCGACTCAAGTTCCTGGGTTGGCTCTACTTCTGGCTCGTATTCCGGCTCAATTTCAACTTCCGCAGCCGCTGACTCTTCTTCAGTTGTCGATGCACTCTCGGCTTCGTCATCGTCAAAACTAGATGCCAACAAGGTATCCAGATCGGCTTCATCATCAACGGTTTCGTCAATCGCTTCAAATTCATCTTCGGTGCCATCGAGCGCACTTAATTCATCGTCAAGACTATTCTCTACTTCAGCCTCTTCAGTGACAACCTCGTCTTCTTCGTTATCTAAGCGCTCAAATTCTGGCATATCGGCTGCCTCTTCAGCGTAGGCCGCTTGCTCAGCTTCCTCATATGCACTCAGTTTATCGCCGGCTGCGCTTTGTTCTTGCTGCTGCTCTTGCTCTGCCGCTTGCATAGCGCCATTGTATGGCCCGAGAGTTTCACGGTTAAGGCGACGTACATACAACACATACCAAATGATTGCCGCTAATAATAGAGGAATAAGAATAGCTAAAGTCAGCTGGAAAGGTTGCATCAACCAATCTAAGAATTCTTCGTACTCAGATTGTTGCTTACGTTTAACGGGTTTCGATTCAGCCGCTTTAGGTTTTATTACCTCAGGCTCAGCTACCTTGGTCTCAGCAGGCTGAGTTTCTGTAGGCTGTTGTGCTGCTGATGTTGGTGCCGCTGCTGGTTCCGCTGTTGTCGTAGCGGTTTCAGTTTCAACTTCGTTAGTTTTGCTAGTTGGTTCGGAAGCCGAAGCAGTTTGTGGAGTGACTTCAACTTCGCCTGTTTCAACCTTGGTCGCGACAATTTCCGCCGCAATCTGCTCCTGCAGTTCATTTTCCGCGATCTGTTCAGCGTCAACTTTTAAGCGCAGTTGTTCTAATTCCGCATTCACTGAATCAAGACGCTGCTGTAGCGCATTGTTTTCAGTATTTAAGCGTTCAATCAAAGAAATTGATTCCGCAAGCTGTGTCCGTAATTGCGTCAATTCAGCCACACCAAACTCTACGCTCTCACCCGCAACTTCAACATCTGCGTTGACAGTTTCTACGGTCGCTTTTGACTCTGCTTGAGGCTCTTCACTCGCTGTAACTTTTGGTGACTCAGTTGTCGCTACTACCGCCTTACTTTCGGAGCTTCCTGCGCGAGCGCGCTGCGCCACTTCCGGAACTTTCAAATAATAGCCATCCATCATTCGATCTGCACGACCGTTAATGAAGGCCTCAGGGTTTAACTCAATGAACAAATCCATCATTTCGTAGACAGATAGATCGGTCTGATCGCCGTAATACATGGCAATTGACCACAACGTATCGGACGCAACAATTGGACCAAACCGATCAGGCTGCCATCGCGACGTGGCCTGACCTTGCAGCATCGCCGCTGCACTTGTATTCACAAAGCTCGCGTCAGCAGTAACCACTGCCGACGAGCCGAGTGCCAGTGCTATACCGGCCGCCAGTGCCAAGCTATTCCGTTTCATTGAGCTGGTTCCCTCTTTTGTAATCGTTGTAATTATCGGTACCGCATTGAAAGATAGATAGTTTTACATATAGTCGCGAATTAAGTGTTCTGCAATCTGAATACTGTTTGTCGCGGCGCCTTTGCGCACATTATCCGCTACAACCCACAGGTTTAATCCTTGTGGGTGAGAGATATCATTGCGCACGCGTCCTACAAAAACTTCATCGTGTCCGGCAGCGTTACCTATTTGTGTCGGAAAATCATCGTTATTGTCAAACAAAACAACCCCCGGTGCGTTACGCAGCAATTCCTTCGCCTGTACCGCATCAATTGGTTGTAAAGTTTCAATATGTATCGCCTCTGCATGACCAAAAAATACTGGTACACGCACAGCCGTTGCATTCACCCGAATGCTTTCATCGCCAAAGATTTTTTGTGTTTCCCACACCATTTTCATTTCTTCTTTGGTGTAGTCGTTATCTAAAAACACATCAATCTGTGGAATACAATTGAAGGCGATTTGACGGCTAAACCTCTCGACTTCAACTGGTCGTCCATTCAAGAGCGCGGCTGTCTGCTGCGCCAATTCATCCATCGCTTCTTTGCCTGCACCTGAGGTCGACTGATAAGTCGCGACATTGATGCGATCGATACCAACCGCGTCATGAATCGGCTTCAATGCCACTAACATTTGAATGGTTGAGCAATTCGGATTGGCAATAATATTGCGATTACGGAAATCGACTAATGCATGCGCGTTCACTTCTGGCACAACTAACGGGATATCCGGCTCGTAACGAAACTCTGAGGTGTTATCGATAACTACACACCCAGCATCAGCCGCCTTTGGCGCGTAAATACGAGAAATGTTGCCTCCGGCAGAGAAGAATCCAAGTTCTACTTGGCTCCAGTCAAAGGTATCAGCATCTTCAACTGTGATTTCTTCGCCACGAAATTTAACTGTTGAGCCTGCGGAGCGGCTGCTCGCTAATGGAAACAATTGCGCGACAGGAAAGTCCCGTGCTTCAAGAATTTCAATCATATGCTGGCCAACCAAACCGGTTGCACCAAGTACAGCTACGTTAAATGCTCGTGACATTACTGCTCCTGCTTTTGTATGTGTGAAAATGTGAGTTGTTGCAGACGATTCTGCCACTCACTTTGCGCTAGCCAACGACCACCAACGACCATTCCTTGCGATAACTCTGCACGCGCCGAATAAGTGCGCCGAAGCGCATCAAATGCTGCTGGCTCTGGTGTTGCCTGACGCAATAATTTGTCGTCGATGCGTATATCATAAATGTCGCGCACCCAAGATGCTAGCATTTGCCATGTTGGTTGCTCATTTGCCTGCCAACAGTAATCCCGAATAGCTTCTGGCCACGGCTGCATGAGATGCTTCAACGACGGCAGAACGGACGTTAGTTGCGGTTGCTTTAAAAAGCCAGCCAGTTCATGAAATAAGCGCAACGTTCCCCCCACTTTACCAGCAACACTATGGCCTGCAATATGCGCAGTGGCATAACGAAGCCAAGGCAGTAATTCAACGGCGATTTGCGGTTCGTTTTCCCACACATCAAGCACAACCTGAAGACGCTGCTTACGGTGCTTCGCAGAGCGTAAAGCCTGCTCAGCCACAACAGCACCACGACTTGCGTTTATCAAAATGCAATCATCAACGAGTGCAGCAATGCTTCGGTCAGAAAATAAATGATAGGTTGGGTAATCGCCATCTTTCGTTAACGGCACATGGCAGCTAATCACCTGACTCTTCAGCACACGTTGCCAATCGTTGTGAATATCGTCATACCCTTGAGACGTTGCATGCTGCAATAATGGTGGATCGTAAAAATGTACCTTCAAACCGAGTCCGCGCAAACGTTGTCCCGCAGCGCGACCAGTATGACCGGCACCGATAATTGCTACCTCGCCGTTGGGCAAAGCCCCCTGCTCTAAGGCAATATTGCTAACCGCGCTGGCGACATAATCGCCGACAGCGTTAGCGTTCACACCAGGCGTCGAAACAAAGGTAACGTCTGCGTCGCGGCATGCCACAGCATCAACATGTTCGGTACCAATCGTCGCCGTACCTATCCACTTTATTCGCGGTGCACGTTGCAATAACTCAGCATCAACCTTGGTAATTGAGCGAATCATTAATAAATCAGCACTGGCAAGTTGTTCAGGAGTAGGTTGGCGGCCTTCAAAGGTGCTCAACGTAAATGAGATGCCCTGCTCATGGAGCGCATCAGAAAACGCTTTAGCAAGTTGGGCAACCAGCGGCATCGAAGCATCAGCCAAAAGGTGCATCAAAATACCTTGTCAGATAACGATGGATGAATTGTTAAAGAGCATACAACAAAAAGGTGCGCATTTGCGCACCTTTTTACCACCGTATGCCTGATGAAGATGTTAATTTTATTGATATTTACGCAAAACTAACGTTGCGTTAGTTCCACCGAAGCCAAAACTATTCGACATCACTGTGGTTAACTCAGCTTTTTGTGGCTCGCGAACAATGTTCATGCCTTCAGCGGCTGGGTCTATCGATTCGATGTTAATTGATGGTGCTACAAAACCATGTTGCAACATTAACAATGAGTAAATGGCTTCATGTACACCAGCTGCACCAAGAGCATGACCGGTCATTGCTTTCGTCGCACTAATATACGGCGATTTTTCACCAAAAACTTCGCGAATCGCTTCAAGCTCTTTGGTATCACCAACTGGCGTTGAAGTACCGTGAGTATTGAGGTAGTCAATTGGCGTGTCGACAGTATCCATTGCCATCTTCATACAACGCACGGCACCTTCACCTGATGGTGCAACCATGTCGTAGCCATCTGACGTTGCGCCGTAGCCAACAATTTCAGCATAGATATGCGCGCCGCGAGCTAATGCAGTTTCTAGCTCTTCAATCACTAAAATACCGCCGCCGCCTGCTGGCACAAAACCATCGCGGTCAGCATCATAAGTGCGTGATGCTTTGGTCGGCGTGTCGTTGTATTTAGTTGATAGTGCACCCATGGCATCGAATTCCATACCAAGCGTCCAATGCAGCTCTTCGCCACCACCGGCAAATACACGATCTTGTTTACCGAATTGAATCAGTTCAAGCGCATGGCCGATACAGTGCGCTGATGTTGCACAAGCTGAACTTATTGAGTAGTTCACACCTTTAATGTGAAATGGTGTTGCCAAACATGCCGAAGTTGTTGAGGCCATGCAACGCGGTACCATGTATGGCCCAACGCGCTTCACACCTTTTTCACGCATGATATCGGCTGCCGCAACTTGATGTTCGCCAGACGCGCCGCCTGACCCCACCACCAAACCTGTGCGCGGATTAGAAACCTGCTCGTCGGTCAAACCGGCGTCTTCAATCGCTTGTGCCATCGCCATATAGGCGTAGGCTGCCGAATCGCCCATAAAGCGGAGTGCTTTACGGTCAATATGGTCAGCAGGGTTGGCACGAACCGGCCCCCACACCTGACACCGTAACCCCATGTCGGCAAATTCTTGAGAAAACTCGATGCCCGAGCGTCCTTGTTGTAACGACTCCAACACCTCTTGTTTGTTCACGCCGATACTGGACACAATGCCCATACCGGTAATCACTGCTCTTCTCATTCTGTTATCCTGTCTTGCTGAGCGCTGCTGTATGGTAGCTCACTTCTTGAAAAAAGTGGTCTGCTTTCCGCCTTTTTACCTAAATATTGTTACACTATGACGCATGTTTCTTTGACTGCTATAGGCAATTTTGTGAGTCATCAATTCAACAAACGTTCAACTAGTGAGCAACCTGCTACTGCTACGGTTACCTTTAACAATTTAGGCGTTCCTGTTTCCACTGAATTTGATGATATTTATTTTAACAATGAAAACGGACTCGCCGAAAGCCGTTACGTATTCCTTCAGCATAACGATCTCCCAACACGCTGGCAAACGTCTTTGCACAGTACCTTCCGCATTGCCGAAACCGGATTTGGTACTGGTTTGAATTTTTTAGCCTGCTGGCAACTGTTCCGACAAACAGCTCCTGCTCATCAGCGGTTACATTATGTATCGTTTGAAAAATATCCTCTCCAAAAAGCTGATCTCGAACGGGCGCTCGGTGCGTTTCCGGAGCTTGCGGAGTTGGCTCATGCCCTGTTAGACGCCTACCCAGCCGCACAAACTGGATGCCACCGAATGCAATTCGACAATAATCGTGTGGTTGTCGATTTGTGGTTTGGCGATATTCATGAGCAATTACCAAACTGGCTCCCGAACGCAAAAAACACAATTGATGCGTGGTTCCTCGACGGCTTCGCACCCGATAAAAACCCACAAATGTGGCAACCTAATGTATACCAAGCGATGGCACATAGCTGCCGTAATTCAGGTACCTTTGCCACATTTACGGCGGCCGGAGCCGTTCGCCGCGACTTAACCGAAGCAGGGTTTGAGGTCACAAAGTCGAAAGGTTTTGGTCGTAAACGTGAAATGCTGCGCGGTACGATTCAAAAAAAAGCAAACGCTGCCTCACCCCCAAGCGAGACGGTCACAGTTATAGGTGGAGGCATTGCCGCCGCTTGTCTTGCTTGGTCGCTTACACAACGCGGCCACCCCGTTCAATTAATTACCAGCGGTATAGCTGACGGCGCATCTGGCAACGCTCAAGGGGCTGTATATCCGTTATTGCACGCCGAGCTTAGCCCGCTAAGTCAGTTTTATGTGAGTGCGTTTGATCACGCGCGGCAGTTTTATCAAAGCAATTGCCCCGATTTATGGCATGCCACAGGGGTCATTCACCTTGCCTTTAATGCCATTCGTGAACAGCGCCAGCACAAAATCGCTGACAGCGGGTGTTATGCACCTGAGTTGGTCACTTCATTAACGGCGACACAAACACAAACCATGTGGGAGCCGCTACCTGCACTTCCCGCACTGTTTTATCCAAATTCGGGCTGGTTGCCGCCACAACGCTTGGTAGAACAAATTCTGCGCAACTGCGGCGAACGCCTGACCATTATGGAAGTGTCGCCTATCACTGAGATTAGTAAAACTTCGAATAGCAATTGGCAGGTAGAAACCTCTGCAAGTGAGCGTTTCGAAGCCAGCACGTTAATTGTGGCTGCTGGAGCCAATACATCTCAATTACTCGCCCAGTGGCGAATAGAAACCCAAAATGTACGCGGTCAGGTAACGCAAGTGGCTGCAAATGATGTTAGCGCGACGTGTCCAATGGTGGTCTGCTATAAAGGCTACTTCACGCCAGCAATAAATAACAACGGCGAATTAACCCATTGTGTCGGCGCTACT
This sequence comes from Pseudidiomarina andamanensis, assembly GCF_009734345.1. Classification (GTDB taxonomy): domain Bacteria; phylum Pseudomonadota; class Gammaproteobacteria; order Enterobacterales; family Alteromonadaceae; genus Pseudidiomarina; species Pseudidiomarina andamanensis. The sequence continues at coordinate 180,978 of NZ_CP032551.1, read as the reverse complement.
TACAACCGTGAATTTAAGTCGGAGAGTTATCAAGACATTGAAGCTGCTGACACCGAAGAAAATCTGCTGACGCTGCAAGATAATCTTGCGCAGCCTTGGACGCACGAGTTACGTGCGGTCAACAACCGTGCGTCATTGCGTAATACAACCCGCGACCATTTACCCGCATGCGGTTGGTTAACAGATAATTTAGGGGTATTAAGTGGGCTTGGTTCGCGCGGATTTACCAGTGCTCCGCTGTGCGCGGAGCTGTTAGTTAGCCAGTGGCTAGGAGAGCCACAACCACTGGCTGAGCCGTTAATTAAGCGACTTGCGCCGCAACGGCTTCAAGCCGATTCAGCATAGCTTGTATGTGTGCCATATCAGCTGGGGCTAACTCGTGTTTTGCCTGCTCAACAGACGCATGTACGCTTGGTAGCACCGCATCCGCACTAGCGTGATCATTGAGCTCAAGCTGGGCCACAACCAAATCAAAATGACCGCGCAAGTAGCCGCTAGCAAATAACTCATCATCAGAGCCCGTCGCAACGACCTCATCAAATACTTGCTCGAGTGATTGGACGTAGTCGTTAAATGCTGCCGATGCCATAAAATATCCCCTATTACACTAGATTGGCTCAATGAATTCGATGCGCAAGCATACCATAACGGCGGTAATTTCTGATACACTAGGCACCTCTTTTATTCCTCGAACTCATCAATGATTAGGCGACAAGACATGGCTTTACGCATTGGTTTATTTTACGGCTCAACCACGTGTTTTACTGAAATTGCAGCAGAGAAAATTCAAGCTCAGTTTGCGCCGGGTGAGATCGAGTTATTCAACATTAAAGATGTGCCGCTCAGTGATTCCGAACAGTTCGATGTGATTATTTTTGGTCTTTCAACGTGGGATTTCGGCGAAATTCAAGAAGATTGGGAAAGCCATTGGAGTGATATTGCTGATTTACAGTTAAATGGCAAAATAGTTGCTTTGTTCGGTATGGGTGACCAAGTCGGTTATACCGATTGGTTCCAAGACGCCCTAGGTATGTTGCATGATGAATTAGCCGCTAATCCTGGCACCCAAGGCTGCATTCGCATTGGTTTTTGGCCAAATCAAGGGTATGACTTTGCCGCTTCAAAAGCATTGACTGCGGACGGCGAGTTCTTTGTTGGTTTAGCGCTCGACGAAGATAGTCAATATGAATACAGCGAAGAGCGTATACAACAATGGTGTGCGCAACTCAAAGAAGAGCTTGCCAGCGTTTAACTTCTGTAGCTTTCGTAGCGTCGTCAAAGCGCTTAGCTGCTGAATGCCCCCACACGGGCCCAGGCCACGCAGGGTCTTGTGAATGCCGCATCACCAAATGTACGTGTAACTGACTTACAACATTGCCGAGCGCACCGACATTCAGCTTTTCCCCTGAACCAAACTCTTTTAATAGCAACGAAACTTGCTGTACTTCTAACGCCAATTGCCGCTGTTGCGCCTCGGATAAATCTGTAAACTCAATGCTGTTATCGACTCTAGGTATCAGCATTAGCCAGTCATAACGCTGATCATCAAACCGTCGTACATCACACAACGGCCAACTTGCTAGTAAAAAGCTATCGCCTTCTAGGCGCAAATCTAACTTAAATTTATCACCGTCAACCGCGTTCAATGCATTCGCTACGTTACTTTGCACAGCGAGTTTGTTATAACGGTTTTTTGAGGTTGTGTTTTGCATCCAATAATCCATAAATCAGTTATTAAAACGGTGAGCCAAAATCATGCTACGCATTGTTTTATTTACGTTTTTACTTTTAACCGCAAGTTTTTCAACAGCAACATTTGCGGATTCAAACTCGAAACCAACACTTTCGGCAGTGACTCAGTTTACCGCTGAGATGCGTGCACATGAAGGCTTTTTCACCTTTTATCACGATCAGCCACAAGGCAAAATTTACTTGCTGGTGCCTAAACAAAACCAACAATTCATTTTTCAAACCAGCTTGCCATGGGGGCTTGGTTCAAACGATATCGGCCTAGATCGCGGCCAACTTGGCACAACCAGACTCGCTAGCTTCTATATTGAAGGCGACAAAGTTTTGTTAATGCAGCACAACACTCAGTTCCGCGCAAATAGCGACAATCAAGCCGAGCGCCAAAGTATCAACGAAGCGTTTGCTGATTCTGTCATTGCCGGCTTTAACGTCGTCGCTCAAGATGCCAACCATGTGTTAATTGACTACACACCATTCTTACTGAGCGATACTCATGGCGTAGTGCAACGTTTGCGAGATACCAAGCAAGGTAGCTATAAACTCAGCTCCGATAAGTCAGTGATTTATCCAGCACGTAGCAAAGCATTTGCCGACAACACCGAGCTTGAAGCAAAAATCACGTTCAGTGGGGAAGGCACGGGGCAATATGTGCGCAGTGTTGCCGCTGATCCTAATCATGTCACCATGCACTTACATCACTCATTTATTCGTTTGCCGGACTCTCAATACCAGCCGCGTCAATTTCATCCGCAAAGCGGCTATTGGTCTGAGGCGCATAAAGATTATGCGGCACCGTTAGGATCACCGACCACGGTTCAATACATTCCGCGACATCGCGTCAGTAAAGACGAGCCAATTATCTATTATCTCGACCCTGGTGTTCCTGAACCAGTTCGCAGTGCTTTACTAGAAGGTGGCCGTTGGTGGGCAGAAGCATTTGCAGCTATCGACTTACCGAATGGCTTTCAAGTACGTGAATTACCTGCCGACGCTGATCCAATGGACGTTCGTTACAACGTCATTCAATGGGTGCATCGCGCAACCCGTGGTTGGTCCTATGGCTCTTCCATCATTGACCCGCGTACGGGTGAAATTATCAAAGGACATGTCACCCTCGGTTCGTTGCGCGTGCGCCAAGATATGCTGATTGCGCAAGGTCTGTTAGCACCTTTCGCCACAAATAACATCGAGCAACAAGAGCAAATCAAAGAAAAAATTGAAGCGATGGCGCTGGCGCGAATACGTCAATTATCAGCCCACGAAATTGGTCATACGCTTGGTATTGCGCATAACTTCGCCGCAAGTGCCGATGATCGCGCCTCGGTGATGGATTATCCGCATCCTCTCATAAGTATTGATACCAAAACTGGTGGTTTAACGCTTGCTGATGCATACACTGAAGGCGTTGGCGTTTGGGATATGCAAGTTATTGCCTACGGTTACGGAAATGCTGATCTAGCCACTGTTCTGGAACAAAACCGCCGTCTCGGTTTAGGCTTTATTTCTGACCGAGACGCTCGTGCGGCTGGTGGTGCCCACCCAGATGCTCATTTATGGGATAACGGCAGTGATGCGGTGACAGAGCTTGAGCGCGTAATTGCTGTACGCGAAACAGCGTTGAAGCAGTTCGGTTTGGGTAATATTGCCGATGGACGCCCAATCAGCGAATTACAAAACCTGCTCGTACCAATGTATCTATTGCATCGCTACCAAGCCGAAGCCGCCGTCAAAATGATTGCAGGATTACACTATGATTACGCCGTAAAAGGTGAAGGTGATATTGATATTCGCCCTGTAAACGCCTCGCAACAGTTGCGCGCAATGCAGGTATTAAGCAAAACGCTAAGTGCTGAAACGCTTGCACTGCCAGAGCATATTATTGGTTTGTTAGCGCCAGCTTCGTATGGCGAAGGTTATGATCGTGAGCGCTTTAATGGCTTAACTGGTCTCGTTTCAGATCCTGACACCATGGCAGCCAGTTCAGCACGATTCGTGTTAAACCTGATGCTGAATACGCAGCGCCTTGAACGACTGCAGCAACAGCACAGTCGTGACAACGCCATTCCTGATATCGCTAAATTGCTCAAGCATATTGCTGAAGCGGCTATTACTCCGGCCCACGATGCCGATGCGTCAACACTCGAGCAACGTTTAGCGTATGAAGCTCTGGACGCAGTGGTGAAAGTGTACAGTGACGAAAAAGTCAGTGCTTCAGTAAAAGCACCGCTCTTTAGCTTTTTGCAAAGTCAACTTAGTAGCTGGAAAAATACACCTAGCTCCTCGCACCGAGATTATGCGATGTATGCCCTGGAACAGTTCTTTGCGGGTAAACCATGGCCGCTTAAGTCGGCACCGGAATTACCACCCGGCTCACCTATTTAACACCGGATAAATGAGCAAAAAAAACGCCAGCATGATGCTGGCGTTTTTCATGAACGAATAGTTAGGTTGCTTAGAACGAGTAACCAACATTCAAGAACAACTGGCGACCCAGTTGATCGTACTGCGAGTACAACATGGCATTACCAACGGTGTAAGCAGCTGATGGGCTACCCATCGGCGGCTTCTTATCAAACACGTTTGTCATACCTAAAGTAACGTCAACGTTGTTGTCGAAACTCTTGTTTACCGACGCTGTGTGATAAACCGTGGTCGGTGCTTCGGCAATGAAGGTTACCGGCGTGCCACGATAAGTTGTCTCATTACCGTTAGCGAAACGATCATAATCGTTCACTTTACCAACGTAACGAGCGGCCCAGGTGTAAGACCAGCTATCACGCTCGAGTGATACGGTTAATGAACCTGAGTGGCGTGGGTTACCTAAACGACCAACGTATTGAATTGGCGCACTGTCTTCAAATTGACGATAAGTACGTTCAATTTGAATGGTGTGGTCAAGACGTACACGTACGAAGCCGACATCGGTTTCATCTTGATAGCTGACAACCGTATCAACACCACGAACTTTCTGGCTAGCAACGTTCACGTAGCCACCATAAACTTCGTCAACACCCCAGTTGCCTGATTCAGAACCATCGTTACGCGTGAAACGATCGCAGAACGGTTCGTTCTCAAAGTTTTCAGAAGTGTAGCAGAGGTTCAAAATTTGCACGCCTGACAAGTCATCAACTTGGTTATCAATTTGAACATTGTAGTAGTCAACCGAGGTTGCCCATACGCCTTCTGGGCTTGTCCAAACAAAACCAACGCCTTCAGATACTGACGTTTCAGCACGTAAGGTACCAGCGCCACCGCCAGTGTATGCCGTACCTGAACCGAAGTCCTGAGCATAATCACCTGGAATGCCATCTGCCTGACAGTTTGCCAATACCGTTGGGTTAATGGTGCCCTCTTGCTCACGTTGTGCCCAGTTCCAACACGGGTCATTACGCTGATCAAAGAATGCTGATTGGTCACCAAGGTACAGTTCAAACAAGGCTGGCGAGCGGAATGACGTACCGCGCGACGCACGTACACGGAAGCTATCCGTGATAGCCCAGTTTACGCCTAATTTGAAAGTCGTATCGTTACCGTAGGTGTTCACGTCAGTCCAGCGCGCAGAACCCGTTACATCCAAGCTATATACGCCTGGTAAATCACGAAGCACTGGCACTTGAACTTCACCGTAAGCAGCTACTGTAGTCTGGCGACCTGCAGTAATACCGGCACTGCTCATACCCCATGAGTTTTTCGCTAACGTAGCTTCTCCCGGAGTATCGACAATTTCGTCAGTTTGGTAAGCCATACCAACGGCTGTTGCAACGGTACCAGCTGGTAAGTCGAACAAGTCACCGGTAATATAAGCATCAACTGTGTCTTGCTTATAAATTGTTTTACCGTGGTCTACGCCGAACAAGAAATCACGCGTACCTTGATCGAAGTTACCGCGTAAATATTCTGGATCGAAGAAGTCGATTGCGTAGCATTCGCGTTGCGAGATTGGTGAAAGTTCACCTTCACAGGCATCACCCCAAATAGCGTTTGCAGCCATTTCTAACGCATCTTGATAGATGATTTTAGTGGCATAAGTACCACTGCTTAAGCTGCGCTGCCAAGAGACATCCCAGTTCCAAAAACCAATTGAGCCTTCAAGACCCATCACGCCGCGCGTGTAATCAATAGTCGTTGTGCTTCCGGAGTGGTCAGTTACCGCAGTTGGGTCAAGTACAACCATGCCATCCCAGCCTTCAACTAAACCGTACCAAGCTGGAATGAACGGTTCCCAGAATTGGCGATAGCTGTTGATTTGAGTTTCACGACGGCTGTATAAGAGCTCTGAGTAAAAACGAACCGTATCAGAAAGGTCATAGTCGGCTTGACCATATAGTGACCACGCTTCCGTACGCGGAATCATGCTTTCTAGGTCTTGGAATGGGTGATCGGCGTCTGACCAGCCGTCACTTACTTTATCATAACCAACAGGAAACCAACCTTCAGGAACGGTAATATCACCAGGATTCTGTGGATTATAAGTCGGTAAACCAGCTTCGGCTTTTGAACCATCATAATCGTAGTTTTGAATCAGTGAAATATAATCTTCAGCACCGTAATTCCACATCCACATGCCGTAAGGTAAATCGTTGCAGTGGTAATCACCTGTACGCGGATCAATTGGGTCAGCACGCTCACCAGTTTCTTGATCGAAATACATACGCTGACCACAAGCAAAGTGATCGCGATCGCCGCGGGCTAGTTCTTGCTGCACACGGTAATCAGCAACTAAACGCACAGAACCTTTACTGTATGCACGACCGATAGTACCGTTCAAGCGATAGTTTTCACCGCCTGATTCCATTGGTTGATTTACGCTAACGTTGAAAGATGAATCATCACCTTTCTTGGTGATAATGTTGATAACACCAGCAACGGCGTCAGAACCGTACAAAGATGATGCGCCATCTTTTAGAATTTCAACACGTTCAACCGCAGAAATTGGAATTGAGTTCATGTCAAATGCGGCAACCTGACCACGAGTACCTGCAGGTCCTGCACGGCGACCATTCAACAATACCAAAGTACGGTTGGCACCAAGGCCACGCATTGAAATCGATTCGTTACCAGCACCACCTTCAGTTACACTGCCTACCGACATCGCTGAAGTTAACTGGTTTGAGCCAGATGCAACTGTTGATGTACGCAACAATTCACCCAACGTGCCTAACCCTTGCTCGACTGCAATTTCTGTTGAAATTACTTCAAGTGGCGAGTCATTATCTAAGCCATCAGAACGAATACGCGAACCAACAACGGTAATGCGCTCTGCGCGCTCTTCCGTTTCGACATTTTCTTCCGCATCAGTTACGTCTTGTGCCATCGCGCCGGCTGAAAGCAGCGTTGAGGCAGCGCCAAAAACAAGCGCAAGACGTACCGATTTGGCGATACGACTATTTTTCATCATCTCTCCAGATAAAAATCTTAGTTATTTTTGTTGTAAGAGCGTCAATGCTCTCACCAAATCTCCTGCTCTCTCGAGCAAAAGGCGAAGCAAACTACCAAGACGACGGAAAAGAACAATGAAAATTAGTTGTTTTGCGGGATATATCCGATAAAAAAAAGGCGCCGCTCAAAAAAGCGGCGCCCTGCTTACTTTATAATCACAACCTGATTAATCAAGCTGCGAGAAGAAACTCTCTGGTAACCAGCGCGGACGCTCAACTTGGTTCGCTATTTCTTGACCAATTGCAAAGTTGATATTAGTAAAGGTTACGCCAGCTTCATAGTTAATTGGCAAGTCTGGCTGATCACTTGGACGGTGATAATGTTCAGCAAAGAATTTGCCCCACACTTCGCCACCATCTTCACCTTCAGTTTTCGAAGTAAAGCCCGTCATTAAAAATACCGCTGGCACGCCTTTTTTCACAAACGGGTAGTGATCTGAACGTGTGAAAATAGCTTGCTCAGGCATTGGGTCTTCACTGAGCTCAATACCGAATTGCCCCGCAGCTCGCGCAACCGACCCACCCAAAGTTGAGTGAGTTGAGCCGAAGGCAATCACGTCAGCAAAATCATATAGCAACACTGGCATATCAAGGTTTACGTTCGCCACAATCTGACTCAACGGTACAGTTGGATGATGTGCAAAGTAATCAGCACCCAGCAAACCGCGCTCTTCAGCTGTAACAGACAAGAACATGATTGAGCGTTTCGGCTGCTTTCCGCTCTCTTTGAACATACGAGCCGTTTCAAGCATCACCGAGACGCCAGAAGCATTATCCATTGCGCCATTGTTAATATGGTCATCTTGGCTCAAATCTTTGGTCATGCCAATGTGATCAGAATGCGCCGTATAAAGCACATATTCATTCTTGAGTTTTTCATCGCTGCCCGGAAGTACAGCCACAACATTAGGGCTGCTGATTTCCTCGTGACGCGATGCGCGCTGCAAACGAGCACTCACACCTAAATCAAATCCTTTTGGTGATTCACCCGCTTCTAACTGAGCAAAAATTTCTTCTAGCTTAACTGGCGCATTCACAAATAATTTTTCAGCCGCTTCATGCTGAACGTAGGCTGATGCCGCGATGTTCTTATATGCAACGTTTGGCTCGCCGTTTGGATGTAACCAACGAACGCTTGGTGCACGTTGATACATAATGCTCACTTCAAATGGACGCACTTCTTCGCGAGCTGGCGTATGTAAGTTGATAATACCAACCGCACCGCGCTCTGCTGCGAACTTTGTTTTGCTGCTATTTAGATGGGCGCCTTCTTCGCTGGGTAACTCCTCTGGACGACCGCTGACCATCACAACAATCTTGCCTTCAACATCAAGACCTTCGTAATCATTGATACCAAAAGCTTCTGAAACCAAACCATAACCAACAAAAACTAACGGTGCTTCAACATCATCTTTTTCACTGTAAGCGCTCGGCCCAGTGATAAATTCTTTTGGATAATCCAAGCTAATTTCTTCGTCACCAGTATTTAAGGTAAACGATGCGCTGTTTTCTTCAAGAAAACTGCGGCGAAATTTGATGCGTTGAAAGTAGGTTCCGTCATCACCAGCCGGCTCTAAACCTAAGCTTTTAAACTCAGTAGCAATGTACTTCGCCGCAATTTCATGGCCGCGGCTACCAGTATCACGCCCTTCAAGATCATCGCTCGCTAGAAATTCAAGATGTGCTTGTAACGCTGCAGCGTCGGCACTTACAGCTTCATTCGATTGAGATTCATCGGCACAAGCCGAGAGACTCAGCGCTACCGCAATAGCACCGATATATGAAAAAAATCGCATAGTTAACGTCCAATTATTGTCATTATAAAAAGGTCTCCGACAGTGTAACCAACCTCTGCATCGCATACTAGCGCTTGCGACAACATAAAACTTGATATATTGTTATAGTATAACATTACATATTTACAGATAGATCGGAGATTCCAACTCATGGTATCGCAGTTTCGTAAGAGTCCATTGGCATTATTCGTAACAAGTTTTGTCAGTTTAACTGCCAGCGCCACAGTTTTAGCGCAACAAGCAGAGCAAGAAGCTCACGAGCACGAAGATACGGAAGTGATTGTTGTCACCGCAAGCCCATTAAATAGAACAGCTCTTGAGTCAGCACAGCCTATTTCTGTCATGGCTGGCGATGAATTGCGTGAACAGCATGCTCACACATTGGGTGAAACCTTGGCCCATGAACCGGGCGTCAATGCCACGCATTTCGCCGGCGTGGCCAGTAGTCCAATTATTCGAGGCTTAGATGGCCCGCGTGTCAAAATCACCCAGAACGGTCTTGATAGTGGCGATGTCTCACGAGGCTCACCTGATCACGCAGTGACGACGGAAACTTCCGTTGCCCAGCAAATCGAGATATTCCGTGGTCCCGCAACTCTGCTTTACGGTTCTGGTGCAATTGGCGGCGTGGTGAATGTTGTTGATAACCGTATCGCTCAAGAGTTAACAGGCGGTACAAACGGTTTCTACGGAACGAAGTTCGATAGCGCCAGCAACTTACGCGAAGGCACTGCCGGTTTCACGGCAGATCATAAAAACACGGTTTGGCACTTTGATGCTTTTAAACGTCGTAGCGATGATTACCAAGTACCCGAGTTCACCAATGATGAAGGGGAGACCACCAATGAAATTGAAAACAGCTTCATTGATGCCCAGGGTGCAAACGTTGGCGTGAGTTATATCTTTGACAACGGTTATTTAGGCGCATCTTACGGGCGCTTAGAGCAACAATATGGCATTCCTGGTCATGGGCATGGTGAAGAAGAGCATGGCGAAGAAGAGCATGAAGAATCAGCTGGCGTTGAAGAGCACACTGAAGTTGGTCCGTTTGCCGATATGTGGCAAAACCGTATTCAAGTGCATGGCGGTTGGCTCAATCCATTCACTAATATCGAGCGTGTTGAACTCCGTTATGGTTTCACCGATTACCAGCACCAAGAAATTGAAGACGGTGAGCCAAGCACCACATTTACCAACAATCTGCATGAACTGCGTTTAACTGCGAACCATCAAGCGTTGTTCGGTTGGGAAGGAGCATTTGGATATCATTATTTCGACCAGGCCCAAGAAGCCTTTGGTGAAGAAGCTTACACGCCGAACTCGACGACCACGAAGCACGGGTTATTTTGGTTGCTTGAAAGAAATATCGACGCACTCAATTGGCAAGTTGGTGCGCGTGTGGAAGATGTCGATGTGAATGACTATTCCTTCACGCCTGTGTCTGCATCGGTAGGTTTTACCTATCCGCTAATACCTGGCATGCAATTATCAACGAATCTAAGTCATGCGCAGCGTGCTCCTTCAGCCAACGAGTTACTCTCCAACGGCGCGCACTTGGCAACGCAAACCTATGAGATCGGTTTAGCTTACAGCGTACATGAAGAGGCCGAGCATGCTTACCATATTGAGCCTGCTGATGTTGCACCTGAAGTCGAGGTATCGAACAACATCGATATTGGTTTGCACCTTGACTACAGCCATTTTCATATGGACTGGAATGTCTTTTATAATCGTGTGAACGATTTCGTCTATGGCGCTTTCACTGGCATCAATAGCGTTGATATTGAAGCCGAAGGCGAACATAACGACGGCGACGTTCACGACCATGCCGAAGGGCTGCCAGTAATCAGTTATGTTCAACGTAACGTTGATTTGTATGGTTATGAACTAAGTACTCGTTACGAATTTAACGAACAATGGCAACTACACGGTTTTAGTGACTATGTGCGAGCCAAAGTACGCGATGGCGGTGAAAATTTACCGCGCATTCCATCGCAACGTATTGGGGCAGAATTGCGTTATGCGGCTGATCGTTGGGAAACCAAACTTGGCTACACTTGGTACAACAAGCAAACCTATGTGGCACCGTTAGAAGAAAAAACGGATAGTTTTGGTTTAGTTAATGCCCAGCTCAATTGGTTTCCGCAAGCTCTTGCGGCGCACAATATCAGCCTGTACTTCAAGGCAGAGAATTTGACCGACGAACTCGGCTACGTCCACTCATCTTTCTTGAAAGAAGACGCTCCTATGCGTGGTCGCAACTTTAGTATTGGGTTACGTGGCGAATTCTAGCGCACTCATTGTACGCTTTATCGCACTGTGACAAGTATTGCGCCTAGCTTTGATAAACTAGTATTGTTTATTCAAATATCAGGGTTAGGTCGCAATGCGTTGTACTCGTGTACTGCAAGCTATTATTATCTTTATTGGTTTTCTAAGTGTCTCTTTGTTGGCGTCACCGTTACCGCAAAATGCCATTCAACAAGTTGAGCCGCTTTCCATTAAGCGTATTTTTTCTGCACCAAACCTAACAACCCCAGCGCCACAACAAATCAAATTTGCTCCCTCTGGGCGACATATAAGTTATTTAGCGGGGTCAAATGAACAGCCAAATGTACAAGATTTATGGTTGTACGATGTGCGCGAGAACAAACATCAGATTATCGTTAAAGCGAATGAGTTAAGCGACCCTAATCAACGCTTATCTACAGAAGAAAAAGCGCGTCGCGAACGCTTGCGAATCAGCTCGAGTGGCATCGTTGATTACCAATGGTCACCAACTGGTAATGCCTTGTTATTCCCAGTGAATGGAGAGCTTTACTTATTCGATATAGCAACTAGTAAGGTTGCTCAGTTAACGGATGACAAAGTTTTCGCAACCGACGCTCGCTTTTCGCCTGAGGGTAATTTCATTAGCTACGTTCATGACTACAACTTATACGTCATTGACCGTAAAACACGAAAAACTTACCAACTCACCAAACGCCAATCAGATACCGAGCAATTCGCTACCGCAGAGTTTGTCGCACAAGAAGAAATGAAGCGTATGACAGGCTATTGGTGGAGCCCGAATGAACAGCACATTGCACTCACCCGCATCGATCTCTCACCGGTTGATGTTCAACAACGCGTTGATGTTTATGCAGAGCGTACCGAACTCGTTGAGCAACGCTACCCTGCCGCAGGCACGAACAATGTCGCTCTTGATCTCGGGTGGCTAAATATTGCGGATGCACTAGCGTCAGATAAAGACGATAAGGTACCCGCCACACCAGCAACGGTTCACTGGTTGAATCTTGCCAAACACCATAACGAACAAGGCTATTTGGCTCGGGTGAAATGGCTTCCTAACAGCCTTAGCTTCAGTTATCAGTGGCAAAACCGGAGCCAGAATAGACTCACACTGATGATGTATACGTTGGCTGAAAAAACATCCAAATCAATTCTGGAAGAAACCAGCACAACTTGGATTAACTTAAACGATGACCTCTATTTTTTAAGTGATAGCCGTTATTTCATTTGGGCCTCTGAACGCAGTGGTTTCAAACATTTGTATTTGTATCGCACCGACGGTAGCCTCATTCGACAACTGACCAGTGGCGATTGGATGGTAGATAATCTCAGTCATGTGGATGAAATTACCGGCGTTATTTATTTTACCGGTCGTAAAGAGACCCCGTTAGAGCGTCATTTGTATCGCGCTAACTTAAATAACAGCTCACCAGGACAACCGAGTCAATTGAGCACCCGAGCAGGTATGCACAATGTGGTGTTTGCGGCCGATGGGCGTAGCTATATCGATTATTTTTCCAGTAGCCGTCAACCTCCACAGGTTAGCCTGCACGGACCAACCGGCGAACGGATTACCTGGCTGCATGAAAACCGTCTTGACCAAGGGCATCCGCTAAGCCCATATCTCGCTACGTGGAGCTATCCAGAGTTCGGTCATTTAGAAGCCGCCGATGGCCAACGTTTGTACTATCAAATAAATAAGCCAGCGCAGATAGCTGATAATCAAAATCATCCAGCTATTGTGATGGTTTACGGCGGTCCGCGTGCGCAGCGTGTGACCAATAGTTGGGGCGACTACTTTACCCAGTACCTGGTTCAACAAGGCTATGTGGTGTTTAAACTGGACAATCGCGGTAGTGGCAATCGCGGCCGTCAGTTTGAAAGCGGTATTTATCGTCAGTTGAGTCAACTTGAAGTAGCCGATCAAAAAGTCGGCGCGAAATGGCTCGCGAAGCAACCGTATGTGAATAGTAGTCGCATCGGGGTATTCGGTCACAGTTACGGCGGTTATATGGCGCTACATTTAATCATGCGCGCACCAGAGCTATTCTCTGCAGCAGTTGCCGGCGCCCCAGTGACCGACTGGGCACTCTACGATACCCATTACACTGAACGTTACATGGGAACGCCGCAAGATAACCCTGAAGGGTATCAACAAGCCAATGTCTTGACCTATGCGGATAACCTGAAAAAACCGTTGATGATTTATCATGGCATGGCCGATGACAACGTTCTATTTACCCACACAGCGATGCTTGCGCATCGATTGCAGCAATCGATGATTCCATTTGACATGATGGCCTATCCCGGCAAAGCCCACGGCATTCGCGGGCGCGAGGCAAGTATTCATCGCTATCAACTGGTCACCGACTTTTTTAATCGACACTTACGATAAGTTTCATGAATACGTTATACTAAGCGCATCTGAACCCACAAGGAGTGAACACTGATGCGCTTTTTATCTCGTCGCCTCGTCATGCCGAACGATCTTAACTTTGCCGGCTCTTTATTTGGTGGCCGTATTCTTGAATGGATTGATGAAGAAGCCTATATCTTTGCGGCCTGCCAACTCGATGCGAAAAGCCTAGTTACGAAGCACATCGGCGCCATCGCGTTTGAAACATCAGCCTATCAAGGCGACGTGGTTGAATTTGGTCTTGGTGTAAAAAAAGTAGGTAATACCTCGGTCACGCTCACTTGCGTGGTTCGCAATAAGCAAACCAAGCAAAATATTTGTGTAGCCGATGATATTGTCTTCGTTCATATCGATCCGGAAACTCGCACGCCACAACCACATGGCAAAACGAAAGCAGAACTCGATGCTCTACCGATCGAAACACCAGCTTAGTTGGTTACATGCATAAAAAAGCCGCTTCAAGCGGCTTTTTTATGCATTTTGATTACTTGTACAACGTACGAATCCAACGTTCTTCAGTGATGAAGCTCCATGACCAATCAGCCCATTGTTCACTAAGGCCTTTTGCTACCGCTTCATCTTCAGTCATGCCCTGCTCTTTCATGGTCATGACTTCTTCACGGGTTGCTTCAATCATATGAACCAAACGTAACCAATCGCTACGTTTTGATAAACTTCCATGACCCGGAATAATTTGCGTGTCACCATCAATATCAGCAATAACCGCGCGCACATTGTCGATGAAACCTTGTACGTTACCACCCGCATTCAAATCAATGAACGGGAAGCGATCCACAAAGAATAAGTCACCAGCGTGAATAATATTACTGCTTGGGAACCACACCACCACGTCACCATCGGTATGACCATGTGGGTAATGCTTCAAACGCACAGCAGTTGAACCTGTTTTCACCTCAAGAGACTTATCAAAGGTAATAGTTGGAAGACCTTCACGTTCAAACTTCTCATTGGCTGCCAAACGCGTTTTCACATTTTCATGAGCCACTATTTTAACGCCCTGTTTCGCGAACGCTGCATTACCATCGGTGTGGTCGCCGTGAAAGTGGGTATTCACTAGAGTGCGTATTGGTTGCTCAGAAATCTTAGCAATAGCTGCCGTAATTTTATCAGCTAACCCTTTGTACTGGGCATCAATCATAACAACGCCATCGTCACCAACATAGACGCCAATGTTGCCGCCCATGCCAGTTAGCATGTAAACCCGTTCACTCAGCTGCGTGGCTTTAATCTCCACGTCGTCCATATTTGATTGTGCTTGAGCGGTTGTCGAAGCAAACAACATAACCGCACTTAGTACGCCAAGTTTCAAACCACGCATTGAGAATCTCCTTTGTAAGATGCCTGCGTTATTGATGTAAGTAACATCCAGCAAAACAAGTCACAGGGGTTGCTGTTGGCTTACCATGTTGCCAATCACCACCTTCCACTCCGCTACCAGCAATGTCCACGTGCACATATGGCAACGGTTGTTGACTATCGGTACCATGCTTATCCAACCCTGAGGCAATTGCTAAAAATGCCATCGGGAATTGGTGTCCGCGCTTGGTTGTTGCTGAAGGTCCGTTATTACTCGATAAAGTGTCATCTGCTTTGGTTCGCGGACGCACAAAATCGTAGTCTTCTCTTCGTGACCATGAAATTTCTGTCGGGTCACCATACACTTCGCCAGCTTCCCACAGTTTATCTGTCACCTCATTTACGCGCGCTGGGCCATTCGGGATCAATGCCGTGTAGGGACCTTTCGCTAACGCAGCATGCCCAGTTAACGTCGCTACACTGAATAATTGTGGACGCGGATAGTCTACCGCTTCTTCACGAAGATGCGATAACAGATCAGCCAATACGAGACGGCCCTCTGCGTCGGTATTACCAATGCGAACTCGCACTCCGCTATGTGCCGTAATGATCTCATCCGCGACAAATGCGTCAGCCCCAATACTATTGCGCACAACACCGAGTTCAGCCACAACGTTTAGCGTTTCTGGACGCATTTCGGCGACAGTTTTGATAAAACCGGCAACACCCGCTGCACCGCCTTTATCGCGACTCATACCAGCCATGTGGCCACCAGTTTTCACATCAGCACCGCCAGTATCATAGACAATGCCTTTACCGGCAAACATCAACGTTTGCTCTGCCGCCGGTGCTTTATACTCTAAACGCACTACACATGGTTGATGGCGTGTTACACCTAATGAAGCTCGGGCTACGGCCATCAGTAACGGGTATTCATGCTGAAGTTGCTGCACGTCGTCAATAACGGTGACACGCACCGGAGAATGGGCAAACGCCTGTTGACAATATTCAGCAAAACGCGGCGGTGCCATTCGCTCTGGTTCCGTGCCCGCTAAATCGCGCGCGACTCGCTTACCTGCTTCTACGGCTTGCAACCAAGTTTCATCCAATGCACCGACAATACCAACGCCTGTGACGGTCTCTAATGTGGCTTCACCATGATGCTCTCGTGCCTCTAATGGCTCATAAAGCGCCTGACATAGTCCCCAATAGGCAACCGCTTCGGCTTGACCGTATCGGGCTTCGCTCGGTACGCCGAAAACAATCATTAACGGCTTGGTAACACCCGCCTGTTGGGCTATACGTGCAGCAGCACCAGCTGCATCACTAATATTTCGTACATCATCATAATCACGCGTTAATGGCCCAGTTGGCGCAAGAATCAAACGACCGCCAGCCACATCTGCCGGAACCAATAATGCTTGCTTACCGACGCGTGCATCGAACTGTTGCGCCTGTGATACATAATCACTGAAGTCATCAGGAATGGCCTCGGCGAAATCACCGATTAAAATAACTGCGTCAAAGTCGCCGCCAGCTGTGGCAGCATAGTTCTCAAATACATTAACCGTTGGAAATGCCATAAAAACCTCGTTGCTCGTTGTTCGTTATTCGTTACTCGTTATTGGTGGCGCTGTTTCGAACAACGAATAACCAATTACGAATAACGTTTTAGTCCTATATACGGCGCCACTTGGTGCCGGTTGGACTGTCTTCTAATTCAATATTCAGTGCCTTCAGCGCATCTCGTGCCGCATCCGCACGCGCCCAATCTTTGGCTGCTCGCGCATCATTTCGCTCGGCAATTAAAGCTTCAATTTTGGCAACGTCGTCATCGTCACCACCACCTTGCAAAAAGGCTTCCGGTTGTTGTTCCAGCAAACCTAACTGATGTCCAAGCTCTCGCAATTGTGCCGCATACGCCGACGCTTTTGGTGCATCATTTTGAACTGTACGATTGACCTCTCGCGCCAGTTCGAACAATACAGACAACGCCTCTGGCACGTTAAAATCGTCATCCATCGCGGCGTTAAAACGTTCAATTTGAGAAGCTGTTAATGCTGGATCAATCGTTCCCTCTGGTGCATCGCGCAGCGCCGTGTATAAACGTTCCAACCCTGAGCGCGCTTGATCAAGGTTGTCTTTAGAGTAGTTCAACTGTGAGCGATAATGGCTCGAAATCAAGAAGTAGCGAACCGTTTCGGCATCGTATTGCGCAAGCACATCACGAATGGTGAAGAAGTTTCCTAATGATTTCGACATCTTAACTTCATCAACCTGCACCATACCGCTATGCATCCAATAATTCACATAGTCGCTATGATTGGCGCAGCAGCTTTGCGCTACTTCGTTCTCATGGTGCGGGAAAATCAAATCAGAACCGCCACCATGAATATCGAAATTTTCACCGAGGTGACGTTTATTCATTGCTGAACACTCAATATGCCACCCAGGGCGGCCGTCGCCCCATGGCGATGGCCAACTTGGCTCACCCGTTTTGGCTTGTTTCCACAGAACAAAATCGAGCGGATCTTGTTTGTTTTCGGCAACATCAACACGAGCCCCGGCTTGCAGTTGCTCAAGGTTCTGCCGACTGAGTTTGCCATAGCCAGTAAAGGTACTGACATCAAATAACACATCACCATCTGTCGCAACATAAGCATTGCCATTGGCAATGAGCGTTTCAATCATGGCAATAATGTCGCCCATATGACCCGTAACCGTTGGTTCAACATCAGGACGAACTAAATTCAATGCGTCAAAGTCGTCATGCATGGCACGCGTGTAGCGCTCAGTCACCGCGTCGATAGCTTCGTTATTTTCAGCCGCACGGCGAATGATTTTGTCATCCACATCGGTAATATTACGAACATATTTAACTTTGTAGCCGCGTGAGCGCAGATAACGCACCACAACATCAAATGCAACATAGGTACGTGCATGACCAATGTGACAGTAATCGTAAATAGTTACCCCGCACACATATAGCTTAACTTCACCTGGCGTAATTGGCTTAAACTCTTCTTTTTGGCGGGTTAACGTATTAAAAACTTTCAACATGCACGGTTGCTCCTGTCTCACTGCATGACATCACTATTCAAAATAGACTGACATAATAACGCAAGGTGCGCCATGGTCACAAACAATGCTAAACTACAGCACCAATTAAATCTGTAAACGACATTAATTAAGTTACTCAATATGGAGCTCCCTCAATGCAGGTAACCCTACACACCAATCATGGCGACATCACCTTAAAATTATTCGCCGAAAAAGCACCAAAAACTGTGGAAAACTTCCTGACTTATGTGCGTGAAGGTTTTTATGAGAATACGTTGTTCCACCGCGTCATTCGTGGCTTTATGATTCAAGGTGGTGGTTTCAACTTAGAGATGGTGCAAAAGCCAACGCATGCGCCAGTTGAGAATGAAGCCAACAATGGCGTGAAAAACATGCGTGGCACCATTGCCATGGCACGCACACAAGACCCGCATTCAGCAACTGCGCAGTTCTTCATTAACGTTGCTGACAACGAGTTCCTCAACTTCAAAAATGAAAGCATGGGCGGCTGGGGCTATTGCGTATTTGGCGAAGTGGTTGAAGGTATGGACGTTGTGACTGCTATTGAAGCAGTGCGTACTAGCCATGCTGGTTTCCACCAAGATGTGCCAGTTGATGATGTGGTGATTAAGAGCGCCACAATCAGCGAGTAATCTATGACAACCTGGTTCATCTCTGATTTGCATTTAAGCCCTGCTAGGCCCGACATCACGGGCCTATTTCAGCGTTTTTTGCACGATCAAGCGGTTCATGCTGACGCCCTTTATATTCTTGGCGATTTGTTTGATGCATGGATTGGCGATGATGATACCAGCGACTTTGTTGCCGCAGTGCAGGCTGCGCTGCGGCAATTAACCGATACCGGTATTCCGGTGTACTTTATTGCCGGTAACCGCGACTTTTTGATCGGTCAACGATTTGCACAAATTACCGGTATCACCTTGCTCGACGAACCTAGTATCGTCGATCTATATGGCGTTCCAACACTGATTATGCACGGCGATACGCTCTGCACAGATGACGTCAGCTACCAACGCTTTCGTAAAGTGATTCGCAACCGTGTGGTACAGAAACTTCTGCTAGCTTTACCGCTTCGCTTACGCATGCGTATTGCCAACAAACTACGTGCTTCAAGTAAAACACAACAACCATTATCAGAGCAGCAATTAAAGATTATGGACGCCAATGAACACGCAGTTCGTGAGCAATTTATTGAACATGACGTACAACGCATGATTCATGGTCACACGCATCGCCCCGCAATTCATCAACACCGATTACCGAACGGTGAAATCGCTGAGCGTATCGTGCTTGGCGACTGGTATACGCAAGGCAGCTTCCTCAAAGTTACCGCTACCGAACATGAGCTTATTGTCAGCCCATTGGCAACGGATAACTAAGCTTTAGCCCAAACCCAAAAACTTACACAGGACCACTATGAAATCGGAACTCTGTGTCTGGTGACTGAATCAATTGGGCTTCAATTTCACCGAAAAATTTCACCCGCTCATCAATCGAATGCCCCACCAATTGCTCTGCTAATTCTAGGTAGTCTTGAAAGTGGCGTGCTTCAGAGCGAAGTAAACTCATGTAAAATTTCGATAGCTTTGGATCAACATGCGGCGCTAAGGCAGCAAATCGCTCACAAGAACGAGCTTCTATATAAGCGCCACAGATCAATTTATCGATTAACGTTGCCGGCTCATGCGTGCGTACATGCCGCAACATACCTCGGGCATAACGACTCGAACTAATGTTCTCATAGGCTATACCGAGCTCATCCATAATTTCCAACACTTGATAAAAATGATGAAGCTCTTCTTTAATCAGCAAGACCATTTTATCAATAAGCTCTTGGCTGTACGGCGCATCTCGCTTTGGTAACATTGCTTTGGTAAGTCGCTCATGGTCAGCCAATTCACGCCAATCACCCTGCATCCGATAGGTAAAGTCTTCATAAGGCTTTAACCAGGCCAACAGTGCGTCACCACTAGCCGCGTCTACCGCATAACGACGAATGAGTAGCATCGCCGATTGAGCTGCTTTCAGCTCGCACACTAAATGGTCAATAAGCAAAGCAGGTAGGTTTTCTGCTTTGCGCGCGGCTTCAATCCATGCACTAGGCGTGTCACAATGAAGAAACTGGCGAATGGGCTTTAGCAACAATTCCACAATAAACTCTCTTTTCACTCTCTAACACAAACTGCTGGTCAATTTTTAATCACACAAATTAAATATGGTTATTTGCATCAAAATGGCTTGACTCTGTTGAAAATCCGACCAATATTGAATGCGAGGCGCGCAAAAAAGCGTCAACAACAATAATAACTGTAACTACAGACAACAACAGAAGTTGAGGTATGTCATGATTTTAAATCACATTTGGGGCCTTTACGCTCATCCAGTTGATGAATGGAAGTCAATTGATCAACGTCACGAAAGCATGAGCTTTGCACTAAGCCACATATTAATTGTTGCGTTGTTACCATGCGCAGCTGCGTACTATGCATCCGCACATATCGGCTGGAGCATTGGCGCACGCGAAGTCACCTTTTTAACCCAAAATAGCGCGATGATAATGGCTGTCGCCATGTATGCAGGCATCGTTGCCGCAGTCTTTGCACTCGCCTACTTGATCCATTGGATGGCAAAAACCTTTGGCGCCGCACCAACTTTCACACAATCGTTGGAACTAGCTAGCTACACTGCAACACCTGTGATCATGTCTGGTATTGCTGCATTGTACCCAGAATTATGGTTCGTCACTATGGTGTTTTTGGCAGGTGTTGCCTATTCGGTTTACCTGCTTTATTCAGGCGTACCAATTTTAATGCATATCCCTGAAGAACGTGGCTTCTTATATGCTTCTTCGGTTGTTACTGCAGGGCTTATCATGCTTGTTGTTCTGATGGTAACGTCAGCCATTATTTGGACGAACGGCTTCGGTCCAGAATACATGTAATAAAAACTGAAAATCGAGAAAGCCCAGCGTTCGAGCTGGGCTTTTTTATTACTATATTTATTTTTTCAATCACCGAGATAACGCTTCCGTTTGTGCTCTTTTAATCGATGAATGTCCACCATCACTAAACCATCAACCGCATTGGCGAAATCGGCATCAACGTTAAAGCCTAAAAATCGCACACCGCCTTTCTCACACAGATCGGCATATTGCTTGTAGAGCGTTGGGATCGCAGCGCCTTGATGGGCTAAAAAGTGTTTCAAATGAAGTAAGTCATCAGCGTAGTCATCACTGATATCCGGCAGCGGACGACTATTTGGCATAAATGGCGTGCGTGACAGCGCTAAATTATCTGGGTCGGGAAAATGATCACCAAAAAATTGTACGAGCGCATCCTGGGCAACCCTTGGCAAGCTTGCACTCATCGTTACCGGACCAAATAAATAGCGGTACTGCGGGTGTTGTTGCAGTAACGCGCCAATACCTTGCCAGAGGTAATCTAAACTTCGTTTGCCCCAATATTTCGGCTGCACAAAACTACGTCCAAGCTCTAATCCTTGAGCAATAAACGGTGCCATGCGTTGTGGGTGATATTCGAATAACGAATGACTATAAAGCCCTTCCAAACCTCGTTCAGCTGCAATTGAGTTTGCATCGCCCAAACGATAAGCACCAGCGATTTCTAAGTCATCGGCATCCCATAGAATTAATTGGGTATACCATGTATCAAAATTATCGAGATCACGCCGACGCCCTGTACCTTCTTCTACGGCTCGAAAAGCGATTTCACGTAACCTTCCTATTTCTCGTAAAATCGGCGAATTCCCGTCATAGCGATACAAGTAGATATGTTTTCCATCTTGCGTGCTACCTAGCCGTTCGCAAGCCTCTACAGCCTTCTTCAAAGCTTGACGGGATTCTGCCCGAGCAATTGGACGCTGCGTTTTAAGCACGCCGAGTTTATTCTGACCGAGGCGATAAACATGACGTCGAAACATTTTTGCGCGTTGCGATAGTGTCAATTGCTCGACATTGAATGATTTCAGTGGCACCAACTCACCAATACGAAAATCAATGTGCCCTCGCTGCTGACGAAACATTTCTTGCACCAGTAACAAGGTCGCAAGTGGTTTGTAGAGCATGGATGCGCCGTAAAACCAAGCCGAGTTGTGCGCTTTAACATGAATGGGGAGTATTGGCGCTTGAGCACGTAAGGCCATTTTCAAGAAGCCGGTGTTCCAGTGATGATCGCGAATGCCTTGTGGACGCAATCGCGATACTTCACCGGCCGGAAACACAATTAACGCACCCTCACCCTCTAAGTGCTGATAAAGACGCCGCAACGGCTCGCTGCGAGCGCCAGTCTTAGAAGATTTAAACACAGGTACGGGAATCAGAAGGTCTTGCAGCGGTTCAATCGCCTGCAATAAATCATTGGCGAGAATCTTCACATCGCCACGCACGCTACTAACTAACTTCAATAGCGCCAAGCCGTCTAGAGAACCAATGGGGTGATTGGCGACAATAATTAATCGACCCTCAGTAGGTATATTATCGAGCTCACTATCGCGGGCAGTAAAACTGAAATTAAAAAAATCGAGCACATGCTCGACAAACTCAAGGCCTTGAAGATTTGGATAAGCCTCTGCAAACTGATTAATTTCGCGTTCACACAATAGCCCACGTAACACCCACAATGCAGATTTATGCAACAACTGATGGTTGTGCAGAGCCGGTAAATTTTTATTTAGCAATTGCTCAACTTCAATCATTGTTAGTCTCTCACTCAACTGCTGTTTGCTCAGCATAGGTCGAGCCCATGACAGTTGGTTGACACTTTCATGGCAATTCAATGACAGTCAAACGCACAGTGCTACTGTTTAAATAAGAATTCTGGTAGTCTTGAGCCGATCTCAATTGTTTACGTGCACGTCACCTTTTACAGCGACGTGATCGAAAGGAATGTTTATGTCAGAAAATAAAAAGAAGCTCAGTCTCACGAGCCGCATTGTTATCGGGATGTTTGCCGGTATTGCTGTTGGCATTTTACTGAAGACTATTTTCCCTGATAGCACCATCGTCGAAGGTTATCTAACCAAAGGCTTATTCTACGTTGTTGGCCAAATTTTCATTTCGTCACTGCAAATGTTGGTAGTGCCACTGGTTTTTGTATCATTGGTGGTAGGAACTTGTTCATTAAGTGACCCGAGCAAATTAGGTCGACTTGGTGGTAAATCTGTTGGCTTGTATCTGATTACCACAGCCATCGCTATCACTTTCGCTATTGCGATGGCGGTGCTAGTTCAGCCAGGTACTGGTATTGAACTTGCAACTGATGCAACTTACGAACCAACGCAAGCACCATCGCTTGCGCAAGTCATCATCGACTTGTTCCCTACCAACCCATTTAATGCCTTTGCCAACGGTAACATGCTGCAAATTATTGTGTTTGCGCTGTTATTCGGTATCGCGATGGCATTAGTTGGCAAGCCGGGCGAGCGCGTTAAAACGTTGTTCGACGATTTCAATGAAGTCATCATGAAATTAGTCATCATCCTGATGAACATTGCGCCATACGGTGTCTTTGCATTGATGGCGAAACTGTTTTCAGAAACATCATTTGAAACTATTTTCAGCCTTGGCAAGTACTTCTTACTGGTCTTATTCGTGCTGATTGTTCACGCCTTAGTTACCTATCCAGTTATTCTCAAGGGGCTATCTGGCATGAACCCGATTATTTTCTTGCGCAAAATGCGTGAGGTTCAAATTTTTGGTTTTAGTACAGCAAGTTCGAATGCCACCATGCCGGTCACACTCGAGACCGTTACAAAACGCCTTGGTGTGCATAACAGTGTTGGTTCATTTACGGTCCCGTTAGGTGCAACAATCAATATGGACGGCACCGCGATCATGCAGGGCGTTGCGACCGTGTTCATCGCACAGGTGTACTTGGTTGATTTGTCCATTGCGGATTATTTAATGGTCGTACTCACCGCCACCCTAGCCTCAGTCGGTACCGCGGGGGTTCCAGGCGTTGGTATGATCATGCTGGCAATGGTACTTGGCCAAGTTGGCTTACCTGTAGAAGGTATCGGTCTAATCATTGGTGTTGACCGCCTACTCGATATGACTCGCACAGCTGTTAACGTTACCGGTGATGCGATGGTTTCGGTGATTGTCGCGAAAAGCGAAGGTGCGTTGGATGAGGATGTGTTCAACGACGCCAAGGCCGACCTAAAAGAAAGAAACCTCTAAAACCAACAGCGTTATTCGTTAGTCGTTATTCGTTATTGGTGTTAATCATTAACGAATAACGACAAGCGAACGAATAACGAATAACGGTTTTTAACGGATTTCGCGCCAGATGAACTGTGTCAGGCGACCGTAATCAACCACCGCGTCCGAATTCCCCGCCATCGCTTGCTCCAATACCTGCTCCAATACCGGCCATAACAATCGTGCGATATAAGTATCGGCCGTGTCGTCAGCACTTGCTTCAGGAAGCTCAAGCGAGGCTAAACGCACACTCAATATTGGCTGCCCTTGATCGAATAAATTCAATACCACATTATCAAGTTGGGCGCGCTTAACTTGCCAAATAATCGGTTGTGAAACACGCTGGAGTTTGCCTTGTTCATTCGCAGCATTGTATAAGGCGTGAAGATTCGATTGGCCTTTGCCCCAATACGCAACTGTCAGTTGTGCGTCTTTGGCGGTGATCGAATCAACAATTAACGTGTTTGTGTTATTCCCTAGCCACTCACCTTCAACCACAACAGAGTCAGCACGCAATACTTCGTTTAGACCGGCATCTAATTCAGGTGCACGTGTGCTAAGCCGAATTTCTTGAGCCCGTAATTCACCTAAAAGTGTTACCAACTCTAAACTTTCGTAGGCAAAGTCGGCATCAAGATGACTATCAACACGTTGCTCAAGAATGTCACCCAGCCGCTCTGACATGGTTTGCTCAGCGAGCACGGGCGCAGAACTCAGTGTTATCACGACACTTAGTGCTACCCCACTTAAACCAAAACATTTTATCACAGGTCTCGACTCCTCAGCGGCGTTGATGTCGCTCTCGATTTAATTGCTTTTGTGTCGCGTTCTTACGCAACATCACATACGCCGCACCACTGCCACCGTGATGACGTTGCGCACTATGAAATGCCATCACCGGCTCAAGTTCACGTAGCCACTTATTTACGTAGCTTTTAATCAACGCTGGGTGCGGTTTGGAATGCTTGCCCTGCCCATGAATAATCAGGGCAGAGCGAACACCGCTACGGTGGCAATCTTGAATAAAGTCGAATAGCGCAACGCGCGCTTCTCGTAAACTATGATGATGCAAGTTTAAACTGGCTTCAATTGGGTACTGGCCCAGCCGCAAACGTTTATAGACCCCATGTTGCACACCTTCGCGCTGAAACGCGATGGTATCGAGTGGCTCAACGAGTTCAACATATTCAGTGGATAAGAAGTTAATGTCTTCTTCAAGTTGTTGCTCAGCAGCTTTACGGCGCTCCAACTGCGCAAGCGTCGGGGTAAATGCCGTTCGGATATCAGCGACATCTTCCCCAGCAAGGGGAGTGACATCGGTCATTTCGCGGCGAAACAGCTCAAAATCATCGCTCATGGTAACCCTCACTTCGAACTTTACCCGTACAACATGGTTACTAAGATTAATTTTTACTCAGAAAGTTCTTCACGGCATATAACACTGCCGACACATTACGACCAACACGTTCGCCAATATTCTTTTTCACCACGTAACGCACTAAGAACATATCATGGCTCTCACGTCGCTCGAGCAACCACGCATCACTGGTCGTCAATGAATCCACTAACCCGTAGTTGAGTGCCTCTTGTGCCGTCCAATACTCACCGGTCGCTACTTTGTCAAAATCGAGCTCTGGACGATACTTACGAATATGCTCTTTAAATTGTTCATGGATATTTTCAAGATCTTGTTTGAACTTACGACGTCCGTCTTCGGTGTTTTCACCGAACATCGTTAGCGTACGTTTGTATTCGCCCGCAGTCACCTGTTCAAAATCGACTTCATGTTTTTTCAACCATCGGTGAAAATTAGGTAACTGAGCGAGCACGCCAATCGAGCCAATAATCGCGAATGGAGCGGCTTGGATATGGTTGGCAACCGACGCCATCATATAACCGCCGCTGGCGGCCACTTTATCGACACTTACAATGAGTTCAAGCTCAGCATCTCGTAAGCGCTGTAACTGAGCGGCACCGAGACCATAACCGTGAACCACGCCACCAGGGCTCTCAAGACGAACCATTACCTGTTCACCCGGCTCAGCCACCGCTACAATCGCATTCACCTCACGACGCAAAGCATCCACTTCATGTGCATCCATACTTCCTTTGAAATCCACAACAAAAATGCGTTTACGCGGCTCGCCGTCTTTCTCTTCTTTTTTCTGTTTCTTTAATGCCTTCTGCGCTTTTTTACGATGTTTTTTGTCAAGCAGCTC
Source organism: Pseudidiomarina andamanensis (assembly GCF_009734345.1). Classification (GTDB taxonomy): domain Bacteria; phylum Pseudomonadota; class Gammaproteobacteria; order Enterobacterales; family Alteromonadaceae; genus Pseudidiomarina; species Pseudidiomarina andamanensis. The sequence goes on along the minus strand of NZ_CP032551.1, from coordinate 154,453 downwards.
AAGTTTCAATCGGTGCACACCATCTCGTAAGTCATCCGATAAACGATCAACAACGAGTTCACCTTTCTTGCCTTTTTGTCGCTGCGCGACCTGTGTCATTACACCGGCGACCATCATAATAGCAAACACAATGATGGCGGCTTTTAGTACGAAGACAATTAACTCTTGCGCTATATCCCACATTTGTTTTCTCCATAAAAAAAGGCCGACGAAGCGGCCTTTTTAATTTCGCATCGATGTTGCTTATGGTTGCACAACATCTGGGTTTTGAACAGGGATAACCGTGTTATCTGTGCTGAACCAAACCGCTGTTTGCGTTTGCATTTCTTGAGTTGCGGCAGGTGACGCTGATGGGTCAACAATTGAACCATGGCTGCCCGCGGTGAAACGAACTGCACCTGATACCGGCGTACCGTCTACAGTCACTAATGTTTCGGCAACAGCTTCTAAACCAAGTGCAGTAATCAACGGTTCAGTACCAGCCAGTGGCTTGCCTTGTACCGCATTCGGAATGACTTGGTCTGGTAGATTTTCAGCACCATCACCCACAACTTCAATCAAGTGAATCGGTGTTTCAGTTGCTACTACCGTTGAGGCGTAGTTAATTGGGTCAGCTGAATCGACAACAGTTTGTGCCGCGAACGCAAACTGCTCAAATACAGCATTAATGCCTGCTTGCTCAGCCGCACTCAAGCTTGCCCAGAACTGGTCGTACACTTGAATCAACAAACCTTGGAACTCAGGGTCGGTTGGTGCAACACCTTGCGCTTCAGCAGTCGCATTAACCGCCGCGGCGAAATCAGCACTTTGTGCATACAACAATTGGCTCTTAATTACTGGGCCAAAGCTATTCGATGCCAACAAGAAGTTTGCAATGCTGCCGCCTGGCGCCATCAACGAGCTACCGCTTACCGCAAACAACGGCGTAGCTGCTTCAAGTGCGCCAGTCATTGGTGTGTTTGCCACAGCACTGAAAGCAGTACCAGCGATAGCACCTAATGAGTGGCCTGCAAAATAAACACGGCCTGAATCAATTGGTGCATTCGTTGCATTTAAACTCAAACGTAAACCAAGTAAGTCAGACACTGATTGACGTAAATTATCACGTGTGGTCAACAGGCTACCCAAGTTCATGTAAGCCGTAGCTGGGCCTTTACCTGAAGTTGCATTGATAGCACCGAAACCACGGTCGCCGTGCAATGGATGGTCAATCGCAACAGTAGCTACACCATTCAAGGCCATCATACCAGCCAGCGATAAAACGGTCTCTTTATAAGCAGTAATACCGTGTTGGAAAATCGCCACCGGCCAGCCATCAGCAGGCATAGTGATTGGATCAAGACCTTGCGCGCCACGTACCGCGTTAACCGTTGCCAAATCTGGCACGGTCATCACAGCGTTGACAGTGACATTACCCTGCACCGCTGGTACTGGGTTGTATTTAGTCACGTGACGTTCTTCGTCAACACCTGGGAAGTCCATTGCAGCAACAGCTTCTGGCGTGCTCGCTTGTAAACAAGCTTGAACCCACGCAGGAATAAAGGTTGCTGCACCACCGCTCAACCATGTCGGGTCAATTGATGGGGTATTCATCGGGTCAATAGCGCCCGCCTGAATAGCGCCGAGTACAGATACGCCGCTGTCACACTTTGCCATCCAGCGACCAGATAAAGGCGCCGTTGGATTTTCAGTGGTTGGTAACGGCGAGAAGTAAGGCAGAGTGACTTGACCGCCGTAGACTTGCGCAGTGCTTGAGACCGCATAAGCTGGATTGGTTGGATCGTTTGGTAACGCTCCCGCTTGCACTAATGCTTGAGCCGCATTGTAGCCTAATGGCATAACGCCCAACGCTGGAGATGGTGTACCAGCAGCAGCTGTCGCAGAAAACTGAGCAGCCATCATAGTTTTCACCATATGGAACGCATCAGCAGTCGACTGTGTTGTAAAGCTCGATGTATAAATAACGGTTTCAGTATCGACACCAGCTGCTGCTAGAGCTGCTTCGTGGCTGTTAATAAGACCTTGCAGGCTTTGTGCAGCAGGATCTGACGATACTGGATCAGTGCTTACTGGACGCTTCATCAAACCGTAGGTTTGTGATGGCTTCACAGAGCGTCCCATTGAATCTTGGATGTTCGTCGTTAAAACTGCCATGTAGCCAGTTTTTGCTTTAAATGGTTTCAACGGAATAATAGCAACGCCGCTTGGACCTGTTGCACGCACAATGAAATCTTCACCGTGTACAAGTTCTGCTGCAACGGCACAAGTTACTGCTGGGCTAGGTGCTGCGGCACATGATGCACTGACATCGCTACCGCCCATGATGGTTTCAAATACACGAATTGAACCAGCGGCTTCAAGTGACGCTGAATCAACGGTAACTTGATCACCATTTTCGTCTACCGGCAATGAGAAGCTAAACGTCAGCGTTGAGTGAGTTCCCCACCCATCAAGACCATTTATTGCAACTTGCGGGTTACCACCGTCCGTTGGGTCTGCCACTGGAATATTGAGTGTACCGTCGACAGTACCCCCCAACAAAATGTTGCTAGGTACTGGCACCTGGCCATTTGACGGGTCAAATACTGCGCGAGTTGCTGCGACTTGATATTCGGTTTTTACCGACTCTGGCGCATCTTCGCCGCTGCCACAGCCAACTAAGCTGAGCGCGCTACCGATGGCAGTTACAAGCAAGAGTTTTTTCATGAGGCTTCCCCAATCCTTGTTCGTGTTGTTATGTATTGAGCACCTGCAGGATGCTGTTGTTCAATTTGCCTATCATCGCTTTTTTAAACTGGTACGACAAGACGTTTTAATTAACAAAATTTTATACACTGTCTGAGCTTAACTTGAAAGTATTTCTCAATAATTTATCCCCAGTTACTGAGAATAATAGCAAAAACCAGTACACTTAGCGTATTCATCAGTTCAGTTAATCAAGAGTGTAAGCCGAAAATGACTGCAATGCATAATGATCCGAAAAACTACGTTATCCAAGAAGGTTCACTGGCAAATAAGATTATTTTAGTTACCGGCGCCGGTGATGGTATCGGCCGAGAAGCAGCAAAAACATTTGCTGCCTGCGGTGCAACAGTGATTCTGCTTGGTCGTACCGTCAAAAAGCTCGAAGCCGTTTACGATGAAATTATCGCGGCAGGTCACCCAGAGCCCGCCATTGTGCCTCTCGATATGAAAGGCGCGACAAAATCGCACTATCAAGGCATGGCAGCCACCATCATTGAGCAATTTGGTCGGTTAGACGGCATACTACAAAATGCGAGCTTGCTCGGCGTTTTATCACCGTTTGAGCACATCGACCTAGACTCGTGGAACGACATCATGCAAGTCAATGTGACCGCACAGTTCATGATGACTCAAGCGCTCATGCCAGCACTCAAGAAAGCACCAAACGCCAGTATCATCTTCACTTCATCAGGTGTAGGTCGCCAAGGTCGCGCATTCTGGGGCCCCTACGCGGTCAGTAAATTCGCGACCGAAGGCCTTGCCCAAGTGATGGCGGATGAGTATGACGGCACCAACGTCCGCGTCAACGTCATCAATCCAGGCGCAACGCGCACCACCATGCGCTCAAAAGCTTATCCAGCTGAAGATCCAAATAAGTTGAAAACACCAGCAGATTTGATGCCGACTTATGTGTATTTGATGTCAGACGACAGTATCGGCATCACCAACCAATCCCTCAACGCCCAGTAACTGCGAAAAGCGTTATTCGTTATTCGTTATTCGTTATTCGTTATTCGTTATTCGTTATTCGTTATTCGTTATTCGTTATTCGTTATTCGTTAAAACAAACTTAAACAAAAAAATCTCCGCGCACGCAGTGCGTCGGAGATTTCGTGTCTTAACGCCTTTTTATTTTCGCTTTTTCGAATAACGAATAACGAACAACGAGCAACGCACTTGATCTTTATAGGGTAGCCCCCTATATTATACGCATCACTTTATAGAGGATTCCGTGATGCAACACACCGTTACACCCCATTCAGATAAATTAAAGCAGAACCTCAAGCAACGCCTTGCGCGCATTGAAGGGCAAGTACGCGGTTTACAACGCATGATTGAAAATGACACATACTGTGATGATGTTCTAAATCAAATTGCATCGGTGCAAGCAGCATTAACTGGGGTCGCTCGTAAGTTACTCACACAACATATGCACAGCTGTGTCAAACATCGAATTCAATCGGGGGACGAGAGCGTGCTGGACGAACTGGATACAACCATTGAGCGTTTGCTGAAACGCTAAGGAGCTAACTATGGCCACACAACAGTATCAATTACAGCTGTCTGGAATGAGTTGCGCTGGGTGCGCAAAGACAATTGAGCGAGCACTTCAAGGTGTTGATGGGGTCAGCTCGGTTAACGTCAATTTTGCAACTGAAATTGCCGCCGTCGAAGCCGATAATGTCGCCGCTAATAAACTAGTCGAAGCTGTAAAAGAGGCAGGTTATGAAGCGAGTGTCATCGACCATGAGCAACCTGAACAAGACGACTCTCGAGAGCGTGTTCAGCAAGTACAGTTTTATAAATTTATTGCGGCTGCAATTCTTTCAGTGCCACTGTTGTACACCATGCTAGGGCACTTTAGCTGGACCAGCGGTATTTACGTTCCCGATTGGTTGATGAATCCGTGGGTACAAATGGCGCTTGCAACACCGGTGCAATTTATTATTGGTTGGCAATTTTATAAAGGGAGCTATACCGCTCTTCGTGGTGGTGCTGCGAATATGGATGTATTGGTGGCATTGGGCACATCCGCCGCATACTTCTACAGCGTCTATTTAGCTGCTTTCGCGAGTAAGCAAGTGATTCACGGCGGTCTCTATTTTGAAACCAGTGCCGTTCTTATCACATTAATCCTGTTGGGTAAGTGGTTTGAGGCGCGCGCCAAAGGACGATCTTCTGCGGCCATCAAACAGTTACTAAACCTACAACCAAAACAAGCGCTGCGCGAACGTAACGACGGCGAAACTGAGCAAGTTAACGTTGCCGAGTTAAAGTTGGGCGATGTTATTCATATAAAACCGGGGCAACAGGTTCCCGCCGACAGCGAAGTATTGAGCGGCGAGAGCGCGGTTGATGAATCGATGTTGACTGGTGAAAGTGTACCGGCTGATAAACAAGTAGGTGACTCATTAACTGGCGGTACCATCAATAAAAACGGTTTTCTGAAGGCTAAAGTTAAGAAACTTGGCAAAGACTCTGCACTAGCGCAGATCATCAAAGTCGTTGAGCAAGCGCAAACATCAAAAGCTCCTATTCAACGTTTAGCAGACCAAGTTTCTGCAATATTTGTTCCGGTGGTTCTCGGCATTGCGGTTATCACATTCTTCGTTTGGGCATTTTGGTATCAACCAGGGGATTACGGTTCGGCGCTTGAAGCAACGGTTGCGGTGCTTGTCATCGCATGTCCTTGCGCCCTAGGGTTGGCGACACCAACATCGATCATGGCTGGTTCTGGTCGCGCAGCTCAAATGGGGGTGTTATTTAAACAAAGCGAGATATTAGAAATTACTCACACCGTAACCAGTGTAGTACTTGATAAAACCGGCACAATTACCGAGGGCAAGCCCAAACTTACCAACCTTGAACTGAATACCAGCATCCTTAAACTCAATGATGGACAAGTAAAAGCTGCCGTCAAAGCGCTTGAACAACAATCAGAGCATCCACTCGCTCAGGCCGTTGTTACCGGCATTACCGAGGATACAAAATCGGTCATTATTGAAAGCTTCAAAGCGCATGAGGGGCGTGGTGTTTCGGCATCCCTTAACTCTGATAACAATACGCACTTCATTCGCATTGGAACCGCGCGCCTGATGCAAGAAAATGATATTGACTGCAGTGCCTGGATCGAACGCAAAGAGACGCTTGAGCAAGAGGGCAAAACCGTCATGCTGATTAGTTGTGATCAGCAATTGGTGGGGCTTGTCGCAGTAGCGGATACCGTAAGGGAGAATTCCAAAGAGGCAATTACTCAATTAAAACAACGCGGACTTAAAGTCGTGATGATTACTGGCGACAACCAACGCACAGCTGAGGCTATTGCTAAACAAGTGGGCATCGACCATATTTTCGCGGAAGTATTGCCGGAACACAAAGCCAAACACGTCACCGAGCTGCGTGAGCAAGGCGAGATTGTGGCCATGGTAGGAGATGGCATCAACGATGCCCCAGCCCTTGCTACAGCGCACGTTGGTATTGCCATGGGCACTGGAACCGATGTGGCGCTAGAAACCGCAGATATCGCGCTCATGCGAGCTGATTTGCGAAGCCTCATTGATGCACTTTTTGTCAGCGAAAAAACCGTTCGCAATATACGACAAAACTTATTTTGGGCATTCGCGTATAACACATTAGGAATTCCGGTAGCTGCGAGCGGCTTGTTGGCTCCATGGTTAGCCGGTGGCGCCATGGCCTTGAGCTCAGTTTCAGTGGTTCTAAACGCACTTCGTTTGCAACGATTACCGACAAAGCGGTGAAGTTAGCTTGTGTTTAGTCGCTGAACCAGCCACGATAGATGCATTCGCTTAAATAAAAACGAGGCTTTATGATTGCGGTAAGTTTGGTTGTTGCAACGGCAATAAGTGTTACCTCTTTAGAGAGTAAGCCCGACGTGCATTGGATTGGTGTTAGCGCACCAACCAACAATGTTGTCTGGATGAGCGGCTCGAATGCAACAATTGCTCGCAGCACCGATGCTGGCGATACATGGGAGTACTTTAATCCCGCCAACGAAAGCCTGCAGTTTCGCGACATTGAAGCGCTTGATGCGAACCACGCCTACGCCTTAAGTATTGGCGAAAATGGTGACTCGCGCGTTTATTACACTTCGAATGGCGGACGCAATTGGCAACTTCGCTATCGTGCGGGTTCGAATCAATTTCTTAACTGCATCGCCATGGCGAATAGCGGTGAAGCTTGGGTATATGGCGATAGTCTTGAAGGCCGCTGGGAAATGGTACGCAGCACCGACGGACGCAACTGGTTATCGGCAAGTAATGTGGTAGATAGTGCGCCATTGCCCGATGAGGGCGGGTTAGCTGCCAGTGGCGGTTGTGTACGCTTTAACAACAATGTCTGGGCCATTGGCACCGCCAATAGCAGTAAAGCTCGATTATTAGTAAAACGTAATTTTGGTATTCGTTTCAAAGCCATTGATACGCCACTGCCAGCTGGGCCTAGCGCCGGTATTGCGAGCGTTTGGCCACTTGCTGAAAACGATGTAATTATTGCTGGTGGTGATTTAAATGATCCCGCCGCAGTTCCGCGACTTATGCGGTATCAAAACGGCGAGTTTGCCGCCCTGCCCGAGCCTGAGTTTAACGGTGCACTTTACAGCTTAACGGTTCGCCCAAACGGCGATATGTTAGTGAGTAACCCGAATGGCGCTGCTTATCTTAACAGCGCCGATATGACTTGGAAGCAATTGAGCGATGCAAACATTTGGAACAGCGCCTGTATCAATCAACGCTGTTATTTAGTTGGCAAAGATGGCTTTGTCGCGCGCATCAGCTTCAATGAGTAATGCAGTACCGCCAGATAAGTGGCTCACTTGTTCGAATCCGTGTCGCGCTAACACTTGCGCGGCAACTGCACTGCGGTGGCCCGAACGACACACACAAACAATTGGGCGTTGTTTATACTGCGCGCGATGGCTGTAAATAAATTGAGCTAAGCGCGTTAATGGTACATTGATCACTTCTGCATCAACCGATAGTTGACGTACTTGATGCTCTTGTTGCTCACGCACATCAACGACTAAGGTTTCTGGCTGCGCCAACCACTCTTGCTGTTGTTCCAGCGATACATCAATAAGCTGGCACGGCACACAGTCACCTGAAACTTCACATAGCTTCTCAACGACTCGAAACGCATCATCACGACGAGCAAGCAAGAGGGTTTGCTCATGTACCGCTTTCATCAATTGCGCAACGTCGTCTTGCTCGCCAATAAACGCGAAATCAACATGGGGCGTCGATGCATCGTCAATCAGCGGTGAACTTAATAAAAACAATGGTTCTCTCGTACCAACACGGTATAAGCGACGTTTACCGACCCGCAGACATCCGAACACCTCAACTTGGCATTCAACGGGCGCTTCGCATCCACCAACCGCATCTAATGGCCAGCCAACCGCGTCTCGCTGCGCACTGCATCCACTGGCACATAGCAACTGGGCGAGCATCGCTGCAGGGCTGTCAGGCGCTTGTGCTTCGGTGGTCAATACGGCTTTCACACGATAATTCTGGCACGCTACTAATCGTTCAATGCGTTCAGCTAGCTCAGGAACTGGATCAATCACTGCCATTTCACCGGCAGCTTTATCAATAAGTAAATAGCAACAGTGGCTATCAAAGCGAAGTTGAACGACCCCATCAAGGTTGCTATCAACATCTTCATTGGTATCAGAAACTAATAGACAAGATTGTCTTAATGCCATTGCCGCATCACGAATGCGTGCGCACGCAGCATCAATGGTAGCCGCTGAAGTGGCAGGACCGAATGAAAGACGAATGGCTGAACTAGAGCGCCACGCCTCCAAACCCATTGCATCAAGAACGAAACTTCGGGTAACGCCAGAGCTACACGCCGAACCAGAGCTGACACGAATATTTGCCGCATCGAACACGTCCATAATGTCGCGCGACGGCACACCTCGCACTGAGAAATTCAACGTGGTTGGCACTGAATCCGCAAGCTCATGGTTCAGCACCAAGGTTGGAAATACACTACGCAATGCGTTCAGTAATTTTTCCCGATATTCTTCAAGCACTGCGTGGCTCTGAAAAACTTGCTGCTCATTATTTAACAACAACTCAAACAGCGCGTGTAAAGCCGCTATGCCTGGAAGGTTTTCAGTTCCTGAACGTTGCCCCTGTTCCTGACCACCACCAATAATCAATGGTGTAAACGGCGCACTTTCACGAACATACATAAAACCAATGCCTTTAGGGCCATAAAGTTTGTGGCCACTAAAAGGTGCATAATCAATGGTTGTCTCGCTGAGCTGAAGCGATTGCTTCCCGAGTGCTTGAACACAGTCAACCATCCACGGCACGGTCGTATTTTCAGCGCGAATTACGTCCTCTAAGGCTTTTAGATCTTGCATCACACCCGTTTCATTATTCACGGCCATAGTACAGATCATATGCGCGGCACCAACATGCTCCGCGATAAACTGCAGATCTAGCTTACCGCGTTTATCTACGGGTATCGGTTTCAATTCAGCATTCAGTTGCAGTAATTTATTCCAGTGCTCAAGCGCTTGCGGCACGGCTTTGTGCTCGGTCGCGCCATAGAGTAACCAGCGTTTACCGCCTAAGTTCGTGCTATTCCGTGCAGCAGTTAAGGCAGACAAAACAGCAGTTTGAATACCTTCGGTAGCACCGCTGGTAAAGAACACGCGTCCGCGCGGTGCGCCAATGACTTGGCGTCCGAGTCGACGTGTATTGTCGAGAATATAGCGAGCCTGAAGGCCGGTAATATGACTACTGGAAGGGTTTCCGAACACATGTTCCATCACGTGTTCAACAGCTTGAGCTATCTGAGGTAACACCGGTGTTGTTGCGTTGCAATCAAGGTAAATTTCAGCCGTTTTCGGGCGAATTTGTACCGGTGTAACCATCAGTTTAACTCCTTCACTTTAATCGATTCGATTTTCCTGCCACTGCTTTTCTTTCGCAGCTCGAGCTTCTTCAGCCATGCGCGCTTTCTTATCATCGCACGGATCTTTGCAGTCGCAAGCCTTTTCCATGCCTAATGACGAGATACCGCCACAGCTACCGGAAATAGATTTGCGTTGGGCGATGAAACCCACCGACATAGCTAATACCACCACCAACATGATGACGAATACAGCAATAAAAACGCCCATGTGGACCTCCTGAGCTACTGCTCAAATCGTTTGAATGCAGTACTAGTGTACTCTTTAAATTGATCGTTTTCACGGGTCACTAAAAGTACCGCTAAACCTTTTTTATTCGCGAACTCAAGTGCCTCTTCAGCGCCCATAACCGTCAATGCCGTTGCGTAAGCATCGGCATCCATACACGTGTCTGTTATCACTGTTACCGAAACTAAGTTGTGCTGAATTGGATACCCTGTACGAGGATCGATAATATGCGAGTAACGCACGCCATCTTCTTCGAAGTAGTTGCGATAATCACCTGAGGTCGCCACAGCGTTGTTACCCGGCTCGATAATGCGTTGAACCGCACGCTCTAAAGATACCGGCTGCTCAACAGCAATCCGCCAAGGTTGCTCACCCGGCTTGGTACCACGCATGCGCATTTCACCACCAATTTCCACCAAGTAATTTTTGATTTCCATTTGCTCAAGCAAAATCGCAACACGGTCAACACCGTAACCTTTCGCAATGGTCGACAAATCGACATACAAATCAGGAATAGCCTTCGTTAACTGGTGATTTTCTACCGTCAAATATTGATAGCCAATCTGATCACGAACTTCCTGCAATTGCTGCTCAGAAGGTACTTGTTCAGGTCGACCTAAAGGACCAAAGCCCCACAAATTAACTAGCGGACCAACCGTGACATCTAATAATCCATTGGTTTCTTCACCAACTTCAAGTGCACGGCGAACAACTGTCTCTAACGAACGCGATACAACCACGGGCTCTGTTGTTTTGCGTTGATTAAACAGCGATAACTCAGAGTTCGGATCATAAGTCGACATCTGGCTATTCACTTGCTCTAACACTGCATCAACCCGCTCTTTCACGCGTTCCGGCGAATGATTTGGGTTCGCCGTGACATAGCGGATATGGTAGGTCGTGCCCATGGTTTCGCCCGACACTGAAATTTGTTGCGGTGCCGGCGTACATGAAACGAAAAAGGCCAGCCCTATCAGGGCTAGCCAAATTCGCAGAGTCGATGACAAATTCATCTTCATCCGTTTTATTTCACCTTACAGTTAACCGTTACGGTTAGCCACCGAAGTCATCCAACAAGATGTTCTCGTCTTCGACGCCTAAGTCTTTCAACATTTTTATGACTGCAGCGTTCATCATCGGTGGTCCACACATGTAGAACTCACAATCTTCAGGCGCTTCGTGGTCCTTCAGATAGTTCTCGAACAATACATTGTGAATAAAGCCGGTGTACCCTTCCCAGTTATCTTCTGGTTGTGGGTCAGATAGTGCCACGTGCCATTCGAAGTTGTCGTTTTCACGAGCCAACATATCGAAATCTTCAACATAGAACATTTCTTTCTTAGAACGAGCACCGTACCAGAACGTCATCTTACGGTCAGATTTCAAGCGACGTAATTGGTCGAAGATGTGTGAGCGCATCGGCGCCATACCAGCACCACCACCAACAAACACCATCTCAGCTTTGGTATCTTTCGCGAAGAATTCACCAAATGGACCAGAAATCGTCACTTTATCGCCTGGCTTCAAGCTAAAGATGTATGACGACATTTGACCTGGTGGCAAGCTCATATCACGCGGAGGCGGCGTAGCGATACGCACGTTCAACATGATGATGCCTTTCTCATCTGGGTAATTCGCCATCGAGTAAGCACGAATAACTTCTTCGTTAACTTTTGACTCAAGGTTAAAGAAGCCGAAGTGTTCCCAATCGCCACGGAATTTTTCTTCAATGTCGAAATCTTTAAATTTCACATGGTGCGGTGGGCATTCAATTTGAATGTAACCACCAGCGCGGAATGGAACTTCCTCGCCTTCTGGCAATTGCACCACAAATTCTTTAATGAAGGTGGCAACGTTATTGTTCGATTTAACCGTACAATCCCACTTACGAATACCGAATACTTCCTCTGGAAGTTCGATTTTCATATTTTGCTTCACGTTTACCTGACAAGATAAACGGCAACCTTCACGTGCTTCTTTGCGGTTAATGTGGTCACGCTCAGTTGGCAGAATCTCACCGCCACCTTCTTTGATCACCACACGGCACTGGCCACATGAGCCACCGCCACCACACGCTGACGATACGAAAATACCCGCGTTAGCTAGTGCGCCAAGCAACTTCGTGCCCGGTTGGGTGGTAATTTTCTTGTCTTCGTCATCGTTAATTAAAATCTCGACATCACCCTGAGGGACCAATTTTGATTTAGCGAACATAATCACCGCAACCAAAATCAATACAATCAAGGTAAACATGCCTACGCCGAGCGCTATTAGTGTCAAATCTTGCCCTTGCATCGACTTGTACCTCTACTTAATACGTTATCGTTCGTAACCGGATGAAATTAGAGTGAAATGCCTGAGAAAGACATAAACCCTAAACCAATCAGACCCACCGTCATAAAGGTGATGCCCAAGCCACGTAATCCATCTGGCACGTCTGCATATTTCAGCTTCTCGCGTACCGCTGCCAAAGCAACAATCGCTAACGCCCAGCCTACGCCGCCGCCAATACCGTAAACCACACTCTCCGAGAAAGTGTAATCACGCTCTACCATGAATGATACGCCACCAAAGATTGCGCAGTTCACAGTAATCAACGGTAAGAAGATACCTAACGCGTTGTATAAAGCAGGAACGTATTTGTCGAGTGCCATTTCAAGAATCTGTACCAACGCTGCAATCACGCCGATAAAGGTCAAGAAACGTAAGAAACTTAAGTCTGCGTCTGGGAAACCAGCCCAATCTAACGCGCCAGGCGCTAGAATGTTGTGATAAACCAGGTTGTTAGCAGGTACCGAAATGCCCAGAACAACAATTACCGCAACGCCCAAACCAAAAGCTGTGGTTACTTTCTTAGACACCGCCAAGAAAGTACACATACCAAGGAAGAACGATAACGCTAAGTTTTCAACGAAAATCGATTTAATAAATAAACTGATATAGGCTTCCATGGTCTGCTCCTTATTCCTTCGGCTCTACTTGTTCTTTGCGGAAGGTACGCAGTACCCAAATGAAGCCGCCGATAATGAAGAATGCGCTTGGTGGCAATACCAACAAGCCGATTGGTTGATACCAACCGCCCTCAGAAGCGAGCTGTAAAATTTGATAGCCAAATAGGCTACCAGAACCGAATAGCTCACGAATGAAACCAACGGTCAACAACACTACTGAGTAACCCAAACCGTTACCGATACCATCTAGGAACGACAACATTGGTGGGCTCTTCATTGCATAAGCTTCAGCACGACCCATAACGATACAGTTGGTAATGATCAAACCAACGAATACCGACAATTCTTTTGCAATACTGTAAGCATAAGCCCGCAGCACCTGGTCAACAACAATAACCAAGCTCGCGATAATGGTCATTTGTACAATGATACGTACGCTTGACGGAATATGATTACGAATAATTGAAATAAATAAGTTCGAAAACGCTGTAACCAAAGTTAGTGCAATACACATAACCACGGTATTTTCCATTTTCGAAGTGACTGCCAACGCCGAGCAGATACCTAAAATTTGTAGGGCAATCGGGTTGTTGGCAAAAATCGGTCCAAATAGAACCTCTTTGACTTCTTTTGCACTCGCCATTAGTTCAGCTCCCCTTTGCGAATTTTATCGAACAGTGGGCCATAAGCTTTATCGCTAAACCAGAATTGCATCGTGTTCTCGACACCGTTACTGGTTAGGGTTGCGCCTGAAAGTGCATCAATATCATGCGCTTTGTCAGTGACATTTTTTGTCACATCAATGGCGACACTGCCGTTTTCATAAATTTCTTTGCCTTGCCAGCTTGCAGTCCAATTAGGATTCTGAATTTCGCCACCAAGACCCGGAGTTTCAGAGTGCTCGTAGAAGTTGATACCTTTGATGGTGTTCATGTCAGGTGCAACAGCCATAAGACCGTACATAGTACCCCACAGACCGTAGCCACGAACGTAAACAACAACCGTTTCTAATGCGCCGCTTTCATCGTTAATAAAATAGACTTTAGAAACGTTTTCCAGTGCACCAATACCTGCTACGTCTTCACTTTTTTCAAGCTTAGAACCTAAACCGGCTTTTTTCGCTGATGCGATTGGGTCATATTCGGTAGCTGATTTACCGTCAACAGTTTCAACTTCTTCAAGTGTATTCAAGTTAATTAAACGTGTATCAACACGGTCATTAAACACCGCAACCACATCAGTTTCAGGCGTTAATAAACCAGCTGCATCTAACACGTTGCGTTGCATATCGAGTGCAGCATTCTTTTGCTGAATAGGCTTCAAGCCAACTGCAGAACCTGCCACGATTACCGCGCACACTAAACAGAGCGCGACAACGACAAATAACGTTTTGCCGAGTGATTCGTTTTTATTAGCCATTGCGTGCCATTCTCCGTTTAATGTTTGATTGAACAACAAAGTGGTCAAACAGCGGGGCAAATACGTTGGCGAACAAAATTGCCAGCATAATACCTTCTGGATACGCAGGGTTTACCACACGGATAAGTACTGTCATTGCGCCAATCAGGAAGCCGTAATAGAACTTACCTTTGTTGGTGAACGACGCTGATACTGGGTCAGTGGCCATAAACATCATACCGAAGGCAAAACCACCTACTACCAAGTGCCAGTACCATGGCATTGCAAACATTGGGTTGGTGTCACTGCCAATCACATTGAACAGTAATGACAACGCCACCATACCAACGAACACTCCAGAGACGATGCGCCATGAAGCGATACGGAAATAAATAAGTGCTAAGCCACCGATAAGAATCATTAGGGTTGAAACTTCGCCCATCGAACCTTGGATATTACCTAAGAAGGCATCCCACCAGAGTGCAGTGTCAGCAATGTAGTCGGTGCTTGCAGTTGCTTGACCCAACAACGTTGCGCCAGAGAAACCGTCAACCGCAGTCCATACTTGCTCACCAGAAATAGACGCTGGGAAAGCGAAGTATAAAAATGCACGACCAGTTAGTGCTGGGTTCAAGAAGTTACGGCCAGTACCGCCGAAAATTTCTTTACCAATCACCACACCAAAGGTGATACCCAACGCAACTTGCCACAATGGCATGGTTGCTGGCAGGGTCAACGCAAACAATACTGAAGTAACGAAGAAGCCTTCGTTGATTTCGTGCTTACGAATTGAGGCAAACAAGACTTCCCAGAAGCCACCAACAATAAAGGTTGTGGCGTAAACTGGAACAAAGAAGCAAGCGCCGTAGAATAATTTACCGGCCCAACCTGCAGTGCTTAAATCACCGCCGAGAGCAGTAAACAAGCCTACTTGCCAAATGTCAGCTAACTCGTAACCGTTAACCAATGCCATCGCAGCTTGGTTACCGATGTTATACATACCCCAGAACATTGCTGGGAACGTCATCATCCACACCAAGATCATGATGCGCTTCAAATCAACGCTGTCTTTTACGTGGGTAATGCCTTTGGTTACTTTACCTGGCGTATAGAAAATGGTTGCAGCCGCTTCGTATAAGGCATAGAACTTCTCGTACTTGCCGCCTTTTTCGAAGTTTGGCTCAATATTCTCAAGAAAACTTTTCAAGCCCATGATCAGCCCTCTTTCTCAATTTCGGTCAACATGTTACGCAACACAGGACCGTACTCGTATTTGCCTGGGCAAACATAAGAACACAGCGCTAAATCCTCTTCATCTAACTCCAAGCAGCCCAATTTCTGAGCTTGTTCAGTGTCACCAGAGAGCAAGTCACGTAGCAAAATCGTTGGCAAAATATCAAGCGGCATCACGCGCTCATAGTTGCCGATTGGAACCATCGAACGGTCAGATCCGTTGGTGGTAGTAGTCATCGAAAACAATTTCTTCGGGCTCAAGTGGCCAAGATAGGCACGTGTTACCGAGTGTTGGTTAACACCTGGCTTGATCCAACCAAAGAATTCTTTCTGATCACCTTCAGCTAATACGCTGACTTGGTTATGGAAACGACCTAACCATTGGTGCGCATCATCAACTTTATGGCCATTTAAAACCGAACCAGAAACGATACGGTTGTTGCCTTGCGCTAATTCACCTTTCGTGAGTTCACGCAAGTTTGCACCCAAACGCGTACGTAATAAACGTGGTTTCTTAGCACTTGGGCCACCTAATGCAACAACGCGGTCAGTGAAGAGTTCACCAGTCGTGAATAATTTACCGTAGGCAATCACGTCTTGGTAACCGATATGCCACACGTGCTTGGCCATTGAAACTGGCTGCAAGAAGTGAATATGCGTACCAACTAAACCAGCAGGATGCGGACCTGCAAAGCTCTCGAGTTGTACTTTGGCATCGCCAGTATCAACTTCAGCATCAGCTGCCTTAACCACAAAAACATTGCCTTGGGTCAAGTTGCCAAGAACTTTCAAACCGTCAATAAATGCTTGTTTGTGTTCGTTGATAATAACGGTTGGGTCAGCGGCCAATGGATTGGTATCCATTGCGTTAACAAAAATTGCGGTAGGCTCTGCGTCAAGCTTAGGAGAGCGGCTAAATGGACGTGTCCGCAATGCAACCCATTGACCTGAGTTGTTCAATTGCTCGACGACCTTCGCGCGATCAAGGCTAGCTAATTCGTTACTGTCGTATTTGGCAAAGGTTTCTTGCTCATCGCCGTCAATTTCAATGACAACGCCTTGCAACACACGCTTTGCGCCACGCAGTACGTCTTTAACAACGCCCGCAGCAGGTGCAGTGAATTTAACCCCTGGGTTTTTCTTGTCTTCGAAAAGTACCTGGCCTTTTTTAACGCGGTCTTCAACCTTGACATGCATGGTTGGACGCATTCCCACATACTCTTCACCCAGTACGGCAACGGTGGTGATGGCTTGGCCATCCTCGATAGTTTGCTGGGGCGCACCCGAAATCGGGATATCCAGCCCTTTCTTGATCGTAATCATACGCGTTTGCACTACTCGTTAGGGAAGATTAATCTCACTCCAGCGCAGGCATGTAAACGGAGGTTTAAATGCCTACACTGACCAAATTCTGTCCATTTTCACCTAGGGCGCGCATTTTAGCACTTTTGCACAGTAAAACAAATGCGAAAAACCCCAAAAAGCCGTTGTTCGTTATTCGATCGCTTCGCTTGTCGTTATTCGTTAAATACAAAAACCTACTACCATTAACGAATAACCAATAACGAATAACGATTAACGCTTTTGATGTGGTTACCAGGTGACGACGGGGTTTACGTCGGCGTCATAATCAACACCTTCCATTCCAAAGCCGAACAACTGCAAGAAATCACTGTGATAACCCGCATAATCAGCTAACTGATGGAAGTTGTCTTGAGTTACTTGGTTCCAGAGCTGTTCAATTTTTGCTTGAGTTTGATCG
This sequence comes from Pseudidiomarina andamanensis, assembly GCF_009734345.1. GTDB lineage: Bacteria > Pseudomonadota > Gammaproteobacteria > Enterobacterales > Alteromonadaceae > Pseudidiomarina > Pseudidiomarina andamanensis. Next base: position 137,193 of record NZ_CP032551.1, on the reverse strand, counting down.
TTAGTTTCCCAGCCATTCATGAACAAACGCCCGGCTTCATCCAGTACTGGATTCTCAGCATACAGAGCGTCGCGCAATAAGCGATGTGTTTGCTCAATACATCCCTCATGGGTACCTTCTTCTTTCATCACCTTATAGATGAGCGAGATATATAAAGGCATCACCGGTATTGCTGAACTTGCTTGCGTCACTAACGCCTTCAACGAAGAAACATAAGCTTCAAGATTAATGTCGGTATATCGGGTACGCATTGCAGCTGCTGCACGATCAAGATCTTCTTTGGCTTTACCGATAGTCGCGTGACCATAAATTGGCCATGTTAGTTTTTTGCCAATGTAGGTATATGCTGTGGTTTTTGCATTCGGAGCAAGCACACCAGCATCATGCAATGCGGCCAACCAAAGTTCCCAGTCTTCGCCGCCCATGACTTTGATGGTTTGTTGAATTTCATCATCGTTTGCCGGCTCGAGAGTAATTTCAGAAACTTCGTCTTTATCGGTGTTGTAGGTTTTTGTGGTATACGCCTGCCCTACTGGCTTCAGGGTTGAACTGTAGAGGTCACCGGTTACTGGATCTTTGCGTTTAGGCGATGCCAAGCTGTAGACAACAAGGTCAACTTGACCTAAATCTTGTTTAATTTTCTCAATCACTTCTTGTTTGATTTCGTTTGAGAACGCATCGCCATTGATAGTGTGCGCGTACAAGCCTTCTTTCTTGGCTGCTTTATGGAATGCTGCGGTGTTGTACCACCCTGCCGTTGCTGTTTTCTTCTCAGTTGGCTCTTTTTCGAAGCAAACACCTAAGGTTTGCGCGCCAGCACCAAATGCAGCATTGATGCGAGTGGCTAATCCATATCCAGTCGAACACCCAATCACCAATACGCGTTTCGGTACATCAGTTAAAGCTGGTTGTTGTTTCACATAGTCAATTTGCTGCTGCACATGCGCAGCACAGCCTACTGGATGTGCATTGGTACAAATAAATCCGCGAATTTTTGGATGAATAACCATGTTGTTATGTCCTATTGTTTTAAATTCATATCGATATTAATGGCGGCTAGTGTAACCGAGTGCAGTGCCGCAAGTGATCTGAGCTGTTAATTTGCGTCAAGCGTACTGCCGCCGCGACATACTGGTGAAGACGGTACTTCATGCAATTGGTGCCACTCAAAAGGACTATAAACGTGCAACGCCAGTGCGTGCACTGGCCCTGCAAGTTCATCTTCTAGAATCTTGTTGATTGCTCGATGCCGTTGTAATAAACGCATCCCGTCAAACTGCTCTGCCGCAATAATCACCTTAAAATGGGAATCATCACTCGGTGTTCCGTGCATGTGACTCTCGTTGATGACTTCAAGGTGTAATGGCGAGAATTCGGAATCTAATTTTTGCTGAATAACTTGCTGTAGTGATGTCATAAGCACCTCATTCGTCATCAAGAGAACTAAAACAAATTCGGGAATCACGACCTATTTTAGCAAATGCTTCGATAACATTTGGTTCAGGCTGGTTTGGACGATAGGCAAGTCGATACCACTGCGCGCCAAAATTGCCTGAGAGCTGATAAAGCAAAACGTCATGCTGTTGAAATAAATAGGCAAGTTGATCTAATCCTTCTCGGCGATTTTTGGGGAAAGCTGATTGCTCACCGATTAAACGCCAACGATTTAACTCATCTCGCTCTGCCATCAGTGCTTCGTTGATTCGATCACGACAGAAACTCAACTGAATGACACTGCTTGTCAACGCCCAACTGCCCGTGGGTAATTGTAACTGATCAATTTGATAAACCGGTTGCGCTGCGTCATCAATTCCGGCTTGAGGATTGCACCCCGCAAGCACCACGAGGCTAGCGAATATTAAGCTTCGTCGTAAAATTTTCAACGCGAAAAAAGACAGCATAGCAGCATTCCAAAACAACCGATGAATGGCTCTGCAGTATAAAGGCTATTGCGGGAATTAAAAAGGAAGATAGAACATCCATGTTCGAAGGGAGACATCATTCCGTGAGTGTCACCCCAAATCCATGTAGGCATCTTATCTAATAAAAAAACTCATTTCAATTACAATTTGGTAACATTTTTATAAGTTTTTCATTTACAAAACGATTTAGTTTAAAAAAATGTTAGCTTTCCTCCGATTCTTGCTCCGGACTGACTAATGCAACTATCTGCCAACCTGCCTTAGGTTCAAAGGTTTGGTCACTTGAAAACAAATGACAATGCCCACGTTCATCAAGCGCATACAATGGCAACGCTCTGTTACCATAGCGATCCTGATAATCATCATAGTGAAATGATTCCGTCAGCGCCGTTGTTTTTACTTGAGCACCTTGGAAGGTCAGGCTTGCCAACTTTGAAAACGTGACGCCCTTACCAAATAATTTCAAGCGTTTACGATATACTTCCGGCAGTTGATTTCGCGCCGGTGCGTCATGATCAGTGCTGTGCAATGCAAAGATTTTCTCAGCATCAAACCAATCCATGAAGTGCATCGCGACCACAGGGTTTAACTGGCGATATGGCGACAATATTAAAACGTTACCAATGCCTGTTAAATCCATATTGTTCTCAGCGTGTTCAGACGTTGGGTTACCAAAGTAAACGGGTAAGTTTTCCATTCTGGCTTGCTTGATGTGCTCCCAGTTGGTATCCGCCAACATCACTGGAAACTTGTTTTCTTTCAGCGATTTCGCAATGAGGCGTGCGGTTGGGTTTGCACCAAAAATCAAAAAGCCTCGTGCGGGCGGCTCGCGCAGTTTCAGTGCATGTGCCAGCGGCTTCGCTGTTAAACTTTGCAATATCACCGTGCTTAAAATTACCAAAAATACCAGTGGCACAAGCATTTCCGCTTGCTCCCAGCCGGCCTGTTGCATCTTTAATGCAAACAGAGCAGAAACCGCTGCCGCAACAATACCGCGCGGCGCAATCCAACTAAGTAGAACTTTTTCTTTGAACTCGGTCTGGGTGCCAATTGACGACAACCACACACTCAATGGCCGTACGGCAAAAATAATAATCGCTAACAGAGCCACCGCAGGTAGCCCCAACGAATTAAATGCGTCCGGTTCCAGACGTGCCGCTAAAATGATGAACAAACCGGAAATGAGGAGGACAGATAGCGTCTCTTTGAATTCAAGAATCTCATCGAGATCAAGACCGCGCATATTCGCCATCACCATGCCCATAACGGTCACGGTTAATAAGCCCGACTCATGTTGCATGGCATTCGACACGGCGAATACGCCCAAAACCACAGCCAATGTGGCGACATTGCGTAGGTAATGCGGGAAGATGTTTTTGATGAGCGCCCAGCCAAGTAACTTACCACCGGCAAAACCGAGTGCAAAACCTACCCCAATAGTCGTTGCAAAGGCTTGCAGCGCTTGCGACCAGCCTGCGCCTTGGCTCGAAATTATGAATTCATAGACTAAGACTGCGAGTAATGCGCCAATCGGGTCAATAATGATGCCTTCCCAGCGCAAAATGTTTCCAAGTCGCGCCAATGGTCGTACCGAGCGCAACATGGGCATAATTACTGTCGGCCCAGTTACTACAACAAGCGCACCAAACAATGCCGCAAGTTCCCAGCCAAAACCAATCAGGTAGTAAGCAGCAATGGCAATACTCACCCAAGTGACCACCATGCCAATACTGACCAAGTTGGTTACCATGCGGCCGTGACCACGTATCTCATCAAACTTTAGAGTTAACGAGCCTTCAAACAGAATAATAGCTACCGATAACGAAACTAATGGAAATAGAATATCGCCAAATACCGCGTCAGGGTCGAGCACACCAAATACAGGACCAATGACAATTCCCACAATTAACAACGGCAAAATGGCCGGCACTTTCATCCGCCAAGCGCCCCACTGACACATAATTGAGAGCACACCAATCAATGCAAGTGCTGACATATTCGACATAAGTCATCCTTTTGTAATTTTTTCCAATCAGTTGTTGATAACAATTCTCATTTGCGTCAAACTATTTGTAGGTACCAAATGCGAATCAATATCGTTCGTTATCTTTTTTCGATATACTTCAACCCATCAATACAGAGGTATTCAGTTATGAGTTCAACTATGTTGCGCAAAATCTTTACCGCCACAGCCATCGCTGCAAGTTTAACAGCTACCGTAGCACAAGCGGCCACAGTTAACCTGTATTCGGCGCGCAAAGAAGCATTAATTAAACCAGTTCTAGAGAAGTTTACCGCAGAAACGGATATTGAAGTACGCCTTTTAACTGGTGGTGGCGATGCCCTTCTCGCTCGTTTACAGAACGAGGGCGAAAATACGCCAGCTGATTTATTTCTAACTGTTGATGCGGGCAACTTACATCGTGCTGCTGAAGCGGGCGTATTTCAACCTCTTACATCAGCCAAAGCATTAAAATCAGTGCCAGCACACCTGCATGGTACCGATAACCTATGGGTTGGTTTGAGCTTGCGCGCTCGTCCAATCTTCTATGCGGCCGATCGTGTCGACCCAAGCCGGTTGACAGGATACGAAGATTTAGCAAAACCTGAATGGAACAAAAAAGTCTGTATCCGCTCGTCAGACAATATTTATAACCAATCGCTGACTGCTGCCTTGATTGAGCACTGGGGCGAGGAAAAGACCGAAGCGTGGGCAAAAGGCCTCGTAAACAATTTGGCCAAGCCACCTGTTGGCGGTGACCGCGATCAGTTAAAAGCGGCCGCAGCTGGAGTCTGCGATTTAGCGGTAGCAAACACTTACTATTTTGGCCTCATGCAAACCGGTGATGACGCTGAACAGCGTGAAGCGGCAAGTAAGCTGAAAATCTTCTGGCCAAATCAAGATAGCTTCGGTACTCACGTGAACGTTTCAGGCATCGGCTTAACCAAGCATGCAAAAAATAAAACGGAAGCACAGCAACTTATCGAGTTCTTGTTATCGGCTGAATCACAAGCTTGGTATGCTGCAACCAACAACGAATACCCAGCTGTTGAAGGCGTTGAGTGGAGTGATACCTTGCAAGCGTGGGGCGAATTCAAAGCTGACGACTTGTCGATGACCTTCCTAGGTGAAAATAACGCAGAAGCCGTTAAATTGATGAATCGAGCTGGCTGGCGTTAATGCGCTTTAATTTGTGGCGCCAACTAACACTCATTGCAACGGCCGTCGTTATCGGCGTGCCGTTGCTCGTTATTTGTTGGTCGGTGCTACAACTCATCTGGAGTAATGACACCGCAACGCTTAGTCACTTATGGGCCACCGTCGTTCCCGAATACATTCGTCATTCATTTATATTACTAATTGGTGTCGCCGCCGGCGTGATCACCCTTGGTGTCAGCACCGCATGGCTAACCACCGCTTGTCGCTTTCCTGGCCAGCGCATTCTTAGTTGGGCTCTATTGCTGCCATTAGCAATGCCGGCCTACATTACTGCCTACACCTATACCGGAATGTTGGATTTTGCCGGTCCTGTGCAATCGACCTTGCGCGACTGGTTCGGCTGGGGTTACGGTGACTATTGGTTCCCTGAAATTCGAAGCCTTAGTGGTGCGATTGTGGTGCTGAGTCTAGTCTTATTTCCGTATGTGTACCTCATCACCCGCGCCACATTTATCCAGCAATCGGCGACAACACTCGAAGCAGGCCGCAGTTTGGGACTGAATCCTTGGCAATGTTTCTTGCGCTTAGCGTTGCCATTAGCTCGCCCTGCCATTGTGACGGGCGCAACGCTAGCATTGATGGAAACCTTAGCCGATTACGGCACTGTTCAGTACTTTGGTGTGACAACGTTTACCACCGGCATATTCAGAACCTGGTACGGTCTGGGTGACTTGCAAGGCGCCTTACAACTAGCCGGTATGCTGCTTGTGGCTGTCATTTTATTGATTTTCATCGAGCGTTGGTCACGTCGCCAAGCGCGCTACGATCAACGCAACAATCGTCCAGCACCGCCTTTTCAACTCCATGGCTGGAAAGCCATTGCCGCGAGCATTGCTTGTTGGCTGCCATTATTGTTCGGCTTTATTCTACCGGCGTTACAACTAACCAGTTGGTCAATTGAGCGCAGCGAAGTTTGGCAAGATAGTGCGTTTTGGCAACTAACTCTGAATAGCTTTGGCCTTGCTGTGCTTGCCGCTGTGCTGGTCGTAACCATGGCGCTATGGCTAGCCTATGGTCGCCGTCAAATTCCAACCAAGGTTGTGCGCACCAGCGTTGCGTTCGCAGGCCTAGGCTATGCCATTCCGGGCCTTGTTATCGCAGTTGGCTTAATGGTTTTTCTTACCAGTATTGACCACGTAATCATCGCACTCAGCGAATCTTGGTTCGGTGTGAATCCAGGATTGTTATTATCCGGAACCGTATTTGCGTTGCTGTTTGCCTACAGCGTGCGGTTTTTAAGTGTTTCGCTGCAAACCATTCAAGCAGGCTTGGGAGAAATTCGTCCGAGCATGGACGAAGCAGCCCGCATTCAAGGCTACAAGCCAATGCAGGTGTTGCGTAAAATTCATTTACCACTGTTACGCCCGAGCGTGCTCACCGCACTTATTTTAGTTGGCGTTGACGTATTGAAAGAGTTGCCAGCAACCTTGGTACTGCGTCCTTTTGACTTCAACACCCTCGCTGTCCGCGCCTATGAAATGGCCGGTGACGAGCGCTTAGCCGATGCTGGACCGCCCGCATTGATGATGGTGTTGGTCGGGCTTATCCCTGTTATTTTATTGTCTCGCGCTATGTTAAAATCGCAGCAGTCTGCATTAAAGGAGCAAGAGTTTGTCCCGGTTACAGCTTGATAACATTCAAATTAGCTTCGGTGCATTACACATTGTTCGTGGTGTAACCTTTGAACTCAAGCAAGGCGAAATTGGTTGCCTTTTGGGTCCAAGCGGCTGCGGAAAAACGACTTTGTTACGCGCTATTGCAGGTTTTCAAGCCTTACAGTCAGGCTCAATTCGTATCGACGACTCGAACGTATCCGATGACAAACACACCTTAGCACCAGAGCAACGCGGCGTTGGTATGGTGTTTCAAGATTTTGCCTTGTTCCCGCACTTGAATGTGGAAGAAAATATCAGTTTTGGCATGCGCAAGAGTAGCGCTTCCGAGCGTCGTAAGCGCGTCGACGAATTACTCGACCGCATTGGTCTGCCGGGCTATCACAAACGTTTCCCGCACGAGCTTTCCGGTGGCCAACAGCAACGTATCGCCTTAGCGCGAGCACTCGCGCCAAAACCCCGCTTACTGTTACTTGATGAACCGTTCTCAAGTCTCGATGCCGAGTTGCGTGAACGACTCGCCGTTGAAGTGCGCGAGCTTCTGAAGAAAGAGGGCATTACTGCGCTGTTAGTAACGCATGATCAACAAGAAGCCTTCGCCATGGCAGACAAAGCCGGTGTTATGTATCAAGGTGAATTGCTGCAGTGGGACACCCCATATCAGCTATATCATCAACCAAAACATCAATTAGTTGCTGACTTTATTGGCCACGGAGTGTTGTTACAAGGCACAGTGAATACGGAAGGGTCGTTGGCGTCGCCACTTGGTATGCTTGAACACCCTAGTTTGCTGCAAGTTCCTGCTGGAACACCCGTAAGCTTCCTCGTCCGCCCTGATGACCTCGTTCCTGACCCAACTTCGCGCTTGCGTGGCACCATTAAAGCCCGCGGTTTTCGTGGTGCGCACAACCTTTACACCATTGAGCTTGCGAGCGGCATCGAGATTCTAACTTTAAGCCCTTCGCATGAAGAGTTCACCGTTGGCGCCAATATTGGCTTACGAGCAGAGTTTGACCACTTAGTTGTGTTTGCTGCAGACCATTGTGAGCTGCCTGGTTTTCATGACCAAGCGCCCACAGTTCAGCCGCTTCCTTCTGTGCTACCAAAAACGCAGTCGGCGTAACAGTAAAAACTCAACTACTGCAATAACGAGCAAGGCAGCGCTGAACACCCAAAATGCGTTGCCATCGTCAACACCTGGCATACCACCGATATTGATGCCAAATAACCCCGTCAGAAAACTAATTGGTAAAAATACGCCGGCAACCATCGATAACCAATAGGTATTGCGATTCATCTTTTCAGCTAAATCCTGTTGTAAGTGTTCGCGCAGCATCCACACCTGCTCGAGTAACATTTCCATGTTCTCTAATTCACGATGCGTATTGTCACGCTCGTTCAATAACCACTGGGTCCAATCGGCATCAAACCACTTACTGCTATCGGCAGCCAGTTTATCCAACGCCGTTAATTGCGGGCGTACAAAACGGGTTAGCCGCAACAAGCGACGATGCAATTGCGTGAGTGCTGATTGACGCTCGCTGGTTGTGCCTTGAGTATCATCCTCTAGCGCTTCCATTTCTGCTTCAATATTGTCTTGCAACTGCTCAATTTTATTCGTCATTTCATCAACCAAATGCAAAATAAAATCGGGTAATGATTGCGGCCCTTGTTGCGCCTCAAGTGTCTTTTGTATCAGTTGCACCGCTCGCACAGGACGTCGCCGGAAACTATATAAGTTACCTTTAAAATACAAAATACGCAGACTCACCATATCTTCAGGTTGGTCACTTTCAGCTAAGTTCACGCCGCGAAGAATCAACAGAAAGCCATCGTTCAGGCGATCAAATCTCGGCCGCGTATCTTCTTCTAATACTGCGTCGATTATTGGCTCTGGAATTCCAGAATCCAGTAACCAATCAGCTAGACCAGCAATATTCCGTTGAAAATGAAACCAGCTCTGTTGTCGATTATGAAAGTTGTCGTGAATCGGTTGTGCCGGATGTTGACTGAAATCCCAGCTATCAATCATAAATTCTGGTCGCGCTAACTGCTTGTCCGTCATAACGAAATCCTCTTTTAATACGTACTTCCAGTCTAGACTGTTAAACACTGCATTCACAAGCACTACTAAATCACGTTAAAATGTTTAGCAACTTAATAAATCACAAAGGAATTCTATGTTACTCGCCATTGCTGCCATTATTATTGGCCTTGCTTTATTGGTTTGGAGTGCCGATCGGTTTGTCGATGGCGCAGCTGCAACAGCGAATCATTTCGGTATGCCTGCCCTACTTATTGGTATGGTCATTATCGGCTTTGGTACGTCAGCCCCTGAAATGGTCGTCTCAGCACTGGCGTCAGCGCAAGGCAACCCCGGCCTCGCGCTTGGTAACGCCTACGGCTCAAACATCACCAACATTGCCCTAATTCTCGGTATTACCGCTATTTTGGCGCCAATAGCGGTTGCCAGCCAAGTTTTAAAGCGTGAAGCACCGATGCTCATTGCCATCACTCTTCTAGCTGCGTGGCCTCTCATCGATGGCATCATCACCACATTAGAAGCTTGGGTCTTGCTCGCCATTTTTGCGAGTTATCTCGGTTGGAGCATCTATCAAGGCATGACTGGTAGCGATGACGTATTAAGCAACGAATTTGATCAAGAAATCAAAGAAACATCAATGCCCATCGGCCGAGCCATCACTTGGTTAGTGATTGGATTGATCTTATTGATTGTCAGCTCGCGTATCTTAGTATGGGGTGCTGTCGACATCGCCACCGCCTTAGGTGTTAGCGATTTAGTTATTGGTTTGACCGTTGTGGCAGTTGGAACATCACTACCAGAGTTGGCGTCAGCAATAGCTGCTGTGCGCAAGAATGAGCATGATTTAGCGCTCGGTAACGTAATTGGCTCAAACATGTTTAACACGCTCGCGGTGGTTGGCATTGCCGGTGCTATTACGCCAATTTCATTAGAACCGTTGGTGTTAAGCCGTGATTGGTTAATGATGACCGTACTAACCTTTATGCTGCTTATTTTTGCGTTCCGGCCAAATAGCCGACCGAATCGCATTAACCGAATTCACGGCGGCATCTTCGTGGCATGCTATGTTGGTTACACCATTTACGTATTACAAACAGGATTTACCGCATGAATTTAATCTCACAATACACGGCTCAACGCCTTGGCTTCGCTGGACTTGTTCCGTTTATTGTGTTGACGTTGATGGCGCTGCTCGACCTACACGGCGACCTCGCCATCACCCTGTTTATTCTCTACAGCGCCATTATTTTCAGCTTCCTCGGCGGCATTCACTGGGGTCTTTGCATGCTCGACGCCGATACCGATCACCGCCGCAGCCTACAATGGAGCATGGTGCCATCGGTCACCGGCTTCGCCGTACTGGTCGCTACCCAACTCCCGATATGTCGCGACTCAACCCTCTCATTTTTAGCAATCTTAGCCCTACTCCACCTTTTCTGGCTGAACTACGAACGCCGCAAGCTTAGCGCTCACACGTGGTATCTTGAATTGCGAGGTCGTTTGACGTTCACGGTGGTAGCACTGCACGTCATCCTACTCATCATCAGCCTGTAAAAACGTTATTCGTTATTCGTTATTGGTTATTCGGAAAAGCAAAAAACGAAAAACCAAAACCCGCACATAGTAAAGTGAGCAAATATATCTGCCATATCACGAGCGAGCTAACCCACGAATAACGAATAACGACAAACGAACAACGCCGTTTATTTTTTATTGCGAATCATTCTTGTTTGTATTACCATTAGAGCCGTAACAGTACGGAGCTAATTATGTACGTATGTCTATGTAAAGGTGTCACAGATAAAACCATTCGTCGCGCCGTCGACGATGGCTTAAGCAGTATGCGTGAACTGCGCCAGCAATATGGCGTTGGAACGCAGTGTGGCTGCTGTAATCAGTGTGCTAAAGACATAGTAAAAGACGCTGTTGCCGAACGTAATGCCAGATTAAAATCAGAAACTTTATTGCCAGTAGAGGTGTGCTACGCTTAAGCTGTTAGAAAATAACAGTTAGGAGTTGTAGTCATGAAAGGCGACAGTAAGGTTTTACAAGAACTTAATCGCATACTCACCCGCAAGCTTACCGCTATCAACCAGTACTTTTTACATGCGCGCATGTACAAGAATTGGGGCTTTGGCGAGCTCAATAGCAAAATCTACAAAGCATCTATTTACGAAATGAAACACGCTGATGACATTATCGAGCGTATTTTGTTTTTAGGTGGCCTCCCTAACCTGCAAGATCTTGGCAAACTCTACATCGGTGAAGATCCGCACGAAATGTTGCAGCTTGATCACAAAGTGCAAATGGATGATGTGCTTGCCATTCGTGCAGCGATTGCTATTTGCGAAAGTGCACAAGATTACGTCAGTCGCGATGAATTAACTGAAATTCTTGAGCAGCAAGAAGAGCATCTCGACTGGTTAGAAACGCAGCTTGATTTGGTCGAAAAAATTAGTCTACCGAAATATCTACAGACCAAACTCGACAGCGAATAAGGAACGATTATGAATCTTGACCATCAAGCTATTGTTGAACAACTGAATAAACTTCTCGCATTCGAGTTAACCTCTATCGATCAATACACGGCACACTCACGTATTTATGAAGATATGGGTTTGAATAAGCTCTATGAACGCATCAACCATGAAGTTGATGACGAACGTGGCCATGCCGATTTATTGATTCGCAGAATTTTGTTTCTCGGTGGCCAACCTAATATGAATGGACGTGAACCTCACACGATTGCGAGTGACGTACCGACCATGCTGGCTAACGATCTCGAACTGGAATATGGTAACGCACGAACCTTGCGCGGCGTCATCAAGTTCTGCGAGCAAGCTGGAGACTTTGTCTCGCGCGATATGCTCATTGGTATCTTAAAGGATACTGAAGAAGACCACGCTTATTGGCTACGCCAGCAACTCGAATTGATTGAGAAATTGGGGCTCGAACTGTATTTACAGGCACAAATGGGATAATTCTGCATGGAGCAATTTCTCACTGAAATTAAACAGTTATTTGGCTGGCTACAAACAGAAATATTCAAAGTAGGCGAAACCTCGATCACTTACGGTTCCATTTTCCGTGTGATACTGATCCTTGTTGTCACCTATATCTTTTCGCGCTTGTTACAAAATGCCCTCAGACGCATTGCCAGCTATCGCAAATCCATGGCGCCGTCATCGGTATATGCGCTCACACGCATAACGCATTATGTTGTCATGGTGGTTGGTGCTCTGATAGCCGTTGCCTCCATTGGTATTGACCTCACCAAGTTCGCCATCTTTGCCAGTGCACTTGGTGTCGGTGTCGGTTTCGGTTTGCAAAATCTTATCAGCAACTTCACCGCCGGCATTATGCTGCTCTTTGAAAAAACCTTAAAGGTTGGTGATTTCGTTGAACTTGAATCAGGTGTCACCGGTGAAGTGAAAGAAATTAATATTCGCAGCACCTTAATTACCACGAACGACAACATCGACATTATCGTTCCTAACTCTGAATTTGTGGCTGGTCGTGTGACCAACTGGACCATGCGCGATACGATTCGTCGTCTCAAAGTAGGATTCGGCGTTGCCTATGGTACCGATAAAGAATTAGTGCGAAAAGCAGTGCTAGAGGCTGCTGAGCGCGTTCCACATACCCTCAACGATGGCAGTTATCGCCCACCACAAGTTTGGTTAACCGAGTTTGGCGACAGCTCATTGAATTTTGAACTGGTGGTTTGGCTGAAACCCGAGGCAGTTAATCGCCCTAGCGCGGTTAAAGCGGCATTTATGTGGGAAATTCATACGTCGCTGGAAGAATACGGTATCGAAATTCCATTTCCGCAGCGCGACTTACATATTCGCAGTTGGGATGGTGACGCAAAGATTCAAACCGAATCGCTTACCAAGCCTCGTCCGAAAAAGGACAGCACCGCATCGAAGTCGAATAAACGCCCAGACAACGATGCTGCTGAAGATCTTTAGACAATTCGCGAGTTAGCTTAAGCGCTCGCGAATTTCGTCAATGCAGGTGGGGTCGTCAATTGTTGATGGCACCACCACTTCCTCACCATCCGCAATTTGCCGCAACACACGCCGTAAAATTTTACCTGAACGGGTTTTTGGTAACCGTGGCACGACCAGAATTTTCTTCAAACAGGCAACGGCACCAATTTCATCACGAACGCGTTGCACGAGACGAGCACTGAGCTCATTATCGCTAATCGTCACACCATCTTTGGTAATCACTAATCCAACCGGTATCTGGCCTTTTAACGCATCCTGAACTCCAATCACGGCGCACTCAGCTACAGCAGCATCTTTAGCGAGTATTTCCTCCATCTCACCCGTTGATAATCGGTGCCCTGCAACGTTAATCACATCATCGGTACGACCCATGATAAAAACGTAGCCGTCATCATCTTTATAGCCACCATCACCAGTTGAATAGTAACCGTCGAATTCACTTAAATACCCGCTGACAAATCGCGCTTCATCATTCCAAATGGTGGTTAAGCAACCCGGAGGTAATGGTAATTTTATGGCGACGGCGCCCTGTTCATTTGCACCAATTTCTTGCCCTTTGTAATCTAAAATTCGCACGTCGTAACCCGGCATCGGCAATGTCGCTGAACCTGGTTTGATTGGATGCTCGGCAATGCCTACCGGGTTTGCACAAATTGGCCAACCCGATTCGGTTTGCCACCAATGATCATACACTGGCTTCCCGGTAATCTCTGTGGTCCAGTCATAAGTTGGCGGATCCAGACGTTCTCCAGCCATATAAATACGTTCTAACGAACTGAGATCATACTGCTCCAATAACTTACCTTCGGGGTCTTCTTTTTTAACAGCACGAAACGCAGTTGGCGCACTAAACAACACAGCAACCTTATACTCCGAGCAAATTCGCCAAAATGCGCCCGCATCCGGTGTTCTAACTGGCTTTCCTTCGTATAAAATCGTTGTCGCGCCAGCCAGTAGAGGGCCATAAACAATATACGAATGTCCGACAACCCAACCGACATCCGAAGCGGTAAACATCACTTGCCCCGGTTTGATGTCATAAACCGTTTGCATCGAATACTTAAGCGCTACCGCATAACCACCGGTGTCGCGTACCACGCCCTTAGGTTTACCCGTCGTACCTGATGTATACAAAACATAAAGCGGATGTGTACTTGGTACCACGGCGCATTCGGCTGGTGTCACTTTAGCAACCTCAGCCTGCCAATCTAAGTCGCCCGGTTGATTTAAATCGGCCTGGCATTGCGCACGCTGATATACAATCACATTTGCTGGCTTGTGCACGGCTTCAACGATTGCTTTATCTACCATTGGTTTATACGGAATAACGCGATTCACCTCGACACCACATGAGGCTGTTACCACCACCTTAGGTGTCGCATCATCAATTCTCACAGCAAGTTCATGCGGTGCAAAACCACCAAACACCACAGAATGAATCGCACCTAAACGGGCACAAGCAAGCATCGCAATCGCGGCCTGCGGAATCATCGGCATGTAGATAACGACGCGATCACCCTTTTTAATATGTTGCTTCTTTAGCAACCCTGCAAACAAAGCAACCTCATCACGCAGCTGGCGATATGTATACTGCTCTTTAGTTTCGGTTACTGGCGAGTCATAAATCAGTGCAACTTGGTCACCACGACCGTTATCAACGTGATAATCCAACGCCATAAAAGAAATATTGAGTTCACCATCCGCAAACCAATCAGCGGTTCCATTTGCTTTCAAGTGGCATGCTTTGCTCGGCTCTTTAAACCAATGCAACTGACTTGCTTGCTTTAGCCAAAACGCCTCGGTGCGTTGTAATGAAGATTCGTATTCGCGCGGGTAACTCATGGTAAAAATCCTTATCTACTGCTACTGCGTCTAATGTAGCGCGTTACCAGCTTTTTCCCATACGACTTAGGTCTGAAGAGCCGTTGTTCGTTACTCGTTACTCGTTATTCGTTACTCGATAAAGCAAAAACGAAAACCCGAAACCCTCACATAGAGAAGTGAGCAAATACATCTGCGTTCTTACCAGCGAACTAATCTCACGAATAACAAGCAACGGATAACGAATAACGCTCTTGCCTTTATAACTTAGTTGATTTAACCGGGGCTTTTCCCTATCATACCGCCACCTTCAGGAGAGGTGTCCGAGTGGTTGAAGGAGCACGCCTGGAAAGTGTGTATACGCTAACCGCGTATCGAGGGTTCGAATCCCTCTCTCTCCGCCAGATACAAGAGAACCGCCGTCAGGCGGTTTTTTTGTATCTGCTCGTCGTCATGGCTCGGTAGTAGGTCTGTTATCTGCGATCACGGACATTGCTCATTTGGTAGACACTCCATATAGTGAAGCGATACCTCACGAAAAACTGGAGTGTTCATTTATGAAGTATCTTGTTCAGAAATCAAAAGTGGCGGCGGCAAGTTGCCTTTTGGCGCTTAGTTGCGGCGCTGCAAGCATCAACGCAGTGGCGGCCGATCGCATTACTGGCCATCACTTTGCTACCCGCTCAGAAGCCATGGCACCACACGCAATGGCAGCAACAAGCCAACCTCTCGCAACTCAAGTTGCACTCGATATTATGCAAGCAGGCGGCAACGCGATTGATGCTGCGATTGCAGCCAATGCGCTTCTCGGTCTTGTTGAGCCGACCGGTAACGGTATCGGCGGCGACTTATTTGCCATCGTTTGGGATGCCGAAGGCAAACGTCTGCACGGATTGAATGCCTCTGGTCGTTCACCGAAGTCGCTCAGCTTAGATTACTTTTTAGAGAACGGTTACGAGTCTATTCCAGCGCGCGGTGTGTTGCCTTTATCTGTGCCAGGTG
The DNA here is from genome assembly GCF_009734345.1 of Pseudidiomarina andamanensis. Taxonomy (GTDB): domain Bacteria; phylum Pseudomonadota; class Gammaproteobacteria; order Enterobacterales; family Alteromonadaceae; genus Pseudidiomarina; species Pseudidiomarina andamanensis. The sequence continues at coordinate 121,558 of NZ_CP032551.1, read as the reverse complement.
CTGTTGATGGTTGGTTCGAATTACACAAAAAGTTCGGCAAATTGCCGATGGAACAAGTGTTAGCGCCAGCAATTGAATATGCTGAAAACGGCTTCCCTGTGACTGAAGTGATTGCCTACTATTTTGAACGTAACGCCGACGTACTGAAGAATCAGCCGGGTTTTGCCGATGTGTTCATGAAAAATGGACTGCCTCCACAGAAAGGCAAAATGTTCAAAAACCCTGATCTCGCGAACACCTACAAACTCATTGCAAAAGAAGGCCGCGATGCGTTCTATAAAGGCAAAATCGCCAAAACCATCGATGCATTCGTGGCAAAACACGGCGGCTTCTTAAGCTACGACGATCTTGCAAGCCACTCGTCGACATGGGTGAACCCAGTATCAACCAACTATCGTGGTTACGATTTGTGGGAGTTACCGCCGAACACGCAAGGTATTGCTGCTCAGCAAATTCTGAATATTCTCGAAAACTTCGATATTGCTAGTATGGGTTTTGATAGCCCTGAATACATTCACTTGTTTGTCGAAGCCAAAAAGCTCGCGTTCGAAGACCGTGCGAAATATTACTCTGACCCTGATTTTAACGACGTGCCGGTAGAGGGTTTACTTGACAAAGGTTACGCCAAACAACGCGCGAAATTAATTGATATGAATCGTGCTGGCAAATCGTTTGAACCGGGCAATCCGCCAACCGAAGGCGATACCATTTACCTAACCACCGCAGATGCCGATGGCAACATGGTTTCCCTCATTCAGAGCAATTATCGTGGCATGGGCTCAGGCATTACGCCAACTGGTCTTGGTTTTGTGATTCAAAACCGTGGCGAATTATTTGCGCTCGATAAAAATCATCGTAATGTCTTTGAGCCAGGCAAACGTCCGTTTCACACCATCATCCCAGCTTTTGTCACCAAAGATGGCAAGCCGATTATGAGTTACGGCGTGATGGGTGGCGCAACGCAACCACAAATGCACGCTCAAATTCTTATCAACATGATCGATTTTGGCATGAACCTGCAAGAAGCAGGTGATGCACCGCGCATTCTCCATACAGGTTCAAGTCAACCAACAGGCGAAGTCATGACTGATGGCGGAGTTGTCAGTTTAGAGAATGGTTTCTCAGACGGCACACGTCGCGAACTCATTAAAATGGGACATACACTGCAAGAAGCTGTCGGACCGTATGGCGGTTATCAAGCCATTTGGCGTAATCATGAAGAAGGCGTATATTACGGTGCATCAGAAAGCCGTAAAGATGGTCATGCGGCAGGTTATTAATACTTAAGGAATAAATCATGGAGCTAGTCCTCACGGCGTTACTGGCGAGTACAATCACTGGTGGTTTAACAGCTGTGGGGGCACTTCCAATATTAATTGGAAAAAAGCCGTCTGAAAGGTTTAACGATACCCTACTAGGTTTTGCGGCGGGCGTGATGCTCGCCGCCTCTTTTTTCTCATTGATTGTCCCATCAATTGATATTTCAACAGAAATTTATGGACCCGGTCCGTGGCCAGCTGCCATTGCGGTTGTTGGTATATTACTTGGCGCCTTTACCATCGCACTGTTTGACCGGATGGTGCCGCACGAGCATTTCATTAGCGGAATCGAAGGTCGTAACAGCGACAAAGTAGCCGGCGTCTGGTTATTTATTTTCGCCATTGCCATTCATAACTTTCCGGAAGGTTTAGCTGTGGGCGTGGCGTATGGTAGTGGGCAGCAAGAAACTGCCTTTTCACTAGCACTTGGTATCGGATTACAAAATCTTCCAGAAGGGCTTGCGGTTGCTGTGGGCCTCGTTGCGGTTGGTTACAGCCGTATGAAAGCATTTTTAGTCGCTGCTTTAACCGGATTGATAGAACCTCTTGGCGGTTTGTTCGGCGGCGTATTCGTGAATATCTCTGAGTTATTACTTCCATGGGGATTGGTATTTGCCGCCGGCGCCATGCTTTTTGTGATTAGTCATGAGATCATTCCCGAAACACATCGACACGGTCATCATAGTCGCGCAACTGCTGGTCTCATGGTGGGCCTAGTGGTCATGTTATTTTTGGATGTTTGGTTAGGAGCTGTTTAAACATGCCCAAAGTACTTTTATTAGGCTACGGTGATATCGCCCAGCGCACCGCACCATTACTGGTAAAGGCTGGCTGGGAAGTCATTGGTGCATGTCGTACACCTGCCACGAAAACGGCGGTCGAAGGCGTAGAATTAGTTAGCGCCGATGCCAATAGTGAGCACGATTTGCGCAGATTACTTGCGCATCAATTTGACGCTATTGTCATCACCCTGACACCATCTAATTATAGTCGCGATGGCTATCATCAAGGTTACGTCGTGCCGTGTCGGCATTTACAGCACTTGATGCATCAACTAGATACACCACCACGAATTCTTTATATATCAAGTACCGGTGTTTATGGCCAACGTGATGGTGAATGGCTCGACGAAACAAGCCCAACTGTTCCAGATACCGATAGTGGTGCAATGCTCTTGCAAGCAGAGCTGGTTATACTCGGAAGCCCCGCGAAGGTCTCGGTGCTGCGCTGCTCAGGCATTTATGGCCCAGGCCGTGATCGCTTAAAGCAGCAAATTCAAAATGGCAGTGCGGTTATATCCCCAGCCTGGACGAACCGCATTCATAGTGACGATGTGGCCGGATTTATTGCTTATTTACTCCTGCACCCTAAGCATCATCAAGAAATCTATATCGTTAGCGACAACGAACCTTTGTTACAAGAAGATGCCTATGCGCGTATTGCACAGCAACTTGGGGTGTCGATTGACGGGTTAAAGCGCACCAATGAAGTTGGGCCTCGCGGCAGCAAGCGGCTCAGCAATGCACGAATGCGAGCCACCGGCTACCAACTGCTTCATCCGCACCTTTAAGAGCGTTTATCGTTATTCGACGATGCCGAACGCTCAGTTAAGTAATCAACGATGCCGAGGGCGGCCGCTCGGCCTTGGGCAATAGCGGTTACCACTAAATCTGCGCCGCGTACCATATCACCACCCGAGAATATTTTAGCGTTACTAGTTTGCAGTGGATAACGGCTACTCTCTTTCGCAATCACTGTGCCCCACTCCGATAACTCAACACCTTCATCTTGCAGCCACTGCGGTGGGTTGGGTTGATATCCGAAAGCAATCACGACGGCATCCGCAGGCATCACAAACTCTGAATCTGGAACTGGTTGTGGTCGACGCCTTCCATTGCTATCCGGAGGCCCCAGTTCCGTACGAACCATGCGCACACCAATAACTTGATTCTGCTTGGTTTCAATGGCAATAGGTTGCAAATTAAATTCAAACTGAACGCCCTCTTCACGCGCATTTTGTACTTCGCGACGAGAGCCGGGCATATTCGCTTCATCCCGTCTATAAGCACAAGTCACCGACTCAGCTTGTTGGCGAATCGCCGTTCTCACACAGTCCATACCGGTATCGCCACCGCCTAACACGACAACCTTCTTGCCTTCTAGGTTTATCAACGGGTACTCGGGCATCTGTTGAGGCATTAAGGTTTGTGTATTTCCAATCAAGTACGCCAATGCGTGGTGCACGCCCTCAGCCGCTAAGCCTTCAAGTTTGCCATCAAGTGCTTGGTAAGTCCCTAAGGCAACAAATACGGCATCGTACTGCTGTACAAGGTCAGCAAACCGCACATCGGTTCCAATTTCCACGCCTAACTCGAATTGAATGCCCATTTCGGTAAATATTTCGCGGCGGCGTTCAAGTACCGATTTTTCCAGTTTAAAAGGCGGAATACCGTATGTGAGCAAGCCCCCAATTTCTGGATACTTATCGTAAACCACAGGCGTAATACCATGTCGAACCAGGACATCAGCACATGCTAAGCCTGCGGGTCCGGCGCCAACCACCGCGACTTTGAAGTTGGTCGCTTCAACGTGCGACAGATCGGGGCGCCAACCTTGCGCAAATGCGGTATCGGTAATGTATTTCTCAATACTACCAATAGTCACTGCACCATAATCGTCATTCAACGTGCACGCCCCTTCACATAGCCTATCTTGAGGACACACGCGGCCACACACTTCAGGAAGACTATTCGTTTCATGGCAAAGCTCGGCGGCCTCAAAAATGCGACCTTGCTGCACCAGCTCCAACCACTGCGGAATATAATTATGCACTGGGCACTGCCATTCGCAGTATGGGTTCCCGCAATCTAAACAGCGATCAGATTGCCCTTGTGCTTGAAGCTCCGACATGGGTTCGTAAATTTCGACGAACTCAATTTGGCGTTCGCGCAGGGCTTTCTTAGGAGGGTCAATGCGTTGTACATCAAGAAATTGATAGATATTCTTGCTCATTACATCACCTCCACACGCAGTTCAGCAGTTGAGCGAGCACGATGACCAATCAAATCAGCCAGTTGTACCGCTTTGGGCTTCACCAAAACAAATTGCGTAAACGTCAACTGCCCCTGAATCAATAGCTGATGCGCCCGTTCACTACCGGTATGTTCGTAATGTTCATTGAGAAGGCCCCGCAAAAGTTCTTGCAAACGGGTATCCTCTACTGCACAAAGCTCAACCAATTCAGTATTAAGTCGCTTACGCAGACTATTGTCGGCATCTTGTACAAAAGCAAATCCACCGGTCATGCCTGCGCCAAAATTGATGCCGGTATTGCCCAGAACCACAACAATGCCACCGGTCATGTATTCGCAGGCGTGGTCGCCCACCCCTTCAACCACCGCTGTTGCGCCTGAATTGCGAACCGCGAAGCGTTCGCCGGCGCAACCAGCAGCAAATACTTTTCCACCTGTGGCGCCATATAAGCAGGTATTACCCATGATAATTGGATTGTTACTACGGTAATTGGCAGTTTCGGGAAAACGCAGAACAATACGCCCGCCAGCCATACCTTTGCCGACGTAGTCATTGGCATCGCCGATGAGCTCAAGTCGCAAGCCACCAGCATTCCATGCACCAAAACTTTGTCCCGCTGAGCCGCGAAGTTGAATCGCAATCGGATACGGTGCCATACCCTGGTTGCCGTATTTCTTTGCAATGGCACCAGCTAAATTCGCGCCCACCGCACGATCAAAATTACGAATCGTAAATTGCCATGCTCCACCTAATCGTTTCTCAATCGCATCATGAGTGACCCGTATTAATTCACTATTCAATTGACCAGAATCGTGCGGAATATTTGCCTCAGTACAGTATAGTGATTTGCCATTATCGGTCGCTGCAGCAGCCATTAATTGCGACAAATCTAACTGCTGTTGCATGCGTGTCACGCCGGTCACGCGGGTCAATAAGTCAACCCGACCGATGAGATCAGTGAGCCGAGTGACACCAAGTTGCGCTAACCAGAAACGTACTTCTTCAGCGACAAATTCGAAGTACTTTGCGACGCGCTCGGGTAAACCGGTAAAGTGCTCGCGGCGTAAGGCTTCATCTTGCGTCGCGACACCTGTTGCACAGTTATTCAAATGACAAATACGCAAATACTTACAGCCTAAAGCAATCATTGGTGCCGTACCAAAGCCAAAGCTTTCGGCACCTAAAATGGCGGCTTTAATGACATCCAATCCAGTTTTTAAGCCACCATCCACCTGAACCCGAACCTTATGGCGTAAGTCATTGCTCACTAACGCTTCATGAACTTCGGCTAAGCCGAGCTCCCACGGTGAACCTGCATGTTTTACAGACGTTAGCGGGCTAGCGCCGGTACCGCCGTCATACCCTGATACGGTTATTAAGTCAGCGTAGGCTTTTGCAACGCCAGTCGCGATGGTGCCAATACCTGGCGACGACACGAGTTTCACAGAAACTAGCGCCTGCGGATTCACCTGCTTTAAATCAAAAATCAACTGCGCTAAATCTTCTATCGAGTAGATATCATGATGTGGTGGAGGCGAAATCAATGTAGTGCCGGCCACGGCATATCGAAGTTTCGCAATTTCAGCAGTCACTTTTTCACCAGGAAGCTGACCGCCCTCACCCGGTTTCGCACCCTGCGCAATTTTAATCTGTAACACATCAGCATTGACCAAATAGTGTGGCGTTACGCCAAAACGACCCGAGGCGACTTGTTTAATTCGCGAATTCTTATCGGTACCAAACCGCCGCGCGTCCTCGCCTCCTTCGCCAGAGTTAGAGTGTCCGCCGATACGGTTCATGCCTTGCGCTAACGCTTCGTGAGCCTCAGGGCTTAATGCGCCAATCGACATGGCTGCAGTATCAAAGCGATGGAACAGTTCGGTCGCTGGCTCCACCTCAGCAACGTTCAATGGTTCTGCGGCTGGTTTCGGCGCCAGAAGGTCTCGAATAAAGCTGATAGGACGATGATTCACATGGTCGGAAAATTGTCGATAGGCGTCCGCATCATTGTGATTAACTGCTTTTTGCAAACTCATCACCACGTCGGGGTTGTAGGCATGATATTCGCCACCGTGAACATACTTTAGAAGACCACCGGCAGAAATTTTATGATGGCTAGACCATGCTTTTGTATGAATTTGCTGAACTTGCGCTTCAATATCGATAAACCTCGCGCCACCAATACGAGCCGGTGCGTGCGCAAAACAACGTTCACGAACTTCTGCAGCTAACCCAACAATCTCAAATAAACAGGCACCACGGTAACTTGCGACCGTAGCAATGCCCATCTTTGACATTATTTTCAGCAATCCCTTATTAATTCCTTCACGATAGTTTTGCAAAGCATCGCGCACCGGTAATCTAACATCGCCTCGTTCAACCAATTGCTCGATTGATTCATACGCCAAGAATGGATAGACGGCAGTTGCACCAAGGCCGATTAACACCGCCATTTGATGCGCATCGCGAACTGAACCGGTTTCGACAATAATATTGGAGTCACATCGTAAGCTTTCACGAACCAACGCTTGCTGAACCGCTCCCACCGCTAACGCCACTGGAATCATATGATGATTTTTATTCAGCGTTCGATCACTCAAAACAACCACCACCACGGCATCATCTCGAACCACTCGAACCGCTTCCGTCGTTAGTTTCACCAATGCTTGTTGTAAATTATCCGACTGGGCGTCATAGCCAAGATGTAAAACCGCCAATTTATAATGCTCATCAGGTAAATCCCGCAACTGCATTAGATCGGTATACATTAGAACGGGCGACTCAATGACAACGCGCTCAGCGTATCCAGACGTTTCGTTAAATACATTTTGCTCGCGGCCGATGCAGGTAGCGAGACTCATCACATGGCGTTCACGAATCGGATCAATCGGGGGATTGGTGACTTGCGCAAATTGTTGTCGGAAATAGTCAAACACATCGCGAGGCTGTTCCGATAAAACGGCTATTGGGGTGTCATCGCCCATCGAACCGGTTGCCTCATGGCCATCTTCTGCCAATACCGCAAGCACTTGCAACAGTTCCTCGCGGCTATAACGATGAAGCTTGTGGTAAATCGCCATGGTTGCATCGTCAAACAAACGCTTCCCCAGATGTTCAGCGGCACATTCCCGAAAAGGCGTTAGGTGGCGAATATGTTGATTTAGCCAATTTCGATATGGGTGTCGCTGTTGTAAGTCGTCGTCTATTTCGGCGCTACGCCAAATCCGTCCAGTATAAGTATCAATCGCGACCATCTCACCTGGCCCTAGTCGGCTTTTTTCAATCACGTCTTCATCTTGGTAATCCCAGATACCAACCTCTGAAGCAATCGTCACTAAGCCATTTTTCGTGGTTATGATCCGCGCAGGTCGCAATCCATTTCTATCTAGGCTACAGGCAACTTGACGTCCATTACTCATCACAATTCCGGCAGGACCATCCCAAGGCTCCATATGCATCGAATTAAACTCATAGAACGCGCGCAACGGATCAGACATCGTCGCGTTACCCTGCCAAGCCGGCGGAATGAGTAGTCGCAATGCACGAAACAAGTCCATACCTCCCGCTAGAAGTAATTCGAGCATATTATCTAATGCGGAGGAATCAGAACCATCGCTATTGACGAAAGGTGCAGCCTGCTGCAAATCGGGCAACAGCGGCGAATGAAATTTATATTGGCGCGCTAGAGCCCACTGTCGATTACCACGAATGGCATTAATTTCGCCATTGTGGGCTAGAAATCGAAACGGTTGCGCCAAACGCCACTGCGGTTGTGTATTGGTTGAAAAGCGCTGGTGAAATACGCAATGACTGGTTGTAAGAGTTGGATCGGCTAAATCCAGATAAAAATTGGCAAGATCTTTTGCGAGCATTAGCCCTTTATATACAATAACTAAGCAAGAGAGTGAACAAACGTAGAAGCTTAGGTCATCGGCCAGCGTCAGTTCCGTGCGACGCCGGGCCATGTATAGTCGTCGCTCTAGGTCTTTCTTACGCCAGCCGGGCGGAGCACTCACAATCACTTGCTGAATATTCGGTTGACTCGACTTCGCGATCGGGCCAAGAATATCTGAATTAACAGGAACCTCCCGCCAGCCCTCTACAGTTAGGGTTTCCCGGCGAAGCTCTGCTTCAAGAATGTGTTTTTGTGACTGTCTCGTTTCTGAGTCAGTACTCAGGAAAACCATGCCAACCGCAAATTTCTTACTCAAGTGCCAATTTTGCTTCGCTGCGTAATCGCGAAAGAATTGTTGAGGTAACTGAAGAAGGAGCCCGCAGCCATCACCGGTTTTGCCGTCAGCGTTAATGCCGCCTCGATGCTGCATGTTCGCTAACCCAGTAATCGCTTTGGAAATAATGGCGTGACTTAGTCGCCCATCAACTTGGGCAATCAGTCCAAATCCACAGTTGTCACGTACGTCGTCGTGTGAATAAAGCGCCATTTATACAACCTCATGCAAAAAGTGAATAGTCCACCTTAAGCATGAAGTTCATTTGACGCAAATATAATCACTATAAAGTGTCGTGATTCGAGCTAAGTTAGCCCTTGAATTGGAGCATTCGATTCAGTGGTTTTAGCGCACGTTCTGCTAACGCTTCATCTACATGAATCTCATGTTTCGCACCGCTATTTTCGAGTGCTTCCGCAATAGCTACAAGACCATTCATCGCCATCCACGGACAATGAGCACAGCTACGGCAAGTCGCACCGTTACCAGCTGTAGGCGCTTCAATGAAGTGCTTATTCGGCGATAATTGCTGCATTTTGTAGAAGATACCGCGATCAGTTGCCACTATAAAAGTATCGTTTGGCAACTCTTGGCTCGCTTTGATTAATTGCGATGTTGAACCTACGGCGTCAGCCAACTCGACAACGGCTTGCGGCGACTCTGGATGAACTAAAATTGCCGCATCTGGATAAACACGTTTGAGGTCTTCTAGCGCTTTGGTTTTAAATTCATCGTGAACTATACAAGCGCCCTGCCACATGATCATATCAGCGCCAGTTTGCTTTTGAATGTAGGCACCTAAATGTTTGTCGGGCCCCCACAAAATCTTTTCGCCGTTGGCATCAAGATGGTCGACAACTTCAAGCGCGATACTTGACGTAACAACCCAATCAGCACGCGCTTTGACGGCTGCGGAGGTATTTGCATACACCACCACAGTGCGGTCAGGATGCTCATCACAGAACCGTGAGAAACTCATCAATAGGGCAGCCTAAGTCTAACGAACAAGTTGCCTCTAGCGTTGGCATCAGTACACGTTTGTTCGGCGTAAGTATTTTTGCAGTTTCGCCCATGAACTTCACACCGGCAACAATCAATGTTTCCGCTTCATGCTTAGCGCCAAATCGAGCCATTTCTAATGAGTCAGCCACACAACCGCCCGTTGCTTCAGCTAACGCTTGAATTTCCGGGTCGGTGTAATAATGCGCAACCAGCACCGCATTCTTGTCACGTAATAATTGTTTAATACGCGCGGTGTAATCTGCTTTTTCAGCGTCAGATAGCGTTTTCGGTTTTGGCGGGAATGGATAATCTAAACTATCAATAACCCGTGCTTGAATTTCTGCCGTAATGCTCATGGTACCACTTCAATGCATTAAAAAAGTTTGGAGATTATAAATCAAATTGGGGCACGAAGGGAAAAAATAAAGTGGTGGGTTGTGCAGGATTCGAACCTGCGACCAATTGATTAAAAGTCAACTGCTCTACCAACTGAGCTAACAACCCACAATAAAACTTTGAAGGAGATGAGAGTGATTGGTGGGTTGTGCAGGATTCGAACCTGCGACCAATTGATTAAAAGTCAACTGCTCTACCAACTGAGCTAACAACCCATCACTTTCGTGTTACACACTTATCAGTGGCAACGGCGGCATAGTTTACTTAAAAAGCCGCTCGTTGCAACTGTAAATTGAAGGAATCGGGTGCGTTTGCTCAATTTGCGAACATTTACCCGATTTTTCTACAGGAATTTTACAAATTATCGAGGCGTTTGCGTGCTAAACCAGCTTCGGTTGAGTTCGCATATTCGCTAATAACCTGATTATATAACTCACGCGCTTTCTTCATATCGTTCTGTTGTTGAGCAATAATACCCAACTTCAAAATACAATCACCGCGCTTATTACTGTCAGGGAACTCAGAGACAACCGTAGCAAAATGACCTTTTGCTTGATCGTACTTACTTTCAGCAAACAACAGCTGCCCTAACCAATAATGTGCGTTGGGCACATAGGTTGAGCTTGGATAATTTTTAATGAATGATTCAAAAGCCGGTACAGCAGCATCGTAGCGCTTATCACGAAGCACCAATTGAATAGCTTGCTCATACGCTTCATTTTCAGACAAATTGGACGAGTAGTTAGTCGTACCAGAATCGACAGCTGAGGTATTAACTTGTGCAGGCTGTGGTTGAGTAGCCGGCTGTGCTGTTAAACGGCGGTCGATTTCTTGATAAATTTCACGCTGACGCTGCAAAATTTGCTCAATTTGATAAGCGTGCTCTTCGGTTTTACCACGAAGATCAGCAACCTCATCTTGCAGCTGTGACATTTGATCTAATAGTGCCATCTGCGCAGAGTTGCGCGCATCCATAACACGTTCGAGTTGATTAAGACGTTCTTCTAACGAACCACTGCCTAACTTAGAAACCGGTGCCTGCGCATGCAGGACACCGGGAATCAGAAAGGCCAATACTAAGATTACTTTTTGCATTGGCTCAACCAGAGTTACTTAGTAAACGAGTACACCGCGGCGGTTTTTCGCGTAGGCGTCATTGTTTGAAGCGTTAATTAACGGCTTCTCTTCACCGTAAGAAACGGTAGTGATCTGGCTAGAGCTTACGCCCAAGTTTTGCAAGTATTGTGCAACAGCTTTAGCACGACGCTCGCCCAATGCGATGTTGTACTCAGGAGTACCACGCTCGTCACAGTGACCTTCAACAGTCACAGTTACATTTGGGTTTTCAACTAAGAAATCAGCGTGTGCTGCAAGAACTTGCGCATACTCAGATGAAATACGAGAATCATCAAATGCGAAGAAAATCATATTTTCTTGACGCAATTCAGCAACTTTCTCAGCACGAATCTCTTCAGGAGTTTTCTCGCGCTCTACAGCGCCAACATCAACACCTGATTGATCTTGTGGCTGTTCTACTTGCTGATTTGTTTGCTGGTCAACAGCTTCCTCAGCACCTTGGTTAGAGCTACATGCTGCAAGAGTCAGCATAGGTACTGCAATGAACAGACTTTTTAAGGCTTTGTTTGCGTTCATGTCCGCGTTCCTTTCTTTCATGTAAGTGATTGAACTTGCTATTTAAAACAATCGTACTAACGTAAAAACGGTGACCACGACGGTGATTTTACTTCACCTTCTCGCGCAGGTAAACGCGCTTTAAATCGTCCGTCTACCGATACCAGCGCCAGTACTTGCTGGTTGTTATGGGTGGTGCTGTAAATCACCATACTACCATTCGGTGCCAGGCTTGGCGACTCATCCAAAGCAGTTTGCGTTAACACTTGCATTGTGCCGTTTGGATAATCTTGGCGCGCAATGTGATAGTTACCTTGTGTCCGGTTAACCATAATAACTTGCTTGCCATCTGGCGAATACGTTCCGCCCAAGTTTTGTTCGCCCTCAAATGTTAATCGGCGAACCTGGCCTGAACTTAAATTTACGCTATAAAGTTGTGGTCTGCCACCCCTTTCTGACGTAAAAATCAGCGAGTTACTGTCTGGTGACCAAGCTGGTTCCGTATCAATTGCGTGATGATTTGTTACGCGGCGAAGTCGCTTCGTCGCAATATCCATCACGTAAAGTTCCGGGTTACCATCCTTTGATAGCACCATTGCTAAACTCTTACCGTCCGGCGAAAAAACTGGACTACTGTTAATGCCTGGGAACTGTGTCATCCGTTCTCTGCTACGAGTATAGATGTCCTGAATGAAAATCTCAGGTTTTTTGTTCTCAAAGCTGACATAAGCCAGTTTATTGCCATCCGGCGACCATGATGGCGACATCAACGGTTCAGGACTACGTAGTAAAACCCTTTCGTTATAGCCATCATAATCAGCTACCACAAGCTCATACGGCTTATCTAGCTGATGGTTAACCGTAACATACGCTATACGCGTCATAAACGCACCGCGTTGACCGGTTAAGGTTTCGTAAAAGATATCTGAGATACGATGCGAATATTGACGGAACTGATCACCAGAAATAACGCTAGAACGCGCATCTAAAATGTGGTCTTCCGATGTTACTAGCTGACCGTTACGCAGCACTTGCGTACCACTGGTAATCTGGCCCCGCAAAATATCAACAATTTCAAATGAAACCGTGTAGCGGTCTAGCGAATGTGGCTCAATTGTACCAACCAAAATCGCCTCAACGCCAAGGCTCGCCCACTCGGTATAGTCAATTTCCGCAGAGCTTGAAGGCTGTTGCGGCATGCCATTCACCGGAATCGGGTTAAATTTACCACTGCGCATTAAATCCGCAGCAACAACTTCAGTGAGCCCCTGCGGTTTTGGCCCATTTCCGAGCCACTTAAACGGCACCACCGCAATAGGACGCGCCGAGTCAATACCGCCGGTAATGACAATTTCAAGTGAGGCTTTGGCGGGCTGGCTAGAAATTAGCAAGCTTGCCGCGGTTACAACACAAATGAGCAGTTTTTTCATCATAAGCTTCTTCATTTAATCCGCGATAAATGGGAATGTAATATTTTTCATTTGTTCGTACACGTCAGGGTCTTGTGACACTGGCAACGTACCAATTTTCAAAATGGCGCGACGCGCTGATTCACAAACGGCCCGGTCACCCTCACCTTCGCTAACTGAGGTGACAAAACCGCTACGTGAGAGCGTAATATTCAATCGGCATTCCTTGCCGCGCATAGAATCATCGACAATCCAATTCCGTTGCACCACATTTCTAATCAGTGCCGTGTATCGATCAATTTCACTCTGTACTTGTTGGCTTCGAGCTGCAGCACGCGCTTGCGCTTCGCGAGCCAATTCTTCTTGCAACTGACGTTCGCGCTCGGCTCGTTCACGAGCCTCTTGTTCACGACGTTTACGTTCTTCTTCCGCCTTGCGAGCTTCTTCTTCTTTGCGCTTACGCTCAGCCTCAGCCTTTGCTGCGGCTTCTTCTTCTCGTTTCCGACGTTCAGCTGCCGCAGCTGCCGCTTTTTCAGCTTCTTCTCTTTGCTTAATAGCTGCTGCTTTTTCTTGCTCTAAGCGGCGCCGCTCAGCTTCTTGCTGCTTTTGCAATTCACGCAAACGCTGCTGTTCAGCTTCACGCGCTTTGCGAGCTTCTTCAGCCTTGCGCTCAAGCTCCGCTTGGCGGCGTTGTTCGGCTAATTCGGTTTGCCGCTCGCGTTCACGAATTTCATTTACTCGCTTTTCAACTGCAGCTTGATCAACCGTTACTGCTTGCACAATTTCTTGATTATCCGGCTGAGGTGCATTCGGCGCTGACAGTTGAACCTGTAACGGTTTATCAAACGGCATTTGAAAATGCATACCGAAGATCATTAAACCGACAACGGCGACATGCACTAACAGGGACAGTACCAGAGGCACTGTCCAATCACTAGGCCATGACCAACTCTTCTTCGCCACTACTTATCACCTGCTGAGTTATCTGTCATTAAACCAACCTGTGGTACACCTGCTCTCTGTAACAATACCATCAACTGCACAACCTGATTGTACTGAACTGAACCATCACCTTTCACTACTACTGGGCGATCAGGACTCACTTGAAGTTCAGCTTGCACAGCCACCGCTAAATCCACGACATCGATAGCGGCATTCGGATCATTATTGGTGCTGAGATAGTAATTACCGTCTTTGTCCACAGATGCAACAATCGGTGGCTTGCTTTCAGGGTCTAACGGTTCCGCTGAGGCTTTCGGCAAATCGACCTTCACCCCTTGCGTGATCAACGGCGCTGTTACCATAAAGATAATCAGTAGTACCAACATGACATCAATGTATGGCACCACGTTGATTTCCGACACCTGCTTACGGCGTCGACGCGTTACCGTCATCATGCCGCAGCACCTGCTTTCGATTGAGAACCTTGACGTTGAAGAATTGCCATCAGCTCATCCATAAAGTTCACGTACTGGTTATCGACCTTTTCAACACGGTAACTAAAACGGTTATATGCGATAACTGCAGGAATTGCAGCAAATAAGCCCATCGCCGTTGCAATCAATGCTTCTGCAATACCAGGAGCAACCATTGCCAGAGTTGCTTGCTGCACCGCGCCTAAGCCGATAAATGCATTCATAATACCCCACACCGTACCAAATAAACCGACATAAGGGCTAATGGAACCAATGGTGGCTAAGAACGATAAATTGCTTTCCAAGCGATCGAGCTCACGTGAATGGACTACCCGCATCGCACGATACGAGGCATCTAACATTTGCTGCTGGCTTAACGTTTCATTTTTACGAAGGCGCGCAAACTCTTTAAACCCTGCATGAAACAGCTTCTCCATGCCCGAAGCGTTTTGCGCACGTGCCGAAACTTCCTGAAATAAACGAGCAAGGTCAACACCAGACCAGAAGCGATCTTCAAAGCTCAAAGCCTGCTGCGTCGCGGTCTTAATCACCTTGGCTCGTTGGAAAATCATCATCCAACCAACCACTGAAAACGCTAACAACAGTAGCATGACGAGTTGAACAACAATACTTGCCTCTAATATAAGCGCCGTAATCGACAATTCAGTTTGCACGTTTTAACACCTCAAATATTTCCACTGGCATCGGTACCGCTTTCACCGACTCGCCAGACTCTCCTAAATTGACACAAGCAGCTTTAATCTGCGCCTGACATAAAATTGCTCCATCTTCACGCATCACCTGCTGCGCAAAAACGACTGACGCCTTTCCGAGGCGTTCGACCACAACCGTCACTATCAGTTCATCATTAAATCGCGCTGGTTGCAGTAAATCCATCTGCACTTGACGCACCACAAACCCAATACGATGCATCAGCCACGTATCTTGCTCAATTCCTAAAGAGCGTAACCATTCCGTTCGTGCCCGCTCAAGGAATTTGAGATAGTTCGCATAATAAACGATACCGCCAGCATCTGTATCTTCGTAATAAACCCGAATTGGCCATTTAAATGTTAACTTGTTCAATTTTACACCAGACATTTTTTTATCTTAACGATCTGACCAATTTTTACAAAACCCTTAATTTTCGAGAGTTAATTTGGTCTGACCAATTTTTGTTAGCGCATTTTTTAACCACCAAAACCAGAGTCGCATTAGTAAAAATAATGTGAAACACAATTTTTCTCGTTTGAAAGGTGGTCAGTCCTCCGTATAATGCGCGTCAGATATCAGATACGAAGAGACCGGTTGTCACTTCTTCCTGTTATTGTTCCCTGGATTTAACTTCCTTGTTGTTCTGTATTTTGCCCGCTCCATGAGCGGGCTTTTTTTTGTTCGTTATTCGTTATTCGTTATTCGTTATTCGAAAAAACAAGAAAACGAGAAACCAAAACTAACACACAAAAAAGTGAGCAAATCTAATTCCGAACTCAACAGCGAGTTAAACTCACGAATAACCAATAACGATTAACGAACAACGCTTTTAATCTTTCCCTAAGCCGAAGTGGGCGTATGCGTGCGGCGTTGCAATTCTGCCTCGCGGCGTTCTTTGCAAAAAACCCTGCTGAATCAAATACGGCTCTAACACATCTTCAATCGTGTCTTTCTCTTCACCTATGGCTGCCGCCAAGTTATCTAACCCAACTGGCCCGCCCATGAATTTCTCAATAATTGCTAATAACAACTTACGATCCATGTAATCGAAACCGGCTTCGTCAACGTCAACCATCGCAAGTGCAGCTGCCGCTGTTGGTTGATCAATATGACCGCTATTTTTCACCTCGGCAAAATCGCGCACACGGCGTAATAAACGGTTTGCTATACGCGGCGTTCCGCGAGAGCGACGCGCAATTTCTAGTGCACCATCGGCCTCTAAATCTAAATTTAAAAATTTTGCTGAACGGCGAATAATGGTGGTTAATTCTTCCACATTATAAAATTCAAGCCGTTGCACAATACCAAATCGATCGCGCAATGGTGAGGTTAAGGCGCCTGCTCGAGTCGTCGCTCCCACCAAGGTAAATGGTGGCAAGTCGAGTTTAATAGAACGAGCCGCGGGACCTTCGCCAATCATAATATCGAGCTGATAATCTTCCATCGCTGGATATAGAATCTCTTCAACCACCGGACTCAATCGGTGAATTTCATCAATAAAAAGCACGTCATGCTCTTCAAGATTTGTTAACAATGCCGCAAGATCGCCTGCTTTTTCCAGCACTGGACCCGAAGTTTGCCGGATATTTACGTTCAATTCATTCGCAACAATATTGGCTAAAGTGGTTTTACCCAGCCCCGGAGGACCAAATATCAAGACATGATCAAGCGCTTCAGAACGCTGCTTGGCGGCCTGAATAAAAATTTCCATTTGTTCAACCACATGCTTCTGGCCAGTATAGTCGGCAAGATGCTTGGGACGAATGGCGCGATCAATGACTTCATCTTCGCTACTCGCCTGCGGCTGGTTTATGCGGTCTGGCTCAATCATTGTTAACACCTTAAATTCGTTGTTCGTTATTCGTTATTGGTTATTCGTGAGTTTAGCTCGCTGTTGAGTTCGGAATTAGATTTGCTCACTTTTTTGTGTGTTAGTTTTGGTTTCTCGTTTTCTTGTTTTTTCGAATAACGAATAACGAATAACGAACAACGGTTTTTTACATATTCTTCAACGCGAAGCGGATAAGGGCTTCGCTTGGTGCTTCAGGTTCAGCTTTCAGTGCTGCAGCGACAGCCTTTTCCGCTTGGGCTGGCTTGTAGCCGAGCGCCAACAAGGCACTCAACGCGTCATCTCGCGGCGAACTTGCACTGATCGTTGGATTCATATCACCGAAATCTATTGGTGCTGCATCAGTTGCAGGCGTTGCGGTACTCCAATTTTTCAGGCGGTCACGCATCTCAACCACCAAACGTTCCGCGGTTTTACGGCCCACACCAGGCAACTTCACCAAGGTCGAAACATCATCATGCGTGACTGCGTGAACAAACTGATGGGCGGTCATACCCGACATAATCGTTAGCGCTAATTTCGGACCGACACCTTGTGCCTTTATTAACTGACGAAATAGCGTACGCTCTGCAAACGTATTAAAGCCGTATAGTAACTGTGCATCTTCGCGCACAACGAAGTGAGTGATTACTTTTACCTGCGCGCCAATGTCAGGGAGTTCATACAAGCATGTCATTGGCATCTGAACTTCATAACCAACGCCGTGAACATCAATGAGAATTTCAGGCGGCTGTTTAGCGATTAACGTTCCTGTTAATTGACCAATCACGCGCGTCCCCTCGTTGTTTTTAGTATAAGTTGTGTTCTTGTATGTGCATGGCACAGCGCAACAGCTAACGCATCAGCGGCGTCAGCTTGTGGCTTATGCTGTAATTTCAGCATCGCCATCACCATATGTTGTACTTGTGTTTTGTCTGCAGCACCAGTGCCAACCACGGCTTGTTTCACCAAGCGAGCAGCATATTCGGCTACCGGCAATCCCGCACCAGCCGCAGCGACAATTGCGGCGCCGCGCGCCTGACCTAACTTTAGCGCAGAATCAGGGTTGCGTGCCATAAACACTTGTTCAATAGCGAATTCTGTGGGTTGAAACTGCGCGATAAGCTCAACAATACCATCATGGATAACTTTGAGCTTATCGGCAAGAGTTGGCTCGGCTTCGCCCTTAAGACTGCGCATCACATTGATGCAGCCGCTGCCTAAGTAGGTAATCTGATTGCCTGATTGGCGAATCACACCATAGCCGGTAAGGCGTGAACCTGGGTCAATTCCCAGAATAATGGCCATGATTCGCTCCTATCAGTAAACGGTGTTAGTCACTATCCTTCACGGTAACAGCAACATTCAGCTCTGCCAATGCTTCTGGGTTCGCAACACCAGGGGCGTCGGTCATGACACACGCTGCGGTGGTTGTTTTCGGGAAGGCAATCACTTCACGAATTGAGCTTGCACCCACCATCAACATCACTAACCGGTCAAGACCAAAGGCCAAACCTGCATGCGGCGGCGTGCCGTACTTCAATGCTTCGAGCAAGAAGCCAAATTTCTCTTGTGCTTCTTCTTTCCCGATACCTAAAATTTCAAATGCGGCTTGCTGCATTTCATTATTGTGAATACGAACCGAACCGCCGCCAACTTCAACGCCGTTCAGTACCATATCGTAGGCATTCGACAGCGCAGCTTCTGGGTTCGCTTTCAATTCATCTGGGGTAACCCCGACCGGCGCGGTGAACGGATGGTGAATCGCGTGCAAACGGCCTTCGTGTTCTTCGAACATCGGGAAGTCGACAACCCAAAGTGGGCGCCATTCGTTGCTAACTAGGTCGAAATCGTTGCCAACTTTCAAGCGCAATGCGCCCATGGCTTCGGCAACTACCGTTGCATTATCTGCACCGAAGAAAATAATATCGCCATTTGCCGCCTCGGTACGCGCCAAAATACCCTCAAGCGCTTCGTCTGGAATAAACTTAAGCACCGGTGACTGAATACCTTCGCGCCCCGCACTCAAATCATTCACTTTCATCCACGCTAAGCCTTTCGCACCGTAGATACCGACAAAGTTGGTGTACTCGTCAATGTTCTTACGTGAAATGACTTCTGCTTTGCCTGGCACTTTCAGTGCAGCCACACGGCCCTTCGGGTCGTTCGCTGGCCCAGCAAATACTTTAAACTCACCATCTTTGAGCAAGTCAGCCACGTCAACTAACTCAAGTGGATTTCGCAAGTCTGGCTTATCGCTACCGAAGCGACGCATCGCTTCGTGCCATGTCATACGCGGGAAGTCACCTAAATCAACGTCGAGCATTTCTAAGAATAACTTGCGAACCATCTGCTCGGTGACCGCCATCACTTGGTCTGATGTCATGAACGATGTTTCAATATCAATTTGGGTGAATTCAGGCTGGCGATCGGCACGTAAATCTTCGTCACGGAAGCACTTCACAATTTGGTAGTAACGATCAAAGCCAGACATCATCAGCAACTGTTTAAACAACTGCGGCGACTGTGGCAACGCAAAGAACTTACCTTTGTGGGTACGGCTTGGCACCAAGTAATCGCGCGCACCTTCAGGCGTTGCACGAGTTAACATAGGCGTTTCAATGTCTAAGAAACCATGGTCATCTAAAAATCGACGTACCGCACTAGTCACTTTGGCACGGAATTGTAAGTTGTGGTTCATGTTTGGACGACGTAAGTCCAAATAACGGAAGCGCAAACGCTGCTCTTCACTCACCTGCTGATTGAAGTCAATCGGCAGTGGCTCGGCACGGCTAATAATCTCAAGTTCAGTCGCCATCACTTCAACAGCACCGGTCGCCATGGTTTTGTTGACTTGGCTTTCAGGACGCGCACGCACGGTACCCACTAAACGAATACAGAACTCTTGACGTAGCTTGTTGGCAGTCTCAAATAGCGCCTGTTGGTCAGGATCAAAAACAACCTGCACCAGACCAGTACGGTCGCGCATATCAATAAAAATCAAACCGCCTAAATCTCGGCGTTTATTCACCCAACCACATAAAGTTACGGATTGGTCTACAAGACTCGTTTCAAGCTGTCCACAGTAATGGCTACGCATGGGATCATCCCTACCACAAATTAAGAATTTACAAAGCTGCACATTATAACGGACTTACACTGAATGTCAGTAACTGTCGGCGCAAATTAATAATGATATCGCTGCTGGTGCTACTGTTTCTCGCTACGTTACGTTAAAATATATCGCGTGTCTGTCAGCCAAAGATTATTGAGACGTATGACGAAAAAAGATTCGATATTCGCCGAACCGTTGCCGCAAGTAAGCGACTTTGTGTTTGATCAAACCGTGGTGGAAGTATTTCCCGACATGATCAATCGCTCGGTGCCTGGCTATCAAAGCATATTGCAAGGCATTGGCCAGCTCACTAAACGCTTCGCGCAGGCTGATTCAAACCTCTATGACTTAGGCTGCTCATTAGGCGCGGCAACTTTAGCAATGCGCCAGAATTGCCAGCACCTCAGTAATATTCGAGTGATCGGTATTGATAACTCAGAAGCCATGGTGGAGCGCTGTAAGCTTCACTTGCAAGGCTATCGTAGCGACGTACCTGTGAGTGTGCGCTGCGAAGACATTCAGCAGTCTGACATTCAAAACGCTTCGGTGGTGACGATGAATTTCACCTTGCAATTCGTTCCACCTGAGCAGCGCGATGACTTACTGAAAAAAATATACGACGGCTTAAAACCCGGCGGCGCACTGCTGCTGAGCGAGAAATTCCGCAGTGCCGATGAGCGCATGAATGAGCTGTTAGTAGATATCCATCACGAATTCAAACGCGCTAACGGTTACAGTGAACTCGAGATTGCTCAAAAGCGCGCAGCCATTGAGAACGTCATGCGCATTGACACGCTTGAGACACATCATGAACGCCTGCATGACATTGGTTTTAAACACACTCAAGTGTGGTTCCAGTGTTATAACTTCGCTGCATTACTCGCCGTAAAATGAGTTACCGAAAGAAACCGGAGAAATGATGAATTTATTCGCCCAAGACCTTATCGCTGTTGCCCAGTCACCTTTGCAGCACTGGCTTACAACGTTGCCAGCGCAGTTAGAAACTTGGCAAAAAGAACAACAGCACGGCGAATTACCGAAGTGGCTTCGTTGCGTAGCACAGCTACCGAAAATTGAACCACAACATGTTTCTCTCGCTGATACGGTTACCATAGCGAACGAGAACGCCAGTGAAGGCGAGCAAAACCGCATTCGTGGGCTCATGATGCAACTCACGCCTTGGCGAAAAGGCCCGTTTGATCTGCATGGCGTACACATCGATACCGAATGGCGTTCTGACTTCAAATGGCAGCGCGTGCTACCGCACCTAAGCAACAATGGCGACCTCCGCGGTCGCCAAGTACTTGATATCGGTTGTGGCAGTGGTTATCACCTGTGGCGGATGCTGGAAGCGGGTGCTGAACAAGTTTGGGGCATCGACCCAGGCCAGTTGTTTATGGCACAGTTCATGGCAATTCGGCACTTCATGCCTGCCGAACTCGCAGCTCGCGCTCACTGGTTCCCGCTTGGTGTCGAAGATTTACCTGAACTACGCGCGTTTGACACCGTGTTCAGCATGGGGGTCTTATACCACCGTCGCTCCCCTATTGATTTCCTGACACAGCTTCGTTCCCAATTAAAACCAGGCGGCGAACTGATACTCGAAACATTGGTGGTAGAAGGCGACGAACATACGGTGTTGGTGCCTGGCGAAACCTACGCAAAAATGCGCAACGTTTGGTTCATCCCAAGCACCAAAGCGCTATTACATTGGATGAGCCGAGTCGGCTTCAAAAACGCACGCGTCGTCGACGAATCCGTCACCACCCTCGAAGAGCAGCGCGCCACCGATTGGATGCAAGGCCAATCACTCGCCGACTTCCTCGATCCAAACGACCGCAGCCGCACCATTGAAGGCTTCCCCGCCCCACGCCGCGCCGTCATCATCGCCAACCCGTAGCCCGGCGTTCCACGCCGGGTGATGCGCAGCATCGTCAATGCCCAAGCATACGCTCATGTTCATGCCCGCATGCTCATGCTCTTGCTCACAGTCACAGTCACAGTCATGACACCCCAATTTATTTTCAGTGTTCAGTTGCAGCAGAAAAGTTACAAATCAGCCCCCTCTTTTTGTAACTTTTCTGCTGCAACTGAACGGTTTTATTTTCGATAGATATACACACCCACCACTCTTCTATTTTTTGAGCCTAAAACTCACTGGTATGGCGCCATAATGGCATCGACTCGGCGTTGACGTTCATCTCGAGCGCGTTTGGCCGGCGGTTCGGCAAGTAAACTATCAATAAGTGCGATAAAGTGCTCCGCGAGGTCGAGCTCTGTAAGTGCGGCGATTAAGAACTCGCTTCGAATATTTCTGCCGCTTTCCATGCGCGAGATAGACGCGCGGCTACATAGAATCCTCTCGGATAGAGACTCTTGACTCATTTGGTATTCGCGTTCAATACGCAGTAACTTGGAAAGCTTTCTAGTGAGCTCATTCTGTAGCTCGTCTCGATCATGTCCTGATTTGCGTTCCATTGCAGATTCTCCGTTTTAACAACAACGAAGAGTTTAGCGCGCAAATTAGGCTTTGAACCGCGTTGACGTAATAAACACTACGGTTAATCGATAATGTCAGACAAAGAATGTCTCGGATGTGGATGTTTCTAGATAGTGAGTAGCGCCTTCAAATCGATGCCAATACGGCGCCAACGTGATGGGCTACTCATCATAACGCTACTTCAGGTCTTTCAGCCAGGCTTTGAAGTCGGGGCCGAGGGCTGGATGGCGCATGGCGTGTTCAACAAAAGCTTGCGCGTACCCAAGCTTGTTGCCGCAGTCATGGCTCTTGCCTTTCATGTAATACGCATTAACCGGCTGCTGCTCGAGTAGCATTGCCATAGCATCAGTTAACTGAATTTCATTGCCAGCGCCCGGCTGTGTTTTCTCCAGTAGCGCCCACAATGCGGCTGGGAATACATAGCGACCAACCACCGCTAAATCAGATGGCGCTTCAGCTACTGGCGGCTTTTCCACTAGACGTTTAATGGAAGCCTGCTCGCCCGGCGCTAATTCCACGCCGTTAATATCAGCAACACCATATTGATTAACCAACTCAGCTGGTACTTTCTCGACCATGACTTGTGCGGCGCCAGAAGCGTTAAAGTTAGCAACCATTTCCGCTAAGTTATCGCGACTCAAGTCGCTGCTCGCCGAATCAACGAGTACATCTGGCAACACCACTGCAAATGGCTGGTCTTCGATTAATGGACGCGCACATAGCACGGCGTGGCCAAGACCTTTTGCAACGTCTTGGCGCACCGCCATTACGGTAACTCCAGGCGGGCAAATTGCCCGCACTTCGGCTAAAAGTTGATCTTTTGCCCGCTTCTCCAGCATATCTTCTAGTTCATAGTTTGCGTCGAAGTGGTTTTCGATAGCGTTTTTGCTTGAGTGAGTCACCAAAATAATATCGGTTAACCCAGCAGCAGCGCACTCTTCGACAATATACTGAATCAACGGCCGGTCAACCAACGGCAGCATTTCCTTCGGAATTGCTTTGGTTGCTGGCAGCATCCGCGTCCCCAGACCTGCCACCGGAATCACAACTTTTTTTACCATGTTCAACAAATCCTATTGTTTAATATCTTATTGCTTTTCAGCTTTAGTGCCTAAGCCTTCATGCTCGGCAACGGCATCAAGCTCTTGATCTACACCTTCAGCAACCGTAGTTGGTGCTGCGCGCTCAGCGCCGTGCATCCAGTTCACCAACATGCCTGAGATGAGCCACAAAATAACAGCAAATACGAGCAAGCCCACAGCAACACCACCGAACACCACTAGTAAGCCTGAGTACTGTGCCTCAAGACCAATTGCCTTCGCTAAGTTAATTGAAAACTCGTACTTATCGGCTTCTTCACTGAATGCGCCGACCATACCGGCCAAATAACTTGCGATTGCAGGCATCAAGAACCAAATACCCATCACTAATGAAGCTAGGCGTAATGGAGCAAGTTTGGTCATCAGTGACAAACCAACTGGTGAAATACAAAGCTCACCTAGGGTGTGGAACATGTAAGCAAGTACCAGCCACATCATATTAGCTTTGCCAGTCACTTGAATTTCGAACAAGCCAAGAATCAAGAACACGAAACCAATGGAGGTTAGAATCAAACCAACAAATACTTTTATTGGTGCATCTGGGCTTTTATCTTTTTTGTGCAACCACATCCACAAAAACGAGAATACTGGAGCAAACAGCAGAATAAATAGCGGGTTCAACGACTGGAAATAACCTGCAGGTACTTCGGTTTCGCCAATCATTCGATCAGTAAATCGGTCAGCATAAATGTTCATTAAACCACCGGCTTGCTCGAACGCTAACCAGAACACAGTGACGAACACAAACAGGAATAAAATAACGCGAAGACGATCATGCTCAACTTTTGACAATGGCTTCTTCACGCCACCAGCAGCGTCACGGTCACGTTTTGCACCAGGAATCTTACCAATATCGCCCAAGAAACGTTGGAAGAATAAACCTTGGGTAATTACCGCTAGCGTCATACCAACACCAGCCGCGAAGTAACCCCAGCGCCAACCATAATCCGCGCTCTCGCCTAATGTAGAGGTGACTAATGGTGCAATGAATGCACCTAAGTTAATACCCATGTAGAAGATAGAGAAAGCACTATCACGACGTGCATCACCTTGTTGATAAAGGTCACCAACAATCGTCGAAATGTTTGGTTTAAATAGGCCGTTACCAGCAATCAAAATACCTAAACCAACGTAGAACAGTTCAATACTGTGTGGAGTGGCCGCAAACAGCGTGAACTGTGCTGCTGCCATTAAGATACCACCCAACAAGATTGAACGACGCTGACCTAAATAGTTATCAGCTAACCATCCACCAATTAACGGCGTGAAATAGACAAGACCGGTATACATACCATACAGAGACAATGCATCTGCATCGCTCATACCGAATCCTGGGTTTGCCGCTTCAGTAGCTGCAACTAACGTAAGTACTAACAATGCGCGCATGCCGTAGTAAGAGAAACGCTCCCACATTTCGGCAGTAAAAAGCACATACAGGCCCTTCGGGTGACCCCAAAGTTCAGACTTCGCAGGCGCCTGGCTCATAAAATATTCCTCAGTAAATGTAATTATAGTTATTCAAGTTATAACAGTGACGGGCTTTTATAACGCAGAAGCCTTGCATGGTGCAAGGCTTCGAGGCTTAAAACTGGTCGTAAAAGTCTTCGTCCAGTTCCTCTTCTTCGGGCGGGGCTGGCGGATTACCATCATAAACTTTGTCTTGCCAGCGCTGAAAATAAGACTCTTTCACGAATGAATATGGGTCTAACGATTCTTCCAACATCGGTTCTAAATCCATGAGCTTTATGCGCGCCTCTAAACCTTTAATCATCCAACGCGCCACACTAGTCGGCCCACTTAAGTTGTCCAACGGAAAGTACATACCGTCGACGACATCACCACCGCGATCAACTACCACGGTTGGTCCTAGTCCAGGCAACATCAAATATGGCCCGTCAGCAACGCCATAAGAAGCCAAGACTTCACCGAAACCTTCTTCACGACGCTCAATACCCATCTCAGTGGCAACATCAAAGATACCAAGCACACCAACAGTGCTATTTATTGTGAAACGCCAGAAACTCACACCAGCATCCACAACTTTACCCTGCAGGGCATTGTTGACCAGCGATGACACTTCATCGAGGTTCTCAACCGCATTCGATAACCCTTTACGCACTGGCTTTGGCACATGACTATAGGCCTTCGCTGCTGGACGAATCACGGCATCATCAAGTTCTTCGTTAAATTCCCACACATCACGGTTAACCTGCTCGAACGGATCTCGTTCGTCCGCCCAAGCATCTTCCTGTGGGGCACTCGCGCAACCGCTTGCCAATAAGGCAACTGCAGCAATTGCTAAAAGTCTGTTCATAAAAACTCCCTTAAAAGCCAAATGCGTTACTCGTTATTCGTTATTCGAAAAACACGAGATAACGCACAGAACATTGCGCAAATATGCACATAATTTCACCAGCGAACTTAACTCACGAATAACCAATAACCAATAACGAATAACGCTTTTATCACTTGATCACTAACCGCACTGCGGCGGTGGCTGGTTCGATAATGAGTGGCACCGCATCCAAATCACCCTCAGCCGCATCAATTTGCTCATCAGCCGATATACGTGCCATGACCTGCCATTGGTTCAGTTGGCTCATGCGATAATCCGGTAACATCGCATTGGCATCCGAAAGCGTGACCGTCACTGGGAACTCGGTCACTGGCTGACGTACGACGGCTGCAGGCATGCCCGGACCTTCTGCGGCGCGCACATAGACAAATAATGTTGCGCCCTCAGGCACTTCAGCAAGCCGTTCTTCAGTTACATCAACCGTAACGGTCAATTCGAGTTCGGTTGCCGCTAAGCGTTGCTTAGCGTCCGCAACAGCTGCTGCAACAGGCTGATAACGCTCATCCGACTCTGGAATTTGCTGTAATAACAATTCCCAAGCCGTAATAGCTTGCTCCCAATCACCGCGCTGAAACGCGACAAACCCCAATAACGAAAGACCTTCTTGGTTACTCGGCTCTTGCTCAAGCACACGGCGC
Source organism: Pseudidiomarina andamanensis (assembly GCF_009734345.1). Classification (GTDB taxonomy): domain Bacteria; phylum Pseudomonadota; class Gammaproteobacteria; order Enterobacterales; family Alteromonadaceae; genus Pseudidiomarina; species Pseudidiomarina andamanensis. The sequence continues at coordinate 94,872 of NZ_CP032551.1, read as the reverse complement.
AGCATAGTTGCTGCCTCTGGCATCATCGCTTCATCACCAGTTTGCAACAATAATTGAGCATAACTAAGTAAGGTACCGACACGGTTTGGCTCAATACTTAATGACTTTTTATACGCTTCAATGGCTTGCTCAAGCTGGCCAAGCGCTGTCATTGAACGCGCGTAAACCAACCACGCCACCGCATCATCCGGTTCCCGTGCTAAACGTTGACGTAAACCAAGTGCAAATGTTTCTAACTCTTCGCGGGTTGTTTGCGCGCTGTCGTTAGTCAGCACTTTTTTACCCAGCTCAGGCAGTGCCTGTATCGCTTCATCAGCTTGTCGCTGCAACGACCAGCTACCAAACAAGCTATAAAGCACAACAGTCAACACCACCAACAACACTGCCGGCAGCCAAATATTGCGACCAACTTGCTGATCATGCAACTGCTCTAACTCAGAATTTTCAGTAACAAAACGTTTATCTAACTCTGCGTTTGCTCGTGTAAATGCATTTTCCGTAAGCAAACCGTCTTCGCGCTCCTGCACTAACTCTAACTTGCGTTGTTCATACAGTTCGCGGTTGACATCTAAGCGCGTACGTTGCTGGTCACGTTGGCGCCTGCCAGTTAGCAATAGAAATAAGCCACCAGCCAGCGCTACGGCTAAAATCAACGCAATGTGTACAATCATGATGATTTATCCTGTTCTGAATGGCTTTGGTCTGCGTTATCCAGATCTGAGCTACGCAGTGCAGCTAATTGCGCTTGTTCTTCGTCGCTCAACTCAACTTCAGCATTATTACGGGCTCGTACGCGCATTAAAATGACAGCAGCGCCAACCAATATCACCAAAACTGGCCCCAACCATAACACGACGGTACTTAACTTCACCGGTGGTCGGTAATAAGCAAAATCACCATACCGCGCAACCATGTAATCAACCACTTCTTGTTTTGATGCGCCTTGCTGCACCATCAAGTACGTGCGGTCACGTAAATCTTTGGCTAACGGCGCATCAGAATCACCAATGGTTTGATTCTGGCATTTAGGGCAACGTAATTCGTCAATGAGCTCACGAAATAGCGCTTCTTTCTGCGGGTCATCAAATTTGTACGTTTCAAGATTAACGGCATAGACGACACTTAACGAACTAAGCGCAATGGTTAACGTAACCATCAACATGGTGATGAAATTCTTGATCATGGTGCCGTTCCCTCAGTCTGATACGCTTGCATCAGTTGCTGATATTGCGGCCCTAAAACGGTGTTCCACACCCGATCATTCACATCACCAACATGACGATATACCACTTCACCATCCGCATTAATTAGGAACGTTTCCGGTGCGCCATAAACACCAAAATCAAGTGCAACCATGCCTCGCTCATCAAATAAATTAACCTGATACGGGTCACCTAAGGTGTTCAACCAGTTAACCGCCTTCGCACGCGAATCATCTTTATAGTTCAAGCCAACAATATAGACGCCTTCGGCAGCTAACTTATTCAAGTACTCATGCTCGGCACGACAAGTTGGACACCATGTCGCCCACACATTCAACAACATCGGGCGCCCTTGTAATACCGCCTCAGTGTGTATCTTGCTGGTGTCATAAATATCTGGCAATTCAAATTGCGGCACCGGTTTGCCCACCAATGCGGAGCTAAGTTCGGTCGGGTCTGAAAATAAACCACGCAATAAAAAAATGGTTAACCACAGAAATGCCAATAACGGCAGAGCTAAGATTACCCAACGTAATTTGCTACGCTGTGCCATAGTTACCTCGCTGTTTTCGCTGTGAACGATAGCGTTTGTCACTCATGGCTAATGCACCACCTAAAGCCATGATCACGGCGCCAAGCCAAATCCAGCGCACAAACGGTTTGATATAAATGCGTACGGCCCACGCATCAGAATTTTCGTCATCTTGAAGTGGCTCACCCAATGCAACGTACACATCACGCAAAAAGCCAGAATCTAAACCAACTTCCGTCATGCTCATGCGTTGCACGGTATAGAATCGTTTCTCAGACACCAAGTCAGCGATTTTCTGCTCGTCTTTGAACACGCTAAATTCAGCATGATCAGTCAGGTAGTTAGGGCCTTGCTGCTCACTCAGCAAATCGAACTGAATACGATACTGTTCAACCTGCACTGACTCTCCCGGAGCTAGACGCACATCGCGCTCAATTTCGTATTGGCTAACCGCTGCAATACCAACCAAAGTCACCGCAAAACCTAGGTGACCAAGTACCATACCCCAATGACTACGCCCTAACTTCGTCAAGCTAGCTAACCCTTGACCACGCTGTTGAATGCGTTGCTTCAACTCAGCAACCAACGTCATCACAATCCACAACGCCATCACTAAGCCTAATACGGTCATGGCTAGAATCTGATCCGCAAATACGTACGGCAGGGCAAAACCAAGCAACACAGCGAGTACGAGTGCGAGGAATAAATCGGTTGCCAACGGCTTTAACTCTTGACGGCGCCAGCGCAATAACGGCCCCAAACCCATTAGCAATACAAACGGTACAATTAACCAAGTAAACATTTGATTAAAGAACGGCACCCCAATCGAAATGGAGCCTAAACCGAGCTCTTTGTGCACCAACGGCAACAATGTACCAAGCAACACAACAAGCGTTGCCGCCATTAATAAAATATTATTACCCAGCAACATCACTTCGCGTGATACCGCTTCATATTTCGTTTGGCTATTCACCGCGCCGGCGCGCAAGGCAAACAGCAACAGCGAGCCGCCAATAACAACCGCTAATAAGCCGAGAATAAATAATCCACGTGCCGGATCGGTTGCGAATGCGTGCACCGAAACAATCACGCCAGAACGTACCAAGAAGGTACCGAGTAAGCTCAAGCTGAATGCAGAAATGGCTAACAACACGGTCCACGATTTAAACGCACCACGTTTTTCCGTAACAGCTAAGGAGTGAATCAATGCGGTACCAACCAACCACGGCATAAAACTCGCATTTTCAACCGGGTCCCAGAACCACCAGCCGCCCCAGCCTAATTCGTAGTATGCCCACCAGCTACCAAGTGCAATACCTAGTGTTAAGAAGCACCATGCAGCAGTCGCCCAAGGCCGTGACCAGCGCGCCCATGACGCATCAAGCTTACCGCTTACAAGCGCTGCGATAGCAAAAGCGAAAGCAACCGAAAAACCAACGTAGCCCATGTATAACAATGGCGGGTGGAAGATCATGCCAGGGTCTTGCAGCAGCGGATTTAAATCACGCCCATCCACGGGAATTAACGGTAGCGCACGATCAAACGGATTCGATACGCTGAGCATGAACAAGTAGAAGCCGATACTAATAAGTCCTAGCACTGCCAGTACACGCGCCATCATGGTTAATGGCATGCGTCGTGAAAACATCGCGACAGCGGCAATCCAACCCGCCTGCATCAACATCCACAGCAAGAATGAGCCTTCATGTGAGCCCCACACGGCCGTAATTCGATACACCAGTGGCAACGCCGTATTGGAGTTGTGTGCAACGTAAGAAATACTAAAGTCGTTTACGATGAAACCATAGGTAAGCGCTGCGTAAGCTAGGGCCGTAAATAAAAACTGCCCATAGGCAAGTGGCCGCGCCAACAACATTGCGCCACTATGGCCTCGCCAGGCGCCCCACAATGGATAAATAGCGAGTAAAACGGAGAACGCTAGCGCAAGCGCCAGCGTTAATTGTCCAAATTCAGCAATCATTGGTTATTTCCAGAGCTGTCTTGTGGGTCAGAATCTTCTGCTTTTGAGCCGGTGTAATCAGGCTGATTCGGGTTGACGTGTTTGATGCCCTTCATGGCCTCCGCCAACTCTGGAGGCATATATTCTTCGTCGTGTTTCGCTAATACTTCGGTGGCTTTAAGCACCGTTGGCTCAACCAACACACCCTGCGCCACAATACCCTGCCCCTCGCGGAACAAGTCCGGCAAAATACCAGTGTAAAGTACCGTCACTTCAGGGCCGGTATCGGTAACCTGGAAACTGACTTCAAGCGTTTTCGGATCGCGCTTTACCGAGCCTTCAACAACCATACCGCCAACACGAATACGCTGCCCTACTTCTGGGCGAACTTTATCCGTGCCCTTACCCTCAATCATTTCTGAAGGGGTATAAAACAAATCGATGTTCTGCGTTAACGCATACAATATCAGGCTGATTGCGGCAGCAACACCAACCACCAAAGACAAAACCCAAGCGAGGCGTTTTTTACGACGTGGAATCATTGGTCACCATACTCCTATGACGCTCTTGCTGTTTACGACGCGCGATACGTTGCTGTTGTTGCTGCTTCTTGACAGCCATTTGCGCTAATTTTTTGCGCGTCAGCAAGCCGTGCACCACTAATATTGCGATAGCTAAAATTGATACCCCGAAAGCAAGCCATACATAAAAACCATAGCCGCCCATCCAAATCACTTCTTGCCAACTATCAAACGCCATGGTTGGCCTCCACACCTAACTTTTCCATAGCCCATGGGCGGTGAAGCTCTTGCTTTAATATTTCATTACGCAACCGTTGCGTAATAAGCGCAGCGGTTAAGAATAAAAACCCAGCGATACTAATCAACAACGGTATCAGCATTTCAGGTGGCATCGACGGTTTCTCAAATTTCGTAATGGTGGCACCTTGGTGCAATGAATTCCACCAATACACCGAGAAGTGAATAATCGGGACGTTAATTACGCCAACTAAAGCCAAGATTGCCGCCGCTTTAGCACCAGTGCGTGCGTCATTAAACGCATAGTAGAGCGCCAGCACACCAATGTATAAAAACAACAAAATAAGTTGTGATGTTAAACGCGCATCCCATTCCCACCAAGTGCCCCACATTGGTTTGCCCCATACGGCACCAGTGAACAAAGCAACAAACGTGAGCGTCGCACCCACTGGCGCAATGGCAGCAATGGCCCATTCGGCCGTACGAATTTGCCAAACCAACGCTATTAATGCGGCAATTGCCATACCGGTGTAAGCGCCCATTGAGAACATGGCACTCGGTACATGAATAAAAATAATACGGTAACTATCGCCTTGCTGATAATCAGGTGGCGCATAGAACAAGCCCCAAACTAATCCAATAGTGACGAAAATTAGTGCAAAACCGCTTAGCCACGGCTGCCATAAGCCTAATAATCGATAGGTTGCTTCGCCTTTTGCGTACGGATGTAACCATTTCCACATATTAATTTATGCTCACTCGAATTGCTGCTGCGACGGCCAAAGGCGCCAAGGTTAACGTCAATAACATCAGTCCGGCTAATAATAACACTTGCCCATAAGCAGATGTACCTACCAGCGTACTCTCAACCGCTGCCGCTGCAAATATCAACAAAGGGATAAACAGTGGCAACAATAACAAACTTAACAACGCCCCACCGCGCCCTAAACTCACGGTTAATGCGGCACCAACGGCGGTCATCGCACTCAACATTGGGGTACCCACTAAGAGAGTGAGCATCAACGTGCCCCACGCCTCAAACGGTAGTTTAAGTAATAATGCACAAAGCGGTGCGAGGATCACCAGCGGCAATCCACTTAACAACCAATGCACAATTATTTTCCCGAGCGCTAAGAATGGCAGTGGTGCCGGTGACAATACCAATTGTTCCAAGTTGCCATCTAAAAAGTCATCTCTAAATAAACGCTCAGAGCCGAGTAACGATGATAGTAACGCAGCTACCCAAATAACTCCGGTCGCAATCCGTCCAAGAACATCGGGGCCGGGCCCTACCGCCAAAGGGAATAGCGTGACCACGATAATCACAAACAACAATGGATTGATAACATCGCTACGTCGCCGCAGTGCCACGGCTAAATCGCGTCGCATAATTGCCGACAGTAATTGCCATGAGCTCGCCTTATTCATACACGAGCTCCTCATCGTTATGTTCGATGCGAATTTTTTGCAATCGTTCACCCGGCCATGTCAGTGGCTGATGTGAGGTCAGCAATAGTGAGCCGCCATATTCAAGGTGCTGTTGAAAGCGTTGGTGCAGCAATTCAATTCCGTTGGTGTCTAGCGCGGTAAAAGGCTCATCAAGAATCCATAGCTTGGCTTGGCTATACCAGAGCCGAGCAAGCGCAATACGTCGTTGTTGGCCAGCCGAGAGTTGTTGTGCAGGAATATCTTCTAAGCCCAATAAACCGACTGTTTCGAGCAACTGCCAGGCATCGACATCAGTGGCGCCATCAAGTTGGGTTTGAAAATGAAGGTTTTCTAACGCGGTGAGTTCGGATTTTACAGCCGGTTTGTGCCCAATGAATAGGGTTTGACGTTGCCAAAGTTCAGGGTCTCGATGTTGTGGCTCTCCAAATAACCACACTTCGCCTTCTATTGGCTGTAATAATCCGGCGATGATTCGAAGTAAGGTGGACTTGCCCGCGCCGTTCGGCCCCTCAACATGAAGAATTTCACCGGCGCCAAGTTGCAGCGAGAGAGCTGAGAATAACGTGCGTCCTGCACGCACCGACGTGAGTTGTTTAGCTTCGATAACAACAGACATTGGAGTTGAGGCAACCTATCGGGTCAACAAAAGTGACCCGATAGTACCACAGGTTTAGTAGGCCATATAAGCCTTACCCATCAATTTTCGTCCATTCGTACATTGTGAACTTCGTTCGAACTCAAGTTAAGAATCGTAATGGTTGAAGGTGTGAAGGTAAATCCTGCTTTGCTGAAACTCAACACAGTCGAGGTTCCAGCTGGAATACCGTTACATGCATAGGCTCCAGTATCGGCGTCGCCTTGTTTCGAGAAAGTACAAGTCACACCGGTTCCCTCTACCGTGACACCGCGGTAATGCGAGTTTTTACAGGCCGCACCGGTATATTGTAAACAATAAATTTCACCTGTAACCGAATACAGTGGCACAACTCCGGAGCTATCCGTAACCGTGACGTTCACACTGCTGCTTTGCTGCGTTGCCTCTAACGGATGCACTGGCAAACTGCCGAGAACGCTGGCATTGCCCATATTTGCATTCATAGTTACTGTCGCTAAACCACCGTCGCGCGCACTAACACGACCCCGACTGTATGTTCCGTAATAATTCTGAGTAGGATCAACAATTGTTTGAATCGGCTCATTGGTGACATCGGCTACAGGAGCATTTGTCGTTTCCCATAGCCCTAACAATGTGAGGTTCACCTCATAAAACGGTACTTTAGATATCCAGTCTGCCTCGTTGTTTAAAATTGCGGCACGCACCGCTTCTAAATGGGCATCAGTCATATCATCAAGGTAAACACCACGACCAATCAACTGATGAGAACCCGGTGTCACGGTAATATCACGACCAGTTGGTTGACTCGGTAATGCGTTACCTAATACCAAAGCTTTTACAACATCGCGAACATATTGCGTGTAAGTCGCTGCGCCATTTGGATCAATCAAATAGCCCGCCGACGTTACCGTTGCTGCATGAAATTGCCAGTCAGGATACATTGCGTACCAGCCATCAATACGGCGCATACGACAAGATTCTTCATAGACGTTGTTTGCACCTTGGTTCGCTTCAACTAAGTTGCCGCTGGCATCGCGATAGAAGTGTCGATGATTGCCGTTTTGTTTACGCACTGTGTCATGCTTAAACACCGTTTGCTCGGCAACCATCGTATTGTTGTCATGATGATCTCGACAACACTGATTACACAACGATGGCTGATCACTAACCGCTGGGTTAATGACCCCAGTCATTTTCTTGGTATCAGCGCCACCATTAGGATCAAGCACAAGTCGACCATCTTTTAACATCAGGCGATGCGGCGTAGTTGCCGTATCTTCAAAACCGGTGAACATGCACGAGCAGTTGAGCGTAATAAAATCTTCAACGCGTTGTGTTTGTGTGGCTTCATCGTAAGTTACCGTATCGAATCGAACGGTCAGTCGGTCGCCACGTTGCATCACCGTTGGTGTGGGGCGCGTCGTTTCCTTCACTTGGTATTGCGTTGCAGAGTCATCTTCGGTCAACTTAACCGCAATAACCTCCGGGGCCGCACCAGGATTGTAGGTCACACTCGGTTCGTTTCGTGGTGGTGGTGTCGTTACCGCCAGCCCACCATCACGCATGGCAATACGGCCAATCCATGCTTCCATAGTCAGCGTGAGGTTATCACCACCGCGCGTTTGCCAATCTACTGATATATCAACCGATTTCGCATCTGGATTTGGTGGGAGTGGGTCTGGCAGATTCGCATCGCCAGTTGTTACCCACGCTCCATTAAAATATTGCGGCGCGACGGTCCAAGCTACCGCATAATTTTTATCGTCTAGCATGACGGTATCGGTGCCTGAAGCAATGTCGGTATAAATTTGAAAACGCAATTCCTCAAGACGTTGCTGCGCAATTTTCAGTGCGGTGGCATGTTCTGCCGCTCGCACCGAGCTTTGCATGAACGTACGTTGTAAGCTAACGAGTCCCGTAACGCCAATGGCAATAATTACTAATGCCACTAACACCTCAACAAAGGTAAATCCGCGCCCACGCGTTAAATAAGTTCGATTAGAAATCACGCCAGCTTCCCCCTACCCGTAACACGCGCTTAAATGCGTCATTACTTACCAAATTCGTTAATACTTCTTCGTGATAGCGTACTTTTAAGGTGCCATTGGATAACGTGGGATCATAATTTGCCATTACCGCCCCATTGATGGTGGCACCACCATTTAATTTTAATTCGTAGTTCGTTAAGTTACCTGGCGTCCGGAATGCGAAAACCATGCCATTGACAACAGTACTACCGTTAATCGACAAGCTTCCATCCTGAATAACTAACGCAACCGGATTGGCTAAAGAACCGATATCAACGGTTGGCGCACAGTTACCAATTACCCAGATTAAGCCTGTCGACGCTGGCCCAATGGAATCACAGCCGTTCACAATAACATTCGCTGAATCGCGTAATTCTTGCCACTTCGATTCCGGTACACCGAACAAATATTCAAGCAGATCAGGCGGAAAATTCGGGTCATTATCTAGAATATCAACGCCATGGTCGCCACGTTCACTGAACGGGCGTGACGAACACGCACCTTCGCTAAACTCCTGCTGACCACAGGTGGTTCCGCTGCCATTCACATCAACATCACCCTCGGTCCAAATTGACAGTGGTACCCCATCGCCGCCGCCATTCGGATTCGCAACCACTTCGAAGTTACCGGATACATTCATACTGCCTTTAATGGCAACCGGCGTGTCTGGCGCCGAGCGAATCATCGGCAACACCGCCACTTGCTGACGTAAGGTGCGCGTGGCTCGGGTATCTGCAGACGTCGCCGTTAATACCACGTCGACAATATCAACATCGCCACGAATGGTATCGTCAAAGCGCGTACTGGAAAGCGTTGCGTTGTATTGAGCACCGCCAATCACGCCATCGATCGTTCTATTTAGATTCGATTTTTCAGCGTTCACTTCCATCACAATTTGCTCAATAGCCGCATCTGCCACCATCGTTGCTTCCTGCATGCTGGCGTGGTTGCGCGTTATTCGCTGCTCCTGCACCTTAAATCGCGCAGTATAGAGGGTCACCAAAATGATGATAGAAAGGAGTAAGACTGTGATTGTAATTGTGGCAAAGCCCGATTGTTTAAAACGCATTGCGCAGCACCACCTCTGTTGCAAACTCTCGTGATACTTGGGCATCACTTGGTAGTGATACCACCATCAACACTTCAACAACTTGTTCATTGACATCGTCTAGCATGCGCTCGGTGAGAATAAACTCCAGCACATCGACTTGAATTAAATCAGGGCTGGTTAAACCTTCCCAACCATCTTGATCACACGTTGCTGCGGCTTGTCGGCGTTGCACTTGGCCATTGCGCAGACGATAGCCAAATTGTTCAACTGCACCGTCATGCACCGCATCATTATCGGCGTCATATTCGAAAAGCAAACAACTTGCCGCCACTTCACTTGGATGCTGTGACACGGTGACTTTATTATTGAAGGCCGTCACCGCATTATCGGGGTCCACAACCAATAAATGAGCGTTACCGCGATATCCGGCGCGACGTAAATCGCCCATCAGCAAATCCATCACTGCCGTAGATTCTTCTTGGAGTTGGCTCAACTGTAAACTGCGCGAATTGGTGCCAAGTGTTGCAGAAAACACCGACGTTAACGCCGCCATCAGAATTAAGCCAAGCGTAATGGTGATCATTAATTCAACAAGCGATAAACCGCGCTGCTTTAACATGCTGGATAACTCCCCACACCACCAACTTGGCAATAACGCAAGCGGCCAAGTGTACTGACCACCACACGCACTTCTCGCTCTACAGCGTTACTGCTGTCACGCAGTTGATAACTAACCGTACCGGCGTTCCCTTCAGCCAAACCACGTAACGCATCAAATCGGGTATGGTCACCAGCAGAGAATGCAGCAGACGCCATGGTTACGCCAGAATACTCGGTACCATTAATTTGCCGTAACACGCCGTTAATTGAACAATCTTCGGTAAGGCAATCACAGTCACTCGATACGGCAACCGCAGCACACCAATCACCGTTTTCATCATCCCAGACCACAAAACGGTTCTCGCCGCTACTTAACGCATCAGAGCGAGCGTATTGCAGCAATGCGTAGGTATCTTGCGCAGCGCCCTGTAGGCGCATAGTTCGCGCCATTTCGATTGTCGCAGGCACACCCCATCCCAGCACAATGCTGAGAATTAACAACGTGATGATAAGCTCTAGTAAAGTGAATCCTTGACGCATTGCGTTTGTTCCAAAATTGTCGTACTAATGAACACATGCACTAAGCATAGTATAAACAGGTGGAATAAATGCAAGTTGAAAAAAAGTTATCCGGCATGACCCTGATTGAATTGATGATTGTCGTAGCAATTATCGGCATCATTGCAGCCATTGCATATCCGAACTTTACTGACTACGTCAAACAGAGCCGCAGAGCAGACGCCATGGGCGAATTGATGAAATTACAGATGGCCCAAGAAGAGTATCGATTACGCAATACCAGCTATGCCACAATAGCTGATCTTGGCTTTACATCGTCAAGCGAATTTTACACTTTTAGTGTGTCGAACCTTGGCGCCGAGACCTATACATTAACGGCTACAGCGAAAGGTGCGCAGGTTTCTGATACAGAATGTGCCACAATGAGCATTAATCAGAACGACCAAAAAACCCCCACCACCTGTTGGCAGTAAAACCGTTATTGGTTATTCGTTATTAGTTATTCGTTATTCGAAAAAGCAAAACACGAAGCACTAAAAACTGAAAATCTCCGTTGTACATATAACCTATGCACACGGAGATTTTTTGATATTTAACGAATAACAAATAACGAATAACGAACAACGGTTTTACAGTTCAACGACGCGGAGTTCTGGGGGGATAGAAAAAGTGATATTTTCTTCGCGCCCGCTGCGCTCTTGAACCGTCTCTCCACCCCACGATTGCAGCTTTTTCACCACATCACGAACCAGAACTTCCGGCGCTGACGCCCCCGCAGTCACACCGACATTTTCTTTGCCATCGAGCCACGCTTGATCAATGCAAGAAGCATCATCAATCAAGTACGCAGGCGTACCCATTTTTTCAGCTAATTCACGTAAGCGATTTGAATTCGAGCTATTACGCGCGCCAACAACCAGCAGCACATCCACTTCAGCAGCGAGCTCGCGTACGGCGTCTTGACGGTTTTGCGTGGCATAACAGATATCATCTTTGCGCGGCCCCTGCACTTCTGGGAATTTGTCACGCAACGCATCAATCACGTCAGCCGTATCATCAACCGACAACGTGGTTTGGCTCATGTAGTGCAATTGTTTCGGATCTTTCACCTCAAGTTTTGCGACATCGTCAACCGATTCCACCAGGTAGATTCCACCTTTCGGGTTATTGTACTGCCCCATGGTGCCTTCTACTTCCGGGTGCCCCGCATGACCAATCAGCACACACTCATGCCCCTTGCGACTTGCACGCGTCACTTCCATATGCACCTTGGTCACCAGCGGGCAGGTTGCGTCAAATACTCGCAAACCACGGTCTTTTGCCTCTTGGCGAACCGCTTGCGACACCCCGTGCGCAGAAAAAATCACAATGCTATCGTCAGGCACTTCATGCAGCTCATCAACAAACACAGCACCGCGCGCGCGCAACGAATCCACCACGTATTTGTTATGTACTACTTCATGGCGCACATAAATAGGTGGTTCAAAAATTTCTAATGCGCGCTCGACTATAGTAATCGCTCGGTCAACACCGGCACAAAAACCACGCGGATTCGCCAAAACAATATTCATAAAAACTCCAACTTCGTTGTTCGTTGTTCGTTATTAGTTATTCGTGTTGTCCTTTTCGAATAACGAGTAACGACTAACGAGTAACGTTTTTAAGGATTTACCTCAATAATTTCGACGGCAAATCGCACCCGCTGGCCAGCCAACGGATGATTAAAATCAATCGTCACAAACTGATCATTAATTGCCCGCACAATACCGGGTAACTCCGTGCCATCAGGCTGTGGAAACGTAAAAATTTGGCCAACTTCAGGGCGATCTGCACCGAACTTGGTGGTATCTACCTGATAATAGTTATCTTTATTCGGCATACCAAAAGCGTCTTCTGGTGCCAGTTCAAACTCGCGGGCATCGCCAGCTTTTAAACCAACCAAACACGACTCAAAGTTCTCCGTTAAGGAGCCATCGCCCATACGGAACTTTGCTGGTTTACCTGACATTTTAGTACTGTCAGCAACCGAATCATCGGTTAACTTGATGGTGAAATGCAAAATCACTTCGCGACCGTGCTCGATCGGGAGACGACTGATCATGACTGTGGCTCCTGGCGTTGTTCAAAAAACGCCTCTAATAGCATAAGAACTGCACCGATAGTTATAGCCATATCGGCAACATTAAATGCCGGCCAGTGCCACTCATTCACATATACATCAATAAAATCAATAACGTAACCATATATTATACGGTCGATAACATTACCAATCGCACCCGCCAGAATCAGCGCAAAGGCAAGATTTTGACGCCACATATTGGCCGGGTTACGGCGCAGCCAAATTAGCAGAACCACACTAACGGCTATCGCTAAAAACGTGAATAACCAGCGCTGCCAGCCGCCTTGATCGCTCAAGAAGCTGAAGGCGGCGCCCATGTTACGCACGTAGGTCAAATTTAAATAGGGCATCACCTCAATGCTTTCGTATAAATCGAAAACACGAATCACCCATTGCTTGGTAAATTGATCCAGAACAATAAGCAGCAAGGTTAACCACAAAAAGCGCAACCCACTGGCGCGCTTTTGTAAATCAGTTGGCTTAAGCAAAATGGCGCTCCTCTCCGGCTCCATCAACGTTTGTTACACAGCGTTGGCATAGCGTCGGGTGGCTCGCAATGGTGCCAACCTCTGCACGGTGATGCCAACAGCGCTCGCATTTTTCGTAGGCCGATTTCGCTACTTTTACCCAAACGCCGTCAAGTTCTGTTGCAACAGCCCCTGCAGGTGCCGTCTCAACCGTTTCAACGGCAACAGCAGACGTAATAAAGGCAAAACGCAACTCGTCCTCAAGACTAGATAGTTGTGCGGCAATGTCGGCCACCGCATAAACAGTCACTTCGGCTTGTAAGCTGCCGCCAATTACATCATCACGGCGCGCTTGCTCAAGCGTACGATTCACTTCATCACGTACCTCAAGCACCGTTTGCCACAAGGCGTTATCGGCTGGACTCACGCTAATTTGCGCCGCTTCGCGATACCAACTCTCGGTAAACACATAACGCGAACGCGCTTCACCATTGGCGAGCTGCTTCGGCAATGCATCCCAGATTTCTTGTGCGGTAAAACTACAAATAGGCGCCAACCAGCGTACCAACATTTCAGCAATGTGATACAACGCAGTCTGACATGAACGACGCGCGACACTGTCACGTTTTGCCGTGTACTGACGGTCTTTAATCACGTCTAAGTAGAAGCTACCTAACTCAATTGAGCAGAAGTGCATAATTTTTTGCACCACGCCGTGGAATTGGTAGCCGTCTAACGCTTTTAGAATCTCTTCTTGTAAACTAACAGCACGCGCAACAATCCACTTATCAATCGCAACCATATCGTCGGCAGCAACAGCGTGTTTGCTTGGCTCAAACTCGTTAATGTTCGCTAACAAGAAACGTGAGGTATTACGAATACGACGGTAGCTATCAGCGGAACGCTTCAAGATTTCATCAGAAACCGTCATTTCGCCCGAATAATCCGTTGCCGCAACCCACAAACGTAAGATATCACCGCCTAACTTGTTCATTACCTCAAGCGGCGCAATGACGTTGCCGATTGATTTCGACATTTTGCGGCCTTGCCCATCAACCGTGAAACCATGCGTTAGCACTTGCTTATATGGTGCTTGTTGATACATCGCCACACCAGTCAACAAAGATGATTGGAACCAACCACGGTGTTGGTCAGAACCTTCAAGATACAAATCTGCTGGCCACTGCAAGCCTGGCGTTTTATTCAAAACGGCTTCGTGTGTCACACCTGAATCGAACCACACGTCTAAGGTGTCAGTCACTTTACGGTAATCAACGGCTTCATCGCCTAATAACTCTTCTGGTTCTAAATCGAACCACGCCTGAATGCCATCTTTTTCAACACGTTTTGCGACTTCTTCCATCAGTTCCAGCGTGCGTGGATGCAATTCGTCCGTGTCACGACGCACAAACACGGCAATCGGGTTACCCCACGTGCGTTGACGTGAAATACACCAGTCAGGACGACCATCAACCATGCTTTCGATGCGGCTTTGCCCCCACTCTGGCACCCAACGCACTTGTTTAATTTGCTCTAATGCTTTGGCGCGCAAACCTTGCTTATCCATACTGATAAACCACTGCGGAGTGGCACGGAAAATAATTGGCGTTTTGTGGCGCCAGCAATGTGGGTACGAGTGGTTATACGCTTCGTGATGGATCAATCGCCCAGCTTCTTGCAGCGCATCAACAATATTCGGGTTCGCCTTCATCACGTGCTGACCAGCAAACATCGGCGTATCGTCTTTATACACACCGTTATCGCCAACTGGGTTATACACTTCAATGCCGTAACGCTGACCAACAATAAAGTCATCGACACCGTGGCCTGGTGCCGTGTGCACACAGCCCGTACCAGAATCAGTGGTTACGTGCTCACCAAGAATAAGTGGCACCTGAACATCCGCAAATAACGGATGATTCACTTTCACATTTTCAAGCGCTTCACCTTTTGCGAAGCCAAGCTTGTGATAAGCATCAATACCCCAGCGTTCCATGGCTGATTTCACTAATTCATCAGCAAGTACCAAACGCATGGCAGGGCGCTCATCCGTCGCCTCAACCTGAACCAACGTATAATCAAGGCTCGGATGCAACGAAATGGCACGGTTTGCTGGAATAGTCCACGGCGTGGTGGTCCAAATCACAACCATCACCTCGCCTTCGCCAGTATGACCTGCTGGGTGATCAAACTTACCCACCAACTCACTTTCGTTCACTGGCGTAAAGCCAACATCGATAGCTGGTGAACGCTTATCTTGATACTCAACTTCCGCTTCAGCTAGAGCAGAACCACAATCGGTACACCAATGCACCGGCTTAAAGCCTTGTTGCATGTGACCATTGGCAATGATTTTTGCAAGCGCGCGAATACTGTCAGCTTCTTGTTTCGGGTTCATGGTCAAATAAGGGTTATCCCAATCACCAAACACACCCAAACGTTTAAAGTCTTCACGCTGACCGTCTACCTGAGTGAGTGCATACTCACGGCATTTTTGACGGAACTCAGCCACACTGAGTTTCTTACCTGGCTTGCCATGTTTCTTCTCAACTTGCAGCTCAATTGGCAAGCCATGACAATCCCAACCAGGCACATAAGGCGCATCAAAATCGCTCAGCGTTTTCGCTTTCACAATCATGTCTTTCAAAATCTTATTCACTGCGTGACCAATGTGAATATCACCGTTCGCATAAGGAGGGCCATCATGCAAAATAAACACCGGCTGACCCGCCTTCGCTTGGCGAATAAGGCCGTACACGTCATCTGTGTACCACTGTTGCAACATCTGCGGCTCACGCTGCGCCAAATTACCGCGCATCGGAAACTCAGTTTCCGGCAGATTCAGTGTGTGTTTGTAGTCGGTCATTATTTCGGTTCCTTTTTCGGGGGTGTTATCTGCCCCATAACTTATTTCAATTTTTGAATTTAAAAAGCGTTATTCGTTATTCGTCGTTCATGTTTGGTTTTAACGATTAACTAATAACCAATAACGAGTAACGCCTTTGCCTTTTCAGCGTCGGCGGCGATTTGTTGCTGCAGCTGCGCAAAATCAGCAAACTTCTGCTCCGCGCGAATAAAGTGCGTTGGCACCACCCGCAACTGCTGCCCATATAAATCGCCCGCAAAATCGAACAAATGCACCTCTAGCTGCACTCGCTCACCATTCAATGTTGGCCGTCTGCCAATATTAGCAACGCCTGCATGCATTTTGCCATCATTGCATTGTACCTGCACAGCAAATACGCCCTGAAGCGGCGAATGCAACCGTTTTAACTGAATATTTGCGGTTGGAAAACCGATAGTACGGCCTTTTTTCTCACCATGCACCACGCGCCCTTGAAATGCATACGGCCGACCAAGCATAGCTGCTGCTTGGGTAAAATCGCCATCACTTAAGCACTGACGTATCGCAGTACTGCTAACACGTTGCTGTTGTTGACGGTAACTCTGCGTATCAACCACCTCGAAGCCCAGCTCTGCGCCAGCGCGTTGCAACATCGCGAAATCACCTTCGCGACCGTGGCCGAAACGAAAATCATCGCCGACCACCAAAAATTGCACACCGAGCATCTCAACCAGCACTCGCTCGATAAACTCGCGCGCCGGCAAATTAGAAAATTTGCGATTAAACTCAATGACAATATGGCGGTCGATACCCTGCTCGCGCAGCGCCATGTGCTTTTCACGAAAATTCGTTAATCGCGCCGGTGCTTTATCAGGCTGAAACAGCTCTTGCGGTTGCGGCTCAAAGGTCATCACCGTCGCTGGAACACTACGAGCAAGTGCCTGTGCTTTTACTTGCGCCAACACCGCTTGATGGCCCAAATGAACACCATCAAAGTTGCCAATAGTAAGGACACACCCACGGTGCTTAGGTCGAATATTATGGATTCCGCGAATTAACTGCATCAGTGCGTAGCAAGCCTGTCGTTATTTCAGGTGATTAACAAAGCGGCGATTATAGCAGGCTCGCCAAACGCTAACCAGACACTAAGGGCTCATTAATACCAGCTGAAAAAGCTGATCACGCAAATCTTGTCTTGTTCGCACAAATAACAGGGCCGATATATGCGAATCATCTCCCTCGGCAAGCCGATAAATAATCCGAACCTGCGTCTTTGTATCAATAAATTCGTAATATTGTCCAAAACCTACTTCTGCACTTTCTGAACATCGAGCGCATCGTTGGGGAAACATCAAAACTTTTTGTTCAAATTGGTCAAGTACGCTATCAACGAATTGTTGTGCTAATCGATACCCCACTTTTTTTATAAGAAACCTTACTTGGTTACGAGCTTGGGATTTGAAATGGCTCGTATAATCAATTGAGATCGTCATCTGCGCCGAGCTCCTCTGCCAATCCTTTGAAGAGCTCTTCTCGGCTCACAACACGACCAGCCCGAACATCCTTTTCAGCCAGTGCAATCATTTTCAACATCGCCATCTGCTCTTGCATGGCTTCGTATTGGGCAGGGTCTTGCACCACATACAGCGGTTCACCGTTCTGGGTCACCAAAACCGGTTCATTCACATCCATGGTGGCAATTTCTTTCTTAAACCCTGACACAGTGGTCACGCGCGGTCGTTTCACGGTATAAATGGCTATTACTCCTTGTTGGTGATTTCAGGAGTAAGATTAGACGAGAATGGCGGTAAAGCCCAAATAAAGACCAAATATAGACCTGCGCGAAAAGCGTTATTGGTTATTGGTTATTCGTTATTCGAAAAAGCGCGAGCGAGAGAGCTATTGGTTGAGGAGCCACTCTAAAGCATGTTGGATGATTTGTGGTTGTTGTAATGGAACCATGTGGTCGCTTCCAGTTAGAGGAATATATTGGCCATTAGACACTGCAGCCTGATTGACACTCCAAGTACTCCCTTCCTGCTGCCATTTTTGCAACGCAGCTAATAGCTCAGCATCATCAGCCGCAGCGGCGATATCCTGCTGCTCAAAATCGCTGTCAATCACACTGACGGGTATTGCGGTTATCATGGGCAACGTCGCGTAGCCGTCTAAATCAGCAATATATGCAGCAATTTCAAGAGCTCTGG
The DNA here is from genome assembly GCF_009734345.1 of Pseudidiomarina andamanensis. Taxonomy (GTDB): domain Bacteria; phylum Pseudomonadota; class Gammaproteobacteria; order Enterobacterales; family Alteromonadaceae; genus Pseudidiomarina; species Pseudidiomarina andamanensis. Next base: position 76,520 of record NZ_CP032551.1, on the reverse strand, counting down.
CTTGCTGATGCGAAATCAACAAACGTTGTTGCATGATTTGCTCCAAGTAACGCCAGTCGACGGCGGTACCATATTCACCAGCCCATTGTCTGATCTGTTGATATTCCGCATCGAGTTTGTCTTTGGTTCGTTCGGTCCAATTGCCAGCAGCCAAATGCGGCAATAACGTCGCTAAATTATCTCGATACCAGTTAGCTGGATAGCCCTGATACAAGCTCAATGAATGCGCCAATGGAATATCCGGATCAATATACAGCATGGCTTGAATATCAAACTGCTCGCCATGCAGCTCATAGAACCAACGTGCACTAATACTCGCGCTAGCAAAGGCCACCACAGTCAAATTAGGCTCATCCAGCTGCTGCATCACTAATGCCAAATCGTCAGCAAAACGACGGTAAGACAAATCATCACTACTACTGCTGAACGCATTACCAAGGCGATCAACACTGTACACCCGATATTGCTCTGCCAATAGCGGTTGGAGCGCAGCAAACCAAGCGCTATCACTGTGGTAATTGTAATTAGGCCCTGCTAGCAAAATCACTGCTGGACCGGGATTATTGAGCCCCATCGCACGAACATGAAATTGTCCTGCGGAAGTTTCGACCAAACGCGAATGCTCTGGTAACTCAGATTGCTCAGCCATTACAAAGGAATGAGGAATCTCTTGGCTGCTTTCATCAATTACCGACGCCTTAGTCTCACTATCCGGTACCTGACAACTAAGCAGCCCAAGCACCAACATAAATGCCACAAATATATTTATGATCCGCCCCATGCCAGCCCCCTCTCCCTCAACCCAAGCCTTAACAACAAGTACCGTTTTTGCTTTTACGAACAACCAATAACCAATAACGAATAACGATTAACGATTAACGATTAACGAACTTTCACGCGAAGAAGGAGGAGGGACAGCAAATACGTTCCCGCCCCAGCGCCAATTAGCAACGCCAACTGGCACGCTCGATCAACAAATTCAGCCGCAAGCCACCACGATCGAGCAGGTACAAGATAGAACACCACCGCAACCATCGCGGCCACAGATAGCGCTACTTTGGTGAGATAAGTTAGTGTCCCGGGATAACGTTTGAGCACACCGTCGCGCCACAGGTTATAGCCCAACAAACCGGCGTTAACAGCGGCAGAAAGAGACGTTGCAATGGCTAAACCGACATAACCATAAGGAATCGCGAAAATGATATTGAACACCATGTTTGAAATCATGGCGATAATGCCGTACTTCACGGGTCGCTTGGTATCTTGGCGTGAATAGAATCCAGTCGCCAATACCTTCACCAACATGAAACTCAGTAAGCCCGAGCCATACGCAAACAAACTATAAGAGGCCAAGCGCGCATCTTCAGGCGTGAATTCACCGCGCATGAACAACACCATCAGCATCGGCTCCGCAAGCACAATCAAACCGCACATGGCTGGTAATCCAAGCAATACAACCGTACGAATACCCCAATCCAACGTACGGCTGAACTCTTCGGCTGACTTGTCCACATGACGTGAGCTTAACGCTGGCAAAATAACGGTCGCAATCGCAATGCCAAATAATCCCAACGGAAATTCCAATAACCGGTCGGAGTAATATAACCAGCTAATTGAACCACTCATTAAAAACGATGCAATAAACGTATCCAATAGTAGGTTAATCTGACTAACCGACACCCCAAATAAGGCAGGAATCATTAACGTGCGGATTTTAGTGACGCCAGGGTCTCGCCATCCCCATCGCGGACGAACCAATAACCCTGCCCGCTTCAAAAACGGAATTTGAAATAAGAACTGTACGGCACCACCAACAAACACACCCCATGCTAGCGCATATTCGGGTTGATCAAGTTGCGGCCCAAGCCATATCGCGAAAACAATAATCGCAATATTCAAAAATACCGGCGTAAACGCCGCCACCGCGAACTTACCAATCGTATTTAAAATCGCGCCGGCTAAGGCGGTAAAGGTAATAAACCACAAATACGGAAACGTAATACGCAGCAAGTCGGCCGCCAAAACAAACTTATGCCCTTGCGGACCATCGTGATACCAATCAAGAAACCAACCCGTACCAAACATCGCCGCCACCACCGGCGAGGCAACCACTCCCACCAGTGTCACAACCGTCACCAACGTACCCAACGTACCCGCCACCCGAGCAATCAACAAACGCTGCTCATCCAGCGTCTTACCTTGCTTATACTCAGTCAGTACCGGCACAAACGCCTGCGCAAACGCCCCTTCCGCAAACAATCGACGCAGAAAGTTCGGTATCTTGTTCGCAAAGAAGAACACATCGGCCGCCGCCCCAGCCCCCATCAAGTTCGCAATCACCACATCGCGCACAAGCCCAAGCACACGCGAGATGAGTGTCATGAAGCTGACAATGATGCCGGATTTAGTTAAGGACTTTGACAAGAGAACCCCGTTGTTCGTTATTCGTTATTGGTTATTCGTTACTCGTAGTTTGAGCGATTTTATCAGCGCATTTATAAGCATGAGCGTACGAGATAATAAATCATTTGCAAAGTCAGAGATATAACCTAAGCGAACAGCAATTGTAAGTTGTGTTTCAAGCTCTGAAAGCGAGCCTTTAGCTATGTACAAGAATCGAAGAAAATCCTTAATCGAATGCCTATTCGCTCCCTCAGCAATATTACTCGGAACGCTAACAGCACACCGCCTAATTTGACTACTCAAACCGTAACGTTCTTCATATGGAAACGCTTTAGTCAATTCATAGACATAAACTCACAATTCAATAGCAATTTCTTTGACGATTAAACGAGCTTTCATATCAACCTCCATGTTGAATTCAATCAATCAATTACAATACACCAACCAATAACTAATAACGAATAACTAATAACCAATAACGAACTTCGCTCTTGACTTTAGGCTCGAAAACAGGCATATTCCCCGCCCTACAAAACCATTGCACATAGATAACGAATTTTAGGAGTTCACCTTGGCTAACATTAAGTCTGCTAAAAAGCGTGCGGTACAAGCGGAAAAGAACCGTCGCCACAACGCGAGCCGTCGCTCAATGATGCGTACCTTGATGAAGAAAGTAACTGCTGCAATTGAAGCAGGCGATAAAGCGACTGCACAGCAGGCATTTACTAGCCTTCAACCGGTACTTGACCGTTACGCGACTAAAGGTCTCATCGGTAAAAACAAAGCGTCTCGTCATAAGAGTCGTTTGAACGCGAAAATCAGCGCTCTGTAAGACGCTGTTCGGTTGCGTTACCGACGTACGATTTAGAAAAACCAGCTGCGGCTGGTTTTTTTATGTCTAGTATAAAGTGTATGTCTCCGTAGCTCAGCTGGATAGAGCAGCCCCCTCCTAAGGGGCAGGTCGCAGGTTCGACTCCTGCCGGAGACGCCAGCATGTAACTCATCGCAAAACTTGATCCATTCGTCGCTCAATGGTACAAAATCTACACAACAATAATAATAAAAAGTGTAGTAACCATGACCGATGTACAAAAATTGTTCAAACAAGCTGTCAGTGCCTTTCGGGCAGAACAGTATAAAGAGGCGGAGCATCAATGTCGGCATCTGCTTCGCTTCGATGCCAAGCACCCCGATGTCCTTCATATTCTCGCATTGAGTTTACAACATCAGTATCAGCCCAAAGCCGCCGCCGAAAACTTGAAAGTCGCTCTAAAGCATCACCCTGAACATACGCCGTCTCGTAAAACCCTCATTAATTTGTACATCAAGCACGGCTTTTTCAACTTGGCTGAAGAACATATTCACGAGTTACAACGCCAGTTACCTAATCAATTCGAACCTTATCTGCTTCATGCTCAACTATTTCGCAGCATGGGACTACCCGAGCAAGCGTTGCAAGCTATCGCAAAGGCGAAACAACAGTTATCGCAACCCTCGCCACTGGTTGATTATTTGCTAGCGTGTATTGATTACGATTTAGAGCGTTACCAAGATACTGAAGCGGTATTACTGAATCTCGTCAAACAATTACCTGAATACATTGATGCTCATGTGGCGCTGAATAAACTCTATTGGGAGCATGGTCCACAAGAGAAGTTCTTGACATCTATTGACGCGGCGCTGCAACGCTTACCGCAATCCAGAGCATTAAAATATAGTCTTGCCGCGCATCAACTAATGGCTGGGCGTTACGATAACTGTATTCAGACTTGTACTGACGTATTGTCTAAATTTCCTGACTGGGCGGAGTTTCATCACCTGAAAGGTTCAGCTTTGAGCCGCTTTGACCGCATTGATGAAGCACTCGAAAGCTTTGATAAGGCGCTTCAATTGCAGCCAAATGTGATCCGCCACCGCATTGATATCGCCACAACACTCATGCGCAAAGGCCAGTTTGAATCAGCGCTTGAGCACTTGAAGGCGGCTGAGAAATTACACCCACACAGCCAAGAGGTAATAGCTTACAAAGCACTTTGCCTCCATGCGCTGGAAAACCCTCAGGCTGAACGTCTAAATGACTACTCTAATTTTGTGAAGATCATTCCGTTACAGGCGCCTTCTGACTATGCGTCAACGGAACATTTTATGTCTGAGCTCGCAGAAACATTACAAGAGCTGCACAAAACGCATCAGCAACCACTCGATCAGAGTGTCCGCCATGGTACCCAAACCGTCGGTAACTTGTTCGCGCAAAACCAACCGATATTGCAAACCTTCAAGCAAATGATTGCAACAGCAGCCGAGAGCTATGTTGCGCAATTACCGAATGATCCGAAGCATCCATTGTTATCTCGGAAAACCGATGGCGTTCGCTTCACCGGTGCATGGTCGGTGCGTTTGACTGAAAACGGCTTTCATTCGAATCATGTTCACCCCGAAGGCTGGATTTCATGCTGCACTTACATTCAGTTGCCCAAGCAAGTCAAAGAGGATGACCCGACTCACGCGGGCTGGATTAAATTTGGTGAGTCGGGGCTCGAATTACCTGGTGTTGAGGAGCGTACCTATGCGGTATGCCCTCAAGTTGGCTATTGTGTATTCTTTCCGAGTTATTTCTTCCACGGCACCGTTCCATTTCATGGTGATGGCATACGCATGACGGCGCCATGCGACATATCACCGGCTTGATAGAAACCGCTCGTAGTTTTTGAATCGTCCAGAAGAACGTTGATACAGCGGTTGTCGCACTTGCCAGACACTGGCGGTGCGCACACTATTGTGGCGTTGATGAAACGTCAAGCAGTCACTTTGCCAAGGCAGCCCAAGCCATTCAAAAACCGGACGCAACGTGGCTTCTGGATCGCGCACGAGTTTATCGTAATCAACAACAATCAAGTCATCGCCAAATATCGATTGCCAATGCGCCAACAGCTGCTGTTCCAATTCGAGAAAATCCAAAATATCTTGAATTGAATTCGCATAATTCATCGATGCATTCAAACGAGTAAAGTAAACCGATAAACAGTTATCCAATAACTGGCGCTGCGTCACAATAAACTTGGCATTCGGAACAGCACGTTTAATCAGCCCTAAACGCCAAATATTGTCGGGACGTTTATCGGTGACGATACCGCCGTTCTCAAATCGCGTTTCAACAAAACGCGTATAGTCTTCACCTAGCGTCTTAAAATCCTCTTCAGACATCTTTGAACAATATGCACTTAAACCCTCGCGCTCAACGCTTTGCCATAAGCGCGGGAAGTATTCGAGCTCACCGCCATTGGTTATCGCATCATGTGCGCCAAGCATTTGCTCAAGTAACGTTGAACCGGAGCGATACATGCCGCAAATAAACACTGGTTGCAGGTTGCCTGATTCCGCAGCGGTGAATGATTCTGCTGAAAATGTCTGTTTTATTTCGTTCAACAACCGCAATTGTTCGTTCCGCGACCATGCCGGCATGGTCCGCGCGTTTAAGTTATTGGCTTCACAATAATAATGCCAGGCTTGGTCGTAACTGCCGCAGTCATCGAATAATTTTCCCAACGCATAGGCAATGTCGATTTGTTCATCAAGGGAGCATGCAGCGGCTTTAAAGAAAGCCATAAGCTTGAGAATGAGTGCATCGTCAGCCGTGTCAGCCGTGTACACATCAGCTAGCCGCACATAAGCCATGACGAAATTCGGCTCCTGCTCAATGACACGATTAAAATAGTGTGCTGCATTTGCCTTATCGCCGTCTTGCTCGTAGCTATTCGCTAAATTATAAAGCGCCGGAACATAGTTCGGATTAATGGTTAATGCTTGTTTAAAGGCCTCTTGCGCATGGTCATTATCCAACAATCCCTCGTTATAAATAACACCGATATTGGCGTACACCTCTTCAGCACCATCAATACCTAAAGCCAACGCCCGTCGATAATAATCAATAGCCTGCTCATAGCGTCCAGCCAAACGCGCATAATAAGCACAATTAAATTGTGCGCCGGCATGCGTTTTATGTTCTGCAATATAGCGAAGATAGATATCAGACGCTTGCTCTGGTTGCTTTAGCTGAAGATAAAGTGCGGCCAATTGATCAAGCAGCCCCAAATTGTGAGGCTGCTTAGCCAATTGTTCAGTGAGATACATGAGTTGCTGGTTTTGCACGTGCATCAGTCATTCAAAGCTTGTACAAGGTCCTGCAGATAATCCGCATAAGGTTTGGCACGTCCTACTGCGTGCTTATATACCTTCGTAATCATCGGCTCGCCACGCGCAGTTGAAACGCTAGGCACCTGATTAACCATCACCTTCTCGTCGCTCTCAATCGGCAAACCACAGAAACTCGACAGTTGTGCTTGAGTTGCTTCGGTATTGGCAACCAGCTGTTCATAGGACACATTCAGTAACTGCTCACCAAGCGCGTGATGCCAAGCTTCCATAATGTCTTGATAGTGCCGATAGTAACGGCCCAGTTCAGCTTGATTGTACGCATAAGCGTAGCGACCAGCATATAACGAGCGATAAATTGACCAACAGGTATCGAGAGAATCACGAGAAACATGAATAATCTTCGCAGTCGGTAGTGCCTTCTGAATGATGCCACAATATAAGAAGTTGAAAGGCAGCTTATCGATGACAAACGAATGGCCGTCAGCTACCTCGGAAATTTGTGCTAAATAAGCTTTACCGAGCTCAGTGTAATTCAACTCGGTGATGGCTTGCTCACGCGTTGCGGTGCTGTTTTCAGCTACGTAGCGCTCAATGGCTTGGTTTAACAACAACGGAAAATCAGCGAATTCGCCGAGTGATTTCACCTGTGGGCTTACCGACAACATACGCTCTACTAGGGTAGCTCCGGTATTTGGCATACCGACAATGAACACCGGTGTAACATCAGTTTTCTTGTTGCCGCGCCCCTGGCCTTTCCAAGAATTCGCTACCAAGCGTATCTGCTTCAGCGCTTCAAGTTCTGCGGCTTCGTTGTAAGGTGTGACCTTCTTTTGTAATGCATTACCAACCTCGGCAGCATTAACGGCCAACTCATGTAAGCCTAAATCATCATATTCTTTCGCTAAAGCAAACCATAATGGTGTATCAGCCACCTCTGTTTTGCGTGCGCGTGCTGCCATATCGTCAACATGGTTGCGTGCTTTGGTTTGTTTGCGTAGTAATGAGCGTACATAGAATGCCATCGATGGCGCCTGCTCACTTGCGCATACCGACTCTGTAATTTTTTCAGCCGCTTTAACTTCACCGCTAAACCATGTATTTAACGCTTCATCGAACATCAATACGGTATCGTCGGCATGTTGCTTACGTAGGCGTTTGATGATCGATAACGCGCGTTCTGGCTTATCAAGTTGCGTATAAAAACGTGCAAGCTGTTGTTGATACTTTTGATTACTAGGTTCTAACTGCTCAGCCTGCTCCAATGCCTTGTGGAGCGCTTCGCGCTGTCGCAACCGCTCAAGCACATACAAACGATCAATTTGCAGCACAAGGTGCTCAGGAAGAATTTCAATTGCTTTGTTCAAATAATCGAGCGCCCCGGAAATGTCGCCCAGTTTATTTTTCACTTGTGCAATCAAATGCAGCAAAGGCGCAGACTGAGGTTCGCTTTTTAGTGAAGACTCGAGAAAAGCTAATGCTTCAGCTGGTTGGCCGTCTTTCAAAAGCTTGGTGACATGATTAATTATTGTTTGAATATTCGTGACCTGTGACTGCTCGCTCATGATACAACCCTTGGAGTTCTGTTATTTTTTATAGCGGGAAATAAAAAACGGCGACTAAAAGTCGCCGTTTTATTAAACGCTATTTCTTTCGCTATTAGAAGCGGAAAGTTACGCTTGCGTGGACATAACGACCTAATGTGTCGTAGAAACCAGCAACAGTGTTTGCGTTAGTAGAGATTGAACCGCCTACCAATGGTGGCTCTTTATCTAGGATGTTGTTGATACCAACAAGAACAGAAGTATTTTCGTTCACTTCAAAAGTACCTACTACGTCTAAGTAGCTCTGTGAACCAATACCTTTACCAAGTAATAATTGGTCAACTGTTTCGTTGTAGTCAACGCCACCGAAGTAACGCCATTTCAACTGTGCAGTCCAGATATCATCCGGAGTATAGGTCATAGTTAAAGAGTGGCGCCAATCTGGCTGCGGGAAGCAGTTTGAGTTGATTTGGCCAGCACAATCTTCACCTACGCTATCTGCGTACTTCTCAAGGTAGTATGAACCGTTCATACGAGCAGTAATAGTACCGCCTAACACGTCTTCAAGAGTGTAGTTAGCGTTGATATCAACACCGCTGTACTCTTCAGAACCAACGTTGATGTTAGTTGCACGAACGAAGCCGTCGTTACCACGCCACAAGCTGCCTGAAGGCGCACGGTTTACGTTGTTACAGTAAACTGCATCACCAGTCAAACCACAAAGACGTAAGGTGTTAGACGCACCCAAAGTACCGATAACTTCTTCAATTTCAATGATCCAGTAGTCGGCAGTGAAGTTGAAGTTATCCATTGGGTTCGCAACGATACCGAACGTGTAGGTATCAGCTACTTCTGGTTGCAATTCAGTGTTACCACCGAACAAACCGTTGTACTGAGACGCTGGGTTCGCATCGATGTTACCGTATTGAGATGCACTTACACCAGTGTTCGCACACTGTGCCGCAGTGAACTCAGGAGTATCGCCCGCACACGGGTCAGTACCACCCCACAAACCGATTGAAGTTGCAGCGAACAATTCACCAACGTTCGGAGCACGTACCGCACGGTTGTAGCTCGCACGAACTTTCCAATCAGCAGTTACGTTGTAGTCCAACGCCGCTTTGTAGGTTGTTTCGTTTCCAGAAGTGCTGTAGTCAGAGAAACGTACACCTAAATCTAAGGTCATGCTGTCGATGCCGTCACGGCCTTCAGCAATTGGAACGCTCAACTCACCGAACAATTCTTTAACGTTATAACCACCAACTAGGCTGTTAGTTGGACCACCTTGACCAGCCAACGCACCTTCTTGATAGATAGTGTCAGCAGTACGTTCGAAGTCTACTTCGCGGTTTTCGAAACCAAATACCGCAGCCATTGGCAAATCAGAAGATGGTAAGCTTGCGCCCAATTCACCGGTCACATAAGCGTTCACGATACGCTGTGAAGTGATACCGGTCATGATTGCAACACCACCTAATGCATCAGCAGACTCAGCAGTAACACCACCTGGAGTGAATACATCGTATTCTGCGTTAGCTAACGCATCTTGAACATACTTGATGTAGAAGTCGTTGATATACGCAGTATTTGAAGAAGTTGAACCATACTGGAATGACGCGTCATATGACCAGTTTGAGTTCAAGTAACCTTCAGCACCGAACACCATACGGAACGCACTGTGTTCCAGGTTGTTCATACGTGGGCCACCTTCAACGTTACGCTTACCGATATAAGCACCGATAGTTTCTACGTCCGGACCGAATTGGCTACGGAACTGAGCACGTTGTGCATCAGTGAACAATGGGCTGTTGATGTCGATGTCTTGACGGAATGCATAGAAAGTACCTGACTCAGCGATCTGAGCAATAGTACGGTCATGCATGTAGCTGATTTCCATGTACGGACGGAACGAGTCGTTTACTTCATAGTTAACGAACGCACCCATGGTGTAACGGGTATCAGGACGCATGAAGTGGTTAACTGGCGCGTAGTTATACACGTTAGTACCATCATATGGAGAGAAGCTACCGTCTTGGTTCAATGACCACCAAACTTCTTGGTCTAGATCATATTCACCATCAACAATTGGAGCGAAGAAGGTATTCGGTAATGGTGCAGTAGATGAACCACCACAAGCAGTACCAGCTGCGTTAAGTGCACATGATGAATAATCACGCGTTTCTTGACGCATTTCGTTGATTTGACGCCATGTAGCGTATGCAGTTGCGTGACCTTTACCGTCAGCGAAGCTGCTACCCATGGTTACGTCGATGTTGTATGACTTACCGTCGATGCCGCTGCCGCCAGTTGGATAACCGAAGTTGGCTTCATCCATCAGGCCTTGCATGTAATCGTTGCCGTTGCTGTGCTGATAACCAGAAGCACCAACGTTAACTTCTAGACCTTCAAAGTCGTCTTTCATTACAAAGTTAACAACACCAGCTACCGCATCCGCACCGTAGGTTGCAGAACCACCACCGGTAAGAACTTCAACACGCTCAACAAGCGCGGCTGGAATTTGGTTAACGTCAGGTGCTTGTGAATATACGCCACCAGATTGTAAACGGCGACCATTCATCAATACCAACGTACGGTTTGTACCGATACCACGAAGGTCAAGTGTTGCAACACCTGATGCACCGTTCGCGATGAATGAAGTTTGAGCAGCTTCTACCTGTGGCAAGCTGTTCATCAAATCTTCAATACGGGTAAAACCAGAGTTTTTGATTTCTTCAGAAGAAGTAATTTGTACTGGGCTAGATGATTCATAGTCAGTACGTTTGATACGTGAACCTGTTACGGTAATACGTTCTTGGGCTTCTACTTCTGCTTCGTCACCAGACTGGTCCTGCGCTGCCGCAGTGCCTGACAACGCAAGTGAAGCGCCACCGAACATAAGTGCTAAGCGGATAGACTTAGCTAATTTATTATTAGTATACATACTGTGTTCTCCCTGGATCACTTTATACGTGATTTACTAGGTTTAAAGTCGGCACGTGAACGCCCTCGTGCGTCGACGGTCACGGCTTACAAAGCGTAAACCTTGACCGCTCAGTACTCGATACTAATCAAAAAATTCTATATCGGCAACCTACTTAACGAACAAAAGTTGTTAAATATGATTTTTTTTTGCACATTTAGGGAACTTTTTTTGGTCAATTGGTTAAGCCATAAATAAAAAAGCCCTGCCATTGTGCGGCAGGGCTTTCAACTCATTACTTAAGTAGTTTTTCGTCTACTTAGAAACGATAGTTCAATCCAGCGTATGCACGACGACCAACTAGGTCATACAAAGCATTGCCCACATATCCTGGAGGAGTCTTATCGAAGACGTTACGTACACCGAAATCAACAGTGAAGTTGTCGTTTACAAAATAACGCGCAGAAAGGTCATGCGTTAAAATTGAACCAACTTCGTTTGGAGATACGTTCTCATAAGCTTCTAAACGCGGAGTCACGTCATATAAAGCAGAACGGTCAATGTAGCGCACGTTCCAGCTAAAGCTCGTGTTGTCTAAACGATAAGTATTAGTGAAACGGAACTGCCATTGCGGATCACCCACTTCGCCTTCTTCACGGTCATCAAGATCTGGTTGATCTTGGAACGAGTAGAAAACAAATGAATCAAGGTGGTTGATAAACAATGAGCTTGATAACTCACCAGGTAAATCGAACGCTTGTAGATCTGTACGATAGCGGAGATCAAGTTCGATACCACGAGTCTCTAGAGCCGCTGCGTTCAAGTAACCAGATTCTACAGCAGTAAGCTGGTTGGTTTCTGGATCACGAGTTACCTGCGCACAGTAAGTAGCAGATGGCGCACCTTCTGAATCAACACAGTTATTGATAACTGATTGCGGAGCGATGAAAGTAATCGCATCTTCAATCTCAATGTTATACATATCTAATGTCGCAGTGAAACCTTCGATTGAAGAAGGAGTCCAGACAACACCTAATGTCCATGAGTCTGAAGTTTCTACGTCAAGATTCGGGTTACCACCAGAGATCAAGTTGATACTTACGTTTGTATTTGACTGGAAGTTCTCAGGAACACCCAAGGCGGCACAGTTTGCTGCACGATTTGGGTTTTGATTAACTCGAGTCGCATCACAAGGGTCAGTAATGTTTACAAAACCTGGCGAACGTGGGCTAAACGCTTCTGAAATATTCGGTGCACGTACCGCACGACCGAAAGTACCGCGTAAGCGTGCATCTTCAATCGGTGCCCACATGAAACCAACTTTCCAAGAATCAGCTTTACCAGCATGCGAGTAATCAGCACCACGATAAGCCATATCGATGCTTAACTCTTCAGCCAAGAAAGAGCCGTCAAGAATAGGTAAGTTAACCTCAACGAAATATTCGGTAACGTCATACTCACCATATTGATTCGGTGTTGCCGCATTGTTAGTTAAACCACGACGAGTAAATTCATCTGTTAGAGTTTCAGATGTTTCTTCACGCCACTCGAAACCAAATGCTAAATCAACTGCACCACCTGGTAATGCGAAAAGGTTTTGGCTATCAGTAACGAATGTCGCACCCACATACTCCTGAGTGATTTTGTCGTCACGAACAACATCAGCGCTCATAAAGGCAATAGCTTCAGCAGTCGCATTCTGACCGAACGGGTTGTAAGGCACACATTCGCCGCCAGTATTTACTAAACCAGCATCAGGGTCGCGACAAACAATGTTACCTTCGCCATCACGAATAGTATCTACCGCGGCAGCAATGTTGCCTGGGATTGATTCATTCTCCGTGATACGACGGTTACGCGTTTCACCATAGCCATAGTAGAAGTCGTACTGAAGGAAGCTTTGATCTAGGTTAACTACACCATCAACACCGCCAATATAACGGAATAATTCACGACGGTTTTGAGCTGAGCGGTTACCCCAATCTTCGAAGAATTTGAACATGGTAACTTGGCTTGCACCAGCATCAAGAAGACGTTGACGTAACTCTTCGTTTAAATAAGGGTTGTCGTTAACATTAATGCGGGTAGAAGTCGTAAACGCCGGCTGGAACTGTTGTTGAATATCGGCACGAGTAACTTTGAAATCAGAATAGAAACGCGCTGAGTCGCTTAGTTCGAAATCAATAGTAGATGCCAAGTTCACACGATTTACTTCTGGCTGCAAGTTCACGTATTTCTGCGTAAATGCGCAGGTGTCACAACCATCTGGAAAATAACCAAACAATGCAGAGTTAGTTCCTTGACGAGGCGGCTGAACAACGTATGAGCCGTCTGGTAATAAACCGTAGAAATTATCCCATAAAAGAACACCGTTGCCCGAGATATACTCAGAACCAACATTTGGAACGAAAATTCGATCTGGAATACCGTCTAGTCGGCCAGTATCTTCAGGATTCAAAATAGTACCCCAGCTTTGGAACTGGCGAATATCATCTTCCATTGTTTCTTGAATACGGTTGACGCCGATATGGAATGTCGCATTACCACGACCATTCATAAAGTCGCCACCACCTAAGATACCGAATTCATGGGTACGCGCGCCAACACCTTCAGTAGAGCTGGTGCCGCGGGCGTTGAACTCTAGACCTTCATAGTTGGTACGCGTAATAACGTTGATTACACCCGATACGGCGTCAGAACCGTAGATTGCCGATGCACCACCAGTCATAACTTCAACGCGTTCAATCATTGACGATGGAATAGTAGAAAGGTCAACTGACGCTGAACCTGGTGAACCTGCTACGTGGCGCTTACCGTTTACAAGAACAAGTGTACGACCTGCACCTAAACGACGTAAGTCAGCTGAGCTCACGCCACCAGAAGCGTTACTATTACGGTTTCCGATTAGGGTGTTTGTAGCACCAACCGCTGGTAATTCAGCAAGAATCTGACCTAGATCCGGTGTACCAAACTCACTAATGTCTTCGCTATCAATCGAAATGACCGGTGCCGCTTGTGACAACTCCGGACGAGCGATCCGCGAACCAGTAACCTGAATGCGCTCCTCGACCTCTTTTGCATTTTCTTCTTGCTCAGTTTGATCCTGCGCGTATACCGGTGCACCGACCAATACCGCAGAACTAAACCCTGCAATAAGAATTGCTTGAATCGAGTTCGCTAAAAATGATTTCTTAGCCATGTCTTACTCCCATTATTATTATATTTTCAGCACGGCATTTTTAGTCGTCCACGCTGAAGTCTAAGCGTTCTATTGCCACAATAGTCAGTTGACATAGAATCTCGCTTAGATAACCACAGTCCTTTGGTCTTTTCAATGGATTTTCAACATAAATAAAACGTCATTCGTCGAAAAACGTTCAAAGTTGTATAAAAATATCGTTAAAACAATGAACTTTTTGAACTGCCCGCATATTTGTAGCCTTGAGCGAGCATTAATTCGGCGCATCCAATGGCATCGCTAAACGCATGATGCGCGTCGTATTCGGGGAGACCATACCTTGAGCGGCAGGCTGTGAGGGTTAAAGAGCCACGTTGAATATGATGTTGTTGACGCTTTAATCGGCTAGCCTCAAATGCCAACGTATCAAATAACGCGAGAGGAGAAAGTTCAATATCACACCGCTTGGCTGCCTGTTTAAGAAACCGCCAATCAAGTTGTATATGATGACAAATTAATATTTTGTTATTCAACTGTTCAGAAAGTTGTGCCATCACATCACACAGTTGTGAGGTCTCAATGAAGTCCTTCTTGACGAGTCCGTGAATAACCGGAGACTGCTTCAAATCAGTCTCATCGTGGTCAATAAGATAGTAGCGCCCGGTTGTATAATGAATCACTGGCGGTGCTACCTCAACCCACGCAATCGCCAATATCTGATCGGTTGCAGGATCTAACCCGCTGGTTTCAATATCAAGTGCAATATAGCGATGTTCCGTCCACGCCTTTTTTCGAGCTTGATGCGTCCGCCACCAGCGTTTGACTAAATCCCACATTAGCCAATACGCCCGAACTTCAAACCAACGCCTTGCTGGCAATCTTTAATAATTCGAAATGCAGTTTTTAATTGTCGGCGGGTCAAGGTACTGAGTTCATCAGGGTCTAAAGCGTTCTTCGATTTATCGGTACCCCAAATATTTAATTGATGCTGCAGCCGCAGTTGGGTTAAAAACTGCCATGCTTCTCCCAACGATTGGTTATCCTTACGGTTCAATAGATTACTGCCACGCAGCTGCTCAAGTCGCATTAATGTTTGCGGTACCGTAAGCCCTGCTTGCAACGAATAGATGCGCACAATGTCATTAATCAGCGCAATGCCGTAGCGCTTTATGTTAATCAAATCGCTATCTTTCCCAGATTCTGTGCCACGGAAGCGATTGAATAATCCCAATGGCACTTGAACGCTCACTTGTAAGCGTGCCAAATTGCCCAAGAAAAACTCGTTCTTGCCAAGTTTGGCAACTTCGTCACGATAGCGCTGATACAAACGCTTATTGCCGTGCACCATGCGTGAATCGAAGAATATCTGACAGTACATGAGGGCTTTCGGTGTTGGGCTCTCGGTCCAGGTATGGAAGCGGTCAAGCCAGCCGTCTAGCGTGCGTCGGCAATCAGGGTTCGACGCCATGATATCGCCAGGGCACAGCGGAATACCGCATTCATTTAAGCCGGTGCAGACATATTCGCCAAGCCCCTTAAACCATTCACGTTGTTGCTCGTTCAAGCCATTGCCTAGCAACAATCCATTGTCTTGATCCGAGCTGAGCACTTGGTCTTCACGGCCTTGTGAGCCGAACGCTATCCAACAGTACGCACTTGGCGCAACGCCATGGTCTTGTTCAAAGAGGCTAATCAACTTACGGGTCATACTATCGGTTAACGACGCTAACAGACGCCCCACCATAGTGGTGTCATGAACGCGCGCCGCAAACGTCTGCATATAAGCCGGAATATGCTGAGCTTCTGCGACTAGTTGCTCGCGTGTTTCAGCCTTATTGATAGCACTAATCAACATCACCGGTTCGCTGCGCTGTTGGCGCATCAAATCGGTATTGGTGATCATGCCGATTGGCTGGTCGTCATCGTTTAGCACAGGCAGATGGTGAATATTATGCTGGGTCATTAACGTCAGCGCATCCATCAGCGTTTGCCGCCCGTAGACCGTTGCCGGTGCTTGGGTCATCACCGCATTCACTTGAATGTCGTAGCTTAGGCCTTGAGCGATGACGCGGTTTCTTAAATCGCGGTCGGTGAGAATGCCGAAGAGTTTGGAGGAGGTGGGGTGCAGTCCAAGGTCTGCCCCCTCCTTGGGGGTCAGACCTTGGACTGCACCTGTAACCATCACCGATGAGACTTTTTCGTCGCGCATCAGCTCGGCGGCCTCGCGGATAGAGGCTGTGCTGGATACCGTCACCGGCTCGCGGCTAATCACTTCCGCAATGGTAAGCTCGAGGGTGTCGTAGCCCGGCGACTTTTCTGTCACTGCAGGCCGGGACGCGCTAGCGGTTAATCTCTCCGTTTCATTAAAATCGCGATTATTACTCGCATCAGCATTAACCGTGGCTTCGCCACGTCCCGGCCCTACCTCACGAGGAGAACGCCGGGCTACTTCGCTTAGCAGGCGTTGGCCGTGGGCGCGAATGAAGTATTGTTCGAAGGCGCGCACGTTTTGGCGCAATTTATCGAACATCGCCGCCGAGACAATATAGATAATCCCATCTTCAATCACCTTGAGCTTATTCACCACAGGCCGCCCGCTTAGCAGCGATGGAAAGCCAAATAAGTCATGTGACTCTAAACGCTCAATCAAATGCCCATCGGGCGCAAGCAAATCAAAGCCGCCAGAGCGCACAATATAAAGCGCCGGGCTGTGTTGCTTAAACAGTGCATCCACGTTGTGCTCATTGACATAAGCGGCATCAATGTTCTGCGCCACCCACTGGCGCTGTTCACCGGTTAGTTCGTCAAACGGTGGGCAATCGAGTAAAAAGCGCTGAACCTCAGTAAATTCCGGCTGCATTGAACACCTTAAAAGCGTTACTAGTTATTCGTTAATCGTTACTCGAAAAAGCCAAAAAATCAAAACGAATAACCACTAACGAATAACGAACAACGAAAAAGCCCGGCGTGAAGCCGGGCTTTGCTAATTAGTGCGTCGCACCACCCGCACCGCGCGGGTAACGAATCGACTCCACCAAATCTTGCGTATCTTGCGGCGCATCACCTGTGATCTTATGTACCACATAAGACACGATGAAGTTCAGCAACATACCAATGGTACCAATACCTTCTGGCGAGATACCGAACAACCAGTTATCAGCATTGTTCGCGGCTGGGTTCACAAACTTGAAGTAAATAATGTACGCCAAGGTGAACACAATACCAACCAACATACCGGCAATAGCGCCTTGGCTGTTCATTTTCTTGTAGAAGATACCCAGAATAATGGCAGGGAAGAAGCTCGCTGCGGCTAAGCCGAACGCGAAGGCGACCACCTGCGCCACGAAGCCGGGCGGATTAATACCAAACCAAGTCGACAGCGCAATCGCCACTGCAGCGGCAACACGTGCCCACAGCAACTCTTGTTTGTCGGTAATATTCGGAGTTAAGGTTCGTTTCAACAAGTCATGCGAGATGGATGTCGAAATAACCAACAGTAAGCCTGCCGAGGTAGATAGTGCCGCAGCAACACCACCAGCAGCAACCAATGCCACGACCCAAGCTGGTAAATTAGCAATCTCTGGGTTTGCCAATACCATGATGTCGCGGTCAACGGTCATTTCGTTGCGCGCATCACCTGAATAGAACATTTTGCCGTCTTCGTTCTTGTCTTCCCACGCGATCAAACCGGTTTTTTCCCAGTTTTTCACCCAGTCTGGTGCCGCGTCATACTCAACGCCTTGCAGATCAGGACCATTCACTGTGTTAATCAAGTTCACTTTCGCGAAACCAGCAATTGATGGCGCAGTTAGGTAAACAACTGAGATGAATACCAACGCCCAACCAGCTGAACGACGCGCGTCACGTACTTTTGGTACGGTGAAGAAGCGAACAATCACGTGTGGCAAACCAGCGGTACCAACCATCAACGCACAAGTAATTGCGAATACGTCAATCTTCGATTTAATACCGGAGGTATAAGCAGCCAAGCCCAGTTCAGCGGACAATCCATCTAGCCGATCGAGCAAGTAGGTGCCCTCGCCCGCGACGCCTTCAGCAATGGTTGCACCAAAGCCGGTTTGTGGCAGTACGTGACCAGTCATATAAATTGAGATAAATACCGCAGGTACAATGTATGCAAACGCGAGTACACAGTACTGTGCAACCTGCGTATAGGTAATCCCTTTCATACCGCCTAGTACGGTGTAGAAGAACACGATAACCGCACCGATGAATACACCTGTTGCGATATCAACTTCTAAGAAGCGCGAGAATACCACGCCCACACCACGCATCTGACCCGCAATATAAGTAAACGAGATCAAGATAGCGCAAATAACTGCGATAGTACGTGCGGTTTGAGAGTAGTAACGATCACCGATGAAATCAGGCACGGTGAACTTACCGAACTTACGCAAGTATGGCGCCAAACATAGAGCCAACAAGACGTAACCACCGGTCCACCCCATTAAGTACACACTACCGTCGTAACCTGCGAAAGCGATAATACCGGCCATTGAAATAAACGATGCGGCAGACATCCAGTCGGCGGCTGTTGCCATACCATTCATGACTGGGTGTACACCACCACTTGCAACGTAGAAGTCAGAAGTCGAGCCCGCGCGTGACCAAATTGCAATGGCAATATAGAGAGCGAACGTCAGGCCGACGATAATAAACGTGAGAGTTTGAATATCCATGATTCGGCCCCTTACTCTTCGTGAACTTCATATTTGTTATCTAACGCCGCCATACGCTTCACGTACACGAAAATTAGAATAACAAAGGTGATAATTGACCCTTGCTGAGCAAACCAAAAGCCCAACTTGAAGCCGAAGAAAGTAAACTGATTGAGCCAGTCTACTAAGATGATGCCAAACCCGTATGAAACGATAAACCACACAGCCAGCAACTTCAGTACTAGGCTGATATTATCGCGCCAGTAGGCTTTTGCGAGTTCTTCGCTTTTGAAAGCCATACGCCCTCCAGATTGTTCTGTTATTGTTTATGTTGTTATCAGTGATTTATTCACTTATAGAATCACTTATGTAATCTAGATGGGATATGGCAATAGGGGAAATAAGACATTGGTCTAAGTTGAAAAAAGCTTGAGCGGCAGCTCAACGCAAAGCGCTGAGCTACGACTGCCGCCAAGCATCCAGGAAGTCTTTAAAATTAGCGGATAAACCAATACGTTTTTGATGAATTGGTTCATGTACCTGCCCCACACTCGAAGTGAATACTGGGCCATTATCTTTATAAAAGTGCAGCATACTCGGCTCAAACGCCAAACCCAAATGCGCACACACTTGCTTCAACGTTTGTTCAGGGTTTTGGCATAAGTCTTCATAGCGAATACTTAAAATGCGATCACCAAACACCGCCAACCAGTGTTGCATTAAACGCTCTTCGTGACGCATGTAGCTGGCAATATCTTCAGCTTTCCAACTCCAGTCAGCGCGACCTCGGAAGTTACTCTTAAAGCACGACCATGCCACGTCTTCTGGGTTACGTTGAATATAAATCGCTTTGCCTTGCGGAAACGCCTGCGCCCAAATCGCAAAGTGGCGACTCAACTGAATGGTTTTATCCACCACCAGATTCGTCCCACTAAACTGCTGGTTAATCACATGGGCATACACATCTGAAATATGATCAATCGCGCCTTGCGGATCACCGTGTTGCTTTATGAAGCTCGGAAAATCAGCGAAGTTTTCATTACGCAGGTGCATGCTGGCATAACCAATGGCGCCAGTTTCCGCAGCGCCTTTCACCTTTGAGTGCGCCGCTAACATTTGTCCAAGCAACGTGGTGCCGCTACGTGGCAAACCGAGCAGCGCAACGGCACGGTTATGTCCCGATCGGCTACGCGGTAAATTCGCCACGACATCACTGCTGTGGTTCGCAATAATGTCATTCACAAACTGTTCATCGGCTTTAACCGAATAGCGACTTGCCTGCTGCATAATTTCAGCGCCGGCCGCGTAAGCTTTGTAGGCGTCATCGAAGCGCCCTAAATCAGCATAGGCCTTACCTAAGCTGTAGAAAAATTGCTGCCGGTTCTTCGCGTCAGCTTCTGGCACCATCGCAAATGATTGCTCAAGCTTATCGAGCAATTCAGGATACTTTTTATAATCAGTAATACTACTTAAGGTGAACCAGGTAATACCGGATTGCGGCATTAGCTTTAAAGCGTTTATTAAATAGTTTCTAGCTCGATCTAATTGCCCTAATTGCGCGGCAACGGTTCCAGCTAAATGGAATAGGTTAGGATCTTTCAGATCTTTCTTTATTTGCGGTTCTACCAGTTTTTGTACTTTAGTTAAGTCACCAGCTTCCGCATAAACACCACAATAATTAATCAAATGGCGCAATGTTTGTGGCATTTCTGAACGATAAAAATCAGCAGCTTGTTTCGCTTTATGAATCTCACCAATTCTAAGTGCAAGTGCGGCACATTTTATCCAATCACTTTTTAATGGCTCTTTGTTATCAATAAAATGATTGAGAATGGCAAGCGATTCGGCGCGATGTCCTTGGCGTACAGCTTTCAAAAAATCGTCAAGTGAATAAGTCTTAACCACCGAAATTTCCCTTCATTAATCCACAAAAATAAAGGCCGGAGACAATGACGTCTCCGACCTTCACAGGTACTACTTAGAACTTAACTTCTGCACTCAAGCGCACTGAACGTGGCGCTTGGAATGAAGTTGGTAAACCGTAGAATTCATTCGGTTGACCACGCGCGATTATGCCATAGCCATAATCAACAGCTTCATATCCAGCAAAACGTTCTGCAACTTCGTTTACTTCGGTGTGCGTGTCATTATCAAACACGTTGAACACGTCTAAACGGAAAGTTACGTCAGTCTCTTGAATCTGCATATCGTAACGAGCAGTTAAATCGAAGCTCCAGTTATTTGGAGTACGACCAAAGCTGCCACGTGGCGTGATTTCGTTGTTATAAACAAACGATTCAGCACCATACAGAGACGCATAGGTATCAGTTGGGTGGAAGCCAAATGCGCTCACCGGACGACCAGATTCCCAACGGAAGTTAGCACCTAAGGTTAAGTTCTCGATAACTTGATAAGCACCGCGAATTTTAACCATATGGCGACGATCGTTCGGAAGGTTACCATAGGCGCCATCAACTAATCCCGGTTGGTCAAAGTTGGTAGTTAAGCCGGCATCATCCTGACCATTGTCTGAACGAACGAAACCTTCGTTGTTACCCCAGCTGTGTGACCACGTATAGTTTGCATCTAACATCCAAACACCGTCAAATGCGCGCTTCACAGAGAAGTCAACAGAAGCGTACTTACGCACTGCTTCAGGGTAACCAAGGTAAGAACCAGGAACTGTATACTGAGCGTACTCTAGTGGGCCTGCATCACCATCAGGATCAGTTGTAATAGTTACATCGTTACCTGGGTTGGTTAGTACGTAGTAATGGAAACCACTCGCACACATTGTACATTCAGAACCAAACTCATCTAACAAGTACTCATTGAAGCCCGCATCAATTGCAACGTCTTCTAATGAGCTACCTAGCTCACGATAGCTGGTTTTCACGCCAAGTGACCACTCGTCAGTGACCATTGTTTCGAAGCCGAGAATAAACTCGTCTTGATACATTGGGTCAAGGTCAGCATTTACGGTTTCAGCAGTGCCTTTCAACGTACCGTCTGCATAGACAGAACGACCATCAAGCGCGCCATAAACAGGCGTGTTATCTGGGTTGATTGAAGCAACTTCATAGGTGCTGACAACGTAGTATTCATCACCCGCCAAACGAATGTTGGTGTTCGTTGCAACAGGAAGGAAATAACGACCATAGTTAGCAAATGCTTTCGTGGTGCCATCGCCGAATACATCCCAGCTCACACCCACACGTGGTGCCCACTGATCAGATACGTCAACGAACTTCTCGCCTGCTTTGTTGTAGTTCTGGAACGTTTCGTTACGCAAACCAATACGCGCGGTAATATCTGGCGTAATAGTCCAAGTATCTTGAACATAGAATGCGTTTGATTTGGTTTCGAAAGAACCTGAGTTGCGATAGATATTTTCGTCAACCAAGCTACAGCCTTCTAAACGACCTTCTTGCAATGCTGCAGAGTCACAACCGTAGTAAGTGTAAGCTACACCACCGGCACGAGCTGTATTTTCGTCGGCTTCCATATCTTCATAGTCGATACCGAAACGTAACGTGTGATCTAACGACAGGTACCAGTCAAAGTCGATACGATAAGCAGTACGTTTATCGTTTTGTTCTGAAGGTGTTGCTAAACCAAAGTTAGTGAACTGACCAGAGTAACCAGATGCATAAATTGCAACAGTGTCACTTGACGCGTTAACGTTTGAGTAGCTCGCTTTATTCACACCATAAAGCACGCTCATAGTTAAGTCGCTGGTCAAAATACCGGTGTATTGTAACGCGTATGACTTACCACCACGCTCAAGAATGTAGTCACCATACAAATCGCCGCGTGTATCAGTTTCAGCATTGTACATGTACTTGCTTGAATCTAAATCGCTTGAGTTGTTCCAACCAGTGAATTCAAGAATATGATCTGGTGTGATGTACCAGTCTAACTTCGCAGCATAGAGTAAATCGCTTGATTCACGATCATACTCTTGCGTCGCCGTTACAAAATCGCTGTTACGATTTTTCTGGTTAACCAAACCGAAGAAGAACAATTTGTCTTCGATAAGAGCGCCACTTGCCCAAACGTTAACGTTCGCTTCTTCCGAGTTATTCTTGTTGTTGATGATGTAATACGGGCTACCGTTACGCGCAATTTGAGCAGGATCAGTCAGAATCACGTCAGGAGCTTGTGATGCAAGTGCATCAGGTTCCCAGTAAACACTAGCGCCAGCTTCAAATTCGTTTGAACCAGATTTAGTTGTTGCGTTAACAACACCACCAGTTGAACGACCGTACTCAGCTGAGTAACCACCCGTTTTAACTTCAAACGTTTCGTACATTTCGAATGGTAATTCAGAACCACCCAAACCGTTACGGAAGTTAGTTACGTTCAAACCGTTCACGTAGTAAACGTTTTCACCAACCGAAGCACCACCAAAAGAGGTCAAATTACCAAATGATGAATCACCTTTGGTTGTACCTGGTGCCAATAGCGCTACAGATGCGATATCACGCGGAACTGGAACCTTCTCAAGGAAATCTTGAGTTACAACAAGTTGAGACTCAGAAGACGAGGTATCAATCATCGAAATGCTTGAACCACGAACCGTCAACGTTTCCATTGCATCTGCAGTAGGTAGAGTCAGGGTGATATTCGTTGCGCCAGAAACGCTAACATCAATACGCTCTTCAGCCACAGTGCCATAACCTGATTTCTCAGCTTTTAATGAATACGCGCCTGGCGGCAACAATGGAAAACGGAAATTACCATCTTCGTTTGTTGATACGCTACGCGTCAAACCGGTTTCAAGGTTAGTAATAGTTACCGTTACTTCGCTGATCACTTGACCAGACTGGTCAGTTGATTGACCTTGTAAAAAGCCTTTTGAGCTATCCTGCGCCATCGCAGGAGCGGCAACACCAAGCGCAGAAGCAACTGCTGCAGCAGCTAACGTACTTCTAAAGAAAGTACTCTTCATTCTGTTATTCTCCATGGGTTGTATTTTTATTGTTCTAAAGAGGATGTGAAGCGGGGAATCCCATTTTAAGACACACATCCAATTTGTGACAAAGTGTAACGGAAGGTTACACATAGCCTTTTGTAGCAATTATGAGCCGAAATTAAAACCCCTAGCGACGAAAAACATCATATAACGAGCAAAGGCGTTATTCGTTATTCGTTATTCGTTAATCGGTAAACACAAAACACAAACAACGTTGTTGGCTTTTCTTTTTCGAATAACGAATAACGAACAACGAATAACGCTCTTGCAGTTCTCAAAGGTTTCCGTTTAACTAATCCAATCTACCAAAACCCAAACAACGCGCACCCAAATGACATTACTACTCATCTTAGCCTCTTTGGCCTACATCGCTTTGCTCTTTGCCGTTGCACATTGGGGCGACAAACCGAACTCTTTGGCCAATAAAATCAGCTATAAACCAATCATTTACAGTATGTCTTTAGCGATATATTGCACCAGTTGGACTTACTATGGTGCAGTGGGTAATGCAGCAACCGACGGTTGGGCCTATATTCCGATTCTACTTGGGCCCTTCTTACTATTTATTTTCGCGCTACCGCTACTAGAAAAACTGGTGAGTGTATCAAAGCAACAGAACATCACCTCCATTGCCGACTTTATTGCCAGCCGCTATGGTAAACGCCAGCGGTTGGCATTATTTGTGACCTTAATTGCCGCACTGGCAACAATTCCTTACATCGCGCTGCAATTAAAAGCGGTAGGGTTAACCTTTGTGGTGCTCACCGAAAACACTTCGGCGCTCACTCAATTTTCAATCAACGAACTTGTCGCAGCAGCAATTATGGCCGCTTTTGCGATGCTATTTGGTACTCGCCACATTGAGGTGACCGAGTATCGCAATGGTATGATTTTGGCTATTGCCTTTGAATCTGCCGTGAAGTTAGTCGCATTGCTGGCGGCCGCTGTGTTTGCCTATATCTTATTCAATGATGTGTCACCGGTTAGCATGTGGGAACAAGTCACCACGCCAACCTCGAAAGCGTGGAGCTGGGAAGCCATCACCGAGTTTGATTTCATTGTGCAAACCTTTATGGCGGCTGGTGTTATCTTGTGTTTACCGCGCCAATTTCACGTCGCAGTGGTCGATAATGTTAATGTGAACCACCTGAAAACCGCACGCTGGGGCTTCCCTTTATACTTAGTGCTGGTTGCTGTCGCCATTGTTCCTATTGCATTGAGTGGCGGGCTGTTTTTCGGAAGTGGCATCGATGGCGATACTTACGCGCTGCGCCTGCCGTTGCTTCATGATCAGACGTGGCTGGCCGTATTTATCTTTATTGGCGGTTTCTCAGCCGCAACCGCCATGGTCATCATCGCCTCAGTCACGTTAAGTACCATGGTTACGAATGACGTGATCATGCCCGTTATTTTACAGCGTCGCAGTCGCTTCCCGACTAGCTTCCAGAAACATCTGCTGTTTATTCGTCGCGTTGCTATCGCCACTATCTTGTTACTCAGTTACTTATGCTATTACTTCTGGGCGGCAGGCACCGGGCTAGTCAGCATCGGCTTACTCGCGTTCTCGGTAGTGTTGCAGTTATTACCCGCCGTATTAGGCGGTCTGTATTGGCGTCGTGGCCACGCGCGTGGTGTGTATGTCGGCTTAGGCACTGGCCTCATTGCTTGGCTATTTGCCGTGGCAGTACCGATGTATCTACCACACGACAGCACCGATACCAGCGTCATTACCCAAGGCACGGTAATTAGTTTGGCGGTCAACACGGCCTTCTATATCGTGTTCTCGTTGCTAGCCCAGCCGCGTCTAATTGACCGCATTCAAGCCACCGCATTTGTAAAGCCGCGTTCGCGCGTGCAAGAGCACACCATCGGTCGGCACCATCAAGCCACGAATGGCGATATGATGCTGTTGCTACAAACCTTCGTGGGCGAGCAACGCACCACTCAGTTGTTAGATTATTTTGCCGAGTCGCAAGGTGACGATACCAGCCACACCAACAAAGAAGACGTGGCTTCGCGCGAGTTTATTGATTACGTCGAGCGCGTGTTGACTGGTGTACTCGGGGCGGCTACTGCACGCTCGTTGGTTGAGGCTGCATTGCGTGACCGCCGTTTACACCTTGAAGAAGTGGTGCACTTTTTCGATGACACCACGCAAGCCTTGCAAACCCAGCAATCCATTCTATTTAGTTCGCTCGAGAACTTGGCACAGGGTATATCAGTAGTTGATGCTGAACTGCGGTTGGTGGCGTGGAACAAACGTTACCTTGATCTTTTCGATTACCCTGACGGCATGGTGAAGCCGGGGCAACCAATAGCCACACTGATTCGCTATAACGCGGAGCGCGGTGAATGTGGTCCCGGTGAAATTGATGAGCTGGTCGCCAAGCGTTTAAAGCATATGCAGATGGGCTCGCCGCACCGGTTTATTCGCCGTCGTGGTGATGGCCGAGTGATTGAAATGGTCGGGAATCCGCTACCAAACGGCGGTTTTGTGACCTCATTCACCGACATAACCGAACACGTTGAGACGCAACAGGCGCTGGAAGAGGCCAATATCGATCTCGAGCAACGCATCAATGTGCGTCAAAAGAAAATTCGTGAAATTAACAACGAACTCACCGAAGAAATTGAGCGCCGTCGCAAAGTAGAAGTGGAACTCAAAAAAGCCACGCAAGAAGCCGAAGAAGCGAACGCGTCGAAAACACGTTTCTTGGCACTTGCCAGTCACGACATTTTGCAACCGCTGAATGCAGCTCGCTTGTACTTGTCAGCGATGGATGAAAGCAATCTCAACAGCAATAATATGCAGCTTCTTAGTCGGCTCGATACGGCTCTGGCTTCTACCGAGCATTTGCTCAGCACCCTACTGCAAATTGCAAAAATGGACCAAGGTGCGCTGCAGCCAAGTTTCCGACACGTGCGCTTGAGTACCATTCTCGAGCCACTAGTGCATGAGTACGGTGTGTTGGCCGAACAGCGTGGCGTCACCTTAAAAACGCATCTGCACGATGGTGTGGTGTATACCGACCCAACCTACTTGCGCCGCATTATTCAAAACTTCTTATCCAACGCGGTGAAGTACAATCGCGACAATGGCAAGGTACTTTTAGCAGTGCGTCAACGTGGCAACCATTTATTGATTGCGGTGTACGATACGGGTCCTGGTATCACCGCACAGCAACGCCATCGTATTTTCGATGCATTTTATCGAGGCTCACAAACGCGAGTAGAAGGCGTTGGCCTTGGTTTAAGCGTGGCGAAGCGCATGAGCGAGCAATTGCATTGCGAACTGCGCTTAAAAACTGTTGAAGGCTCGGGTAGCTGTTTCTCAGTGCAGGTGCCACTCGGTAGCCCTGCTCAGGTATACGAAAAGCCACAACAGCCAAGCACTGCCGACGTGAATCGGGGTATGGTGATGGTTTGTGTCGATGACGATCAAGAAAACTTAAACGCCTTGCGTGCCTTGCTTGAGAAGTGGGGTTGCACCGTTGAAACCTTTACCAGCAGCGCCACAGCTCTTGAGTACGCTAGCACCCACCAACGCCCCGATGGCATGTTACTCGATTATCAATTGGGTGATGACGAACATGACGGATTAAGTTTAGCTAAAGCTTTAAGGCACTACTGGGGGGATACGTTATCGGGTGCGTTAGTGACAGCGATGCGTGACGATTCAGTGCGAAAGCAAGCGCGTGAGCAGAACTTACATTTCCTCGCTAAGCCGGTAAAACCAGCCGCTCTCAAATCACTGCTGAAATATTTGGAGCGGCAATAATGTCTATCGGTAATTTTTACATCGTGCTGTGCGCTACTGCGCGACAAACACCATTTTCAAGCGATAATTGCGGCTCAGGAATCACCTCACAGGTGCTCATTTCTTGAGTCGCATTAATATGTTCAATGCGTAACTGCGTGTATTCGTTCACCAATTTCTGCAACGCTTTCTCGTCCGTTACCTTGGTTGAATACGCAATATAATATTCCGGACCACCGCAGGCACGTTTACCAACCGCCGTTAAACGACATTGATCAAATGAATCAGCGCGAGCTATCCCCACCATAGTGCGAATTTGGTTATCTAACTCAGCAAGGCGGGCACCACGGTTGGCATCAGCTGCTGGGTCCACACTTTGTTCTTGTTCGATCTCATTCGGCATACGCTGCTCTCCTTCATTGTTAGCTTGTTCAGAGTCAACACAGCCAGAAATTGCGAGCGCCAAAGCCAGAATGCTCAGGCCTTTAGATAGTCCCTTTGTCATAGCAACACCTCGTTGATTCACGGCGATAGTTTCATCCTATCGCCGTTTCTTTATAAGTTATAGCAACTTAACATTCTAAACGTAACGACGACGCAACCACACCAATGGCAGCGCCAACAGCACCAACAACCATCCCATGGCACCTGAGCTCTTCTCCGGTGGCGTCACGCTCACCGAAACCGTTTGCTCCGCCGTTGCCATGCCGTCTGAAACAATGAGGCGCACCTGCACGGTTGTTGCAGTCGTCACTTCAGGCGCAGTGAAGCTTGCCGTTGCAGAGTTGGCACCTGACAAAGTCACACCGCTTCCGCTTACTACCTGCCAGTCGTATGTCAACGTATCTCCGTCAGCATCGGAACTGCCTGATGCATCAAGCCGCACCGTATCGCCTGAAGTTGCTGTGTTTGGCGCATCAACGCTCGCTACAGGCGCTGTATTTGTCACTTCTACCGTAACTGTCGCGGTAGCCGTCGGCGAACCAGCCTCATCAACTAAACGCACATCAAAGCTATCGGCACCAGTAAAGTCGTCATCGGGTGAGTAAGTTAATGTTGTACCACTAAAGCTTGCTGCGCCATTTGCCGGTTGACTAACTAGAGAACCCACCAGAGCTCCTTGCGGTTGCACTGAAATTGGCAATTGCGCGGCATACTCAAGCGGTTCACCTGCATCGGTGCTACTAATATTCATCAGCACCACATAGTCACGCCCTAACTCCACACTCGCTTCGGCAAAGTCAACTTCAACTGAACGGTTCGCCGTGCCTGAAACGGTAATATCCGCTAATGGACCTAAGTTAGTCACCGTCGCTGGAACATTCATCAGAACTTCGGCACGCTCACCATAATTGAAACTCGCCGCAAGCGTTGCACCGTTTGCTGGGTATGTACCCGTACCGGTAAAATAGTAGGTTGTGCCAACATCGCCACGGAAGTTTTCTAAGCCAATAGCCGTATTGTAAGTTGGTGTACCACCATTGATGTCAACGTAGTTATAGATAACCTCATTGGTTCCTAATTTAAACCACACATTAAAGGTGTAACGTACACCATTGTCAGTGGCGCCCGAAGCAACCCAGCTCCGTGCATTTTCCCACTCAAGTACCAAGTATGTATCGGTGCCTTCGGTCACAATGGCGTAATTCATTTCGCCATCGCCATTCACAAATTCCAAGTCGGTCCAAAACGGCGCGACAATGCCGTTTGGTTCGTTTTCATTGGGTAACATTGCCGCACTGGCTGTAAATAACGCTCGGCTTTCACCAAGCTCAACCACACCGTTACTCCACATCGAGAACACATGATGGTCAAAACCGTCAAAACTCCAAGTTGCGCCATCGCCTTCTAGTTCAACTTCAGCGACTAAATCATCACAGCCTTCACTGCACACACTCGAAATACTAATATCTTGCGTTAGCGCAATATCAGCCAGTGACATCCCAGCATAAGCAAAACCAGAAACTGCACCAATGTTAGCTGAATCGGGGGCATCATTTTGGTCGCCTTGCCAAACCAAAATCCCCGTTGTTTCGTTCACATCAAACGCAGTTTGCGTGCTGCGCGTTAACTGCAATCCAATGTTGTTGTAATCAATAGAAATTCCTGCACTCGTTGGCAGCGCTACCGAAAATTCGGTCGCCCCATCTGTAAATCCTAGTCCGCCGCGTAGCTGCAGCGTCATCGCCTCTCCAGCAACAGCGCCACCGGAGGCGATAGCACCAGAAATAATTCTCGAGTCATCTGAAAGAGACGTATAAACCGCAATCGGTAATCGAGCCGACGAGTAATTACCTGAATCAGACGTTAACGTTAAGGCGCCAAATTGCCAGCCTTCATCGGCAAAAGCTGTGTTGATCGTAACCGACAAGGTTTTGCTCTCATTTGCGGCAAGTGAAATTGTCGCCGGTAAAGTCGCCGTAATGTTCGGATCATCAAAACTTGCGGTGATATTCCATGTTTGCGTTGCCGAAGTTAAGTTAGTGACGACACGGTCAAAGTCACACATGCCAATGCACGCATTGTTGTTTAGCGAAGCGCGGTCAAAGCTAATGCCAGATGCCATTGCTGCAGCGAGATCAATACGACCAGCGCCAACTTGATGAGGCGTTGCTTGCGCGTCATTATCGCTCTGCCTGATATTCGCGTTTGCAGACGTCATCAGTACCGATTTAATTTGGTTATTCGTCCAGCTAGGTTTTAGATCTCGTAATAATGCAGCGGCACCAGCTACATGCGGACTTGCCATCGAAGTACCACTTAATAGTGCCAATTGATTACCTGGATACGCCGAGAGAATATCAGTACCTGGCGCGGCAACTTCTGGCTTCAGTATGGTGCTATCGCGATTCGGCCCGCGTGAACTCGAGCTCGCCAAACGATCTTGAAGCGATTCATCTATCACTCGTGTCGGCGGATTGATCGTCACTTGCTCTCCCGCTACCCAACCGCTTTCTAACTGCTGTCCGGTGGCTTGATCAAGTGACACGCTTGGCAACGTCGCCGTCCCCATGTCCATGCTAATGGCGCCTGCGACGTTGTTATACAACACCATCGCTCGGGCACCGGCAGCCTGCAAATTATTAGCTTTTTGTTCAAACGTACAAGTACCGCGCTCAACCAGTACAATCTCGTTGGTAAATAAGCCAGCACTAAAACTGTTACAGGCTAGTGAATTTGACGGCGCGTCGCGCTTCGCAGTTCGAAAAGCACCAGTAATTGCTGTGGAAATAGTGAAATCCCCTTGTCCAATCAGCACCGGAATTGCATTGCTATAATCACTATGCGTCATTGTCACCGCAAAACGACGACCCGTTTGCGTATTAGCAACCGCCAACATCTCATCAATACAGGCTGGGCAGCCCATGCTACTCTCTGCAGGACCATCATTGCCGGCAGCTGCCACATTCACAATCCCCATCGCGTCAATAGCGCGAACTATATCTGCCTCATAGGGCGCGACACCGTTATCTAGGCTGCCCCACGAGTTATTAATGACATCTGCACCATCATTTGCTGCCGCCTCTAACGCTTCAGCCAAACTGATTGATGACCCCGTCGTACTGCCATCGGCATTTACCCACAAGGCTTTATAAATCATTAAATTAGCGCCCGGAGCTACGCCAGAGAAGTTCACCGAAACCCCATTAAAAGTTGTACTTACAGGATTACCCGCAGCGGTACCAGCAACGTGTGTACCATGGCCATCTAAATCTTCTGGCGAATTAGCAAACTCATCCGGATGTAAATCAAATCCCGCTGGCAAAAAATAACGAGCAACAATCAATTTATCGTTACAAAACGAAGGGGTACTGGCACAGTAATCGTCAGTGATCCCTAAATCAGGTCGCGTATGGCCGTTATCTTCAAACATGATATGGTCAGGGTCAATTCCCGTATCCAAAATAGCAATTTTAACGCCTGCACCAGCTTGCGCTTGCCCGCCTAACTGTTGCCATACGGCTGGAGCCTCAATTAGGGCGTTTGACGTATCCGTTTGTACGTAAACTTCACGATCAGCATACACGCCTTTTATACCAGGCATACCCGCCAACTGTTGAGCTAAATCATCACCGTTGTACTCCACCACCATCGCATTCAGTAGCAACTTCATGTGCTTTTTCAGTGCAACCGAAGGCACCTGTTGTGTGATGGTGTTAAAAATTTCTTTCTGCCGTTTTTGCACGTATCCTGAATAATCCGATACGGCTTGAGAGCCAAGACGCAAACGCTTGCTATCAGTGACCGCAGCTGACGTTGCCGCATAGCCTGCAATGCCGCCTTTATAAGTCGCGACACTTGGCTCTTCCAACTGAATCAAATAACGCTTCGGCGCAGCGACGCCTACTCGCTGCTCAGCCGGTTGCGGAATTTTTCGCTGTGGCGCAGTCATGGTCCGCTCATTCACTTTCACCTGAATGTCGGCCGCATAAACGGTACTTGTTGCTGCGCTCGTGAGCAAAGCCACAATTGTTACTGCTAGTGTTGTCTGTAGTCTTTTCATAGTTACTTTTATACTCATAAAAAACGGCAATAGTTCATACTATCGCCGTTTTTGACCAAATTACAAAAGAATAAATTTTGTAATAAATTGTTTTAACTTAACCTTTACGACGGCGTAGCCAAACCAATGGCAACGCGAGCAAGGTGAATAACCAAGGCATTGAACCACTTGATTTTTCTTCCGGCTCAAACGTCACAGTTACCATTTGTTGACTGGTCGCACGACCGTCAGAAACAGTGACCACAAAGTTCGCTTGTGCCTGCTCAAATACACGTGGCACGGTGAACGTTGCAACCGCGGAAGTCGCATTGTTCAACGAGACAGTGGTACCGCCAGCAAACTGCCAGTTAAAGGTTAAAACGTCGTCTTCAGCATCGGTTGTGCCTGATGCATCGAGACGCACTATGGTGTCAGCTGACGCTGAACTAGGTGCACTGATATTAATAACCGGCGCAGTGTTCGGATCGGCCAACACAGTCATAACCACATCACTGGTAACCGATTCAATGCCATCGCTCACAGTCACGGTAAACCCGAAGTCTGTGTCGTTTTCCTCAAACAACGGTGCAGTGAACGATGCTTGTGCTGCATCAGCACCACTGAGCTCAATCTCAGGCCCCGCGGTTTGTACCCAGCTATAGGTTAATGCATCGCCTTCAGCATCCGCCGCCGATGACGCATCTAACACCACAGTATCACCGTTTTCAGCCGTTTCTGGTGCGGTAGCCGTTACCGTTGGCGCCGTATTAGTTACGCTAACAGATACGGTGTTTTCCGTTGACGTTGCGCCAGCAGCATCCACTACACGATAACTGAAGCTGTCGCTACCGACATAACCTGAATCCGGAGTATAGGTTGCGATCATGCCATCAAAGCTCACCGTACCGTGCTCAGGTTGCGCAGTCACTTCAACCGTCATGGTGCCGTCCGGTTTAATCAGCATGGGTAGAATAGCGTCGTACGACACAGTACCGCTGGTAATGTTTAACAGCGTCAACAAATCACGCTGCGGCGCACCCACGGCATCAGTTAAGTCGATAGTCATCGCGTTGCTATGTTTACCACTGCCGGTTGCGCTCGATATATCACCAAAGGTTGTCACGGTAGCGTCCAGATCAATTTGCACAGAGGCTGATTCGCCTTTGGTCAAGCCAATCTCAAACGCCTCACCATCCGCCGGATAGTAGCCGCCTGCTGCATAAACCATACTGCCAACCGTACCGTCTGCGTTCTCAAGACCAATCACACCGTAGAGGTTCGCTGTTTGGTTAACATCGATATAGTTGAAATACGCATCGCTGCCATTTAAGCGGAACCAAATATTGAACGTATGGGTAGCACCCGTTGTATCGCCCCACTCTTGCACGCGATACCACTCAATAACTAACCAGTTATCGACGCCGTCGAAAACGATGTCATAACGCAGTTCGCCTTCGCCAGCCTCAGTTTCAAAGTCTGCCCACAATGGCGCCAATACGTTATTCGGTTCTGCGCTATTTGGCAGACCTTGCAACTGCCATGTGGTCGCTACGGTTTGTTCGCCAAGCTGAATAATACCGTTTTCCCAGAAGGTGAGTTTTGTGTATTGCGTCCCCTCATATTCCCACGTAGCAAGGCCAGTAATATCCAGTGTGAAAGCTACTTCATCACAACCACTCGCACATTCAGTGTAAGTTGCACCACCAATTGTATCGAAGTCAAAGCCAACCCATGGGAAGGTTGTTGCTGGTTGCAGTGTCACAACCGCCGGATTATCAGTTTGCGTACCGGTCCACGTATAAGTGCGCGCGGTGCTATCCAGCGTTGAGCTAGTGGTTGAGCTTAAGGTTTCAGTGACAACCACTGAATCTTCGTCTACTACAAAGTTCTCATCACTAGGGAATTGCGCCGTAATCGTCACATCTTCACCGGTATCACCAAGCGCACTCAGCATGGTCAGTGTCATTGGTGCATTTGCCACAACTTCGCCCGCTGTGACACCGCTACTCATAGCACCGGAGTTTTCTGACATTGCGGTATATACAGCGATTGGTAACCGAGCGTCAGCAAAAGTGCCACTGGCATCGGTAAGTGTAACCGTACCAAATTGCCAACCTTCATCGGCATGACGACCAACAACCTCCAGCGCGAACTCTGCGCTACCGTTAGCTTCTAAAGTTAACGTTTCTGGGTAAGTTGCAGTGACATTTGGATTAGTGAACGCTACCGCGACTTGCCATTCACCCGCGGCATCATCGAGGTTGGTGATTTGACGTGTGAAGTTACAAACGTTTAAGCACATTGGGTTGGCAAATGATGCCACATCAAAGGTAATACCCGTGTTAAACGCACGTGGAAGTTCAAGACGACCAGCACCCACATCAAACGGATCGGCCGGTGTCACGCCATCTTCTTTGCGCACCCCATCAACCGACGACGTCATTAAAATTGACTTCACCTGTTGCGGCAGTAAATCAGGGTTGTGAGCCAACAACAACGCCGCTGCACCTGCCACATGCGGGCTTGCCATTGAAGTACCGCTAATTGCCATGTAGCTTTGCCCTGGCGCTGCCGACAAAATATCGTGCCCCGGCGCCGCAATTTCCGGCTTCAACATACTCGAATCGCCGTTCGGGCCGCGTGAACTAAAGGCAGACAACACATCGACGCTGCTTTCATCAATGATGGCATCAGTCGGATTTATAGTAGCGCTAAGCCCATTAGTCCAAGCAGCTAAAATAGCTTCGCCATCGGTTTGGCCAATCATAACGCTTGGCAATGTAGCCGCAGCCATAGCCATGCCGGCCGCCGCTCCCGCGTTGTTGTAGACAATAAGCGCGGTAGCACCAGCTGCTTGCGCATTGTTTGCTTTAACTTCGAAGCTACACGTACCGCGCGATATCATCGCAATATGGCCCGCGAATGCGTCCGCAGGAAAAGCATTACAGCCTTCGAAGTTTGCCGCATCAACTTGCAAAGCAGGCATTAAAGGCGCTGTGATAGCTGTCGTGATTGTGAAATTCCCAGAACCTTGAACCGATAACACGGCATCAAAACCATCCACGTCAACTGGATTAGCAAAAACACGACCCGTACGCGTACTTGCAACGGTAATGGTTTCTTCAATACAACCCGGGCAACCCACGGTTTGCTCGCCCGGACCGGAGTTACCTGCAGAAGTAACAGTAACCACACCCATTTCATCGAGCGATTTCATGATTGGTGTGTAATAGCTGTTAGCAGGGCTACTTCCAGCACCACCGCCCCATGAATTGTTGATCACGTCAGCGCCATCGACTGCGGCATCTTCCAAAGCCTCAGCGAGGCTTAATGTCAATCCCGAGCCACGACCATCTACGGTATTCCATAAGCCTTTGTAAACAAACAGATTGGCACCCGGTGCAACACCTGAGAAATTTAAGGCAACACCGTTGAAAGTGGTACTAACAGGATTCCCCGTCGATGTACCTGCTACGTGCGAACCGTGGCCGTTCATATCCTGCGGTGAATCCATGTACTCATTCGGATGCACCGTAGAAGGTGCTGGGTAGTACCGTGCAACGGCTATCTTGTCGTTACAGACTCCAGCATTTAATGCGCAATAATCATCGGTTGCAGCTGTCGTTGCTGGTTCATGACCGTTATCAGCAAACATCGGATGAGCAAAATCAATACCGGTGTCAATTACCGCTACGTTAACGCCTTTACCTGCAGCACTTTGTCCACCAAGCAGTTGCCAAACTTCTGGTGAGTTAATCAAGTCATTCGAGGCATCCATATCGGTATAAACAACATGATCGTTATGTACTGCTTTCACACCTGGAATACCGCGTAATTTTTCTTTTAAGTCAGTACCCTTATATTCAACAATTGCGCCGTTAAACGTGAAGGTCAAATGAGACTGAGTTTTCAATTCTGGTACGCGCTTCGCTACTTCCGCTAAAACGGTTTGTTGGCGACGCTGAAGATACTGGGCATAACTTTGAACTTTGCGCGATTTGACATCTAAACGTTCTGCGCCAGTCGTCTTTGCAGACGTCGCCTCGAAACCGGCGATGCCGCCTTTATAAACAGCCACAGCCGGCTCAACAAACTCAATTAAAAAACGCGTTGATTGCTGTGCTGCCGCGAATTCTTCAATGGTCATCTTGTGCTTTTCGCTAACCTGATTGGCTTGGCGTTCGGTCACTTTGATGGCCGCATCTACTTTTTGAAACTCTTGAGCCGTCAATGCCGATACCGAAGTTGCCGCCGCAACCGCTATCGCTAATGTCGACCAACGAGCAGTTTTAGTTGTTGTCATTGCTCTTCCTTGTTTGTGTCAGATGTGTACGACATTGACAGTCGCAAAGGAAGAAATTACCTACAATTCATTAACAAATGAATCATTTTTTATTCAAATTTGTAACAAGATGTAACAATTAGGTAGGATTCGGTTCAAGTTGCAGACGCTCAGCCAAAAGTACCGCTTGAGTACGACTGTACACGCCAAGTTTGCGGAAAATCGCCGTGATGTGAGCTTTGACGGTCGCTTCAGTAATGTTTAATTGGTAAGCAATTTGCTTGTTTAACAAGCCTTCGTGAAGCAAGAACAGTACGCGGTATTGTTGCGGGGTAAGATCAGCGACTTTTCTGGCAAGTTCCTGATCTTCATCGGTGATGTTATCGAGGCGTCCGCGCATCTCTGCCGGAACCCAAGTGTCACCTTGTAAAATAACATCGATCGCTTCAGCAATTTTTGCTGACGAGAGTGATTTCGGGATAAAACCTAACGCGCCGAAGCCAATGCATTTGCCAACCACGGCTGGGTCTTCAGAGCCGGAAATAATGGCAACGGGAAGTAACGGATAATCTTCGCGAATACGAATTAACCCATACAAATCGCCGCTGCCCGGCATGTGCAAATCTAATAGAAGTAAATCAAGATCGTCATCCTCGTTAAGCGCCGCAAGCGTCGCGTCTAAATCGCCCGCTTCACGCAACTCAAGCTTAGGATAATGATTCGCGAGTGCCCCCTGCAGGGCCTCGCGAAACAAAGGATGATCATCTGCTATTAAAAATTTCGCCATGCCACCGTCATTTGTTTAATCGGTTTTCGATTAACGAATCTACCACAGACGGATCGGCAAGCGTAGAGGTATCGCCTAAATTCTCGAATTCGTTGGCAGCAATTTTACGCAAAATTCGGCGCATAATTTTACCTGAACGCGTCTTCGGCAAATCAGCTGTCCAGTGAATAAAGTCAGGCGTCGCAATTGGGCTTAATTCCTTGCGTACCCAGTCACGCACCTCTTTGGTCAGCTCGTCGGTAATCTCCGTACCAGCCATCGCCGACACATACACATAAATGCCCTGACCCTTCACGTCGTGCGGATACCCCACAACTGCCGCTTCAGAAATCTTCTCATGCTCCACCAGCACCGATTCAATTTCCGCCGTACCCAAACGGTGACCCGACACGTTCAACACGTCATCGACACGGCCGGTGATCCAGAAGAAGCCATCTTCATCACGACGTGCACCGTCACCAGTGAAGTACATATTTTTATACGCCGAGAAATAGGTTTGCTCAAAGCGCTCGTGGTCACCCCAAAGCGTACGCATTTGGCCTGGCCACGAATCTTTAATCACCAAGTTGCCATCTACCGCGCCCTCAAGCTCATTGCCATCAGCATCCACCAACGCTGGCTGTACACCAAAGAATGGACGTGTGGCTGAACCTGGTTTCAAATCAGTCGCACCCGGTAATGGCGTGATCATGATGCCGCCCGTTTCGGTTTGCCACCACGTATCCACAATCGGGCAACGGCTCTCACCAATCACCTTGTAATACCACTCCCAAGCCTCAGGGTTAATCGGCTCACCGACGGAACCCAAGGTACGCAACGATTTACGCGTTGAGGTTTCTGCCGCGGCGGTGCCTTTTGACATCAGCGCACGAATCGCTGTTGGTGCGGTGTACAGAATATTTACACTGTGCTTATCAACCACTTCACCAATACGGCCCACGCCCGGATACGTTGGCAGACCTTCAAAAATCAGCGTGGTTGCGCCGTTCGCTAACGGACCATACACAATATAACTGTGCCCTGTAATCCAGCCCACATCGGCCGCACACCAATACACATCGTCTTCGTGGTAATCAAATACTAACTCGTGCGTCATTGACGCATACACCATGTAACCACCAGTGGTGTGCAACACGCCCTTCGGTTTACCGGTTGAACCTGAGGTATACAAAATAAACAGCGGGTCTTCTGCATTCATCACTTCTGGCTGGCACTCAGCAGGCACATCTTTCACCAACTGATCCCACGCCACATCACGGCTGTCGTCCCATTCGGTTTCGCCGTGCGTAACCTTCGCTACCACAACCTTTTCAACCGTTGCGCAACGACCGCCACGTAGGGCTTCATCAACATTTGCTTTCAGTGGTGTACTCTTGCCACCACGACGGCCTTCGTCAGCCGTTACAATCACTTTCACACCGCAGTCATTCACACGGTCAGCAATGGCATTCGGCGAGAAGCCGCCAAAAATAACCGTGTGCACCGCACCAATGCGCGCACACGCCAACATGGCATACGCCGCCTCAGGCACCATCGGCATATAAATCGCCACTCGGTCGCCTTTTTGCACGCCCAGCTTCTTCAAACCATTGGCAAAGCGCGACACTTCGTGATGCAGTTGCTTATAGCTAATCTCTTCACTGACGCTTGGGTCATCACCTTCCCAAATAATCGCCGTTTTATCACCGCGCTCCGCCAAGTGTCGATCAACGCAGTTGTAGCACGCATTCAAGGTGCCATCTTCAAACCATTTTATGCTCACATTACCCGGCGCAAAACTCGTATTCTTCACCTTCGTGTACGGGCTAAACCAGCTAATACGCTGCCCCTGCTCACGCCAAAACCCCTCAGGATCTTTCACGCTCTGCTCATACATTGCCAGGTATTGTTCATTGTTCACCAATGCCCGCGCTTTCGCATCCGCCGGCACTTTATAAACGTCATGTTGCATAAAACCTCCTATTGAACTGCTAAATCGTTATTCGTTACTCGTTATTGGTTATTCGTGAGTTTAGCTCGCTCGGCAGATTGAAGTACGATTTGCTCACTTCTTTGTGCGCTAGCTTTGGTTTCTCGTCTTTTTCGATTAACGAATAACGAGTATCGAATAACGTTTTTTTGATGCGTATACCTTCAGTTATTGCGCGCGATCAAGCCATTAGACCATAGTCTAGATTGATAATTACGCCCGCATGTTAAAAGCTTACTCACTAACGTTATTCGTTACTCGTTATTCGTTATTCGTGCATCGAGTTAAATATTTATGGTGTTTGTCTTACTTCGAATAACCAATAACGAATAACGAGTTTCGAATAACGAACAACGTCTTACAAAACAGGAGCACAGCAATGTTGCAAAAAACACTAACCAAATCGCTAGTTGCCAGTGCAGTACTTGCCAGCTTAGCAGGCGGCTTAGCCACAAACGCTCACGCTGCAGAGGGCCCAGAGTGGTCATTCAGTGGCTATGTAAAACTCGATGCCATGATCTCTGACTATGGTGACGGTTCAGCCGGTTCGGGTACCGACAAAAACATCGGTCGCCAGTTCTATATTCCTAGCTTAACGCCAGTGGGCGGTCAAGGTGACGACGCCGTAACCGATTTCCATGCGCGTCAATCGCGTTTCTTTTTCGACGTAAAGCAAAAGCTCGATAATGGCGAAGACATCAGCGGTCGTATCGAAATCGACTTCTTGACCGTGCCAAGTGGCGATGAGCGTATCACTAACTCATACGCGCCACGCTTGCGTCAAGCCTACCTGCAATACAAAAACTGGTTGATTGGTCAAGCTTGGTCAAACTTCCAAGATTTAAGCATCTTGCCAGAATCAGTCGATTTCGTTGGTGCAACCGACGGTATGGTGTTCATGCGTCAACCGCAAGTTCGCTACACTAGCGGCGCATGGAGCTTCTCAATCGAGAACCCAGAAACCACAGTGAGCTTAGTGGATGCGGGTACCGGTGCGGTATCTCGTGCCGCCACCAGCGAAGGTATCATGCCTGACTTTACCGCAAAGTATAAAGGTAAGAGCGGCAACTTCAGCTACAGTGTTGCCGGCTTAGTGCGTCAATTAGCGTACGACATCGATAGCGACGGTAGCGACGAAACAGCAACCGGCTACGGCGTCACCTTCGGCGGTAAATTAGCATTTGATAACGGCAACGACATCCGTGCTAGCTTCACCGCCGGCTCAGGTATCGGCCGCTACTTGGGGCTTAACACCTTCAACGGTGCTTATGTTGACCCGAACAACAGCCTCGAGTCACTCGACGTAATGGGCGTTACCTTCGCGTATCGTCATCATTGGAGCGACAAAACCCGTTCAAACATCGTCTACAGCCGCGGCTGGGCCGATAACACCGACAACCTCGAAGGCTCGCTAGCCACTGAGTTCACTCAGCGCGTTGGCTTCAACGTGATGCACTCAGTCGACAAAAAGCTCACCTTCGGTGGCGAAGTATCGTTGGCGCAACGTGAAAACGACGCCGGCGTCGATGGTGACTTGACTCGCCTCCAGTTCATGGCGATGTACACGTTCTAAAGGCGAAGGCGTTATTCGTTATTCGTTATTCGTTATTGGTTATTCGTTATTCGGAAAAGCGAAGGACGAAAAACGAAAAACGAAGATACATCTCAAAAATGGCTGGTCATTTAGGTGACTGGCCATTTTTTTATGCTCTAACAAACAAGAAAACGAGTGATATTTAAGCTATATTGCAACGACTAGATATGGAAAGACAAAATAAACCAAAGGGATACTACGCATGCAGAAGGCAAAATATTACGTCATATTTTTAGTAGGTTGTTTGTTCAGCGCGAGTTCTCATGCAGAAACAACCAATCATCACCTACTCACGTTTCCACAAGCGTCCGATACCAGCATTTGGCAGCAGCCGCATCATCGCTATGACGAAGGGTCACAGCCGTACGAATTAAATAGCTTATATAAATCCTTTGGACAAAACGAAGCTGACATCATTAATGTACTCGGCGAACCGCTGAAACGAACGGAAAAGCAAGTACCAAACCGCCATCAGCCAGAACATAAAATGACAGTAAGTCAGTTATTTTATGATGGCTTAACCATTGAATTATTAACAACTGATGAACAACGTAGTTTTGTCAAACGAGTGTTCATTTCAAACTGCGATATCCTCTCCGATTTTCAATTATACTTGTGTACAACCGCAAAGAGTTTGAAAGAACGTCTAGGGCAACCATCTGTCGAAACCGACACCGAGTTAACCTATTTAATCACCATCGGCGACATCGGCGCGGTACCGTTACGTATATTTCTCAAGAGTGGCAACGTAACCGGCATCTATGCAAAAAACCTAATTGACTGATATCAGGAGATCATAGAGGTGTGCATACCCCCTAAAAATTTTAGTGTTCAGTTGCATCAAATTTGATACAAATCAGGCACCCCAAAATGCGACTTTTTTGCTGCAACTGAACAGCCTTTTTTCAGAGACACCACACACCCATATACCTTTCATGAAACGCCCCAAAGCATAGATTCTACATACCCATGCTCTGCTGCTCTTACACTTGCCGCTTCAGCTCATTGGCTAACTGGATGCCTCCGATGCTTCTACATGCATATCACCACGAATAACCAATAACCAATAACGAGCAACGAACAACGAGCAACGCTGCGCGTTA
This sequence comes from Pseudidiomarina andamanensis, assembly GCF_009734345.1. Taxonomy (GTDB): domain Bacteria; phylum Pseudomonadota; class Gammaproteobacteria; order Enterobacterales; family Alteromonadaceae; genus Pseudidiomarina; species Pseudidiomarina andamanensis. The sequence continues at coordinate 34,694 of NZ_CP032551.1, read as the reverse complement.
CCCGGCGTAGAACGCCGGGCTACACCATTGGTTTGGTGATTTTGCCGTGGCCGCCGGCGCGATTAAAGATGCTGGTAATACGTGCTGAGCGCACAATCAACCAGGTCATGCCGAATAGGCCAAGGCCAAGCGCAATTGCTAACCAACGGTTGTACACAGTGGCGGAATAAATGCCGCCGTTGCCAACGGGCACGGGTTCAATCGGTGCAATCGGTAAGCCGTAGCGATTCGCTAAGTTCTTAATGCCGATGAAATGAATACCCGGAATTTCTTCCTGTAAGAAATAGCCCATTACGGTGTCTACCGCGAATGCTCGCGCTGGTGCATCTTTTTGTAAGCCTGATTTGAACATGTCATCAATGCCCGGAGGGCCTACAATCGTAGCGCCACCACCCACGTTCACAAAAGCTTTGTAACTGCGCTCTGCAGAGTACTCACGGAAAATCGCAATACGGTCAGCCACTGCCTCTTGATAGTTTGCAGGGTCAATAAAGTTAATATCGGCGCGGTCAATCGAGCGCTTCAACGCCTCAATACCCTCATCGGAAATACCGATACCACGGTCTTCAATACCACCTAGAGAAGCATAAATTGGCTTCAGCGAGATCACACCCGCGCGCCGCAATTCGCGCTCCATATCCAGCCATGCGAAACCCGGTACGTTGGCGCCCCACTGCGACGACGATGCTGACGCAATAATCACCGCATCGGCACCAAGCGCTTCTAACGCCGAGTACACCGCAAGGTTCATCGCTGGAAACGAGCCTGATACGGTCACTGCCACTAAATCACCTTCGCCTACCCCTGCATCTGCTAACAATTTCACGGCAACTGCGGCCCAGTTCGGGTTCACGGTAGTTTGCTTCGATTCGCGGCCACCTTGGTTGGTGGTAATAATGGAGTTCTCAAGCCCAACTAAACCAGAACGTTGCGGATCAAACTCCGGATTAATCGGCGCAAGCTGGGCACGCAATGGCTTCAACACATCCATACCTTCGCGCATAATTTTTGCGGCGTTCACCATGGTGGCGTAATTCTTATCCACCACGGGGTCACGTTGACGTAAGTTTTCAGCCAGCAAAAATGCCAGCACCGCCAGCGCAATCAGAAATACTTGGCCCCAAAGTGGCACTCCTGAAGAGCGCCAATAAATCTTGGTAAATTTACTCATTTGAATAATTCTCCTGTTGGCGCTTACTTACCAGCCGGGCATCTGAAATGCGCGGCTTGCTTCATACATACTGAGTGATTCGGGCATTATCGCAATCAGTGCTAAGCGTACCAATACAGCGGTTACAGCCAGGCCACATAAGGTTTGCAACACGCCTTGACGCTCAAACCAAATGGCAATCAAACCCGGAATGATGTAGCCAATGATGCTACTTTCCATCACTGCCATCATTAGGCTCGATTCCAGTGGCTGTACCTGCGCCTGAGCTTCATCAACACCGGCTATCATTTGTAAGTCAGTCCAATTCACTAAGTTGCCAATAAACATATCGAACAACCCAGCAATAATGTAGCCAGTTAGAATCATGATGATGGTTTGACGGCGACCGTACACAATCACGAAACTTGAAACAATTTTGACGATTAAATAGGTCACGAATGCGGCCACCAGAGTTAGCGCCAAACTCAGCGGATCTGTTAACTGCAACGCCACATAGCCAGGGACAACCAAACCACCAGCCGCTAACCCCAAGGTTTGGGTGAGTAGCAGCGTAAAGAACAACCCGATGCCGATAGCAACGGCAAGAATATTCAGCGCTATCATACGTCTTCCTCATCAATTGCACGGTTTTGGAAAAAGCGTGCGACTTCTTCGCCGCCACCATGAATGTTACACATCCCCACAATCAAGGCATTGCCTCGCGATTGCTCAAGCAATACCTCAGTAATTTCCGTCATATGAGCACCTTCCATGACTAATAACTTGTCGGGATCGAGACCGAACTTCATTGCCTCACGCACGAAAATAAATGAGCCTGAACCCATCAACACCACTTTACTGGCCGGTGTCCATTGCACCACAGCCTCTGCCATTTGTTGCGAACGATGGGGGCGGTCAGCACGACAGTTAATGAGCATAATGGAATGCCGATCGCGGCCATGCTTCTCTAGCATGTTCTCCCAAATACGGCCGGTGGATTCAGGATCATTTGCCGCAAACGCGTTCACGAAAATCAAATCACGTTCAAAATAACGCACGTGAAGCACCTGCATGGCACCGGCTTCTGGTTCTAATGACAACATGCCTTGCAATGCGTCTTCGCGTTTCACGCCTAAGTGCTCGCATACTTTCAACGCTAACGCGACGTTTTCGGCATGTTCGGCGTATTTAAATTCAGCGAGAACTTCTTCAGGTATCGCCGCCACTTCCTCTTCGGTGACGCCGTGCAGTTGGCTACGACGGTCTTGGCAGGAGTCTTCAAACACATCAAGCAAGTCGCGCTCGGCGGTGAACAGATTCCCCCGCACCGGCGTACTGCCGGCTAATGCCAATGCGACATCACGTTCTCCGGGGCCCATCACATCAAGATGGTCAGCCCGCGCGTTGGTAATTACGCCCACGTTTGAGCGCACCATGCGTAACTCGCTGAGGCTCTGATAATGCGGCTGCAGTGCCATACACTCCACCACCACAATTTCCGGCTTCAGCACTGCCATGCGTTTTAGCATGCGCATTTGCTCAATAATGTTGGCACCGCTAATGCGGTAGATAGGGAATTCACGACCATCGGGGTCGGTCATGGCCGCCGCCGAGCCGGTGGTTTTCGCGCAAACACGCTTACCGCCGCCACGAAGACCTGCAGCAATGAGTCGCGTGACACTGGTTTTGCCGCGCGTACCATTCACGTGCACCCGAACGGGAATATTTCGCAGTAGAATTTTGTGCCTGAGCGCTTCAAAAGCACCTGCTGCAACCAATACCAGCCACAGCAGCACCACAATGCTTAATAACACAGGAAATGACATGTTTTGGCCTTTAGATTGTAAATTACATACATAAGTGTATGTAATTAATAGACCAAAAGATCGGGATTAACGAATGTTTTACAACTCTTCGAATGGTACTGGTCGGCCGAAGTAAAAACCTTGCATATAGTTACAACCCAGCTCGGTGACAAATTCCGCTTGTTGTGGCGTTTCAACGCCCTCCGCAACCACGGCGAAATCGAGGCTTTGTGCAATTTTAATCACCGAGCCAATCAATACGCGATCAGAACGATGGGTACGAATACCAGCCACGAAGCTGCGATCAATTTTCACTTTATCTACTGGCAACCGTTTCAAATAGCTCAAAGACGAGAAGCCAGTACCAAAGTCATCCAACGAAATCGTAATGTTCTTATTACGCAGGTTTTGCAGTACTTCCACCGCATAATCGGTGTTTTCCATCAAGATGCTTTCGGTCAGTTCAAGCTCCAACCACTCTGGCTTACAGCCCGTCTCTTCCAAGGTTTGCTCTAGGAACGGAGTAAATTCGGTACGGTTAAAGTGCAATGTCGACAAATTCACCGCCATCTTGCATGGCCCGTGCTCCTGCAATTTCACCGCGGTTTCACAAGCGCGACGGAACACCCACTCGCTAAGCGGAATAATCTGCCCTGTCATTTCGGCTAGCGGAATAAACTCAGTAGGCGAAATGAACTTACCAGGTTCGCGCTCCCAGCGCAGCAACGCCTCATAACCAATGGTCGCACCATCGTTACAACGCACAATCGGCTGGTAATGCAGCGTTAACTGATTCTTTTCTATTGCTTCTTGCAAGCTCGAACGCATCGCCGCCGATGACTTAAATTGCAAGCTCATGCTGTCTTGGTATATCTGAACGTGGTTGTGGCCTTGGCGCTTGGCTTGATGCATTGCCATATCGGCACGCTGAATCAGCTCAAGCGGCGCATACTGGTCTTCCGTTTGATGCGCGACGCCAATACTCGCCGTAAGATAAATCTTATGATGCATAATGCGATAAGGCTGCGCGACGGCACTCAGAATCTTATTGGTTAACTCGGTCACCGCCTCTTCGTTCTCATGCATGTTCTGCAACACAATTAAGAACTCATCGCCACCAAAGCGCGCTAACATACCGCGATTACCAACAATGTTGCTTAAGCGCTGCGCTAGCACTTGTAGTAAGCGGTCACCTACCTGCAAGCCTAAGCTATCGTTAATCAGCGTAAAGCCGTCGAGGTCAATAAACAATGCGGTTAAATCGCGCTGCTTATGGAATCTATCGGCGATCATGCGCTCAATCGTGGTGCGATTATATAACCCAGTCAGTGCATCGTGTTCCGCCTGAAAACGCAGCTGACGCCCCTGCACCACCAACTCGCGGTTACGTTCAATGGTTAACGCCAAGAACAACACAATCGCAATTCCGGCGAAGCTCACCAACGTCTGCAAATTGGCACGCGCCTGCATTTCCGACAAATCATACATGTACGAATAAATCGGTGTACCGCTAGTAAATTCGGTATCGAGCGCACTTTCATACAAGAACAGCGCTTTTTTCTGCAAATACATCAGTGTGGTGTCAGACACCCAATGGCCATATTCGTCAAGCAACATGCCGTTAGAAATTGCGGTGTAAGTGTAAATAGGCGAGCGATAAGCGAGTGCTTGATTTGATAGCATCTTGGGCACATTCACGACGGCCAAGATCCCCCAATAGCCACTTTCATAATTATCGTCTTTAAAATCTATCGGTACGTGAATAAATAACCGAGCACCTGACTCAGTATTTGCACGCGAAGCCACCAACATTTGTACTTTGTCTTTTTTTGTCGGGTCAAATTGCTGTTGCAAGTAACCATCGGCCAAGTACATTGCTTTATACGTGGTATCTTGATGTCGCGAACGCTCCCAAACTAACTCGTTGCCACGACGTAAAATCAGACTTTCTAGAAAATCGACATCGCGCAAAAATGCCGTCATATCAATCGACATCAATTTATCATGAATAGTTTCCGGGTAATTTTCCCAGCGCTCCGCCAAACGCAGTAACGTGCTGACATATTCATTTCCTGCCGCACGGCGACTTGCATTGAGGCCTACTGCCGCTTCGCGCCCTCTATCGCGCAACTCATTCATTTCATTATGAAACAGGGTCACACCAATCGCAGAGGAAATGAGTAATCCAATCACGGCAATTGACGTTGTCAAAATGCTGACCGTTGGTAACTCGCCTTCGTTGGCGGTGCTTTGATTCCAAAGGCCAATAAGAGCAAGCAACACCAATGCGCCAGAAACCAAGCTGCCCGTCGGGTGACGCGCCAACAGCGGCGTTTCCGTCACAAAATGCATCAATAGTAATATGGCGAGCGCTAATGCCACCAACCCACTAATAATACGTTGTACACGAATCGCGAAGAGGTTACGTAACCGCAACGCCATCCATACCCCAACCAATCCTGAAGTAGCATAAAGCCCGCGATGAACTTGTGAATCGAACGTATCAAACAGGCTGCCCATGAAACCGTCGACCGACGCAATAACCGCCAGCACCGCGAACAGTCGCGATAAGCCAGCCCTCGACTCACTGCGGCTGTTTAAGTCGAAAGTCAGTAAAGAAATACCAATTGCACCGGCCGCAATCAGAATAGATGAGCTTAAAGAGTGGTAAATTTGAAGCTGGGTCGGCTCGAGAAATCGGTACACCAAGATCACGAAAGCAGCCATAAACAAAGCGATACCTATCACTAGGTTCACGACCGCCTTGGCCTGCTGATCGACTTGTATTATGCGCATTCCCCGCCTCTGTTTTCTTATTATTGTTATGTCTTCAATATAACCACAAGAAAAACAGAATGACTAGCGTAGAAATGTAAATTTTACTTGGTGTGTGTCAGTTGGCGAAAAATTGAATTTTCAGACGTTTTATAAAAGAGATAGCTCGTGGAATCACCCATTGCTTTCCCTTTCGATCACGAAAAACGGCGTGCGTTAAAATTGGCGAGCGCTGTAATTCCGCCATAGCTCGCTTAATCGCCGCACCATTTGATTCCGCCAATGGCACGCCCAAATCAGAGAGCTTTTCTGTGCCATTGTATAGCGATATTTTTCGGCGCGTTTTATGAGCACTTTTCACTTCGTTTATTTGTTCGGTTTGTACAGTTTGAGGTTCACTCACTTTAATGTCGACTCCCTTTGACAGCTTCTAATTGTTTTAACGTTTATGAGCTCAAAACGTAAATACAATGTAAAGAGTAACGTATAATTTTGAAAACAAAAGCAAGCAAAGATAATAGCATTATGTTATTTTTTTAATAATATTACGTTAAACAATTGATAGTAAACAACATGGACGTTATTCATAACATGATCGACCGAGTGCATCATCACGGCGCGCACCAAGGCGTGACGGGCTCTTGCCACGAGTTCCTAATGGCTGATGGCAACGCCATGTTAATTGATTGTGGTCAATTTCAGGGCGGTGACGTTGTTGATTTTACGATTTCTAGCGACAAATTCGGTCGCATTCAGGAGATTGATTTTGAGATTGATCACCTCGTTGGATTAGTCATTACCCACTGCCACATTGATCATGTCGGCCGCTTGCCAAGTTTAATGGCGGCCGGTTTTCGCAAGCCAATTTACTGCACGCCCGCAACCGCCGTGCTCCTCCCAATTGTGCTAGCAGACGCCATGAAAATCACCCGCTTCCCGCATGCCTCTAAAGTATTAAGTGGGGTGCAGTCCTTACTCCGACCCCTCCCTCTCGACCGCTGGCATGCGCTGGAACATGGTTGGCGGCTACGTTTGCGCAACGCCGGACATATCATGGGGTCAGCTTACGTTGAGTTTGAACAGATGACTGAAGTGGGCGTACATGAAGACCCAGTACGCGTGGTGTTTTCCGGCGATTTAGGCTGTAAAAACACCCCGTTACTGCCTGACCCAACCCCATTGGAATATGCTGATTTACTGGTACTAGAAAGCACTTACGGCGATCGCTTCCATGAAGACCGCGAAACCCGCCAGCAGCGCTTAAAAGAAGTTATTGAGAAAGCTTATGTTGATGGTGGCACGGTGTTGATTCCCGCATTTAGTATTGGCCGCACGCAAGAATTGCTGTACGAAATAGAAGACATCATGCATCAAGACCCTGACTGGCGCACGATGACGGTGATTTTAGATTCACCGCTAGCAAGTCAGTACACCAAACAGTATCGGCGCTTAAAAGCATTGTGGGACGAGGAAGCGAAGGAACGTTTGGCGGATGATCGCCATCCGCTTAATTTTGAACGTCTGCATGTGGTGGAAAGCCACGAACAACATATGCAAATTGTTGATCTGTTGCGCGAAAGCGGCGAGCCGGCCATCATTTTGGCTGCTAGCGGCATGTGTAGCGGAGGGCGTATCGTGAATTATTTGAAGGCTTTGTTGGGTGATTCGCGAACTGACGTTGTGTTTGTTGGTTATCAAGCCGAAGGTACGCCGGGGCGGCAGATTCAAGAGTATGGGCCGCGCGGAGGTTATGTCATGTTGGATCATGAGCGCTACGACATTCGTGCCCAAGTGCATACACTTGGCGGTTATAGTGCGCATGCTGACCAGAAGGGGTTATTGGAGTTTTTGCAGACCACGGCGGGCTCGGTGCGTGATGTGCGGTTGGTGCATGGGGAAGCTGGGGCGAAAGAAGTGTTGGCCGCGGCGATAGAGCGTTCGGGGTTGATTACTGGTTCCGTGATTTGAGCAGGAGGTGGGGTGCAGTCCAAGGACAGCACCCCTCTTCGGGGGTACTGTCCTTAAACTGCACCCTTAAACCCATTCGGGTTCTGCGATTGCCAGCGCCAGGCGTCGGTCATCATGGTGGCGAGGTCGCGCTGCGCTTCCCAGCCAAGCGATTCGCGCGCATACGATGGGTCGGCATAACACACCGCAATATCACCAGGCCGACGCGGCACGATTTGGTACGGCACTTCGCGGCCAGATGCTTGCTCAAACGCATGCATCATCTCCAATACCGAGTAGCCGTTGCCAGTTCCAAGGTTCACCGCCTCGAAGCCAGTCGCTTTTTGCAATTTATCCAGCGCAGCCAAATGCCCAAGCGCTATATCGACCACATGAATATAATCACGAACGCCGGTACCATCTGGCGTCGGGTAATCATCGCCGTAAACGCTCAACTGCTTCAACCGTCCTACCGCGACCTGCGCAATGTACGGCAGCAAGTTATTCGGAACATCATTCGGGTCTTCACCAATCAGCCCCGATTCATGCGCGCCAACCGGATTAAAGTAACGTAAGACAATCGCCGACCATTCAGGATCAGCCACACACAAGTCTGCCAGCATACGCTCGACCATGTATTTTGACGTGCCGTAAGGATTGGTTGTACCGCCAGTAGGCGAATCTTCGCGAATTGGCACACTAGATGGGTCGCCGTACACCGTCGCCGACGAGCTAAACACAATGCGCTTCACGTTATGTTCAGCCATTACCTGCAACAAAATCATCGTACCGGCAAAATTGTTTTCGTAGTATTCCAGTGGCTTTGCGACACTCTCACCGACCGCTTTCAAGCCAGCAAAATGAACGACGGCAGTAATATTGTTTTCACTAAATACGCGCTGCAGCAATTCACCATCGCGAATGTCACCTTCCACGCAGGTTACGTCCTTACCAGTAATTTGCGTCACGCGCTTCAAGCTCTCCACCGAGCTATTGCAAAAATTATCGTACACCAACACGTCGTGGCCAGCTTGCAACAGCTCAACTACCGTATGCGAACCAATGTAGCCCGCACCACCAGTCACCAAAATCATTCCTAACTCCAGAAAATTAATTGCAAAAGAAGTATACAGGTGCAGTCCTTGGACTGCACCCCTCTTAACTTATAAAAGAGGGCGCGCCAGCAGGTCGTTTACGTGGTCTTCAGAAGGGGTATAGCCGCACGGGGCTTGCAGCAATAGCTTACGGATGGTGTCGTACAATGCATGCTCACAAGCATTGTCGAGCAGCTGCAGCAAATCGTGCATAGCAGACCACGTCATAAAATCTTCCTGCGCCTGCATAATGCGCGGATGCGCACACGGTACAACATTATCGCCGATCAGCAGCTCTTCATATAACTTCTCACCTGGTCGCAAGCCAGTAAAACTAATTTCAATATCACCATCAGGATTATCGCGCGTACGCAGCTCAAGCCCCGACAGGTTGATCATTTTCTTCGCCATATCGACAATGCGCACTGGCTCGCCCATATCCAGCACAAACACCGAACCAGTCGAACCCATCGTGCCCGCCTGAATCACCAACTGCGCCGCTTCAGGAATCGTCATAAAATAACGGGTAATATCAGGGTGCGTCACTGTCACCGGCCCACCGAGCTCAATCTGTTGCTTAAACAGCGGTACGACCGAACCCGAAGAGCCCAGCACATTACCGAAACGAACCATACAAAAGCGCGTCGACACATTCTCGCGCTCCGCCAATGATTGCAACACCAACTCTGCTAAACGCTTGGTGGTGCCCATCACGTTTGTTGGTCGCACCGCTTTATCGGTCGAAATCAACACAAATTGCTGAACCCGAGCATTAATGGCCGCCTCAGCCGTCGCCCAGGTACCGAATACGTTATTGCGTACGCCCTCAACCATATTAAACTCAACCAAAGGCACATGTTTATAGGCCGCGGCGTGATAAACCGTCTGCACCTTAAACGCCTTCATGATGCCTTCAACGCGCGCTTGGTTTTGCACCGAGCCCATCATCGGAAAAATATCAAGGCTCACACCGTGGCGGTCACATAGCTGACGCAACTCGCGGTCAATCGCATACAAACTATATTCGCTCAGTTCAAACAGCACTAACGCCCGAGGCTTTTGCAAAATAATCTGACGACACAGCTCCGAGCCAATCGAACCGCCCGCACCGGTCACCATCACCACCTTGTCGCGAATGTGCTTTTGCATCAATGTGGTATCCGGCGCCACCGGATCGCGCCCCAACAAGTCTTCAATGTTGACGTCTTGCAAGCTATCAATGGAGATATCGCCGTTGACCATGTCGGCCATACCAGGAATGGTCTGCACCCGAATATTTAAAGGTTGGAGTGATTCAAGAATTTGCTTGCGCACCGAGCGCGTCGCAGATGGCAGAGCCAAAAGAATACGTTCAATTTGACCACTGGTCACCGCATCTTCAACCTGCGATGGGTCAATGACGGGAATACCAAGAATGGTTGTGCGCTGCAGCGTGCGGTCGTCATCCACAAACACCACCGGATGAAATTGCTCGCCATTCATCAATGCTTGCGCCAGTTGCCGACCAGCCGAACCAGCCCCATAAATAAGCACGCGGCGCTTCCGACGACTCACCATGCGATGGTAAATCTCACGCATAATCAGACGACTTCCGCCGATCATCAGCAGCGCCATCAAACCGTAATTGGCCACCGCGTGCCCAGGGAAGTCAAGCTGCAGCATGGTTCGCAGCGCCCACAACCAAAGTGTGGAAACAAACACGCCGACTAACACCGAACCCAGCGCACGGAAACTCACATACCGCACCACCGCACGATACAGCCCCAGCTTCGTGAACACCGCCAGCGAACCGATGGTTAACGCCACATACAAAAACGCCCAGCGCAATAAATCGCTCGGCGGCTGGTATAAATACGCCAACACGTGCGCAACAATTAGCGCAACCAAGATGGCCGTTGCATCAGCTAGCAGGCTCACCAGGCGCTTCATGGAGCGCGGCAGCTGCAGTACGGGCATTAGAAATTTCACTGGCTTAGCTTACATCCGTTCAAACAACCAATAATTTAAAATTGGATTATAAAGCTGTTAAACAGTTGTTACAAGGCTGAGTCTAGGGCTTCGCCGTTGATAACTTCATGCTTCAACAATAAAGGAGGGGTGCAGTCCTTGGACTGCACCCCTCCTCTTTCAAAACAGGCGGATGGTGCGCGGGAGTTCTTCGGCGGTGACTAAACTATCTTTCAACACAACATGCTCAATGCGCGTGATTTCCTCCTGAATCTTAGCTCTATCCGCGTCAGCAAGAGGATACCGTTGTGCTAAGTGAAGCGACTCAAGTGCATACTTCCAGCTCTTTACAGATTCAGCGATACCCGCCGCTCGCAAAGCCGCAGGGAAATAGCCTGACAGTGCAGCCTCGCGGTAAAAGGTGAAGGCTACATTCGTATCGCGCTCCGCAATCTTTCCTTCATCGTACAATTCCGCGTACGCAAATGCTCCCGCTGGGTGCTTATAGTTGGTTGCAGAAGCTAGGTAGTTGTACCCAAGGTTGCCGGCCTCAACTTCACCGGTATCCCGCGCCTGCTGCACAAAATACACACCTAAAAGATATCTAGCTGTCACCACATCGGCCAATTCATTGCTAATTGGGGTAAACGAATTCTCCGGTGCTGGGCAGTCGGCTTCTGTTCTGCAATAAGCCAATACCTCATGCACGCGCGCTTCTGCCGCTTTATCGCCGCGAACCGCTTGAAGGACAATATCGTAGTTTCGTAGCCAAGAATCTGTCCAATGCTGTGCGACATGCGCACCCATTGGCGTCGGAGCTTCTTTATCACCAAGTGCGGCAATAACCGGTTTACTTCCTACTGCGCCAGAGACTGAACTAGACTTCTCCGCAGCCGACGCATGCCAAGGCAGGCGCTCGGGCAATAGTCCAAAATCTCTCAACACGCCAACCGTAAACAGCAACGCAACCGCACCTACCGGCACGCCAACAAAGCCCCATAACACCCATTTTTTGCTTGTGCTCACCAGTTGAACCCCTCACAAAATGTATTGTTACTTCTGCCTTTGCAGACCAAGTCGTATTCACTGCGAGACAATGAAATCTTGCATTCGCTTTGACGCATTTGGTTGTAATCTTTCAACGAACGCAGATCACGATCAACATACCCGCGCTCGCGCAACAAATCGCGTCGCTCTTGCTCGAGTCGACTAAACTGCCCACTTCGCGCATAACTTTCCAAAGCCCCTTCATGGGTACCACGCACCGTGCCTCGTGTATTTCGCAGCACGTTGATGTCGCCCTCAACGTCATCCAATTGACTATCAATTGATCGCAATTGCCGGCTCAAGCTAGAACGACGTTGCATGATATTTTCGAGATCGTCCGCGCACTGCCGAGCTTGCTCTACAACATTGTCGCGAACCTTAGAAGTTTGTGGTTTTGGGGTAGGCGCTGACGCTGAAGTCATCGATGCCTTGCGCTGTGCCAGCACGTTATCCAGTGGATAGCCGAGCTCGCGTAGATTCGAGTGAATAGTATTCACATAAGGTTCATACTGATTCTCTACGTCGCGAAGCAGCTCAAACGCTTGCTTAAAAACATCCAGCGCGGCTTGCGACGAACCGATGGAACGGTAATGCAAACCCAGTTCAATTCCCGATTTTAAATGCCCGCGCTCTAATGCACTTTGTAGCAACTGCGCGCCATACTCTGGGTCTTTCGCCACAATGCCGCCACGAAGAAATTGCCGCCCCAAAACGTAAGTGCTTGGCGCATAGGTTAAGTTGTTGGCGAAGGTATGAAGTCGTACAAAAAGTGTCGGAGTACGCTCCAGTCCGGCCTGCTTCGACTTATCGAGAAACAACGCCGCCAACCGTGCCGCCGCTACCGCAGCTTCACGTTGTTGCTGTGTCGGGCGCTCACCTTTGTTCGCAAGCGGCCCTTTGCACTCGGCGCGCGCTAGGCATTTTTTCACCAGACTATTGAGCTTATAAATTGCGTGAACTTCACCGCGCTCAGCCGGATCCGTCAACTGCCACAACATGGTTTCTTCAAGTTTCCAAAAGCCCGGCTCAGACTCAAACATTTGGTTGGACTGTGCGTTCGCCGCGTCAGCCATTGCCGACAGCAGTACCGCTATTATTAGTAGGTTGCGCATGAGCGTCATCTCGCAAAAGAACCCTCACAAAGGGTAACCTTTGAAAATTATGCCGCCCTCGCCCAGTTGTCAAGGTGGGGTGCAGTCCTTACTCCGACCCAGGGGCGGAGTTAGGACTGCACCCCACCTCCTCCCCCAACTCCGGCAGCTAGTCGATTCCCACCAACTAGCGAAAAACAGACCGATGTGCTATACATGAAACATTAGATATTAATATGTATTATGTATGGAACAATAATGCCAAAATCAGTTATAAGAAGTTACTCACATTACACCCGAGAAGCATTATCTCTGCTTGCTGGATTGATACGCTCTGCGAGACTTGAAAACAAAATGAGCGCTCAAGAAGTAGCCGATCGCGCTGGTATCTCAAGAAGTATGCTTCACCGCATAGAAAAGGCTGATCCTAAATGCGAAATTGGTGCGACGTTTGAAGTAGCCCGAATTGTTGGCGTCAATTTGTTTGAGAATGAACCCAACCGACTTGCCATGCATGTCAAACAAGTTAATGAAAAGCTAAGCTTATTACCCAAAACGGCTAGAAAATCTCGAAAGGTAGCCAAGGATGACTTCTAAACGAAAGATTGAACCAGAATTACTCCGAAAATATAAAGAAGCCTTTGTCTGGATTTGGCTACCCGGTAATACTGAACCGACCGTAGCTGGTCGCTTAGAGCCCGATGGTGACAAATTGTATTTCAACTACGGTAAAAGTTATCTTGAGCGCACACCAAATGCTATCTCGATTTACGAACCGGAGCTGCCATTAGAATCGGGAGTTTTACCATTATTAGACGGCCTATCTGTACCAGGGTGCATCAGAGATAGTGCACCAGATGCATGGGGGCGTCGCGTCATTATCAATCGTCGCATGGGCCATAAAGGCCAGAATATAGATACGGGTCAGCTTGATGAGTTGACGTATTTGCTTGAGTCAGGGTCTGATCGTATCGGCGCGTTAGATTTTCAATTATCTGCGACAGAATATGTACCAAGAACTTCAACAAACGTAAGCATTGAAGAATTAATGGAATCAGCAGAACGTGTTGAAAAAGGAGTTCCACTTACTCCTGAACTTGATCAAGCTTTGTTTCATGGCAGTTCAATTGGGGGGGCTCGCCCAAAAGCCTTGGTTGAAGCTCACGGCAAGAAATACATCGCCAAATTTTCTGCGAGCACTGATGTTTATAGCGTTGTAAAATCAGAGTTTATCGCAATGCGTCTAGCAAGCCTTGCAGGCCTGAATGTCGCTCCTGTAATGCTAACCCAGTCTGCTCACAAAGATGTTTTACTGGTTGAACGCTTTGATCGTGTTACAAACGACAAAAGTTGGACGCGCAAGTCTATTGTCTCAGCCCTAACCTTACTTGGACTTGATGAGATGATGGCGCGTTATGCGAGTTACGAAAATCTAGCAGAAATTATCCGCCATCGTTTTAATAACCCACAACAGACGCTTCGCGAATTGTTTGCTCGACTTTCCTTTAATATTCTATCGGGCAACACCGACGATCATGCCAGAAACCATGCGGCCTTTTGGGACGGGCGCTCACTCTCGTTAACCCCAGCGTACGATATTTGCCCACAAGGTCGAGCGGGCAATGAAGCATCGCAGGCCATGATGATATTCGGTACAAACCAGATGAGCCAATTAAAGACCTGCTTAGCCGCTGCACATAACTTTCTGCTGTCAGAAGCCGAAGCCAAAGAAATATTCGAACATCAAATTGAAACCATTACGAATAATTGGAACGCGGTGTGCGAAGAGGCAGCGCTAAGCGAAGTCGATAAACGGCTACTGTGGAAGCGACAGTTCTTAAATCCGTATTCCATTATCCAAGATTAGCGCTGGCTCGAGTAGTAGGAGGGGTGCAGTCCTTGCTCCGACCCAGGGGCAGAGTAAGGACTGCACCCCACCTCTCACTTATAAAATGCGCGGACAGCGCCAACAAACTCATCCAGCGCACCAACAGGCAACGCATTCACCCCGCCAGCGCCAGCACGCCCGCCGCCATCAAACCGCGCACAGATGTCACCAGCGCCCTCAAGGCGAACCTTAGGCGCCCGCAAGCTCACAGTCAGCGTGGCGCCATCGGCGTTCGGCGTAGCAATCACAATTGCCTGCGACGGATTAGCATGCGCCAAATCATTCCCCAAGGTGCCACTAATGCGGCGCGCCCACGCTTCAGCAGGCAGCATCACCGCACGCACCACATCATCACAAGCCACCACATCAGCTGCTGCAGCCAACGCCATATCTTCAGCAAAGCCACGACGCAACACCGCAAACGGCGCATCGGCTGCCGAGTCAGCCACGGCGGTCAACGGCGAATCGTAATCCATTAACGCTCGAAACAAATCTTCCGGCGCAAAATGCAAGTCGTCCACTGAGGCGCCGTAGCCGTTGTAATTCACCAACACGCCCAGTTCGCGTAATGCAGAAACCTCAGAAGCAGACAGCCCTAATGCGGCACATTCAGCCTCGGCAACATGATTCAAACTATCGCCAAACGCCGCCGCCACCGCCCACAACCGCTGACGCCCCTCTAAATAAGCATTCATCAGCAGCCCAGTACAAACCGTCGGCGCAAAATCAATCAAGCACTGCAAACGCACGTGCTCAAACAGCGTACGCGCTTGGTGATGATCACAATAAAACACTGAAGCCCCCTGCGACAGAATCCGTCGCAAGTCGTCGGTATTTTTATCAAAAGAAATATCTAAAGCATGCACCACGGCGTCGCGAGCCTGATCATCGCTCACCTTCGCCAGCAACGCATTGTCGCGCTTCACGCCGCTAATCAACATTTGCGAAGCAGCATCAACTGGAAATACTTTACGCAACTGAATTAGAGAGAAAATCCCATCGGCATCGCCATTAAATACATCAACGTACATTCAGCACCCCACGTGCCACCAGCGCCTGCACCACCTGCTCCGCCGCCTCTTCCACGCTCAGCGAAGCCGTGCGCAGATGTACTTCCGGTGCCACCGGCGGTTCATACGGCGAACTAATGCCAGTAAAATGCGGAATCTCGCCCGCGCGAGCCTTCTTATACAGCCCTTTTGGGTCACGCTGTTCACACACATCTAACGGCGTATCGACAAACACTTCAATAAAGTCAGCAGAAGCCAAAGAACGCGCTTGCGCTCTATCGGCCACAAATGGGGAAATAAATGCGGTACCGACAATCAGCCCGGCATCGGTCATCAAGTTCGCGACTTCGGTAATGCGGCGAATATTCTCAACGCGCGAGGCATCATCAAAGCCCAAATCTTTGTTCAGGCCGTGGCGCACATTGTCGCCGTCCAGCACATAACTATGGCAACCGCGCTCAAACAGCTTTCTATCCACCGCGTTGGCAATGGTGCTCTTGCCCGAGCCCGACAAACCGGTATACCAAAGCACGCAAGGCTTGTGGCCTTTTTGCGCCGCGCGTTCCGCAGCCGAAACCGAGGCTTCATGCCAGACAATATTTGTAGTCATCTTTAACATCCGATTCTTTAAAGATTGAAAATAACGAAAAGGATATCACGAAAATTAAACATGAAATCAATTTATGCGATCGCATAATAACATTCGAAAATTGCCACCAAAACACCTCTTCTTATGCGATCGCATAAAAACTAGCAGGTTTAGGGTGCAGTCCAAGGACTGCACCCCACCTCTCACTTCCACCAGCCCCGAAACTGCGCTACAATCCAACAACTTTTCAACGCACCGAAAAAAACCAATTAAACACAAATACAGCAGTCAAGGATGCTACAAAACCATGACCTCGAAGCTAACGCATTTAAAGCAGCTTGAAGCGGAATCCATTCATATATTTCGTGAAGTTGCCGCCGAATTCCAAAACCCCGTCATGCTCTATTCTGTCGGTAAAGACAGCTCCGTGCTTCTGCACTTAGCACGTAAAGCGTTTGCCCCAGGCAAAATTCCATTCCCGCTGATGCATGTCGACACCACTTGGAAATTCCGCGAAATGATCGAGTTTCGTGATCGCATGGCCAAGCAACATGGCTTCGAACTCATCACCCATAGCAACGAAGAAGGCATCAAACAAGGTATCGGGCCATTTACCCACGGTAGCTCAGTACACACTGATGTGATGAAAACCCAAGCATTAAAACAGGCACTGGATAAGTACCAATTCGATGCAGCCTTCGGTGGCGCACGACGCGACGAAGAGAAATCACGTGCGAAAGAGCGCGTGTACAGCTTCCGCGATAAAAAGCACCGCTGGGATCCGAAAAATCAGCGTCCAGAACTATGGAATATCTACAACGGTAAAGTCCACAAAGGCGAGAGCATTCGTGTATTCCCGCTGAGCAACTGGACCGAACTCGATATTTGGCAATACATCTACCTCGAAAACATCGAAATTCCTGAGCTGTACTTCGCCAAAGAGCGCCCTGTGGTTGAACGCGACGGTACCCTCATCATGGTCGACGACGATCGCATGCCACTCGAACCTGGCGAGCAGCCGCAACAAAAACTGGTGCGCTTCCGTACCCTCGGTTGCTACCCGCTCACCGGAGCCATCGAGTCGAGCGCAGCGACCCTACCGGAAATCATCCAAGAGATGTTGCTCACCACTACTTCAGAGCGTCAAGGCCGCATGATCGATCACGACAGTGCTGGATCGATGGAAAAGAAAAAAATGGAAGGGTATTTCTAACATGAGTCACGCATCGCCATTAATTGAACAAGACATTCTCAAATATCTTGATCAACACGAGAACAAAGAACTCCTCAGATTCATCACCTGCGGTAGCGTCGACGACGGCAAAAGTACCCTGATTGGCCGTTTGCTGCACGACAGCAAAATGATTTTTGAAGATCAACTCGCAGCTATCACCAAGGATTCAAAAACTGTCGGTACGACCGGTGACAAAATCGATCTCGCTCTCTTAGTAGACGGCTTGCAATCAGAGCGCGAGCAAGGCATCACCATTGACGTGGCCTACCGTTACTTCAGTACCGATAAGCGCAAATTCATCATCGCCGACACACCGGGGCACGAGCAATACACTCGGAACATGGCCACAGGCGCCAGCACCAGTGATCTGGCGATTATTCTCATTGACGCACGTCATGGTGTACAAACCCAAACCCGACGCCACAGCTTCATCGTCAGCTTACTAGGTATCAAGCACGTAATTGTTGCGGTGAATAAAATGGACTTGGTTGAATACAGCCAAGATCGCTACAAAGAAATCCAAGACGAATACTTAAAGCTGGCCGGTCAGCTGGATATTCCAGATATCCACTTTGTGCCAATCAGTGCCCTCGATGGCGATAACGTTGTAAACCGAAGTGAAAATACGCCATGGTTCCGCGGTCGCACCTTGATGGAATACCTCGAAACCCTCGAGATCAGCCGTGATGGCGATCACAAAGATTTCCGTTTCCCGGTGCAATATGTCAACCGCCCTAACCTTAACTTCCGCGGCTTTGCCGGTACCATTGCCTCAGGCTCAGTCAAAGTTGGCGACACCATTCGTGCGCTACCGTCAGGTAAAGTATCAACCATTAAGAGTATTTATACCTTCGATGGTGAACTGGAGGAAGCCAGTGCACCATTGGCAGTCACGCTAACTCTGAACGATGAAATTGATATTAGCCGCGGCGACATGATTGTCGAAAAAGATGCACTACCGCACACCAGTAACCGCTTACGAGCCAAAGTGGTTTGGATGCACGAAGATGCATTGGTTCCGCACCGCGATTACTACATCAAATTCGGCACTAAGTTTACCAGCGGTAGCGCTGAGAAAATCCATCACCGTATTGATGTGAACAGTTTTGAAGAAAAGGATGCCGAAACACTCGCGCTAAACGAAATTGGCTTACTCGATTTTAGCCTGCAAGAGCCGGTGGTGTTTGATAAGTATCGTATCAACAAGAAAACCGGCGCGTTCATTATTATTGACCGCATCACCAACGTTACCGTTGGCGCTGGTATGGTCGAGCAACCGCTGGTTGAAAAAGAAGAAACGCAACACGAAGTCAGTGAATTTGAGAAAGACCTCAACGCGTTTGTTCGCAAGCATTTCCCACATTGGGGAGCTAAAGAAATCGTATGATGCAGGCCTATGTAGGTCTTGTCATTGTTCTACTTTTCGCAGGGCTCATTGCTAATAAGATGCGCCCTGCGACGCTTTTCGTCGCAGCAGCACTCGCCTTATATCTCCCCGGCATGCTGAGCGCACAAGAACTGCTCAACCATTATGTCAACTTAAGCCTGATCACACTCATGTTGCTGTTGATCAGCTCCATGGCGCTTGAACGTACACGAGCTTTACAATGGGTCAGCCGTAGCTTGTTTCACAAAAGCCAGTTCATCACGCTACTGCGTATGATGGGCTTGGTGAGTTTCACTTCGGCGTTTCTGAATAACACCGCGGTAGTCGCGGCCCTAATGTCAACGGTACGCAAGAATCGTGATCACCCTGCGCAGCGGCTGCTTATTCCGCTGAGCTACTTCGCAATTCTCGGTGGTGTGCTAACGCTCATTGGTACCTCAACCAACCTCGTAGTAAACAGCTTCTTGGTGGAAACCGGTCACCCCGGCTTTAAGTTCTTCGATTTCCTACCTATTGGTTTAGGTGTGCTCGCGGCAGCTGGTGCGACAACGTGCGTCGCAGCCTACTTATTGCCGAAGCGCCAAGTAGAAAGTGACATCAGCCAAGACTACTTCTTAGATGCGAAGGTGGCCGACGACTCGCCATTGATTGGAAAAACCGTACAGCAAGCCGGTTTACGAGCGCTTGATGGCTTATTTTTAGCTGAAATTGTGCGCCACGGTAACCTCATTAGCCCCGTCAAACCTGAAACAACCCTACAAGCAAACGACCGCCTGGTGTTCTGCGGTGACGTGAAAGCCGCGCAACAGGTATCCAGTTTGCCGGGGGTGAATATGTTTGCCCACGAGGTGTTCTCAGAGACGAACGGCTTATTGCATGACAACCTGACTGAAGTGATTGTCAGCCATACCTCAACCTTAGTTGGTCGCACCCTTAAAGAAGCCAATTTCCGTGCGCTTTTCGATGCTGCAGTGGTTGCCATCGGTCGCGGTGGGCAGCGTAT
Organism: Pseudidiomarina andamanensis; assembly: GCF_009734345.1. Lineage (GTDB taxonomy): Bacteria > Pseudomonadota > Gammaproteobacteria > Enterobacterales > Alteromonadaceae > Pseudidiomarina > Pseudidiomarina andamanensis. Next base: position 14,727 of record NZ_CP032551.1, on the reverse strand, counting down.
TTCAGGGAAATTGGGACAAGTTGAAATAAAGGCGGGCGACAGGCTAGTGCTTGCAACGAGTGAAGATTTTTATCGACATCGAAACCTCGAGCGCAATTTCTTTGTGCTGGAGGGCAAGCGCTTAAGCCCAACGTTAAATAATCAGCAAGAAACAATTACCATGCTGGGCTTTGTAGTAATGGTAGTGGGCGCCGCCACCCAAACATTTAGCTTATTTAACGGTTTACTGGGTTATTTAGGTCTGATTTTAGTCACACAGGTTATATCAGCAGCCGATATTCGCCGCCGACTGCCGCTCGATATTTGGCTGGTTATAGGCTCAGCACTGTGTATTGCCGATGTGTTTATTGAATCGGGGTTGGCAGCGACCGTCTCTGGTGCGCTTTTTGGTGTGGTTGGGAACGGCAATAGCATTTGGATAGCTTTTGTGACCGTGTATTTACTAACGTGGATTATTACCGAAGTGGTGACCAACAATGCCGCAGCAGCAATTGTCTTCCCAATTGCCGTAGGCATAGCCACGAGTTTAAACGTAGAAATAATGCCGTTCGTGATGGCCGTGGCGTTTGGTGCTTCAGCCAGCTTCATCAGCCCGTTTGGTTATCAAACGAACCTCATGGTCATGAACGCAGGAAATTACAAGTTTGGGGATTTTACAAAGATTGGGGTTTTGGTGTGGGTGGCGTACAGCGCTACCGCGCTGTACTTAATTCCGCAGGTGTTTCCGTGGTGATCTGATCAACAGCATTAATTTTTGACATGGAATTTCTTAATTGCGCGCGAAGTAGTTCACTCCCGTAAATTGAAAGATGATCATCATCAAAGTACAAAGGTTGACCATCTTTATTTGCAATACACCTTCCTGGCGCTTCCCTTAAATTACAAAGCTCTAAATCTGGATATATAAACTTCAACTTATCGGTGTTATCAATACTTTGTTTGACTTCAGTAAACAGTACATAAGCTTTTTCAGTACGTTCTTTATAAGTTTGATAACTTACTGAGGCAGTTGATAACGTAATAGTGTTTTCAGATAAATAAGTGCGAGCTAAAAACTTGGGAACATCCCAAGCTAATTCCGGTATGTCCATCACGACAATGACGCTTTTACCATTTTCGATAAGTTTATAAATCAACGTCTTTATCCCCCAGGACACAATCTCGCTAGGCTCTTTAAGCGAGTTTATATTGCTTTGCAACTCATATCTGACCGGCTCTCCGTACTCCCCCCCCCCTTCTCCGTTATCAAATCTCGTGCCTTCAATATTAAGCGACCATCGAGCCGATAGAATCACGGTTTCGATATTACTGTCTAGAAGAAACTGTAAATTCCTTGCATTAAATGGAGAGCAGTTAGGGTTATCTTTTCGAACTAAATCAACCGATGGCATACACGCTGAATATGTCAGGAGAATACCCTGTAATTCGAGCTCTTCGAGTACTGAGTCTACTGTATTACTAATTGCCGTCGCATGAGAATCTCCCCAAAATACCACTGATGGCTCCTGCTGTTCCTCACCAATTCGGCAAGCGTTGTTAATCGTTAGAATGTGTTTGGGACTAGATTGACAATTTAAAAAATTAGTTGATTTCAATGATGCAATATTTGTTAGCTCTAAAACTTTACTATCAAATCTAAAAGGAAAGCCTTTGGTTGTATGACCTATAAAGCCGAATACAATAAAAAATGTTGATAGAACGACCGAAAATAAGGCTACGGTACTCCGTTGTTTTATAAAATTCTTGTTTCGAAAAGGCGCTTCCACATATTTCCATGAAAAAGCAGCTAAACAAAGAGATAAAATAGAAAGTAAAACGTAATCATACGCATCGAGTCTAGTCAGATTGAGCATTCGTGAAAAAGCGAATATTGGCTGATGCCATAGATATGCACTAAAACTTATAAGACCAATTGCAACTATGGGTTTATAAGAGAGAACTTTCCCAGTTAAATTAGTCGGTCTCGCAAATGCGATTATCAATACTGTACCAATTATAGAAGGTAGTGCATAAACAGAAGGAAATCGGGTTGATTTGTCCAGCAGGATAATTGATAAAAATATTAATACAAGTCCGACAACACCTAAAGCTGAAGTGGTTTTGGAATTTAGTTTAAAAGTTTTTGTAACGTCAATTTTATTTGAGTAAATTGCACATAATGCACCGGCGCCAAGCTCCCAAGCACGAAACGGAAGAAGGTAAAAATTTGCTGATGGCCATAAATGCGAAGCAAATTCAGCAGCCGCAAAACTGACAATACACAACGACCAAACGATAATAGAGATTTTGCTTTTTCCCCACTTCCATAAGACCATTAAAAGCAATGGAAAGAATATATAAAACTGTTCTTCTACCCCTAAACTCCATGTATGGAGTAGTGGGTTTTCCTCAGCTGCTGGTGAAAAGTAGTCTGTAGTCCACCAATAAAGTATATTTGATGCGAAAAATGTGAGAGCCACAATTCCTTGTGACATACTCCTGAATTCATCAGGTAACAAGAAGAACCACCCAAACAAACCACCGCAACCAACAACAAAAAACAAGGCCGGTAATATTCTTCGCGCACGACGCTCATAAAAGGAAGCTATCGAAAAACGATTTTGCTTGAGTTCTTTTATTATTATTGAAGTGATTAGATATCCACTAATAACAAAAAAATATCCACACCGACGTACCCTCCTGAAAACCAGGAAAAATCGGCGTGGAATAGTATTACTGGCAGCACGGCTATTGCACGCAAACCGTCTATTTCAGGTCTATAGTTCATCTATTTTTCTTATTAATTGTAAAACTGTTCAAAACTAAATATTATTTTAATGAATTCACGGTGCGCATAGCCGCCAGCTTCTCCCGGTCAACATCACAAAGCACAGCCACCTTATCGGCAACCAGCGCCTCGTAATCGGCACCAAGCGTAACCTTTTGCCCGCGATACGAAGCATCGCGCCCAACCGCTAAACAGTAACTCACATACAATTGACGGGCATACTCTTCTTGAAACAGATAATGTTTTTGCAAAATACTCAACTCAGCATCTGAGCTCACCACATCTCGAATCAGCTCATTCAACGTTATGCGTGCATCAATAGCGCGCTGCATGTAGTCCAATGCAAAGTCGTACTTTTCGCCCAGAGCCACAGCCCGAGCAAAATACAGTCGCGCTTGGTTAAACAGAATATAACCGCGCCACATGGGGTCATCTTGCGAATGGCTTAAAGCCCGCTCGAATGATTCATCAGCAAGCGCAACGTAGCGCTTCAGCTTCTCCATCTCATAAGCTGACAAAGCACGTGTCGCCGCAATCCCTTTTTTCAACGACGCCACATCAAGCTCATCTTTATTACCAAACAAGCCAACCGCTAAACGACGATAGTGTAGCCCCAGATAATTATAATAAACCGTCACACTCTCTGGGTTACGCAACACCGGGCCACGAACCTTCAACAAGCCGGTGGAGGCCGTTTTATTGAGAACAATCAGCCCTTGGTACTCGCAAACCGCTTCAAACAGTTTTACCGCCTGTTGAATCTGTATGGAGTTACCTTTGCTGATTGATTGGAAATCGGCGGCCTTGGTTTTCATATCCGTAATCATGGTAGCGATACTCGCCTTGGCGGCCTCATCACTATTCGCATTCATTGCTGGAAACAGCACCAAGATATCGATCATGGATTGCAGGGTATCGGCGAAGTCCACCCCGGTATTCGACTGCTGCGCCAGCTTAGTTTGCATTTCGCTAATGATAGCGCTTCGCAACGATGCTTCGGTGGTTTGCGGATAAGTCTCGATAAACTCAGGCATGGAAGTCACATAGTGCTCGTTATCGAGAATGTCGCCTTCCATTTTGGTGATGTTGTTCACGCTATCAATGGAGATATACGTTTGCAGTGCAATAAACAGCGCCACCAACGAAATCACGCCCGACAACACCGCGACCGTGAATGAGGTGATATCAACCTGACCTGAATCGTGTAGCCATACCGCTAGAGCAAAGCCTAGCAATAATGCTAGCAGAACGGTGACAATGTAGACTGATTGTTTGCGGGATATTTTCATAGTGTTGTCATTACCGGACGTCCCGTGTCAGGATCAAATTATTAACGAACTCTGTCGCCACTGCCTTTACCGGCAACAGTCATAAAGATGTATTTGAAATAATTTTTCAAATTTAATGACTGAAGCATTCGAGCATCAGTTTCAGCAAGAAGTACCGGTGTGGACATATCGATCTCATTCACTTGCGCAAGTCCCGTAATTCCAGGGCGTGCTTGAAGAACCCCACGAGAACGACGCTCTTCAATCAACTCTTCCTGATTAAATAAGCATGGACGCGGACCTACAAGGCTCATCTCGCCTTTTAGCACATTCCACAGTTGCGGGATCTCATCCAGTTTGGTGCGACGCAAGAAATGTCCGAAGCGAGTGATAGATGAGGCATTTATCAAATGTGTAGCAACAGAGACCGTGCTGACTGGCATAGTTCTAAACTTCACTAGAGTGAAAGCCTTACCATAACGTCCTACTCGTTTTTGTCTAAACATTGGTGAGCCCGTATCAATCAAACCAATGATAAACAAAATACTTAAAATCGGGAATCCAACTGCTAAGCCTAAAAATGAAAAAATCAAATCACACAGTCTTATCACGAATATTTCCCTTTTATAAACATCTGTCCAGTATTTTCGAGTGCAATTCCAGTCTCAAACTTTGGTTGCCAACCGAGTTCCTTTTGAGCATATGACATATCAATTACGAGACTTTCGAAAAGTTGCTCATACATTTTTGTCTTACCAGTAAGAAAGAAGATTAACTTCCAAATAATTCGGGGACCGGCGAATAATATTGGCTTCTTTTTCATCCCTTTAGCAAACCCCGATAGTATCTCATGGGTAGAAATAGAATCGTCGGCAATGTTGAACGCTTTGCCTGCAGCTCGAGGGTGGTTTGTCGTTAAAAGTAGAAAATCAACTAAGTTTTCAACATATACCAACGCTCGTTTATTTGTCTTCTCTGCAATAGGAATTACTGGAAGTTTTTCAACCAATGCTAGAAGTCGGTTAATATTCCCCGGAGAATCGTAACCATATACTAAGGCTGGGCGAACAATAACCAACTCAAAACCTAACTCCCTGCTTAACAATGTTAGCTCACCCTCAGCCTCCAATTTTGATGTTGAGTAGTGCTCCTTCGGTTCAACCCCTGACGCTTCGGTAAGAGCATTAATAGAGCAACTTTTGCCGAAAACCCCAATGCTACTAACATATACAAAACGCTTTAAGCCCTTCGTACTCGCTGCTTTTGCTACGTCAATTGCAAATTTACAGTTTGCTGTATAAAACTCTTTGTAAGGGTCAGCTGATTTCTCGCGAAGCACATGAGCTCTGCCAGCCAGATGAATTACAATCTCACACTTTTCAGTTGGTATTTCATGTGTAGCTAAAAACCTAGCTCGATCGAGAGAGTTAAATGAAACTCCTATCTCACTTAGTTTCTTGACAAGATGTCGGCCAACAAACCCACTGCTACCGGTTACCAAAATATTAGTGAGCTTCACACGCGTTCCAATATTTCATTAGATATTGCCGATGCACCAGATTCTTTCGAAAATCGTTTAATAAACTCGGAGTGTATATAACCAGCGTTGGGGCGTCTTGACCATTCCTCACTTATTCTATCAATCGTCTTTGCAAGCTCTTTCGAATCTTCGCTGCTACAAACCCAACCCAGTTTTGATTCACGAACTAACCGAGATGGTTCTGCAGACTCATCTGCAATCACCAATAACGGCTTTCCAACTGCTAGAGAAAAATAAGTTTTACTAGGCACTCCTAAGCCTGTGACCCGCTTATCAAGTGAAACAACTGCGACATCACAATCATTCAACGTTTTATTTCGATTGTCTCTTGCAACTTCGCCACCAAACCGAACGTGTACATTGGTAGCATTACTTTCAATAAAGTTTTTTAGGCTTTGTACAAAAGCCCCTCGACCATAGAAACTAAACTTAATATTTTTAGACCTAACAAATTGAAAAGAGTCGAGAAGTAGCTCAAGTCCCTGAAGTGGGCCAATATTACCTAAGAATTGAAACTCTATGGCGTTTATAGAGCGCTCTGGCATCTCTACAGGAAAAATTTCAGATTCATTCGCCCAGTTACTAACCAAAACTACGTTTTCTTTGGAGACTCCCCATTCAATCAATCGAGATTTCATGCACGCCCCAATTACAAGTACTTTATTTACTCGCTTATAAGCCAACAAGAATATCGGTCTAATTAACTTACCAAGAGTCGCGTAGATGCGGCTATTACTAATTGCTATTAAGTTATCTGGAAAAATGTCATAACACAGCATGACCTTTTTAACTTTATTGGAAGAAATAAAAAGGCTCATAAAAAGAACTAGAAAGGCTGGGTTTGTACCCCAAAACACGGTGCTAACTTGTTTGCTCAAGGAACGTGCTCGCCACCATAATTTTACTGTCAATAATATCGAACTGATAGCCTTTCGGAGACTTGCTCTTTTGTAATCCGAGTTTTCGGAGATAAATTCTGAGGTCACTGAACCTCCGAATCGAGACTCTAAATCTTTAAATGCAACAAGATTATCCTTACTCTTCGGAATAATAAGTTTTACTTGTGCATTATCAATGAGTAAACGTTCTATGATGTGAAAGAAATACTCGCCAGTTGAATTGCTTTTCGGGCTTATAAATTCAGTCGGAATTACAACTTCAGAGCGTTTACCAATCATATCGGCTAAACGAATCCATATTCTTCCAGTGAGGGGTCAGTTTTGCAGTTCCTGTAATTAAACGCACGACACGCTCTGAGGTATTTCTGATTTTGTATTCTTCCGGAATTTCACGCTCAGTGCCTGAAAACACATCTCGGCTCGCTGTTGCAATACGCACACCTTCAATGAGGGTGTCTTTGTCGAGGCCTGTCAATGCAATAGCGCCGGTATCGAGCGCTTCTGGGCGCTCAATGGAACGGCGCAACGTTACTGCAGGGAAATTCAAAATAGATGATTCTTCGCTAATGGTACCGCTGTCGGAAATGGCACAGAACGCTTCCATTTGTAGTTTGTTGTAATCAAAGAAACCGAATGGTTTTAAGAAGCGAATATCGCCGCTAATTTTATCTAAACCAAGTTTTTCAAGGCGGTTACGTGTGCGCGGGTGTGTCGAGACCACCACGGGGTAACCATACTCTTCATATAACGCGTTCAGCGCTTCAACCACTTTAGCTAAGTTTTCTTTGCTATCGACGTTCTCTTCACGGTGCACGCTAACAATAAAAAACTTACCCGGTTCTAATTCGAGTTGTTTCAACACATTCGAGTTCTGAATTGAGTCGAGTGAGTGCTCCAGCACTTCGCGCATTGGCGAGCCTGTTAAATATATAAAGCGATGCGACAAGCCTTCGCTAATTAAATGACGGCGCGCATGTTCGGTGTATACCAAGTTAAAATCGGCAAGATGATCCACTAGTTTGCGATTAATCTCTTCCGGCACGTTCGCATCGAAGCTACGATTACCAGCTTCCATATGATAAGTCGGTACTTTCATGCGCTTTGCCATAATGGTCGCAGTGGCGCTGTTGGTATCGCCAAGTACTAATACGGCATCGGGCTTTTCTTCTAAAATCACCTGCTCAGTTTTGATTAGTATTTCGCCGAGGCTGCGACCTAAGCTTGACGTATCGACATTGAGAAAATGATCGGGTTGACGTACACCGAGTTCTTCAAAAAATACATCGTTCAACTCGTAATCATAATTTTGACCGGTGTGAACAATCTTATGATCGACAACTTGATCAAGTGCTGCCATCACCCGCGACAAACGAATAATTTCTGGGCGAGTGCCCAAAATGGTCATGACTTTAAGTTTTTTCATTCTATTCGGCTCTTTTATTTTTTCGTTTGTTCGGTGTTATTTAATACAGGGCTAGCATAGGTATCCGGCTTTTCTCTGTCGAATATTTCGTTCGCCCATAACATCACCACCATCTCTTCATTGCCAATATTGGTAATGTCGTGACTCCAACCGGGCACCGTTTCAACAATTTCAGGATTATCGCCGTCAGTAAACAACTCATAAAACTCATTGGTCACCACATGACGGAATTTGAAGCTCGCTTTACCCTTAATCACCAAAAACTTTTCGGTTTTGGTGTGATGATAATGCCCGCCACGAGTAATGCCTGGGTGCGCCGTAAAAAATGAAAACTGTCCGCTATCTGGAGTTTTCAGCATTTCGACAAATACACCGCGTTCATCGCCATACTTCGGCACTGTATAAGTGAACTTGTCCGTTGGTAAGTAGCTCACATACGTTGAATACAACTTACGCTTAAAATAGGTTCCAACGCGCTCGGTAATCAGCGTTTCGCGGCTATTCTTAAATGCTTGAATGTGTTTTGCGATGTCACCCACAGTTTTCGTATGCACTGGCCCGGCAAGTTTCAAACCAGATACAGGCGCAGGTTTCTTGTTTCTAATCGCGGTGATGGCTTTGAACGCAATTTTCAAAAGCGCTTCGATGACGTCATCAACATAGACAAGTTGTACTTGCGCTTTTTCATCGTTAATTTGAATGGGCAAATCACGCGCTATGTTATGACAAAATGTCGCAACCATTGAGTTGTAGTTCGGTTTGCACCACTTACCAAATACATTGGCTAATCGATAGATATACACTGGGTTTTGCGTTTCACCATAAAGCTTACGCAAGATATCTTCAGCGGCTTTTTTACTTCGCCCGTACGGGTTGTCACGCTCTGCTTGAATAGACGAGCTATAAAGAATTGGAATACGACGCTTCTGCTCTTTTGAAACGCTACGAACCGAATCAGCCAATGCTTGAGTTAAATCGGCATTGCCTTCTTGAAATTCCTGTTCATGTTGCGGACGGTTCACACCAGCTAAATGAATAACAGCATCAACATCTTGCAACATGCTTTTAAGTTCACTGACATGATTTTCGCGCGTGTAGCATTTAAAGCTCACGTCAGGCATTTCATTTAAATGAACTTGCAAGTTCTTACCGACGAATCCGTTTGCTCCGGTAATTAACAGCTTCATAATTTAACCTTCTGGATGAATATATTCGCCAGCGGCAAACGCACGCATAAAATCGAGTTTAAGCAAGAGTTTCTTCATGCCATCAACATCAAGACGCTCGGTGTTGTGTGAATTGTAATCTTCCACTTCGCCAATTTTGCTATCACCTTCTTCAACATATTTGGCGTAGTTTAAATCTCGTAAATCTGGCGGTACACGATAGTATTGTCCCATATCTTCAGCACAGGCCATTTCTTCACGAGAGAGCAACGCTTCGTAGAGTTTTTCGCCGTGACGTGTACCAATAACTTGATTTGGATAATCGTCTTTATTAATCAACGACAAAATGGCTTTAGATAGTGTGTCGATGGTTGCTGCTGGTGCTTTTTGAACAAAAATATCACCGTTTGTACCGTGTTCAAAAGCGTAGAGTACGAGGTCTACCGCATCATCAAGGGTCATCATGAATCGCGTCATTGACGGGTCAGTCATGGTGATAGGTTTACCAGCACGAATTTGGTCTACAAACAGCGGAATAACTGAGCCACGTGAAGCCATAACGTTGCCATAGCGGGTACCGCAAATAACGGTTTTGCTTTCATCTACGTTACGTGATTTTGCCACCATGACTTTTTCCATCATGGCTTTCGAAATACCCATAGCATTAATTGGGTAAACGGCCTTATCGGTGCTTAAACACACCACGCGCTTCACTTCATTTTGAATAGCTGCTTCAAGGACGTTTTCTGTACCGATAACGTTCGTTTTAACTGCTTCCATTGGATGGAACTCACACGATGGTACTTGCTTTAATGCGGCTGCGTGATAGATAAAATCAACGCCACGTGTTGCGTTCAACACGCTTTGGTAATCACGTACATCACCAATATAAAACTTAAGCTTAGGATTATTGTACGCTTTACGCATGTCGTCTTGCTTTTTTTCGTCGCGGCTGAAAATGCGGACTTCAGCGATGTCCGTGTATAGAAAGCGGCGAAGGACGGCGTTACCAAAAGAGCCGGTGCCGCCGGTGATGAGAAGTTTTTTTCCGTTGAACATTAGGAGAGAACCTTATTTATTACTTCAATATATTTTAATGCGCGATCTCGCGGATTCGAAAAATTAATCGCATGCTCGCGAGCAGCAAGTCGTTCTTCGAGATCGCGTCGCCATTTATTCTCTATATAGTCATCGATTACACGCGCCGCATCTTCAGGACTCAGAGGGTCGAAGTAATATGCATGTTCACCACAAACGTTGCGGTTAAATGGTCGGTCTGATGCGAAAAGAGCTCGCCCTGTAGCCATTGCTTCAAGTGGCGTTGCTGAAAAACATTCTAATAATGAAGGGAAGAAAACACCATCAAATTCCAAGTAAGTATCTATACACTCGTCAACTTTCTTAGGCCCCAAGTTCACTACTTGATTTTGAAAAATAGATGATTCTCCATGAAACTCTTCTTTTTTGAAGGTGACATAAAACTCAATTTTTTGGTGATATCGCTCTTCAAGAATTAGTTTGACCTCAGGAAGAATGGATAGATTTTTATGGGAGTAATTTCTTGAAATAATTCCTAGCTTGAAAACTTCGGAGGTTTTCTCAGCAAGTTGTAGTTTTTGCTCTTTCATTTCCCTGTAATTACCAGAAATCGTGTTGTAGGCAATATGAATGTTATTCTCATGGCCGATATTTTTAGATAACATCCTTTCTTTCACGTGCTCTAATTCAACAACATAAGCATCAGCCCCTTTGAATAATTGCTTTTTGAGCCAGAATGTCATTTTTGATTTCAATGCAGATAACAAACCAAGACTTTGATAGGCATCACTGTTATTGTACAAAATCCAAGGCTGGGCAAACCCAATAACTTTTTTTGCTCCAATCATCGGTAAATAATCGGGACCAAAAAGGCTAAATATCAAATCGAAATTATGGTACTTTTTTCTTATTTTGGGCGAGAAAGCAGCTAATCCAAAAACATCAAATTCTTGCACATCGAAGTTCTGCTTGAGCTGATGTACTGTATCACCTAGATTTTCTGCGACTTCCGACGAAACGTAAATAATGACTTCGTTATCGCTAAACGCACACTCTATATCGCTAAGCTCTCGTAAAAAAGACGTAGCAACTTGCACTCCGCCTCCATTGTGGAGATTCGAAGTATTTATACAAACGCGAAGATTCATTGAACTTATCGAAACCTACTTACTTATTAGGATGCCTTATTATGAAAGAGCATCTATGAAGTTACGAACTTTAGTCTCTAAATTAGAATTGTACTTAATTGTGTTTAAAGCCCCTTGAGATAAACTCTCTTGCATTTTCTCATTATCCAGAAAGCTCTCAAGTTTTAAGATGAAATCATTAATTGAGCCTTCTTTGTAGACTACTGCGTTCAAGCCATGTTGAAGAATATCAAATTCTGATGCTTGGTTTGCGATACTGTCATCCGTCATCACTGGAACTCCGAACCCCAAAGAATGATGAGCACTAAGGCCAATGCATGTAGGCACAATTGAAATCTTTGCTACGGAAAACCATAAAGATAATTGATTTTTGTCATAGCAAGGCCCTAATATTCGTATCGACTGCTCTAACTCAAGTCTCGCGACTTTTACTTTAAGTTCTTCCAAGAGTTCTCCACCTCCAATCAGAACAAAAAGTAGCCTCTTATTTTTTAAAATCATTTCCTGCGCAGCATCAACAATGAAACCTGGTTTTTTATATGCTGATAGCCTTACGACTTGAAGAACAACCGTTTTTCCCTCTAATTGATGATCCGCGACAAACTTAGCTTGGGTATCTTTATCAAAAATTGAATTTCTTCGTTGTTATCAATTGCTGTTCCAATTACTTTTATTTTATTAGAGTCTACACCTAGTGCATCTAACGTAATCGCACCTCTTCGTGAGTAGGTAAATAGCTTGCGAGAAAGTATACCAAAAGCTTTATACGCCACTCTTGAAAACCTATTCATTCCCCCGATTCGGTGAAACATCCCATATGCAGCACACCACTTTCTTGTCAACTTTAAGTAAATTAACACCAGCCACACAGCCATATCTCTGGGATTTCCGTAAACAACAACTTTGTCCGGATTTAAACGTCGAAGTGCCCCTACTAAACCTTTACGATAAGTAAACCTTCCAGTCTTTAAAAATGGAAGGCTAACAACATTAATGTCGGCCTCTTCTTCGTTTTTTACAAAAACATCACTATCTGATGCTTGATCTGCAATTATAATGACGTTGTATTTCTCTTTTAACTCGGATGTTAAACGAGCATAAAAACTCAAGTTATAATGAGGGATTATATTTGTAACGATCACCAAATTCTTCTTCACTATTCAACCCACTTAAATTGTTCGCTGCAAATTAACTAAAATATTCCTACAAGCCGTCCCGTTTCCATAAGGGTTATGAGCCCGAGACATTACAGCATAGGCTTGCTGATTAGATAACAGTTCAGACACTTCTTCGACAATAGCAGCGATACAAGTGCCAACTAACTTTACAGTCCCAGCCTCTACCGCTTCAGGCCTCTCAGTCGTGTCTCGCATTACCAGAACTGGTTTGCCGAGCCCAGGCGCTTCTTCTTGCACACCACCGCTATCAGTTAACACCAAGTAGCACTGCTGCATCAGGTACACGAAAGGCTCATAGCCTAGAGGCTCAATCAAATGAACGTTATCTAAACCTGTTAACAGCCGACGCACCGGTTTTTGTACATTTGGATTCAAGTGAACAGGATAAACAAAGTGTACATCTCGATAAGTTGTCGCGAGTTGTTTTAGTGCCTCGCAAATATTCTCAATCCCATGCCCGAAGTTTTCTCTGCGATGACCAGTGACCAATACAAACTTCTTGTCTTGCAAATTAACAGAAAGACCAACTTCAGTGAGTTGATTTTGAATCGATTGTTGTAAGTCAGCATCATTCTCAATCTTATTGATGACCCAATGCAACGCATCAATAACTGTATTGCCGGTAACGATAAATTTTTATCTAAAATCTGCTCTGCAAGTAAATCTCGACGATTACGCTCTGTCGGTACAAAGTGATACTTTGCCAAGCGACCGGTCAATTGCCGGTTCGCTTCTTCTGGCCATGGGGAGTATAAGTTATGAGTGCGCAGCCCAGCTTCAACATGCCCAACCGGAATGCGAGCATAAAAAGCTCCTAAGGATGCTGCGAAAGTTGTCGCTGTCACCGTGCACTAAAACAATATCTGGGTTTTCCTTTTGCAAGATTTCGCGCATACCCAATAACACACCGGAAGTAATGTCATATAAATCTTGTCCTGACTTCATCAGGTTCAAATCATAATTCGGCGTAATTTCAAACAAAGATAATACTTGATCGAGCATCTCGCGATGCTGTGCAGTAACAGCAACGATCACCTCAAAATCGCTATTTGCCTGTAAGGCTTTAACCAAAGGAGCCATTTTGATCGCTTCAGGGCGTGTTCCAAACGCCAACAAAACCTTCATCGCTAATCCCTATTTGTTGACCGTGACACCACAAAAATCTAAAACCATCCCTTTTACTTTTCGGTTTTAAATTCGTTGTGAGCAACCAGATAAATAATGACATCCGCAATCTCGGCTGCCCGATGATAATCCGTCAAATGAATGCTTCCATGTTGTTTCAAGTTAGGCTCTACTGCTAAAACCTCAATATCTGATTTCTGAAGTGCTTGAAGCACTTCGAGTGCTGGAGATTCACGCAAGTCGTCAATGTTCGGTTTGAATGCAAGCCCCATACAAGCAATTGTGGGTGCCTTACCATACTTTTCTTCAAACTCTTGTACTTCACTCAAAATGCGTTTAATAACCCATTCAGTTTTGTAATCGTTAATTTCGCGCGCAGCGCGAATGATACGAGCATCATCTCCACCGGCATGAACAATAAACCAAGGATCCACGGCAATACAATGCCCTCCGACACCTGTTCCAGGCTGCAAAATATTAACGCGCGGATGACGGTTGGCGAGTCGAATTAGCTCCCAGACGTCGATGTTAAACTTGTCACACAAAATTGAAAGCTCATTGGCGAAAGCAATGTTCACGTCGCGGAAACTATTCTCGGTAAGTTTCGCCATTTCTGCAGTACGCGCATCGGTCACTAATACTTCGCCCGAGACAAAAGTTCGATAGAAATCTGCAACTTTTTCGCTGGCCTCGGGAGTTAAACCACCGACAATACGGTCATTTTCAACCAGCTCGCGCATAATGTGTCCAGGAAGGACACGTTCCGGGCAGTGCGCAATATATAAACTTGACGTATCAACACCCGCTTCTTGCAGGGTGGTCTCGACTATTTCTGTAGTGCCAACCGGTGAGGTTGACTCTAAAATAACAAGATCATAGGCTTTTAAAACGCCTGCGATTGATTTCGTTGCAGCGATTACATAATCGATATTGGGCACATGTCCTTCATGAAAAGGCGTCGGTACCGCTAGCACAAAAACATCGGCCGTTTTCGCTTCCAGTGAAGCTGTCAACTGTTTATTCGCCACCGCTTTTGCAACATAAGCATCTAGCTCAGGTTCAACAATGTGAATATTACCTTGGTTAATGGTGTCAACCACCTCAGGTGTCACATCCACACCATGAACACGATAGCCTTGATTGGCCAGCAAAGCTGCGGTGGGTAGGCCTATGTA